>RQYE01000003.1 GCA_004010535.1 Coriobacteriales bacterium OH1046 | reverse complement strand
GTGGCGCAGTTTGGTAGCGCATCTGCTTTGGGAGCAGAGGGTCGCTGGTTCGAATCCAGTCACCCCGACCACGCGGGCGTGGTGCAATGGTAGCGCTTCAGCCTTCCAAGCTGATAACGCGGGTTCGATTCCCGTCGCCCGCTCCATGAAGTCCGAAGGTCGCGCCTCGACGAGCATGGTTTCGATAGTGGCGATCGAACCGATTCCGGTAAGGGAGGATTCGTGGCCGTCCAACTGCTGCTCGTCGTCGCCGTGATCCTCTCCTGCGTGCTGCTCAACAAGATGGCGAGAAGGGTGGGCGTACCCGCGCTCCTCGCCTTCATCCTGCTGGGCATGGCCTTCGGGGCGGAAGGACCCGTCGGCATCCGCATCGATGACCCCGCGTTCGCAGGCGATATCTGCTCGGTCGCCCTTCTCTTCGTGATGTTCTGCGGAGGTTTTGACACCTCGTGGCGCCACGCGCGGCCCACGGCCGTGCGCTCGATCATCCTCTCAACTCTCGGTGTGGTGGTGACGGCAGGTCTCACGGGCGCTTTCTGCCACTTCGTGCTGGGCCTCAGCTTGACGCAAGGGCTGCTTGTGGGGTCTATCCTCGGCTCGACCGATGCGGCCTCGGTCTTCTCGATCCTCCGTTCGCGCAGGCTCAACCTCACCGAGGGCACTGCATCCCTGCTCGAGGTCGAGAGCGGGAGCAACGACCCCATGGCCTTCATGCTCACGACGGTCTTCGTATCCCAGCTCGCAGACCCCATGAGCGCGGGCGAGACGATCGCCGCGCTTGCACTGCAGATGGGGCTCGGCCTTGCTCTCGGCGCCATCGTGGCACTCATCGCAGCGTGGGTGCTGAGGACCCACCCTCTCGAACCGGAGGGTATCGACATGGTGTTCGTGCTCGGGGTCGCCGTCCTCGCCTACGCGCTTCCGCTTGCGCTCGGCGGCAACGGATACCTCGCAGCCTACGTGGCCGGCATCGTGCTCGGCAACTCCTCGTTCAAGGACAAGCCGCGTATCGTGCATTTCTTCGATGGCGTGCTCTCCCTCGCGCAGATGCTCATCTTCTTCCTCCTCGGCCTTGTCGCAACCCCCTCCGGACTGCCCGCCACCATCGTTCCGGCACTCGCAACGCTGCTCTTCCTCACGCTCGTAGCGCGACCCGCCGCCGTCTTCGCGCTGCTCGCCCCCCTTGGGTCGAGCGTGCGCCAGATGGCGCTCGTCTCCTTGGCGGGCTTGCGCGGCGCAGCGTCCATCGTGTTCGCCGTGCAGGCGCTCGGGCAGGATCCCAGCGCGGGGAGCTGGATCGTCGACCTCACCTTCATCGTCGTGCTCGTCTCGATGCTCGTCCAAGGATCGCTGCTCGCACCGATGGCACAGGTGCTCGGCATGGTGAGCGACGACGCCGACGTCATGCGCACCTTCACCGATTACACCGAGCGGATTCCGGTGCGTCTCATAGAGTGTCCCGTACCGGAAGGGCACGGATGGGTCGGCCGCTCGATATCCCAGCTCGACCTGCCCCCACGAGCCCTCATCGTCCTCGTCGGACGCGACAGCGGACGTTTCGTTCCGAACGGGGGAACCGTTATCGAAGCCGGCGACAGGCTCGTGCTGGGTGCGATCACACCGGCAAGCACCGACGGGGTGAGCCTCTCGGAGACGACGGTCGAGAAGGGCGGCGCATATGCTGGGCGCACGATTGCCGAGCTCGATGACCTCGAGGGCGGCCTCGTCATGATGGTCCAACGCGGAGAGCGCACCATCATTCCCAACGGCAGCACGGTGCTCGAGGTCGGGGATGTCCTCGTTTTCGGCCAAACATCAGGGTAAATCCCGAGTCAGTCGCATAGAATGACGGTAACAGCACAATCCGCCGGAAGGTCACGCCATGCCCAAGCCCAACTTAGGACGCACGCTCGCCATCGCCAATCCGGCTGCCCATGGAGGCCGCGGTGCCGCAGCGGCCGAACGCCTGCATCGTTTCTTCGCATCGCGCTCCCCTTTCAGCACCTGCTACGAGTATCACCTCACTGCGGCTCGGGGAGATGGCGAGCAGGCCGCACGGAAATCGGCGGGCTATGACACCGTGATAGTGCTCGGGGGCGATGGCATCATCCATGAGGTCGCCAACGGCCTTATGCAGATCGGACGCGATGGGCGGCCCGCCCTGGCGATCATCCCCTTCGGCTCGGGAAACGATTTCGCACGTACCTTGGGCATTCCCTTCAATAATGTCGAGGCTGCCCTCGCCCGGCTCGCAGACTCCGAGAAGAGCGCCATCGATGTGGGCCGCGTCAACGGCACCTATTTCCTGGAGACGCTCTCCTTCGGCTTGGACGCGGCCATCGCCCTCGATACCACAGACAAGCGCACCCGAGGCACCGACGAGATGGGAGAACAGCTCTACGTGACTTCCGGCATCAAATACATGATGTCCCACTCCAAGGGCTATGCCTGCACATTCTCGTTCGATGGCGGACCCGAGCGGCACATCCGCTCACTCATTTTCGCCATCCAGAACGGCCCCACCTATGGCGGCGGATTCAGGATATGCCCCCACGCAAGCCCCACGGACGGATTGCTGGACATATGCTACAACGTCAAGCTTCCCACTACTCCCCACATGCTGCTTTTGTTCGCCTTGGCACGCTTCGGCAAGCATACCGGTTCGTCGGCGCTTGCCTTCGCGCGGGCCGCGCATATCGAGATCGAGTACGACGAGGGCGGCATCCCGTGCCAAGCCGATGGCGAGGAGATCCTGGGGAGACGCTTCGCCGTCGACCTCCTTCGCGCCGAGCTCGACATCTACAGATAACAGGCGGGCCACCGTTTGGGTGCCCCGCCTCCGATGCGATTCGCCTGACTGGGATGGGCTACTTGACAGCAGCCTGGAGCACGGACTTGACCTCGGTCACGGTCTTGAGCTTCATGACCTTCGCAGCGAGCTCATCGGCCTCCGCCTTGGTCCAGTGGGCGATTTGGCGGCGCGTGGCGAGGATGGACGGCGAGGACACCGAATACTCCTCGAGACCCCAGGAGATGAACAGCGGGGTGAGCAGCGGATCGGCTGCAGCCTCGCCGCACATGCCGACCATGATCCCCTTCCTCGCGCCGGCCTCGATGATGGCCTTGAGCGCACGCAGGACGGCAGGCTGATAGGTCTCGTACAGATAGGCGACCTTATCGTTGCCGCGATCGGCGCACATGGTGTAGCCGGTGAGGTCGTTGGTGCCGATGGAGAAGAATGCAGCTTCCTCGGCCAAGTCATCGGCGATGAATGCGGCGGCCGGCGTCTCCACCATGACGCCCACCTCGATATCCTTGTTATAGGCGATGCCGCGAGCGTCGAGATCGGCCTTGCACTCCTCGACCAGCGCCTTCGCTTGGCGCAGCTCGTCGACGTTGGTGATCATCGGGATCATGATCTTGATGTCGCCGAATGCAGAGGCGCGCAGCAGGGCCGTGAGCTGGATCTTGAACTGCCCTGGATTGGCGAGGCAATAGCGCACCGCACGGTAGCCCATGAAAGGATTCTCTTCCTTGACAAGGCCCAGATAGGGAATCTCCTTGTCGCCTCCCACATCGAGCGTGCGGATGATGACGGGTTTATCCTTCATGCGCAGGGCGACCTTCTGGTAAGCGGCAAACTGCTCGTCCTCGGGAGGATATGCTTTGGCATCCATGAAGAGGAACTCCGAGCGGAACAGACCGATGCCCTCGGCATCGTTCTCGAGAGCCGTGTTGGCGCCATCGGGGTTGCCGATGTTGGCCACGAGCAGGAGCTTCTTGCCGTCTGCGGTGACCGTTTTCTTCCCCCGGTATTCCTGGAGCTTGGCCTTCCATTCGAGCAGCTGCTTGGCCTTGACGCGGTAGTGCTCGATATCGGCATCTGAGGGATCGGGGATGACGACGCCCTTGGAACCGTCGACGACGAGCAGATCGCCCGTCTTGACCTCGGTGCAGATATCGGGAACCGAGAGGACGGCGGGAATCTCGAGCGCTCGCGCGATGATGGCGGAGTGCGAGGTGCGACCGCCCGTCTCGGTGATGATCGCAACGATATGCGCGCGATCCATATCGGCGGTCATGGACGGGGTAAGCTCGTGAACGACGACGATCGAACGCTCGGGCAGATCGGAGAGGTTGATGACCTCTTTGCCCAGAAGATCGGCGAGGAGGCCGGTCTTGACGTCGGCCACGTCGGCGGCACGCTCGCGGAACAGCTCATCATCCATCTGGGAGAACATGGTGTAGTACGTGCCGTAGGCATCGGAAACGGCCTGCTCGGCGCACATGCCGCTCTCGATGGAATCGAGGACCATCTCTCTGATGCCCTCGTCCTCGGCGAAATCGTTGTGCGCCTGCATGATGGCGGCAGTCTCGGCACCCATCGTGGCGGTCATGCGCTCGATCTGGGCATTGGTCTGCTTGACGAACTTCGCAACCGCAGCTGTATAGCGTTCCTTCTCGACCGCAAGATCCTTGGGTACGTGAGGGGTGAATGAGAGATCAGGCTCGACGGCGACGCGCGCCACACCGATACCTACGCCATCAGAAGCGTTGATGCCCTTGTACATTGTTCCTCCTTTAGACCCCTGCCGTTACGCTCACTTATTTCCCTGCCTGGGACCCTTTTTTGGGCTTTTGTCCATCATCTCGCACAGGGCCTCGTATACGCGGTCGATGGTCGCACGTTTTGCGATGCCCTTGGTCGCCGCGGTAGCGGTACCGCACGCCGAGGCGAAACGGAGGGCATCCCCATAGGTCGAGCCCTCGCGGATCTTGCCGATGAAACCGGCGACCATCGAATCGCCCGAACCGGTGGTGTTGGCCAAGCGGACCTTGACCGACGGCACGATGTGCTCGCCCCCCTCTTCATCGAGGAGGAGCGAGCCGTATCCGCCGCAGGAGATGATGACGTTGCGGGCACCCTCTTCTTGGAGCTTGTGCGCATAGGGCATGCACTCCTCGGGCGTCTCGGGGGACGCATGGTAGATCCGCCCGACCTCATGGTTGTTGGGTTTGATGAGGAAGGGCCGCGCCTTGAGCGCCTCCATGAGGAGCTGGCCGGGGGCATCGACCACGTACTCGATACCGCGCCCGGAGAGGCGCTTCATGATCTGGGTGTACATATCCTCGGGAAGCGAGTTGGGGATGGAGCCCGTGAGGACGAGGGTGTCGCCCTTCCTGACCACATCCATGCGGTCGAGCAGCTCGTCGACCTTCTTCTCGGGAATCTTGGGGCCCATGCCGTTGACCATGGCCATGATGGCACCCGAGAACTTGACGTTGATGCGGGTGAAACCCTTCTCGAGGCGGACGAAGTTGCAGGCGATACCCTTGTCTTGAAGCGTCTGGATAAGGTAGTCGCCGGTAAAGCCTCCGACGATACCCATGGCAACGTTGACGATATCGAGCTCGTTCAGGAGCGTCGATACGTTGATGCCGTTCCCGCCGCAGTAGATCTCCTCGCTCGACGAGCGGTTGGTGAATCCCATATCGAGCGAAAGCGGGGTCATTACGTAATCAAGCGCGGGGTTCAGCGTAACGGTGTAAATCAATGCGAGCTCCTTTCTAGAGCGTCATGCATAGTGCATAGTATGCCGCATCTCGCCTTCCCGCACGGTCTGAATACTCGCGACTGGATGAAAATAGTCAGTCAGTGCGATAGAGGCGGCGGCGCATCTCCTCGATGGATTCCGAAAAGCCCGCGCGATCATCAGGCTAAGCCCCGAAGAGGGGCGCTGATCCCCCTATGGGGGTGCCCCGCCCTCGGAACGGCTCCCCGGTTCGGCCGCGACCTTCAGGGCGGTTCCATCCAAGGTCATCGTCATCGCGCCATCCGCACTGGTTCCGTGGGACTCCGCAGGTGCATGTGCGGCAAGCACCTCCTCGTCGGGAAGGCCGTAGGGGTTTCCGGCCCCATAGGAGGTGGCGGCGACAGGGGGATCCAGCCGATCGACAAGCTGCGCGGAGGTGCCGGCGATCGATCCATGGTGGCCGGCTTTCAGCGCATCGACGCGGATCTCGGCCGAGGGTCCGTGCCGACGCCTCCGCACTAGCAGGGCGCGCTGGGATCCCACTTGGATGGGCACGGGATCGGGGAGGGGGCGTGATACGAAAAAACCAGACCCGAAGGCCTGGCGGAGAGATCGTGGTGGACCGGCAGGGGTTCGAACCCTGGACCTTGGGATTAAGAGTCCCCTGCTCTACCAGCTGAGCTACCGGTCCGTATGCAGTTTTTGGGGTGGGTACAGGGGCTCGAACCCTGGACCTACGGAGCCACAGTCCGTCGCTCTGCCAACTGAGCTACACCCACCATGTGCACCATCGCTTCGAACAGCTCGTTAATGATAGCGTATCTTAGACGACGGTCAAGCGAAAAACCTAGAAGCTCTCGATTCTCGGATCATCTGCGAACGAGAAGAAGCCCGCCGTCGCCCCATCCAGATAGAAAACGCAGGTATTGCCATCGCCCGGCGCATACAGGGCTTTGAGCCCGGGATTGGCGTCCAAAAGCGCCCTCTGGGCCTCGATGCGCGGATCCTCCACGAGCCGTCCCCGGAGCCTGAGCCATGCCGTGGGTTTGGAGGCGCAGATCTCGACCTTGGGATTCTTCGCGAGCTGCGTGGCCACCTCCTTGACCCTGCCCGTCTGGAAGTAGAGCCTGTCCTCGAAGATGGTGTGGGCGCCGAAGGGGCGCGCATAGGGTTGCCCCTCCATCTCGGTGGCCAGAATATAGAAGCCGCATTCGTCAAGAAACTGCTTGACCTCGTCAATCGTCGCCATGCTTCCCCCTGCCTTCCCATGCTCCCCGGCCATATCCCTTATCGAAGACCATATGCTTGACCATCGCGGCGAAGCCGTCGGTTATGGGCGTTGCCTCGGTGATGCCGTCATCATCCCAATCGATGCAAGTGACGAGGAAGTCGCCATAGATGGGCGTCGTTCCGAGAACCTGGCAGACCGGTTTTCCGCCAGCCTTGCCGCAGGCATCGTAAACGATGCCTATCTTGAGAAGATGCACGGTCATCCACGCGATCTCCGGAGCATCGATGATGGAGCCGAAGTCGGCGATCTCCGCCTCGCAATCGACGGGCTCCTGCCCCACGCGGTATAAGAGCGTCCTCATCGGGTGCCTTCCGATACCGTGCCGTTACGAGATCGACGATAGCACATCGGAGAGGACATCGAGGAAAGCCTCCTCCCCCAAGGTGTTGATCTTCCACACGACACCCTCGCTGCCTCCTGATGAGATACCCGATACCCGGACGCATCCGGGCTCCGAGAAGAGCGTGACGGTGAGGCTCAGGCGATTGGAGCCGATGACGCTGTAGCGCTCGAAGACCAGGACGATGCAGCTCACATCCCCGCTGCTGAAACTCGACGAGTCCTCGAGCGAGGCGGTCATGCTCCGCGACGTGATACCCTCGGTGATGAGGTCGGCGAGCTCGACGATCCCATAGCCGGTGAATGCATGCTCGAGTTTTGCCACTGCCGCTCCCTTCCCGTGGTATCTTTGGAGAGTATTCCCCAAAAGGAAGTGGGCTATGCCGAATATCGAGCAGAACGTCGGCTGCAGTGCCGAGCGCGACAGGCGTCTGTACGAGCGCATCGTCAAACGCACGCACCAGTGGCAGGGCAGGATCTTCTCCGTCGATACGCTCGAGGTGGAGCTTTTCGACGGAAGCCATGGATACCGCGAGATCGTCAACCATCGCGGCGGCGCCGGCGTCGTCGCCGTTATAGATGGGAGGGTGTGCCTGGTCCGCCAGTACCGTGTTGCCCTGGGACGCATGACGCTCGAGATCCCGGCGGGCAAGATCGACGGCGACGAGACAGGCGCAGCCTGCGCCGCGCGCGAGCTATCGGAGGAGACGGGTCTTGCGGCAGAAGAGCTCGTCCCCCTCGGGGTCGCCGAAGGATCGCCCGGCTTCACCAATGAGCATACGGAGATCTTCCTTGCAAAGGGCCTCTCCCTCAAGGACGGGCATCCGGATGAGGGCGAGTACATCAGTCTGGGTTGGCCTCGACGAGGCGATCGCGGCCGTCCGCACGGGAAAGCTGCGCGATGCGAAGACCTGCCTCGGACTTCTGCTCGCGCGAGAATTGCTATAGAATGGCAGAGCACAGGCTCTCTTAGCTCAGCTGGATAGAGCATCGGACTTCTAATCCGAGGGTCGGGGGTTCGAATCCCTCAGGGAGCACCAGAATACGCGGAGAGCCCCGGCGACGGGGCTCTTTCCCTCGGAGAGGGCCCCCGGGGGATTCGAACCCGCAAGGGCGCGAGGCTCCGGTGGAGCCTCGCGGGCCGAGCGCATGCGAGGCCGTGCGGATCCGCGCATGCGGAGACGCGGGAATCCCTCAGGGAGCACCAGGATATGCGGAGAGCCCCGGCGACGGGGCTCTTTCCCTCGGGTGAACAGGGGCTGGGAACTCTGTTCGCATCGCAAAGGCCTGCGGTACCGATCGAGCTCTATCCAAGGATTCTTCTCGCCGAACAGCCGCCAATCGGACTCTATCCATGGATGGATGCTATTCGGGACCAAAAAACGTTGGACAGCGGCGAATCGGTACCACGGGCTTTCCCGTGAATTGGAATCGCCTCTACAGCAGACGCTCCGCAATCTGGACGGCGTTGGTGGCGGCACCCTTCCTGATCTGGTCGCCGCAGCACCAGAAGCTCAGGCTATGCACGCCATCTGCCGCAGAGATATCCTCGCGGATACGGCCTATGTAGATGAGATCCTGATCGCTCGTAGCGAGCGGCATGGGATATGCGAGCCGCGCGGGATCATCGACGACCTCGACGCCGGCTGCCGCAGAGAGGATCTCGCGGGCCTCATCCGCTGCGATCGGGCGCTCGAACTCGGCGGTGATGGATTCGGAGTGCGAGCGCATGACCGGCACGCGCACGCAGGTGCAGTTGACGCGGAGCTTGGGCAGATGGCAGATCTTGCGCCCCTCGTTCTGGAATTTCATCTCCTCGGAGGTGTAGGCATTGTCACCGAAACCGCCTATCTGGGGGATGAGGTTGCCGGCAAGCTGGTATGCGAAAGGACCGGTCTGCGCAATGGGCTCGCCGGAAGCCATGCAGCGGATCTCGCGCACGAGCTCATCGAGGCCGGGCTTGCCGGCACCGGAGGCCGCCTGATATGTCGATGCGATGACGCGGATGAGCCCGGCAGCTTGATGGAGCGGCCAAAGCGGCACCAAGCCGATGATGGTCGCGCAGTTCGGATTGGAGATGATGCCCGAATGCGTTGCGATGTCATCCGCATTGATCTCGGGGATGATGAGCGGCACGTCGGCATCCAAGCGGAATGCGTGGCTGTTGTCGATGCAGACGGCGCCTCTTCTGACGGCCTCCGGCAGGAGCTCCCGAGCCTGCCCGTCGCCGACGGCGCTCAGGACGATATCGACGCCTTCGAATGCCTCGGGCGCTGCCTCGCAGATGGGAATCTCCTCGCCGCGAAAACGCACGGCCCTGCCAACCGAGCGGGCGCTCGCAAGCGGCACGAGCCTATCCACCGGGAAATCGCGTTCCTCAAGGCACTGGAGCATCTGACGGCCGACCACACCGGTCGCACCGAGAACCGCAACAACCTTACCTGCCATACCGATCCTCCTAAAGATGGGAGACCATCTCGTTGGAAACGAAACGATCGTAGATGACCTCGATAGCACGTTCGAAATCGGCATTGTCGACGCCCACGATGATCGAGATCTCCTGCGAGCTCTGCGTGATGAGGCGGATGTTGATGCCCGCCTCGCCGAGGGCGCCGAAGATCTTTCCCGAGGTGCCAGATCGTTTCGACATATTGCGTCCGACCACCGTGACCAGAGCCAGCTTATCGACCACGGTGACGTTGTCGGGCGCGATCTCCTTGCGGATATCCGAGATGATCTGGTAGATGCTGTCTTTGACATCGGAACCGTTGACAACGACGCCGAACGAGTCGACGCCGGTGGGGATATGCTCGATCGAGATGCCGTAACGTTCGAAGATCGAGAGGGTCCTGCGCACGATGCCGACCTCGTTCGACATATGCGCTTTCTGGATATGCACCGCAAGGAAATCGCGCTTTCCCGCGATACCGGTGATAAGGTGCTCGTCAACATCGGAATCCGCCGTCTCGCGTATGATGGTGCCCACATCGTCGGGACGGTTCGTGTTCTTGATCTGGATGGGGATGTTGGCCTCGCGCACGGGGAAGATGGCCTCCTCCTGCAAGACGGAGGCGCCCATATAGGAGAGCTCGCGCATCTCGTCGAAGGTGATGCGGCGAATCGAGCGGGGATTCTCGATGATGCGGGGGTCGGCGGAGAGGAAGCCCGAGACATCGGTCCAGTTCTCGTAGAGCCCCGCGTCGAGGCAGCGGGCGAGGATGGCACCGGTGATGTCGCCGCCGCCGCGCTGGAAGAGCTTGATGGAGCCGTCGACGGTAACGCCGTAGAAACCCGGGAGCACGAACGCGCCCTTGCGTTGCACGGCCTCCTTGAGGCGCACGGCGGTACGCTCGAGATCGACGGTGCCGTTGTGGTGGAAGATCATCACATCTGCTGCGTCGACGAAGGGCAGCCCAAGGTATTCGGCTAGGATATGCGCCGTGAACCACTCGCCGCGTGAGACGACGTACTCGGGCGAGTGTTTGGAGATATCGGCGGCGAAGGTATCGAACTTCTCGGCAACGGGCCAGGCGATCCCCAGATCATCGGCGATCTCGACGAAACGCGCCTTGATGGCATCGAGAAGCTGGGCGGAGTCCACATGGTAGGTCACGTGGGCGTTTGCCAAGAGCAGAAGGTCGGTGATCTTGTTATCTGACGAATCGCGCTTGCCGACTGCAGACACGACGATGAAACGACGCTCGGGATCGGCCTCGACGATCTCCTTGACGCGCCTGAACTGGCTGGCGGATGCGACGCTCGAACCTCCGAATTTGCAGATCTTGATCACAACAGCCTCCTAGCTGAGAGCAGCCATGAAGGCGCCCGGGTCTTCGGATAGCACACGATCGAATGCGGCGCGCGCAGCCTCGGCGCTCACGTTGCGCACGAGCCATCGCCCATCACCGCTCGGCTCGGCATCGGGGGGGGCGACGTGCGAGCGGAAGCAGTAATCGCCCATGAGAAGCGCAGGATCGTAATCGAGCTTCGCGCCGAAATGATAGCCGGGACGGATGCCTGCAGCGCAATCGAGCAGGTCTTGGACGATGGCATTGCCGGTCGGCAGCATTCCCGCGCCCTGACCGTAGAATTTCAGCTCCCCGATGGTCTCGCCCACAAGCGTGATCAGATTGAAGTTGGCGGGCACATGCGCCTCGAGGGAATCCACGGGAAGGGCCACCGGTTCGACGGAGGCCGCATAGCGGCCATCCCGGCACACACCGCGCCCCAGGAGCTTCACCGCGCAGCCTTGGGCGGCGAACGCCTCCATATCCGCCTTGGTGATGGTGCGGATACCGCTCACGGGGAGATCATGGGTGCACTGCGCATCGAAGGCGACCGATGCCGAGATGATGGTCTTATTCTTGACATCGATGCCGTCGAGGTCGGCGGAGGGATCCCGCTCCGCATAGCCCAGCTCCTGGGCCCGGGAGAGCGCTTCGCCGAAATCGGAGCCGTCTCTGAGCATGGCATCGATGATGAAGTTGGACGTCCCGTTCATGATGCCCGAGAACGACGAGATGGCATCGATGCGGCGAGCCTTCTCGATGGAGGCGATCCAGGGGATGCCGCCGCCCGTCGAGGCCTCGATGAAGAAACCCACGCCATGCTCGTCAGCAAGTGCGACGAACTCGCCGAAATACGCGGCGACGACCGCCTTGTTGGACGTGATGACGTGTTTGCCGGCCGAAAGCGCGCGGACGATGAGGCTATGGGCGGGTTCGACACCGCCCATGCACTCGACGACCGCCTCGATGGACGGATCGTCGATGATCTCGTCGAACGAGGCGGTCATACGCTCGTCGGACAGACGATCCGGCAACTCGAGGATGCGCGTCACAGCGCAGGAGTCCAGCTGCGCGGAGATGATCGTGTCGACGCCCTTGCCGACGACCCCATATCCCAAAATGGCGATATCCATGCCCATCCAATCTTTCATGTCTGTATCAACATCGAGGTTCGCATCGTTGGGAGGCTATGATACTCACGTCAACGAAAAGCGCTCCACGAGGATGTGATAAGCACCGTGGGAACTTTGTATCACAGCACGCGATCATGTGAGCGATCTGTAACAGGAAAGTTCGCAATACGCACGGGTATCGCACCCGATGGCGGTCTCTACGTGCGCGACGACCTTTCCGAGAAGGCCGTCGGCCTCGCAAGGATCTGCGGCCGGACCTTCCAGGAAACCGCTTTGGAGGTGCTCTCCGCGCTCTTCGAGGACTTCCTCCCCGAGGAGCTCGAGGGCTGCGTCTCCCACGCATACGGCAGTGGTTTCGATGATGGGCGCATCGTCCCCGTGAGGCGGCTCTCCTCCGATTACTTGCTCGAGCTGTTCCATGGACCCACCTGCGCCTTCAAGGACATCGCGCTTCAAATACTCCCCCATCTCATGAACTGTTCGCGCGCGCGCAGCGACGATAGGATCCTCGTGCTCACCGCCACGTCCGGAGACACGGGCAAAGCCGCGCTCGCCGGCTTCGCAGATGTCGATAACATCGGCATCTGCGTGTTCTATCCCTATCGGAAGGTCTCGGATATCCAAGAGCTGCAGATGGTCTGCCAAAGCGGTGGCAACGTGGGGGTCTGCGCCGTGCGCGGCACCTTCGACGATGCGCAGGCAGGCGTGAAGCAGATCTTCTGCGATGCCGGCCTCGTCGGACGCCTCGCCGCCCGGGGCATCTCGCTCTCGAGCGCGAACTCGATCAACATAGGCCGCCTCGTCCCCCAGATAAGCTACTACTTCGATGCTTACGCCCAGCTCGTCCGCCTCGGCACGCTGACGCTGGGAGATGCCGTCGACTTCTGCGTCCCCACGGGGAATTTCGGCGATGTGCTCGCAGGCTACTATGCCAAGCTCATGGGGCTTCCCGTGGGCAAGCTCATCGTCGCCTCCAACGACAACAACGTCCTCACCGATTTCATCGCCACCGGCACCTACAACCGTATGAGGGAGTTCAGGAAGACCATCTCGCCCTCGATGGACATCCTCGTCTCATCCAACCTCGAGCGTCTGCTCTACCACCTCTCGGGCGGTGATTGCGCATACGTGGCATCGCTCATGGACCAGCTTGCCGACAAGGGCTCCTACACCGTGGATGGCGAGCTCCTCTCCCGCATCCAGGCCATCCTCGGCTGCGGATACGCCACCAACGCCGAGAGCGCCGAGGCTATCCGCCGCACCTTCGAGCAGAGCGGTATCCTGATCGATCCGCATACCGCCGTGGGCAAGCATGTGATGGACGGCATCCCTGCCGAAGGACGTCCCCGTATCCTGCTCTCCACCGCAAGCCCCTACAAGTTCCCCGCCGATTGCCTGGCTGCGCTCGGGCATGATACCGAGGGCATGAGCGGTTTCGAAGCCATGGACGAGCTCGAAACCGTCACGGGAACCGCCGCCCCCGCCTCGCTCTCGACGTTGCGCTTCCAGAAGCGCCTCCGCAACGACGTATGCGATATCAACGGGATGGCCGATTTCGTCTGCTCCATCGCGGCAAGGACGTTTGCATGATGGGCGGTCCCATGCGCACCGCCATCCGCGTGAGCGTGCCCGCGACCTCGGCGAATCTCGGGGTGGGATTCGATTGCCTGGGCATCGCGCTCGATTTGAGGGCGGTCTTCGCCTTCGAGCTTGCAGACGAGCTCCGCATCGAGGGCTGCGATGAGCATCTGGCAGGTTCTGATAACCTCGTGTGGGCGAGCTACTGCGAGAGCTGCTCCAAGCTCGGGCGCGATCCTTTGCCGCTCCATATCGTCATCGATTCCCCCATCCCGATCACGGGCGGGCTCGGCTCGAGCTCTGCCTGCGTGATCGCCGGCATCATCGCCGCACAGGCTCTCATCGGCGACGGCTTCGACCGCGCCGGCACGCTCGCCGAGGCCATCGAGATCGAGGGGCATCCCGACAATGTCGCCCCCGCCCTGCTCGGGGGGCTCGTGAGCTCCTGCGTCACCGACGAGAAGACCCTCGCCATACCCCATGCGATCTCCTCCGTCTTCCAGTACGTTGCCATGGCCCCCTCCTACGGGGTGCGCACAGCCGAGGCGCGGAGGACCTTGCCCAGAACCTATCCTCTCGAAACCATCGTCATCCAGATGGGACGCTACGCGACGCTCATCGACGCGCTCGGGACGGGGAACGCCTCTTTGCTTGGGATCGCATGCCACGATCTCATACACGAACCATATCGGTCGAAGCTCATCCCCGATTACGGAATACTCAAGACCTGTTCCTTGGATAACGGCGCCGCAGCCTTCACCATCTCAGGATCGGGATCGGCCATGCTCGCGATCTGCGAGGGGCGCGACCGCGCCGAGGCCGTCGCCGAGGCCGTACATGGGCTCATGCCGGATCTCTGGCTCCAACTCCTGCCCGTCGACACGCGAGGAACGATTGTTGAGGTAACGCGATGAACATCTGCTGCTTGGACCTTGAGGGCGTGCTCGTCCCCGAAATCTGGATCGCGCTCGCCGAGGCTTCGGGGATACCCGCCCTCACGCGCACCACCCGCGACGAACCCGACTACGGCAAGCTCATGGCTTGGCGCATGGACATCCTGGGAGAACACGGCCTGAGCCTCACGGACATCCAAGAGGTCATCTCCACCATGGAGCCCCTGCCCGGTTCCCGGGAATTCCTCGATAGGCTGCGGGAGAAATCCCAGGTCATCATCATCTCCGATACGTTCGAGGAGTTCGCCCAACCGCTCATGCGCAAACTCGGCTGGCCGACCATCTTCTGCAATGCGCTCGATATAGACGGCGACGGCATGCTCGCGGGGGTCCATATGCGCTGCGCCAATTCCAAGCTTGCCACCGTGCGCGGACTCCATGCCATCGGCTTCGAGACCATCGCGGCAGGAGATTCCTACAACGACATCGCCATGATCCGCGCGAGCAAGGCGGGCTTCCTCTTCCGCACGACCGATACCATCAAGGCCGGCAATCCCGATCTCCCCGCCTACGAAACCTACGAGGAGCTGCTCGCCGCATTCGAGGACGAGCTCGGGCGCACCGTCAGGACGAGCGGGTAGGAGCTTCCCCGCCAGACCCTAAAAGGCCGACGGATCGGCAGGCGCCGCCTGCAGGGCCCGCAGATCATCCTAGACGCTGCGTTTCCGTGGGGGCCTTCGGTCTACCCGCCGAGATAGGCCTTGCGGACGTCGTCGTCCTTCAGGAGGTCCGCGCCGGACCCCTCCTTGACGATCCTGCCCGTCTCGAGGACGTAGGCACGATCGGCGATCGAGAGGGCCATCCGGGCATTCTGCTCGACGAGCAGGATCGTGGCCCCCGTCTCGCGGAGCACCTTGATGATGTCGAAGATCTCCTGCACGAGGATGGGCGCGAGACCCATGGACGGCTCATCGAGCATGAGCAGGCGCGGCCTGCTCATCAGCGCGCGGCCCATGGCGAGCATCTGCTGCTCGCCGCCCGAGAGCGTCCCCGCACTCTGGAGCTTGCGCTCCTTCAAGCGCGGGAAGTGCTCGTAGATCCTCCTGCGCGACTCCCGCGCCTCATCGTCGAAACGGGAGAAGGCGCCCATCTCGAGGTTCTCGCGCACCGTCATCTCGGTGAAGACGCGCCTTCCCTCGGGGCAGAGCGCGATACCGCGGCTGACCATCTTGTGGGCGGGAACGCCCACGATGCCCTCGCCTTCGAACTCGACAGAGCCGGAGCTGGGCTTCAAAAGCCCCGCAACCGTGTTCAGCGTGGTGGACTTGCCGGCGCCGTTGGCACCGATGAGGGTGACGATCTCGCCCTCGTCGACCTCAAACGATACGCCCTTGACCGCATGGATGGAACCGTAGTGGACATGGAGGTCGCTGACCGCAAGCATCGCCATACCCCTCACGCCTCCTCATCTTGCACGCCCAGATACGCCTCGATGACCTGGGGGTTGGCCTGGACCTGATCGGGCGTGCCCTTGGCGATGACCTTGCCGAAGTTGAGCACGACGATACCCTCGCAGATGCCCATGACAAGATCCATGTCGTGCTCGATCAAAAGCACGGCGATCTGGAATTGATCGCGGATCTTGATGATATTGTCCATGAGGTCGGAGGTCTCCGATGGGTTCATGCCTGCCGCAGGCTCGTCGAGCAGGAGCACTTTGGGGTCGGTGGCCAGCGCGCGGACGATCTCC
Organism: Coriobacteriales bacterium OH1046; assembly: GCA_004010535.1. Lineage (GTDB taxonomy): Bacteria > Actinomycetota > Coriobacteriia > Coriobacteriales > Atopobiaceae > RUG721. The sequence continues at coordinate 253,018 of RQYE01000003.1, read as the reverse complement.
AGACGGCGTTGCGCGCCGTAGGGCAGCGAGCCGGCAACGGCATCGGCTTGATCGGCCATGCCGAACACGTCGAGCAGCTCGAGCGACTTCCTGTGGAACTCCCGCTCGGCAAGCCAGTAGCGCGGCGCTCTGAATATGCCCGACCACATACCGCATCTGACCTGGTTATGCAGGCCGATCATGACGTTCTCCTCGACGGTGAGCGACGGGAAGAGGCGGATGTTCTGGAAGGTGCGGGCGATGCCCAGCTGGCAGACCTTGTCGGTGGACATGTGGGCGGTATCCATGCCGTCGAGCAGGATGGTGCCGCGCGTGGGCTGGTAGACCTTGGTGAGCAGGTTGAAGACCGTCGTCTTGCCGGCACCGTTCGGGCCTATGAGCCCGGCGATCTCGGTCTTGCCCACGGTGAGATTGAAGTTCTCGACCGCATGGAGGCCGCCGAAATCGATGCCGAGATGGCGGCACTCGAGCGCAGGCGTGAGATAGGCGTCACGCTCGGGAACGATGTAGTCGCTCGGCAGCGGGACCATCTTGGTGCCGACGCGGCGCTTCTTCTCGGATGTGCCGGTGGCAGCGGCTTGCTGCGCCTTGTAGGTGCCCCTCCCCTCCGCAGCACGGGCAGCCTTGCTCTCGGGAGTGGCCTTGGCCTCCTTCTTGTCAGCCAACGTTCTCGCCTCCCTCCGGAGCTTCTCCTGCAGGCCCATCATCATCCGGATCCCTTCGCAAACGGGCTTTGAGGGAATCGATGAGCATCCTGAGATGCGTGCTGTTGGAGACGAGCATCACGGCGATGAGGACGATCGCATAGAGCAGCATGCGGTAGTCTGCGATGGGCCGAAGCGCTTCGGGCAGGATGGTGAGCACCGTGGCGGAGATGATGGAGCCGCGGATATTGCCCATGCCCCCCAGCACGACGAAGACGAGGACGAGGATCGAGGTGTTGAAGTCGAACTTCTTGGGCACGATGGACGAGTAGTTCATAGCGTAGAGCGCTCCGGCCATACCCGCGAGGAACGCGGAGACCACGAAGGCCATCATACGGTACTTGGTGGTGTTGATGCCCACCGATTCGGCGGCGATGCGGTTATCGCGCACGGCCATGATGGCGCGGCCCGAGCGGGATCGGACGAGATTCAGGATGACGGCCAGCGCGAACACCACAAGGGCGAAACCGATGGCGAAGGTGGAGAGCTTCTCGATATCCACAGCCCCCTGCGGGCCGTTGATGATGACCTTGCCACCGTCCATGGCGAGCGCGCCCACGCTCGTGAACGAGATGTGGATGCCCGCGCCATCGATACCCACATAGAGGTTGTTCAAGATATTCTTGATGATCTCCCCGAACGCGAGCGTGACGATAGCCAAATAGTCGCCCTGCAGGCGCATGACCGGGATGCCGATCAGAAAGCCCGCAGCGCCGGCGAGGATACCGCCGATGAGCATGGAGGCCAGGAGGCGCGGGATGGGGGCCCCGATAAAGCCCGTCAGCGCCGATGCGGCGACAACGCCCGCGAAGGCGCCGATGCTCATGAAACCCGCATGGCCGAGCGAGAGCTCGCCCGAGATGCCCACGACGAGGTTGAGCGACATGGCCATGACGATATAAACGCAGATGGGGACGAGCTGCCCTCTGAGCGAACTCGTGATGACCCCGTTCATCAGCAGGAGCTGAACGATGATGAACGCCGCGGCAACCAAGGCATAGGTGATGAGGTCGGACTTGGAAGCCCTGCCCATCTTCTTGATACGCTCGATCATAGCCATCGCCTACACCTTCACGTTCACGGGCTTGCCGAGAAGGCCGGAAGGCCGCACGAGCAGCACGATGATGAGCACGGCGAAGACGATGGCATCGGAGAACTGGGTGGAGATATAGGCCTTGGCGAAAATCTCCGCCACACCGAGGAGCAGGCCTCCGAGAAGCGCCCCCGGAATCGATCCGATGCCGCCCACGACGGCGGCGGTGAAGGCCTTGATGCCGGGCATGGAGCCTGTGGTGGGCATGAGCGTGGGATAAGCCGAGCAGAGCAGCACGCCCGCGATGGCGGCAAGGCCGGATCCGATGGCGAAGGTGAGCGAGATGGTCTTATCGACGTCGATGCCCATGAGCTGGGCAGCTCCCTTGTCCTCGGAACAGGCGCGCATGGCCTTCCCCATCCTCGTCCTCGTGGTGAACAGGGTGAGCCCCACCATGATGAGGATGTTGACGAGAACCGTCACGAGGGAGACGGGCGAGATGATGAGCTGGCCCTCGAAGAAGCGCAGCGGCTCGGCCTGGATGACGCTCGGATAGACTTTGGGATCGCTCTTCCAGATGAGCAGGGCGAGGTTCTGGAGCAGGTAGCTCACGCCGATGGCGGTGATGAGAACGTCGAGCGACGAGGCCTCGCGCAACGGCTTATAGGCAAGACGTTCGATGAGGATGCCGAGCACCGTGCAGCCGCAGATCGCGATCAGGACGGCGAACACCGGGTGGAGCCCCAGATAGACCATCGAGATGAAGCTCAAATACCCACCGACCATGATGACATCGCCATGGGCGAAGTTCAGCATCTTGGCGATGCCGTAGACCATGGTGTACCCAAGGGCGATGATGGCGTAGACGCTGCCGAGGCTGATCCCGTTCACGACATTCGAGAGGAATCCCATCCACGCCCTCCTTCCTTATACGATACGTGCCGTGAAACGTGCGCTGTGCACACGGAATACCCATTCTAACAAGAAAGCGGAGGCACCGCGCGCGGTGTCTCCGCCAGTATCTGCAGGGGTCTACGTCGGGGCGGACCTACATCGCGACGTAGGCTCCCTCCTTGATTACCATGCCCTTCGGACTCTTGGAGACCTCACCGGTCGATGCCCAGGTCACACCCGTGCCGGTGATGCCGTCGAAGGTGATGGTGGTGATGGCGGCGATGAGCGCCTCGCAGATCTCCTCGGCGCTCTGATCGGGCGTGGAGCCGGCGGCCTCGAGAGCGGCTTTGATGGCATAGATGCAATCGTAGGCATCGGCGGCGAACTGGTTGGGCACGTCGCCGTAGAGATCCTGGTACTTGGAGACGAAGCCCTGGGTCTTGGGATCATCGGCATTGGCCACGAACGGGGTGAGCAGGATGACGCCCTCGGCAAGACTCGCGTCGAAGCCCTCCATGGTCAGGATGCCGTCCATGCCGTCGACGCCGAAGAACAGAGGGGCATAGGCCTGCTTGCTGGCCTCGGCGAGGATGAGTGATGCCGGCTGGTAGTAGATGGGGAGGAAGAGCAAGTCGGCTCCGGAATCCTTGGCTGCGGAGACTTGGACGGAGAAGTCGGTCGCGGTGTCGTCGGTGAAGGTGGTCTCGGCAACGACGTCGAGGTTCAGCTCCGCCGCCTTCTCCATGAAGGTGTTGTAGATGCCGGTCGAATAGGCATCGGCATTGTTATAGATGATGGCGATCTTGGTGCCGAGCTTCTGCTCGGAGATGTACTGCGCGGAAGCGGTGCCTTGGTTGGGATCGGTGAAGCACATCTGGAAGACGTTGTCCTTGCGGGGGCCGGATGCGCCGATCTCCTCGCCGCCGAGGACGTTGACGGAGGAGGCCGAGGGGGTGAGCTGGAAGATGCGGTCGGCATTGGTCTCGGCGGAGACGGCCACGCAGGGCGTGGTGGTCGTGGTCCCGACCAGGACCTGCATGCCCCAGTCCTTCAGATTGTTGTAAGCATTGACGGATTTCTCGGCATCATGCTCATCGTCTTGGGAGTTGAAGGCGAACTGGATGGCGCCGCCCTCGGCATTGATCTCGTCGATGGCGATCTGGGCACCGTTGTTGGTAGCGGTGCCGTAAATGGCCGCCCCGCCGGTAAGCGGACCGATGTGGCCGATCTTGAAAGACGCCGCACCGGTTTCGGCGGTGCCCTCATCGGCTTGGGAGGCATCGTTGGAGGAGCCGTTGCATGCGCTCAGCAGCGTTGAAGCTCCAATAAGGCTGCCCATCCTCAGGAAAGTGCGACGGGACATGTGGTTCATGCGGTTCATGCTAACTCCTCTCGTCAGTCTCGCAGGCGGAGAACCTCGGCTCGCATTTCAAGCCGTCTAGCGTACTGTATCCAGCCCCGGTCGCCCGGATGCGCGGATTAGCCCATCGTTTCTCTTCCTGAAACAAACCGAGACCTAGCCGGCTGCAGGATGATGGCGGGTATGAACGGGAAGGCGATGAGCCTTGCCCGGAAAGGGCATCCGCAGCCATGGCTCGGGATGCTGCTCCAGACAGCCCGAGCAGGCCGCCTCCCGAGCAGGGGAGCTTATGGTGATGCTTTCCCCCTACCCCGAAGGCCCCGAACGGCGTACGTGCGAACGGCATCCTAGGATATCGCCTCGAGGCGCGCTTCCGCTTGCCATAAACCAACCGGACCCGGCTGAACGTCATCCAAAAGGAGGGGCGTATCAAAAGCCCCGCTCAGGCCTGAGCCGCCAAGGGTGCGAAATGCTTGCCCACGTACGCGTTCTTCTGCCGTCCCGTGCGGCCCGTTGCCCTCATGCCGTGGGTGCCCCCCTCGATAACGCGCATGAAACGACGCGAGCTCATGCGGATGGACGGAGATGGGCTCCGCGAGAACTCATCGGAGATCAGGTGGTTGATATAGCTCTCGGTATCGGTCACCTCGGGATGGCCCGCAGGGATCTTGAAGAGGATGAAGTCTGTCTTCCCTGCAAGGCCATCGGGCTCGTCGATCGTATCGCCGCCGCCGATGACGTCGAGGAACGCGGGCGATGCCGCGAAGCCGACCTTCTCGGGAGCGACGCCGATCTTCTCGTCGAGGGCCTGGAGGGCGCTCGACCACATATCCGATTTATCAAGATCGTCGGCGGTGCGTTTCTCGGGATACAGGCCCTCGTCGATCTGGGCAACGCGATGGGTGATTATCTGAGGCGCGCGCGCGTTCTTATCGCGGAGAAACGCATCGACGGGTTTCTCGCCGAAGAAATCAGAATCCGAGATGATAGCCTTCCCGCCCACGCCGCGAGTCCACCAGCTGGTGCCCACGTCGCCCACGGATCCATCGGCACGCTCGATAACGGGGACGCCGTCCATCATGTCTATTCCCAAACGCTCCATGATGGTGGGCTTGAGGTGCTTCCCGCCCCCTTTGACGGATGCCTCCTCCTGCCGCGCATCGGTATAGCCCCGTGCGGACCGCACGCGGATCACACCGGATTTCTCGAAATCTGCCGGGCTCATATGGCGGGGTTTATAGAGGGAGGCTGCAACGGGGGCTGCACCGGCATGGATCGCGTGGGCGCTATGCCGTCCGGACGGCTCCTCAGCTGTTCCGGCGCGGTCGGAGGCGTCGCCCAGCCTCGCGACGATGCTGTAGATGCCGCCGGCAACGGCGGCTCCGCCCAAGATGCCCACCATGAAGGGAGCGAGGGGCGATCCGAAGAACCGGTCTGCAGCGCCTTGGAAAGATAGCCCGTAGGCAAGCTTCGGAGCAACAGCAAGGGAGGCGCCGCCCAATCCGGCGATCAGCACTGGATTAGAATCCGTTCGTTTCATCGTCCGCTCCCCATCCGTGGCGAAGGACGCCACATCTGCGACGACAAGCAAGCACAGGGATTGCGCGGTCTTAAGGCAAGGTGATCGCAATCGTGCGGTGTGCATTGTTTGAAGTCTGTGTACCGCAACGCATATCCAGCTCGCGCCGGACATGTTCCATAGTACAGGAATTCGCATCCAGCGCAAGAAAAACTGCAGATATTCGGTTGCAAAACCAGCTTGAACGCGCGTTTTAGACGGCGAACTCGCTCGATTGCGCCTTTTTTGCCGACCTGATGAGGAATTCCTCGTTCGATTTGGTCGCCTCGAGGCTCCTCACCAACGACGTCGCCGCGCGCTCGGTATTGTTCATGTTGGCGAGGATACGGCGCACGCCCCAGATGAAGGGCTGCAGCTCGGCATCGATGAGCAGGTCCTCGTTGCGCGTGCCGGACGATATCGGATCGATGGCCGGGAAGATGCGGCGGTCTGCAAGATCGCGGTCGAGCTTGAGCTCCATGTTGCCCGTGCCCTTGAACTCCTCGAAGATGACCTCGTCCATCTTGGAGCCGGTATCGACGAGGGCGGATGCGATGATGGTGAGCGATCCGCCATGCTCGATGTTGCGGGCGGCGCCAAGGAACTTCTTGGGCGGATAGAGGGCTGCGGAATCGACGCCGCCCGAAAGGATGCGTCCGCTTGCGGGCTGCGCCAGATTATAGGCGCGGGCAAGGCGCGTGATGGAATCGAGGACGACGACCACATCATCGCCGAGCTCGACCAGGCGCTTCGCATGCTCGATGACCATCTCCGCAACCTTGGTATGGTTCTCGGCGGGCATGTCGAAGGTGGATGCGACGACATCGCCCTTGATGGAGCGCTCCATATCCGTGACTTCCTCGGGGCGTTCGTCCACGAGCAGGCAGATGAGATGGACCTCGGGATTGTTGACCGCGATGGACTGGCATATGCGTTTCAGGACCGTGGTCTTGCCCGCTTTGGGCGGGGAGACGATCAGGCCGCGCTGCCCCTTGCCGATGGGCGCGACGAGATCGATGGCACGGCCCGTGATGGAATCCTTGCCGTGCTCCATGGTAAGGCGCTCGTCGGGGAATATGGGCGTGAGATCGCGGAAGCGGGGGCGGTTGCGGACCTCCTCGGGATCGCGGCCGTTGATGGAGGTGACGGATGCGAGCGGCGGATACTTGTTTCCGGATCGCGCGGGCGCGACCGTTCCGATGATGCTGTCGCCCGGACGCAGCCCCGCCTGCTTGATGAGGGATTGATGCACGAAGGCATCGTCGTCGCCTTCCATATAGTTGCCGGTGCGCAGCAACCCATAGCCTTCGTTGGAGATCTCGAGGAGGCCCTTGACCGTCTTGAACCCCTCGGCGCGCGCAGCGCTCTCGAAGATGGCCTCGATGAGGTCGTTCTTCTTCATGCCGGTATACTCGATGCCGAGCTCCCCCGCCTTGGCGCGCAGCTCTCCGACCTTGAGTCCGGCAAGCTCCTCGCGTGTGAGCGTGGGCTCGGCGTTGCGCCTTCCACGACGGTTCTGCCTATCGTTTTGGTTGCGGGAAGCATTCGCGGCCTTGCCATCCTGGATATGGCGCCTACGGCGCGAGCCGGAGGTCTGCTCGGGAGCAGCTCCCTCGGCTGCAGATGCTTCGGCCCCGTTCGCGTCGGCTTCGGAGAGCGTGGATGCCGGGAAGGGGGTGACTTCGGAGGAAGCGAGCGTTGCGGCCTGCGTCATGCGCGTCATCTCCTCGACGGAGGAGAGGGGCCGCGTGCGCTTGGACCGGCCCCGTGATTTGGGCTTTTCAGCGGCGGCCTCTTCTTGGGAGGCCTCGACGGTTGGAACGGCCGCTTCCCCATGCCCCGCGATGGCGCCCTCATCGGAATCGACGGTATCGAGCGCGTCTGCGGGCGCGGGCTCCTCGGCCTTCTTGGCACGGCGCCTCGTCGTGCGCGGTTTGCGGGCCTTGGGCTTGGCCATGTCGGGCGCAGCGCCGTCCTGGAGATCGTTCGACGGGATGACAGGTGACGATGCAACCTCGGGAACCTTGATTGCCTCATTGGATTCTTCGGCCATGGAGAAGCCTTTCTTGTTATCTGGATGCCATGGTGCGGTGATCTCGACCAGATTCTATGGATGATACGGGATTCCCGTCATAGGTTATGAGCATGGCTTCGTTAGGGCAGAGCAGGGAGATGTCAAGACGGGAAGGTTGTCAGCACAGGCTTCGAACCATGAAGAGGATACCACAAGCTCATCGAAATGCAAGCAGTGTGGAAGGCCTACATCATTTTTCGGACGATTCAGTCCCGTTCTGCAGGAGATCCCCTCAGGGATCTGCGCGGCTTTCTCCTCACGACAAGGCGTTCGATGCGCACGATAAGCTCCTCGGCGCGCAGACGGCCCCTATCGGTAAGGCGCGTTTTAACGGATTTCGCATCCGAAACGGCGCGCTCGACGAAACCGCCGTCCTCGAGGGCCCGCACCGACATGGACACCGTCGGCTGGGGGAAGCCGAGGGATCCCACCAGAAGGGCTATGGGGGCGCCCGCGCGCTTGTTGAGCGCGAGGTCCACGAGGATGAGATCGGAAGCCCGCATGTAGTGCTGCCCCATGGCGAGCACATACTGCTTGATACGCTCGATATCGACGCGTGCGAGCACCTTGCCCCGGACGAGTACCTGGCGGATCTCGGCGCAGAGCCTTCCCAATCCCCCGCTACCCGCCTCGGTGATGGAGCACGCCACATTGCGGCGGTCGGATGGGTCTTGGCGACGGTCGATGAGGCCGAGAGCGGCAAGATGCTCGACCCGATGAGTCATCGTGGGGCGCAGCGCGTGCTGCCAGTTTGCGATGGCCGAGATGGAGAGCGGATGGGATGACGATCCGAGGAGGACGAGGACGGAGAACTCCTCGAAGGTGAGGCGCTGCTTGGGAGGGGTACGTTGGCGCACGATGTTATACGCCCTGCGAGCGGAGATGTATTCGCCTACATCCACGGCATACCCTTCTTCGCGCCCCGGGCAGGATGAGCGTGTGGGATGGGCCCGCACGCCTCCGCGCAGGCCGATCCGATTCACAGGGCTATCCGAGAGTATAGGGCCGCGCGGACCGGCAGGCAATCCTAGGCTGCGGTAACGGGAAATCGGACATGGGCAGGCGGCGGGGCGTCCTTCCCCGCTGCCGGGCCGTTCCCTCCCGTGCCTATCGGTGAGCGGCGGCCGAAACCCGGCCCGCATGCTTCCATGCGCTCGAAAATAGCCGCGCGCGATCTGCCGCATGCGCTCCGATCACATGCGCTCCGGAGCGGAGACCCCGATCAAGCGAAGCGTGAGCGCGAGCACGCGGCGCGTGGCATCGCATACGAGGAGCCGGGCCTTCGAGAGATCCCCATCCACAGGCCGTCCTTTACCGGGCAGGACCTGGCAGACCGTGTAGAACGAGTGGAAGTGGGCTGCGAGCTCCTCGGCGTAGTGCGTGAGGCGGAACGGCGCGCGATCGCGGGCGCAGGCCTCGATGAGCGTGCCGAACTCGGAAAGCTTGCGGGCAAGGGCATTCTCGGTCTCGTCGGCAAGCAGCGAGACGTCGGGGGCATCCCCCATCGCCGCATCGGCCACGGCATCCATGCCCAGGACCTGGGCCTCCTCGAAAGTCATGCCGGCAGCGCGGCGCAGGATCGAGCAGATGCGCGCATGGGCGTACTGGACGTAGTAAACCGGGTTGGAGTTGTCCTGGCGCTTCACGACGTCGATATCGAAATCGATCATCTGGTGGGAGGACTTGGAGACGAGCGTGTAGCGGGTGGCGTCTGCGCCGACCTCGTCGAGCAGCTCGGCGAAGGTGACCATCGTGCCCTTGCGCTTGGACATGCGCACCGCCTCGCCGTTGCGCAGCAGGTTCACGAGCTGGCCGAGCAGGACCTCGAACCGGCCGGGATAGCCGAGCGCCTCGCACGCGGAATCGACGCGTTTGATATAGCCGTGATGATCGGCACCCCAGATGTCGATGACATGCTCGACGCGTTGGAACTTGTTCCAATGATAGGCGACATCGGACGCGAAATAGGTGTATTCGCCGTTGCTCTTCACGAGCACGCGATCCTTATCATCGCCGAAATCCGTGGAACGGAACCAGAGGGCGCCGTCGTCGGTGGCGTAGAGGTGGCCCATCTCGTCGAGACGGTCGAATGCACGGTGCACGGCATCCGTGCCGTCCTCGTCGGGGGTATAGAGCGACCGCTCGGAGAACCATATGTCGAAATCGCAGCGGGCCTCATGGCAGGTCCTGCGGATGGAGTCGAGCATCATGAGGTGGCCGCGCTCGCGGAAGCTGGCCATGCGCTCGTCCGCCGTGGCGCCGACCAGTGCATCCCCATCGATGTCCCAGAAGCGCTTGGCGAGCTCGATGATGTAATCGCCGCCATAGGCGTTGCCGCCGAGCGCTTCGTTGAAGGCATCCATGAGCGGGTGGGCCTCGGGACGCTCATCTTCCTCGTCCTCGATGAAGGCATCGCGATCCGCAATGAGGGCGGCATGCGCCTCGTCGGCATCCTTACCGGCAGCAACGAAGTCGGCGATCTGCAGGTAGCGCACGGCGATCGAGGAGCCGAAGACATCCATCTGGGAGCCATGGTCGTTGATATAGTACTCGCGCTGCACGTCGTAGCCGGCATGCGCCAGCACGTTGCAAAGCGAATCGCCCAGCGCCGCCCAACGGCCATGGCCGATGTGCAGGGGTCCCACGGGATTGGCCGAGACGAATTCGACCTGGATCTTCTGATGGCCGCCGAGCTCGGAGCGGCCGAAATCGGCACCTTGGCGGCGGATCTGGTTGAAGACGTCGTTTGCGGATGCCGTCGAGAGGTAGAAGTTGATGAAACCGGGACCGGCGACCTCCACGCGTTCGATCGCCGCCATCGCGGGGATACGGGCTACGATGGCTTCGGCGATGGCACGCGGAGCCGCATGGGCGAGCTTTGCCGAGCGCAGGGCCGCCGTCGAGGAAAAATCGCCGTTCGCGGGATCAGCCGGACGCTCGATGCCCGTATCTGCAAGCTCGAAGGCAGCAAGCTCCCCGGCTTCCTGCGCGGCGGCGAGCGCCGCGCGGATACATGCGTCTATCTGCTCCTGCATGCCCTAATCCCTCCCGGAACCCGAACGCTCCTCCTGGGCGAGCCTGCCGCGGTATTTGGCAAGGCCGAGCTCAAGACCCACGGGATAGGTCTGCGGATTGAGGAAACGGGTGATGGTGGGATCGAGATGCATGAGGGCGTTGCGGCACCTATCGCGCGATTCGAGGATGGTGGGAGGTTCCGAAGCGCCGGCACCATCGTGTACGATGTGCTCCATGAGCTCGCGGGGGGTACCGGAAAGCGCATAGGTGGAGTAGGCATCGAGGATATCCTGGACGACAGCGCCCTCACCCTCGGCCAGGGAGTCGTCGATGATCATATCGCCCGTGGGGCAATCGTTGGCATCGTAGAAACGCCTGATGTGCTGGATGCCGGGGATGGTGCGCTTGTAGCCCTGCTCGGAAAGCTTCATGACGGGATCCCACGCCTCATCGGAAGAGGAGCGGATAGCCGAGAGCTTGTAGACGCCGCCGAGCGAGGGCTGGGGATCGCAGGTCGCAAGCTTGGTGCCGACGCCGAAGGAATCGATGGGCGCACCCTGGGCGAGCAGCGATTGCACGAGGTACTCGTCGAGATCGTTCGAGACGGAGATCTTGATGTAGGGAAGGCCGGCCTCGTCGAAGGCCTCGCGCGTCGCCTTGGAGAGTTTGGTGAGATCGCCCGAGTCGATGCGGATGGCGGAGAGGCGCTCGCCTTCCGCCTCCATCTCCTTTGCCACGATGATGGCGTTCTGGATTCCCTGGTACACATCGTAGGTATCGAGCAGAAGGCAGCAATTCTTGGGGCTCGACTTGGCGAAGGCGCGGAAGGCGTCGAGCTCCGTGGGGAATGCCATGACCCAGGAATGGGCATGGGTGCCGAACACGGGAATGCCGTAGAGCTTGCCTGCAAGGACATTGGAGGTGGAGGAGCAGCCGGCGATATAGGAGGCACGGGCCACCGCGAGGCCGCCATCGGGGCCTTGTGCGCGGCGCAGGCCGAAGTCGGAGACCGGCCGCCCCTCGGCCGCGCGGACCACGCGGGCCGCCTTGGTGGCCACGAGCGTCTGGAAGTTGACGAGGTTCAGGAGCGCGGTCTCGAGAAGCTGGCAGTCGATCACAGGGCCCTGGACGCGGATCATCGGTTCGCGCGGGAAGGCGATCTCCCCCTCGGGGATGGCCCAGACGTCCACGCGCATGCGGAAATCCCTGAGATACTCGAGGAAGCCCTTTTTGAACATGTCTCCCCCGCCGGGGGCCTTCAGGGATGCAAGATAGGCGATATCCTCGTCATCGAAGCGGAACTTGTCCACGAGCTCGGGGATCTGGCCGATGCCGCAGGCGATCGCGAACCCGCCGCCGAAGGGGTTCTCGCGGAAGAAGGCGTTGAAGTTCGCCTGCGCGTCGACCATCCCCGACTCCCAGAAGCCCTGGGCCATGGTGAGCTCATAGAGGTCGGTATTCAAGGAGACGTCGGTCGGTTTGGTCTGATCGGTCAATGACATTGCTTCCTCTTATCTCTTAAGCGTTGACCACGACGGGGATGACGCTAGCCGCCGAGCACGGTCATGAGGACGAACGCAAGCGCGATGCCGATGACGGCGAGGATGACGACTTTCTGACCGATGGACATGGAAAGATCGTCCTTATCCGGTTCCATGATCCTGCGCCCGCGCTCGCGCGCTTCCGCCGCCGTGCGATCCCTCTCGATATCGGCTCGGGTGCGCGCGGCCTCAGCTTTGAGCGCCTCGAACTCGGCGCGCTCGGCGGCAGATGCCCGGAGCTGCTCGCGTTCGGCCTTCTCAGCGCGAAGCGCCTCGAGCTCGGCGCGCTCATCATCCGTGAGGCCAAGCGTGGTATCGGGCATATCCCCTCCTTCATACACGTCGGACACCCTTCCAAGGATATACCAAACAGCAGCCCCTATCGGAGCTCTGGACCCAGAACCCCCGAATTATCGAACGGGGGTACGAAGCTCTCGGACACCGTTCCCGACTCTTGCCACCACATGCGATCGAAGCCGAGGGCATCGGCGTGGTCAAGTACGAGCTCGTACTCCTCGGGGGAAACGCAGCGCGCAAGATCGCCGCCGCGATCGGCGCACAGCGCGTTGGGCGTGTACTGGTTCATGACGGAGATGTCGACGGCGTTCCCGCATATCTCCCACACACGGTCGAGCACGGCGCATGAATCGGCGACATGGGCGGGCAGGACCAGATGGCGCACGATGATGCCCTGGAGCAAGCGTCCGTCGCTGCCGAGGGTGCGTCCGCCACGGCTCTCGACGATGGAGACCATCCTCGCGAGGGCGGAGGATGCCACCGCATCGTAATCGGCCACATGGGAGAGGCGCATACCGAGATCGGGGTCGACGTATTTGTAATCGGTCAGCCACACATCGACGACCTCGGAGAGCATCTCCACCGCATGGCGCGTCTCGTATCCCGACGTATTGCAGACGAGGGGGATGGCGAGGCCGCGCCCGCGCGCCAGCTTGGCAGCCGCGATGACATGCGGTGCGAAGTGCGTGGGCGTCACGAGGTTGATGTTCAACGCGCCCTGCCCTTCAAGCTCGAGCATGATGCGGGCGAGGCGCTGCACGGTAACGGGTTCTCCGGAAAGGCCGCGGGAGATCTCGTGGTTTTGGCAGTACACGCACGTGAGCGGGCAACCCGAGAAGAAGATGGCCCCAGAGCCGGCAGTTCCCGAGACGGGGGGCTCCTCCCAATAATGGAGCGCCGCGCGGGCGATGCGGAGCGTATCGTCGCACCCGCATGCGCCGCACTCCCCTGCGGCGCGGTCCGCGCCGCAGGCGCGCGGGCAGAGGGAGCAGCACGTATACGCAGAGAATCCGGATCCCATGGCAATCCTTGGAAAAAAGCACCCCTCGCATGAGAGGTGCCCTGAAGGTCTGGTGGAGATGAAGGGGTTCGAACCCTCGGCCTCGGCGTTGCGAACGCCGCGCTCTCCCAACTGAGCTACATCCCCGGATGCTTTATCGAGCAATAGGAATTTTCGCAATCATGCGGGAAAAAGTCAATCATCATCGTCGATCCTGTACATACATGGCAGCATACCGTCGCCTCCTGCGGAAGCTCTATGAACCCACCTTCCTAAGGTGGGCGTCCCGACCGCCGGTTCCAGCTTCCACACCAGAGGAGGATGCCTGTACTGTGCGCGGCCGTTCAGACTCCCCTGCGATAACTTGTCGGTTCACCCAGTTTGTTCCGCAGGAGCGCGACGCTTCAACTATAGACTCCGCTCCACGATTTGACCATCTCTTCTCGGGTATACGGTCGATTCGGGCATCCTTTCGCCCGCATCGGTTACTATGGGGGAAATGCGCATGCAAGGACCTCGCTATACCTTGGAGTCTTTTTGAACAGTGGGATCACATTCGCCTGCCTCTTCCTCGCCGCGCTCGCCGGCTCCTACTTCATGACGCCGTACGCCAAGCGCATCGCCAGATCCGTCGATGCCGTCGACTATCCCAACGAGCGCCGCATCAATCGCACGCCCACGCCGCGTATGGGCGGCATCGCCATCTTCACCGGGATCGCCATCGTATACATCATCCAGATCATCGGCGGGTTCCTCTCATGGTGGCCGCAGATCCTCGAGTCATCCCCCCATCTGCACCTCAAGTACCCCTTGCTCTTCCTCGCCTTCGCCACCGTATTCGCCACGGGCGTCATCGACGACATCCATTCCCTCTCGCCCAAGAAGAAGCTCGCGGGCCAGCTCGCCGCAGCGATCATCGCGGTGTGCTCGGGTCTCGTCATCGGCGTCATCGATAACCCCTTCGCTCCGGGCTATCTCCAGCTGGGCTGGCTCGCCTACCCCATCACGGTCATCTACCTCGTCGCCTACATGAACATCATCAACCTGATCGACGGCCTCGACGGATTGGCTGCCGGCATCTCCTTCATCGCCAGCCTGACCATGTTCGTGCTGTCGCTCTGGGCGGGGCGTACCGACGCAGCGCTCCTCTCCATCGCCGTCGCGGGTTCCACGCTGGGTTTCCTGCGTTACAACTTCAATCCGGCCTCGATCTTCATGGGCGATTGCGGCTCGCTCACCCTGGGCTTCACCTTGGGTGCCATCTCGATCCTCTCGGTCACGCGCGTGGCGGGCCTCACGACCCTCATCGTTCCGCTCGTCATCGCGGCGGTACCCATCATCGACACCTTCTCGGCTATCGTGCGGCGTGCGCGTGCGCACGTGAGCGTGGGGCAGGCCGATAAGGGCCATATCCACCACAGGCTCATGGCGGAAGGTTTCAACCAACGCCAGACCGTGCTCGTGATCTACGGTTGGACGGTCCTTTTGTGCGTGGGATCGCTCATCATGACGCAGGTCCAGACCATACCGCGCATCGGCATCTTCCTCGTGCTCCTGGGCATGTCGGTGGTCTTCTCCGTCCACCTGCGCCTCTTCGAGCCGGTACTGCTGCACCACTACGATCCCAAGACGGGCACCGACAAGCTCGTGCATCCCGGCGAGGAGGGCTTCGACGAGGAGGCCGAGAAGCTCGGGGAGCGCCGCCATCTTTAAGGCGGGCAAGCCTCCGGCCGGTAGCCGGGAGGTCTCCCAACCACGGGCTATGGGCTGCCCGTATCGTGCCTACTGCGTGGGTGCGCCGCCCTCCGGCTCCCGACCGGTAACGAGCATGTCGCGCAGCACCGTATCCTGGCTCGAGAATTCCCCCGGAAGCACCACGGTTGAGCTGCCCTTCTTGGCGAACTCCTCCATCATGCCGATCCACTGCGTGTACTCGAAGAGGTGGTTCGCCTCCTCGGAATCGAGCTCGGCGCCCTGGATGGTATCGATGGACTCGCGGATGCCGCGGGCGATGGCGATGCGCTGGTTGGCGATGCCCTCGCCCTCCTTCTCCATGGCCTCGGCCTTGGCGGCGGCCGCGATGACCGTCTTCTGGCGCTCGGCTTCGGCCTCGTTCTTGGCGGACTCGAGGTCGTTCTTAGAGGCGATGATGCGGTTCATGGACTGTTGGACATCCACGGGCAGTTTGATCGAGGTGATGAGCGTGGTCACGATGATGTAGCCGTAGGCTTGCATCTTGGCCGAGACGATATCGTCGATGGCCGTGGCGATGGCATCCTTCTCGGTGAAGACCTCGTCGAGCTTGCGGCTCGGGATCTGGGAGCGCAGGGCATCGGCGAAGTAATCGCCCATTTGGACAACGGGGTCGGTCAGCGTATAGAGGGAGCGGTAGATGCCCGAGCCATCGGGGGTCTGGTAATCGACGTGGTACTGCACCGAGACGTCGAGCTCGATGGTGACGTTGTCCTCGGTCTTCGCATCGAAGGTGATGTGCTCGTCCTCGGTCATGAGCGAGACGTCGCGCACGCGGTCGACGATGGGGATGCGCACGTGGAAGCCCGGGTTCACGATGGTATGGAATTTTCCGAGGCGCTCGATGACACCCACATGCTGCTGCTGGATGATATAGAAGATTCCCTGATAGGTATCGCTCACGGTACCGCTGCGACGCTGGGCACCGCGCAGGGCTCCCACGATGGTGCGGAACACGATCAAGATGACGATGATGGGAATGATGAACTGCGCGATGGTGTCGAGAAATCCGGGGTAATACATCGATGCTCCTCACTTGAAAGCGTTCTGACGGGGACGCGGGCGGATCGGCTCATCCTACCTACCTCGTTCGCTCCTTTGCCCAAAAACCAACCGGATGGTATATACCCGTCCGCATGCTGCCCTTTCACGGCTGCAGGCCGAATCCATACACGGCAAGACCTCCATTGACGGTACAGCCACCAGGGTCCATCTGGGCAAACGCCCTCTGGAACCTTGCATGCAGGTCCTTCTCAGCATGTTTTCCCAGCAAGACTCCTATTGACGGTACAGTCACCAGGAGCCTTGCCGCAGAAAAAAGCGTCCCCTCAAGGGGACGCTTGTAAAAAACCTGCGGATGGATTGCGCTCAGGCGGCAAGAGCCTTCTTGGCAACCTCGGCAAGTGCGGCGAAGCCCTCGGCATCCTCGTAGGCGATCTGGGCGAGGACCTTGCGGTCGAGCTCGACGCCCGCGAGCTTCAGTCCGTGCATGAACGTGCTGTACGAGAGGTCGTTCATGCGGGCGGCGGCGTTGATGCGCTGGATCCAGAGGGCGCGGATATCGCGCTTCTTGTTGCGGCGGTCCCGGTAAGCATACTGCAGCGAATGCTGGACCTGCTCCTTCATGCCGCGGAAGGTACGCGAACCGCCGCCATGGTAACCTTGCGAGCGCTCGGCCAAAACAGTGCGCTTCTTACGGCCAGACACTGCGCGCTTAATACGTGCCATGCATCATCACTCCTTCGTGAACATCAATCCTGTGCGCATCCGTGCGCTAGTTCGAACCCATGCGCTGAGAGACGACCTGCACGTCAGCGGGGGCGAGGACGGCTTCTTTTCGGAAGCCGCGGATACGCTTGGGGCTCTTCTTGGTAAGGATATGGCTCTTGAAAGCCTTGGCACGCATGATCTTGCCGGTGCCGGTACGGCGGAAACGCTTCGCCGTACCCTTATGGGTCTTCATCTTGGGCATCTCAATTCTCCTTCTCTTCCTTGTCTTCGCCCGTCTCGGGGAGATCGATCTTATCGAACGCACCCTTGATGGGGGCGACGAGCATGTGCATATTGCGGCCTTCCATGAGCGGCTGCTGCTCGACATTCGCAAACGGCGCGAGATCTTCCGCAAGCCTGTCGAGCACCATCTTGCCCTGCTCGGGATGGGCCATCTCGCGACCGCGGAACATGATCGTGATCTTCACCTTGGCTCCCTTTTTGAGGAAGCGCATAACGTGGGATTTCTTGGTCTCGTAATCGCCGACGTCGATCTTCGGGCGGAACTTCATCTCCTTGATCTCGACCTTGGCCTGCTTCTTGCGTGCGGCCTTGGCCTTGCGATCCTGCTCGTAGCGATACTTGGCATAGTCGAGCACCTTGCAGACGGGGGGGTCTGCGTTGGGCGCGATCTCGACGAGGTCGAGGTTCTGGCTGTCGGCGACGCGGAGGGCATCGGAGATGCCGAAGACGCCGAGCTGGCTGCCATCGACGCCGATAAGCCGGACGGTACGGGCATTGATCTCCTCGTTGATACGAGGCTCATTCGAATTCGCTATCGTACACACCTTCTTTCAAATCTTCCCACTGCCTTCGATACAAAAAGCTCCCGGCGCACAAGGCCATCCGGGAGACAAAAACCAACTTGCTGGCAGAAAACCATCTTTTGTCCGACCAGACAGCAACCATGGGGCGCCGGCAGGTGGGGGTATGGGCACTACCCCGCTTTCGATAACGCATATGCGATGATAGCGCTTTGGGCCCAGCTTGACAAGGGAAAACTACGCGGGGAGCTTGCGCCCTAGGACTTTCTCGAACAGGGGCAGCGCACCCTCGCCCTGTGGGTGCCAGGCGCTGTTCTGCGGCATGTCGTAGCCGGGGATGATATTGGCCTCGACGAGGATGGGGCCATCGGGCGTGACGGCGATATCCCACCCCACATAGCCCATGCGCGGCTCGACCTCGGCCACACGCAGGGCGAAGTCGACGCACTCGGCATAGAACGGGATCTTGAAGCCCTTGAATGCCATGCCCGTGGAAGGATGGGTGGTGTAATGGAAACCGGTCTTATCGCTGAAGCAGGGATAGCGCAGCACGCCGTCCGGGTCGACCCAGGTGTAGATGCCGCCGCTCGTCGCATTATCCACGCAGCTGCCGCCCACACCCATGCGGACGATGGTGTAGACATGCTCGGGCTTGCCATCGACCATCACGGTGCACATGCGCAGGGTGTTGATGGTATCGGCGCAGAGCTCGTCCATGACGGGATGCTGCTGTATGGCCTCCTCGAGCAGGATCTGGCGCCTGTCGAGGCAGCGTTGGTGAAAGGCCTCATAATCGTCGATATCCTCCGAGAGGAGGCGCTCGATGCCCTGACCGCCGAACGAATCGGAGGGCTTGGCGAAGACGACCGGATGGCGCCTGCAGAAGGCGGCGACGCCCGCCGCACCCGCCGCGCGCACGTCGATCCAATCGCGGCCCACGAAGTCGCGGTAGTGCTTCAGGAACTCGATCTTGTCGTCGAAGAGCGCATAGAGGGAGCGGTCGCACAGCTCGCGGGTGAGCGCCACGTTGTGGTTCATGGTCATGAAGGTCCTGCGCAGGCGCGCGGGCTTGCCGGCGAAATGGTAGCCCCGGTACTCCTGGTAGCCGATGCCGTAGCGCAGGATGCACCAGCCCATATCGAGGAAGACCAGGGGCGCAGGCATGCCTTCCTCGGCGTGGATGTCTTGTGCGAGCGCGTACATGCGCTTGACGCTGCCCGACTTCACGCGACTCGAGAACATCTTGAGTTTGCTGGCAAGATCCATCTGCTTCCCTCCGGGGACGTGCGTGCCCATCTACTGTACTACACACGGATACGCCGCGCACAAGCGGCGCATCATTTGGTATAGTCATCTCGCATGGCTTGCCCGAGTGGCGGAATGGCAGACGCGGAGGTCTCAAAAACCTCTCTCTTCGGGGGTGTGAGTTCGAATCTCACCTCGGGCACCAGATTCAGATGCGATATGCATGGAACTGCGGAAATGAATATCATCAAGGCACACGGGGCAGATACCCAAAGGATCGCGGCCTTTTACGAGGCATTGATAGAGAAGATGAGGAACCACCCCTATAGGCCGAAATGGATAAAAGGGGTATATCCCTCATACGACGACATCAGAAGGCACTGCATCGACGGATCCTTTTTCCTAGCCGTCCAACACGAGCAGATACTGGGCGCGATCGCCATTGTGGAGGGCGGTGACGAGAACCATGGCCAGATCCCATGGACCACCAGCGCCGTTCCTGAGGAAATCTCGACGTTGCACCTCCTTGCAGTAGAACCCGAAATGCAGGGACGGGGCATCGGTTTCATGCTTCTGAAATTCGCGGAAGACCTGTGCAGGCATCGGGGCGATACGGTCATCCGATTGGATACGCTACCGGAGAATGCTCCAGGGAATAGGCTGTACCGGAAATGCGGCTATTCGCTGGTCGCTACAGATACGCGTTTCTATGGGGGCATGGGGAGCATTGATTTCAATTACTATGAGCTGCCCCTGTAGGGCCAATGCAACACGGGAGAGCCTGTCTCCATCCATGTGGGGCGGCGCCTCTAATGCACTTTGGAGCGCTAGGATAATGCTGCGGCAGGAAGTCTCTCCGGCCTGTCCAGACGTGAACTTATCCATCTGCAGAAGCCTCAAGCCCACAGAACACTCCGAACAGGAATTCATCGTTTAAAGCTGCATAACGAACTCCGGACGATGGACAGCCATCCACAGCAAATCTACCGCCTGGCAAGGCGGAGAACCGAAGATAGCGTTGGAGAAGGCATGGGCACCGACGTCGCGAAGCGCGGCGGGAGACCCCCTATCGGCGAGAAGAAGATCGTCAAGCCGCATATTATGGATATCTTCGATATGGTGGAAGCATTCGTGAGCCAAGAGTCGACGGTACAGGTCTTCCCGGGAGAAGAGTTCCAGTCCCAAAGAACGCTGCACATCGGCCATCTCCTCAATCCGAAACCGATGGACCAGAACAGCGCGGGCCGTCGGATCGTAGATGGCCCGGGCGGGATAGGCCAGCTCTTCCATCGGACTCATCCAGCGAACCTGCGTGATTCCGAGCCGGAATAGGTTCTGCTGCGCGCTTTGCCGTTCGTCCCAAACCCGCTCTGCCCATCGGCGACCTATCCGAGCGGCCTGCGATCGGAGGGAGAGGATTTGAGCGCTGCATTCTCGCAAGGTGATCCGCCTATCGAGCCATGCGGGCCCCCTGTCTATCAGCAGGCAGAGTTTTTCCTGTAAAACGATGCCGCTCATCGCAAATCCACCTTAGTGGGGATAGCGCCTTGGCGGCGCAACTCTTGCTGTAGAAGAGCGACATCCAAACGCTCGAAGCCGACTTTTTGGATGAGCGCGAGATAGGCCGCAGTCCCTGCGGCTTGGCCGAGGGCCATAGCGGTGGCTGAGATGCGGGCGGAGGCCAAAGCCTCATGCGTAGCAGAGATGCATCGTCCTGTTACAAGCAGGTTATCGGTCTTCCGGGGAACCATGACACCATAGGGGATGTCATAGCAGAAATCCTGTTTCCGGCGCATCCACTGCAAGTCCGCGCCCGCAGGGTCATGGATATCGATGGGGAAGGCGCATACAGCCACCCCCTCATCGGAAGCACGCTCCTCGTACACATCCCCTACCGTAAGGGTGCATATCCCGTGGATCCGCCGCGATTCCCGAACCCCGCTCATGTCAGCGATAGCAGCGAGATAGCAGGATTCAAACCCGGGCACGTATTTTTGGAAGAAGCTCATAAGCTCCTCCACCTGCCATGCCGCCTCCTTTTCCGCGATGGACTGATCCTGTGCGGAAATGCCCGATAGCTTGATGATCCGAGAGGTGTTGATGAACGCCTCTCCCGGATGAAGTCCTTGGAAAAACAAGATGCGATCCCGCGGGATGTTGAAGTCCCCATGGGCTTTTGCCAGCTTGACGATGTCGAAAAAGCCCGAAACGACAAGGTATTTCTCTAACTGCGTGTATCCTTTGTGCAGGATGAATTGTTCCGGATTTTGCCGAATGTAGGCGATAACCGTAGCGAAATCGATTCCCCCCACCTTAAAGATCATAGACATCGGCTGAGTATATCCATCCGAGGTGCGGCCCTTGTCAAAGCCGACGTGGCACAGTGCGGCTAAGTCGCCGTCTCCGGTAGCGTCAATGAAGGTCTTGGCCCGGTAAGAGGCGGTTCCATCTTTTCCCACAACCGTAACCCGAGTGACGGTTCCAGACACCATTTCCGCATCGTATAGAAAACTATGGAGCAGCAGCGTGATATTGGGCTGTTGGGCGAGCATTTCAAAGTACACCAGACGCAGACCGGAGGGTTCGATGGGCGTAATCGTGGAAGTGACGCCCAAGGGATCTGGAATATGCCCCAGCGTAGCACCCTTTTCTGCCAAACGATCGATCACCTCCTGAGCGATGCCCCGGACGATCTGCTTGTTCCCGGAGTGAAAGGTCATCAGGGGACACACCATACCCGCAGTATTCGATCCACCCGGATAAGCGTTTTTTTCAATCAGCAGGACTTTCGCGCCCAAACGGGCGGCGGCCAGCGCAGCCATGCACCCGCTGGGGCCAGCACCAGCGATGATCACATCATATTTCATCGAACATCCTCCCCTAGCGCGATACGGACCTCAAATGTTCTGGGCCAGCGAAGCTGCGCGCGGATCTTACCCGGCCACACCAGCCTGGTTTCCGGTGCCGCCTCCATCAGCTGCCCCAGTCGTATGTTGGCGGCGTCAATATCCGGAAGGTTCCAGACATCAATGCCCTCTGCCCGCAGTTCCCGATTCCATCGAGGCCGAACGACGGCTTGGTAAACCCAGTCATCCAGCAGGCGCTCTCTGGTAAAGGCCCTGAGCTGTCCGCTGGCCGCTGAGGAACGGGCGGCCTGCAGCTGTCCCAAAATAGTGCCGAGGGAATTGCAGGCGGTGTTCCAGCCGGCATATGCAGCCAGACGGGAGATCAGCTCCCGTTGCGCCGCGAGGCGTAGCAGACGCCCCTCTCCTCCGCCAGCGAAATAGATGTCAAGCAGGCCAACGGGAATCCCCGTATCCAAAAGAGCGCCCAACCGCCGAAGAATACGACCAAGCTGATCTGGCGTATAGGTGCATAGGGCATCGTCAGGAGCTATGGCGAGATCGCGCTGTCCGTCATCCGGTGCATAGATTGCCAAGATCGCTTGGGCATCCTCCAGCTGGTCAACTTGCTCGATATGGCAGGTTCCCAAATAGGATTCCAGATTTTGAGTAAAGGGCCTGTCCTCATATGCTGCTGTGAATTGCTCGTCGCCCGCCAACCATTCAACGTACAGGCGAAGCGCAGGCTCTGCCGGCTGATCCCGTTGCGCGGCAAGACGTCCGGCAATTGCGCAGGCGTACTCATCGGTGCCGCAATGTATGCTGATATGTCGCGAGACGCAACGGGAAGCGGACAACTCCTTCAGTTCCTCCTGTTCCATCCGGTGCATCCCCAGCGGGGAAGAGTCCTCCTGCAGGAAGCACACCTCTTTTACGATCCCTTCGGACAACAGGCGGATGGCTTCCCGGTTGATGTGGTGATTCCGCTTGCGGGCGGACAAAAAATCTTGAAGCACACGGGTGGGAATCTGCTGCTCCAACTGAGCCATCTGATGCCGAGCCTCCAAGCAGGTCTGAGCGGAGAGCTGAGAATACTGGGCCACCTTTTCCCACCATATCAGGTCCTCTTGGCAAAGGGTGCTCACTGTGGTGCGCATGATCACGCTGGATAGATAGATGTCCAGCGCAGGATTTCTCTCCTTAAGAGCCTGGAGCAGGCCGACCTGCCGCAGTGCTTGCTCCTCAGGCATCCCCATGGTACGGGAGGCCAGCAGGCCGCCGTAAGCCAGCTGGTCCAGCGAGCATATCAGCGCCTGTGCATCCGCGCAGGCCTCCTCCAGCCACGCGGAGATCCTGCAGAAGTCGGAAGGGCGACGATACCAGTCCATCAACTCCAACGGCGGGACGCAAGGTTCGAGCCCACCGCTCAGAGCCAACTGGACTGGAAAATCATAGGTGCAGGGGCGACTGTCCAGTGGAAGGATGGCGAGCTTCATGCGTGTTTCCTCATCTCATCGATGCTTGCCCGGAAAGCCGCAACCGCCCGACCAATGCTCTGGGCATCCTCACCGGTAACCACCGCACCGATCATCAGACCCTTCGCGCCGCACTCCCGCAGAGCGACCACCTCATCAGGCCGAATAGCACGCTGGGTGGGGACAACGATGGGAAGCCTGGTCGATTGCGATAGATGCCGGTATCGAATCAGCTCCCGAGCGGAAAGGGGCTGTCCATAGCTGTCCGGATGCATGACGGACGCTTCCAGGATATCGGCACCGACCTCCTGCAATCCCGCCACCTCCCAGTCTGCCCAGGTATAGTCCGGAGCGATCATCTTGGAGATACCGCCGGCCGACAGGACCGAAGGAGCCGTGTGGTGACCATAGAGCGACAGGAAATCAAAACCGCAGGCGATCGCCATAGGCAGAGCATGCTCCGCCTCTGCGCACTCCGCCCCCAGCACAATCCCCATGGGACCTTTTGCATCGGACAGCATGGCCTCTAGAGCGCCGCGCTCATCATCAAAAGAACCGAACAGGGTTTGGCTGGCGCGATGCGTGACGTTGATGTGGACTTTCACCACGTCGGCACCGTTTTCCCATCCTGCCCTGGCTAGAGCAGGATCATTGCGTGGGAGGCTCATTACCAGCGGGAACCGACCTTCCAGCAGAAACTGTTTGAATAGATCCATGGTGCATTCCTCCTGCTTGTGGATGGACTCGTAAGACTCGAGAAGAACAGGCGGCGCCTTTACCTGCGCGGATGTGCTAAAACGCATACCGGCATGTCAGGCAAAGCCCCCTCCAATTCCAACTCTGCCAGCTGTATCACCTGATCATGCACTAGGACAGAGGACAGATCGGTGATACGGCTGCCATGCAAAACAAACACTTCGGGTAGGATCTGCCCAGCATCGTTGTAGCTGGAGACATCCTGCAGGAAGACGTCCATGTCTTGATGGAAACGTCGGACGTGCGTGCACAGAAGCTGCCCGTCGTTGATCTGCAGCTTAACCACGCCACGCCCATCCAGCACCCGGAAGTCTCGTTTTTCTTGATGAAGCAGGCCGAACAATCTGTTGATTTTGCGGGTGACGGAAAAGACATGCAGGCCTTCGGTCTGTCCGTCCAGCGTCTCCTGTCCGGGCTGAACGCGAAGGGAGTCCGCTGCGATATGGGATAGCTCTTCCGGGCTGGCCTTGCCCAGCCCGAGAACCTGCTGCTCCATCTGCAGGCTTCCCGTGGCGGTAGCCTGAACGATATTTTTCTGCCGATCAATCTCCATCTGCACATCGATAGTGTCGGGAGCGGCCCCCATTGCGACAAGGCTGTCCATGGCCTGCCGACGAACGGCGGTGATATCCTCCGGGGTAGGATCGATCACGGTACGGGCCACGGTATCGCGCAGCATGGCCATGGCAGCGCCAATGGCGGATATGACTTCCGCCTTATCGGCAATCACATAGCGGATCCCGGTGTGGCGACTTAACCAAGGCACGACTGTGGTGCAGCCGCCCCCTCCGCCCACGAGACTGAGCAGATTCGGATCCAGCCGATAATCCTGCAGAAGCGTCTGCACAGTAGCGTCAACCCGTTCGACGGCCTTGTCCAATACGGTGCGGGCAATGTCTTGGGGCTTTCGCCCATATGCTTCGCCCAGCAGCGCAAAACAGCGTTGCACGTTTCCAGGGTTTCCAAAGGCGTAATCACCCGGCTGGACGATACCCGCCATCATGGCGGCGTCGGTGAGCGTTACGGCGAACCGCCTACCTGCCGGATTTTCCATCATGAGGTGATCTGGAGAATCCCCCTCCATCGGGGATGCGAGTATAGGCTTGGAGCCGCGCAGTTCCCCAGGATCGGCAAAAGCTAGGTAGGTCAGCCCGGCAATGTGTGCCGAACGCGGCCCCACATCGCGGACCTGACCGGTGCTGTCCATGCGGATCATGGATCCTCCGCCAATGCCGACGGTGCGGGAATCCAACGTTTTCAGAAAAGTGCTGTGCCCGCCGACACGGGCGCTTTTGACCATAGCTTTCCCGTTGTGGATAACGGAGATGTCCGTACTGGTGCCGCCAACCTCCAAGAAGATGCCATCTGAGATATTGGCATGCATCAGCGCTGCGGAGATACCTGCAGCAGGACCGGATAGCAGAGTCAGGATGGGCCGCTTGCGCATTTGTTTGATATCCATTACGCCGCCATCGCTGCGCATGATCATCAACGGAGCAGCGATGCCGCTACGCTGGATGCTCTCGTCGGTCATATCTGCAGTCTGCGTCATCTTGGGCAGGATGCTGGCATTGATGACAGCCGTGCGCGTACGTACCTTCAAGCCGTAGAGCTGGCTGATCTCGTGGCTGGCAGTGGCAGGAAGGCCCAGCTCCCGCGCAAGGTCGGTTACGACATCCTCTCGCTGCGGATCGTCTACGCCGAAAGCCTCGCTGGCCACAACCGCGCCGCACCCTTGGCTGCGCAGGGTTTCGAGGGATCGGCGGATCAGCTCCTGCGTGAATTCCCTGGAGCCGGTATTCACGAACGTATGGGCGGTGTGGAGCGATTTGCTCTCATTGAGGGGGATATCAGGGATTGCGGTGTCGGCTTCGGCCTTCAGCGCCTCGACGCCGCGCCCCATGCCCAGGATACCGACCTTAACAACGTCGCCCTCCAAAAGGGCGTTTGTCGCCTGAGTGGTGCTGTGAGCGACGAAAACCACGTCCTCCGGGGCGGCCCCGCTCTGCTCGAGGACATCTTGGAAGGTTTTGACAATGCCTTCTGAGACGGAGCAGCGTGAAGCATGCGTGGTGGGAGTCACCGCATGGGCAAGCACCTCATAGCATCGATGATCGAGCGCTACCGCATGGGTAAAGGTGCCTCCGACATCGATGCCGATCCTGATTTTCTTGCTCTGCATAGGTGCTTCCTTTCTTGCACACAACCTGAAGCCGAGATCTCGCGTGCATCCATCCGGGAAAGCCGGATCCCCCGACTTCCCGGAAGGATACCTCGCATCGTTATCTAGAAGTATCGGATGGCTGCGACGATCAGCCCGATGACAACGCCAACCCATACGTAGGGAAGGGTCTTTTTCATGATGTCGTTGACATCGACACCGGTGGCCGAGGCCGTCCACACGTTCTGCGTGTTCGTCGGGTCGCACACCCCCTGGATCTGGCCCGTGGTCATCAATGCGGCCATGATGCTCGTTGCGCTCAGCTTGCCAGCGCTGAGCATCACTCCCGCAAGACCGAGCCCGAGGCCCCAGATGTTCAGCGGGCCGCGATAGAGGGACAGCGGTGCCAAGATGGAGAAGAATATCACGAAAGCGATGGCAGTGTTGGGCAGGACGGCCTCCATAGCCGGGCCGAGAATGGCGGAAACGCGCTCGTCCATCACCACGACCAAGAGCATACCGATGCCGATCAGCAGGAAGATGGCCCCGGCGGAACTGGAGATACCATCGGTGATGGCCCTGCTCAGACGCTGCATGCTTCCTTTCCCCAACGTTGTGATGAAACAGTAGGCAATGGCAGCGATGAAGCCGACGTTGATGCTCATGCCGAAACCCAGGACGACTATGAGGGGGACCAACGGGGTTAGCATTGAAAACCAACGTACCTTGGGTGCCTTTGCCTCATCCTCTTCGGCAGGCACGGGCCAGGCAACTTTTTCAGCCGCACGCTGCCGATTTTTCCGGAACAGGTTTCCAAGACCGCCGAATTTGACCTCGACAACGCAGAATAGGATTCCGGCAAGTCCGAAAATGATGCCTGCAAGCCAGGCGAACCCGCGCACCGTTTCCACAGAAAGGCCCAGCGTATTGATATAAAGGCTCCAATTGGTCAGGTTGAATACGCCGCCCACGCTGGTGGCGAACAGCAGAATGCCCGCAGCGGCCAGAGGCGTGATCCCGAGGCTGATCATGATGGGAAGGACGATGCTGCCCAGCATCATGATCGAGCCGAGCCCGCCCAGCGTGGTGAACAGCAAGGCCAGCACGGCATACAGCGCTAAGCTGAGAATCAACGGCCGATCTCCCGCCATCTCGGAAACCTTTCGGACCACGGCTTCCGCAATGCCCGCATTCTTCACCTGCTGAGACAAGATAGCGCCAAAGATAAATGTGATGATGGCGGAACCCAAGCGCAGCGGACCGTTGACAAACAGCAATGACTGGATCCCAGGAACAGTAGCCTCCCCATCCGCAGTGTCCGCCCAAGGGATCCCGGCAATGACGGCAATCAACAATGCCATGATGGGAAGGGCGAACATCGCATTCAGCTTCTTCGTATACATCAGGGCACACAATACGATGAACACCACAACGATCAACGCCACAGTCATGTTCATTCCCCCTTTTCCGATCGAAATGATTTTGCGAGTCGACATGTTCTATAAGACGGTCACGGCGGTCCCTGCGGTCATGGGGAGTCCTGTTGATGGTAGATCGGGTTCTTCGCATACGAGTAGATCGTCCCGAACCATCTCGTCTCTGCGTCCAGCGCCATCCCCCAGGCAAGTTCGGCTGGGTCTGACAGGTATAGGCTTATCGGCATCCGGTCGCTTCGGCTGAGCATCTGCTCCACCTCCTTCATTTGAGATTCGCTCCGGCAGGCAACCCAGACCTGATCCAAGCCCAGCAAATCATGGATATTGCCGACCTGTTGGACCAAGGTGGGAAAGCCGTCTGCGGCGCAGCATTGGTTTGCGTGCCCGCGACATATGCGACCATCCAGGCAAAGCGCCGCTTTGCACGGAAACCGGTCGTTCAGGATCATGAAATGGGCGGGGCATTCAACGCCTTGCGTATACTTGCGGAGGGAAACTTGGCCGTTGATCGTACTGTCGATAAAAACCGGGAGATAGATTCTTCGCTCTACGATTTCCTTCAGCGGGACGTTCTTCCATTCAAGCGAATCGCTTCTCAGCACCATTTGGGAAGGGTAATCGATCCGCCCTTCAACACCGATGCCAAGAGCCAGGATGTTGGCGGCATCCGGCCGCTCCAAGAGCATATCGACGGCTCGATACAGCAGATTGATAGATAGCTCGTCCGGATGGCGCGAGACTTGGAAATGGCTTTGGATCTGCCCGCGCGCATCGCAGATGGTGATGCGAGCACCCCGGCTCCACATCTCCACACCGGCGAACTGCCCGTATTCCCCGTTGATGGAATAGATGACGGATCGGCGGCCTCCAATCGATTTCTGCATGCCAGCAGCGCGGACAAAGCCAGTCGAGAGCATCGCGTTGATAGCGTCAGACACGGTCGTATTGCTCAGGCCAGTCCACTGCACGAGATTTTGCTTGGTGGCATTGCCGTAGTCTAACAGGCGCAAAAGCAGGAGTCTTCGATTTCGGAAATCAGATTTCTCAGTCACAGATATCTGCTCCTCCCTACTTTTTACGAAACCCGTAAAAAGTCTATTCCATGCTAATTGCAGGGCGACATGAAGTCAATAGCTTGGTGAACGATGCACCTGCAAAACGGTCTGGAGCAAGGGGGAACTGCGGAAACGAGAGGTCGGATGCCCGGAGGATCCCGCCCTTCCGCAGCGCGACGATGGGGGACGCAAAGGATCATGTTTATCGACCGAAGCTGATGCAGGGAGTGCATCCCTCTCACGACACTATCGGCAGGCACTGCATCAACGGATCTTCTTCCCCAGCTGTTTGATAGGATATGCTGCCGGAGAACAGCCTGCATCGGAAATACGGCTGTGCATGGGTCTCCGCAGATACATGGATCTACGGGAATCCGGGGTGGGTCGGATCCCAGCTCCCGGGAGTCTGCCTTTGCAAAACGGGAGATACCCGAAAACCTAAAGGATGCGGCTCAGATAGGGATTCGTCTCCAGCTCATGGGCCATCGTCGATGGGGGGCCGTGACCGGGAAGCAGCGTGGAAGCGGGCGCGATCTCGCGTTTGAGACGCGTAAGCGAGGCCATGATGAGCGCCTCGTCTCCCCCATCGAGATCGGTGCGCCCACGGCTGCCCGCGAAGAGCGTATCGCCCGTGAACACGATGCCCTCGGCACTCCCCCGCCCGACGAGGCACACGCTTCCCGGGCTGTGGCCCGGCGTCTCCACGACCGCGAAGGAGGCGCTTCCCACCTCGATGACGCTGCCCTCGGCGAGAAACCCGTCGGGCTCGGGCGCATCGTCGTCGTAGGCGATGCCGAGCTCGGAAACCTCGCCGGCATGGCGGGCGATTCCCTCATCAGCTGCGTGGATCAGGTAGGGTGCGCCGGTCTGCTCCTTGAGCGCCGCCACGCCGCCCACGTGATCGCCGTGACCGTGGGTGCAGACGATGGCCGCGACCCCGGTATCGGAGAGCGCGCCGGCGAGCGCCGCTCCCGACGCGCCCGGATCGACGATCAGGCAGCTGCCCGCGCTGATGTAGGCGTAGCAATTGGTCTGGAGGGGGCCCACGGCGTATTGGCGCAGCTCGTCCGGCATCACTTGATCCTCCGCCTCATCTGGTTGGCGCCCTCTCCCGGCATGATGCGGCGCGCATCATAGACGGACGGTACGCGGCTCACGCTCGCGAGCAGCGCATCGAGCAGGCTCGCATCGGAGATGGCTACGAGGAAGCGCAGGCGCGCCAAACCTTGGGAGCTTACCTGGGTGGCTGCGGAGAGGATGTTGGCACCGGCCTCGCCTACGGCGATCGTCACATCCTTGAGCAGGCCCATGCGATCCGAGGCCTCGATCACGATCTCGACCCTGAACTCGGTGGCACCGGAGGTGTCCCATTCGACGTCGATCATGCGCTCGGGGTTCTGCATGAGGGCGCCCACGTTGGGGCAGGTGGCACGATGCACCGACACGCCGCGGCCGCGCGTGATGAATCCCACGATCTCGTCACCCGCCACGGGATTGCAGCAGTGCGCGAGATGGACGAGCAGATCGGCATCGCCCTTGACCACGACGCCGCAGCTGGTCTTCTTGTGCTTCTTGCCCTTCTCGGTGCGCGCAAGGGCATAGGACTGCATGAGCGGCATATCCTGGCTCAGAGCGGCCTTCATGGCAGCCTCGCGCTCGGCCTGCCTGCGCGCGGCGGCGAGCTGCTCGGGCGAGCCCTCCCCGAGGACCTCGCTCACCTTCGCGGCCACGGTCTTGGCATTGAGCTTGCCCGCGCCGATGGCGGCGAAGAGATCGTCGGAGCTGCGGTAATCGAAATGCTCGAGCACCTTGGCGAGGGCTTTGACCGTGCGCTGCGTGGAGATGCCGTAACCCTTCTTGCGCAGTTCCTTGGCGAGCTCGCCGCGCCCTTGCTCGGCATCGTCGGTCTTGCTCTCGGCGGTGAAGAACTTGCGGATCTTGTTGCGCGCGGACGGCGTTGCCACGATGGACATCCAGTCGCGCGAGGGCTTGGCGTTCTTGTTGGTGAGGATCTCGACCCGGTCGCCGCTCGCGAGCTTGTGCGTGAGGGGCACGACGGAGCCGTTCACCTTGGCGCCCACGCAATGGTTGCCCACCTCGGTGTGGACGGCATAGGCGAAATCGAGGGGCGTGGAATCCCGACGCAGGCTCATGACCTCGCCCTTGGGCGTGAACACGAAGATCTCGTGCTCGAATAGGTCGACCTTGAGGTCGTCGAGGTACTCATGGGCATCCTCGATATCGTCCTCGACCGCCCAGTTGAGGCTCTGCCGGATCCAGCGGATGGTGGAATCGACGTTCCTATCCTCGGAGCTCATCCTGCCGCGCGAATTGCCGTCCTTCTTGTAGAGCCAGTGGGCCGCGATACCGTATTCGCTGGCCTCGTGCATCTCCTCGGTGCGGATCTGGATCTCGATGGGGCGGCCGTCGGGGCCGATGACGGTGGTGTGCAGCGACTGGTAGAGATTGGCCTTGGGCGTGGCGATATAGTCCTTGAAGCGGCCGGGCATGGGATGCCAGAGCGCGTGGACGGCGCCGAGCGTCGAATAGCAATCGCCCACCGACGATGTGATCACGCGCAGCGCGATGAGGTCGTAGATATCGGAGAACTCACGGCCCTTGCGCGTCATCTTCTGGTAGATGGACCACAGGTGCTTGGGGCGGCCCTTGATGGCATAACCCGTGAGCCCCACGCTCCTGAGCTCGTCATCGAGCGTCTTGATGGCAGCCTCGGTATCGGCCTCGCGCTGGGCGCGGCTGTCCTGGACCATGCGGGCGATGCGCTCGTACTCCTCGGGTTCGAGCCAGAAGAACGCCAGATCCTCGAGCTCCCACTTGACGCTGGACATGCCCAGGCGATCGGCGAGCGGGGCGTAGACGTCCATGGTCTCGCGCGCCTTGAACAGGCGCCTCTCGGGTTTGAGCGCGGCAAGCGTGCGCATGTTGTGCAGGCGGTCCGCAAGCTTGATGATGACCACACGGATATCCTTGGACATGGCGAGGAACATCTTGCGGAGATTGAGCGCCTGGCGTTCGTCCATGGATGAGACCTCGATGTTGGTGAGCTTCGTGACGCCGTCGACGAGATCCGCTATGTCCTCGCCGAAGCGGGCGGTGAGCTCGTCGAGGGAGGCGTCGGTATCCTCGACCGTATCGTGGAGGAGGGCAGCGCAGATGCAGTCGGCATCCATATGGAGGTCGTCTGCGAGGATGAGGGCGACTTCGACGGGGTGGTTGATATAGGGTTCGCCGCTCCTGCGCTTCTGGGAACGATGGTAATCTGCGGCGAAGCGGTACGCGCGCCTGATGGCGGTGACATCGTACGGATCGAGATAGGACGCGCAGGCCTCTTCGAGAAGACGCCAGTTGGCGGCATCGGGCGTGCCCTTGGCTCGCTCCTCGGCCTGTCCGGTCGGCTTGTCCATGTCGGCCTCCCCCTAGACCCCGATGCCGAACGTCGGCGTGATGGGCCTGTTGATCTGAGCGAGCATCTCGTCGGCGGAGGCTGTGAGCACCCACGTCGAGAAGGCGCCGAACTCCTCACGCGACCTGAGCCCCTCGAGGTAGCGGATCGACGAACCGAGATCCATGCGCACTGGAGATTCTACCATCTCTATGCGCCGTGCCGTGCCGAAGCCCGTGGTTGCGAGGAAACCCAGCTCGCGGAAGATCGAGATGCCGCATGATACCGAGCGCTCGTCGATGGGGGTCTTGGGGTCGATGGAGCGCGCAAGATCGGCGATCGCGGCGTTCGACTCGGAGAAGCCCGCCTCTCCCGTGGAGGATACGGCACGATGGGACAGCGTCATGAGGGCACGGTAGAGCAACGACAGCTCGCCGCGCATGGGAGCCGAGCTTGCGATGATGCGCTCGTTGATCTTGGTGTCCTTGGAACCGAACAGGATATGCACCTCGGCATCCTCGCCATTCCTGCCCGCTCGGCCGCTCATCTGGTTGAACTCGATGCGGCCGAAGGGCATGTGGTAGAGCATGACGTGTGCGATATCGGGAAGGTTGACCCCCTCGCCGAAGGCGCTCGTGGAGACGATGCAGGAGAGCTCGTCCGACCTGAACGCCCGCTCGACGCGGGTGCGCTCGCTGCGGGTGAGCCCCGCGTTGTAGAACGAGATGGACCGGCCCAGCTCGGGGATCTTACGGCGCAGCATCCGCGCCAACGATATGGATTGCTCGCGCGAGTTGACGTAGACGATGCACTTCGCACCCCGCGAGACGACCGAGACCAGCTCGGATTCGCGGTCCTTGGCGTTGCGATGATCGATGATGCGGAGGTTATCGCGGATAGACCGATCGACCACCACCGAATCGGCATCGATACCGGCGAGACGGCAGATCTCCTGTGCGACCGCATCCTCGGCGGTTGCCGTCACCGCGAGGACGGTGGGCTCGCCGAGCGCCGCCCTCACCTCGGGAAGGCTCGCATAGGCGCTCCGATTGCCCGATTTTGAGAGGCCGGCATGATGGGCCTCGTCGATGACGACGAAACCCACGCGGCCCGCCTCGGCGAAGCGGGCCTTGTGGATGGCGAGGAACTCCGGCGTGGTGAGGACGATGTCCGCATCGCCGGCGGCCAGCTCCGAGAAGATCGCAGCGCGCTCGTCGAGCGGCGTCTCACCCGTGAGGACGACGACCTTCATGCCGATCTCGCCGAAAGACCCCGCCAAATGGAACGACTGATCGGCGACGAGGGCGCGAAGCGGGTACACGAACACGCTCGCCCTGTTCTCGAGCAGTGCCGTCCGCGCGGCATGCAGGTGGAAGATGAGGGATTTCCCGCGACCGGTCGCCATGATGCAGAGGCTGCTGCGCCTGTCGCCCAGAAGTCCGAGCGTCTTGGCCTGGGCGGGAAGGAGCCGGTTCGAGCCGATCATGCGCCTGCGCAGCTCGTCGATGAGCTCAGCAGCTGGAAGTGCGGAGAGGCGGGCGCGCTCGGGGCGGGCCCCCGTCTCGTCCCCGCCCCGCGCGCCGGTGTCCTCGACGCGTGCGACCTCGATGTTGACGCCCCACGAGCGCTGATCGCCGCCCGTCACCTGCAGGACGCGGGCACGGTAGCGCGCCCCGGCATCGGCAAGCGGTGCCAGGGCCCTGGCGATCTGGCGGCGCAGGAACCCCACCTGATCGCCCGCAGAGGTCATGATCGCCATGGCATGGGGATCGTAGGGGTTGTCGGGTTGGCGGACCACCGCGAGCTCGGATCCCTCGGAAAGCCCGGCGACTTTTTGCTGGCGTCCCTCGAAGGAGACGCCCACGACTTTGGTGACGAAGCGCTCCGCATCGGCGATCGAGGCGTACTCGTCGCGTGCAAGGATCTCAGCGGCCTTGTCGAAGAGCTCGTCGGAGATGGAGCCTTCGGCCCTTCCCGTCTGAAGGCGGACGCCATCCGCGCGGATGAGGATGTCGCGCACCATGAGCTTGGCCTTCGTACGGCCCTGCCAAGTCTCGTTGACCGCATCGAAGACGATGTCGCACTCCCCATCGTAAGCGGCGAGGCGGTCGACATCCGGCGCTCTGAACATGATGGCGGGAACCGACGCGGCGCCGTCCGTCGCCATGAAGCGCAGGTGCGTACCGGCAAGGCCGACGCAGCTTCGATTGGACATGCCGACGCCGCAGGCGGCGAACAGGGGCCTCTTGTTGCCCTGCCCGAACGGCTGCAGGCATTCGAGCGAGCCGATGGATTCGACGGTGAGCTCGTCGAGCGAGACCGTGGCCGTAACTTCTCCCGTGTCGATGAACTGCTCTGCAGGGAGCTTCGAGAGGACGTTCTCGAGGCGTTGCCTGAATTCGTCCAGGCGCGCCTCCTCCACGGTAACGCCCACGGCGCCCGGATGCCCTCCGAACCGGATGAGCATATCGGAGCACTGCTCGACAGCGTGGAACAGGTCGACGCTGCCGACCGAGCGGCCGCTTCCGCGGGCGATGCCGTCGGATATGGTGAAGAGCAGCGCGGGCACGTGGTAGCGGTTGACGATGCGGCTGGCGACGATGCCCTTGACGCCCTCATGCCAGCCCGCGCCGCCCACGACGACCACGCGTCCGCCCGCGTAGCCCTCCTCGACCTTGGCGAGCGCCTCGTCGGAAAGGATGGACTCGATCTCTCGACGCTTGCTGTTGATCTCCTCGAGCTTGCCCGCGAGGACGGCCGCCTCGGCGGGATCATCGGTGAGGAGCAGATCGAAGGCGATATCGCTGGTTCCCATGCGTCCGGCTGCGTTGAGGCGCGGGATGATGGAGAAGGGCAGGGAATCGGCCGTGATGGCGGCGAGATCGACGCCGGCCGTGGCGGCAAGGGCGACGAGGCCCGGGCGCGTGGTCGCGCGCATGCGCTCGATGCCCTCGGCGACAAGCGCGCGATTTTCGGGCGTGAGGAGCATCATGTCGGAGAGCGTGCCGAGCGTGGCGACATCGGTGTAGCGGCGCCAGAGTCCGGGCTTGCCCATGCGCCTGCCCAGCTCATCCACCAATTTGAGGGCGACGCCCGCGCCGGCCAGCTCGCGCGACGCGCAGGCGGCCGAAAGCTTGGGATCGGTGACGGGGACCTCCGCGGGCACCAGATCGCCCGGCTCGTGATGGTCGGTGATGACCGCATCGATACCCTGGGAGCGCAGCCATGCGACCTCGGCGGCGGCGGCGATGCCGTTATCGACCGTTATGACGAGGTCGGGATCGCAATCGGCGATGACGCGGTTCAGCGCCTCCTCGGACAGGCCGTAGCCCTCGCCGAAGCGGTGCGGGATATAGGGCATGACGGCACCGCCCAGCTCGCGCAGGCCGAGGGTGAGCAGGCACGTGGAGCTCATGCCGTCGACATCGAAGTCGCCGAAGATGGCGATGGTCTCATGTCCCTTGAGGGCCGCCTCCACCCTGTCGGCAGCCTCGGCCATGCCGGGGATCTCATGCGGATCCGCCCAATCGCGATCGAGCGACGGGGTGAGGAAGGAGCGCGCGGCCTCGATGTCGCAGATGCCGCGCGCGGCGAGGACGCGGGCAACCAGAGCGCTGGTACCGAGCTCGCGCTCGAGCTCGATCTCGACATCGCCACGCTGGTCGAGCAGCTCCCAACGACGGGGTGGGGTGGGGTGCGGCATTACGGCCACATCCCTGCATCGTATGCGTAAACGGTACGGATAGCCCTATACCACAGGGGGAGCCTGATGATGGCCATGGCGGGAATCTGCCTTTTCATGCTCGGATCACACGGAGGTGACGGGGCGGGGCCCCTTATCGATTTATCGGCTCCATTATATGCCGCCGTCAGGAAAATACCATCCGGCCTTTGGGAAATCGCCCGAGCGGATGATGCCGGCTTCTCCGAAGGCGCTCCCGCAGGGAAGATGGGCCCCGGGCGCGCACCCCTCGGAGCGGAAGGCCAGCCCCGTCGGAACCGTATGCCCCGCAGGGGATGGAGGACAGCCTAGAAATCTGCGGCGGCCGCGGAATCCATCCACGCGGAGACGAACTCCGCATACCGGTGCTCGATGATGGCCTGGCGGGCACGTGCCATGAGATCGAGCAGGAAGCAGATGTTGTGCATGGATAGCAGGATGCCGCCGAGCATCTCCTTCTGGCGCACGAGGTGGTGCAGGTAAGCACGGGTATAGCCGCCCGTGCAGACGGGACAGGGGCATGCGGGATCGAGCGGGCCCGCATCGCGGGCGAAGCGGGCGTTCTTGAGGTTGGTCCTCCCCTCATGCGAGAAGGCCGTGCCCATGCGGGCCTTGCGCGTGGGAAGCACGCAGTCGAACATATCGATGCCGCATGCGACACCGCGCACGAGCGTCGTGGGATTGCCGACGCCCATGAGGTAGCGCGGCTTGCGCTTGGGCATATGCTCGGAGGCGAGCGGGGCCAGCGTCTCGAACATCAGCTCGTGGGATTCCCCTACCGAATAGCCGCCGATGCCGTAGCCGCAGAAGTTCCCGCAGCCCTCGAGATGCTCGAGCGAGCGGATGCGCAGATCGAGGTGCATGCCCCCCTGGACGATGCCGAAAAGGGCCTGATCGTCGCGCGTATGGGCATTCCAGCAGCGCTCGGCCCACAAGCTCGAAAGCTCCACGGCCCGTTCCACGAAGGAGCGCTCTGCCGGATAGCCGGGGCACTGGTCGAGCTGCATGGCGATGTCGGCGCCGAGAAGCTGCTGGATGCGCATGTTCTCCTCGGGCGTCCAGATGACATAGCTGCCGTCGTAGTCCACCGTGCGGAAGCGCACGCCATCATCGGAGAGATCCACATGGTCGCCGTGGCTGAAAACCTGGAATCCGCCCGAATCGGTGAGGATGGGGCCGTGCCACTGCATGAAATCGTGGAGCCCTCCAAGCTCCGCCACGGTCTCGGCGCCGGGTCGCATGGCGAGATGGTAGGTGTTGGCCAAGAGGATCTTGGTGCCAAGAGCCGCCACCGTGTCCATGAGCAGGCCCTTGACGGTGGCCTTGGTGCCGACCGGCATGAAGATGGGCGTGGGGATATCGCCATGGGCGGTGTGGAGCACGCCCGCCCGGGCGTGCGTTTCGGCGTCCTCGGCCACGATATCGAACTTGAAATAGGCGCTCACAGCTCAGCTCCAGACAATTCCCGCGGTTCCCGGCCAAAGCGCCGTGCACGCCCGCCGCGCCGGCCGATGGTGCCGTCCGGGGCAGCAACGGGCACGGAACCGCGCCCGCCCGCATCTGCCGGCACCGGGGAAACGCCAGCGGAGGTCGTAGCGGATACGGTTGATGGGGCCGTCGGGACCGAAAAAAGAAGGGGAAGACCCGATGCCCTTGTAGGCCATCGGGTCTTCCCGGCCACACTCTGCGATCACACGCCGACTCTACTCCCCGAAACCGCCGTCGATCAGGGCCATGAGGGCGTCGAGGGCGGCCTGCTCGTCCTCGCCATCGCAGGCGATCTCGATCTTGGTGCCGGTGCCGAGGCCGGCGGCAAGGATCATCATGATCGACTTCGCGTTGACAGGAGCGGTGTCCTTGTCGACGTTCTTGATGGTGATGGCGCTCGCGAACTTCTTCGCCTCCGAGACGAACAGGGAGGCGGGACGAGCATGCAGGCCGGTGGCATTGACGATCATAGTCTGTGCAGAAACCATTTGAGAACTCCTCACTCTCCGGGGTAGATATCCCCCAACCGAGATAATCCTACCAAAACCAAACCTATATATACCTAATCTTTCGCATCGGATGCAAACTCTTCTTAGCTGGAAGCGGTAATCTACGATGTGGGTGGTCGATTTTCGAGAAGGAGCGTACCGTGGAAGACGATTCCAAGATCCGTGATGACACGTTCGACAACATCTTCGGCATTCGAAGCGACGATCCTGATGCGACCGATGCTGCAATGGATGCCTCCTCCGGGGACGCCTCATCCGAGGACGATGGCGCGGGAGGGGCGCCCGTATGGGGGAACGAACCCGAAGATGCGGCATTCGACGAGGGCAGGCCGCTTGCGGCCTCGTCGGTTCAGCAGACGTTCGCCAAAGCGGGCGATGCCGCCGCCGGAGCAGCCCGCAACGCCGGAGCGGCCATGGCCGAGGGCCTCTCGGCCTTGAAGGACGTCGCATCAGCAGCACGCGAGCATGCCGGTGCCAAAGCCCGCATGCGCGAGATGCAGGCCGCATTCGAGCAGGATAGCGCCGCGCTCCAGCACCGTCTGGACATCGAGTCCGATTACACCCGCATCGTCTCCAACGAGACCGCCGAACTCCAGGATGCAGGGCGCGCGGCGCATGAGGCGACCGCCACCATCGAGTCCCTCTCCGCCGAGCGCGATCAGCTCTCGAACCAGCTTTCCGCCCTCAAGGCGGAGAACGAGCAGATGCTACGCCCCTACAAGACGCTCGTCGAGTCCACGCGCAAGCGTTCGGATGACACGAGCCGCATCCTCGGCGATGCACGCCGCGCAGTCAAAGACGCGGAGTCTCAGGTCGAAGAGGTGACGCGCCGCCGCGAGCAGAGCATCGCCTCCGCGAACCGAACGCTCGACAGCGCCCAGGAGCGCCTGCGCAAGGTCCAGGAGGAGCTCAAGGCCATGCAGGACAATCCTGCATCGGCCCTTTCCGCGATCTTCGACCTCAAAGGCGAGGTTGCCCAGGAAGCGGCTTCGGTCGAGGCGGCCCGCGCCGATGTCCAAACGGCCACGACCGACTCGCAGTATGCGGTGGACAGCGCGCAGCAGCAGCTGTTCACGTTGCGCCAGTCGCTCGGAGCCGCCGAAGGCGATTATGAGACGGCAAAGAAGGAGGCCGAGGATAGGCGCGCCGAATTCGATCGCCTGCACAAGGATGCCACGGGCAAGGAACGCGCGCTTCGGCACGAGATCGATACCCGCGTGGCCGGCATCGAGCATGCGCAGGGCGTGCTGCGCGGGGCCGAGGATCGCATCAAGGAGGCGCAGGGGATTCTCGATGAGGCGAACGAGATCCACGCCACGCCCGAGATCACCGAATCGCTCATGACATCGGTCGACCAGCAGAAGGCGGAGCTCGATCGGCAGCGCTCCCATATCCAAGCGCTCGCCGCCTCGGAGAAGAGCCTGCGCGAGAGCACGCGCGGGAAACGCGTGCTGTTCATCGCGGTGATCGTAGCTGCGGTCGTAGTGCTGGCCATCATCCTCTGGCTCATCTTCGGACCCAAGTGAACCGCCTTCTACCGCTCCCGTGAAAGAGGCCGCTTTTCGCGTGACCGCCGTGACAGGGGGACCGTGACAGGGGGACAGGTCATTTGTCACGCCCGTAAGAGGCGTGACAAATGACCTGTCCCCCTGTCACGCGTCACGGCTGCCCCCCTGTCACGCACCATGCCCAGCGGCTCTACTCGATGAACATGGCATCGCCGAAGGAGAGGAAGCGGTAGCGCTTATCGATGGCAGATGCATAGGCGGCCATGATCTGCTCGCGCGTGGCGAAAGCCGAGACGAGCATCATGAGGGTCGATTTGGGCACGTGGAAGTTGGTGATGAGCGCGTCCACGACGTGGAACCGCGAACCCGGCATCAGGAAGAGGTCCGTGGAGGCGTTCTCGCGTGCGGCGAGCGCGCCCGCCTCGGCATCCCAAGCGCTCTCGAGCGAACGCACGCTCGTGGTGCCCACGGCGATGACGCGCCCACCCGCCGCCCTGGCTGCCGCGATCGCATCGACGGTCTCCTGCGGCACATGGTAGCGCTCGGTATGGATCGCATGGTCTTCCGCATGCTCCTCGGTCACGAGGCGGAAGGTATCGATGCCCACCTCGAGCTCGACCGTTGCCCAGCCCACGCCCCGCTGCTTGATGCGCTCGATCAGCTCCGGCGTGAAGTGCAGGCCCGCAGTCGGCGCAGCGGCCGAATGCTCCTCCTCCATGGCGTAGACCGTCTGATACTTCTCGGGATCGCCCCCATAGGAGGTGATGTAGGGCGGCAGGGGTACACGCCCGGCCTCGTGGATCGCCTCGTCGAGCGAGCGTCCCGAGGCGGGGGCGAAACGCACGAGGCGTCCTCCCCTGCTACCCTCCACGAAATCGATGATCTCGCCGGTCAGGACGATCGGAGCGTCGGCAGGGGCTGCGATCCCGCCTGCACGGTACTCGACGACGGCGCCTTCCTTGAGGCGCTTGCCGGGGTTGACGAGGCACTCCCACACGCTGCCATAGGGATCGAGGTCCTCACGGCGCGCGAGGAGCAGCGTCTCGGAAACGCCGCCCGTGGCATGCTTGCGTCCCATGAGGCGGGCGGGCAGCACGCGCGTCCTATTGGCCACGAGCAGATCTCCCGGGTGCAGATAGCCCGCGATATCCGCGAAGACCCTATGCTCGAGGGAGCCGTCCGAACGGTGCAGGACGAGCAGGCGGCAGCTGTCGCGCGGCTCGGCGGGAGCCTGCGCGATGAGCTCGTCGGGAAGCGGGTAATCGAAATCGGAGGTCAGCATGGCCCATCGCCTAGCCCGCATGGCCCGAGGGCCTCCCGGCCTTGCGCGCGTCGCGCGCGAGCTGGCGCTCGATCTGGGCCTCGGCGGCAGAGAAACGGCACCCGCAGTAGTTCTGACGGTACATCCCCAGTTCGCGCGATGCACGGGTGGCGTTGGGATAGAGCGGCCTGAAATCGCGGATCACGGGTGAGAGGCCGTAGGCCCCGGCAAGGCGCACGAGCTCTTCGGTGCAGGTCTCGAAGAGCTGGTAGGGCGAGACGGCAAGGGTGGTCGAGATGCACGTGAACCCCTCCGCCGCCGCCACGCGGCATGCCTCCCCGAGACGCTGGGCGTAGCAGGCGCGGCAGCGCGCAGGACGGTCGAAACCATGCGGGGCGACGGTACGCTCCCATGCCGCACGGTCGTCGCCCGCGATGATGACATCGAGGTGGGCGGTATCGCGCGCCCAATCGAGCAGCGTCGTGAGGCGCAGCTCATGCTCGGCAGCAGGCGCTATGTTGGGATTGGTCCAGCAGATCGTGGGCTCATAGCCCTCCTCCATGAGCGAGCGGACCGGCTCGAGCGAGCACGGTCCGCAGCAGGCATGGAGGAGCAGGCGCGCCATGCTGCATCCCTAACCGAAGGTCTTATCGAGATAGGCGATGATATCGTCCGATTCGTAGAGCGGCTCTCCATCGATGAACAGGCAGGGCACCTGCCCCTTCCCGCCCTTCTCGAGCAGGAAGGCGCGATCGTCCGCCGATTCGCCGATATCGTGGAGCGCGATCTCGATACCCCGCCCCTCCATGAAGCGCCGGACCTTCATGCAGAAGGGGCACCAACGGCGAACATACAATTCGAGGGTGGGCATGGATGCTCCTTCAGACATAGCGTTTGGCAGCGCCGGCAGCGCCGAACAGGTCTATCTTCTGGGCCGCGACCTCTTGCAGGGCGACGATGCAGAAAGGCTCGATCTCGTTGGGCTCGCGCAGGCCCTTGTCCGCGAGCACTTCGCGCATCTTCGTGTAATAGGCGGCCTTGATATCGCTCGAGATATTGATTTTGCCGATGCCGGAACGTGCAGCCTCGGCGATCTCGCCATCGGGATTGTTGGAGCCGCCATGGAGCACGAGGTAGCAGGTGAGGCCCGCGTCGGCGATAGCCGCCCTGATCTCGCGCAGCAGGTCGAGCTTGAGCTCGGGCGCATAGCCCTCGGGATAGAGGCCATGGCAGGTGCCGATGGCGATGGCGAGGGTATCGATACCGGTCGCCTTGATGAACTTCACTGCCTCGTCGGGCCGGGTGTAGTGGATGACCTGGCCGAAGGCCTTGTCGGCATCGGTCACGCCGATGCTGCCGAGCTCGGCCTCGACCGAGACGTAGCGGTTGAACGCGCTGGGCACGTAGTGCCACTCGTCACCGTCGGGGACCTCGGCGCGGCGCGGATCATCGTCGTCGTAGCAGGCAGTATAGCTGATGGCGGCATGTGCAGCCTCGACGACCTTCTTGGCGAGCGCGACGTTCTCCTCGAAGGGGAGCGCGGAGGCGTCGATCATGACGCTTGTGAAACCGGCGCGGATGGCGGCCATGACATCGGCGAAGGATGAGCCGTGGTCGAGATGGATGACCACGGGGACGGTGGAGGACCCGGCGCGCCTGACCATGCCGGCGATCGCATCGGAACCGATATGCTTGAGCTCGTTGGGATGGATCTCGATGATCACGGGAGCGCTCTTCCGCTCGGAGATGTCCATGATGC
Source organism: Coriobacteriales bacterium OH1046 (assembly GCA_004010535.1). GTDB lineage: Bacteria > Actinomycetota > Coriobacteriia > Coriobacteriales > Atopobiaceae > RUG721. Next base: position 210,636 of record RQYE01000003.1, on the reverse strand, counting down.
CGTTGAACATGGCGTACGAGCTGATGTTGAACGCAGGGACGGCGAAATGGCCCTCATCGGCGACAGAGAGCAGTTCATTCATATTGACGAGCATCGAGCGATCTCCAATCACGCGGCAGCCTGCCGGCATCTCCGGCAAATCATCCTGAGCAAGGATAGCACCGCGAAATGCCGTTGTGGGATAATCGGGAAGATGAAATGACGTTTTCGACATAAAGGACATGCTCATGGCACGACCCACATTCCCCAAACGCGCCGTCCTCACCGGCGGGATGCCCTATGGCAACAAGAGCCTGCACTTCGGCCATATCGGCGGCGTCTTCGTGCCGGCCGACTTCTTCGCGCGCTTCCTGCGCGATCGCATCGGCGCCGAGAACGTGATCTTCGTCTCCGGTACCGACTGCTATGGCTCCCCCATCATGGAGGGCTACCGCAAGAAGGTCGCCGAAGAGGGCTATGGGGGCTCCATCGGGGATTATGTGCGTGCCAACCATGAGCTGCAGAAGGAGGCGCTCGACGCCTACGGGATCTCGCTCGATATCTTCGCGGGCTCGGGACTCGAGCCGGCCCGCTCCTTCCACGCCGACCTCTCCGACGGGCTCATCCGCCGCCTCCACGAGCAGGGCCATCTCAAGAAGCTGTCCACGCGCCAGTTCTTCGACGTCGAGGCGGGCACGTTCCTGAACGGCCGCCAGGTCCAGGGCCGTTGCCCCGTGCGCGGCTGCAAGAGCGAGAAGGCCTATGCCGATGAATGCGATCTGGGCCATCAATTCGATCCCGAGGAGCTCATCGCCCCCGTCTCGCAGATCACCGGCACCGTGCCGGAGCTGCGTCCGGTCGACAACTGGTACTTCGACCTGCCCGCCTTCCGCTCATCGCTCGAGAGGCTCGCCGGTGCGTGGGACGCGGACCCGCAGGTGCGCGGCATCGTCACCAAGACCGTGCGCGAATCCCTCGCCGATCCCGTCATCTACATCCAGAACAGCTTCCGCAGGGCCTTCGGCGCGCTTGCCGGCGCGCTGCCGACTCATACGCTGCACGAGGCGGAGGGAAGCCAGACGTCCTTCTCGGTAGGGTTCTCCACGTGGGAGGACCGCGACCGCGCGCGCAGCATCCTCGAGGAGGCGGGCGTGCGCTTCCGCACGGGCAAGACGCTGCTGCCCTTCCGCATCACCGGCAACATCGGGTGGGGCGTGCCCGCGCCCGATCTCGAGGGCATCGCGGGTCTTACCGTCTGGGTATGGCCCGAGAGCCTCTGGGCGCCCATCTCCTTCACGCAGACCGTGCTCGCGACCGCCGAGGAGGGCCGCTACTCCTCCACCGACTGGCGCGATTGGTGGTGCGCCGACGATGCCCGCGTATACCAATTCATCGGCCAGGACAACATCTACTTCTACTGCGTGGCCCAGCCGGCGCTCTGGGAGGCGCTCGATTGGGGCCTCTTCCAAGACACCCCCGTCGCCAACCACCACATCCTCTTCATGAACAAGAAGGCGTCGAGCTCGGGCGCCCTAAAGCCGCCCATGGCCGTGGAGCTGCTGGGATCCTATACCGCCGAGCAGCTGCGCGCCCACTGGCTCTCGCTCGGCCTCGACCAGAAGGCCGTGAGCTTCGCGCCCAAGGCATTCGACACGAGCATCAGCCGCACCGACAAGGAGACCGGGGCGGAGATCCTCGTGAAAGACGATCCGCGCGTGGCCGATCCCGCTCTCAAGGAGAGCGCGTTTCTGACCAATATCTTCAACCGGCTGGCCCGGAGCTGCTTCTATGGTGCCGCACGCGCGTGCGCGGGGCATCTGCCCGCCGAAAGTCCCAGCCCGGATTGCGTCGAGCTCTGCGATGAGGCCGCGCTCGGTTTCGAGGCTGCAGCGCACGCCTTCAACGCCCACGAGGCCCTGGGCATCGCCGAGGAGTTCGGGCGCTGCGCCAACAAGCGCTGGGATGACGCCTCGAGGGCATCGAAGGGCGATGAGGCGGCCTATCGCCGGGCGCTCGCCGACGCCTTCCGCTGCCTTCGCACCCTCACCCTGCTCATGCATCCGGTGGTGCCGAGCGGGTGCGAGCGTATCGCGGAGTGCCTGCGGTTCCCGAACGAGCTCTTCTTCTCGTGGGAGCATGCCTTCGAGGGATTCGAGGAGCTGGCGGCATGCTGTGCGGAGAAGCCCGAAGATCACGCGCTCATAGAGCTGCCGCCCCGCTTCGATTTCTTCGAGAAGCACGAGAGCCAGCGCTAGCCTGTATTCTGGAGGCCTGCGGCGACGCCGGAGACGGTGCAGAGGATGAGGGAGGTCTCCCGTTCCTTCTGCTGGGGTGTGAGCCGCCCCTCGGCTGTGCGCAGGACGCGCAGGGCATTCGCCTGCATGATGGAGAGGGCGTTCACGAAGGGGAGCCTGTTCCTGACGACGGGTCCAAGCACACGCCGATGCTGGAGCAGCTGATCTTCGCCGATGATCCGCATGACCCACCGCGCGGTGAGCTCCATCTCGCGAAGCACCGTATCGGCTAGGTCGTCGCGCCCACCCAGCGCGAGGTACATCCCGGCGATACGGGCATCGGTCTTGGCGAGGGACATCTCGATGTTATCGATGAAGGTTGTGAAGAGCGGCCATTCCGCATAGGCCCTGCGGAGCAATCCGAGGTCGCCCACGTGCTCGCAGGCGCTGCCCAAACCGTACCAGGCGGCAAGATTGACGCGTGCCTGGGACCATGAGAAGACCCAGGGGATCGTGCGCAGATCCTCGAGCGCGGAAGCCGCGAGGCCGCGCTTGGCGGGACGCGAGCCGATGGGTAGGAGGCCCACCTCGTCTAAGGGGGTGACCGTGGCGAACCACTCGACGAAGCCGGGCGTTCCGAGCAGATCGAGGTAGTGCGCGCGCGAGACGGCGTCGAGCTGCGATGCCATCTCGGAGAAACCGTGCGTGGAGGACATGTTCCTGCGCCCGATGCGCGGGCTCGCGTGCAAAAGCGTCGCCGCTGCAACCGATTCCACATGACGGCGTGCAAGCGCCGCATTCCCATAGCGTGCGAAGATGACCTCGCCCTGCTCGGTGAGCTTGAAGCAGCCGTTGACCGATCCCTTGGGCTGCGCGAGGACCGCATGGTTCGCCGGCCCTCCCCCACGCCCGACGGCGCCTCCGCGCCCATGCATGAGGATAAGGCGGATGCCGCGCGCCTTGGCCCAATCGGCGATGGCGAGCTGGGCTGCGTGGAGCACGAACGTGGCGGACACGGGCCCCGCGTCCTTGGATGAATCGGAATAGCCGAGCATGACCTCGAGGGTGTTACCCGTCTCGGCGAGGCGGAGCTTGACCTGCGGCAGCTCGACGATCTCGTCGAGCGTGGCAACGGCGTCCTCGAGGTCTGCGATCTGCTCGAAGAGCGGGATCACATCGAGCACGGGGACATCCTTCTCGTGGGCGAAGGCGAGGCGGCAGAGCTCATAGACGGCGGCGATGTCGCCCGCGCTCTTGGTGAACGAGACGATGTAGCGGCGTGCGGCGCGCAACCCTCCCTTGCGCTGGATGGAGCCGATGGCGCGGAAGGTATCGAGCACCTCGCGCGTCATGGGCTCGAGCGTACCCCGCTCTCCGCGGGCGCCGTGCGCCCGTATATCCTCCAAAGCACGGGCATGTATGAGCGAATGCTGGCGGAACTCCATCTCGGCAAGATGGAAACCGAAGGTCTCGACCAGCCAGATAAGGTCTTGGAGCGGTCCGTAGGCGGCGCGCGGGGCACCGGCATCCACAAGAGAGCGCTGGACTACGCGCAGGTCGCCGAGCAGGTCATCGGAGCTTGCATACATGAGATCCGCCGTGCGGGCGATCGTGGCCTGCAGGCGGTTGGCGATGACGAGCATGACCGCGCGGTGGGGCTCGCGCGCCGATATCTCGAGCGCCTGCGTGGAGAGGACCTCGCTCATCTCGACCTGGTGGTTCCACAGGTTCACGAGGGCCTCGCTCGCGGGCGTGGAGCCGCTCTCGAGAGTCAGCGCACGCCCCACCTGCTCCGTGCGCTCGGCGAGCACCGAGAGGATGTGGGTGCGGAACTTCTCGGCCACCTTGCGGCTGACCTTGGCGGTCACGTTGGGATTGCCGTCCCGGTCGGAGCCGATCCAGCTGCCCACGCGGAAGAAGGCCGGGGCAACCGGCTCCACAAGGCCGGCCTCGGCATCGAGCAGGGCATCATCGAGACGCCGGTACACATCGATGGCCAGCGGAAGGAGCGTGTTGTCGAAGATCGCGATGAGCGATTCGGCCTCCTCGACCGGCGAGGGGCGCTTGGGGGCGATGGGGTTGGTGCGGAAGAGCGCATCGATCTCTTGGAGCATCTTGCGCTCGTTATCGAGGGCTTCGACGCCCCCGATGCCGGCGCGCTCGGCGAGGAGGGCCGCGATCCGGCGGATCTTGCCCTCGACCGCGTTGCGGCGGGCTTCGGTGGGATGGGCTGTGAAGACGGGGTGGAACTCGAGGTTGGAGAGGAGCCGCCCGGCCTTCTCCTCCCCGCAGTCCGCGATAAGGCTGCGGTAGGCGCCGACAAGCTCATCGGTGGTATCGGCACCGGTCGCCAGCACCTCGCGCTCGCGTTTGCGCAGCGTATCCACACGGTAATCCTCCTCGGCGATATTCGCCAGATGGAAGTACGTCGCAAAGGCGCGGGTCAATAGCTGGGCTTGGGTTTCGGGAAGGCCCTCGGTCAGCGCGACGGCACGGTCGATCGAGGCGTCGATCTGCGCGGCATCCTCTGCGGCGCCGGCCCGTTCCATGCAGTCGAGCAACTCGTCGAAGCCGTTCCTCAGGCTCTCGTCGTACTCGCCGAGCACGCGCCGCACCAAGCGCAGGAACAGCGCCATATTCTGGGCCAGCTCATCGGGAACGGCCGCATGCGGAAAACCATGCGATGACACGATCTCCCCTCCTTATCTCGGCGACGTTCCCTACAATACAGGCAGGAGACCCGATCCCGGCGCTTGCCCGACTGAAAGATACAGATATGACACCTACGCCCCCCAGCCTGCATTTCCCCAGCCCCTACGAGCGCCCCTCGAGCATCCCGACGCTCGCACGGGTCATCGGGATGGAAGATGGCGCGCAGATCGCCGCTTTCGTCTACGGAGACCGCGAGGGCGGGACGCCCGTGCTCTTCCTCCACGGCAACGGCGAGGAGCATGGCATCTTCGGGCCCGCGATCGATGCCTGCGTGGCGGCGGGGCATCCCGCCGTCGCGCTCGATGCACGGGGTCAGGGCAAATCCAGCCGCGGAAGCGCGCATCTGACCTACGAGCTCCTTGCTCGCGATGCCCTCGCCGTGCTCGATGCGCTCGGCATACGTCGCGTGCATGTGGTGGGCTTCTCCGATGGCGGCATCGAGGCGCTGCTCATAGCCCGCGACCGCCCGGAACGGGTTGCTTCCGTCCTCGCGCTCGGCGCGAACCTCACCCCCGGGGGCGTGCTCGAGGATCCCGCATGGGATCTTGCGGGGACCGCCGAGATGCTGCGCGCCTGGGCCGATTGGGATTGGGGCGGGTGCGGGGATGTCGATGCGAGCCTGCTCTCCCCCACGCCCGAGGAGGCATCCGTCTCGGCGGAGCTCCTGCAGCTCATGCTCGACGAGCCCCACATCCCCGCAGGATCGCTCGCATCGATCCCGTGTCCCGTGACGGTCATGGTCGGCGAGTTCGATTGCATCCGCGACGACGAGACCGTGGCGATCTTCTCGGCGATCCAAGATGCGAGGCTCATGGTCGTGCCCGAATGCGGCCACTCCATCCCCAAGCGCAGGCCCGATGCGCTGATCGATGCGCTGATCGGGCAGCTCCAGGGCTGAGATGGGCCCAGAAACGGCCTAGTCGCGGTAGACCGGCTCGCCGAGGCGGCTGTCCTCGGACCGTGCGGGTGCAGAGCAGGTGCAGCTTTCGGAATAGCCGTAGTTCTCGGCTGCCGATGCAGCCGCAGCCTCATCCTCGGCGATACGCTGGGCCTCGGCATCCCGCACAGCTTGGAGCGCAGCCTCGGCGCTCTCGATAGCCCCCAGGGCGTCCCGGGCGGTGGGGAGCTCCTTCTGCTTATCGGCCAGGACCTCGTAGACCCCGCGCGCAGCTGCGATCTCACCTGCGGGGTCGATGGCGATCCCGTCCGTCGCAGGAAGGGCTGCGGCGATATCTCAGACCGCCTCGGCGGCAGCGCGGTCGGCGGTCTTTTTCTCGATCATCGTCCGGTATGCGCGGGCTGCTTCGGCGGTATCAGCCGCCGCACCGTCAACAACTCGTCGCGATCAGGAGCACGTTCGAGATATACGAGGAGAACGGGTGCGAGCATCGCTGCCCAGCCGGCGCGTATCTCGCCTAGACATGCCGTGGACGGAAGCGTGCCGCCGCTTTTCCGAAGTCGTGATATCCTCAGATGCGTCGTCAGCACGCCCACCCCAAACAGCCTAAGGAGCCCATGAGCCTCGGCCTCTTCATATACGACGTCTTGCTCCTGGCCGCCAACACCATGGTGCTCGTGCTGTTCTCGGCCGCCTATCTCCAGCGCCGCGAGGACAAGTTGCTGTGGGTGGCATTCTTCATGGCCGGCTGCGTCCTCGACCATTGCCTGTTCTTCGCGGAGGAAGTCAGCCCCGGGCTCTGGAGCTTGGGGAAGGGCTGGGCCTGGCACCTTCTCAGAGCCGTCGCCACGGTAGGCATCATGCTCGGCACGAGCGAGATCGAGGCCCATATCTTCGACCGCAAGCTAAGGATATGGGAATATGCGCTCATTGCCTGCTGTCCGCTCGCATCTGCGCTCGGCTTCTCCCCCGTAGCGCGCTATGCCCCCGTTGTCGCACGGCTCTATATCACCCACATCTGGATCGACGCCATCTACAGGATCGCCCGGAAACGCAATGACATCAGCGGAGGACGCCTCAGGTGGATGCTGCTCCTCATCCTGCTGGTAAGCATCCCATCGACCTTCAGCGCGCTTCTACCCGACAGCAATCGGTTCTACCCCCTCGACCTCGGCATCCGCGATTTCGCAAATGAGTTCATCAACGTATGCTACCTGGTACTCGCCATCTTCTACCTCTGGCGCATCTTCAAGAGGTCCGAACCGGAGGAGGCCCAGATACCGGTGCAGCTCGATATCATCGCCGCCGAGCACGGCCTCACCGCACGCGAGCGCGAGATCATGGGCATGATCTTCTCAGGCAAAACCAACAATGCCATCGCCAACGAGCTCTGGATCTCGCCGGGCACGGTCAAAACGCATGCGCACCGCATCTACCACAAGGTGGGCGTGGCGAATCGAGATGAACTCCGCAGGCTCATCGAGGGGAAAAGGCAGCCATTGCCCCTCTGAATGCCGTCCTGGCCAGGGTATACAGGACTATACCCTGCCCCTCAACCCGGTTAGAACCGCCAGTTGCGAACATCTACCCCATGGATGACTGCACGGACGTGCTTTGCTTTCCCTAACGACGGCCCATGGAAAGGCCGCGTGCAACGTGTCGGGAATGGAAGGAGCCCAGTATGTCCGATCAGCTTACCCGCAGGTCATTTTTGAGTGCCGCCGCAGTCGGCGCCGCAACCCTCGCCGCATGCTCCAACAAAGGCGTCGAAGAGGGGCCCATCGATGCGGCGGACCTCGTCATCCGCGGCGGCTCGATCATCACGATGGTCGAGGAGGGCAGCTACGCCGAGGCGCTCGCCGTCAAGGACGGGAAGCTCGTCTACGTGGGTGCCGATGATGGGGTCGATACCTATATCGGCGACGCCACCAGGGTCATCGAACTCGGCGGCGCCTGCGCCATGCCCGGCTTCATCGATGGGCATATCCATGCTCCCGGCCCGTACCTGACCGAGGAGACCGAGATCGCGTTCTTGAACTACGATGTCGATCTCGAAGTCTACAAGCAGGCTCTGGCCGACTTCATCGCAGCGCATCCCAACTATGATATCTACCTGGGGATGGGCGTCGACCTCAAGGCCTTCCCCGACAGCAAGGGCACCAACGACTGGATCAACGAGGTGTGCAGCGACAAGCCCGTCTCCCTCAGCGACGTCTCCGGCCATGGGCAGTTCCTCAACGATGTCGCCATCGAGCTGTGCGGGATCACCAAAGACACCCCCAACCCGCCCTCCGGCATCATCTACAAAGATGGGGACGGTGAGCTCACGGGCTATTTCTCCGATTGCGGGGCCATCATCGACGGCTATCTGCCCGATTTCGAGTACACCAACGAGGACTACCGCAAGGCCGTGATGGGCTTCCTCGCTGAGGCCAACTCCTACGGCATCACCGGCATGGATTCCGGCGGTGATTCGATCCCGCGCGACCTGCTCGCCGAGATGGCGGCAGACGGAACCCTGACCGTCCGTTACAACGCCAACTTCTTCTCCGATGCAACCGCCGAGGCGGCCGACGAGGCCATCGCAAGGCTCGGCAGCGAACAGCGGTATGTCTCCGACATGCTGACTATCAAGCAGGTCAAGCACAAGGTCGACGGCGTGCCCGAGGGCAAGTCCTCCTATCTGCTCGAGCCTTATGACCCGGCCGCCGGTACCGACCCCGACTACGTCAGCTCCCCCGCCAACACCCAGGAGGAGATGACCGCGTTCACCACCAAGATGAACGCCGCCGGCTACCAGGTGCAGATGCACTGCATGGGCGACGCCTCCGTGCGCATGGCCATAAACGCCTACGAGGAATCGAGGAAGGCCAACGGCGACCCCGACGTCCGCAACAAGATCACCCACTACAACCTGGTTGCCAAGGAGGATGTGCCGCGCACCGCTGAGAACAAGATCATCTGCTGCATGCAACCCATGTGGTTCTACTACGATCCGTTCTTCTCGCCGCTCGAGGAGCAGATGTTCGGTGCCGAGCGCTTCGCATCCGAGTATCATATCCGCGATCTGATCGACGTGGGCGTCATGATCACGGGCTCCAACGACTATCCGGTCACCTATGATTTCGCGCCCCTCCATGCCATCGAGGCCGGTGCCACCCAATGCTCGCCGTATCCGGGCGAGGACGAGCAGGTCGACGTCTACACCCGCAACGCCGATCAAGCCGCAACCGTTTACGAGATGCTCCAGATGTACACGGTGAACGGCGCCTATGCCGCATTCTGGGAGGACAAGGCCGGCACGCTCGAGGAAGGGAAGTTCGCCGACATCGTCGTTCTCGATAAGGATCCGCTGTCCTGCGATGTCAAGGAAATCTCGGACATCGCCGTGCTCTACACCATTTCCAACGGCAACGTCGTTTACGAGGGCTGAGCTCGCCTGGGAAGGCCACCATCCTTTTCTCTCCTTCCTGCCTTGGTATCGGCCTCCCGCATCCGACCCGCAGGGTACCCTGGACCCTGCGGGTTTTTTCTCTTCTTTCAAACCAGCCTTCCGATGGGGCGATGAGCTTCCGATGGAGAACGGTCCGATCCCGGATATCCAACCAGCTGGATGGCTTTCGTTGCGAATGCATTTCATTGACTGCATATTTTTCATTAGGTACCTTGACATCTTCTTCGCCTAAGCGGAAAGTGGTGGGCGCACAACAGACGGCACGCAAAGGATCTCCATGACAGACATCGAACTGCGCGAGTCGCTTGCGGACAGCACCACCGTGAGGCGGCTCCTCCAGAACTTCGGCTATTTCGGCCACTTCCTGCATCTCCATGCCGGGGGCAGGGGCGGCAGGCAGCACATCCTGCTCTCCGTGTACCAGAGCGGCGGCCACATGGCCCAATGCGAGCTCGCACGGCGATCCTGCGTGAGCTCCGCCTCCCTCTCCGAGGTCATCGCGAAGCTCGAGGCGGGCGGCTACCTCTCGCGGGTGCGTTCCGCAAGCGACGGACGCCAGCTCGACATCCAGCTCACCCGAGCGGGCAGCGACAAGGCGCGCGCGCTCATCGCCGACAAGCTCGCCTTCGAGGAGGAGGCCTTCGCATGCCTTTCCGAGGATGAGCGCGGGGAGCTGCTCGGTTTGCTCGAACGCGTCGCCGAGCATTGGCGCGCCATCGAGACCCGCGAGCGCGAGGAGGCCTAGGACCCCATGGAACAGCATGCGAAGACCCTCGCGCACCTCACCCTCCCCCAGATCATGCGCCGCATCGCCGGAAGCGCGCGCGAATACCGGCGACCCTCGATCCAGACGCCCATCCTCGTCTCGGGCGAGGTCGTCATCGAGTGCTCCATCCCCTTCATCACCGCGCAGCTCATCAACGCGATCAACGAGGGCCAGGGCATGGCCGCCATAGGCCGTTACTCCCTCATCCTCGTGGCCTTGGCGCTCATCTCGCTCGCCTGCGGCACGATCGCCGGCATCACCTGCTCCACGGCGGCCACGGGCCTCGCCAAGAACCTCCGGAGCGACATGTTCCACAACATCCAGTCGTTCTCGTTCGGCAACATCGACCGCTTCTCCACGAGCTCGCTCGTGACGCGCCTCACCACCGACACGAGCAACGTCCAGATGGCCTACATGATGATCATCCGCACCGCCATCCGCAGCCCGCTCATGCTGGTCTTCGCCATCTCCATGGCATTCCTCACCGGAGGTGCGCTCGCGGCGATCTACGTGGTGGTGTCCATCTTCCTCGGCGCCTTCCTCTTCGGCGTCGCCGCCTACGTCATGCCCATCTTCCGCCGCCTCTTCCGCAAGTACGACGCCCTGAACGACACCGTCGAGGAGAACATCAAGGGCATCCGCGTGGTCAAGTCATACGTGCGCGAGGAGTACGAGAAGGAGAAGTTCGACGCCTCCTCCGAGAATCTCTACCGCGACTTCCTGCACGCCGAGCGCCTGCTCGCATGGAACATGCCCATCATGCAGCTCTGCATCAACATCGTGTACGTGTTCGTCATCTACTTCGGCTCGCATGCCATCATCCAGAGCCAGGGTGCCGATCTTGCCATCGGCCATCTCTCGGCCCTCATCACCTACGGCTTCTCGATCCTCATGAGCCTCAACATGCTCTCGATGATCTTCGTCATAATCACCATGAGCGAGGAGAGCGCCCGCCGTATCGTCGAGGTGCTCGAGGAGCAGTCCGACCTCAAGAACCCCGAGAACCCCCGCTGCGAGATCGCCGACGGCTCCATCGATTTCGACCATGTGAGCTTCGGGTATTCCGCCGGGTCCGAGCGCATGGCCCTCGACGATATCGACCTGCACATCAAGAGCGGCGAGGTCATCGGCATCATCGGCGGTACCGGCTCGTCCAAGACCACCCTCATCCAACTCATCAGCCGCCTCTACGATGCCACCTGCGGCTCGGTCAAGGTGGGCGGGCACGATGTGCGCGAATACGATCTGGACACGCTGCGCAACGAGGTGGCCGTGGTGCTGCAGCGCAACATCCTCTTCTCCGGCACCATCGAGGACAACCTCCGGTGGGGCAAGCAGGATGCCTCGCGCGCGGAGATGGTCGAGGCCTGCAAGCTCGCGCAGGCGGACGAGTTCATCCAGCTCCTGCCCAACGGGTACGACACCTACATCGAGCAGGGGGGCACCAACGTCTCGGGCGGCCAGAAGCAGCGCCTGTGCATCGCGCGCGCCCTGCTCAAGAGCCCGAAGGTGCTCATCCTCGACGATTCGACGAGCGCCGTCGACACCAAGACCGACAAGCTCATCCGCGAGGGCTTCAAGCGATTCATCCCCTCCACCACCAAGCTCATCATCGCCCAGCGCACGAGCTCGGTGGAGGACGCCGACCGCATCGTCGTCATAGATGGCGGCCGCATATCCGCCATAGGCACCCACGAGGAGCTGCTGCGCACCTCCGAGATCTACCGCGAGACCTACACCTCGCAGAACAAGCAGTCCCATGACGCCGCGATGGCGGCGATCGGGATAGATGGCACCGACGGAGAGGGGGCGTAGGCCCTATGGCAGAGGAGAAGAAGCAGGTCAACGGCCCCATGTCGAGCCGCGTGCGCCGCTCCAAGGGCGCCCAGAATCCCGGAGCCACGCTCATGCGCATCTTCGGGCTCGTGTTCAAGTTCTATCCCGTGCTGCTCCCGCTGTCCATCGTCTGCATCATCGTGCCGGCGATCCTGCAATCGCTGCCCTCGATCTTCCTCCAGGAGACGCTTGCCGTGGTCGGCGAGTACTGGGAGTCCGGCGACTGGAGCGGGGCGGCACCCGCCATCGCGGGCATAGCCGGTCGCCTCGTCGCGATCTACATCGTCTCCATCGCGCTCATCGCGGCGCGCGAGCAGATCGGCGCCATCATCACGCAGGGCACCCTCATGAAGCTCCGCAACATGATGTTCGAGCACATGGAGAGCCTGCCCATCAGCTATTTCGACCGCACCAAGCACGGCGACGTCATGAGCTACTACACCAACGACGTCGACGCCATCCGCCAACTCATCAGCCAGTCCCTTCCCAACGTCCTCACGATGGCCCTCGCCATGGCGTCGATCTTCTTCATCATGATATGGTACTCGGTCTGGATGGCGCTCGTGGTGATCGCCATGGTGGCCATCATGGCGTGGCTCACACGCGTCTTGGGCGGTAGGAGCGCGCACTACTTCCTCGCCCAGCAGCGCAACATCGCCGCTGCCGAGGGTTTCGTCGAAGAGGCCATGACCGGGCAGAAGGTCATCAAGGTCTTCACCCACGAGGAGGAGACCGAGAAGTCCTTCGAGGTCCTCAACGGCGAGCTCTGCGAAGCGGCGGCTAAGGCCAACACCTACTCGAACATCCTCGGTCCCGTCCTCATGAACCTCGGCAACCTCGCCTACGTGGTGGTCGCGCTCTCAGGGGGCATCATGCTCGCCTCGCACATCCCGAACCTCTCCATCTCGGGCCTCGCCCTCTCCATCGATATCGTGGTCCCGTTCCTGAACCTCACCAAGCGCTTCGCGGGCTCCATCGGCCAGATCTCGAGCCAGATCAACTTCATCGTCATGGGCCTTGCGGGTGCCGAGCGCCTCTTCTCGCTCATCGACGAGGAGCCCGAGGCCGACGAGGGCTACGTCGAGCTGCACCGCGCGAAGATCGTAGGCGGCGAGATATGCGAGACGCACGAGGACACCGGCCGATGGCTCTGGAAGCACCCCCATCACGACGGCACCGTCACCTATACGCCGCTCGCAGGCGACGTGGTGCTCGAGCACGTCGACTTCGCCTACACCCCCGGCAACACGATCCTGCACGACATCTCGCTCTACGCCAAACCCGGCCAGAAGGTCGCCTTCGTGGGCGCGACGGGCGCGGGCAAGACGACCATCACCAACCTCCTGAACCGCTTCTACGACATCGAGGACGGCAAGATACGCCTCGACGGCATCAACATCAACAAGATCCGCAAGTCGGACCTGCGCCGCTCGCTCGGCATGGTCCTGCAGGAGACGAACCTCTTCACGGGCACGGTGATGGACAACATCCGCTACGGGCGCCTCCCGGCCACCGACGAGGAGTGCATCGCCGCAGCCAAGCTCGCCGGTGCGGACGGCTTCATCAGGCGCCTTCCCAACGGCTATCAGACCATGCTGCGCGACAACGCCGCCTCGCTCTCCCAAGGCCAGCGCCAGCTCCTCGCAATCGCGCGCGCAGCCGTCGCCGACCCGCCCGTCATGATCCTCGACGAGGCGACATCCTCCATCGACACGCGCACCGAGCAGATCGTCCAGAGGGGCATGGACGCCCTCATGGCCGGGCGCACGACCTTCGTCATCGCGCACCGCCTCTCGACCGTGCGCAATGCCAACGTCATCATCGTGCTCGACCACGGACGCATCATCGAACGCGGCACGCACGACGAGCTCATCGCCGCCCAGGGCACGTACTATCAGCTCTACACCGGCGCGTTCGAGCTGGAATGAGGGCGCGCTCCTTGGAACGAGCCCCGCGCATCCCCGTCCCCGCCGTCGCGACCGCACCGCGATCCGCCTAGGAAGGCTCCCATGTTCTACGACTACCACGTCCATACCGCGTTCTCCGATGACTCCGACTATCCCATGGAGGATGTCGTGCGCGATGCCATCGGGCTGGGTATCGAGGAGCTCGCCTTCACCGACCATGTGGATTACGGTGTGAAGGACGAATGGGACTCCCCCGCCATCCGGCTGAACCACGACGGCGAGCTTGCGGTCAACGTGGCCTATCCCGCCTACTTCGCGAGAATCGCCGAGCTCCGGGAGGAGTACGCGGACCGCATCCGCTTGAGGGCGGGCCTCGAGTTCGGTGTCCAGACCCATACCATCGGGTCCTACGAGCAGCTCTTCGCAGCCTGGCCGCTCGATTTCGTGCTCCTCTCCATCCACCAGGTACGCGACATCGAGTTCTGGTACGACGGCAACGAATTCATGGAAGGCCGCAGCCAAGCAGCCTATAACGGCGAGTATTACCAGGAGCTCTACGACGTGGTCCGCTCCTACAAGCACTACAGCGTGCTCGCGCACCTGGATCATGTCAAACGCTACGACCCCGCAGGCCCCTACCCCTTCGAGAAGAGCCGCGACATCATCGCCGCCATCCTCGAGCAGGTGATCGCCGACGGCAAGGGCATCGAGCTCAACACCTCGGGCTTCCGCTATGGGATGGCCGGGCCCATGCCGTGCCGTGAGATCCTCGAGCTCCATTACGATCTGGGCGGCCGCATCCTGACCGTGGGCTCCGATTCCCATATGCCAAGGCATCTGGGCTCCCGTATCCGCGAGGCCCAGGACGTCCTCAATGCGATAGGATACGAGGGCGTATACGCCTTCGACCGCATGGAACCTCATTTCGTACCCTTCGATTGACAAGACTGGAGGCAGGCCATGCCCGCATCCTGGCCCCGCACGCTCGAATCCGACCGCCTCATCCTGCGCCCCTGGCGCGAGACCGATGCCGAGGCGCTCTTCGCCTACGCCTCCGATCCCGACGTGGGCCCCGCAGCCGGCTGGATGCCCCATGCCAGCCTCGAGGAGAGCACCCGGATCATCCGCGATATCCTCTCCGTCCCCGAATCCTTCGCCATCGTCATCAAGGATCGCGAACCCGCCGACGAGGCGGTCGGCGCCATCAGCCTCAAGATCGGCACGGCATCGGACCTCGCCATCGGCTCCGACGAGGCCGAGCTCGGCTACTGGATCGCCAAGCCGCTCTGGGGCAGGGGCTATATGCCCGAGGCGGTGCGCGCTGTCATGGAGCATGCCTTCCGCGATCTGCGCCTTTCCCGCATCTGGGGGGGATACTACGAGCCCAACGAGCAGAGCCGCCGCGTCATGGAGAAAACCGGCCTCGCACACGACCGTATCATCAGGAACCGTCCGCGCACGATCATGGGCGATGCGGTCACCGCCCATGTAGCCAAGATCACCCGCGAGCAGTGGGAGATGGCCCAGCGCTCCGACCCCACGGATGCGGCGACCGTGGCCGCCCAGCAGCGGGAAGCCCGGGCCATCGGCGCCTCGCTCGCACGTATCGCCTTCATCCGCTCCGGCGGCCAAACCGGCGCCGATCGCGGCGGCCTGGATGCCGCGCGCGAGGCGGGCATCCCCATCTGCGGATGGTGCCCGCCCGGAGGGCTCGCGGAGGACATGCCCGATCCTCCCGGCCTGCTCGCCGCCTATCCCGAGCTCAAGGAGGGCTTCACCGACGGATACGTGGAGCGTACGGCATGGAACGTGCGCGATAGCCATGCCACCCTCATCATCGCACCGGCAGGCATCGAGCCCGAGAGCGGCACCGAGATGACCGTGCAATTCGCCGAGAGATACGGCAGGCCGTGCAAGATCGTGCGCGGCATGGACGAGTTCGCCGAGGCGCGCACATGGATCGGGCAGGTGGGCTTCGGCATCACGCTGAACATCGCGGGGCCGCGCGAGAGCAAGGTCCCGGGCACCCGGCTCATAGCCAAGGAATTCGTCGGGGAGCTCCTGCGCCTCGAGGCGGGACTCCGATAACCCATCCCTTGCACGACCGTGCATCGCACCCCTCGTCCAGCACAGGCGAGGTTAACGCATCGTAAATAGTCCTCAAAAACAATAGATTGCGCCTTTCACCTTTTTATTCTTCTCAATGGGGATGGTTTCGGCTGAAATAGTTCTGTTCTCCCGCATGCGGAGCAGGTACGTTTGTGCCGAAACAGGTTGGGAAAGGTTGGGACAATGGAATCAATGGCGTTCATCTTCACCGGAATCGGCTCGCTCATCGCCCTCGCGTTCTCTTTCGCGAAATTCAGGAGCGTCCGCAACGCTCCCGAGGGAACGCCCGAGATGGCGAAGATCTCGAAGTCGGTGAGCGACGGCGCGAATGCGTACCTCAGGCGCCAATACGCCGGCGTGCTCATCTTCTTCGCCGTGATCTTCGCGGCGATGGTCTGCATGGCCTTCGCCGGCATGCTCTCCTGGTTCACGCCGTTCGCATTCCTGACGGGGGGCTTCTTCTCCGGGCTCGCCGGCTTTGTCGGCATGCGCACGGCAACCATGGCGAATTGCCGCACCGCGCACGCCGCGTCCCGGAGCCTCAACTCCGGCCTGCGCATCGCCTTCGACGCCGGCACGGTCATGGGCTTCACGGTCGTCGGCCTCGGCCTGCTCGATCTCACCATCTGGTATTTCATCCTGAACGCCGCCTTCTCCGCCCTTCCCATGGCCGAGAGGCTCACGCAGATCACCGCCAACATGCTCACCTTCGGCATGGGCGCCTCATCGATGGCGCTCTTCGCCCGTGTGGGCGGCGGCATCTTCACCAAGGCCGCCGACGTGGGAGCCGACCTCGTGGGCAAGGTCGAGGCGGGCATCCCCGAGGACGACCCGCGCAATCCGGCCGCCATCGCCGATAACGTGGGCGACAACGTGGGCGATGTCGCGGGCATGGGCGCCGATCTGTACGAATCCTACGTGGGGTCCATCATCTCCACCGCCGCCCTCGCCGTAGCCGCCGGCTACTCCATCGAGGGCGTGGCCCTGCCGATGTTCATCGCGGCGCTCGGCGTGGCGGCCTCGCTCGTGGGGACCTTCTTCATCAGGACCGAGGAGGGCGCTTCCCAGCGCAACCTTCTGAAGGCCCTACGCACCGGCACCTACATCAGCGCGATCCTCATCGCGATCGCCGCCTTCGCGGCCATCAAGATCCTGCTTCCGGAGCACATGGGCATCTACGCCGCCGTGTTCGCGGGCCTCGTTGCGGGCGTCGTCATCGGCGCCATGACCGAGTACTACACCTCCGACACCTACAAGCCCACGCAGAAGCTCGCCGAGGCATCCGAGACCGGATCGGCCACCATCGTCATCAGCGGCCTCTCGCTCGGCATGCTCTCCACCGTCGGCCCCGTCATCGTCGTCGGCATCGCGGTGCTCGTGGCCTACTTCTGCTCCAAGGGAGCTGCCGGCACCTTCTCCCAGGGCCTCTACGGTGTCGGCGTCGCCGCTGTCGGCATGCTCTCCACGCTCGGCATCACGCTGGCGACCGATGCCTACGGCCCCATCGCCGATAACGCCGGCGGCATCGCCGAGATGTGCGGCATGCCCCGCGAGGTCCGCGAGCGCACCGACGCGCTCGACTCCCTCGGCAACACCACCGCTGCGACCGGCAAGGGATTCGCCATCGGCTCCGCCGCCCTCACCGCCCTGGCCCTCATGGTCTCCTATGTCGATAAGATCCACCAGATCGATCCCGGCTTCGAATTCAACCTCGCCATCGACAACCCGATCGTCCTCGTCGCGCTCTTCATCGGCGGTATGCTGCCGTTCCTGTTCGCCGCGCTCACGATGGATGCCGTCGGCAAGGCAGCCCAGTCGATCGTCGTCGAGGTACGCCGCCAGTTCAAGGAGATCCCCGGCCTGCTCGAGGGCAAGGCCGATCCCGATTACGCCACCTGCGTCGATATGTGCACCCGTTCCGCCCAGAAGCTCATGGTCGCCCCCGCCCTCATCGCCGTGGTCGTCCCCGTAGCCGTGGGCCTCATCCTCGGCCCCGATGGCGTCGTCGCCATGCTCGCGGGCAACACCGTCACCGGTTTCGTTTTGGCTGTCATGATGTCAAACGCCGGCGGAGCATGGGACAATGCCAAGAAGTACATCGAGGCGGGCAACTTCGGCGGCAAGGGTTCCAGAAACCATAAGGCGGCCGTCGTCGGGGATACCGTGGGCGATCCCTTCAAAGACACCTCGGGTCCCGCGATCAACATCCTGATCAAGCTCTGCTCCACGGTATCCATCGTCTTCGCAGGCTTGGTCGTCGTCATGCACCTCCTGTAAAGACGGCCGCAGGGAAAGCAAGGGATACGTCCGGCGGCATCGGATCCGCCGGACGTTCATCGCTACGCTCTGAGCCAACGTAGCTTACGGACGGCGACTATGCGGAGAGCTTGGTACCGAGGGCTTCGAGAGCGGCGATGGCCTCATCATCGGGTGCAAGGTTGGCGATGAGCGTATCGACGACATTGATGCCGGCATCGATCGCGTTGGACTTCCAGATCTCCATCCACGCACCGGTTCCCCAGTCGTAGGAACCGAAGAGGGCTACAGGCTTGTCGCCGAGCTCGGGAACAGCGCTGTCCCAAAGCTCCTCGAAATCGGGATCGAGTTCCTCGTCGCCCATCGCAGGGCATCCGAAAGCGAGCGCATCGTAGTCGGCGACCCTATCGGCGGAGAACTCGTCCCAAGGGATGGCCTCGCTACCGGCAGCGCCGGCGAGCGCGTTCGCCATGGCCTCGGTATTGCCGGTCATGGTCCAGTAAACAACCGCTACCTTGCTCATGCTGTCCTCCTTGACAGTCCGGTCCGCCCCCACGTGGGGGCATCGCAACGAATGGACGAGGAGCCTGCCGGGGCGTGGCGCTCATCAGCTACCAGCTCCTGCGCCTCCCCTCCATGCGGGCGATAGAGGCGTGCCCCACATGGCTAGGACACAAAAAAGTATACTTCATCTAACTTCAAAAATGATGGGATCGGACCCCTGTGGCAGGCATGGTGAGGGACAGGCCGCTTACCGGTGGCGGCTCTACGAATCGTAGGGTGCATCCCACTCATCCGTGCGTTAAGGTGATGCAAGGAGGTGGCGATATGGATGCGATCAAGACGGGTTCGTTCATCGGCGAGCTGCGCAGGGAGCAGGGCTTCACGCAACAGCAGCTCGCCGAGCAGCTGCTCGTCTCCGATAAAGCCGTCTCGAGGTGGGAGACGGGCCGAGGTTTTCCCGACATAGACAACCTCGAGAACCTTGCGCGGGTGCTCGGCACAAGCGTAGCCGAGCTCCTGCACGGCGAGCGGATCGCGGAGCCCCTCGTGGCCGACGAGGCGGATACGCTCGTCACGGACGGTCTCGCGTGGGCCAAACGGCTTCTGAGGCAACAGACCCTGCGCGCCATCATGCTCGGGTTCCTCGCCGGTCTCGTCATCGTCACGCTTGTCGCCGTGCATCTCACGAGCCCCTATGCCATGACCTACAGCGAGGGGCTCATACGGGTGGACGAGCTGGATGATGGGCAGCTGATCGCACGCTCGCGCGAGGATGTCGCGGGGATCACGGTGGAACGCGGGGCAGATCCCGATGCGCCGTCGCGCGCGTGGGTGTTCGTCAGCTGTTATCAAACCCTGTGGAACCGGCTGTGCGGAACGCGGGGCGTCTCCATCGCGCTGCTCGGCCACGTCGGGCAGATCGACCGCATCTACTATTATCCGGGAACCGGCGAGGACAGGCTGCTGTTTCCGACCGGCGCATCTTTCGACGGCGGCATGATGACCCTGCCCCGGCTCGTATACAACTATTGGATCATACTCGGAGCCGCCCTGAGCGCCGCAGGGCTGGCTGCCTATCTGCTTCTCCGCAAGAAGCGCTTCGCCGAGAGGATCCTGAAGGCCGCGCTGCTCCCCGTCTGCCTCACCGTGAGCATCCTGGCTGTCCTCGCAGGGCGCTACGGTCAGATATACGATGCCGCATTCTATCTCAGCGGCATCCTGCTTATGACGATCGCCCTCTACGCCCTGTTCCTCGTCGCCTACGGGCACGCGAAGGCTGCGAAGCACCTGAAAGGGGACCTGACGATGCCCTAGAGGGCGGCCCGCCTCATGCTGGCGCATTTCGCGAACCGTGACACGCGTGACAGGGCGCGTGACAGGGGGACAGGTCATTTGTCACGCTCATGAGCGTGACAAATGACCTGTCCCCCTGTCACGCGAGGGCGTCGATGAAGCGCTGCTGTGCGGTGCGGCCCTTCTCGTCCCATTTGAAGACGCCGGCATCCTCGAGCACGCCCGCGAACACGTCTCCGATCTCGTCGCGCGTGATGCGCCCGGCAGCGAGCTCGGCTTCCAGACGCGGCGGGAGGATCGCCAAGCCCATGACCTCGATGAGGCCGATGTTCTCCTTCTTGACGTGCCATCTGTCCTCATGCGGATGGAAGACGCCCAGCGGATGCTCCTCGCTCGCGATATTGCACCGCAGAGCCAGATCCATCGTATAGCGCCCCTCCAGCTTACGGCAGATAGGCGTGATGGTGTTGTGCGGGATCTCGCCCGTGAATGCCACGATGCCCGCCTCGCCGTCATTCCATCCGCGCCAGACCTCGAGCACATGGCAGGCCGCATCCAGAAGCATGGCGCGGTCTGCGTCCTCGAGCCTGATGACCGAGAGCGGCCATTCGATGACCGAGGCCTCCACCTGCGGGAAAGCGGAAATCGGGAAGGACTGGGAGCGCTTGGCGCGCATCATCGGGAACTCATGGCGACCGCCCTGGAAGTGGTCGTGGGAGAGGATCGATCCGCCCACGATGGGCAGATCGGCGTTGGAACCGATGAAATAGTGCGGGAAGAGGTCGGTGAAATCGAGCAGGCGGGAAAAGGCGGCACGATCGATGTGCATGGGACGGTGCTCGACGCTCATGGCGATGCAGTGCTCGCGATAATAGGCATACGGGCTGTACTGCAAGCCCCAGCGCTCATCCAGGAGCTCGATGGGGACGATGCGCAGGTTCTGTCGGGCGGGATGGGCGCCGCCCGCATGCCCGGCCCCGCGACCCGCATAGCCCTCGTTCTCCACGCAGAGCTGGCAGGCGGGATAGGCACCGCCTGCAGGGGCTGCGGCCGCAGCCGCGATATCGCGCGGATCCTTCTCGGGCTTGGATCTGTTGATGGTGATCTCGAGCACACCCCAGGGCGTCTCTGCATCCCAGCTGAGGTTCTTGGCGATGGCGGAGAGACGGACATAGCCCGCATCGCAGGAGAGCCGGTAGAGGTAATCGGTGGCAGCCTCGGGGCCGCGCTCTTCGTAAAGCGCCCAGAAGATGGCGGAGACCTCCGAGGGCCGCGGCGTGAGGACGCCCATGATGCGCATGGCGAGGCGATCCCGCCCGCCGAGAGAATCCTCGACCATGCCCCCCGCGACGCCCGCCTCGACAAGCGCATCGAGGCAATCCTCCAAGGCGCAGGGGTGCTCCCCGGCAGGCGGAAACGATGCGGCGGGGCCGGGCGCGCCGATGCACTCGAGCACGCGGTTATAGGCCCAGACAAGGTCTTGCTCCCCGATGAGCGCGCATCCGCGCGCAGAGAGGACCAGGCCGGCTGCGGCGCGCCCTACATCCATTGCGCGTACGCTCCCTCATGCACGATCGAATAGGCCTCGCAGGATCCCACGCCGAAGGCGGCGTCCATAGCCTGCGAGAAGGCTTCCACGCGCACGAGCGGCACGAATGCCTGGATGGTGCCGCCGAAGCCGCCGCCGTGTATGCGGCATGCACCGTCCGCGCCCAGGAATTCCTCGGCGAGGGCGAGGGCGATCATCGCGCTCTGCTCCTCGACCGAGGGCGAGATGTTCTGCAGATACATCGCGGAGCTCGCACCGGAGAGACGCGTGAGCTCGAGGAAGGCGGCCATGTCGCGCGTGCGCAGCGCTTCTGCGCGCTCGGCGACGAGGCGCTCCTCGCGCACGTAGTGGAGCGCGCGGAGCAGGGCACGGTCGGAGGTTGCGCGGCGGATCTCGGCGGCATGGGAGATGACCGCCTCGGGCGCCAGCTCGCCGAGGCGCGAGGCGCCGAGGAGATGGGCGACCTTCTGCATCTCGCGCGGGATGGCGGCATAGGCGTCCACGAGATCGGCGTGGCTCGTACCCACGTTCACGAGGCAGATGGCATAGCCCGCCTCGGCGAAATCGAAATCGAGCAGCTCGGCATGCGGTCGGTCGCTCCGGGAGAAGTCCATATGCTGGATGGATCCGAGGGCGCTCGCAGCCTGGTCCATGAGACCGCAGGGCTTTCCGAAGTAGTCGTGCTCGATGGCCTGGGCGGCGCGGGCCCGGTCGAGGGCGGGCAGCTCCTCGGCACCGAAGAGCCTGGAGAGCGCGGAGATCACGGCGAGTTCGAAGGCCGCCGAGGACGAGAGGCCGCTACCCACCGCAACGCTGCTCGTGATGCAGGCTTTGAAGCCACCGACCGTGCCACCCTGCCTCGCGGCGACATGGCAGGCGCCCCGCACGAGCGAGGCGCTGGTCGCACGCTCGCAGACAAGGGGCTCGAGGGTGTCGAGCCGGACGGCGAGGGGCACGTATCCTGCACTCACCACCCGCCCCGCGCAACCCTCCGTGCGCTCGCAGACCACCTCGACGCAGCGGTCGACCGCAGCCGCGATCACATGGCCGCCCTCATGGTCGGTATGGTTCCCGGCAAGTTCCGTACGTCCGGGTGCGCAGGCATAGACGGCATGCCCGGGCGCATGTCCGAACGCCTCCATGAAACTCGCTGCAAGCAGAGCACTGCTCATCGGCGCTCCCTTCTCAAGAAGGTGGTAAGGACATCATAATAGCGGGCACATTGGAAGTCATCCCACGCTCCCATATCATCCGAGGTGAGGAAGACCGACCCGGACGCGGCATCGGTCTTCATGAGCAGGTCCTTCTGCTTCGCGGAGAGGCGCACGTCGTCGCGTAGGAAGAACACGTCGGGATCGTTCCCGAAGACGAGCCCGTCGAGATGGGCGCGCCCACGCGTATCGGCCAGCGAGAGGCGCGTGCTCACGCGTTCGCGATGGAGCAGGCGCATGTAGGCGACGTCATCCCAATCGAGACCCACATCGCAGCCGATACGGCAGTATTCGCAGCGGCCGAACGCCGATGCGAGCGGCACGCCGCAGAGCAGGAGGGCCGCGTCCTCCCCCACCGCCTCCCGGATGAGCTCGAGGCCATCGACCATGAGCTGGGCGCGGTTGAGGCCCGCATGGGGAAGCATGCAGGCCGCGAAGAGGAAGTCGAGCTTCAGGAGCTTGAAGCCCCAGTCGCGCACGACCGTCTGCAGGACACGCGCGATATAAGCGCGCACCTCGGGATTCTGGGTGTCGAGCGCCACGGCGCCGCTCCAATTGCCCCCGGTGGCGACCAGACCGAGATGCTCATCGCGCAGAAGCCATCCAGGGTGCTCGGCGAAGAGCCGCGACTCGCGCTCGCAGAGAAACGGCGCAAGCCACAGGCCGGGGATGAAACCTCGCTCTGAAACCTTGACGGCAAGGGGAGCCATGCCTTCGGGGAACTTCTCGGCATCGACCTCGAGCCAATCTCCCACTTTGGCATAGCCGTCATCGATCTGGAACGTCACGTCGGCACCGGACGTGTCGCAGCCCTCCATCACCCGTGCGAGCCCGGCCAGATCATGCTCGAGCACGGATGAGTCGATATCCGCATAATGACGGTACCAGCTGGTGAAGCCGATGAGGGGGCGGGCGGGACGGGGCCTGACGCCCGCATGGGAAAGCCAGCTTTCCAAGCACTCGCCGAGCGCGCCCGAGGTGATGATGAAAGAGGCTAGCTCGTACCCCTCTCCCGGTGCGAGCGGGTGCGCGGGAGGCTCCTTATCCAGCGTGAGGCTGCCGTTGCCCCATGACGAGAAGATCGTGGTGAAGCCCTCGTCCTCATCGAGCGAGCCCACGAGCGTGACCCGCTCGCCCGTGCGCAGGTAGCAGTAGGTGAAGCCGTGCTGCTCCCCCGGCATGAGCTTGTAGGATGTGAACCGGTAATCCCCGCTGCCATCGAGGACATTGTCGTCGACCACGATGCGCGGCACGTGCAGAAGGCCGGGCATGGCCCAACTGGCCCGGCGCTCGAAGCTGTCGGTCCAGGATTGGTAGCCGTTGTGGTAGATGACGTCGATGGCACGCAGGTCGACGGGGAGCTCGGCGCGGATGGCACGCACGGCCAGCTCGACCGTCGGCTCCGCCAGAAGGCGCCAGATGCCCGTCTGCGATCCTTTTACCAAGGAGACGCCCAGCTCCGCGACGGCATCTGCGGGATAGGCGGTGCCGTCGGGAGCGAGCGTGAGCATGCGCTGCTCGCCCGCGCACTCGAAGCCGACCGAGAAGGTGGGTTCCATCGCCTACTCCTTGGTCGCAGAGGCGCCGGCCGCGATGGCATCGAGGATGCGCCCCTCGTCGTAGCGTGTGAAGACCAAGCCGCCGAGCAGGCAGAACACGGTGGCGACGAGCGCCGTCATGCGGTAGCCGAGACCGCCGCCGCCGATCGTCGCAAGCGATGAGAACAGGATCATGGCAAGCGACTGGCCGAGCGTCATCGAGAAGGTGCGGGCGGCATAGAACATCCCCTCGCGATTCTCGCCCGTCTTCACGGCATCGGATTCGGCGATGTCGGCGAGGACGGCTTGGGGCAGGATGCCGAGGACGGCCATGGGAACGGCGGCGATCACGGCAACGGCACCACCCCAGACGAGCGCGGGGATACCGAACCTGCCGCAGACCGTGGTGATGGCGAAGGCGATGCAGAAGAAGAAAAACGCGAAGGCGACGAGCTTCTTCTTGCCCATCTTCTTGGCGAGGATGTTGACGGGTGCGTAGAAGATCAGGCTGATGACGGTCATACCCGCGAACAGCACGAAGTTCATGGAGCTATCGAGACCCATGAGGCTCGTGACATAGAAGGGCATGCCGGTCTGGAACATCGTGATGGCAACCCAGTAGAGGACATCGGAGATCTCGAAGATCTGGAAGTCCTTGTTCGAGAAGGTCTTCGCGACCGAGGCGCCCATGGGGGTGGTGGAGGGCTCGGTCTCAGCGTAGGTGTTCTCGTCGATGGTGTAGGCAGGCACCAGCATGCAGGCTATGGCGATGGCGGCGAGCAGGGCGATGGTGATGCGGTAGGCATGCGCGATGCCCACGGCACCCGCGATGAGGCTGGCGATGGTGGGCACGAGATAGGCTGCCGCAGTACCGACGAAATACGTGATCGAGATATAGGTCGAGATATTCACGCGCAGTTCCTGCGTGCGGCCGAGCTCGGGGATGAGCGCGTTGAAGGGCGT
Organism: Coriobacteriales bacterium OH1046; assembly: GCA_004010535.1. Taxonomy (GTDB): domain Bacteria; phylum Actinomycetota; class Coriobacteriia; order Coriobacteriales; family Atopobiaceae; genus RUG721. The sequence continues at coordinate 185,427 of RQYE01000003.1, read as the reverse complement.
GCAGTAGAGCGAGAGCGTGACGTAGAAGAGCACGAGCGAGGCGAGCAGGGCGAGGTCGTTGAAGATCTCGTCGCCCGTGCCGGGCAACGTGAAGACGACGACCGCCATGGCGCCGAAGGGCACGGCGGCGTAGCGCATGAACGGGATGCGGCGGCCGAGCCTATGGTCGAGCGAATCGGATCGCGAGGCGACGAAGGGGTCGATGAAGCCATCGACAAGGCGGCAGAACGCCGTGATGAGGCCGATGACCGTCATGCCTGCGAAGACGAGGCCCTGGGTGATGAACAGCGGCATGCCCTGCGCGATGGTCTCCTCGCTGGGCATGTAGAAGAACAGGAGCCAATTGCTCACCACACCCGAAAGGATCGCCCAGCCCAGCTGGCCGATCGCGAAGTTGCGCAGGATGCGGCCGTCTGCCAATCTCTTCTCCATCGAATCCCCCACCTCGGTATCCTTCATCCTTCATCGGCGATGCCCAGCGTGCGCCGGGCCATTTGGACGATGCATTCCAGCTCGCGCCTTCCCTGCGAGAAATCATCCGAGGGGATGATCTCGCCGCGGACGAGCTTCTGGGCAATCCCCATCATCGCGTGCGCGATCGTGCGGTAGAAGACGGCGAAGTCGACCTCGCGCGCGATGGTGCCATCGGCAAGACCCAACCGGTAGGCATCCTCGAAGATGATATAGAAGGAGTCGATCGCCCCCCCGTAGGCTTCGAGCTCTGCGAGGGCAAGGCCCTCGGCGAGCATCAGATGGTCGAACTCATCGAGGAAGCGCACGAAGTCGGGGTGCGCGGTATAGGCATCGATATATGTTCCGAACAGCATCGACAGGCGCTCGGCCCCGCTCAGGGCGAGGAACTCGTCCGCCTCGATGAAGCCGCGGATACGGCTGTTGAAGCGGTTCCACATGAACGTGCCCGCGCAGATGGCGATCTTGGTCTTCGTCTTATAGTGGCGGTACAGCGTAGCCACCCCGATACCTGCGGCATCGGCGATGTCGGTCATGCGGACCGACGCGATGCCGTCACGCAGGAACAGGGCTGCCGCGCAGGTGATCGCATATGCGTTACGGCTCACGATCTCCGAGGGATGCGTTAACTCGACGAATGGACGCATGGTGCTCTTCGCTCCGGCTTTCTCTTGACGCATAGTTTGGAAGATGATAGTTTGACTATCAATCTGATAGTCAAACTATCATCTTCGGGAAAACACGTCAAGGAAGAATCGGGTGGGAGCATGGCCGATAGGTCGAAGGTCATTTTCGCAAATGAGATCGCGGACGCGGATTACCGTGCCGCATGCGCGGCCAAGGAGGGGTTCATCAAGAGATTCGGCGATGACTCCCAGGCGGTATACCATCTTGCAACCTCGGACCTGCCCGTCATTGGCGAGCGCCTCGGGGTGAGAAACCTCGTGATGGCCCCCCGGGGGACCGCTCCCCTCTCCTTCGAGGGGAGCGCCGGCAAACCCGTCGTCGTAGGCAACATCCGCATGGGATTCGGCCACTACCGCATCGCCATGGCCATGGCGAGCGCCGCCCATGCCATGGGATACGCCCCCTATTGGTTCGATCTCGGCTCCTTTCCCGAGACCACCTGCTCCAAGCTGATCGGTTACCAGAACGGCCTCTACTCCCTGGGCTCGCGCCTTTCCCAGAAGATCCCGCCTTTCAACGCCCTCTACTGGGAGCCGCTCAATTCCGAGGGCTTCCGCAAGCTCGCCTATAATGCGGGCGACCAGAAGAAGGCGGAGCTCATGGTCCCCCTCCTCCGCGATCTACCCGAGGATGTGCCCTATATCGGCACGCACGTGTGGGCGGCGCAGGCAGCCGTGCATGCCGGGCTCACCCACGTGGTGAATGCCATCCCCGACAACTGGCCCATGGCCCTGCACCTTGCCGAGGGCTCCATCCACACCGTGCAGACACCATCGGCCTATCTCGGCTACAGGCAGCTGCGCGGCATGGATCCCAAACGCGCCTTGAAACCCATGCCCGACGAGGCCATCCGCTATACCGGCCATTACATCGACCATGAGCTCGTGGCAAACATCGCAGCCGACTGCGCTGCGCGCCGGACGCGTGCAGAGCACGGCGATCCTGTACGCTGGCTCATCACCGTGGGCGGAGCCGGTGCCCAGGCAAAGCTCTTCTCGGCCATCATCGAGAAGCTCATCCCCTATGTGATCAGCGGCGAGGCGGCGCTTCTCATCAACGTGGGCGACCACGAGAAGGTCTGGAAGCGCCTCTGCGCCTCGGTCAAAGGCCTCGCGCCGCTCGCCACGACGCACTTCAACGCCTTCTCCGAGACGGCATCGTTCGCAGGAGCGGCGCTCGCCGAGAGCGTCGGCGGCATCCACGCCTTCTGCGACGCCGACATATTCTCTGCGGTCTACGCCACCAACATCCTCATGCGCTGCTCCGATGTGCTGGTGACCAAACCGAGCGAGCTGTCCTTCTACCCTGTGCCCAAGCTCATGATCCATCGCGTGGGCGGACATGAGGCTTGGGGCGCTATCCGCGCGGCCGAGATCGGCGACGGAACCTACGAGATCGACAGGACCCACGAGGCGCTCGCCATGATCGACTCCATGCAGGCCGACCGATCGATTATCATCGACATGTGCCAACGCATCGAAGAGGCCGACAGGCTGGGTATCTACCACGGTGCCTACGAGGTCGTGCGCCTCGCAGTCGAGGACGTCTAGAGAAGGCGGGCCGAGGAGAGGATGGAGATGGAGCGAAGCTACCCCAAGGGCACGAAGCGTGTCGCCGATTCCGAGATAGAGGCCACGTTCATCGTGCATCACAAGGACATCAACGGTGAGAACCGCCTGTTCGGCGGGAGGCTCATGGAGTGGATCGACTCTGCCGCGGGCATCGCGGCGCGCAGGCACTGCGGAGGATCGATCACCACGGCCTGCGTCGACTCGCTCGTGTTCAAACACGCATCGCGCCTCAACGATATCGTGGTCGTGCGGGCACGCATCACATACGTGGGCACCACCTCGATGGAGGTGCGCGTGGAGGCGTACGTCGAGGAGGTGGCGACCGGCGAGCGCTACCTCATCAACGACGCCTACCTCACCGAGGTCCACGTCGATTCGGACGGTCATCCCCAGCCGGTGCAGTGGGGGCTCGAGCTGACGAGCGACGAGGAGCGCAGCGAATGGGCGGGGGCGAAGAAACGCATCGCCAACCGCAAGCAGCGCGCTGCGGAAGGGTTCTAGGATCCCATCGGCATGCAGCACCCATCGAATCCGCAATGGCGTATGCTCTAGGAGAGAGCATGCCCTTCCTTTGGAAAGCCGGCTGAGACCATGTCGTTCACAAGCCATTTCAAAACCTACGTCGAGGAGGCCGAGACGCTGGGGCGTTGGATCGCCGTCTCGGCGGCCATCGGCGTGCTCTGCGGTCTCCTCGGCTCGGCATTCCACATCGGCGTCGAGGCCGTCACGGCTTTCCGCGAGACCCACCCATGGGTTGTCCTCACCCTTCCCGCAGCAGGCCTTCTCGCCGTGGCGATCTACCGCATCTTCAAGGTCGAGGGCCTCTCGACCGATACCGTCATCATCCACGTGCAGACCGGCGAGGGCCTCAAGCTCGGATTGCTGCCCGCGATCTTTTTCGCCACCATCGTCACGCACTTCTCAGGCGGTTCGGCGGGCCGTGAGGGTGCTGCGCTCCAGATGGGCGGCACCATCGGCCTCGGTGTGGGCCGCCTCTTCCGCTTCGACGGAATCGATCGGCGTACTGCGACGATGGCGGGCATGGCCGCATTCTTCTCGGCGCTGTTCGGCACGCCGGTCGCGGCCACCGTCTTCGTCATGGCCGTCATCAGCGTGGGCAGCCTTCACCATGCGGCCTTGATCCCCTGCTTCTCAGCCTCGCTTGCAGCCTATGCGACATCGCTTCTCTGCGGGGTCGCACCCACCCGTTTCCCCGTCGCCATCCCCGCCATGGCGCCATCCTCGATCGCGGCGGCAGCTGCGATCGGATGTCTGTGCGGCGGGCTCTCGACCATCTTCTGCGAAGCACTGCACCGCACCGAATACGCGATGCGCGCCCAGATACCCAATCCGTGGATCAGAGCCGCCGCGGGCGGTGCCCTCATCTTGGGACTCACGGTGCTTCTCGACACGACCGACTACAATGGCGCGGGCATGGGCATCATCGCGCGCGCCATCGGGCAGGGCGAGGCGGAGCCTTCGGCGTTCATCTGGAAGATCGTCTTCACGTCCATCACGCTCGCCTCAGGCTTCAGGGGCGGCGAGGTGGTCCCCTGCTTCTTCATCGGCGCCTGCTTCGGCTGCACCGTGGGCCCCCTCATCGGCATCCCCGCAGGCTTCGCGGCGGCGGTCGGCCTCATCTCGGTCTTCTGCGGTGCCGTGAACTGCCCTATCGCATCGATCATCCTCGCGGTCGAGCTCTTCGGAGGCGATGGCCTGATCTTCTATGCGCTCTGCTGCGGGCTTTCCCACGCGTTCTCGGGCTACTCGGGCCTCTACTCCAGCCAGCGCATCCTCTACGACAAATACAAGATGCGCCGTATCGACGTGCATGCCAACGCCCGTCATGGAGACGATCTCCCGCAGCGGACGCACGAGGGGCGCTGAGCCGTCCGCCCACCCGTTCTCCGGTTGCGGCGCAGGAGGGGCGCCGCCCGCAAAACGTGTGGACGCGGGCTCTGCGGCGACGGATTTCGATCTTCCCTGCGCGGGCAGCGGCGGGCTGGCGCCGCAGCCTTCCCGGCGCAAGGCCCGGAACACATCCCGGCCTTGGCTAGAAGTGCTCCCGTTTGGGGAACAGGCGGGAGCTTTCGGGAAAGAGATGCTGGGCGTAGGACATGAAGTAGTCGTCGGTCATGGAGGCGATGTAGTCGACCGTGGTCTGATGAAGATCATCCGCCCAATCGTAGCTTTCGCCGTAATGGCCCAGCCATTCATCAACGAAGCGGATATGATGCCTGAAGACGGGGGATGCGGTGTCGCCGCCCGCAAGGTCGGCCATGATGCGGTCGTACATCGCCGCGAAGAGCTCGCCCATCTCGTGGGGGAAATCACCGCTCACCTCGCCGGCCCTGTAGATCTTGAGGTAATTCTCGCGTTTGGCGCGGGCCAGTTCGAGGAATGCCGGCTCGCTCATCTCGATATGGTCCTTGCCGAACGAATTCTCGACAACATCCGCCGAGAAGGCGCCGAGCGCCCAGGCGTTGTAGGCACCGCCGAGACCGTCGTCGAACGTCGTCTCGTCGCAGATGCCGGCGCGGATGGCATCCTGGCGATCCTTGCCCACATAGGCGATGATATCGGAGATGCGCACCACGCAGCCCTCGAGCGTCATGGGCTGCAGATGCCCGATGACCTCATCGCCCGAGCGCCAGCAGGCCGCGACCACATCGCGATCGAACGCATCGAACGAGGCGAGCCCGCTTACGGAGAAACGCTGCCGCTCGAACTCGCCGTTATGGCAGATGACGCCGTCGAGCACCTGGAGCGAGAGGTTGCGTTTGCAGAGGCCGTCGAGCACGCGCACGCTCTGCACGTTGTGGAAGAACCAGCGCTCCGTGCGCGCATGGAAGACGTCGTTGAGATAGCGCTCGCCTGCATGGCCGAAGGGGGTGTGGCCGATATCGTGCCCGAGGGCGATGGCCTCGATGAGATCGAGGTTGAGACCCAGCGCCCGGCCGATATCGCGCGCCACGCGGGCCACGAGCTGCACATGCAGGCCGCGACGCGTGAGATCGTCGTTGGCCCTGAATGAGAAGACCTGGGTCTTGCCGGCGAGACGATTGTAGAACGGCAGGTGGATGATCTTCTCGGCATCGCGCAAAAACGCCGGGCGGAGCACGGTGGTGGCATCGCGCTCGGCGTTGCGGCGGATGGCGTCGGCATCATGGGCGGCGAACTCGGAGAGCCGACCGCAGCCGAGCTGGGCGGCGACGCCGCGTTCGACCTCCTCCGAAAGGCGGCGCGGGACGGCGCCGGTAAGTGCCTTGTTGCGTGCCATGGCAACCCCTTTCCTATCGGGACCACGATAGCGCAGCGGCCTGACAAAAATGCGGCTAATCGTACGCGGGGGTGTTCATGAAGGTCTGGCCCTCGGGCGGATAGAACGTGAAGCCGAGGCGTTCTTGCAGTTTGAGCGAGGCAGCATTATCCGGCCAGACCTCGGCCCACGGCACGAAGCCCTGGCGCAGGTGGCTCTCGATCTTGGCAGCCTCGAGCGCATACGCCCAACCCTTGTGGCGGAAGGGCGGGAAGACCTCGAGCATGCCGATGCTGCCTTCGGGATGCTCGCCGATGAAGCCCGCGAGCCTGCCCTTCTCGAAGCCGCCGAGGATCTTGCCGGCGTCGAGCAGCCCTTCGAGCTCGCCCTCGCGAAGGTACTCGGGATGTGCATAGCCCTCGAGGATGGCTTGCATAGAGCCCCTGTCGAGCGGGCGGATATCGAGCGCGCGCTCGTAGGCGGGAGGCCCGTCCTTCTCGTAGACCACGAGGTAACAGGGCGAGAGATGATGCATGCCGAGGATGTACTGCGCATCGCGCAGCGCGACCCGCCCGAGCATGCAGAGCATGGTGGGGGCGACGCAGGATGCGAGCACATCGCGGCCTGCCTCGCGCTTGGTGGCATAGAGCGTCTGGTTGGCATCCCCATCTTTCAGGAAGATGACGTCCTTGTCGGCGACCACGACGCGGCCGATGCCGCGGCGGATCTGCTCGGCAAGCGGGAACGCCGTCATGGGCTCATGCGCAAGGATCTCGAGCGCCCGTGCGCGGCGGCGCCCCTCATCCTCGAGCACATCCCCCATGATGTAGGCGAGGCGGCGGGCGATCTGCGCGAGGCCCGTATCGTTGGGATGCTCGTAGCCGTCGGCGAGAAGCGCCGGATCGGCATCGAGGAGCCGCGCACCGTCGATGAAGGTGAAGCCGTGGGCCTGGCAGAGCTCCTCGAGGAGCGGGCGCACGAAGGCAAGGCCCTCGGGGTTCGCAGAGGGAGAGGCCTGTTCGTCGTGCCAGAGGGGGCTTATCGCGAAGACGGGCACATCGTCGAATACGGAGGCGAGTTCGGCGAGGTAGGCTCGCACATCGGCCTCGATGCGCCCGAGGGGGAGCGTCTCGTAGCGGTAGTTCTCGCCGTAGGACACCACGACCGCGAGCGGCGCTTCCCCAAGATGCGGAATGGTATAGGGCTGGAACACCTGGGCGCCGATGCCTTGGTTGACGGCATCGGCATCGAGGAGCTTCCCGAGACGCGCAGGCCACGCGTGCGCGGGCGTGGTCGCCACATAGCCCTGGGCGATGGAGTCGCCGAGCACGAGCAGGGTCCTGCGCTCGGGGATCGGCTCGATGAACGAGCCGTCGCAGGCGATATCGCCGAGCTCGACGCCCGACATGACGGGAAGCCATATGCGGAAGCTGTGCGCAGCGCCGAAGCCGGGGAGGCGTCCGGTGTTGTCCGCGATATCGATGTAGAGCGCGCTCTCGAAATATTGCAGGTACGGGTGGAGATGACCGTCCATCTCAACCGAGAAATCCTCGATCAGGGAGACGCTCTTCGGGTCGACCTTGGCCATCTCGTCCCGCACGAAGCGCGTGCCCCGGGGCGCGGGGATGTGGCGCACGCCGATCGAAATGGTCGAGGCATCGGTCACGAACTCGAGCGAGATGCCGGCGGTGCAGCTCGCCATGGCGCGGAACTGGCCGGGATGCAGCGCGGCCACGCTGCCGAGGACGCGGAGCTGCGCGGGCGTGATGCGCAGGGGCCTGAAGATGCCGCTGCGGAGTTGTTCCACGCCTACGGATCCGTGGAGGAAGCTGCGGGAGGATACGCGCAGCCTACCGGTACCGGAAGTTGTCGAATCTGCCATGGGTGCTCCGTCTCATGGGTGCGTCGATTTCTCATTGTCGCAGAAGAGCATCGGCGATAGGAGCATAGGCATGAACAAGTCGCTCAAAGGTCATCGCCGCGTTCGCAGGGCTTGTCGAGGGGAGCACCTCGGCGGGGATGCCCAGCGCGGGCTCGATCAGCCGCTTGTAGTAGCGGCCCGCAGCAGCGCCCGTGCAGAAGATCCGCTCGATAGGCGCGGCCGCGAGGATGGGCGCGAGGTCGTTGGCCATCGGGTTTTTGATGGAAGCATCGGAGGCGCCGATGATATCGACCTGCGCGAGCACATCCCAGAGCGCGATGCGGTTGGCCGAGCAGAATGCGCGCTTCTCCCCGATCGTCGCGGGGACCTCCTGCCCGAGCACGGCGGCGATGACGCGCCAGAAGCGGTTGCGCGGATGGCCGTAGAAGAACGCCTGGCCGCGCGACGCGGGGCTGGGAAAGCTGCCGAGGATGAGCACGCGCGACCGGCCATCGTAGAGCGGGCCGAAGGGATGGACGATATGCTCGCGTGCAGCCACGCTACTCCCCGTGTGCGATGGGTTCGGTGAACTCGGCGCCGTCATCGAGACGGATGATGGTGACCTTGCCGAACCCCTCCCCGCCCGCGCATCCGGAATCGATGTCCCATTTGTCCCAAACGCCGCTGCACGCCCCGGGATCGCCCACGCGGACGCTCTGGCACAGCCCGTCCCCGTCGAGCGGCGACCGATCGGTGACGGCATCCATCCGCATGAGATAGCGCGAGGGGGTGTGGCCCGCGATGACGATAGGGCCCGTGCCCGTCTCGTCGACCAAGCCGGTGGGGTGCTCCCAGAACTGCTCGCGCACCCACATGAGGGTCTGCGGATCGGTTTCGGCGAGGAGGGCGCGCAGCGCCTCCCCATCCCAATCGCGTGCGCATCCCCGGTACGGCATGACGCCCGCATGCACGAGCACGTAGATCCTGCCCGAGACCTCGCAGACGTCGTAGGCGGGAAGCCCCTCGAGCCAAGCGACGAGCTCGGCGCGCGTCGACGGGGCGAGCTGCTCGAAGGCGCTCATCGTAACCGCCCCGCCATTGATCGTCCAATCGAGGACGCATCCGAAGCTCGAGGGCCGATGGATCCAATCGAGCATGAGGTTCTCGTGGTTGCCTGTAAGGACGCGCACGTTGGGAAGCGCGCGCACGAGCTCGATCACATCGAGCGGCGCCGGCCCCCTATCGACCATGTCCCCGAGGCAATAGAAACGGTCGTCGTCCTCCGGGGAGAGGCGGTCCAGCAGGCGCCGCAGGGGCGCCGCGTGGCCGTGGATGTCGGAGAAGACGTAGGTCGCCATGGGATGGCCTAGAGGACTGCGGCGATATCGGCCGCGAGCGCCTGCGGTTCGAGGTGGTAGCGCTGATTCAGCTCCTTGATGCTCACGCGGTCGACGAATTCCTTGGTGCCGCCGTAGCAGAGCACGCGCAGGGAGGTGCGGCCCAGCACACGGGCGATCTTCTCGCCGAAGCCGCCGTAGAGGATGCCGTTCTCGAGCGTCACGACCAAGCGGTGCCCCGTCTCGAGGGAGAAGAGGAGCTGGCGATCGAGCGCGGAGTAGGTGGTGGCCGAGATGATCGTGGGCAGGATGCCGTAGTTCGCGGAAAGCTCATCGGAAACGAGTCCCGCAAGCGCGAGCGTGGGACCGAGCGCGACGAGCGCGACATCGGCGCCCGCGCGCTCCACTTCGAAACGGGCGATGGCATCGTCGGAGAAGACCGCCTCCCCTCCATGCACCACCTTATCGGGGACGCGGATGACCACGGGCTTGTCGGAGACGTCGATCGCCCAGTCGAGCATGGCGAGGAACTGCTCCGCCGTGGTGGGAGCGAGGCAGGTGAGCCCGGGGACGTTGCCCGTGTAGGCAAGGTCGAACACGCCCAGATGGGTGGCATCGATCGACGAGAAGCCCGCTTGGAAGACGAGGACCGTGGCGGGGCTCTGGTTGAGGGCGAGGTCTTGGACGATCTGGTCGTAGGCACGCTGGAGGAAGGTGCTCGCCACGAAATAGACCGGCTTGGCGCCGCCGCGCGCGAGGCCCGCCGAGAAGGTCACGGCATGCTGCTCGCAGATGCCCACATCGACGTAGCGGTCGCCGATGGCGGCGCGGAAATCGGCGGTGATGCCGACCCCGCCCGGCGTTCCCGCATTGATGACCACGATGGCGGGATCGGCGGCCATCTTCTCGAGCATGCGTGCGCGCGTGATGGCGGTATACGTCTCGCCGGAGGGGGAAGCGTCCCTCGGCTTGACGGAATGCGCCTCCTCCTTATTGCGTTCGGCCCACGCGACGCCCTTGCCCTTAGTCGTGCGGATATGCACCACGATCGGATGGTCGATATCCTTGACCTGCTCGAAGGCTTCGATGAGATCGGAGATGGAGTTGCCGTCCTCGACATAGCGGTAATCGAATCCGAAGGTCGAGAAGAAATTGCCCAGCGCCTGTCCGCCCGAAGCGCGGAGCTCGGCGAAATTGCGGTAGATGCCCCCTTGGTCCTCGGCTATGGACATCTCGTTGTCATTCAAGACGATGATGAGGTTGGTCTTGAAGGTGGCCGCGTTATCGAGGCCCTCGAAGGCCTCGCCGCCCGAGAGGCAGCCATCGCCGATGAAGGCGACCACGTTGTGCTTCTGGCCCAAGATATCGCGGGCCTTGGCAAAACCGCAGGCCAAGCTGATGGAGGTGGAGGTATGGCCGCATCTGAACCAATCGTGCTCGGACTCCTCGGGGTTGGTGAAGCCCGAGATCTCGTCCATGCGGTCCTCGTCGAAGAAGCCGTAGGCGCGACCGGTGAGCATCTTATGGGCGTAGCACTGGTGCGAGGTGTCGAAGATGATGCGATCGTGCGGGGAATCGAAGACCCTGTGGAGCGCGATGGTGGGCTCGACCACACCGAGGTTGGATCCGAGGTGCCCGCCGAGGGCATCCACGCGCTTGACGATAGCGGCGCGCATCTCGGCGGCGAGCTGATCGAGCTCGGAAAGGGACAGCGCATCCAGATCGCGCGGACCGGTGATGCGTGCAAGCATGTCGTAAGCCATAGAAACCCCCGTGTCCCCCAACACGTACCATACGCTAGCGTGACACATTCCGATGCTCCCGTGCCTATCGGAGGATCATTTCCAAAGAACAAGCTCAATTGCCGTCAATCCTCGCCGACCGGTTTTCCCGAGAAGTTGAGCCCGCAGGTGAGCGCACGGGCATCGTCTGGTGAGAAGGATGCGGAGAAGAGGGCCCGCTCGGCGGGGAGAACCTCCTCACGGGCGGTGCCGTAGAGGTCGAGGAAGCTGTCCGTGCTGGTCGTGGGTAGGAACGGATGGCGCCATACGCCGTGCTCATGGTTGTCGAGACGCGTGGTGAGCGTGGGGCGGGCCCGATGGCTCATCGCGCAGTAGAACGAGAGCGGGGAGCGCGTGGCAAGGCGCTCCAAGGTGCCGATAACCGTGCGCTTGGCACCCCGAGGGGAGCGGAAGAGGCGATTCGCCAGCCGGAACAGCCGCACCGCCATGGAGAAGGTGCCTGCTGCGGGCTCGCGGCCGAGAACAGCGGGGAGCGCCCGTCCGTAGAGCCCGTCGATAGCGGCGAGGACGGCATCGTCGGCGCACAGGACCTCGTCTGCGGGGTTGTATTCGGCGATCGTGCAGGAGCGTTTGCGGAAGAGCATCATCTCGTCGAGCTCGCGCTCGATATTGGCATGGATGGTGGAGCCGAGGGCCCATGTGAGGCCGGCCGTTCCCGAAGCGCAGAGCGCATGCTGCTGGGCGAAGACGAGCGGATGGGAGCGGCGGTCGAGCAGATAGTGGCAGAGAAATCCTGCGAGGTAGGCACGGGCGTGACGGTATTCGGGGCCCTCCATCCCATCGAGGGACGCACGCAGGGCGTAGAAGAGCGTTGCCGGCTTCTCATCGTGCATGCGCTCCCCTACCCGCGATCGAGGATCGAAGAAGGGATTGCCCGCAAGGTAGAAGAGGGGGTCGGGACCTTGGTTGCCGAGCAGGAAGGCATCCATCTCGCCCGTGGTGGTGAAGCCGAGCTCGAGCGCCACCGATCCATAGGCGTCTCTGCCGAAGAAATCATGGGTGAGCACTGACGGCATGGCCCCTCCTCTGCCGCGATGCGGATATCCCCTCCATTATAGAACGGGGCATGCCGATCAGACCCGCTATGCCCCTCCTCATGCCGCTCACCGCAGCGCATGCCGAATCGGGGCCGGACATATCTACAATGGGAGCGTCGGCACGGCAAGAAAGGGCTGCCATGGCAGAGAAGACGAGATTCACCAAGGCCGAGAAGAGCTGGATCCTCTACGATGTGGGCAACTCCGCCCTCGTGCTTCTCGCCACGAGCGTCATTCCCATCTACTTCAATCACCTCGCCGCGCAGGATCCGGCGGTCGAGGAGGTCGCCGTGGGTGCCTGGGGCCTCGCCGAGACCATCGCGTCGCTCATCATCGCGCTCTTGATGCCCATCTTGGGTTCGATCGCCGATATGCAGGGCATGCGCAAGAAGTTCATCGTCGGCACCGTGGGCACCGGCGCCGTGGCCACCATCGCCCTGGGCTTCCCCAAGACCTGGCTGCCGTTCCTCGTGATCTACGTCGTCTCCGCCGTCATGCTCCACTCCTCGTTCGTCTTCTACGATGCGCTCCTCGTGGACGCCACCACCGACGAGCGCATGGACGAGGTCTCCTCCCAAGGCTTCGCATGGGGCTACGTGGGCTCCTGCATCCCCTTCATCGTGTGCCTGCTCGTGGTCCTCAACTACGAGACCTTGGGCCTTTCGTTCCAAAGCGCCATGCTCATCGCCTTCGTCATCACCACGGCCTGGTGGGTCATCTTCACCATCCCCATGCTCAGAAACGTCGAGCAGAAGAGCTTCAAGCCCTACGAGCCGCATGCCATCAGGAACGCCGTCACCGGTATCGGCAAGACCCTTAAGAACATCTGGGCCGACGAGTCGCTGCGCTGGTTCATCGTCGCGTACTTCTTCTATATCGACGGCGTCCACACCGTCATCAAGATGTCCACGAGCTATGGTGCGAATCTCGGCATCGCCGGCACCCAGCTCGTGCTCGCGCTGCTCGTGACGCAGTTCGTCGCGTGGCCCGCCTCCATCATCTACGGCCGCCTCGGCCGCACGGTGGGCACCAAGAAGATGATCCTCGTGGGCATCTTCGGCTATTTCTGCATCGCGCTCTTCGCCGCGTTCTTCTTGAGGACCGCCGTCGAGTTCTGGATCCTCGCCATCTGCGTCGGCCTCTTCCAAGGCGGCATCCAAGCGCTCTCGCGCTCGGAGTTCGGCAGGCTCTGCCCCAAGGAGCACGTCAACGAATATTTCGGCTTCTTCGATATCTTCGGCAAGTACGCAGCCATCATGGGCACGGGTCTCGTATCCGCGTTCACGTTCATCACGGGCAACCCCTCCCTCGGCGTGCTCTCCATCGCCATCCTCTTCGTCATCGGCTTCTTCATGATGATGAAGGTGCCCGACCGCAGGTAGCGTTCCCGCCCGCGCGCCTGCACGCATCTCCCTCTCGACGACGCGTTTGGCCAGCAAGGCCCCTAGTGACTGTACAGTCACCGAAGGGTTAGCTGGACAAGTGCGCCGGGACGCACCGCCGGGAAGGTTCCAATCCGACGTTTCCCCAGCACGCCCCCCAGTGACTGTACAGTCACCAAAGGGCTTCCCGCGAGAATGCCGGGAGCAGAAGAGCCCGTTTCATGAAACGTACGCACGGTTCGCGAAACGCGCGCCAAAAAACAGTCCGTCTCGCGAACCGTGCTGAAAAAGCCGTACGGGTCGCGATCGATGGGCGGAGAGGGGCGTCTCCCTCCCGTTCACCGGGTCCCGGACACGAACATCCCGTCCCATGCACGATCATCCCGCAGGCGTTCGCGAACATCCCGGGGATGATCGCGTTCCGACGGGAATGTTCGTGCGGGCTCATGGCGGGCATGCGGACGATGGAAAAGGGGGTACCCCTTCCTGCTCGGGCGGGATCCGGCTATGCGAGCTTATCGATAAGCACGGCCAAGCGATCGGCCATCTCGTCGATCTGCTCATAGCTGACCACGAGCGGGGGCAGGAAGCGCAGGATGGAATCGCCGATGCGATTCAGCACGAGACCCGCGCCGAGACCCGCGGAGACGAGCTCGCAGGCGATGGGCACGTCGAGCTGGGCCCCGCGCAAAAGCCCGCGGCCGCGCACCTCGGAGATGTGCGGGAGCGCTGCTAAGCGCCGTGCCAGATGCTGGCCGGCCGCGATGACATGCGCGCCGACCTTCTCGGAGACGAGCGTCTCGACCGTGGCGCGTCCCGCTGCAGCGGCAAGCGCATTGCCTCCGAAGGTTGAGCCGTGGTCGCCGGGGGCCATGAGGTCGGCCAGCTCGGCGCGCGCGGCGACGGCACCCATGGGGAAACCGTCCGCGATACCCTTGGCCATGCTCACCACATCGGGCTCGATACCCGCGAGCTGGTAGGCGAAGGGAGCGCCGCAGCGGAAGAATCCCGTCTGGACCTCGTCGATGATAAGGGCGATACCGCGCTCGTCGCAGAGCTCGCGGACTGCGCGCAGATAATCGGGGTCAGCCGGCCAGACGCCGCCCTCCCCCTGCACGCATTCGAGCACGACGCCGCATACGGCATCTGCGCCATCCGCAGGCTTCGAGACGGCCGCTTCGAGGGCGGCGATATCGTTCAGCTCCACAGAGGAAAACCCGGGCGGGAAGGGGCCGAAGCTCCTATGGAAGACATCCTGGCCCGTCGCCGCGAGCGCAGCCAGCGTGCGGCCATGGAAGCTCCGCTTGGCGGATATGATGCCCGACGCTCCGCCGAGCTTCCTCTCCCCCCAGCGGCGGGCCAGCTTGAAGGCGCCCTCGTTGGATTCGGCGCCCGAATTCGAGAAGAACAGCTTCCATGGGGTTCCCGTGGAACCGGTCACGTGGCCGATCTCATCGGTCGTAGTCGCAAGGAGCTGCGCGATGGCACAGGCGAGCTCGCCGCGATGCTCCTCATGGTAGTAATTGCCCACCTGCCACACGCGGTCGATCTGCGCATGGAGCGCAGAGACGACGGCGGGATGGCGATGCCCGAGCGACACCACGCCGATCCCCGCGAGAAAATCAAGGTACTGCTTTCCCGCGCTATCGGTGAGCACAGCTCCCTCGCCCTTCACGAACTCCACGCCGAAGCGTGCGAACGTGGGCATGACGTACGCCGAGTCCAAGCTGGTTGCGGTTGCGAGCGAGGCGTCTGCATTCTGCATGGCTACTCCTCCTTGAGGAACATGGTGCCGATACCGGAATTGGTGAGGAACTCGAGCAGCAGCGAATGCGGCGTGGTCCCGTTCAGGAAGTGCACGCGGCGCACGCCCTGCTCGAGCGCATCCGCCGCAGAGGCCATCTTGGGAATCATGCCGCTCTCGAGCCCGCCGGAGGCGATGAGGGTGTTCATCTCGTCCAAGGTCATGCGGCTGATCAGGCTGTCCGTATCGGAGAAATCGCGGTAGAGGCCGTCGACATCGGAGAGGTACACGAGCTTGTCGGCGTGGAGCGCCTTGGCCATGGAGGCTGCGGCGAGGTCGGCGTTGACATTGTAGGCGCCGTCGGTACCCCAGCCCACGCTCGCGATGACGGGGATGTAGCCATCGTCCAAGATTTCTGATACGAGCTTGGTGTTGACCTTCTCGATCACGCCGACGCGCCCGAGCTCGGGGCTCTGGGCCACGCATTCGAACGTGCGGCCATCTGCGCCGGAGATGCCGGCGGCAAGCTCGCCGTAGGCGTTGATCCGCGAGACGAGCATCTGGTTGACGTTGCCCACGAGAGCCATCTGCACCACGTCCATGGCCGCCTCGTCGGTGACGCGGTAACCATCCTTGAACTGCACGGGGACATCGAGCTGCCTCATGAGGGCCGAGATCGCCTTGCCGCCGCCGTGCACGAGCACGAGCCGCACGCCGATGAGGTACATGAGGACGAGATCCTTCACGACCTCGCGGCAAAGATCGCCATCCTCCATGGCCGCCCCGCCGTACTTCACCACGAAGGTCTTGCCGTTCATCTTGTTGATCCACGGAAGCGCCTCCACGAGGACCGCGGCTTTGGCCGCATCCGCAGAGAGCTGCGCGGTATCGTGTTCCCGCATCATGATGGGAGCCTCCTAGGTGCGGTAGTCGCCGTTGATGGTCACGTAATCATGGGTGAGATCGCAGGTCCAGACACGCGAGCAGGCATCGCCCGCACCGAGCGAGACGGCGATGGCGATCTCGGGGTCCTCGAAACGGCGCAGCATCTCGTCCTCGTCCAGGGGAAGCGGCAGGCCGCCCCTCAGCACCGGCACCCCCATGAGGTCGATATCGCAGGCATACTGGTCGAACTCGACGCCGCTCTTGCCCGCCGCAGCGGCGATGCGGCCCCAGTTGGCATCGCGGCCGAAGAGCGCGCACTTGACGAGCGGGGAATTGGCGATCGAGAATGCCACGGCGTCCGCATCGGACGCCGTCGGGGCTCCCACGACATCGACGGTGACGAGCTTGGTAGCGCCCTCGCCATCGGCGGCGATCATGCGGGCGAGCGTCTCGCATATGCCGTGGATGGCGGCGGCGACAGCAGGGTACGCAGGCGAATCCTCGCAGATCTCCTCTCCCCCGGCGGCGCCGGTGGCGAGCAGGAAGGCGGAATCGTTCGTTGAGGTGTCGGAATCGACGGTCACGTGGTTGAACGTGGTCTTGACCGCAGCGAGAAGCGCCGCATGGGCCGCCGAGGGGGTGAGCGGCGCATCGGTCGCGATCACGCAGAGCATCGTCGCCATATCCGGCTGGATCATACCCGAACCTTTGACGAACCCGCCCACATGCACGGTGATGGGATCGCCATCGGCACTCGTTGCGATCGTGCCGACAAGCGAGGCCTCCTTGGGATGGGTATCGGTGGTCATGACGGCGGTCGCGGCGTTGCGGGCGGCTTCGGATGTGCGCGCGAGAGCAGCCACGGCAGCGGGTACGCCGGTCTTGTAGGGCTCGAGCGGCAATGGAACGCCGATGACGCCGGTGGATGCCACGAGGACCTCATCGGGGGCGCAGCCGAGTGCCTCCGCAACGAGGGCAGACGAGGCCAGCGCAACCTCGACGCCTGCATCTCCCGTGGCGGCATTCGCATTCCCGGAGTTCAGGATCACCGCCCGCGCCCTGCCGGCAGCGGCACGTGGCCGCGAAACCTGCACGGGGGCCGCGCAGAAACGGTTGGTCGTGAACGTCGCCGCGCAGACGCAGGGTTTCTCGGCAGCGACGAGGGCGAGATCGAGACGGTTGGGGTTCCTGCGGAATCCCGCATAGACGCCTGCGGCCTCGATGCCCTGGGCCGCGCAGACGCCGCCCGCGCAGGCTGCGAACCCGTAGCGCTCCATGCCGGCTTGGGGCGGGATGGCGATGGGTGGGATATCGTGCATGGTCGTCCTCTCGGAGTGCGGGAGCGGAAAACTCCCTTTGCCTGCGGGATCAGAGCACGGGCGCGGGATACGCGAGACCGGTTGTCTCATCGAGGCCGAACACCAGGTTCGCGCACTGCAGCGCCTGGCTCGCGGCCCCCTTGCCGAGGTTGTCGATCGCAGCCGAGGCGATGAGCATGCGATAGCGCCTGGAGTCGAGCGCGATGCCCACCTGCGCGCGTGCGGTACCCGCCACCGAGGCGGTCTGGGGCATCTCGCCGAGCGGGAGCAGGGCCACCAGCGGCTCATCGGCATAGAAGGAGGCATACGCCTCGTAGGCGCGCTCGGCGGTCACGTCATCGGACACCTCGATGTACACCGTGGCGAGCAGGCCGCGCGTGAGCGGTGCGAGATGCGGTGTGAATATGACGCTCATCGCATGGCCTGCAGCCTGCGAGAGCGTCTGCTCGATCTCGGGGGTGTGACGGTGCTTGGCGACGCCATAGGCCTCGAGATTCTCGTTGGCATGGCAATAGTGCGTGCGCGCGCCCGGCGTGCGCCCGGCACCCGATACGCCCGAGATGGCATCGGAGATCACGAGGTCGGAGGTGGCGAGGCCGGCTTCGAGAGCGGGGACGGCGGCAAGCGCCGTCGCGGTGGGGTAACAGCCCGGAGCGGCGACGAGCACGGTATCTCCCTCCGCATGCCGCGCGGCCAGCGACAAAAGCGCGGCGCGGTTGAGCTCGGGAAGACCGTAGACAGCCTCCGCCAGCAGATCGGCGCTCGTGTGGGGCGTGCCGTACCATGCCTCGTAGATCGCAGCGTCCTCGATGCGGTAGTCGGCGGAGAGGTCGATGACCGTCACCCCGCGCGCGATGAGCCCGGGCGTGAGGGCGAGCGAGGCGGTATGCGGCACCGCGAGGAAAGCGATATCCGAGGTCGCCGCGATCTCATCGGGATCGGGCAGCGTGAGGACGATATCGCACACACCCTTGAGTCCGGGGTAGATCTCGGAGATATCCGCGCCCGCATGCTTTCGATCCGTCGCCATGGCAAGCTCCATGCCGGGATGGCCGCTGATCAGGCGCACCAGCTCGATCCCCGCATACCCGGTCGCACCTACGATGCATGCTTTGATGTTTTCCATATATTAATCCGCTCTATTATCGGATAATACTCATTTAATATTCATTATTATGTGTAATACGTGTATCCACGATAGCAAAGGGGATGGGGCTGTCAATCTCTTTCGCGAAAAAGCTTGGGAGCGTGAACAGAACGGAAACAAAGATATCGGTCGACCTGCAAGAACACGGCTCAGATGCACGTTCGGGATCGCATTCGAAGAGCTTCCGAGCGCCAAGGCAACCCGCCCGGCAAAGAATCGGCTTGCCCTCTGTATCGCCATCCCCGAAGCGCCTTCCGCCCTCCGGCATGGAGAGCGCCCCTTCCAGCTCGGTCCCCCTCGCCTTGGACTCAGGCCGCCTCCGAGCGCTATTCCCCCGCCGTATTCTCCGCCTCCGACAGGCTCACGGCGTACATGCCGGTCGACGATGAGGCGATGGTCGCAGGATCCCAAGGACGCGAGCTCACCGAAACGGATGTGGGATCGTAGACGCGGACCGACCCGTTCTCGTTCTCGGTCGCGACGATGACCCAATGCGCCTCGGGTGTGAGGGTATCCGCGCGCACCTCGACGAGCACGACCGTGCCCGAGTCGAGGACATCGACGAGCGTGTCGCTATCGGGCTCGTACTGATGCACGTCCAATCCCAGCTCCTTGCCGGCAGCTGCGAAGAACTCGGCGGCGGTGTGGGTCCCCCCGCCCGAGAGGCCCCTCTCGGTTGCAAGCGCAGCCAAATCGGCAGGCGTTTTGTCGGTCTTGCCCGTGAGGCCCATATACGCCATCGAGAGGACCGTGGGACCGGAGCCGGTCACCGCGAGCGCGGACCCATCGTAGTCGACGGCGCCCCAGCGCTCATCCCAGTTGTAGAGCAGAGGGACCTCGCCACGCGACACGGATCCGTCGAAGGCGCTCCCCACCTTGGAGGCTTCGGGATAGGCGCGGACGAAGGCGATGGCAGCAGGCTCGGAGAGCGCCAGACGCGGCAGATCCTCATTGGGATACTCGTTGGCATGCGCCGCGATCCACTGGAGCGCCTCGGCTTGGTCGAGTGCCGGGCCGAAATCGACGATGAGGCCATCGGAGATGCCGGCGGCGACGCGCACGTCGGCATCGGAGGATGCGGGCGTCTTGGCCTTGCAGCTGCGCACGCAGCTCGATATCAGGAAAATCACCAGGATGGCGAGCACGAGGCCGAGCACGATCATCACGATCTGACGCGGCGAGAACCGCGCGAAACGTGCCAGGAGACCGGAACCCTTCCCCCGGAAGCGGATGTTGCGGGACTTCAGCCGATAGCGATTGCCTCCGCCTCCGGAAGGACGCCCCGTGCGATAGGAGCCGCTGCCGCGACGGTGCGCCGATCCGCGATTATCCGAGAGCGGACTACGCGTCTGGCCTGTGCGCTGTGAATAATCCATGCCTCATCCCTCAGACAGCCGGCATCATAGTCATCTGCACATACTCTAGCACTCTTCATACAGGCCACCAAGGAAGGGCGTGCATATCATTCTATGATGTTAAGCGGGTTTTACGAAAAATATACAATAATAGCGGTATAATAGCGTCGGCTTATTCAGAAAGAGGATATCGTGAGACATCGCAACAAACGGCAGGATGCCATCCGCGACATCATCCGGTCTAAATCCATCAGGACCCAGCGCGCGCTTGTCGATGAGCTCGAAGCCCGGGGCTTCAACTGCACGCAGGCAACCGTTTCGCGCGATATCACCGATATGGGGCTGCGCAAGCTTCCCGAGGGTATCTATGTCCTCTCCGAGGATCTTCACCTGCAGCGGATGCTCTCCGAATTCGTGAACGAGGTCCTGCGCGCCGACAACCTCCTGCTCATCAAATGCAACCCCGGCACCGCATCGGGCGTTGCCTCCGCTATCGACGGGGCCGGGCTCGCCCATACGCTCGGCACGGTTTCCGGCGATGATACCGTGCTCGTGGTGGTCGAGTCGGGCGATCACGCCGCCCATCTCCACACCCTCATCGAGAAGCTCGTGAATGGCGCCTAGCGTTTATACGCCGGCCTGCATGAGATCTTCCAGCACCCGCGCGACGCCCGCCTCGTCATTGGCGGGCGCGATCAGATCGGCGGCGTCTTTGACGGCCTCCTCGGCATTCCCCATCGCGACGCCGATACCCGCCGCCTCGATCATCTCGAGATCGTTGCCGGAATCACCGAACGCGACGGACGACGATTGCTCGATACCCACGTGGTCGCAGAGCCACGAGAGCGCCTCGCCCTTCGAGCATGCCTCGTCGATGACCTCGGTGCATGCCGGATGCGCGCTCGTCCACCGCAGGCCCTCCATGGCCTCGACGGCTTCCCTCACGCGGCGGCCCTGCTCGAAGCCCGCGCCATCCATGCGGTTGAAGATGCTGACCCGCTCGACGATCCGGGAGCGCTCCGCGATCTCGGGCACCGAGAGGTCCACGGGCGTACGCGAGCGCAGGACATGGCTCTGCATGGGCGCATCCAAACGATAGCCCTTCAGGCGCTCGTAGCGCCAGCGCTCCGAGATCACGCTCCCGTCTGCGAAGATATCGAAGCTCACGTCGAGATCTTCCACGCGCTCGTGGAGGGCGAGCGTCCGCTCGCGGCCCAAGGCACGCGCATGGATCACCCGGCGGGTACGCAGATCGTAGACAACGGAACCGGTGGACGTGATGGCGTAGCGCACGGCAGGATGGCCGACGAGCTCGGCGTATACCTCGACGCCGTTCAGGCTGCGGCCCGTGCAGGGAACGAAGGGGATACCGCAGCGGGCCAACTCGTCAAGAGCGGCCATATTGCGTCCGATCAGCACCTTCTCGGTCGACAGGAAGGTATCGTCCAAGTCGCAGAAGACGATCCCCATCGGACACGTTCCCATGACGGCCCTACCGTTCGGCAAGCGGCAGGTAGGGCTTGTCGCTCATGAAGGAGTTGTATGCGGGACGGATGATGCGTGCCGAACCGTAGAGCTCCTCCATGCGGTGCGCAGCCCAACCGGAAAGACGCGCTATCGCGAATATGGGCGTGAACATATCCTCGGGGATGTCGAGCATGGAATAGACGAAGCCGGTATACATATCGACATTGGTCGAGATGGGCTTGGTGATGCCGCGCACATCGCGCATGAGCTGGGGACCGAGACGCTCGACGCTCTTGATGAGCTCGAAGCGCTCGGATTGGCCCTTCTCGGCGGCGAGCTTGCAGGCGTACTTCTTGACCAGCTCCGCCCGGGGATCGGTCACCGTATACACCGCATGGCCGAGCCCGTAGATGAGGCCGCTTCCGTCGAAGGCCTCGCGCCTGAGGATCTTGGCGAGATAGGCGGCGAGCTCATCGTCGTTTGAGGTATCGGACACGTGGGCGGCGATGTCTGCGAACATCTCCCCCACCTTGGCATTCGCGCCGCCGTGCTTGGGACCCTTGAGCGAGCCGATGGCCGCGGCATAGGCCGAGTAGGCATCGGTGTCGGTGCTCGAGAGCACGCGTGTGGCGAAGGTGGAGTTGTTGCCGCCGCCATGCTCGGCATGGAGCATGAGCATGACATCCAAAAGCAGCGCCTCGTCCCGCGTGAAGCCCTCGTCGCCGCGCAGGTCGTCGAGGATGGATTCGGCCATGGAATACTCCTCGCACGCAGGCGGCACCACGAGCTCATGGGCTCCCTGACCCGCAATGTAGGCGGCATGCGCCACAGCCGCGGCACGGGGCCACCGCCCGAGCAGCGAGAGCGCGATGTCGATCTCGTGCTCGGGCGAGATGTCATCGGGGATGGGATCGTAGGCGTAGAGCTTCAGGGTGACGCTCTGGAGCACGTTCATGATGGAGTGCGCATGGGTGCGATACGGGAACGAGGCGAAGAAGCCCTCGGGGAGCGGGCGCATGGAGCCGATACGCGCCTTGAAGTCATCGAGCTCGGCCGACGTGGGGAGCGAGCCCGCGAGCAGGAGGTAGGCGACCTCCTCGTATCCGAAGCGGCCCTCCGCCTGAGCGGCGTTCACGAGGTCGCCGATATGGTAGCCGCGCAAGGTGAGCTGGCCCTCATCGGGGATCAGCTCGCCATCGGCCTTGTTGTAGCCGTGGACGTTCGAGATGGTGGTGAGACCTACGAGCACGCCCGAGCCGTCGGCATTGCGCAGGCCCCGCTTGACATCATAGCGCTCGAAGAGCTCGGCGGGAACCTTGTCGAGGGCACCATAACCCTCGTAGAGCTGATCGGAGACGGGGGTGCGCCCCAAACCCTTGGAGGGCATGGGATAGCTATCCTCGCCCCTCATGAAGGCGGTGGAGGGGTATGGGTAGATGTAGCGTGATCTCGCGTCGCGGTTCTCGGTCATGGCAGCACCTCTCTCTCATACGCGGGGGCATGCACGCAGGCGTACTGCGCCTCATCGTATACGAGCGCCTCAACTCTCCATAAGACGTCTGCAATTGTTTCCAGAGCCGTTAACCGAGCGCAGGAGGCCTAGTTCTCCGCAGGCTCCTCGCCCATGCGGTCCATGAAGAGGGTCTGGACATCCTCCGTCGTTGTCTCGAGTGCGACGGCGAGCTCGGTGAGGGAGCGCTCGCGCGCCTGCTTGAGGATGCGCTCATAGGCCACGGGAGGCTTCTTGTTATGCGCCCTGACCTCGGCGATACGCTCGCGGAAGGTCTTGACGATGCGGACCGAGTCGAGGCAGCTGCCCTCGCGGATCTCGGTCTTGAAGTGCTCCTCCTCAAGCGAGCTGCTCCTAGCGGAGAAGGTGTCGACCTCGAGGGCGGGATAGGAGTCGATGAGCGCGGAGGCCTCGTCGCGCGAGAGCACGGGGCGGAGGCGATCCTCGGATGCGACGGGGAAGCTGATGCGCAGGGGACGGCGCTGGCCCACGGGAAACAGCTGGTAGCTGGCACCGGGCCCAGCCGATACTTCGTCGACGAGGCAGACGCCCTGCCCCGGATGGACAATGTACTCGCCAACGGCGTACATAGCGATCCTCTTCCTTTGCATTAGATTGATGCAATTGGTATTATAGCACGTAAATGCCCACTTTTTTGAAGATTGGGCACGGGAATTGCATCCACAGGGGGCAACGCATGCCGCAGAAGACCCCGATAACAGGAAAAATCAAAGGAAAAATCAACCGAATCATGCGGTTGACCTCGGAAGATGCACTGGTGGCTGGGGAGGGAGTCGAACCCCCGACACAGGGATTTTCAGTCCCCTGCTCTACCAACTGAGCTACCCAGCCGTGGATGCCTCTCAAGTCAGCCTATTCACTATACCAAACTGCCGACGCAATACAAGCAGGAAGTTCCGGCTGTTTCACGTGCGTATCAGAACACCACGGCAAAATCGGCCTCACCGGGGATAAGCGGGATCTCGTCCTTCCTGTCGATGGTGAAGCCGAAGGAGAATCTGCGGCTCTCGTAGCTCTTGGCGAGCTCCGTGAAGAACACCGCCACGTCCTCGGCCTCGCCTTGGATCTCGAGCGAGACGCTGCCGTCTAACTCGTTGCGGACCCAGCCGGTCAGCCCGCGCCCGTTGGCGATCTCGCGGCAGGTCCAGCGGAACCCCACGCCTTGGACAGTGCCCGTGAAGCGCACGGCGAGCCGTTTGCTCGTATCGGACAGCGGTTTGGCCGTACGGCGCTCGCGCTTGAAGAATCTCATGGCCTTCTCCCGTCCGGTTATCCGCAGCTTGCACGCCCTCCCCTATGGTAGCCGTATGCGAGCATGCGGGTGTGGTATCGTGTGCCTTTGGAATCGCATTCATCGAAAGGCGCCGTCATGACTCCTACCCATATTCTCACACGCCGCGCATTCCTCGCAAGCTGCGTTGCCGGTGCTGCCCTGTCCTTCATCTCCTGCGCATCGGATGGGGAAAGGGATGCTCCCACCGGAACCGGCACGCAGGACGGCGAGACGGAAGATGCGGTCTCCGGCGTGCATCATGCCCGAATCGAGGTCGAGGGTCATGGCACCATCGAGGCCGCCTTGAATGCGGATGTGGCGCCCATCACGGTTGCGAACTTCATGGACCTCGCTAAGAGCGGCTTCTACGACGGCCTCACCTTCCATCGCATCATCGCCGGATTCATGATCCAGGGCGGCGATCCGAACGGCGACGGCACCGGCGGTTCCGATCAGACCATCGTGGGCGAGTTCTCCGCCAACGGCTATGAGAACGGCCTCGCCCATGTGCGCGGCGTCATCTCGATGGCACGTCCCGGAAACGACTTCAACGGCGCTTCGTCGCAGTTCTTCATCATGCAGGAGACCAACCATAGCCTCGATGGGCAGTATGCGGCATTCGGCACGGTGACGGGTGGCATGGAGATCGTGGATGCCATCTGCGCGCACACGCCTGTCGAAGACGACAACGGCACGGTCCTGCCCGAGAACCAGCCGCGTATCGCCTCGGTCACGATCGTGGATTAGGCACGCGCCTCCTGACGAAAGAACTGTGAAACCCTGCGCATAGCGCCTGCGGCATGGTATGGTGAAGGTGTTTTCTGGTAGAGGCCTTTCGTCTCCTAGGATGGGCTCAGGCATGATATGCTCGAGTTGCGGTCGGACAGTCGAAGATGGCGCAGCATTCTGCCCGCAGTGCGGTTCCGCCGTCATCCAGCCGTTCATGAGCGAAGAGGACAAGGTGCGCGAGGAAGCCGAGATCGAGGCTGCCCTCAAGTCACTCGATGAGATCAAGCATACCGCTGCCCGCCCCGCCGCACGCGACGGAGGACAGGACGCACCGCCCGCAGGCATCTCCCCCGTGGAGCGCAATTACAGCACGCGCCGCAAGGACGCGCGATCCAGCAGGTTCGTCACCGCTGTGCTGGGGACCTTGGCGCTGGCGATGCTCCTCCTGGTGATCCTGCCCCGCATCATCAAGCCGCCTCCTTCCCCCATCCCGACAATCGCCGAGAAGGATCCCGACGAGGAGCTCCCTGCCATCGGCGCCATCCCGCCTATCCGCGAGCTCTCGGCACAAGACAATCCCCGGGAAGAAGAAGCTGTCATCGCGTACAACGCCTACGATGACGCGAAGAAAGATGAGAGGGATTCCGAGGATGAGAGCGGTTTCATCCTTCCCGACAGCGACGCGCGCCTCTACACCGCCGAGGAACTCGAGGGCCTTTCTGAATGGGATCTCGAGATCGCGCGGAACGAGATCTACGCCCGACACGGACGCGGCTTCAACGATTCGACCCTCCAAGCCTATTTCGACGGCCAGGACTGGTACGAGCAGCGCTACACGCCCGAAGAGTTCGACGCGCAAAGCGGCCTGCTCAACGATACCGAGCAGGCCAATATCGCGCTTATCTCCGAGGTCGAGGGATCGCTCTAGACAACTCGCCCCGCAATGTCAGAAGGCTCCGCCGCCCGAACTCCAGCTGGAGCTGGCCGTAGATGCCGTGGAGACGGAATGCGCGGTGGAGACCGCCGAGGAAAACGCACGGGCGGGGCTGAGCGAGTTCACAGACGACGCATAGTACCAGCCATAGGTGGGGCTCAGATAATCGCTGTGGATGACCTCGGGAAGCACCGTCTCGAGCTGTTTGATGACCTCCTCGGAAACACCGAGGACGACGGCCATCACGAGCAGGCGGTTCCAGAGGACCACATCGGTGGGGATGGCCTCGTCGAGGCGGGTGAAGTCCTTGAGCCATCGGCGCAGCGCCTCGAGTTTCGCCTTGGTCTCCCGCCCCTCCTCGTTGGCACGCTCCCTGTTCGCACCGCACACGATCGCGTAGACGCCGCTTGCAACAAGCAGGGCGGAGAAGGCGATGATGAGCGGGAAGGGCATCCCGAAAACGATGGAGATGAAGAAGAAGAGGGCGGCGAGCACGATATCGGCGACGCCTGCGGCCACGAGCGCGGATGCGGGGAGCTCGACCACGGTGCCGCCCGTGGCGAAACGCTGCTCGTATGCGGTCTCGACGGAACCCTTCCAAGAATCGTAGGCCCGCTCATAGGATGATGCATGCTCTTTTGCGTAATCTTCGATGCTCGAGAAATACAGCGGCGGATAGGTCCCCGGCGCGTGGTCCTTGTCGGCCATGCCGAGGGCGACTTTCTCGAACATGAGATCGATCGCCTTGCGGTTGATCCTTCCGGCATCGCGTTCGGATCTCGTGGCGTTGGGCTTCTCCGGGGGGATGGGCTTGTTCAGGACGAGGCGGTAATCGCCCTCGAGACGCGAGCCGAACAAACCGTCGTGCTTGATCTTCACATGCTGGAGAGCAATGGTGCCCAGATTCGTGAGATCCATGAGCGTTGCCGTGAAGCACTCCGGAACAGCGGTTCCGCCATGGTAGAGCGCCCCGAGAACCGCAGGATGGTCATCCGTGGGAACATCGCGGAAGTAATCGTCATCGAATCGGGGCTTGATGGCCTCGTTATAGGACTTGCGCTTGATCCGGGCGAAGATGACCGAGGCTGCGGCCGCACCGCCGGCGACGACCATCGAGCCGAAATAGACGATGCGGGCGTTCATGCGCTGCCTGTTGGCCTTGTCCGCCTCGCGCTGCTCCTCTTGGAGGATATCCGCAAGCGCGGAGGAGGAGTCCTGCACGGCACCGGGAATCCACGACTCGGGGAAGACCACGCGCGCCTCGGCGAACTCGGAGCTGCCTATGCCGGGAACGGTATAGACGATGTCGTTGCCCGAGAAGGCGAGCGATGCATCGAGGGGGCCGTGGCCCCACGCACGCACGGTGTCCTCGGGCACGACCGACTGGCCCTCGGGAACCGGAAGATGGATCGCGCAGGAGATGTTCTGCGATTCCACATCCCATCCCTCGGTGACGAACTGCCAGTAGAGCTCTGCGACATCGGCATGGCGCAGGACCACGTTGTTGATGCGGTAGGTGATTATGAAATGCGCATCCTCGTCGCTGTGGCGCGCGTAGATCTTGAGGCGCAAGCTCGACCCGTACTCCTCGATGGAGTAGGTCCGATCGTCACCGGAATCGGTGAGCTCGTAGGCGGTCTTTCGGCCTCCCTCGATCTCCCCTGCGGAGATGACGTCCACGGTGACGTCGCGACCTTGGAATTCGCCCTGGGGCAGGTTCCAATACACGCCATTGAAACTGCCGTCGAAGGAGAAGACGCGCTCCTCGCGAACCTCGAGCGATCCATCGGCCGTTATCGTGGCATCGATGTCCACCTGCGGGATCGAGTATTCGCGCGCGAGAGCGGGCGTGGCGACCCCCAGATTCACGATAAGCATGAGCATGCAGATGATACATGCGCTCGCGATGCGTGCCCGACGACTCGTCATGGCACCACCTCCCAAATGATGCATGGACAGACGCGTTCTGTACAAGCATACCCCATGGAGGCGCGCTCCTTACCGTCTTCGGAAGCGGGGTGCGGCTCCCGGAAGGCTTCATCCGGGCAATCCGCACAACCAACTCACACCACGACCGTGAACGTCGTCCCGCAGATATCGAAGCCCTCTCCCACATGGACGACGGCCGCCTCGCCGATATCGCGGCCCTTGTAGCACGCAGGATTCGTTGAGCCGAGATCCTCGACGATGACCGCCGAGCTCAAAGGGACGACGCGCACATGGCGCTTGGATACCGCACGCGATTTGAGCACGACATCGCAAAGGGCATCGCGTCCTATGGTGAGGCCGCCTGCGGGAACCGGGACGGTCGTTTGGGCGTCATCTGTCGAGATGCGCAGCATCATGCCCGCCGCACCCTCGGTTGCAGCGGGCATGGCCTCTTCTCCCCCATCGATATCCGGTAACGATAGGAGCGGATTCGGGCTATCGGAGACGCGGTTTTCGAATGAATAGAGACAGCCGTAGCACCTGTCCATGTCGTTGAACAGCTCTTGTCCGCACTGCGGGCAGATCTTGGTTCCGAATGTTCCCATATCTTTCCCCTTCCTCGTCAACCCGCGACACAGCACATGCTCACGCGCTCCCCTTCCTCGAACCAGGGCCCTTCGCCGGCAGGCCTCTCCAGCGTGATGAACGCGCCGGGACTCGAGGCGACCCTATTGGGGGCAAGGGACCTGACGGCACCGATGATCCAGCCGCGTTCATCGACGAAGGCGATGTCGATGGGATAGGACATCGCAAAGGTATGGATGGACCCGCAGCGCACCAAAGCGACAGGATCGGCGTCTTCGGACGTTCCCAAGAGCCCTTTGAGACGCTTGAACCACGTGGCCAGCACCTGGAAGGCGATAGCCTCATGCGGTCTCGAATCTGCCGACAAGCTCACACGGCACATCTACATCACCACTCCCGGTCTATAGCGGTCAACGACCAATGATCTCGTATGGACGATCTCGAACGGCGCCTCCATGGATGCGCCGGCGAAACGCAGGCGCTGCGGCCATGGCCTGAAGTGCAGGGTGCAGGTGAAGCGCGTCAGATGAGGGCTCAAGCTCACCAGCGAACCCGATGGGACGGACAGCGTTGCGGCAGACACCTCGACGGAGATGGCGGGGTTCTCTCCCATGGCCTCCTCGATGGCGGACTCCACCTCCGCAACAGCCGCGAGCTCCGTTTGGGGGCCTGCGGGAGACACCCCATGCGCGAGCACGGCATCCAAGCTCGCCCTATCGAACACGGCGCAGCAGATCAGATACCCCATGATGTTCGCCATGGTGATCGCGACCACGATCGCAAGGGGGATGATCGATGCAAGCTCGACGCTCATCTGACCCGATTCCGAGCTGGATAGAGATCGGCTTTTTCCCGGCATGCTCATGGCGCGCCCGCCAGCTCGGAAAGATCCACGTCGAGCGGGATGGCCTGCCCCGTCCCCGGGATGGGCAGCTCGGCGATGGTGATGGTGCCCCCGCCCCACCCTCCGGGGACATCGACACCCAGAGCACGCGCGATGGCCCCGATATCGGGAGATTGCCCGAGCGCGAGGATAAGCTGCTGGGCGCGGGCGACACCCTCCAATCCAGCCCCCTCGAACACCTCGGCGGACGAGACCAGAACGGGTTTGAGCATGCGTATATCGCTGGGTTCCAAACCCGCATCCCTCACCAGCCCCTCCACCGTATCGCGCACCCAAGCTCCGACCGAACCGCCGAACACCCCATCGATCCGATCGAGGAAATCCGACGAATCTCGGGCAAGCCCGTCATACGAGGAGCCGTAGGACTCGATCAGCGTTCCCCACAGACGCCCGGCATCGCCCAACACCCCGGACAGCGCGGGGCTGCGGGCCGAAAGCCCATCGAATAGATGCGCGAGAACCGAATTGCCATCCTGGGATTCATCAGGGGCAAGCATGGCCGCCGAGAGGGCGGCACCGGGCGGCAGTGCGCCCGCATCCAAAAACGTCCCGCCCAGGCTTTCCGGGATCGACTCCGTCTCCGTGCGCGCGACAAGCGCCACACAGCCCCATGCTCCAGGCGGGACGATATGGGGGCGCGGGACCCTGAGCCGGTCCAAGGCCTCGCCGAACAAGTCGGTACCCTCCTGGGCGATGCCTTCGAGCTGCGCCTCCGCTTCGACGCGCTCGTTTCGCGCCTGCTCATAATCACGGGATGCCCTCACGACCTCCCTCCAGTAATGCTCGAATCCGTTATCGATGCTCGTCGATGCCGCAGCCACCCTGCCCATATCGGTCACATCCATCTGGCAGATCTCGCAGCGCGACACGTCCCCCGCATCGAGCTGCGCAAGCGAGGCATAGCCGTCGGCGGGGCCCGTCGCGCCGGGACATGAGAGCGTCGCATGCAGCACACGCCCACCCTCGACCGTGCACGGCCAGAGGGCCTCGGTATAGAGGCTGGTGGAGCGCGTCTCGGCCGTGTTATGCGGGAACTCGGGAAGCTGCATGTCCACGCCCCCGTCCGCACGCTCGACGTAGGAGGCCATCGAGAGCCGCTCGATCGCATAGCCGTAGAACGCCTTCCGCACGCACGAATCGACCAGCGCCTCCACGGTTCCGTTCTCGGGGCCGTCGAGATTCCTCCTCATCGGATAATAGGTTCGCGCACGGACGAGCGCCGCGCCGAAGGTCCAAGACTCGTAGCTCGCATAGTCCGGATTCTGTCCGCCTGTCAAGCCGGCAAGCGTGGACGCCCGCTCGCGCATGCAGCGGGGCCGGTGCCCGCAATCGGCCATCCAGCCCCTCATGAGGGCGCCATCCGCACGTGTACGGGCCTCCTCGATACGTTCGCTCGCCTCCTGCATCTCATGCGCCTTCCGCTCCAGCGAGCCGGTATCGATCTCTGTCCCGAGGCTCGAGAAATCGCTCTGCCCTTCGAGCGGAACGGGCACGGCGATCCCCGCATACGTCAGGCCCTCCCCCTCGTTCGCCTCGACCGTTGCGGTCGAGTTGAGCATGACCAGGGCAGGCACGAGCCTTTCGAGCGCCGCGAGGCCGCGCACGGCGCTTTGGGCGAAATCGGCCCGTGTTTCGAGGAGCGATATCCCCTTCTCGAGCGTCTCTGCCGCCACGGGGCCTGCTCCGGGCACCGCCGAGAGAACCAGCGCCGCCCCGCAGGTCACCATCCCGGCAAGACCCATGGACAGGATGAGCGCATCGCATACCTGCGCACAGGTCGCGTATCTCGCGACCACGTTCGATCCCGCCATGGAGCAGGCATCGGCGACTTCCTGCACCTCGGCCGCACGGGAAAGGCCCCACTGGACCCGTCCTGCGAAAAGCACCAGCGTGATGCTCAAAAGCAGTGCCAGCGCCATGGCGACCGTCGTGTAACCGCCCTCTCCATCGAGGAACAGCGCCAGGGGCCGCACGCTCCTCCTACCCATCCCAGACGGTTGCCCAGTCATGGGCATCGCCTCCCAACCACGACGGCCGAAGCGTCGCCTCATAGCGCACCGAGAGGATGACGCCCTGCCCGTCATATCCAAGGACGCCGCCTGCAAGCAGGCCGAGCAACGGCAACGGGCGCGCGTGCCCGCGTATCGACACGCTCACCGCTCCCCGATCCTTCGAGAGCTCTATATCCCAATCATCGGATCCGCCAACGTGGAACAGGCTCACTTCGGGAATCGCCGCGAGACGCCGCAGGCAGAACAGCTTGGATACCTCGGGGGACCCCGAGGAGGTGACGAGCAGCCGGGCCGTCTCAGCGGCGGCTTGACCCATGACCATGCGCGTATAGAGGAGGCATGCGGGTTCCAGCAGAAGCCCCATCGTCAGGAGCAGCGTCGGCACGAGGAATGCCGCCTCGACCGTCGCCTGCCCGTCGGAGCGCGTGAGAAGCGCGGGGGCCATCTCAGAACACCGCCAGATCCTGAACCGCGCCGAGCATGTCGGAGCCCGCCAGCACATGCGCGGAACTCCCGATGATCTCCCCGAACGTTGCGGGAGCCCGCATGAAGCCCACGAGCAATCCCAGCACCGCGATGCTTGCCAGCAGGGCAAACGTGATAAGGGCGTATTCCAGCGTGGATTGCCCGTCGATACCGCGTGCGAGCGCGAGCATGATCGATTCTCCTCTCATTGCCGGACGGATAGCCGGATAGTCTGGACGGAGCACGTATCGTCCGACGCGTGGCGGATGACGAGGATCTCCACCCAGCCGTCGCCTTGGACGAGACATCCCCATGCATTGCCGTAGAGATCGAGGTAGCCTGCGCACTCCAACGAGCACCCGTCTTCCCGGCCATATGCCGCGAGCCGTTCCCCGGCCTCCTGTTCGAGCGGCTGGGATGAGATCTCCACATCCGCCGATGGGAAGGACGCCGCTTCCACGGTGTCTTCCGGCGCAGATGCGGCAACAGCGGACGCGTCGGCAAGGGGTTCCGAGGCGCACATGCGGGCAGCCAGCATCAGGGTGGCGCAGAAACAGGCCCCCACGATAACGGCTACAGCGAATTGATGCCCTCGGCGATGGCGTTCCACAGCTCGCCGACCTTCTCCCTGAATGCGAGGATGGCAAGGATCGCGATGACGACCAGAACGCCCACGAGGATGGCGTACTCGGTCGTGCCCTGACCCGACTCGTTCTTGAGCAGTCCCTTCGAGAAATCGATCAATCTGGTGCCGTCCATTCCTTCTCCTCTCATGCGGTACGGTTTCAAACGGTTCGCAACGCCGGTCCCATCAGCGGGCCGAGGATTGCCAGAAGCATGGCGGGGACGATGAGGGTGCCCAAGGGTATGAGCATCTTGACCGGCACCTTCTCTATCTCCTCTTCGATATGGGAACGGTGCTCATCACGGATGGCCTGGGCTTGATGCTCGAGCACCTCCGCCAAAGGAGATCCGAAGACGAGCGCCTCGGAGACCGTCGAGGCGAACCGCTGGAGCGCGGCAACGTCGAGGCGCTTGGCGAGCGCTGAGAGCGCCTCCGAGCGCGATAGCAGCCCGATGCGCCACGACACCATGGCCTCCCCAAGCGCCTCGGCAAGATCATCGCTATAACGCGTGCAATAGAGCTCGAGGGAGGCGTCGAAGGATAGGCCTGCGGAAAGGCCGAGCGTCAGCACATCGAGCAGCGTCGGCAGCTGGACGAGGCAGGCATGCCTGCGCCTCCCCGCGCGCTCATGCTCGAGGTATGCCCCTACCGGTCGAAGCCGCTTCAAACCATCTATCAGCGTGCCGAAAGCGCCCAAGGACACGGGACGCACGGATCCGGCATCGGATGCGAGGAGCGCCGCAGCGCCCGCGAGGATCGCCGTTGCACCTACGAGCAGCATCAGAGAAGCCCCCTCGAGAGATGGCGCACGATGAGAACGGCAGCCGCATCCATGCAGCATGCGAGACCGAGCGAGATGAGGCCGGCGGGCGTGGTGACGCCCTTCTGGAAATCGGGGGAGATGACCAGGAGAAGCCCCACGAGGACGATCGGGAGCAAGCACACGATACGCACCGAGAGGCGAACCTGAGCGGTTTTAACCGCGAGCAGGCGTTCCAGCTCCCCGGCGCGCTCGACAAGCCGCGCTGAACGCATGAAGAGATTCTGGAGGGGGCTTCCCGTCTGATGGGAGATCGCCAGGGCGCTCGAGAGGAGGCCGATACCCGGCGTATCGAGTTCGCAGCCCAGACCCTCGAGCGCTTCCTCGTAGGGTTCGCCGCAGATGAGCTTGAGAGAGCAGCGGGCGAAAGCGGGCGCGGCCACGCTCTCCTCGCGCGAGCCGACATAGGCGATGGCCTGCGAGAGCGTGAGGCCCGAGCCGAGCGATACGGCAAGCGAGCGGAACACGGCGGGCATCTCGGAGGAAAGGGCTCGGGCCCGCATGCGGCGCACCCGCACGGCATAGGCCTTGATACCCAAGGCGCAGGTCCCCGCACCGATAACGGCACCCAGCCACGAGCCCGCCAGGACGATTCCGCAGGGGATCGATGCGAGGGCGATGATCAGCAATACGGATACGGACTCCGGAGACGAGCATGCGACTCCCTTGGCACGGAGCCATCCGCCCAGATCACGGGCGGCAAGCGCCGCATCATCGGATCCATGCAGAAGCTCCACCAAAGGCGTACGCGAGACCCTCTGCACGGCACCGCGTAGGAGCCATGCGAGATGGCGCAGGATGCGCATGAGGATCTTGCCTGGAACCGCATCGTGTGGGAGGATCGCCGAAACCGCTGCGAATGCCGCAAGCGCTGATCCTAGGAGAGCCGCGATTGCCATGCCTGCACCTCCCCTGCGGAAGCAACCCCCATTTCCTCTGCCCTCCCGACGAAGGCGGGCAGGCGCTCAAGCCGCCACGCCCCCCTTCCGGGATCGAAGGAAACGCAGGTTGAAAGCTCGACACGGCCTTGTTCGGAGCGCACGATCTCCGACATCGAGCCGATCCTCCTGCTGCCATCGGAAAGACGGCACGACATCACCAGGAGGTCGAGGGCCGTTGCGATCTGCTCTTCGATCAGCTCCGACGGAAGATTCATGCCGAAACGCGCCATCAGGATGAGGCGTGAGACTGCCTCGCGGGCATCTCCTGCGTGGAGCGTTGTAAGCGAGCCGGGGTGACCCGTGTTCATGGCGTTGAGCATGTCGATGGCCTCCTCGCCGCGAACCTCTCCCACGATGATGCGGTCGGGGCGCATGCGCAGGGCGTTCTTCACCAGATCGCGGATGGTGATCGCGCCGGTTCCCTCGATCGAGGCATCACGCGCCTCGAGCGGGACCACATGGGGGTGGGAGTCGAATCTGAGCTCGCAGGAATCCTCTATGGTCACGATGCGCTCGCTGTGATCTATCTCGCAGGAGAGGGCGTTCAAAAGGGTGGTCTTCCCCGAGCCCGTCCCTCCTGCCACCGCGATGCTCTGCCGCATCTTCACCGCGCACGAGAGGAGCCATGCATACCAATCGGGCAGCGCTCCCAAGTCCTGAAGGCGCTTGAGCGAGCTGATGCGGCCGGAGAACTTCCTGATGCTCACCGCAGGACCCTGGGGTGCCACGGGGGAGACGACCGCATTGACGCGGTCGCCGTTGCCGAGGCGGGCATTCACGATGGGGCTGCTCGTATCGAGACGGCGGCCGAGCGGGGCGAGGATCCTGTCGAGCGCGATCATCACCTGCTCTTCCGAGTCGAAGGTATGCGCAGAGGCCTCGAGACGGCCATCCCGCTCGAAGAAGAGCGCCTTGGGACCGTTGATCATGACCTCGCTCACGCTCTCATCGTCCATCAGGGGTTGGATGGGGCCGAGGCCGCAGACTTCATCGAGCACCTGCCCGACCAAGATATCATGATGCTCGGAAGGCACCTGATCGTCCCGGGTATTGAGGATCGAGCGGCATGCCACCTCGAATTCGGCACGTGCACGTTCGATGGGGCTTTGGGCGATCTCGGCAGCAACGGCCTCGAGGCCCAAGCGATCGATGAGCGCACGTTTGAGCCACCTGCGTTGTTCGATGAGATGCTCCGCAGCCGGGTGGGCAGATACCGATCCCTGGGCTCTCACACGTTCGAGCACGCTCATCTAGCCCACCTCCCTGCCGCGCGAGAAGCGCCAGAACCTCCGCTTGACCGAAGGCTCGCGGGAGGCCCTGCGCGCCGCCTCGCAGTCGGGAAGGCAGCCGAGCTCGGCCAGGATCTGGGCGAGGCACGAGGCGACCGATCGCGTGAAATCGCAGGAGTACCGGGCAAGCTCGCCGGCAAGCCCCTCTCCCATGAGCTGCGCCACCTCCGGACCGCCCTCGAAAACCCTGAGCGGACGGGCAACCTCGAGCCCCATCTCCGCCCGCGCATACGAGTAGTCGGGTTTCGCATACGGGTCGGCATGGTTCTCGAGCCGCATGATCCGGGTGCGTGCCACCCCGAGACGCACGGCAAGCCCTCCCAAGCGGGCGAGGGCGGCAAGCGAGGCTTGGCGGCCATCGTAGACGAGAACCACCCGATCGGCACGTTGCAGGGCCCCGGCCACCGCATCGGTCGTCGTGGAGGCGGTGTCGGCCAAGACGAGGTCTGCGTTCGAGCGCGCGCAGTCTATGAGCGCATCCGCGAAGGGCGCGGCCTTCTCCGCCAATTCGGGGAGGCTGCAGGGACCCCAGAGCTCGATCGAATCGCCGACGGAAAGGGATAGGCTGGCAATCGCCTCTGGATCTGGCGCGGCAAGGGAGGCGAGATCCGCACCGCGTTTGAGACCGAAGCAGGTATAGAGGTTGCCATTGGCAAGATCGAGGTCGATGAGACCCACATGCAGGCCCCATGACGCCGCGATGAGCGCTGCCGTCGCGGTAAGCGAGGTCTTGCCCACCCCGCCCCGACCCGAGCAGAGCACCACAAGCGGGGCCCGCCCATCCGACCCATCCCGTGCAGGCTCCGTGCGACGCATCTCTACCTGCATGGTATGTTCCTCTGTTTCCCGCACGGGATGGGATTGGATCTTCTCGGGCTCGAGTATGCGGGAGATTCCGGCGCGCTTCGCACGCGAGCGCAGCGATCCCGAGGCGCTATCCACCGCGAGCACCACCTCGTGCGCACATCCATCGCGCGCGATGGCCGCGCAGAGGTTGATATCCGAGACGCCGCTCTCGCTGTATCCTGCAAGCGCGATGCATATCCCCCCATCCTGCCCGATGAGCGTCTCCCGGAGCTCCGCTGCGGAGTCTGCGAAGATGCAGGCCGCATGGGGATACAGCGTATGCACGGCTTCGGAGACCGATCCTCGCCGGACAGGCGGGCAGCAGCAGAAACAGGTGACGGGTTGCATCTATTCCTCGCTCTCCTCTACCGTCTCGCGGGACGGGACCGGCTCGCTCGACGGATTGGAACCATTTTGCGCATCCTCGCCGAGCGCTTCCTCCTGCGCGGAGGTTCCCTCGACGGCTCCGTCCTTTGCAGGCACATCCACGGGAGCGCCTTCCGAGGCGTCATGTGCGAATTCGACATCATCTGCGGGGACCACGAGCCGCAGGTCGCCGCGCGCGCTTGCTCCCAGCACGGCGCTCACGTCCTCAGGTCGCACGGCAAGCGATATCGTCTGGATCGAGGAGAAGGCCGTGGTCTCGATCGGCGATGCGAGGATGAGCGCATCGCCGGTGAGCAGCACGGTGCTGTTCGTGCCAACCGAATAGGCAACAACCTTCGTGCCTGCGGAGATATTCCTCGAGAGCCCGAGCTTATCGGTCAGGGGGAGCGAGAGCGCAACGAACCCGGCGGGAACATCGAGGCCGCTTGCGCCATCGCGGACATTGAGCTGCGTGAGCGGGAGCCCCTTGGCAAGCGGGACCGTGACCTGCCTGCCGATGGCATCCTCGAGATGTACCAACGCCTGCTCGGGTGCAAGATCTGCCAGCCATTCGCGCGCTTCGATTGCGCTCGCATCTATGATGTCGCCGTATTCGAGGTTCCGGGTGGCGACGAGCAGGGTCACGACCTCCCCGCCGTAGCGTTCGAGGACATCGAGCCGCGCTTGCTCCTCCCGTGCCTTTATGCTCTCGCCGTAGATGAGGCATGCTCCGCACGATGCCAAAGCGCAGAGCGCCGCCAACACCAAACGAATCCGTCTCGACATCGTCGCGAAACCTTCTTCCCCTCTCGGATTCCTCCTAAAGGGATTGTCATCGCGAACCCTGTAGATAACCCATGGCTATCCCGAAGGTGCTGGCCATGCGCTTTCCAAGATCTGGCGGCAGGCTTGCGGACGGGGCAAGCGCTCCAGTTGAACGGAGCAAAATCCTCGCGCAGGCCCATCTCGCACACGGGGAAAAAGTTCGGAAGCACAGATGGCGGGATGCATCCCGGATGAGGTTCGGCCAACGCTGCGTAGAGACGTTGCGTATAACTTCTCCACCCGTCCGCACCCTGCGGAAAAGGCGTATCATAACTACATGATATAATCGTGCGCGATTGTATAGCGCTCTGAAAGGATGTGGACGCGATGGAGGACTACGACCCGCTCGCTTTGGAGAATCAGCTGTGCTTCCCCCTCTACGCCGCCTCCAAGGAGCTCACGCGCCAGTACAAGCCCCTGCTCGGCCCGCTCGGGCTCACCTATACGCAATACGTCGCCATGATGGCGCTCTGGGAGCACGACGGCATCACCGTAGGCGAGCTCGGAGCCAAGCTCTACCTGGATTCCGCAACGCTCACGCCGCTTCTGAAGCGGCTCGAGAACCATGGCTACGTACAGCGCGAGCGATCGAAGGAAGACGAGCGCGCCGTTATCGTAACGCTCACCGATGAAGGGCGCGACCTGCGCAAGAGGGCCGTCGATGTGCCCTTCTGCATGGCAGGATGCCTCAAGCTCGCACCTGAGGAGGCGCTCGAGCTCAAAAGGCTCCTGACGAAGGTGCTTCAGTCGTTCGCGTAGGCAGAGGACTGCGGATCGGGCACGAATCCCTCGAAGATGCCTATCCCTCCCCTACGCTCGCAGGCGAGCAGCTCGGCTGGGGAATGGAGCGTCCAACCCGCATAGGCGGCGCCCATGACCCTGGTTGACAGCATCGCAGGCGGCATCAGCCTATCGCTCCAGCGATACGCCACGAAATCAGGCCGCGTGAAGACGTTGGCCGCAAGCAGGGTCGCCGCGCAATCCGCAAGCGGTCCCCTGCCGGTACCGTCGCCCGCGAGCAGGAAGTTCTGCGCAAGCTGGCCGCGGAACACGTCTCCCCGGTTGAGCCGCAGCCACTGCACCACGCGCGGATCGAAGCTCTCCATGCAGAAGATGAGGGCATGCCGATCAAGCTCCTCCATGACGGCGGCCGCGAGCTGGGCATGATTATCGTCCCTGGTCTTGACCTCCACGATAAGCGGGATCTTCATACCCTGTCGCCCGTAGACTCCGAGCACCTCGGAGAAGAGCGGGATGCGCTCCCCGGTGCCGCCCAATCTGAGCTGCGCGAGCTCAGGTAGAGACAGCTCCTCGACGATAGCCTGCTCGCCGGTGAGGCGCGCCAGATCGGAGTCGTGCACCACCACGAGGCGCCTATCGGATGTGAGGTGCACGTCGAGCTCGGATCCGAAACCCAGGCCCGCCGCGCGCTCGAAGGCGGGAATCGAGTTCTCGGGAATCCCGAGGGAAGGATCGTGGAGGCCCCGGTGCGCATAGCGGAAGCGCCTGAGATATGCCCAGATGCGCTCGCGCTCGTAGGAGCGGGGGCGCGGGGCGACCACGGCACAGCTCGCTCCCAAAAGTCCGGCACCGAGAAGCGCACCCTTGATGAAGCCCCTATGCATTGGGCACCCCGTCCTTCCCTTCCGGCATGAGCGATGACACGCCATCCCGCTCAACGAGACGGTATCCCTCGTCATGCGCGCAGACGTGTTCGAGGATGCGGCGCACGTTGGGGCCGTCGCAGCGCTCGTAGTGGGCCTCGGCCTGCGCGCGGGAGATACCCCCCTTGGCCTTGCGGGCGATGAGGCGCTCGCGCACGTCCCCCTCGTCCACGCGGATGAAGATGCTGTAGTCGCAGAGTTTGGCGAAATCGTCCCAGTACTCCTCGTCGAGGAGCAGGTAGTTGCCCTCGATGAGCACGATATCGGCGTAGATCCACGTCCCCTTGTCGCGTGGCTCGTGGATGGTGCGATCGTAGACCGGCCACGGCATCTTGGCCATGGCCTTCAGGGAGGAGAGGTGCTTGTAGAACCGTTCGAGATCGAAGGATTCGGGTGCACCCTTGATGGCCTTGAGCGGCAAGGGTCTCCCATCCCGGTAGATGGCATGGGTCTTGAGATAATCGTTGCGGTAGTGGAACCCATCGAGGCCCACCGCTTGGAAGACAGCACGGCCGAGCTCCTCCTTGGCGAGCAGCTCGAGCACGGTCGCGATGGTCGATTTGCCGGCTCCCGGAGGGGCGGCGAGATAGACCACCAAACGGCTGCCCAAGCGTTCTTGGAGGGACTTCAGACGCCTCAGCAGGGGCAGGAACACCCCCTCGACCGTATCGGCACTGTAGCGCGCCTCATACTCGTATCCGTTGACCGTCACGCCGAAGCTGCGAACCCCATCCATAAAACCTCCCCCGCCCATCCATCGACATCCAACTATACAGGAAGCAGACGCCCTGCAAGACCGTGGCAAGCGACCCTGGCTCCTTATCGCCAGCAAAGCTCCCATCGGCTGTACAGTCACCGAGGGTCGTGCTGGGCAAATGTTTCTCCGAGCCTTGCGCGCAGGCCCTTCTCAACGCGTTTTCCCAGCAAAGTCCCCCGCGACTGTACAGTCGCCGGGGATCGTGCTGCAAGAATAGAGACCTGAATAGAGAGAGGACTCCCCTGCGATTCAAAAAACGATGCGCCCCCGGCACGATGCCGGGGGCGCATGCCGAAGCACGATGCGGGCGCTGGGAACTATGCGGGGAGGATCTCCGTGTTGACGTTCCAGCAGACGTAGTAGGTGCCGGCGTACGGGGCGACGACGTACTGGTCGGCGTACTGCTCCTTGACGCGGGCCATCTCGTTCGTGGGGATCTCGTCGATGTAGTGCCAATCGCCGTTCTCCCAGTTGGCGAGGTTGGTGTTATGGTCATCGGAGAGGTACCAGTTGATCTCGGACATGGAGATGTTGGCGGCATCCCAGTAATCGTCGCGCTTGGTGAGCGTGATGACGGAGTTGTGATCCCACTTGGAGATGCTGTAGGGGCCGTTGCAAACGTAGGTGGCGGGATCGGTTGCCCAAGACTCGTTGGACACGACGTCCTCGCGCACCGGATAGAACACGGGGAAGGCCATGAGCTCGTCCCAGTATGCGATGAGGTTGGTCGTGGTGACCTCGAGGGTCTTGTCATCGGTGGCGGTCACGGCGAGGTCGTTGGGATAGCCGACGATGACGGAGTACATCTCGCCGTAGTCCGCGCCGAGCTCGTCGGAGGCGGCGCGCTTCCATGCGAACTCGAAGTCATGGGCGGTCAGCGGCTGGCCGTCGGACCAGGTGAGGCCGTCGCGGAGGGTATAGGTGTAGGTGACGGTCCCATCCTCGTTCTCGACGCCCTCGACCATCTCCTGAGCGCACTCGGGGGCGATGGCGTAGGTGCCGTCGGGCTGGAGATCCCACTTGGAGAGGCCGGCGAAGGTGTGGACGAGCGTGGTGGCGCCGTCGACGGCGGAGTTGAGGGCGGGGTCGAGCGTGTCGGGCTCGGAGCCGTAGGTGACGTTGATGGAGTCGCCGGCACCCGCGACGGTGGTCTTCTCGAAGTGCGCGAAGCCCAGCGGCGTGACGTAGAAGCCCTCGACATCCTTGTTGAGCAGGTAGGGGTTGGTGTAGTAGTAGAGTGGGCAGAGGCAGCCGGTATCCATGAGGATATCCTCGGCGAGGTGCATCATCTCGAAGCGCTTGGGCTGATCGGAGCACTTGTTGATGGTGTCGATGAGGACGTCGAAGGTCTCGGCCCAAGTGCCGTTCTCGACCTTGGTGTCGTAGCCCCACGGGGTGAGGTCGAGGTTGTACATGGCGAGATCGGCATGGGCGCCCTTGCCGTACTGGACGTCGTTGTTGCCGGAACCGGAGGTCCACATATCGAGCATGCAGATCGGGTCGGTGTAGTCCATGATCCAGCCGTTGCGGGCGATGGAGTAGTTGCCGTCCTTACGGGTGTTGAGGAAGGTGGCCCACTCCTGGTTCTCCATATTCATGGTGATGCCGACGCCCGCGAGCGCGCTCTGGAGGTACTCGCCGATGGCCTTGTGGGACTCGCTGGTGTTGTAGAGGTAGGTCATCGTGGGGAAGTCGGTGAACATCCCGCTGCCCTCATCGTAGGTGTAGTACTTCTTGAGGACATCGACAGCCGCCTCGAAGTTGGCGGCGAGGGCCTCCTGGCCGGCGTCGTAGTAGCCGGTGCCGTTGCCGCGGCCGGCGTTGTGCATGAAATCGGAGCCGTCGGGCTCGCCCACACCCTGGCATACGAAGGTGCTCGCAGGGATCTGATCCGCCTGGGCGATCTGCTCGCAGATGTAGGTGCGGTCGAAGAGCAGGCCGATTGCCCTGCGGATCTCGGCCTTGGCGGCCTCGGCCTCCTCGGGGGTGGCGAATGCGCCGGTGGTCCCGGTGGTATCGGTGGTATCGGAGCCGTCGCCCGATCCGCCGCCGTTGCACGCCGCAAGGCTGCCGACGACGACCACGCCGCCGAGCGTCTTCAGGAAATTCCTACGGGAAAGCTTGGTCATGGCGATTCCTTCCTTCGTTCAAGCTTCTTCTCCAGAGGGACCTGGAAATGTACATGGAGTCAAGTGTAGGGCAACGATGGGCCCGGTACGCTAAAACAGGCTCTTCACCAGTTCTTTTTAACTGTCTTGTCACAATCGGGCACATGGGTGTACCCTGCGGCATGCACCTCATCGCATGCGCCCATCGGAGAGCGGAACCCAGCGGTTGCGGAAGGCATCCACCTTTCCTAACCCGCAGCCGGCTCAGGCACCCCGATAGGCGCGGTCCCATTTCTCGAAGGCGCCCTCGTCGAGATCGGCTATATCCTCGAGGGCGTATCCGACCGCATCGTCCTCGCAGGAGCCGATATGATGGCGCGCGACGGCACGGACGCGATCGTTGGCGTTGGCCACCGCCACGGAGTGGGGCACGGCCGAGAGGATCTTGTAGTCGTTGTCGGAATCGCCGAAGCAGACGACCTCGTCCGCATCGACGGCGAGGATGATCTGCAGGATGCGCAGGCCGCTCTCCTTGGACCAGCCCTTGGGGACGCAATCGAACATGCGCGACCCCGGCGAGATGAGGTCGAGCTTGGGACAGGCGGCGCGTATCCTGTCGGCCCACTCGTTGTTGTCGATCTCTTCGGAGCCCTCCTCGAAGTGGAGCCCGGCGGTGACGATGGGCCAATCGGGGATGTCGGCGGGCTCGCAGAGCTCGTCCGCACGACGGGACCCCCAGGTGGTGCCCATGAGGCTCTCGTAGGTGGAGCCGGAGATGAAGCCGCCCCTGTCGCCCCGGCCGCTCACATAGACGCCCGGGAGGTCATGGACCATCTCGGCCATGGTCACGATGTTGGAGCGGTCCATCGAGGTCTGGTTGACGAGGGTGCCGTGGGCATAGATCTTCTTGCCGTTGGAGAGCAGGGCCGTCTGCATGCAGGACTCGTCACCCCTGAACGATTCGAGGACCGAGTCCCAGTCGCGCCCGCTGGCGGGGCCGAAGCACACGCCCCTGTCGACGAGCCGGTGGATGGCGGCGAGGGCGCGGTCGCTTGCCGGCCTCCCATAGGGAAGCAGGGTCATGTCCATGTCGGTCAGCACGAGCTTGATCATGGCGGCTCCCATCTCTGCGGACGCTTTGTCAAGCATACCCGCAAGCAGCCGATATGAGGGCGGGAACGGTGCCGCAACGGATGAACGGCTGCCCCCTCGGAGCCGCCGGGCGAGGAACGGCGGCTCCCCCTCGGGGGTGCCGGCGAAGATCGGTGGCCGCCGCTACGCGCGGCGGCCCCTATGGAGGAGCCTGTGCAGCCCGAGCCGTACCACATCGAAGAAGCCCAAGCTGCGCAGCATGCGCTTTTCGGGCACATGGGCGCGCAGGGCACGCAGGGTCGCAGCGTTATCGCGCGTCGAGAAGGAGAAGTGCCCATCCTCTTTCGTGAAGATGGCGAAACGGGCGATCTTGCGTCCGATGACCTCGGCTTCGATGCGGTCGATCTCATCCCAGGGGATCTGGATGAAATCCTCGGGATTGCGCTCGTTATAGAACTCGAAGGCGCGGTTGCCCACCATGACATCGCCATAGGTGGCAAGTCCTTGGAGGAGGGTCGC
The DNA here is from genome assembly GCA_004010535.1 of Coriobacteriales bacterium OH1046. Classification (GTDB taxonomy): domain Bacteria; phylum Actinomycetota; class Coriobacteriia; order Coriobacteriales; family Atopobiaceae; genus RUG721. The sequence continues at coordinate 141,889 of RQYE01000003.1, read as the reverse complement.
CTTGATGGTGAGCTCCACGGTGCTGTTCTGCGACTGCGCCATACGCATCCCCTCCGCGAAGCGTCCCCCCGCCGCAGTACCGAGGCGGGATCTGCGCGCATAGGAAACGGCTGTGCCCCGTACCCTCAGACCATGATCTGATGTCTGCGGATCCTAACGGGGCACAGCCTTGATCTCGAGCCTTGCTCCAGCAGGCGTGCCTGTGAAAACCCTACATCAGACCGATGACGCGCGCCACGACGCCCACCGCGAAGAGGGCCAGGATGATGGCGATCGGCGAGACGTTCTTCTTGAGGAGCCTGCAGCACAGCAGCGTGAGCAGCAGTGCGGCAAGCCCGGGGATGAGCTGGTCGAAGTTGGACTGGAGCGTGGTGACCTTGTCCATGTTGAGGCCGGTCGGTCCCAGAGCCGCGAACTGCTCGAGCGCCGACTTGATCCCCTCGACGCCGGCGGGAAGCGCCTCCCAATCGATGTAGGCACCCTCCTGCTGCGCGACGGTCGAGACGACCGGGGTGAACGAGATGGATACCCAGCGATTGACCAGCGCTCCGATGATGAACATGCCCAAGATGGAGGCTCCGGACGTGATCTTGCCCAGAAGGCCGCCGGAGAGGTCCTTGGTGATCTCGGTGCCCACGCGATAGCCGAACTCCTGCGTGTACCACAGGAAGGCGAGGCGGATGGCATTCCAGGCCACGAAGAACAGGAGCGGGCCGACGATGTTGCCGCTGAGGGCGAGGGTTGCGCCGAGGGCGCCCAGGATCGGGCGGATGGTGAACCAGAAGACGGGGTCGCCGACGCCGGCGAGCGGGCCCATCATGCCGACCTTGACGCCCTGGATGGTGACGTCGTCGATCGCGATGCCGTTGGCGCGCTCCTCCTCGAGGGCGAGCGCCACGCCGATGACGGGTGCGGAAACATAGGGTTGGGTGTTATAGAACTCCATATGGCGCTTGAGTGCCGCAGCTTGGTCCTCCTTGGAGGAATAGAGCCTCTTGATCGCAGGGATCATGGCGTAGCACCAGCCGCCGTTCTGCATGCGCTCGTAGTTCCAAGAGCCCTGCAGGAACTGGTGGCGCCACGCAACGGCGAGCCGATCCTGCCTGGTGAGTTCGATCTTCTTGTCTGCCATGTGTTCGTCTCCTCTCGAGACCTCGTGGTATCGCGGTAGCTGCTTCGAGGATCAGTAGTTATCGAGGATATCGCCCAGCGGGTCGCCGGAGCCGGTGCGCGCACCGCCGCCGGAGGCCGCAACCTCCTTGAGGCCCAGGTAGATGAGGGCGAGGCAGACGCCGATCGCGCCGAGCGCGATGAGCGTGAGCTGGGAGAGGGCCGCCAGGACGAAGCCGAGCACGAAGAACGGCCAGACCTCGGGAGTCGCCATCATGTTGATGACCATGGCGTAGCCGACGGCCGCAACCATGCCGCCGCCGACGGCCATGCCGCCGGAGAGCCACGCAGGCATGGCGTTGAGGGCGCTGGTGACAGCCTCGGCAGGGACGAAGCACAGGGCGGCTGCGGGGATGGCGATGCGCACGCCCTGCATGGCGATGGCCATGACCTGCCAGCGCTCGACGCCTGCGAAATCAGCCCGGTCGGCTGCGGCGTCCATGGCGTGGACCACCGGGATGGCCAGCGTGCGGACGATCATCGTCAAGAAGAGGCCTGCGACGGACAAAGGCACCGCCAGGGCGATGGAGGTGTTGATCGCATTGGTCACATCGACGGAGCTGTCGCTTAAGGCGAGCACCATGATGATGGCGGATGCAACCGAGGCGAGCGCGGCATCGGGAGCCACGGCGGCACCGATGTTGGCCCAGCCGAGGGCGATGAGCTGCAGGGATCCGCCCAGCATGATGCCCTCGGCAAGATGGCCGCTCACGAGGCCGATGAGGGTGCAGGCGACAAGCGGCTGGTGGAACTGCCATTCGTCGAGGATGCCTTCCATGCCCGCGAAGAAGGCGACGAGGGCGATGAGGGCGATGGTGATGGGATTCACTTCCTACCTCCTTCTATGCCTTGGCCGAGGCCAGCTCGGCCTTGGCCTTCTTCATCATTGCGTCGAAGTTCTCAGGCGTATCCGCAGGGACCTTGCGCACGTCGAATTCGACGCCCTTGGCCTCGAGCGCCTCGAGGCACTCGATGTCGGACTCGCCCATGGCGATGGCGTTGGTGACGACGACCTTGCCCACGGTATGGGCCATGGAACCGAGGTTGACCTTCTTGATATCGACGCCGCCCTCGATGGCCTCGAGGACCTCCTGGGGGGTCTCGAAGAGCAGGAACACCTTGGTCGCGCCGAAGCGCGGGTCGTGGGCGACCTCGATCATCTTGGACATGGGTACCACGTGCACCTTGACGCCGGGAGGAGCCGCTTGGACGATCATGGTCTTGCGCAGCTCATCATGGGAGACCCCGTCGGAAACCACGATGATGCGGTCGGGAGAGACGGCCTTGGTCCACGCGGTGGCTACCTGGCCGTGGAGTAGGCGGGTATCAACGCGCACGTGGGCGATCTTGATATGCCCGTCTCCCAGAACCGTGCCTTCGGGGATGGCGCCTGCGGGAGCGGCGGGAACAGCAGGAGCAGGGGCCGGTGCCTCGACGGGCTCGAGCACCTCGGGTTTGATCTTCACGCTCGCCTTGGCCTCGGGATAGATCTCCTCGGCAACAGCGGCGGCGGTATCCGCCCCCATGCGCGAGCCGTAGGCGGCGACGAGCATGGGGAGACTGAGACCCGTGACCGCCACCCAATCCTCGTGCTGCTCCTCTTCGAGGATACGGGATACCTGGTTGAAGGGGGTGCCACCCCACAGGTCGACGAGGAACAGCACATGCTCCTGATCGGCGAGGGCGGCGACGGCTTCGAGCAGTTTCCGGTGCATGTCGTCAGGGCCCATGTCGGGAGTGAGAACGACGGCCGCAACGCTCTCCTGCGGGCCGAAGATCATGCTCCCCGACTCCATGATGCCCTGAGCCAACGCACCATGGCTTGCCAGTACGATGCTTACCATTCAACTTCCTCCTTACCTGTTCTCCTGATACCTACGGGACCGTGTGAATCGAAAAAATCCATGGTTTCTGCCTCATATCTACATGAGGTTTTCACACTATGGCAAAGTATAGTACGGGAAACACCCGAAAGGAACCCCGGGCAAGGACTATCTCCCAGACGGTCTGTTTCCCCTCGCCTGCGCAGTTTGAAGCGCCTATGCGACGGTCGATGCGGATGCTATCCCAGCCAGCTCGCCACGATCGCCTCGCCGCTCTCGGACGGTGCCGCCACGTTGAGTTCGACGATCTCTTTCATGGAAGCGCGGATGGCATCCTCCGCCACGCCGATCGCCTCGTCGATCGCCTCGGGGGCCGGAAGCTCGCCCTCGAAGAGATAGGGTTCCTCTTCCCCATCGAAGAGCGCCGGAAGAGCCGACCCGACCACATCCTGCACCGAAGCGGTTCCGAGGCCGGCACCTGCGGCAGGCGGCGCCATCATTGCCCGACGGTCCTGCCCGACCACCGGCTTCCCGCACGCCTTGCAGAATCTGGCCGCCTCCGGCAGCCGGGCTCCGCAACGCGCGCACGACCCGGCTCTTCCGGATGTGTCGGCATCGTGGGTTGCAGCAGGCGAGGCCGGGGCCTTCCTGCCGCATACGGTGCAGAATCGGGCTCCCCCGGCAAGCCGTGTTCCGCATCCCTCGCAAAATGCCATGTCATCCTCCTCGTCTCCTGCGCCGCAAACTCAGCGCGTACCGCCTTCGAGCAGGCGGTTCAGCTTCTTGATCATCGGTCCCAGCTCGCCGAACACGTCTTCGAGTGTGGCATTGAACCCGTTCTCGAGCGTGATCTCGACCTCGGCGGTGGTGAGACCCGCCCCCCTGTTCTTCCCGATGCCGGATTGCTCGATGACCTTGGCCTTGGCGAGGAAGTTGCCCGCATCAACCTTCACGCCGCTTTTCTCGAGGGCGATGAGCTTGTTGACGACGGCGCGGTTCGTCTGCTTGGTGAAGGAGCGGCAGCCCTCCTCGACGAAGCTCTCGGCGGCCTCGGAGAGCCACTGCGCCTCCCTCGCCCTGCCTTGGACGAGCGCCGCCTTGGCATCTGCGCGGGCAGTGCGCGCGAGTTCGAGCCATTCCTCGTTCTTGTAGTCGACGGTCTTCACCACGCGCTGCACGTCATCGAAGACCTCGCCTGCGCGTTCAGCTTTGATGATGCGCAGGGCATCCTCGTAGGTACCGTAGGATTGCTTGCCGGCGGCATCCACGATGGAGAGGTCATGGGCCTTGGAGTGCATCGCCGCAGCGATATCGTCCACCGCATCGTAGCCGCGGGAGATCTTGAAGAACGCCTTGTCGAAGTGCCGCTGCCCCAAAGACTCCTTCACATACACCCACGTGCCGTCGATCTCCACCTCGAAGGAGGCGTCCATATCCATGGAGAGGCCCTTGCCCGCCCTGATGTCGGCAGCGAGATTGCCCGAGGTGGTCTTGACGCGGATCTTGGACAGGGGAACCTTCAACTCGTCGGAGAGCGAGACGCGGGCCATGTGGAGCGCCTTGCCCTCCATAGCGGCCATGACCTTGGAATGGTTGGCCCTCACGAGATGGGCGAGCGGATCGTCCGCCTCCATGAGCGCGCGCATGGCATGCTTGTCGGACTGCACGGCAAGGACGATCTTCTGCTGCTCGAAACGGGAGAGTTTGTCCCAACGCTTGAGGGCCTTGAGCTCATCGAGATACTTGAGCCGTCCGTTGATACGGCCCAAGGTGTAGGCGATGTCGCGTTTGGTGAGCTCCGCGCTGCCGAGCACGAGATCGCGGTTGGCGTCGATGGCCTTCCGGGCGGCGATGGCCGCGTCGTCCAGCTGTTTGCCCACGTTCGTGGCGGCGGACTTGAGCGCGCCTGCACCCTTCCCCGTGGAGGACAGGCCCTTGAGGCGCATCGTGAGGGCGTCCTTGGCAACCTTTGCCTTCCCCGCGAGCACCAGCGCACCCTTCGCGGCTGCCCGCGCAGCCGCCGCTGCAAGCGCGAACACCCCCTCGATAGCCTTGCCCGTGAGGTAATCCGCGAGGGCCGCCTTGGAAGCGGAGCTGGCTCCCACCCGATAGGCCTCGAGCAGGGAATCCCCACCCTTATCGACGTAATCCAAGGAGGATTCGGTGCCCTTCGCGATGGCTGCGAGCGGGAGGAAGAAGGCTTCGGAGGCGCCGCCCGTCTTTATGGCGCAGCCTATGCGCAGGACGGCCAGGGGGATGGATTTGGTGAAGCCCTGCACCGTCATCTTGAAAGCATCCGAATATTCCAGCGCCCGCCCGTAGAACGCGAGGTCGTTCGCCTCGATGCTGCCTATCTCTCCCGTGGTGTAACGGATGAACAGGCTCCTCACCCGCAGCCAGTCGGGCTCGAAGTAGCCGAACTCGGGGGCATAGCCGTCCAGCATGGCATCGATCAGGTAGCAGACCGGCATCATGTCGCCATACACCGGGTCGTCGAGGATCTTGCGCTTGATGTAGGTCAGGCGCTCTTCGCGATGGCGGTCCTGCTCCCTGTACTCGGCACGCCTTCCATCGAGGTCCGTGCGGTACGGCTGGGAGATGACGTTGACCCGTTCGGTGGCCTGATAGGGCTTCCCCTCCCAGGTAAGCGAGACCGTGACGTCCGCCTGGCTGCGGTTGGGCGGCTGCATCACACCGTTCACGGGTAGGATGTCGTAGTGGAGCGTGTTGTCGACGCCCTCGATATCCGAGATGAAGTACCTGAAGTCGAGCGCCTCGCAAGGCCTGTCGAGCCTGTTGCCGTCCTTGCCCCAGAAGCGCTCCGAGCCGGGAACATCGGCGAAGGAGAGCCTGATCTCCTTGACGTCGGGGATGGGGTTGATGAGCTTCCCGTTCTCGGCATCCCAAGAATAGAACGTGACCGTCGCCTTGGTACGGGCCGGCGTAAGCTCCACCACGGCGGGTTCGGGGGAATCGCCCTGCGCCGTGCCGTCTCCGGTCCCGCTCGCCAGCTGCGGGGACTCGGGGGCGCCCTTCCTCACATAGTAGGCCTTGAGATGCTGGCAGCTGAAGCGTATGCCCTCGTGGAAGCGGTAGAACTCGTAGCTTCCGCGTATGATCCTGTCGCCCCGTGCACCGGGGATCGCCGCCGTGACCTGGCAGCTGTACGACTCCATGTAACCCGCTGGGAGCGTGTCGGGCTTGCCGCACTCGCGCATCTCGACATTCCAGAGGATGTCGGGATGCTCCGCGTCCCTCGTGACGCGTAGATCGGTGAAGTCGCTCGCGTTGCTCGTGCTGATGCTCAGCTCGAAGCGGGGCTCGATCCCGGATGAGAGGTCGACGCCCTCGATACCGAAGGGCATCTGGAGGCGCTGCCCCGCGCCGGCGATGAAGGTGAGCGCCTCCTGAGCGAAGACGAGCCCGCACCCGTTCCTGACCTTGAAGTGCACGTTGTTGCGGAGGCTGCCGCCGGGGCCCGTGAAGCTGAAGCATATGATCGCCTCGCCGCCCCCCTCCTCGTCACGCCCATCCGCACCCACATGGGTGGCCATGTAGCGACCGCACATCTTGGCACCGTCGTTCGTGAGGTTCTCGCTGAGCGCGATCTGGATGCGCCCGGTGAGATCCGGGCGGTCGATGGGACGGCCGTCCGGCCCCACCTCCTCTATGCGCGCGCCCACGAGCCTGGGTTCGCCGCCGACGAGGATGGTGTCCCCGAACTCCTTGAAAAGCACCATGCGGTAGCTGCTGGGAGACCTCTGCACGTCGTCTCCGGTGTCCTCGTCGCCGCCCTTGGGGGCGCGCTTGCGCCTCCCCCTGACGATGGCTGCCGCAGCGCCCCCCGCCACGGCCACGGTGCCGGCAACGATGGCCGCGGGGATTACGGGGCCGAGGGACTCGCCCGGATCCTGAGGGGCATCGGTGTCGACCACGACATGCGTGGGCGGGACGGTGCCAGAGGAGGTGGCGTCGGAGGGCTCATAGCTGTAGAAGTACTCCATCTGGAAACCAGCGCTCTCCATCGACAGCACGATGACCAGGAAGTAACCCCGATTCTCAGGGGGTATGGCGGAAAGGGGGGTCCAAGGATCGACCGCATCCAACCCCTGGGCGATGGCGGCGGTCCTATCGTAGAGCGCAGGGTCGCTTATGGAGAACGGGGCTTCCGAGAAAGTGTTCGAAGCGGACACGCTGCAAACGCCCATGGAGTAGCCCCAACCGATCGAGTACGCCGGGGGAAAGTCGGTCCGACCCTCCTCGGCGACCTCGGATGGGGAATAGGCGAGATCGTAGATCAATGCATAGCGATCGTCTGTGGTGACAGGAAGCGCGCGTTCGTACCCGAAAAGGAACAACTCGGCAAGCATTGTACCCTTGGCGACGCAACTTTCGCTGTAATGATGGAACGGGGAGAGCATGTGGGAACTGTGGGAAAGCTCGAGCGTCCCGTGTAGGAGGAGCTCCTCCTCATGCCCCACGGCAATCGACGAAGGCGGGCTCGACCACCGATATTCGCACGTGAAAGCCAAGAGATCTTCCTCTTCGCTTATGATGTCGGTCTCGTAACCCTGGTAGTCGACGAGGAGCTCCGTATCGCCGTACGATCTGGTTGCCTGGACCTCCCTGTACAGCGGCTGGTTCCGAGGGATCTCGTAGAGCGTGGCCCTCTTGCCCACGTAGGTCCAAGTGGGAGCGCCACCGGACTCGGCAAGCACCGAGGTGGGCAGGCATGGTAGAAGCGATGCCAAGGCAAAGGTTGTGACGAGCAGGGGGCGTACGATCCGCTTGAAAATATGCTCCGTGATAGGCGAGCTGCGTTTGGCCCTCATGGTGTGACCTCTCTCGGTTGTCGATGGAAGCCGTGGCCCTGTCTAGCCCCTGATCTTCGCGTGCGGGCAGCGCTGGGCGATATGGTCGAGGACGAAGTCGAAGTCCGCGTCCTCGCAGTAGATCTGGTTCTTGGCGAAGGGCTCGTTCACCTTGATGGTGTTGCGGCGACGTAGAGCCCGGATACTCCTCACCTTGGCGAAGGTGGACGCCAGCTCGCTTTTCGCGGAGAGGATCCCTATGCCGGCCTGCGTGGCATTCGCCGTGGCCATGCCCACGAGCACGTTGATGGCGGCTAGCGCTTCGGCCTTCTTGGCCTGCCGCGCGAGTTGGCGGTGGACGACGCCGTGTTCGTCCATCTCGAAGAGGACGCAGTAGCTGCCGCCCATGATGAGGGCGTACACGAGATAGGCGACGGTGGAGAGGACGAGCATGCCTACGAGGAACAGGAGGAACGTCCCGGTCAGGATGATGCCGTTCCTCATGTCGAGATCGCCATCCGAGGCCTCGAGGGCCATCACGAAGAGCCAGATGCCGACGGACACAGCGCCGAATATCCTCCAGATGACGAAGAGGATGATGGGGTTTCTGAACATGCTGAGCTCATACACCCAGCGGTACTTCCCATCGGCGCACAGGGTCGGACGGGAGCCTGCGGAAAGATCCCGCGCGGCGGCAGGGGGTTGGGGCGCGGGCTGCTCCCTCGCAGCCCCGGATGAACCTGCCGCCTGCCCGCAGGTACCGCAGAACGCCGCATCGTCTGGAAGGGAGGCTCCGCATCGGGCACACAGTCTCATTCCATGGTCCTCTCGCCGTAGGGTGAGGGTGTCGAAAAAACAGGACTCGAGCAGGGTCGGCCCGTATCGATTCTACCTAGGGGGAATCCGTCGGACAAGGGCCGTCCACCAGCGAGCCGAAGAAGCAGCCGAGCGGAGCCGATGATCCGCCATGGCAGCGGGCCTCCCAGACGATGCGCCCGATCGATGGGATGCGGGAGGTTACGTATTGATCTCGTTCACGCGATGGCACGCCACGAAGTGCCCGGACTCGATCTCCTCGAATGCGGGCATGGATGCGGCGCAGGCATCGGTCGCATACGGGCAGCGCGTGCGGAACGGGCACCCGGAAGGAGCGTTGAGCGGGCTCGGGATATCGCCTTGGAGCGAGATGCGCCTGTTGGCGCGGGCGATCTTGGGATCGGGGATGGGCACCGCCGAGATGAGCGATTTGGTATAGGGATGCAGCGGATGATCGTAGATCTCCTCCGATGAGGCGAGCTCGACCATCTTGCCCAAGTACATGACGGCGATGCGGTCGGAGATATGGCGGACGACGAGCAGGTCGTGCGCGATGAAGAGGTAGGTGAGGCCGAAGCGATCCTGCAGCTCATCGAACATGTTGATGACCTGCGCCTGGATGGAGACGTCGAGGGCCGAGACAGGCTCGTCGCAGACGATGAACTCGGGGTTGATGGCGAGCGCACGGGCGATGCCGATGCGCTGGCGCTGGCCGCCGGAGAACTCGTGGGCGTAGCGGGAGGCATGCTCCGAGTTCAGGCCCACGTGGTCCATGAGCTCGAGGACGCGCTCCTCGCGCTGCTTGGGATCGGTATACAGCTTGTGCACGTCGAGAGGCTCGGCGATGATATCGGAGACCGTCATGCGGGGATTCAAGGAGGAGTAGGGATCTTGGAAGACCATCGTGGTCTTCGTTCGGTATTCGGCCAGATCCTCCTTGGTCTCGATGGGCTTGCCATCGTAGATGACGAGGCCGTCGGTGGGTTTGTAGAGGTGCAGGATGGTGCGGCCGACCGTGGTCTTGCCGCAGCCGGACTCCCCCACCAGGCCGAGCGTCTCGCCGCGATTGATGGTGAAGCTCACATCATCGACGGCCTTGAGGGGCGTGGTCTTGAAGAAGCCGGTGTTGATGGGGAAATACTCCTTGAGATGCTGGATCTCGACAAGGGGGCGCGTTTCGGTGCTCACTTTGCATCGCCGCCTTCCGGGGTCTCGGCGGCATCTGCAGCGCCGTCATCTTCGAGGGCGGCCTCTGTTTCGGCAAGCGCCTTCACGTTCATCCAGCAGGATGCCTTATGGAACTCGTTGATATCCATGCTCGCGGGGGCTTGGCGGATGCAGATCCTCATGGCCGCATCGCAGCGCGGGGCGAAAGGGCAGCCTTCGGGAAGGTTGAGCAGATCGATGGGGGTGCCGGTGATGGGCTGGAGCTTCCGGCCCATGGTATCGAGCGTGGGGATGGAGCGCAGGAGCCCCTTCGTGTACTCATGCTTGGGGTTGTAGAAGATCTCCTCGGCCGTGCCGCGCTCGCAATAGGAGCCGGCATACATGACCACGATCTCGTCGCACATCTGGGCAACGACACCCAGATCGTGGGTGATCATGATGATGGCCATGCCCAGCTTTCTCTGCAGGTCCTGCATGAGCTCGAGGATCTGGGCCTGGATGGTGACATCGAGGGCCGTGGTGGGCTCGTCGGCGATGAGGATATCGGGCTCGCAGGCGAGCGCCATGGCGATCATGATGCGCTGGCGCATACCGCCCGATTGCTCGAAGGGGTACTGCCTCATGCGCTTCTCGGGCTCGTTGATGTTGACCAGCCGCAGCATCTCGACGGCACGGTCCCATGCCTCCCGCTTGTCGCGTTTGGTGTGGAGCATGATGGCCTCCATCAGTTGGTGGCCGATGGTATAGGTAGGGTTGAGGGAGGTCATCGGATCTTGGAAGATGATGGAGATCTTGTTGCCGCGCACATCCTGCATGGCCTTCTCGCCGGCGCCCACGAGCTCCTGGCCGTCGAGCTTGACGGAACCGGAGACGATCCTGCCGGTAGGGGCGAGGATCTGGAGGATGGAATAGGCGGTGACCGATTTGCCCGAGCCCGATTCCCCCACGATGCCCAGCACTTTGCCGCGATCGAGGAAGAAGGAGATGCCGTTTACCGCTTTGACCTCGCCGGCGTCGGTGAAGAACGACGTATGCAGATCGGTGACCTCAAGAAGTGATGACATGGTCGGCTCCTCCTTTCTACTGATTGAGCTTGGGGTCGAAGGCATCGCGCAGGCCATCGCCGAAGAGGTTCAGGGAGAGCACGATGAGCGAGATGACGATGGCGGGGATGACCAGACGGTACCCGTAGGACGTGATGCCGTTCAGCGCCTCGGAGGCGAGGCTGCCGAGCGAGGGCATGGGAGCGTTGACGCCCAAACCCAGAAACGAGAGGAAACTCTCGGTGAAGATGGCGTTGGGGATCTGCAAGGCGGTCGAGATGATGATGACCGAGATGCAGTTGGGGATGAGGTGCTTCTTGATGATCCAGCCGGCACCCGCGCCCGTGGCCTGGGCCGCGAGGACGTACTCCTGCTCGCGCAGCGACAGGATCTGACCTCGGATGAGGCGTGCCATCGAGCACCAGTACAGGAGCGCGAAGATGATGAAGAGCGAGATGATGTTCGAGCCGATCGTCTGCAGCACCGTACCCTCGATGATCGGCCCCATGGTCTCGCGCATGACGCTCGCGAGCAGGATGACCATGAGCATGTCGGGCAGGGAGTAGATGATATCGACGATGCGCATGATGACCATATCGATCCTGCCGCCGGAGAACCCGGCGATCGAGCCGAGTGTCATGCCGATGACGAGGACGATGATCGATGCGAAGAAGCCCACCGCAAGGGAGATGCGCGTACCGTAGACCACGCGGATGAAGTAATCGCGGCCGGAGGCATCGGTGCCGAAGAGATGCGGGAAGACGCTCTCCCCCGCCTCGAGGGCGGCTTGCTCGGTGATGGAATACTCCATCGGGCGCAGGTTGTTGAAGCTCGGATCGACCGGGCGACCGGGTTGGTTGCCGAGTTGCCGCGCATAGCTGTAGGGCCATACCAGGGGCAGGACGATGGACAAGATGGTGATGAGCACGATGGCGATGAGGCTTATGAACGCGACCTTGTTCTTGACGAGGCGCTTGCAGCCATCCTTGAAGAAGGTCGTGGACGGGCGCATCTGCACCATGTAGGCCTTCTCCTCCTCGCTTGCGGGGAGGAAGTCCTCGGCATCGACATGCAGCGAAAGCGGCTTCTTTGTCATGGCGCCCGCCTCCTACTCGAGGTTGATCCTGGGATCGACGACCTTGTAGAGGATGTCGCTCACCAGGTTCATGGTGACGATGAGGGTTGCGAGCACGATGGTGGTGCCCATGATGAGGGTGTAATCGCGGCCCGTGATGGAGTTCACGAAGTAGCGGCCGATACCCGGCACCGCGAAGATCTGCTCGACGACGAGCGATCCCGTGACGATATAGGCCAGCTGCGGACCGAAGTAGGTGATGACCGGGATGAGGGAGTTCTTGAGAGCGTGCTTGACGATGATCATGCGCTCGGAAACTCCCTTGGCCTTTGCGGTGCGGATGTAGTCCTGGCCGAGCACGTCGAGCATGGATGAGCGCGTGAGGCGCGTTATGTAGGCCATCGGATAGAGCGAGAGCGTGATGATGGGCAGGATCAGACCGCCCTTTGAAGCGCCGTTGGCGGGTAGGACGGCAAGCACGACGCAGAAGAGGATCATCAGAAGAGACCCCATGATGAACGACGGCATCGAGACGAAGGCCGTGGTCATCACCATGATGGTCTTATCCGCGAGGGAGTTGCGCCGGAGTGCCGCAAGCGCACCGAACAGGATGCCGAGCACCGTGGCGATGACCAAGGCGATGAGACCGATCTTGGCAGAGGTGCGCATGCCGTCGAGGATGATGTCGGTGACCATGCGGCCGCGCTGTTTGATGGAAGGGCCGAAGTTGCCGTGCAGCGCGTCGTTCAGATAGGTGATGTATTGCTCGAACAGCGGTTTATCGAGGCCGTACTTCGCCTCGAGGGCCGCCTGCGCCTCGGCCGAGATGGCCTTCTCGCGCGTGAACGGGCCGCCGGGAACGGCGTGCATGACGAAGAATGTGATGGTGATGACCGCCCAGAGCGTGACGATCGCCAAGATGACGCGCTTGGCGATGTAGCGCAGGGTCTTGGAATCCATAGGCTCCACCTCTTATTGATGCCGACGTGGCATCCTCTCCATTAGTGCAAGTTCTCATTGTATCCCTAAACGGCACCCACGCAGCCATCCCCCGCCCAAGCCTTCCGTCATGTCCAGAACACCACCATGAGCGCGATGGCGATACCGAAGATGATCACGTAGACCGCACCGAGCGAGAGGCCTGCTCCGAGCGTGCCGAGGATGACCATGCGCCGGCTCTCGGGGCTGCCGAGCTCCCCGCGCACGTCGCGTGAATCCGGTCGCAGGGGCTCCGGCGCCGGATCGCCGAGCGCACTCACGTCGGCGATCGTGCGTCCGTCGTCATCGCTATGCTCCGGCTGGCTCGGCATCTTCCACCTCGGGCTCATCGTCGAAGAGATGGCATACCACGAAGTGCCCCGGCTCGATCTCCTTCTGCTGGGGCATGCTGTGCGTGCAGCGCTCCATGCAGTGGGCGCAGCGCGTATGGAACTTGCAGCCCTCGGGAGGATCTGCCGGGGACGGGATGGAGCCTTCGAGCACGATACGGTCCATCTTGGCATCCGGATCGGGGATGGGGATGGCCGAGAAGAGCGCCTTGGTGTAGGGATGCAGCGGATTGTCGAAGATATCCTTCTTCTCGCCGTATTCCACGAGGTTCCCGAGATACATGACGCCCACGGTATCGGAGATGTGCTCCACGACCGAGAGATCGTGGCTGATGAAGAGGTAGGTGAGATCATGTTCCTCCTGAAGATCGTTCAGAAGATTGATGATCTGGGCCTGGATGGAGACGTCGAGGGCCGAGACGGGCTCGTCGCAGACGACGAACTCGGGGTTCAGGGCGAGCGCGCGGGCGATGCAGATGCGCTGGCGCTGGCCGCCGGAGAACTCGTGGGGATAGCGTTCCTTCTGGAAGGGCTGCAGGCCGCACTGATCCATGACCCCGTCGATGTAATCGTCGAGCTCGGCCTTCGGCACGAGCTTGTGCTCGCGCACGGCCTCGCCGATGATCTCCCCGATGGGAAGGCGCGGCGAGAGGCTGGAGAACGGATCCTGGAAGATGATCTGCATCTTGGTGCGCAGATGGCGCAGCTCCTCATGGGAGAGGTCGTAGACCTCCCGGCCGTTGAAGAGCACCTCGCCGGCGGTCTTCTCGCCCGAAAGGCGCAGGATCGCGCGGCCCGTGGTGGTCTTGCCGCAGCCCGACTCGCCCACGAGGCCCATGGTGGTGCCGCGCTTGAGGTTGAAGGTGACGCCGTCGACGGCCTTGACCTGACCCACGGCGCGGTTCATCATGCCGCCCTTGATGGGGAAATGCTTCTTGAGATCCTTGACCATGAGGATGTACTGCGGATCGTAGACCAGCTTTCCCGCATCTGCGGCGATACGGTTCGCTTCTATGCTCATGCGCCTGCACCTCCCGTGAGGCCGAATGCGCTCATATCGTCCTTGCCATCGGCGGAAGCCTCGGACCGATGCTCCTCGTAGAAGCGGTAGCAGCTGACCTTATGCGTCTCCGAGAGGCTGATCTCGACGGGATATGCGCCGTCGCAGCAGGCGAGGCGCCGGTCGCAGCGGTCGCGGAAGTAGCAGTAATCGGGCATGTTGATGGGATTGGGCACCTTGCCGGGGATCGAGAAGAGCTTGTCGACCTCCCGCCCGACGACCGGTTTGGAGGCCATGAGGCCGATGGTGTAGGGGTGCGCCGGATGATGGAAGATATCGTCCGCCGTGCCCTTCTCCACGATGCGGCCCGCGTACATGACCACCACGTAGTCGGCCATCTCGGCGATGACGCCGAGATCGTGGGTGATGAGCATGATGGACGAGTTGATACGATCCTTGAGGTTGCGGAGCAGGTCGAGGATCTGCGCCTGGATGGTGACGTCGAGGGCCGTGGTGGGCTCGTCGGCGATGATGATCTTGGGGTTGCAGGCCAGCGCCATGGCGATCATGATGCGCTGGCGCATCCCGCCGGAGAGCTCGTGCGGGAACATCTCGGCCACGCCCTCGGCGTTGGCGATGCCGACCATCTTGATGGCCTCGATGGTGCGTCTGCGGATCTCCTCCTTGGTCTTGCCCTCTCCGTCGTGCAGGGCGATGACCTCATCCACCTGATCTCCGATGCGGAAGACCGGGTTCAGGGAGGTCATAGGCTCCTGGAAGATCATCGAGACCATGTTGCCGCGCAGGCCCTGCATGGCCTCCTGCGTGATCTTGGCGATGTCGTAGGCCTTGTCGCCGAGGTTCAGGCGGATCGCACCGGAGACGATCTGGCCCTGGGGGCGCTGCAGGAGCTGCATGAGGGAGAGCGAGGTGACGGACTTGCCGCAGCCCGATTCCCCCACCACGCCCACGGTCTTGCCGATGGGAACATCGAAGGTGACGCCGTCGACGGAACGGACGGTACCCGAATCGGTGAAGAAGTAGGTGTGCAGATCGTCGAATTCCACCGTGTTCGCGGGATCGTGCATCTGGCACAGGTACTCGGACTCGGGAACGTTCTTGCGCTTCCACTTCTTCTCGAGCTCATCGGTGATCTTGCGATTGGCCTTTGAGATGGCGCGCGATTCTTTGGCGGAAAGGTAGCCGTTCCCGCTGTGGTTTGCCATGTCGACCCCCTAGCGCTTCATCTTGGGGTCGAAGGCGTCGCGCAGACCGTCGCCGACCAGATTGAATGCCAATACGGTTGAGAGCAGGCAGACGCCCGCCGGGATCCAGATGAACCAGTAGTTCGTGAGGACGAAGGTCTCGTTGACGTCGCTGATGATGTTGCCCCACGAGGCGAACGGGAACTTGACGCCGAGGCCCAGAAACGAGAGCGTGGCCTCCGTGATGATGGTGGTGCCGAGGTTCATGGTCATCGCGACGATGAGCTGCGGGATGACATTGGGGATGAGGTGCCTGAAGATGCGCCTCGATGCGCGGATGCCCGTCGCCTCGGCGGCCACCATGAACTCCTGCTCGCGCAGGCTGAGGATCTGGCCGCGCACGAGGCGTGCGACGCCGGCCCAACCGAGGAAGCCCAGAAGCAGCATGAGGTAGACCATGCGGATCTGGGGATCGACGCGCAGGGCATCCATGGCGGCGCCTAAGATGATGATGATCGGCAGGGAGGGGATGCAGTAGAACACATCCACGATGCGCATGATGAGGTTGTCGACCCAACCGCCGAAGTAGCCGGAGATGCCGCCTGAGATGACGCCGATGGCAGTCTCGATGAAGACGACGATGAAGCCGATGTAGAGCGACACGCGGCCACCGTACATGAGGCGCGTGAGCATGTCCATGCCGTTGCGATCGGTTCCCAGCGGGTGCTCCCAGCTGGGCGGTGAGTAGGTGTCGAAGACCTTGGAGGAGGCGGACCGCATGACCGACCAGCCCTGGGTCGCGGAATCGAAGGAGATGGTGTAGCCGGCCGTGACACCGTCCTCGTCGGTGAAGTGGAACTCGCTTTCACCGGCATCGATGGCCTCGACCAGCTGCTCCTTGAACATGCGGGTGAGGAAGACATCGGACATGATGGCACGGATGACGTAGCGGCTGGCATAGGCGACCTCGGTCGCGCCGTCCATGACCGAGCCCGCCTCGTCGATGGTGTAGGTCTTCCCCTCGTACTCGAACGAGGTCTTCCCATTGGTGGCCGCCAAGAGGATGGCGTACTGGAAGGCGAAGGGGAGCTTGTCGTTCGAGAGCGAATTGCTCACCGTGTTGTAGGTGGCGAGGGCAACCGGATAGTCCCCATCGCCCGCGTAGATGGCGTAGAAATCCTCGCCCACCTCCTCATAGCGGTAGGTGATGTCCCCGGCCTCGAAGGTGGGCTCGCCGCTCTTGAGGGCGAGCACGATCTTGGCGCGTGCCACGCTGGGGAAATCGGAGTCGTTCTCGGTGATATAGCGGAAGTCGGTGTTTCTGGTGACGCCCGCGTACTGCTTGTTCTGGTCGTCGTAGCGGTAGAAGAGCTGGTCCTCGCGATAGGGGCTCACCACCCCGCCCACGAAGGAGAAGATGAACATGAACGCGAGGATGATGAGGCCGGCCATGGCCACGCGGTTGCGCAGGAAGCGCTTGACGACGAGGGCTGTGGGAGAGAGCGTTTTGACGCGGCGGTCGTCGCTCAGGGAGTACTCCTCGCTTCCGGCCTGCGCCTCGGCCTCCCTGGCCAACGCCTCGTCGATCGCCGCCTGCGCCTTCTCATCGGGTTCTGCCATGAGTCTCGCCTCCCTTATGCGATACGCACACGCGGGTCGACCACGGCGTAGAGGATGTCGGAGATGAGATTGCCGAGCAGGGTGAGGATGGCCATGAACACCAGGTAGAACATGGCGAACGGGATATCGCCCGAGCGCATGGACTGGTAGGAGACGAAGCCGATGCCCTGGATGGAGAAGAGCGTCTCGGTGATGAGCGCCCCGGCGAACAGGCCCGGCAGCGAGCCGCCGAGCATGGTGACGAGCGGGATCAGGGTATTGCGGAATGCATGGTGGTAGATGACCCTGTTCTCCGAGAGGCCCTTCGCGCGCGCCGTGCGGATATAGTCGGCATTCAGCACCTCGAGCATGTTGGTGCGGGTGTAGCGCATGAGCGAGCCGATGGAGATGACCACGAGGGTCACGATGGGCATGACCAGGTGGTTGGCCTTGTCGAGGAGCTGCCCCATGGCCGAGAGCTGCTCGTAGTTGCGTCCGATGAGGCCGCCGAGGTCGAACCAGTGCAGGTGGACCGAGAAGACCAGCTTCAGGAGCGATGCGAAGAAGAACGTGGGGAATGAGAAGCACGCCAGGGCGACGATCGTGATGATGTAGTCGACCTTGGTGTACTGCTTGGTCGCCGCGATGATGCCGAGCGGGATGGCGATGATGATCTCGAAGAAGAACGCGATGGCACCCATGGTGAAGGAGATCCACACCGAATCGGCGAACTTCTCGGTGACGGGGACGGTCCAGAGCCAGGAGTCGCCGAACTCGCCCCGCACAGCGCGACCGCACCACGAGATGAAGCCGGGGATGATGCCCTGATCCATACCGTAGGTGGCCGCGAGCTGCTCCATCCACTCCTCGAAGCTCTTCGATCCGGGCTGCATGGACTTCGCGCGCGCGACCTGCTCGAGATACGACGTGGGCAGGCAGCGCATGAGCAGATAGATGATAAACGCGACGAATACCAAGATGACCAGCGAGATCAGTATTCGCTTAAGGATGTATTTCCTCAACTACGATCACCCCCTCCGGGTACGGGCATCGCCACCGCCCCTTTCGGGGCGGCAGCGGATGCCGTTACCGTGTTCGCGGATACAAGGGACGAAAAAACCGGTGCTAGTTCATCTCGGTGTTCTCGATCTCGTACATCCAACCGTAGAAGGTGGTGATGTCCGGGGTGACCGTGGCGACGTTGACGCGCTCGGTGGAGAAGATGACCGCGTTCTGGCGCTGATAGGTCGGGATCTCGCACGCCCAGCCGATGATGATGTCGAGGGCGGCCTTGTAGATCTGCTTGCGGTAGGCCTGGTCGGTGGAGGTGCGGCCCGCCATGATGAGCTCGTCGAGCTCGGGGTCGGTGATGCGGTACATGTAGTTGGAGCCGCCCTGGTCCACACCGCCGTTGGGATTGACGCGGGAACCGGTGGCCTTCTCGGGGTTGGCGGCGTCGGAATAGTAGATCTGGTACATATCCGGATCGCGCGTAGCGCCCCACGCCGCGCACCAGATCTCGTGCTGGCCGGCCTCGATCTTGGTCCACAGATCGGCGCCGTTGGAGAGGTCGTTGACGATGAGGTTGATGCCGAGCTCCGCGAAGGCGTTCTTGGCCTCGGTGAGGATCATGAATGCCGGGTGGTCGCCCGAGCCGTCGGCGGGGATCATGGCCTCGTACTCAAGCTTGGCACCCTCGGGGGCAGCGGTTACCTTGCCATCGGCAACGGTATAGCCGGCAGCCTCGAAGAAGCCGAGCGCGGCGGTCTTGGCGGCGGCGTAGCGGTCATCTGAGGACATGTCGGAGGTGTAGATGCCGTTGCCGTCCGCATCGACGGAGAACGCGACCTGGTAGCCATCGTCGGTGGCATGCGGGGCGGCCCAGCTGGTGTTGGAGATCGGGTAGTTGATGACCGAGGCGCCCTCGCCGTAGTAGGAGTCGATGGCGACATCGCGGTAGACGGAGAAGATGGTGCCGAGGCCCCTGCGGAGGTTCTTGGAGGCATCGGAGCCCGGGTCGCCACCGACGTTGACGGTGGTGACGTTCATGCCGATATAACCGTAACCGAGGTTGTCGACCGTGGAGGTGGTGATGACGGAGCCTGAGATCTCGCCTCCGTTGGCCTGCTTGATAGCGTTCTGGTTATCGAGCGAGAAAGTCGGATCGGTGACGTCGACCGTGCCGGTGACGACGCCATTGAGCTTGTCGGCATCGGTCATCTCGCGCCAGTTCATGTACTTGATCTTGGGGGCACCGAGGAAGAAGTTCTCGTTGGCCTCGTAGTTGATGACGCCGTTCTCGTACTTGATGAACTTGTAGGGGCCGGCGCCGAGGGGCTGGGTGGTCTTCGCACGGACGAGCGAGAGGTCGCCCTTGGGGAAGCCGAACATGTTGTTGTCGTAATCGTACTGGGCGGCATCGCCGTAATAGTGCAGGGGCACGAGGGGGATCTGGAGGTTGTTGATGAGCGTGGCATCGACCTGGGTGGCGACGATGCGCATGGAATAGTCGCCGGTCTTCTGGATGCCGGAGATGCTGGGGGCGGACTCGCCGGTCTTGACGCCGATGGTGTACTCGTCCCATCCGGGGAAGACGTCGGCGATGCTGGAGCCGGCGTTCTCGGTGGCCACGAGGGCGGCGATGTCGTTGCCGTAGGCCTCCATCATGGTCGCTGCGAAGTCATCGACCGTGGCGGCCTCATCGAGCGTATAGCCCCAGTTGGCTGCACAGGCGGCCACGGAGTCACCCTCGGCGTTCACGCCGGCGGCCTTGCAGTAGTCCACGATCTCCTGCGCGATGGCCTTGGCGGCGGCATCGGCGTTGGTCCAGAAGGCGGTCTGCTGCTCCTCGGTCCAGTTGGTGAAGTCGGTGTTATCGGGGCCGGCCTCCACGATGAGGGTGCTCAGCGAGCTCATGCCGGTGCGGTAGGCCTCCATGCCCTCAATGGGCTGGGAATACAGGACGGCAGCACCATCGTAGGTGGGGTCGGAGTAGACGTACATCGTGAAGATGGCGTCGTCGATGGTGACGGGCTCGCCATCGGAGAACACGAGGTCCTCGCGCAGGGTGAAGTCGTAGGTGACCGTGCCGTCGGCGTTCTCGGTGATCTCGAGGTCGGCGGGGCCTTGGTAGGTGTAATCGGTGCCGTTGTACTCGCGGGTCTCGCCCTGGATGCCATGGTAGACGTCCTGGCCCAGACGGTCGAAGGGGTAGATGAGGAGCTGGGTTATCCACTGCACATCCTGATCGTAGGCGGACTCGGCGAAGAACGGCGAGAACTTGGAGCTGAAGTTGGAGTAGCCGACCACGAGCGGGGTGTCGCTGCCGCCGTCGCCGCCATCGGCTCCGCCATCGGAGCCGCCGCCCTGGTTGTTGCAGGCGGCGAGCGTCATGCCGGCGGTTGCAAGGGAACCGAAGAGGAAATTCCTGCGGGTCAGGTCCTTCATCGTCTTTTCCTTCCTTTCTTGAGGAGAAAACAAAAGCACACCACTTTTGCCTAATGAAGAGACTTTAACATGCAAGCGGTCCCGCAACAATGGGAACGGCCTTTTGAGGGTCGGCGACGCGGGCACGGAAACAATCTCGAAACACGAGATCACGGCAGGAGCGGACCGCCATCGCGTGACAAGGGGACACGCGTGACAAGGGCGCGTGACAAGGGGACAGGT
Source organism: Coriobacteriales bacterium OH1046 (assembly GCA_004010535.1). Taxonomy (GTDB): domain Bacteria; phylum Actinomycetota; class Coriobacteriia; order Coriobacteriales; family Atopobiaceae; genus RUG721. The sequence continues at coordinate 121,183 of RQYE01000003.1, read as the reverse complement.
CATTTGTCACGCTCCGCTCGCTTGCCACTCCTCTCCACCGCTCGCCGCGTCGTCCTACAATCGCTGCCCGCTCCCCATAGAATAGGAGCATTAGCTATTTTTTGAAGGGGTGGAGCCATGAGAATCGCACGCAGGCAGAGCGAGGCCGACATCTATCATGTCCTCGCACGCGGAACGGGGCGGCAGCTCATCTTCGAAGACGACGCCGATCGCAGAGAGTTCCTCTCCATCATGGAGGATTCCCTGGTGCGTACGGACGCCGAGCTGTACGCATGGTGCCTCATGGGAAACCACTTCCATCTGCTCATACGTGCCCCCTTGGAGCGCATCTCAGAGTGCATGAGGCTGCTGTGCGGCGGTTACGCCCGCTATTTCAACGAGAAGTACGGGCGTGTGGGGCACCTGTTCCAAGAGCGCTTCAAAAGCGAGCCGGTGGAGAATGATGGGTATCTGTTGACGGTGATCCGTTATATCCACCTCAATCCCAGCGAGGCGGCTATCGCAGATTTCAACGAATACGCATGGTCGAGCTACGGAGAATACCTCGGCTCGCCACGATACTGCTCTATCGATGACGTCGAGAGCCTCTTCGCCGGACCGCAGGATTATAGGGCCTTCCATGAAGGATATGTCCGCGCCGATGAGTGCCTCGAGACCGGCAGGCTGAGAAACGCGACCCGCTCCATGCCGGATGCCGTTGCCCTTGGGATAGCTTCGAGGGCTCTCGGCGATGTCGCGACCGCAAGCATCAAGTCCTTGGAGCGCACCCACAGGAATGCGCTGCTTTGCATGCTGATGGAGGAGGGTCTTTCCATCAGGCAGATCGAGCGTTTGACTGGGATAGGAAGGGGCTCCATTGCAAGGGCGTGGGCAAAGCGTGACAAATGACCTGTCCCCTTGTCACGGTCCTGTCCCCTTGTCACGGTCCAGCAGGCAGCTCGTCCTTGCGCCGTGCTATTCGGCGGCCTCGAAGATCTTCCGCACGTGCTCGCGGCGCACCCAGATGAACAAGATGCTCGTGATGATCGCGGCAAGGCCGCAGACGGTGATGCAGGCGCGATAGTCGAGCAGCTCGCCGAGGGCCCCCACACCCACGGCGAACACGCTGCAGACCGCCGTGGAGTACGCGACCTGGAAAGCGTTCACGCGCGAGCGCATATGCTCGGGTATGTAGCGCTGCATGCCGGACGAGCGCAGGATGATGCTGTTGCTGGCGAGAAGCCCGCACGCGGCCCGATTGGCGAGCATCAGGGGAAACGAGAGCCACAGAAGGCAGGCGTCCATGAGGTCGTAGAACAGGTAGACGAAGAAGCAGAGGCCGAAGCGCTTCTCGCGCGGGATCTTGACCTTGTATTGGAGGGCGCTGCCAAGGGAGCGGCCCGCGAATTCCGCGCCCGAGAAGAGCGCGTACATGGCTGCGGAGAAACCGGGGCGGTACGGAAGAACGCGATGAGGATGGGCGTGTAGCCGGTGGCGAGGCCGCTAGAGAAGGCCATATAGCCGAAGAGCCCCCGCAGTCCCCGCTCGCCTTTCAGGTAGGAGGCCATCTCGCGGATATCCGAGATCCATGAGGAGAGCGTGTAGGCTCCTTCCTCCCCGCGCTCGCGGGGCTCCACGTTGATACGGCTCTCGATACCCGATGCTGCGATCGCAAGACCGCCCTGGATGACGAGGATCATGGTCACGCCGATAGCGTCGAGCAGCAGCGCACCGAGCGGCGCCATGATGACCGTGAGGGTGGTATAGAGCATCGACGAGACGGCGTTGCCCTTCTGCTCGGCGCCCAAGGGTATGACCTCGGGGTAGATGCTCGTCCATGCGAGCTCGTCCACTGCCTCGAGGCAGGCGAGCAAAAGAGACACGACCAGGTATCCGACATAGGAGAACTCGAAGAACATGAGGTAGAGGCCCAGGAGCGCATAGGCGATGCCGCAGGCGGCATCGCCCGCCACGAGGAAGGCCTTCCTGGGCAAACGGTCCATGACGGGCGAGATGATGAGGGGTACGAACACGTAGGGCACGAGCTCGACGGCGATGATGAGGGCCGAAGCCAACGTGGAGCCCGTCTCGTCGAAGACGAAGAACGAGAGCGCGAACCGACCGGCGATAAGGCCGGCGGCACCGAGGGCGGAAGCTGCGGTGACCAGCGTGAAGTCACGCGTTCAGAGTTTCGGCTCAGCGTGTTGGGAAGATTCGGTCTCCCCGAGCGAGGTGGGTTCCATGGAAGGTTCCTCCGGCAGGATCGTGGCAGGAGGATGCGCAAGCGGCATCCCGCAGCTGCCTTGCAGGGGCGTGCGTGGGCGATCTGGTTAGCTGCGGACCCTGTCCATGACCTCGACCCTTCTTGGATAGTGCCGGTGACCGGATCAGTATAGCACACGCGGGCTGACGAGGAAGGCATGCGACCCATAAGCGCCCTCGGAGGATGATTCCCGATTCCCCCGGCACCGAGAAGCTTCCCTATGCCGCGCCCTTTTCGCGGGTGAACACGATCTCTGCAAGATCGGAGCGGATGCGCCAGAGGCAGACCGCAGCGAGGAGCATGATCAGCGCGAATGACACGGAGAGCAGGGGCGCTCCCCCATCGCCTGCCGTAAACGGCAGCGCAAGCCCATGGACGAGCGCGGCAGCACCGCACACGGCATCCCCCACCGCGCCCGCGAGGAGCTTCGTTGGAAGCGCCGGGATGCTCGCGGTGTAGACATGGCCCCGCATCGGATCCTGTTCGCGGGAAAGCCGGAATAGGGCGGCGGCGGCCGAAGCGGTGCCTATCGCACCGATCGCAAAGGGGATGACCACGTAGAAGGCCCCGAAGCTCCCCGGTGCCGGGATGCAGCCCGCACCGATGAGGCAGACGATCGATGCGATGAGCAGCTGTCGCGCATCCTTGAGAAACGATGTGCGGATCTCGACGCTGGGCCAGCGCCAACGCGCGCCCGCATACTCGTAACCGCCGTCTCCGGTCGGCACGTAGTCTTTGAGATGATCGCGCCTGCCCATAAACCTACCAGCCTCCCGAAGCGTGACAAGCGACCTGTCCCCTTGTCACGCGATGCCGGTCAGATCGTAATTCTCGAGCCAAGCCTTGGCCTTCTCGCAGACGCCGCGCAGGCACGCCTCATCGAAGGGGCTCGCAAGACCGGCGTTGGCGAGCAGCTCGGTGAAGACGCGGCTGCCGCCTTGGAGCGTGTAGGCCATGTAATGCTCCCAAGCATCCCTCTGATCATCTTGGATCAGGGCCCAGAACTCGAGCGCCACGGTTTGCGCGAGGCAGTAGTCGATGTAGTAGAAGGGGCTCTCGTAGATGTGGCTCTGGCGCTGCCAGCCCTCCCCCTCCGCATAGAAGGGGATGTCGCCGTCGAGGCGCATCCAGGGCATATAGGTGCCGAGGAGCTCCTTCCAGGCGGCGTGGCGCTCTGCGGGCGTCATCTCCGGCTTCTCGTAGACGATATGCTGGAAGTGATCGACCATCGTGCCGTAGGGGATGAAGGTGACGCCGCTGGCGAGATGGCTGTAGAGGTACTTGCGGGTATCGGGACCGAAGAAGCCCTCGCACCACGGCCATGCGAAGAACTCCATGGACATGGAGTGGACCTCGCAGGACTCCATGCCGCCCCAGATATAGGAGATGGGGATGCGCGTGCGGTTCATGTAAGCCTCGAACGCATGGCCCGCCTCGTGGGTGATGACCTCGACATCGCCCTGCGTGCCGTTGAAGTTGGCGAAGATGAAGGGGACCCCGTATGCGAGCAATCCCGTGCAGTAGCCGCCGCCCTCCTTACCCTCGGTGGAAAGCACGTCCATGAGCTCCTGGTCGAGCATGATGTTGAAGAACTCGCTGGTCTCGGGGGAAAGCTCGTCATAGAACTTCTTGCCGTTGGCGATGATGTCATCGGACGTGCCCTGCGGGCGCGGATTGCCCGAGCGGAACATGAGGGCCGCATCGGCGAAGGAGAGCGGGTACGCCACGCCGAGGCGCTTGGCCTGCGCGCGGTAGATATCATCGCAGAGCGGCACGAGATAGCTCACCACGGCGGAACGGAACTTCTCGATATCCCCTTTGTCGTAGCAGGTGCGCTGCATGCGGTCGTAGCCGAGCGGCGTGTAGCCTCCGTGGCCGAGTTTTTTGCCCATGGTATCGCGCAGGTGCGTGAGCTCGTCGTAGATGCGGTCGAGATCGGCCTGGTGCTCCTTGTACCAGCCGCCCTCGGCCTTCCAGGCGGCTAGGCGCACGGCATCGTCGGCATCGGTCTTGAAGGGCGTGAGCTGCGAGAGGGTGTAGGTCGAGCCCTGGAAGGGAATCTGCGCGGAGGCGATGAGCTTGGCATACTCGGTGGTGAGCTTGTTCTCGTCCTGCATCTCGGGAATGATGGCTTCGGAGAAGGCGCGTGCTTCGAGCTCGGCGTTCAGGAACATGAGGGTGCCGTACTCGGCCTCGAAGTCCGGGCGGAAGGGGCTTTCGAGCAGGGCGTAGGTCCACGCTTGCTTGGGTGCCTGCAAAAGGGGCAGGTTCTCGTTCCAGAACTCCCGCTCGGCCTCGTAGAACGCATCGCGCGTATCGATGGAATGGCGGATGAAGGCGAGGTTCGCCAGGGTATCGATCTCCTTCTCGAGATCCTCCTTCTCGAGGAAGGCGGCCTTGGCCCCGGCATAGCTCTGCGCGGCCTTCAGGCGTGCGGTCAGGCCGTCGATCCGGGCGCAGGTCGCCGTAAGGTCCGGACGCTCGTAGGGCATATCCTTGAATTTGAGCTTCTCCACGGGTTTCTCCTTCTGCATCGGCATTTTCAGCATCTACCAGTGTAGCGCTTATCCGCCGATGCGCTTGCGGGGCATGTGCTTGCCAAAAGATGGGCCGTCTCCCCTATTCAGGCGGGGTTTCCGGCCCCGGCCGCGAACATCCCGGTCTCTGGAACATCCCGCAGGTGTTCGCGAACACCCCGGGGATGTTCGCGTTCCGATGGGGATGTCCGTGCGGGCGCGCGCGGTGATGCGCATCTCCCCAGCACGGCTCCTATCGACTGTACAGCCGACGGGGGGCATGCTGGGCAAACGCCCTCCGGGGCCCCGCGCGCATATCCCTCCCGACACGTTTTCCCAGCAAGGCCCCTATCGACTGTGCAGTCGCCGGGGCCCTTGCTGCGGAAACGGCGGGAACAGGAGAGCCCGTTTCGCGAAACGTGTGCACGTTTCGCGAAACGGGCTGAAAAAACCGTACGGTTCGTTCGTGAGGAGAGGAGCCGGATGGCCCCCATCACGCATGTATGCGCGTCCCGGAGAGGCCCGCCATGGCCTCGGCCGCCCTCTCGAGGCTCCCGATGATGCAGGTGCGGCCGGGACGCGACTCGGCGAACTTCACGGCGGCACGCACCTTGGGCTCCATGGAGCCCTTGCCGAACTGCCCCTCCGCGAGATAGCGCTTGGCCTCCTCCGTGGTGATATCCTCGAGATCCGTTTGGTCGGGCTTGCCGAAGTTGATGGCCACGTGATCGACGGCCGTGAGAAGCACGAGCGTATCGGCATGGCAGTCCTCGGCGAGAAGCTCGCCGCCCATATCCTTATCGATGACGGCCGCGATACCGCGATAGGCGCCCTTGTCGGCGTAATCGCGGACGACGGGGATACCGCCGCCGCCGCAGGCGATGACGATGAACTCGTTGTCGAGCAGGTTGAGGATGCTCTCGCACTCCACGATCTTCTTGGGTTCGGGCGACGCGACGACGCGGCGCCATCCGCGTCCGGAGTCCTCCACGACCGTCCAGTCGGGATGCTCGACGAGCTCCGCCTTGGCCTGTTCCTCGGTCATGAAGGCGCCGATAGGCTTGGTGGGGCTCGAGAATGCGGGATCGTCGGGATCGACCTCGATCTGGGTGACGACGGTCGCCACGTGCCAGCGCTTGTAGGCCTTGTGCATGGCGACGCCGATGGCCTGCTGGAGGTGGTAACCGATGTAGCCCTGGCTCATGGCCCCGCACTCGGGAAGGTCGATTGCGGGGTACTTCCCGGAATCAAGCGTGTTGGCAGCAGCGAAGGCGTCTTGGATCATGCCGACCTGGGGACCGTTGCCATGGGTGATGATGATCTCGTTGCCCAAGCCGATCACCTCGAGCAGCGCGGGCGCGGCAGCGCGCACGCGCGCGATCTGCTCCTCCGGGGTATTGCCGAGGGCGTTGCCTCCCAAGGCGATCACGACGCGATTGCTTGCCGCAGCAGATTTAGCCATGCTTCTCTCCCAACTATCCGTATCGAGGCCTCTCGGCGGACCCCCTATCGAAATCCCTTGTTCGCGCGTTCGGCAGCACGGATCTCCGTGCTCGGGGCATCCCGCTGCCGAACGCCCGCCTCCCGTGAGGGCTGCACCCTACTCCGCGAAGCGGTTCTTGTGATCCCAGCTCCTGCGATACAGATCATCGCTCACAAGATAATCGTAGATATCGTCGACGACCTCGATACCGCCTGCCTCGGCCGTCGCCTTGATGCGCATCTGCGCACGCTCTCCGGGGTAGTACACCTTGTCGAAGCCGACACCCGGCTTGACGGCACCGAGCTCATCGAGCACCTCGGACATGTGAGCGCGGAAAGCGGCGTCCCCGCAGAAGAACTCGGGGTTGATCGCAACATTGAGGTGCCCGAGCCTGCGGCCTTCGGAAAGATCATGGTACATAGAGCTGACGTTCTTTCCGGCAGGCACGCCGAGCAGGACGCCTGATAGGATGTCCACCATCATCATGAGGCCGTAGCCCTTGGGGCCGGCGATGGCGACAAGGGCGTTGACCAGCTTGGGGTCGGTGACGGGCAGGCCATCCTCGTCGACCGCCCAGCCCTCGGGGATGGAGCGGCCGGCAGACTTGGCATCGAGGATCTTGCCCCATGCCTGGACCGTGGTCGCCATGTCGAAGCTCACGATGCGCTCGTCAGCCGTAGGAGCGGCCAGAGCGATGGGGTTGGTGCCGTAGAAGGGCTCAGCGCCGCCATAGGGGATGACCATCGGATCGGACTGGGTGCAGGACAGGCCGATCATACCGGCCTTGGCGGCCATCTCGGTATAGTAGCCGATGGCACCGGTATGGCTCACGTTGGCGACGCCCACAACGCCGATGCCGCTCTCCTTGGCCAGCTCGATGGCCTTCTCCATACCGCGGATAGCCATGGGATAGCCGCAGCCGTTGTCACCGTCGAGGATGCCGGTGCAGGGACCGGTCTGCGTCCACGTCCACTGGGGATCGACCGTCATGCCGCCCTTGGAGATGCGCTCGGTGTAGTACTCGACGCGCACCTCTCCATGGCTGTGGAGACCGCGCTCGGAGGACCAGGTCAGGACCTCCGCCTGGGCGTCGGCGTCATCATCGTGCATGCCGGCGGCCATGAACTTCCTCTTCATGAGCTCTTTGAGCTCTTCACGCGGAACAAGCATGGATTCTCCTTTCGTAATCGGTGCCGGTTGGGTTTCCGGCTCCTATTTCAAGCAGCCTATGCAGCTTCTTGATATTCTTTCCTGCCATAGAAGATGTCGTAGTCGATGCCGTCCTCGCTCTTGGCCACGAGCAGCGCGCAGAACACATCGGAATTGACGTTGAGGGTGGTGCGGATGGCTGCGACGATATACTCGAGGCCGCCGAGGATCGCGACCGCCTCGAGCGGTAGGCCGAGAGCCGGGATGAGCATGGTGAGGGAGATGAGCGTGGCGCCCGGTGCAACGGCATTGGCAAGCGAGAGCATGAGGGCGATGACGCACACGTAGGCGAGCGCGCCGCCCTGGAATTCGACGCCGTACATCTGGGCGACGAAGATGGCGGTCACGGCCATGTGCAGGGCGGAGCCGTTGGAGTTCAGCGGCATGCCGAGCGGCAGGGCGAGGTCGGCGATCTTGTCGCGCAGCCCGATCTTCCTCTTGGCATCGTCCATCTCCAGCGGCAGGGTGACCGCCGAGGAGATCGTGGCGGCCGCCATGACGGTCATGGGGATCATCTTCTTGAAGAGCGCGCCGATCGGAAGTTCGCAGCGCACGCTCACGACGATGAGCCACACGATGGTGAAGATGAGGGTGCCGACGAGCAGGACCAGAATGTATTTCCCGATGGGGATGAGGATCTCGAGGCCCAGCGTGCCGATTGAGGCGGAAACATAGCAGAAGATGCCGATCGGCGCGACGTTCATGACGAGGCGGATGATGGTGAGGAGCAGGTCGCCGAGCTCGCGGACAAGGTCGAGCATCTTGCTCTGGCCACCGTGGTGCTGGCGGTAGATGGTGATGGCGACGCCTAGGAATACCGAGAACACGATGGATGGAACCATCATGCCGTTTGCCATGGCGCTGACCGCATTGGTGGGAAGGAAACCGAGGATGGTATCCTGGACCGTCGTGGTCGTAGCCGTCAGATCGGTCGTGGCATTGAGGACCAGCTCGCTGTTCTCGAGGCCCGCGCCGGGTCGTGCGATGACGGCGCAGGCGATGCCCCATGCAGAGGCGAGGAGCGAGGAGATGAGGAAGGCGGCTATGGTCTTGAGGCCGATGGAGCTGAGCTCCTCACCGGAAAGACCTCCCACCGCATCGACGATCTGAGTCACGACGAACAGGATCATGTTCATCTGGATCAGACGGAAGAACGCATCGCCGATGAACTTGACCTCGCCCATGGGCTTGCCCACGAGGAGGCCGGCGGCGATACCCAAAATCATCGCGATGATGATGCCGATAGTGGGGTTGTACGTGAACTTCTTCTCAGGTGCTGTAGGCATCTCGAGTCCGTTCTCTCATGAGAGGGAGCCTCTCGCCAATAGATGCGCCCACATGCAAGGGCGACGCAGGATCGGACAGGACGCCCGATCCTGCGCACACGGATGCTTAATCAGCGTCGAATACCTCGTGGTCGATACCGTCGGCACCGGCGACGAGCAGGGCGGCGAAAACGTCGCCATCGACATTGAGCGTGGTGCGGATGGCACCGGTGGGATACTCGAGGCCGCCGAAGATGCCGATGGATGCCATCGGAAGGTTGAGGGCGGGAATGAGCATGGTCATGGAGAGCAGGGACGCGCCAGGGGACACGGCATTGCAGAAGGACAGCATGAAGGAGATGAGCCAGACGTTGATGAGCTGGCCGGTACCGAAGGCGATGCCGTACATCTGGGCGATGGTGAGCGCGGTCACGGCGAGGTGGACGGCGACGCCATTGGAGTTGAGGGGCATGCCCAACGGGAGGAGCAGATCGGCGATGTCGGGATCGCAGCCGATCTTCTTCTTGGTATCTTCCATGGCGATGGGCAGGGTGACGGCGGAGGAGATGGTGCCGAAGGCGATGACGGTCATGTTGAGCATCTTGGCGACGAGCCTGAACGGGTTCAGCTTGCACCGGATGCTGATGACGATGAAGTAGCCGATGAACATGATGATCATGCCGACCGCCATGGCGAGCAGGAACTTCGCGAGCGGGATGAGGATCTCGGGTCCGAGGTTGCCGATCATCGACGAGACATAGCAGAAGATGCCCACGGGAGCGAAGGTCATGACGGCACGGATGATGCGGATGAGGAGCTCGGCGAGCTGGGAGCAGAAATCGTACACGATGCAGTTGCCGTCGTGGGAGTTGCGCCAGCTGGAGATGACCAGGCCGAGGGCGACCGAGAAGACGATGCACTGGATCATCGAGCCGCTGCTCATGGAATTGACGATGTTGTTGCCGAAGAAGCTCAGGAGCGTGTCTTGCAACGTGACCGTGGAGGCCTCGGCCTCGAACACCGCCTCCTGGACTAGCTTGGAATTCTCAAGGCCGGCACCAGGCTGCATGACCAATGCAACGAAGATCCCCACTGCGGCGGCGATGCCGGAGGTCACCACGAAGACCAGGATGCCTTTGAGACCGTTGCCCGAAAGCTGCTGCGGGGTGAGGCTGCCGACGGAGGTGATGATGGTGCACATGACGAACGGGAAGATGCCCATCTGGATGAGGCGGAAGAAGATCGAGCCGATGAACTCGATCTGCTTCATGGTCTCGCCGAAGAAGATGCCGGCGAGGATTGCCGCCACCATCGCGATGAGGATCTGCATTCCGCTGCTGAGCCCCTTCTTCTTGGGTGCGGCCGCTGCTTCTGCCATTTGGCGTTCCTTTCTCTCTGACTGCATTACGACGCGATACGACCGGTCCTGCTCTCGCAGGAAAAGCACTCGGGCCCGCCGATGGATTCGAGCAGACCCATTCCCACGACAAAACCCAGGAGGCTGTCGTGGCCGGAGGTGTGGCCGATGGAGCATATCTCGTCGACTGCTCCCCGGCAAAGGCTCCCATCGCCTGCGCGCAGCGAGCGCACGAGATCGATGAAGCCCGTGTTGGCATGTCCTTCCGCCATAGCGCGCAGATAGGCTGCGCTCACGTCGGTGGTGCATGCGGGCAACCTATCCATGTGGAGCTCGGCAAGCAGGTCGTCTCGGGACCGTGCCCACAGGGCGGTACCGTACCCGGCGAGGAGATCGTCCCCCGAGGGAGTGAGGCCGAGTCCCCGGCCGACCAGGAACCGTACTGCCGCCCGCACCGATTCGACGTCCTCGACTCCGAAGGATGCGCAGGAGAGGCCGTGCAGAGCCCGCGCGAGGTCTTGGGAAGGAGGGAGCCCCATTTCCTCCCGAAAGTCGATAGGTGCGATGGCGCTACGCAGGACATCTGCACACCAGTCATCCCCAAGAGAAGGGATGGCGGTATCCACGGGCTCGAAATCCCCATACGCAATCCTCGTGACGCCCGTCCTGGTATAGATCCTCAGAACTCCCTTATCGAAGAACGCAAGATCTCCTCGCCGGGCCGTCCCGAGAAGGGTTCCCATCTCGGCCTCGGGAATAGCGATCCCAAGGCAGGACAGCGGATCGACGATGCTGCCGATATGGAGGAGGAAGCCGTCGGCCTGCACGTTCATGCTCGAGCGGAAGGTGGAGTGGACGCTCCCACGCGCCCCTTCCAGCTCTTGGGCCAGCACGTAACTGCTGACAGCTCCCTCCTTCGCCATATCCGGTGCTTCCTCTGCCTACTCGATGCCGAGGCTCGCACAGTAAGCCTCGAGAGCCTTCTCGAAGCAGGCGAGCGGGGCGCGGACGGTACCGGCACCGACCTGGCCGATGCCCGCCTCGCGGTGGGCGATGCCGGTGTTGATGATCGGGGTGATGCCCGTGGCGACGACCTTGCGGATATCGATGCCGAGACAGGTGCCCTTGAAATCCCATGTGGGAATCGACCAGTTGGGGTTATGGGTGACGCAGATCCTCTCCATCTCGTTGGAGATGTTGAGCGCATCCTCGAAGCCGCCCGCCCCGACGAAGCGCGTGACGCCGGGAGCGGCGACCATCGCCATGCCGCCCACGCCCACCGTCTCGCAGATAGCGGAATCGCCGTTATCCGGGCAGCCATCCTCGGCGGTGAAGCCGGTGAAATAGAGGCCGATGGGGGTGTTGACCGGCGCGGTGAACCACTCGTCGCCGAGGGCGGCGATGCGGATGCCGAAGTCGTAGCCGTTGCGGGTCATCGTGGAGACGATGCATCCCTCCTTGTCCTTACGGGCATAGTCCACGATCGCCTTGCCGGTGGCCATCATGACGTTCAGGAAGAATTGGTCAGTGTCGGCAAGGAACTGGATGACGCGCTGCTTGGCGGCATCATCGGCATCGGTCTGGATGATGAGCGGCGCCACCTCCTTGAGGAAGTTGAGCGAAGCGGCCATGTTGCGCTGGTGGAACTCGTCGCCCTGGGTGATGGCGCGGGCCATGAGGACGCTGAGGTTGATACCGCCCTCTTTCAGCTTGAGGGCCTTTGCCAGCACGGGTCCGAGCTCATCGGCCATCCAGTGCAGGCGGTCGACGACCTCCTGGCTGTAGGCCCCGAAGCGCAGGACCTTGCCGATACCCTCGTTCATGGTGCAGTAGGCGACGGTGTCATCGGCCATGTTGTGCACCACGAGGACGGCCATGTTGGCGGAGGTGATGCCCCCCATGGGGCCTACGGCATGGCAGTGGTGGCAGGGGATGAACTCCACCTCGCCGGCCTCGAGAAGCGCGAGCGCCTCCTCCTCGGTCTCCGCCCAGCCCTCGAAGAGCGCCGCGCCGATGCAGGAACCCCTCATCGGGCCCATCATGTTCTCCCAGACGATGGGAGGACCGGCATGGAGCAGGGTCTTCTGCTCGCGGGCGAGCTCGGGGATGACGGTCTTGGCGGGGACGATATCCACGAGGAAGGGCTGCGACTCCTTGAAGCGATCGCAGATGCGCTCGTTGGCCTCATCGATGCCCTCGATCTTCTCGAGTTCGTTGAGCAGGTGGATCATGCGCTTGTTGCCCCCGGCGAGGGGTCTCCAAGAGAACTGGACCGACTGCGCACCATACGCCCTAAGGGAATCGTTGAAGCTCTCAACGCCCACATTGATGATACGCGGCGTGGTGTTGAGAAGCTCCATGACCTGCTCGGAAGGCTGGGGCAGGGGGCTCGGGTCCTTGATCTTGTAGGGAACGACCTCGCGGTCCTCCTCGGTGAAGTGGATGCCCTTGATCTCGAGGGCAAGGCGGATGGCGCGGGCGTTGGAGGTCTCCATGATGGCGCCGGCCTCGCGCAGGGTTGCAAAGGATTTGCGATAGTCCTGCGGATCGTTCTCGGTGCCTGTTACGGAGCCCACGAAATAGAGCTCGCGACCGGTAGCCTTGGCATGCTCGAGCTGCTCTTTGATAACGGGGGCGAGCGCGGCGGCCATATCGGGATGGCAGCCGTAGCCCAGCATGCAGTCGAAGAGGATCACGCCGGTGGACCCCATGGCGCCGTACTTCTTGATGTAGTCGATGCGCACCTCGGGATCGATCATGGGATGCGGCTTGCCCTGGGTGTAGATGTCATCGCCGAGGTCGATCACATCGTAGCCTTGCGAGTGGAGGATGAAGCCCTCCTCCTTGACCACGCCGCCCAGATCGAGCGCCTCGGAGATGAGCATGCCGGCCTCGTTGGCGAGCGTGCCGCCCGAGTACAGGCCGATGACGGTCTTGTCGTCGCCGAGCGGGTTCTCGCAGGAAAAATCAAGCGGCTCGAGATAGTTCTTCTTGACCTCGCTGCCCTTGGCGAGATCGACCGCGATCTTCGCCGTCTCCTCGAGGGTATGGGCCAGGTAGACCTTGCCCTGATGCGCCTCGGGCTTCTCGCCCAGGAAGATGGCGACGACGGGCTTGGTGCACTTCTCGAGCAGATCGACGACCTCGTCGCGCACGGCGGGCGCGGGCGGTTTGGAGATGACGCAGATGACATCGGTGGGCTCATGGTTCTCGAGGCCGATGATGGCATCCTTGACGGTGATGGCGCCGACCGCCTCGTTGAGATCGCGGCCACCGGTGCCGATGGCATGGATCAGGCCCCCGCCGAGACGATCGATGATGGCGGCGACCTCCTGGATACCCGTACCGGAGGCTCCGACGATGCCGATATTGCCGGGCTTGGAGACGTTGGTGAAGGCGACGGGGATGGAGGAGATGACGCCGGTGCCGCAATCGGGACCCATGAGCATGAGGCCCTTCTCATGTGCGAGCTTCTTCAGGCGGACCTCATCCTCGAGCGAGACGTTGTCGGAGAACGAGAACACATGCAGGCCGTGGTTCAGGGCTTTCTCGATCTCGGGCGCGGTATACTCGCCGGGCGTGGAGAAGAGGGCGAGGTCAGCATCGGGGAGCATGGCATAGGCTTCCTCCCACGTGGTCGCCTCCTGGATACCCGAGGCCTCCTTCTTCGTCGAGAGGTCGGAGAGGAATTTCTCGGCGATCCCGAGAACCTTGCCGATGATCTCCTCATCGTCGGTATCGACGACGAGGACCATGTCGGACGGGTCTGCAGCTTCCGCCTCTGCGGTGAGGAGGCCCGAGTTGCGGAAGATATCCTTGTTCGCATCGGTGCCCATCATGATCTGGCTCTTGTTGACGCCGGCAAGGGCGTTGACCTCGTTGGTGAGCAGCATGAGGTTGATCGAGTCCTGATAGCTGTTCTTCTTGATAACCGTTCTGAGCATTCAATCCGCCTTTCTCTCTGTCGCATGGCTGCCGGAAAGGACCTGCGGCCGCTGCATGCCACGGCCCCAACGCCGACCGGATCCCCCAGCATCGGCTTGAAACAATTCAATTCTCTTGCCGGCGGCGCATTTTGTCGTTAGATTGGAGGGAAGCAGATACTGTGTTTTTTTATCCATCGCGGAAATGGATTTCCAACCGCTCCGTACCATTGCATGGCGGAAGATGAGGGGATGACATGGTCAAGAAGAACGCCGGAAGGCATATCCAGCCGCTCACGATGCGCGAGATCATGCGCCTGCCCTCGCTGAAGGGATCGAACGTGATCGCGGGGATCTCGGGACTCGATCACGGGGTGACCAATGCCATGATCATCGAGGGCCCCGACGTCGAGAAATGGGCCAAACCCGGCCTCGTGCTCATCACGAGCTTCTTCGCCTTGGAGCCTCTCGGGGAGGATGACCGCAGGGGATTCTTCCAGAAGCTCCAGGAAATCGATATCGCGGGCATCATCTACAAACCCGGCAGGTTGGTGTCGGACGCGATCGATACGTACCTCGCCATCTGCGACCGCGCCGGCATCGCCGTCATCCAAATGGACTCGTCCATCACCTATGAGGCGGTGCTCATGGACGTCATGGGCACCGTGATCGATGCGAACTTCTCCCTTCTCAACACCTTCTACGATATCCATCGGAAGACGATCAAACTCGCTGTCGAACAGCCGAGCATCCATGAGATCACGGTCCGCCTGAAGGCGCAAACGGGATACGACATCACGTACTTCGATCGCACGGGCAACGTGCGCATCAGCACCGATCCGAAGCGGAATCGTTTCGAGTCGATCCGCTTCGAGGAATTCTACTACCCCCACTATCAGGGCTTCCATTATTTCAATGCGCGAATCATGCACGAGAGCGGAGACGAGGAGGATGCCATAGCACTGCTCGTGACATTGCAATCGGGGGCACCGTCATATGTGATCGTCCATAAACCGCCCGCCGAGGTCTCCGAGATCGACCGGATGGTCATAGAGAATTATGCGAGCCTCATGCTGATGGAGCTCCTCAAGCAGGAGGCCATCGATCAAGAGCTCTTCAGCAGGAATAACATGGTCGTGCACGATCTCCTGCAGAATCGCTACTCCTCGCACGATGAGATCGATGATGCGGTCAGGAAGCTGTCAATCGATGCGCACAGGCACTACCAGGTGATGCTGCTGCGCGTGGCGATCACCGATTCGAGCCGTTCCAATCAGACCCACGACCTCTTCTCGACATTCAGCCGAAGGATCAAGCAGCTCTACAAGAACGCCGTGTTCTCCGAGAGCGGGGACCGGATAGCCTTCCTGCGGAACCACACCTCGAGATCCGTCGGCTTCGACCGCGCTGCCGTGACGGGCGTCCTCTCGGATATGCAGGCGGATCCGGCGCTCGCGCCCTTCACGTACCTCATCGCGCTGTCCGATAGCACGGATCGCTATTCGATCGAGAAGATCTACGGCCAGGTAATGGGAATCAACAGGCTCTTCGATGCCGATCATCTTGCGAATCGCTGCATCAGCTATGGTGAGCTGGGGATATTCAAATTCCTGATCGAGGCGGGGGATCTCTCGTATCTCGCCACCTACGTCGATCCCCGCCTCCAGCAACTCGAGCGCGACAATCCCGAGGGGTTCAAAACACTCGCACTGCTCTGCGAATGCAACGGCGACTTCAACGAGACGGCACGGCGCTTGTATGTCCATCCCAAAACGATCCATTACCGCGTCAACCGTATCAGGGAGCGATACGGGATCGATGTCCATGACTCGAACGATATGGCGCAGATCCTGATGGCCGGCAAACTCGCGTACCTGCTCGAATCCTGCTGAGAGGGGCACGGGGACTGATCATGATTGAGGAACTGTTCGAATGGGATCGGATGGGCTGCGGGATCAGCGTGTTCGGCCCCCGTCCCGACACGTCGCGCGGCACCTGCATTCTGTATCTTCATGGCGGAGGGCTCCTCTACGGCATGCGGGATGACCTTCCCCCGATGTACCGTGAGCTGCTGACGGATGCGGGCTACACGCTTGCATGCGCCGATTACCCGCTTGCACCCGAGACGGCGCTGCCCCGGATCCACCAGTACCTCGATGCGCTCTGGGAGTGGTTCGCGAGCACCCTGATGCCCGGGCTCGGCACCAACGCGGCGTTCCTGTTCGGAAGATCTGCCGGCGCCTATCTCGCCCTCACCTTGGCGGGGCGGCTCGCGCAGGCGCCCGATGCGTTCGAACCCTCCGGCGTGATCGATTTGTACGGCTACGGCAGCCTCGCCGATGGTTTTCTCGAAACGCCCTCAGCATACTACCGATCCTTCCCCCCGGTAGGCGCATCGACCGTCCGGGGGCTGATCTCGGACTCCCCGCCCACATGCGGGCCGCAGGCCACCCGATACGCCCTGTACGTCCATGCCAGGCAGACGGGTTCCTGGCTCAAAATGCTCGGGGTCGGCGCGGGCGACATCGAGCGCTTCTCGCTTAGCAACGGGCAGATCGCCGCCATGCCGCCCGTCTTCTACGCCGCCTCCACGGGAGACAACGACGTCCCCTACGCAGTATCGAAGAGCCTTGCGCGGCGCCTCAAGGCGCATATCGTCACCGTCTACGGTCTCGACCACGATTTCGACCGCGACACCTCCAATCCCGCCGGACCCGAGGTCTATCGGAAATGCCTGCGCTGGATGGATGAGATCGTCGGCGAGGGCCGCATGCAGCAGCGGTGAGCAGAGCGGCGCATCACCGTGCTCCCATGTCGGGAAGCTCCTAGGCGGAGACATCCTTATCCCCGACCGCCGGCATCCAACCCGAGGGGCGGAGCCGCGCGGGCCCATCCTCACAGAGGCACGTCGTGTCCCAAGAAGACCGCCGCGCCGCCGATCAGCACGAAGGCTGCAAGCACTGCGGCAACGGCCAGCCACTCCCCCGTAAGGGAGACGAGGCAGGTCGCGGCAACCACGGCAAAGAGCGTGAGCTCGAAGCTCATGCGCCGGTACACCCCGGGCAGCACGACGCGGGAGATCCCGCCGCATACGACCGCAGCGACGTCGATCAGTGCGCAGATGACGCATGCCTGCGGAGCGAGGCCCCCGCGTCCCAACACCGCAACGCACATGAGACACGACACCAGCATCGAAAGAAGCAGCGCGGGCAGGGAGTCCGCCACGAGGAGCCGAAGCGTCCCGAAGGGCAGGAACGGTCGGATGAGACGGTTGTCCTCGTCCGCATCGAAAACGCGGACGAGCTCCCGTGCGCTGTGGTAATTCCTGAGCAGCAGGGCGGCACCGGGCACCAGCAGCTCCCTGCCCAACGCTCCCAAGCACAGCGCGCCGAGCAGGGGCACGTAAACGCCGGCGAAGAGCAGGATATCTGCCAAACCCTCGAACCGCCGCAGGTGGACGAGGACGGCACGCGACACAAGCGCCCTCCAGCCGCAACCTCCCAACGGCAGTTTGAAGAGGATGCCCCTCCGCTCGAGGCGGGAGCTCCGGACAAGCTCGCGATGCAGCGCGCGATTCGTGAGACGCAGCCAGCGCATCGTCGACGGCTCCGTGCCCAAGACCGCCTCGCACGCAAGAGCGGGCATGCAGACATTCCGCCCGAGGATGACGAAGGATGCGACCAGCGAGAGTGCCAAGGAGAAGAGCACCGCCTCCGGCACGGCGGGCACTCGCAGCAGCACCGCCGATGCGGCCAGCGCGCACGCAGCGACAACCGCCAGCAGCAGGGCACCCGCTGGGGATGCATCCGCCTTCTCGCGCACGAGCCTGGCCTCGGCGATCACGCAGGGAAGGAGCGCCGTGCAGAGGCCCGCGAGAGCGGAGAGCGCCGTCGCCCACGTGCGCAACTCGAATACCATGCCGCTCGTGGCAAGGAGTCCCGCCAACACCCCGAGCGCGCAGGCGCCCGCGCACCTCGAAACGACATCCGAGACCATCATGGCCGCAAGCGCCGATCTGCTCCCCGACAGCCACGAGATGTCTGACGCCAGCAGGCGGAAGGGCGATCTCCGCAGCGCCTGCAGCGCGCGGACGAGCGCCGCCGCACACCATGCTCCCAGCGCGAGTCCGAGCGGCATGAGCGTGAGTACTGCAGGTAAAGATGCCAGCAATCCCGCAGCGAAATGCTCAAGCGCGGCCCACGAGAGCACCGCCCATGCCACGCCGACCGCCACTACATAGGCCAGATACCAGGCTCCCAGGAAGCTCCTCGCGTCATCGGTGCTCGTGCCGACCACCCACAGCAGCCAGTCGAGATCCCGGCGCAGATGCCGTGCCCGTATGCGGAGCGCCGCCATGACGCGCCCATCCATCACGCAACCTCCTCGTGCAGGCCGCCTTCACCCAAGAGGACGGTACGGGTAGGAACGCACGTCGGCACGCTCCCATGGATGCTGAGCAGCACTGCGGAGCCCTCGGCGGAGAGTTTACCCAGCTCCTCGCCGAGCGCCCGAGCTGCGTCGGCATCGATAGGCGCGAAGGGTTCGTCGAGGAGCAGCACCTGCGGACGCATGGCGAGCGCAAGCGACAACGCCAGCTTGTAGCGCATCCCCCGCGAGAGCGCCGAGGGGAGCGCATCCAATGCGCCCGACAAACGGAACGCGTCCGCAAGGGCGAGGGCGCGCCGCTCCGCCTCGTCATCGCCGTTGGCCCGCGAGACCAGCTCGAAGTGCTCGCGACCGGTGAGGTCATCGTAGAACGCGGGCACATCCGGCACCAAGGAAAGGCCGGCGAGATCCTTGCGGGCGAGCGAGAACAGGGGCGTTCCCAGGAAGCGGATCTCGCCTTCGCGCGGCCTCAGCTGCCCTGCGAGGCAGCGCAGAAGGGTCGATTTGCCCGAGCCGTTCACCCCGCGCAGAAACACGATCTCGCCACGTCCGAGCGACAGGTCGAGATCTTTCCAAATCGATTTCCGGGGGTAGGAGAAGCACAGGTTCCGTGCCTCCAGCAGCATAGTCATGGAAGCTCCTTCCAAAGTTACTCCCCATGCTAGCACGCACGCAGTTGTTGCGGCCGCGCTCTCCCTCACCGATTGCCAGCCCGGTGCGCACCGAAGCTCAGAGGCCACGTACGGGAAAATATGGGCAGAGGGAAGGAGCATCGTACAAGCTGGAGGGTCGACTCGAGAAGCTCTATTCAGTGCTGGCTCCTGCAACAAAACGAAACAGGCCAGAAGACCAATCCTCTGACCTGCTATTTTGTGGTGGGCGCTACAAGATTTGAACTTGTGGCCTCTTCCGTGTCAGGGAAGCGCTCTCCCCCTGAGCTAAGCGCCCGGACATGTTGCTGCGCGCGGAGCTGCGCAGCGCGCTAGCTATCTTACGCGAACTTACCGCAAAGCGCAAGCTCGAACCTCGGTGACCTCAGAACTTTCTCAACGGTGATGTGCGGCATGCCGGAACAACGTGCCTGCCGATGATACCGCCGCCCAAGCAGATGCGCCCATCGTAGATGACCGCCGATTGGCCGGGTGCCACGGTACGCACCTCCTCGGGCCAGAAGACGCGCACCGTGCCGTCGGCACGGGGTTCCACATGGGCGGGCCGCAATGTCCCCGTATGGCGGGTGCGCACGAGATATTCCCCTGCATCAGGTGCGGAGCCTGCAATCCAGTGGACGTCCTCGAGCACATCCTCTGCGGTCCAGAGGCCGGGGCACTTGGGATCGGCCGTCACAGAGACCGTGTTCTTGCCGGTATCCGTGGCGACCACATAGCGCGCGGGGCCACCGCCCAGATCAAGGCCCCTGCGCTGGCCCACCGTGAAGAGGAACGCTCCGTCGTGGTGTCCGAGCACGCGTCCCGTCTCCCACTCCACGATATCCCCCGCCTTCCGCTCGAGGCTATCGAGCAGGAAGGTGCGCAGCCCCACCGGACCGATGAAGCAGATGCCGTCGGAATCGGGCTTGTCGGCGATCGGGAGCCCGCGCGCGCGGCACATCTCGCGCAC
The DNA here is from genome assembly GCA_004010535.1 of Coriobacteriales bacterium OH1046. GTDB lineage: Bacteria > Actinomycetota > Coriobacteriia > Coriobacteriales > Atopobiaceae > RUG721. Next base: position 101,182 of record RQYE01000003.1, on the reverse strand, counting down.
ACCAGCTTTCGAGGGCACGGAGCCTATCGGGAAGAGGACGCGGTTCAAGACCGCCCCCGAAACACGCCAGAGGAAATAGGTCTGATCCTTGCGCTCATCTGCCGCACGCAGAAGCGTTGCCGGACCGGCTGCAGTATGCTCGACAGCGGCGTAATGGCCTGTTGCGATGAAGTCGGCACCCTCGGCGAAGGCCCGCTCGGCGAAGGTGCCGAACTTCACGGTCTGATTGCACATCACATCGGGGTTGGGCGTGAAGCCACGTGCATAGGCGTCGACCAGATAGTCTACGACCGTCTCCTTATATGCCTGCTCGCAATCCCAGACCGCAAGATCGAGGCCGAGCGACACGGCGACGCGTTCCGCATCTGCCAGCTCGTCCGCCCAGGGGCAGGTGAAGCCCGGCAGATCGCGCGACCAGTTGCGCATGTAGACGCAGGTGACCCCATAGCCCTGCTCGGCGAGGAGGGCAGCGCACAGGGCGGAGTCCACGCCCCCCGAGAGCCCGACGAACACGCGCCCGCTCATGGCCGGATCCCCAAGCGCCCGTACTCGGCGGCGACCACACGGATGATGGTCCCGGCGGCCGCATCGACCTCGTCGGCCGTGGTCGGGCGGCCGAGCGTCATACGCAGGGATCCCGCAGCGGTCTGCTCATCCATGCCGATGGCGGAAAGCACGTGGGAGATGCGCATCTTGCTTGCAGCACAGGCGCTACCCGTGGCGACGAGCACGCCCTCGTTGCCCAGCAGCAGCACCAGGCGGCGCGCCTCCACGCCGGGAAACGATAGGTGCAGGAGCCCGGGAAGACGCAAGCGGACGTTTCTCGGCCCAGCGATGACGGCGTTGGGAAAGGCCGACGTGAGCGGGCGCACCAAGCGGAGGCGCAGTTCCTCGAGACGCCTCATCTCCGATGCGCGCAGCTGACTGGCCAGCTCGAACGCATGGGCGAACCCGATGATGCCCGCGACGTTCTCGGTACCCGAACGCAACCCCCGCTCTTGCCCACCGCCTGCGATGAGCGGCGCGAGCACGATGCCATCGTCAGCCCAGAGCAGGCCGACCTGCTTCGGCCCGTACATCTTGGCGGCCGAGAGGGTCATCAGATCCACGCCGAGCGATGAGACGTTGATGGAGAGCGCAGTGGCCGCTTGGGAGGCATCGGTGTGGAGCCAGATGGGGCGCCCCTCCCCTGCCGAGAGCCTGCGCGCCCGTTCTTGCGCAACCACGCGGGCAAGCGCACGCAGGGGCTGGACGGTACCGATCTCGCCATTGGCGAGGCCAACCGAAACGAGTTCCGTAGCAGGCGTGACGGCTTCTGCAACGTCAGCGGGATCGATGCGCCCATCACCGGCCACGTCCACGATCGCATGCGCGTGGCGCTCGACGCAGGCAAGGATGCTCTCGTGCTCGATGGCATCGCTCACCACATGGGCATCATCCGACAGCGCGGCGAAGGCGAGGTTATTCGCCTCGGTGGCACCTGCCGTGAAGACGAGGTTATCCGCACGCGCCCCCATAAGGTGGGCGATCGTTTGGCGGGCACGCTCGATATCCGCGCGTACCCTCCGCGCCTCATCATAGGCAGCCGAGGGATTGAAGAACAGCTCGCTCCCATAGGGCTCCATCGCCGTGCGCACACGTGCATCGAGCGGCGTCGCCGCACCGTAGTCGAGGTAGATTGTCCTGCCCACCGCATCCATGGATACAAGGATACGCTATTTTGGAAAAGTGCCTTGCATCTTGGATATAAGTCGACTATATTTAACTACGCGTTCGCGGGCTTAGCGCAGTTGGTAGCGCGCAACCTTGCCAAGGTTGAGGTCGCGGGTTCGAACCCCGTAGCCCGCTCCAGGTATCTACGGGGCCGGTTTTTGGATCGGCCTTTTTACTACGGCGACGTGGCCAAGTGGTAAGGCAGAGGCCTGCAAAGCCTTTACCCCCAGTTCGAATCTGGGCGTCGCCTCCATGTAAGCACCGGGCACCTTCGGGTGCCTTTTCATTAGCTTGGATCTGAGTCGACTGGGAACTGCGGCTAAACAGGCCCGGCCGCATCCCCCAACAGGCAGCTCGTGAAGAGAACCCGTGAGCAAGCTGCGGCACCGCGTCGGCAAGACCCGACCCGCACGATCCGGCCAGCAGTCGGCAGCGAGCAGGATATCCCGAAGGACAGGGACCTGCCTTAATGGCGGGTTTCCGCCACCCCTCCCCACTCATCTCCCCTCAGCGGAGGCAGGAGGAGATCCTAACTGCGTCTGAGGTCCCTGCCGACAGGGGAATACTGCTTGACGATACGCACGACCATGCCCGTGCCACCGGGTTTGGGCGCAATGGACACCGCATCGGCGAGCAGCCTCATAAGGGCGATGCCGCGACCGCGTTCGGATGATGGCGAGGGAGCTCCCACATCATCGGGACAGAAACCCTCGCCGCAATCGCTCACCTCGATGATCACGCGGTCGGAGAATGCGGCGACGCTTGCCAGCACGCCCTGCGCGCACGTGTGATCGATAGCGTTTCCCAGCGCCTCCCCGGCGGCGAGCTTGAGATCGAACACCTCGTCGGCACGGAGATCGAGAGATGAGATGAGCTCTTCGATACGGTTGCGCGCCGCAGCAAGGGCGTCGGGCGCAACCGGGAACGAAGCGTGCCAAAGCGGAGCCTGCCCGACAGCGAGAGCTGGGATATCCGTATGCGCGCCCGCCTCGGAGACGGGCATGATATCGACCAGCCTCAGGATCTTCAAGGCACGGTAGACCTCGGGAGATACGCTTGTGAGCGAGATGAGCCCGCCCAGCTGACGCATGTGTCTGAGCTCGAAGAAGAGCATCCCCATACCGTAGGAATCGATATGGGAAGCGTTGGCCATGCTCAGGATGATGCGCCTGCATCCCCCATCGATAAGCCGCTCGATCTCGCTGCGGACATGGTCGGCCGAACTCGCATCGAGGTCGGATTCGAGGGGCAGTACGGCTATGCGGGCAGTCTCGGGCATATAGGGATTGTTCCCACGTAGCGACAGGTTTAAGCAGGTAATTTAGCCTATTTTGTCGAAGCGGAGCGCGACGAGGGCCACATCGTCCTCGAGGTTCTGCTCGGTGAAGGCGTCGAGCCTTCCCAGCAGGCGGTCGAGCAGCCCGTTGAAGCCGCAGGGAATCTCCGCCATGACCGCATCCGCCAAGCCATCCTCGCCGAAGAAGTCCCCCCTCTTGCTCCGCGCCTCGGTCGTGCCGTCGGTGTAGAGCAGAAGCAGATCGTCCTCGTCGAGCACCTGCATGCCATCGCGATAGGAGATGTCCGCGAAGGCGCCCACCACGCCCGACTGCACATCGAGCGTGGAGAGCACGCCCGCGTGTACGAAGAGTGCAGGAGGATGGCCTGCCGAACAGTAGGTAAGCGTGCCCGTCTTAAGATCGATCAGACCCACGAAGAGCGTCGCGAAGGTCTCTATGCGCGAGAAACCCAAGAGGAAGTCATTCAAGGTGCGCACCATGCGCGCGGGGGAACGTCCCTCCCACGCATAGGCACCGAGCGCCGTGCGCACCGCTGCGGAGACGGACGCAGCTTCCACGCCCTTGCCCGAAACATCGCCCATGATGACGCAGGCGCGCCGCTCGGGCAGGCGGATGAGGTCGTAGAAGTCGCCGCCGACGAAGGCGGATGCCGTCGCAGAGGAATAGATGCCGCGCGCGGAGATGCCCTCCACGGTCTGGAGCTCGCTCTTCATGCCGCTCATGAGGGCTTGGGCGATGCGCTTGTCCTGTTCGCGGGCGACCTCGCCGAGGGCGATCTCATAGGAATCCTGCGCCAAGCGCATGATGAAGGCCCGCTCATCGCTATCGAAGGGCTCGGCACCCTGAGGACGCAGGAGCATGAAGCTGCGCCGAGCGCCGTTGACGGCGCCCAGATCCACGAGCGCCCCGACAGCGGGCTCGCCTTGGTCGGCAAGCCAGATACCCAGCTCGGAATCCTCTTCGATGAGGACGAGTGCGACATTTTCCTGGCGATGCTTCTCGGTCAGACGATCCAAGCCGCAGGGCAGGGTGCGTGCATCGTCTCCCGGAAGCTCGAGCAGGGCATGTCCCTGATGGGAATTCTCGTGGACAGGGAGAAGGTGCGCGGCAAGACCGTCTGCAGCACGCTGCCAGATCTCCTCGAGGTTCTCGAGGACTCCGAGATTGTCACCCTCGGTAACCGACATGAGTTTCTCGCGCAGCTCGCTCCCCAGCCGCAGGAGCCTGTCGGCATGCTGTGTGCGCATAGCCGTGAAGGCGCCTATGAGCTGGACCGCGAGATAGCGTGCGACCGCATCGAGCAGGAGGGCATCGTCCTCGAGCATGACATGCGCACGGCGCCAGCCAACCTCGATGATGGAGATGACATGGCCGCCGAACCACACCGGCACGCAGATGAACGAGGTGAACGGGGGCAGGAGGCCCGCTTCGATCGCATAGGTCTCGCGGGTATCCTCACGCGTGACCTCGCGCTCGGTGAGGGTGCCGGTGCGCAGGGCTTCCGCATTCGGCGGGTTGACCTTGAGGCGCAGGGCATGCCCCTCATGTGCAGCGAGGGTCTCGATAGCGCGGCCGAACCCCATGAATCCGGGAATGCTGGCGGCACGCAGCGACTCGGTTGCGCCACGCAGATGGAAGCCATCCGCAGCAGCGAAGTAAACCAATGTGCCGTCTGCGCCGAAGGTGCTGGTGAGTCGGTCGAGGACACGATCGAAGAGCGTGGCCACGTTCTCTGAGTCGAGCGTCTCGAGCACGATGGAGAGCGCGCCCGAGAGACGCTTGTTCGCACGGGCAAGCTGGGCGAGCTGCGACTCGAGCTCGCGGATGCGATCGGCATCGTATGGCGATGCGGCCATGGCCCTCCCCTCCCGTCCATCTCCATATCCTAACGAACGCCCTGATAAAAAACGCGAACCCAACGGTGGGTTCGCGTTTTGTTCGTCTGGTGTCGGAGGCGGGACTTGAACCCGCACGACCGTTGTGTGGCCACTAGCACCTCAAGCTAGCGCGTCTGCCAATTCCGCCACTCCGACATGGCTTAAAGAGCATAGCACATTTGACGGATATGCAAGCCCGAAATTACCCCGATTACGAACCTATCCCGATGGTCCCGACGGGGAACGTAAGCGCAAGGATGCAGATACACACGATGAACACCACCGATGTGATGATCGTGAGGCGATCGAGATTCTTCTCGATGACGCCCGTGCCTGCGCTTGAGGGGACGATCGAGGCGGAGAGCATCTCGGAAAGGCCCGTTCCCTTGCCCGAATGCATAAGCACTAGAAACACCGTCGCAAGCCCCGAGAGGAACAGAACGATAAGCAGAAGCACATTCAAAACACCCACGAGATCTCCTTGGGTCGGGTATCCAGCGATTGTTAAGTATAGCACAGAGTTTTTCCTGCATGAGAAGTACATCGAGCGTTGTACGAGCCGCCCTCCCCAACCCGTATGAGCGGAATGGCACTGTGGGCACCGCATCGTATTTTGCCAAAGCACAGGAGGCAGGCGATTCCAGTTATAGGGGCTTTCCAAAACTCGAGAGCTCGTCTGATGCTCGAGTTTGTTTTTTTCAGAGCAGGCTTATGCATACAATGCAAACTCGGACGGCATGCCGATGATGTTCCCCAGTTGTGCCATAGAAGGCACTGCTTGAGTTTGTACTCACGCGTGCGCAAAGTACAAACTCTATTTTTCTCCAGTGCCAAATGCCCGATCCCGGCGTGACAAGGGGACAGGTCACTTGTCACGCCGGGATGGCCGGGCCTTACGCCATGGCGCTCTTGACCATGGCGGCGAAGCTGTCCGCCTTGAGGGAGGCGCCGCCCACGAGGGCACCATCGACATCGGGCATCGACAGATAGCCGCCCACGTTCTCGGGCTTGGCGGACCCGCCGTAGAGGATACGGATACCGGCGGCCTTCTCCTCGCCGAAAACCTCGACGAGCGTGGCGCGGATGGCGCCGCAGATCTCCTGGGCGTCATCGGCGGTGGCGTTCATGCCGGTGCCGATGGCCCAAATGGGCTCGTACGCGATGACATATCGGGCGGGATCGTCGAACTCGAGGCCCTCGGTGTCCTTCCTGACCTGATCGACGACGAAGGCCACATGCTCGCCGGCCTGGCGGATCTCGAGGCTCTCGCCGCAGCAGGAGATGGGCACGATGCCGTGGGCGAGAAGGGCCTTGGCCTTCTTGTTGACATCCTCATCGGTCTCGCCGAAGTAGCTGCGGCGCTCGGAGTGGCCGATGATGCAATAGGCGGCACCCACCGCCTCGAGCATGCCGGGAGCGGTCTCGCCGGTATAGGCACCGGACTCCTCCCAATACACGTTCTGGCCGCCCAGCGCGAACGGGGCGCTGCTCTGCTCGATGACCTCGGCGACGCCCTTGAGGTCGATGGCGGGCGGGCACACGACGACGTCGACGGAGCCGGTGCCGTCGGCGAGCTCCTCCACGAGGCCGAGGGCGAGCTCGACACCCTCGCTGAAGGTCTTGTTCATCTTCCAGTTGCCGGCGATCATCCTGTTACGCATCGAGAAGCGCCTCCACTCCAGGTAGGGCCTTGCCCTCGACGAGCTCCATCGAGGCGCCGCCGCCCGTGGATATCCAGCTCATCTTGTCGGCAAGGTCGAATTTGTTGACAGCCGCCACGGAATCGCCGCCGCCGATGATGGAGGTGCAGGCCTCGTTGGCTGCGACGGCCTCCGCGACGACCTTGGTTCCATGCGCGAACTGATCGATCTCGAAGACGCCCATGGGGCCGTTCCAGAAGATGGTGGCGGCACCGGCGATGGCCTCGGCGTAGAGCGCCTCGGTCTTGGGACCGATATCCATACCCATGCGATCATCGGGAATCCGGTCGGAATCGACGACCTCGCCCACGGCATCCTCGCCGAAGTGGTCGGTCACGACGTTATCGATGGGAAGCAGGATCTTGACGCCCTTGGCCTCGGCCTTCTCGAGCATCTTGCCCGCAGCCTCGACCCAATCGGGCTCCTGCAGGCTGGTGCCCACGGTATAGCCCTTGGCGAGGAAGAAAGTGTAGGCCATGCCCCCGCCGATGATGAGGGTATCGGCGGAATCGATGAGATGGTCGAGCACGCCGATCTTGGATGAGACCTTGGAGCCACCCACGATGGCCACGAACGGGCGAGCGGGATCGGCGAAGATGGAGGTCAGGGTGTCGACCTCCTTCTCGAGCAGGAAGCCGGCAACCGCCGGGATATAGGCGGCGGGGCCCACGACCGAGCCCTGGGCGCGGTGCGCGGTGCCGAAGGCGTCGAGCACGAAGATATCGGCGTAGGAGGCGAGCTTCTTGGCGATCTCGGGATCGTTCTTCTTCTCGGCCTTGAGGAAGCGGACGTTCTCGAGGACGAGGATGTCACCCGGCTCGACGGCCGCGCAGGCCTCGGCGGCCTTCTCGCCATAGGTATCGTCGACGAACTTGATGTCGTAGCCGGTGAGCTCGGCGAGCTTGTCGGCGGCAGGCTTGAGCGTGAGCTCGGGCTCGGGGCCGTCGCCCTTGGGACGACCGAGGTGGCTCATGAGGATGATGCCGGCACCCTGCTCCTTGAGGTAGGTGATGGTGGGGATGGCCGCGCGGATGCGCGTATCGTCGGTGACGACGCCATCCTTCAAGGGGACGTTGAAATCGACGCGCATGAGGACCTTCTTGCCGGAGACATCGATGTCGCGGACGGTCTTCTTAGTGAACGCCATATCTCACTCCTTCCAAGACTAGGGGCGCGGCTGCACGCATAGCGCAGCCGCGCCCTACTCCGTTTGATTCGGGCGAGAGCCGAAGCCCGCAGGATTTAGGCGACGAACTTCTCGAAGTACTTGATGGTGCGGACCATCTGGGAGGTGTAGGAGTTCTCGTTGTCGTACCAAGAGACGACCTGGACCTCATAGAGGCCATCGGCGACCTTGGAGACCATGGTCTGGGTGGCGTCGAAGAGCGAGCCGTAGGTCATGCCGATGATATCGGAGGAGACGATCTGGTCCTCGTTGTAGCCGAAGGTCTCGGGATCGGAGGCGGCCTTCATGGCAGCGTTGATGGCGTCGGCGGTGAGCTCGCCATCGTACTTGACGACCGCGAAGAGCATAGTGGTGGAGCCGGTGGGCGTGGGGACGCGCTGGGCGGCACCGATGAGCTTGCCGTTGAGCTCGGGGATCACGAGGCCGATGGCCTTAGCGGCACCGGTGGAGTTGGGGACGATGTTGCAGGCTGCCGCGCGGGCGCGACGCAGATCGCCCTTGCGATGCGGGCCGTCGAGGAGCATCTGGTCGCCGGTGTAGGCGTGGATGGTGCACATGATGCCGCTCTGGATGGGGGCGAAGTCGTTCAGGGCCTTGGCCATGGGGGCGAGGCAGTTCGTGGTGCAGGAGGCGGCGGAGATGATGTCATCGGCGGCCGTGAGGGTCTCGTGGTTGACGTTGTAGACGATGGTGGGAAGGTCATTGCCCGCAGGAGCCGAGATGACGACCTTCTTGGCGCCGGCGTTGATATGGGCCTGGGACTTGGCCTTGGAGGTGTAGAATCCGGTGCACTCGAGGACGACATCCACGCCGAGCTCGCCCCACGGCAGGTTGTTGGCGTCGGCCTCCTTGTAGATCTTGATGGTCTTGCCGTCGACGGTGATGCAATCCTCGCCGGCCGTGACCTCATGGTCGCGGGCATAGTTGCCCTGCGAGGAATCATACTTCAGCAAGTGGGCGAGCATTTTGGGATCGGTGAGGTCGTTGATGGCAACGATCTCGGAGCCTTCGTGGCCGAACATCTGCCTGAAGGCAAGACGGCCGATGCGGCCAAAACCGTTGATTGCAACCTTAACTGCCATGCAAATCTCCTTTCGAAAGGGGCGGATGGTTCCTCTCCCCATCCAAGCCTACATTGCCGGAACCAAGGGTAGAAAACCTAACTTTCTACTAGTTTAACGCTTATCGCTTTCCCTGCACGCGAGACAGTTGCCCATCGGTAAGCTTTTTCTGCCCTGCGCGGGAAGGAGCAGGGCGACCGGCCTAGCCCCGGCGCGCCTCGTAGACAAGCTCCTGGAGGCGGAGCACCCGGTGGTACATAGCGGATTTCGAGACAGGGGGCGCAAGCTCCCGACCGAGCTCGGCGAGCGAGAGTTCGGGGTTACTGCGGCGCAGCTCGCAAAACTCGCGCACCGCCCTCGGGAGCGCGGCCAAACCGATGAGGTCTTCGGCCTCGTCGATGAGCACGAGCTGCCCGGCGGCCGCATCGCCCGCGCGGCCTTGGTTGGCGAGCTCCGCGTTGACGCGGCGGTTGACGTCGTTCTTGACCGATTTCATAGCGCGGATGCCCTCGATGGTGTGGGCGTAGCGGGCGGCACCCATACCGATCAGCAGGGAAACGATATCGTCGAAGCTCTTGAGGTAGATGGCGTAGGCGCCGCGTCGGCGGTTCAGGCGCGTGCGCACGTCGAGCGAGTTGACGAGGATCGAGAGCTCGTTGGCGAACTCCTCCCCCGTCACGGCAAGTTCAAGATGGAAGTCGCCGCGCGGATCGGCGATGAAGCCGCCCGCCATGAAAGCCCCGCGGATGAAGGCCTCGCGGCAACAGCGTTTCTGCAAGAGCCCTCGCGGAATACCCCCGGCAAGGCCTTTGCCCGGCATGAGGATGCCGAGTGCGACGAGCGCGTCCTCCAAGCCTTCCTGCTCGCCGATCTCGATGAGGTAATTGCGGGTCTTATGCAGCACGGAACGGCGGATGGTAAGCGAGGTGTCGAGGTCGAAGAGCTCATGCGTGAGCTTGATGATGGTGCGTGCCACGGCACCGGTCTCAGTGGTGATGCGCAGCGAATAGCGGCCGGCACCCTTGAACGACAGCGTGCCGCAGACCCTCAGGAGAGCCGAGAGCTGCGCGCGATCGCAGGTGGCGCATCTTCCCTCGACGCGCGAGAGCTCGTCTTTCACCTCCGCCGTGAACGATGCCATCCGCTCACCCCCTCGATAGCTCCTGCGAGCTTGAGGGGATCATGAGCAGTGGGGGCATCCGCGAGCGAGAAGTCGCGCACCTCGACCGTGGGGACGAGCTCGCGCAGATGCGCGAGCACCGCATTATCGGCACGCACGGGATGTATGCGCGGAAGGACGTCCTCGGAGCGGGGGAAACGCCGCGTCTCCATGAACGCGCGGCGCGCCGCATCCGCAGCGATCTCCCCCTGCGTGAGCGCGCGGAACATCTTCGTGCCCGCGCCCCCGCCCGTCTCCTCCCGGTGGACGAGCACCGCGTCGATGCAGCCCTCGAGGCCGTGGTCGTAGAGGGCGCCGATGTACTCATCGGCGGCAAGTCCCCAGCTCTCGTACTGGGTATCCGCCTTCGGGCAGATGAAGATGCGCAGGGCATCCGTCGCGCGGATCGCCTCCGCGATGCCGGGGACCAGCACATTGGGGATGATCGAGGTGAAGAGCGAGCCCGGACCGAGGATGACGAGGTCGGCGGCACGGATGGCCTGGACGGCATCGGGACAGGCGACGGGGGCCTCGGGCTCGAGCCACACGCGCGCGAGCGTGCAGGGGCCGTGGCCGATCATCTCCTCGCCCGAGATGCGCCTGCCATCCCTGGTGATGCCCTGGAGCGTGAGGCGCTCGGTGGTGGAGGGATGGACGTGCCCCACGCAGCCGAGCATCCGCTCGAGGATCCGGACCGCCGCGACGAACGAGCCGCACTCCTCGGCGAGCGTTGCGAGCAGCAGGTTGCCGAGCGGATGGTTGGCGGCGACGGGAAGACGGCGCTGGAGGGAGCGGACGAGGGGGGCATCGGGATCCAGGGCGAGGGCGACGAGGCAGTTGCGCACATCCCCCGGGGGAACCGCGTCCATCGCACGCCTGATGATGCCGGTGGATCCGCCATCATCGGCCATCGCGACCACGGCCGCGAGATCCCATCCCCTTCCGCGGAGCGCACGGAGGACCTGGGGCTGGCCCGTGCCCCCTCCCACGCAGACCGCGAGGGGCTGTCGCAGATGGCCGGGCATGCTAACCCCTTACCGCCTTGGAAAGATCGCGATGCGAGAGGCTCGTGCGATAGCCCCGCTTGCGGAGGTGGTCCGCCGTGACCGTGGCGATGACGACGCTGCGATGCTGGCCGCCCGTGCAGCCCACCGCGATCGAGAGCTGGGATTTCCCCTCTGCCACATACCCGGGCAGAACGGTGTCGATGAGCTTCTCCCACGCATCGAGGAAGCCCTCCGCTGCAGGATCGTCGAGCACATACCGCGCCACGGCATCATCGGTGCCGTCGAGATCGCGGAGCTTTGGCTCATAGAACGGGTTGGGTAGGAAGCGCACGTCGATCAGGAGATCGGCTTCGATGGGCATGCCGTGCTTGAAGCCGAACGAGAATACCTGCACATCCATGAGCTGCTGGTCGGTGAGCTCGGAGAACGCCCGATGCAGGCGCGCGCGCAGATCCTGCGGCCTGAGCGCGGAGGTGTCGATGACGAGGTCGGCGCCTTCCCTGACGCCCGCGAGCAGCGCACGTTCGCGGGCGACGGCATGGGGCACGTCCTCGCCCTCGTATGCTATGGGATGGCGGCGTCGATTCTCGTTGTAGCGGCGCACCAGCACCTCGTCGGAAGCGTCGAGGAAGACGACCTCGTAGCCGAGCTCGTGGTCGGCAAGGCTCGAGAGCGAATCGGAGAGCTCGTCGAAGAGCCCCTGGCTCCTGAGGTCGCAGGTCACCGCCAGATGACGCCCCACACCGGCGTTGATCCCCACCAGCTCGGCAAGCTGCGCGAGCAGGCGCGGGGGCAGATTATCGATGCAGAAATAGCCCATATCCTCGAAGACATGGAGGGCCTGCGTGCGGCCCGAGCCCGACATGCCGGTGAGGACGATGATGTCGGGGGTCTCCATCTAGGCCTCCAGTGCTGCCTTGAACCAGCTGGTGATGGAGGTGGGATGGGTGATGCCGGTGCCCGCGACCACGGCCCATGCGCCTGCCGCGACAGCCCGGGCGGCATCGGCCGGCGTGTGGACATGGCCCTCGCAGATGACGGGGAAGCCGGGGAACTCGGCTGCAGCCTGTGCGAGCAAGGCGATATCGGGCCCATCGTCGAGCGTGGTGTCGATGGCGGCCTTGCCGTGGCTGAGCGTGGTCGAGACGATATCGCATCCGGCAGCGACACCGCGGCGTATATCCTCAATACCTGCGCAATCAGCCATGATGAGGGTATCGGCCTGCGCACGGAGGGCGGCGACGGTCTCCTCGAAGCTGCGGCCATCGGGGCGCGGGCGATCGGTGGCATCGAGCGCCACGATATCGGCGCCGGCCCATACGCACGCGAGCGCATGGCGCAGTGTGGGCGTGATGTAGACGCCCTCGTGCCCCTCCTTCCAAAGGCCGATCACGGGTACCTCGACCCGGCCCTTGATGGCGGAGATATCGGAAAGGCCCTGGCAGCGGATGGCTGCAGCGCCTCCGAGCTCGCAGGCGCGCGCCATGGCGGCCATGATCTCGGGGGTGCGCAGCGGCTCGCCCGGATAGGCCTGCACGCTGACGATGAGCTTCCCCTTGAGCGATTGGATGAGAGCGGGGATGGCCACGGGGATCTCCTTTCGATTAGGCGAGAAGTTCGCGGTAGGCAGGAGCCTTGAAATGCTCGCCTGCGCCGATGAGGGGCGCGTCGCCGCCGAGCGTGCCCGGCAGGATGGGTGTGTTCGCAACAGGCTTCATGGCGAGCGCGGCATATGATTCGCGGAGCGCATCGGACCAGTGATGGCCGCAATTCGCAACGGAGCCCGAGAGGATGATGGCCTCGGGATCGAAGGCGTTCGCCATCGATCCGAGCACCTCGCCCAAAGCATGGCCCGCACGGGCCTGGGCGGCACGGGCGGCCTCGTCGCCCGCACGTGCACGGCGGTCGATCTCGGCCCCATCCTCGCTGTCCCCGCCCAAGCGGATATACTCTGCGGCGATGGCCGGACCGGCGGCAACCGTCTCCACGTGGCCCGTAGCTCCGCAGGTGCAGGGAAGGCCGGCAGCGAGCGTGCAGCCCACATGGCCGATATGCCCGGCGACGTCATGGGCGCCGAGCACTATGAAGCCGCGATCGATGAACGCACCGCTCATGCCGGTGCCCACGGCAACGCAAAGGCAACTCGCCGCCCCCGTGCCAGCTCCATGCCGCGCCTCTCCGAGTGCATGGGCATGCACGTCGTTCAGGACGCGCACGGGAAGGCCGCAGGCACCGGAGAGCTCGGATCCCAGATGGGTACCGCCCCAGCCGGGCATGATCTCGTTGGCGTAGACGATATCGCCCGTGCGCGGATCGACCACGCCCGCCGTGGAAACGCCGATTCCCTCGGCATCGGGTGCCAGCCCCTGCACGCGGCTCGCAGCGGCTATGACGCGGGCGAGCACATGATCCCCGCCCTGTTTCGCCTCGGTGGGGATGCTCTCGTAGTGCTCGATGGCAGGCATACCGTCGCCGAGCGTGACGAGCGCGCTCGCGATCTTGGTGCCGCCGATGTCGATTGCTATGACGTCCATGGCACTCCCTCGCTTACAGCAGGCCGTTGTCCTTGAGCACGGCCTCGATCGCATCCACGTTGTCACCTTCGAGCGCTTTCACGGGACGGGGCATGGTGTTGGAGTTGAAGATGCCCATGAGCCACAGGGCTGTCTTGAAGGCGCCCACGCCTCCGGCATAGCCAACAACGCCCGACGTGACATTGAAGATGCGGCTGATCCTGTTCAGGCGCTCCTGCTCAGCCCGGGCCGTTGCCCAGTCGCCGACCTGGGCGGCCTGCCACATGCGCACATAGCCGTAGGGCTCCACGTTGGCGAGGCCGGGCACCGAGCCGTCGGCACCATAGAGATAGGCCCCATCGACCACGAGCTCCTGACCGGTGAGGATACTCATGTTGCCTCCATCTGCGGCGTTCGCCATGACGAGCATCCTGAAGGATGCTTCATCTCCCGAGGAGTCCTTGACACCGGCGAGCACGCCCTCGCGTCCGAGCTTGGCGAGGAGCTGCCAGCTGAGCTTGGTATGCGTGCATACGGGGATGTCGTAGGCGAAGAGCGGTGCGTCGAGCTCGTCGCGGAGGATGCGGAAGTGCTCCTCGCACTCGGCGGGTCCTCCGAGCGCATAGAACGGCGCGGTGGCGACGAGGGCGTCGGCACCGAGCTCGAGGGCACGGCGGCCATGCTCGAGCACGCGCTCGGTCTCGGTGTCGATGATACCCACCAGAAGCGGCACGCGACCGTCGATGATGCGTCGGGACTCGGCGATGATCTGGTCGCGGCGCCCATCGGTGGAGAAGACCACCTCGCCCGAGGAGCCCAGCACGAACAGGCCGTCGACGCCGGCATCGACCATGCGGTCGATGCTGCGCTCATACGAGGGGATGTCGAGCTTATGGTCGGGGGTATCGGGAACGACGACGGGCGAGATGACACCCCGGAATCTCATATCTGCACCCATGGATCTCTCTCCTTTGTCTCAGAGGTATATGAAAGACAGTAGCGCGTTTTCGAATTCGTTGATACGCTCGTGGCCGAATTTCGGATAATCGATGTGCGCGCAGGAGGCGATACGCCCTGCCAGCTCGTCCTGGCCCTGCGGCGAGGCGATCCCGTCCATGCGCCCGGTGCCGAGCAGGACGGGACAGCCGATGGAGGAAGCCTCCTCCACGAGTTCGGGATACGGGAGCGGGTTCAGGGCGGCTGCTTTGGCAAGGGGGTCCTCTGCGGCTACGCCGAGCGCCAGCGATCCGCCGAAGCCCTCGCCAAAGGCGATGATGCGCGCGGGATCCACGTCTGCGCAGGACGCAGCGTAGGCGTATGCCGCACGGGCATCGGCGAGCCCCTGCCCGAGGGCAAGCCCCTCCGCGCGATTCTCGAGCTCGAGCACGCCGTACCCCAGCGCAGCATAGCGCGTGATGTGGTGCCAGCCGCGCGGCTGGATGCCGTGATCGTGGAACAGGAGCACGAGCGGACGGGGCGCAGGGCCTTCGGGCGCGGCGAAGCGGCCCCGGAGCAGGACGCCATCTGCAGCCTCGAAGGATACCTCCTCCCAGATGCCATTGGCGCATCCGTAGAAAGCCGGGATCATATCGTCGAAATCTTGGATCTCGACATGGCCGAAGCCCTCGAAGACGTGCCGCTCCTTCTCGCAGGAAAGCTGGTTGTAGACCGCATCCTGGGTGAGAGGCGGGCAGACGGCATCCGCCGAGCCCGTTCCGAAGAGCACCGGACAGCGCACGAGGTGGGCGAAGGAAGCCGTATCGATATAGGCGAGCTTGCCGAACCACTCGTCGGCGCGGGTGCCGTCTGCGTCGAACCAGCGCGCATAGTAGCGGAGGCCCTCGTAGGCGCTCTCATCGGCCCCCAGCGCGAAGACCTGGCGGAAATCCGACAAAAAGGGGTAGAGGATGGATGCCTTGGCGATGAGATCGGGGTTGAGCGCCGCGCAGGCGATGCCCATGCCGCCGCCTTGGCTGGCGCCATTGACATAGACACGCTCCAAATCGATGCCCGCGAGCTCGCGGACGATGCGGCAGAGGATGCGCACATCCTGATAGAGGCGGACGTAGTACATGTCCTCGAGCGGACCGTCGAGGCCGGCGATGAGGTGCCCCGACACGGTCGTCCCCCGATACCCGCCCGCATCATGGCTCTTGCCGCCCTGCCCGGGGTTGTCGAGGGCGATGAGGGCGCAGCCCCTGCCCGCGAAGGAGGACAGCTCGAACCAGCTGCGGGAAGCACCGGGGTAGCCGTGGAACTGCAGCACGAGCGGCAGCAGCCCGTCGGAGTGCGGCTTCACGTACTTGGCATAGAGTTCGGATCCTCCCATACCCGCAAAACGCAGGTCGAGGTATTCGACCGGACCGTAGGCGGGGATACCCGCAGTCATGATCTCGTAGTCGAGATCAACAGCGTCCGCCTCGACCATGCGGGCCTGCCAGAATGCGTCGAAGTCATCGGGTACAGGGGTAAGCCCTGTATAGAGGCGCTCCACAGGTGCCATCCTTTCAAGGGCGCGCCCTCATGGACGCGCCCGTGGCGGAAGCAGTATGATGCCCTACGCGCCCAGTTTGGGATTGAGCAGCGACGGCGCCGCCCCGAGCAGGGTCTTGGTGTACTCGTCATGCGGATCGGAGAAGATCCGCTCCGCAGGACCCTCCTCCATGATCCGGCCATGGTTCATGACCACGATGCGATCGGAGATGTAGCGCTCCGTCTGGATATCGTGGCTGATGAAGACCATGGCGAGGCCGAGCTCGCTCTTGAGGTCGGTGAGGAGGTTCAGGATCTGCGCTCGGACCGAGACGTCGAGCGCCGAGGTCGGCTCGTCGGCGATGATGACATCGGGGTTGAGCGAGAGGGCGCGCGCGATGGCCACGCGCTGGCGCTGCCCGCCCGAGAGTTGGCCGGGCAGCACGTACATGGCCGAGCTGGGAAGGCCGACGAGGCCGAAGAGCTCGCGGATACGCTCCTCGCGCTCATCCTCGCCGCCCACGGCATGGACGACGAGCGGGTCGAGCAGCTGATCGTGGACGGCCATGCGCGGGTTGAGGGCCGTGGCGGGGTTCTGGAAGACCACCGATACCACGCGGCCGATCTTCTTGCGAAGATCGGCGGTGCGCTTGGTGACGTCCTCTCCTTTGAAGAAGACCGTGCCCTCGGTCGGGCTCTGCAAGCCGCACATGACGTTGGCGGTGGTGGACTTGCCGCAACCCGATTCGCCGACGATGCCGATGGTCTCTCCTGCCATGAGCTTCAGGGTGAGGTGGCTCACGGCGTGCACCAGATTGGGACGGAGGATCGATCCCGTGCGGGTGCGGAAGGTGACGGAGATGTCATCGAGGAAGATGATGGGAGTGGTCTCGTCCATTACTCATCGCCTCCTTCCCGGATGGCATCTTCTGCGAGCTCGTGCAGCTCCTCAAGCACATCGATGGCATCGACCGGACCGCCGGTGACGGTCTCCATCGATGCGCGGATGAGATCGGTGGCATCGCTCAGGGCGCCGGTGAGGACCTCGTTCACGGCATCGACCGCGCCGGGGTCATCGTAACCCGCACGAGAGGTGATGCCGTTGGCCTCGAGCACCTCGTCGGGCAGCTCGGAGACCCAGTGGTCGGTCGTGCCGGCGACGAGCTTCATGATGGGCTTGGTGTCGAGACCCACGGTGGGGTGGCTCGAGCGCGGCGCGAAGCGATCGCCCGTGGGGAAATCCGCAGGGCTGGGCACCGAGCCGGGAACCTGGTGGAGCCGCTTGCCATCGTGGGCCTCGATGGAGAGCACCGAGCCCAAAAGACCCTGGGTGTACTCATGGCGCGGATCGGCGAGGAGCACGCGCGTGGGTGCGCTTTCGACGACCTGGCCGGCATACATGACCGTGATCTCGGAGGCCACCTCGGCGACGAGCGCAAGGTCGTGCGATACGAAGATCATGGCGAAGCCGAGCTTGGCCTGAAGATCCTTCAGCAGCTTGATGACCTGTTTCTGAACCGTGACGTCGAGCGCCGTGGTGGGCTCATCGCAGATGACGAGCGACGGATCGCGCGTGAGCGCCATGGCGATGACGACGCGCTGGCACTGGCCGCCGGAGAGCTCGTGCGGATAGGATTCGAGCGTGCGCTTGGGATCGAGGCCCACGAGCTCGAGGAGCTCCTCGGCGCTGCGGGTGCCTCCGCGGCTCGTGAGCTGCCTCATCTGCGCGGAGATGAGCATGGAGGGGTTGAGCGCGGAGAGCGAGTCCTGGTAGACCATCGCGATCTCGCGGCCGAGGAGTTTGCGGTGCTCCTCCTCGGAAAGCTTCAGGAGGTCGGCGTTCTTGTAGAGCACCTCTCCCTTGATCTTCTCCCCGGGGTCGGTGAGATTCATGATGACCTTGGCGGTGATGGACTTGCCGCAGCCCGACTCGCCGACGAGGGCCATGCACTGGCCGGGGCGCACATCGAAGCTGACGTTCTCGACCACGTCGACATCGCCGTGGTTCGGGAAACCGATGCAGAGATTCTTGACCTTGAGGATCGGTTCGACCGCGTAATCGGGTTCGTTGCGGTCCCTACGCGCAAGCTCCACCATGCGCAGCGCCCCGAGCCGCTCGGCGAGCGTCTCTGCTTGGACGGCATAGGCGCGCACGGGATCGGCCACGAGCAGATCGGCTGCGCGGCGGCTCCCGGCGTTGACGGCCGAGACCGGTGCGGAGGGGGCGGCCGCCATGGCGTCGGTGATGCCCTCGGAGAGGATGTTGAGCGCGAGGCAGGTGAGCATGATCATGATGCCCGGAAAGAGCGCCTGCCACCAGCGACCCGAGAGGACGCCGTTGCGGGCATCGGCGAGGATGTTGCCCCACGTGGGCGTAGGCTCGGCGATACCTGCGGAGAGGAACGTGAGGGACGCCTCGAAGATGATGGCATCGGCCACGAGGGTCACGGTGAAGACCATGATGGGCGCAGCGCAGTTGCGCAGCACATGCCTCATGAGGATCCAGGGGGCACGGGCACCCGAGACGATGACCGCGCGCACATAATCCTCGCCGTATTCGGAGACGATGTTGGCGCGTACGATGCGTGCGATCTGGGGCATGTACATGAATCCGATGGCGAAGATGATCGCCGGAACCGATTTGCCCAAGATGGTGACGAGCACGGCTGCCAGCGCGATGCCCGGCACCGACATGATGATGTCGAGGATGCGCATGATGACCTCGGATATGCTCTTGCGCGCAACTGCGGCGGCGGCACCGACGATGGAGCCGGTCACGAGTGCGAACAGCACGGAACCGAAGCCGATGACGAGCGAGATGCGGCCACCGTAGAGGATGCGCGACAGGATGTCGCGGCCCTTATCGTCGGTGCCGAAGAGGTGCAGCGCATCGGGAGCCTGGCGCGCCACGCTGATCCCGTAGGGATCGAAGGGTGCGAGCACGGAGGCGAGAATGGAGAGCAGGACAACGACCACGAGGATCGCAAGGGCGATCTTGGAGGTGGTCCTCATGTTCTTGAGACCGGAGAGCTTGAGGCCCTTGGTTGCCATGCCTTCGAGCTCCTCGGCATTCTCTTTTCTTGTTGCCACGGCTACACGCTCCTTATCCTGGGGTTGATGAGGAGATAGAGCATGTCGACAACGATGTTGATGACGATGAAGGAGAGCGCCACGACGATGACGACGCCCATGACGAGCATGGGCTCGTTGCCGGAGACGCCATCCAGAATCGCCATGCCCATGCCGGGCAGGTTGAAGATGACCTCGATGACGACGGCGCCGCCCATGAGGTAGCCGATCTTCATACCGAGCGTGGTAACCGGGGTGATGAGGGCGTTGCGCAGCACGTTCCTGGCGATGATGACACCTTTGGGAAGTCCGGAGCCCTTCGCCGTGCGCACGTAGTCCTTATCGAGCTCCTCGACCATCGCGGTGCGCACGATACGCGTCATCTGGCCGGTGAGCGGCACCGCAAGCGATACGGCGGGCATGATCATGCGTGCCATGTAGCCGCCGAAGTCGGTGGCGGGATTGGGAAGCGGTCCCGAGGCGGGCAGGAGATGCAGAAAGGACGAGAAGACGAGGATGAGCAGGACCGCCAACCAGAACGAGGGCGTGGCGAGACCGGCGATCGATAGTATCCGGATGACCTGATCCGGCCATCCGTCGCGGTAGAGGGCCGCGAGGATACCCAAGGTGAATGAGATGATCGTCCCCAAGAACAGGCCGAAGAAGGTGAGCTGCATGGTGACGGGGAGCGCGGTGGCGATGCGATCTGATACCGGGCGGCGCCGGGCGCTATAGGTACCGAGCTCCCCGCGCACGAGATCGCCCATATAACGAACGTAGCGGATCGGCCAAGGATCATCCAAGCCGAAATCCTCGTGATACTTCTGGATCTGCTCCGGTGTCGCAGCCTCGCCCAGCGCCTTGTAGGCGGGGTCGATGGGCGAGAACGACATAAGGAAGAAGATCAGGAAGCTCACGCCGATTGCCATGATCGGAAGCGCGATGATGCGGCGCCCGACGAGGCGCAAGAGGTTGTTCACGTGTTCTCCTCCTGAGATAGAATCCGACAGAGCAAGTTTGTCCATTCAGCGGAGAAGCTCGGACGATAGAATCGTCCGAGCCTCCCATCTACTGCATATCAGCAGTTAGAGCGAGCTGCAACCTCCGCGCTCTAGCCGTTGACCGTGGCGACATCGGTGAGGGAGACTCCCGTGGTGCCGATGCCGGCGAAATTGGAGGTGACCTTCTGGCCAGCGGGGCTGGCATTCTCGATCCAAGAAGCCGTCGGGGTGACGACCTGGAGGATAGGATAGAGCACGCAGTTGTCGGCGAGGATGTCGAACACCTCGTTCCAGCTGTTCTGTTGATCGGCACCGGACTGTCCGAGGGCCTGGGCCATGAGCTCGTTGACGCGCTTCCACTCATCGCTGCCGTTCCATGCGCAACGGGTCTTCATCCAGATGTTGTCACCGTACCACCAATTGAGCAGCAGGTCGGTGTCGCCGCCGAAACAGGACGGATCGCCGGGGGCGATGAGGATGTCCCAGGAGTCGTCGGCCTGGTCGATGGCAGCGTAGGTTGCCGGGGACTGGTCGGAGGTCAGGTTCACCGTGAAACCGAGCGCCTGAAGATCCTGCTGGGCCTGGGTACCCATGGAGACGACCTGGGCGTTGTCGGTGGTGCGGAGCTCGATGGTGCCGGGGGTGACGCCGGACTCGGTAAGGAGCGCGGTGGCCTTATCGAGATCGTACTCGTAGACCGTGGAGGCCTTGTGGTAGTTGGTGAAGGTGCTCGGCAGGTAGCAGCTGGGCTTGTTCGCGAGGCCGGAGAAGGCGTTGGCGATCATGTTGTCGGTGTTGAGGGCATACATGACGGCTTGACGGACCTTGACGTCATCCCATGGGGCCTTCTTGACGTTGAACATGATGAAGCGGGTGCCGAAGCCGTTGACCTGGTCGACGCGGCAGCCGGCGCCCTCGACCTGGGCGATGCTGTCGGGCGGGACGGACTCGGAGATGAGGGTGGTGCCCTCGGACTGGGCCGTCACGCGGGCGGTCGGGTCGGTCATCGAATCGATGCGGAGCTGGGTATCCTGGGCGGGATGGGCGCCGTTGTAGTTGGGGTTGGGGACCATGACGACATAGGTGTCGGAAACCTCGTCGTACATCCAAGGTCCGGTACCGACGGGCTTGGCGGCGGCCTCATCTACAGTGAGGGTCTGCGGCATGACCTTAATGATGCCGAGACGCTCCTTGAGCAGCGAGAACTTGGGGATGGTGACCGTGACGGTAAGGGTCTTGTCGTCCTTCTTCTCGATACCGGTGATCATGGTGAGGAACGAGACGTACATGCCGCCCTCGGCAGTGGCGCGCTCGTACGAGAAGATGACGTCCTCGGGTGTGACGGGGGTGCCGTCGGAGAAGGCGGCGCCGTCGCGCAGGGTGATCTCGGAGTGGGTGTCGTCAACCCACGCGGGATCGCCGACGCAGAGGCCATCGCGGGTGCTGTAGTCATGGAAATCGATATCGTAGATGCCCTCCATGACGTTCATGTTGGCGCTCAGGCAGAACGCCGAGGAGCAGTTGGCGGGATCGAAGGAGCTGGGACCGTATGCAGAACCCACGGTAAGGACAGCGCCACCCGTGGTGGACTCGGACCCGCCCTCGGACCCGCCTTCGTCGCCTCCGCCGCCACCTTCTCCGCCATCGTTGCAGGCGGCGAGCGCAAGTGCTGCGCCACCGGCAGCGCCGAGGAACGCGCGACGCGTAAGCTTTTCGTTCATGGTTGCCTCTTTCTTCCTTCCTGCTGGCTGCTCCCATTGCAGCCATAGATTGTATATAGAATATTTTGAATATCCGAATGCATAAAGCCCATGCCGACAGGCGGTGCAGATACGTTCGCACGCGGAAGGCCTGAGGACCATGGGTTGACTCGCTGGAAGAAATACGCTATTGATAAAACTTGCAGGTATTGTGCGTGGTATGTGACCGGTCCCCTCGGCATATGACCAGCGGCCCCTCCCCTGCGCGATGGGCACCCCCTCCCCTTGTCACCGGTCGAGCACATGGATGCCGGCGTGAATAGCCTCCGCCACATTCCCGGGAATGCCGTCGACTGCGGCTATCTCATCCAGCGTCGCCGCCTTCAAGCGCCTCATCGAGCCGAATGCGCGCATGAGCAGCCGCTTGCGCTTGGGTCCGACGCCCTCGATCTCGTCGAGGATCGAGACGGTCATGGCCTTGTCGCGCAGCTGCCGATGAAAGGTGATGGCGAAGCGGTGGCTCTCATCGCGCACCTGCTTGATGAGATAGAGCGAGGCCGAGCCGCTCGGCAGCACAATGGGCGCATCATCCCAAGGGACGAACAGCTCCTCATCGGACTTGGCCAACCCGCACACGGGGATGTCGAGCCCGAGGCCGGCGAGCTGGCTTATGGCAGCCGTGAGCTGCGGCTTGCCGCCGTCTACCACGAGTAGGTCGGGTCTGCTCCCGAAACGCCCGTCGGCCATGCGCTCGGGGGCATAGCGCCTGCCCAGCACCTCCGACATCGAGAGGACGTCGTTGGCCTCGTCGAGCTCCGCACGCACCTTGAAGCGACGGTACTGTCCCTTGTCGGGGCGTCCGTCGGTGAAGACCACCATCGAGGCGACCGTGAACTGCCCATGGAGCGTGGAGATGTCGAAGCACTCGATGCGCAGCGGCGGGGCATCGAGCGCCAACGCGCTCTCGAGCTCGCGGAGCGCCACGTTGGTGCGGTCGTCGGCGTAGCCCGTGCGCATCATGTAGCGCATGAGGGCATGACGGGCATTGGCTGCGGCTTTCTCGAGGAGATGGCGCTTGCCGCCGCGCTGGGGAACATGCAGCCGGACCTTATGGCCGCGCTTGTCGGCAAGCCAGCCCTCGATGAGGTCGGCATCGGCAAGCTCGACGGCAAGCTCGACCTCGGCGGGTATGTCCTCCGTCTCCTCGTAGTAGCGCTTGACGAAACCCTCGACGAGCTCTTCCTCGGAGATATCGAGGCCCTTGTCGAGGATGAACTCGACCGAACGCACGGTGATGCCCTCGCGCACGACGAAGACGCAGGCGCAGCTGATGGTCTCCTCGCGGTAGATGCCGATGAGATCGGCATTGATCGAGGCGGAGAGCTCTACCTGCTGGCGATCCTCGAGCGCGGCGATGGCATCGAGGCGCGCCTTCAGGCGAGCGGCCTTCTCGAAGTCGAGGTCGGCGGCAGCCTCGCGCATCTGCTCGGCAACCTCGGCGACGATGCTCGCGCGCTCGCCCCGTAGGAATCCCTCGACTTGGGCGATATGGCGCGCATACTCGACGGTGCCGATAGCGCCCACGCACACGCCCGGTCCCTTGCCCACGTGGTAGTCGAAGCAGGGCTTTCCCGTGCCCGCAAGGACGAGATTGGCCACGGCGGCATCTTCGGGATGTCTCTCGAGCAGGCGGATGGCGCGCTTCCACTCGGCGCAGGCGCCCGTGCAGACGGGCACGACCTTGCGGAGCGTCTCGATGGTCTTCTTAGCTGCGCGCGCATCGGTATAGGGCCCGAAGTAACGCGTGCCCTTCCGGTGGCGCTCGCGGGTGTATTTGATCGCGGGGAACACATCGCCCTCGGTGATGGCGATGAAGGGATAGCTCTTATCGTCCTTGAAATCGACGTTGTAGTAGGGATGGTATTGGGCGATGAGGTTGCGCTCGAGCACCAAGGCCTCGTGCTCGCTCTCCACGACCACGTAATCGAAGGAGCGCACGGTCTCCATCATGAGGGGGATCTTCGCACGCTCGTCGGAGAGCGTGACGTAGTGGCGCATGCGGGCGCGCAGATTCTTCGCCTTGCCCACGTAGATGACGGTATCCGAGGCGTCTTTCCAGAGATAGCAACCCGGCTCTTGGGGAACCTGGGCAACCTCGGCCGCCAGGGATTCGAGCCGCTCTGTCAGCGTATCGGCAGCCATGGCCTAGAACGAGCTCGAGGTAGGCTTGGGATAGAAGCGGACGAACTTGCGGATCTGGTTGAGCTCGGTCGCACGCACGAGGAACGCGCGGACAAGATCCTTCTCGGCACCATAGTGCTGCGGATTGAAGACGCGCTTCTCCTTGACAAGGCCCTTGACCTCGGCGAGCAGGACGGGATCGGCGATATAGCGGTACAGCAGCGGAAGCGGGATGAGCGTGTAGAGCGCGGGCTCATCGGCAACGAGCAAGCGCGCCGGCTTCCTATCCACGAGATCGTCCACCATCACGCGCACGGGATTCACACCGCCGCAGGCCGCGATAGAGGAGTTGCGGCCGATGCGGGGATTGACCTCGAAGAAGAGATACTCCCCCGATGCGGGGTCGCGCTTGACGTCGATCTCCACAAAGCCCGTGTAGCCGATGGAGGCGAGCAGCTCCCCGACCGGTTTGCGCAGTTCCTTCATCGGGCGCGTGAGCAGGGCGACCGAATTGCCGCGCATGGTGGGCGCATGATCCTCGAGCAGGGCCTGCGCGCCGCTCCAGAGGCGCATCGCCCCGTCGGCATCCAGATAGCAGGTGATGGCACCCATGCAGCTGTCGTCGCCGTCGATGCGCTCCTGCAAGATGAAGGGGTCCGCATAGCCCGCGGCGCGCAAGCGGGCCACGAGCGCATCGAGCTCATCCTGGGAATCGAGCGCATAGACCTTCTTGAAGCCCTGCTCGTAGTAGGCCATGAAGCGGGCGGAGCGAGCGGGTTTGGCCACGATCGGAAATGCGATCGAGGATACAACGCGTTCGGTACCCGTGAGATCGATGACCTGGGACATGGGCACCCTGAGGCCGTGCTTGGCTGCGAGCTCGCCGAAGGCGGCCTTGTCGGAGACGAGCGCGAGGATCTCTGCGGAGGGAATCGGGCAGATGACGTTGGCCGGCAGCTCCGCTTGGATGCGGGAGAGCTGCTCGATCTGGGGATCGGTGTTCGCCATGAGGATGACGCGCTTGTCGGGATGCGCGGCGGCGATGGCGGCGACCTCGGCGCGGATGGCCGTATCGTCTGTGGAGGGAACCGCACGGAGCTTGAAGATGGACGAGCGCTCGATGGCGGCGATGAATGCCTGGTGGAGCGCGATGGATCTGACGCCGTAGGCCTCGTGGAACTGGCGGCCGAGCGCGTAGATGGAAAGGTCGCCGCCCAAGAGCACGGGCAGGATGTCCTCGCGCGAGGCTGCGGGCTCCTCGCGGGCGGGCCTGCGGAGTCCGCGCAACCTTGCGCGGAGCGCCTTGGCGGCTTGGAGCGCCTTGTAGAAGGCGGGCTTCACCACGAGGTCGCGATCGGGGGCGACAGGGGTGGTCTTCTCGGCGAACTTGGACTTGAAGGTATTGAGCGATGACAGGCCGGGATAGGCTGCGGAACCCACGCCCATCTGGTCGAAGCTCGTGCAGCCGCGCTGGGAAAGCGCGCAGCTCTCGAAGTAGATGAGCCCATCGGTCAGAAGATTGCGCTTCTCGACATCGGTGCGCGACGCGCCGTAGTAGCGGCTTGCCCGCGTGCCCGCGATGGTGACCATATCCCAGTTGACAAGGCGCCCATCGATGCGTCCGCCGAAGACGCGGCAGCGCTCCCCGCCCAGTTCGCGCATCATCGCCTCGTAGTCGGATCGCGGTGCCGGCGTGAAGCCATCGCGCTCGCCCGTCTCGAGCATGATCTTATAGAACTCGTCGAAGGAGCTGCAGGCATTGCCGGTTTCGTCGGCATAGACGGCCGGGCTCTCGCGCAGCGATTTGCGCACATCGCGCCTGCCGCGTGCCTTCATGCGTGCGAGGATGTCCTCGGGCGTGCCGGAGAGGTCGATGACGACCGTCTCGTCGTAGGGCACCGTGGAAAGGACCTCCTCGCAGATGGCGTGCTCGAAGGAGACGGGGAGGCGGCAGAACGCCACGCGGCGGTCGTGGGCGCGGACATGGGCGGCGATGGCCGCGAGCACGCGCTCCTCGAGTTCGTACGTGCATGTTTCGACCCAGACGGGACCATGATGGGCGCGCAGGTAGTGGTAGCCGTGGGTCTCGTAGTCCATGAACGAGATGAGCGCGATGGCCTTCCCCCCGTCCACGATGGCGAAGGAGCCCCAAGATCGGCGTCCCTCCACAGCGGACTCGAAACGCGCCCATGCCGCGGTCTGCTCGATCGGAAGCTCCACCCCGAGTTCGGCGGCACGGTCTTCGAATTCGGAAAACGAGAGCTTGACGAGCTGCATGGATTCCTCCTCTAGCTCCGCCTGCGGAGGCGGCCGATCAAGACGGAGATGACGCCGGCCTCGGGAACCTTGAGGGCGAGCGCCGTCCCATAGGTCACGACGACGGACGGGATACCCGCAACCGCGCAGAGCAGGATCGAACGGACGAGCAGCGAGAAACGCGCTGCGAAGAGGGGTGTGGCGAAGTGCAGGATGATCCAGCCCGCCGCAGCGCCTAGAGCGCCCAAGGCGATCGAGCGGAGGATGCCCGCGAAGATCGGGCGGAGGGCGATGGAGGGATAGTCGCGCTTCAGGAGCACGAACATGAGCGCATCGAAGAATGCGAAGAAGATGAACGAGGTGAAGGGCACGAACCAGAGGCCGATGCGCGGGGCCGCGAAGAGCAGCAGCGCGACCTGGAGCGCCGAGCCCAACATGTTGGCGAAGGCGAACAGCCCCATCTTGCGCGTGGACGAGAAGACCTTCTGCAGGTACATGCCCACGCCGTACACGGGAAGCGAGGGCGCGCGCGCGGCGAGGTAGACCGAGGCGAGCACGATGGCCTCCTCCGAGAAGCGCGTGCCGAAGATGGAGATGAGCGGCGTGGCGAACACCATGAGGTAGAGCGCGAAGGGGATCAGGAAGAAGAAGATCTGCGTGGATCCCGTCGAGACCGTGCGGCAGAAATCCTCAACGCGCCCGCGCGCATACTCGTCGGAAAGCTCGGTGAAGAGCGTCGTCATGATGGGCACACAGAGGACGGCATAGGGCAGCGTGAACCACGGGTGGGCGTAATCGGCCACGGACGCACCGATCGGCGTGAAGCTGAGGGTGGCGTTCATCTGGATGGACGCCGTCACGAACGAGGTGATGAGGATGACGATGGAGGGCACGCCTATCTTGAGCGTGTCCTTGAGCGCCGGATCCGAGAGGTCGATGCGGAAGCGCACGCGGATGCCGTGGCGGCGCATCGAGGGGATCTGGAGCGCCATCTGCACGAAGACGCCGATGGGATTGCCGAGGGCGAGGATGACGAGGGCGAGGCCGGGGCTGCTATCGGCCAGCAGGGCGTAGAGCAGAAACGACGAGATGGTGACCACGTTGTTGAAGATGGGCGCGATCGACGACCACAGGTAGTCGCGCTCAGCGTTCACCACGCCCGAGAAGATGGTCGAGAGCGCGTAGAGCACGATCTCGATGGCGAAGAAGCGGAAGAACCACGCTGCAAGGTCGGAGTCGAAACCCTCCGCAGCCGAGAAGGACTGCGTCCAGACGAGCTCGACCGCGAAGACGACCGAGAGGAGCGTGACCGCCGCCGTGAGGATGAAGACGATGGAGGCGAGGTTGGAGACATAGCCGCTCGCGGCCGCCTGCCCGAGGCGCTTCTTGACCGACATGTAGACCGGCAGAAACGCGGTGACGAGCATGCCCGCCGTGACGATCTCGTAGATCTGGGTGGGGAGGTTGTTGGCGACCGCATAGCAGCTCGCGAGGATGGTGGCGCCGATGGCGTAGGCTTGCGCCCACGTGCGGACGAAGCCGGTGATGCGGCTCACGATGACGAGCGAGCTCATGAGCACGGCTGATCTTCCTGCGGAAGCCATCTGCCGCTCGTGGGCGGCGGCATCCGTCTCGACGGCCTTGTCCACCTCTCCGGCCACCTACACCTCCTCACGGCAGATATCGGACAGCGTTGCATCTAGAAACGATACCACGTCATCCGGAGAGAGACGGAGCGCAAGCCCCCTCCTGCCACCCGAAATCCCCATCTCGTCGAAGAGCAGGGCCGTCTCGTCGATGAGGGTGGGGAAGCGCTTCCTCATGCCGATGGGCGAGCAGGCACCGCGCGCATAGCCGCATACGGGCTCGAGGTCGCGGACGTGCAGCAGGGCGAGGCTCTTCTCTCCCGCTGCAGCCGCCGCCTTCTTGAGGTCGAGCTCTGCAGCAGCGGGAATGCAGCAGACCACAGGATCACCGTGCGGCGTGACGGCAACGAGCGTCTTGAAAGACGAGGCGGGATCGTGGCCGAGCAGCTCGGCGACATGGACACCGTAATCGCGTGCGGGCATGCCATCATCGGCCGGGTAGGTCTCGGCCGTATAGGCGATACCCGCAGCGTCGAGCTCGCGCAGGGCGTTCGTCTTGGCTATGCGGGCGCCGCGCGCCATCGCCTAGGCCCCCGCCTTCTCCATGCGCGCGCGATCGCGCTCGAGGATGGTTTTGAGGAAGGCGCCGGTGTAGCTCGAGGGATGCTCGGCAACCTCCTCGGGCGTGCCGCAGGCGACCACGGTCCCGCCGCCGTCGCCCCCCTCGGGGCCGAGGTCGAGCACGCGGTCGGCCACCTTGATGACATCGAGGTTATGCTCGATCACGAGCACGGTGTTGCCGGCATCGACCAGGCGCTGGAGCACCTCGATGAGCTGGCGCACGTCCTCGAAGTGCAGGCCCGTAGTGGGCTCGTCGAGGATGTAGAAGGTCTTGCCCGTCTGCTGGCGGTGCAGCTCCTTGGCGAGCTTCACGCGCTGGGCCTCGCCGCCGGAGAGCGTGGTCGCCGGCTGGCCCAGATGGATGTAGCCCAAGCCCACATCGTAGAGGGTCTTGAGCTTGTTCTTGATGCGCGGGATGCTGGCGAAGAAGGCGAGCGCCTCGGTCACGGTCATGTCGAGCACATCCGAGATGGACTTGCCGTGGTAGGCAACCTCGAGGGTCTCGCGGTTGTAGCGCCTGCCGTGGCAGACCTCGCAGGGCACGTAGACATCCGGCAGGAAGTTCATCTCGATCTTGATCTGGCCGTCGCCCTTGCAGGCCTCGCAACGGCCTCCGGGAACGTTGAACGAGAAGCGGCCGGGAGAGTAGCCGCGGGCGCGGCTCTCGGGCGTCGAGGCGAACAGCGCGCGCAGATCGTCCCAGAGGCCGATGTAGGTGGCGGGATTGGAGCGCGGCGTGCGTCCGATGGGGCTCTGGTCGATGTCGATGACCTTGTCGATCCGCTCGAGACCGTCGAGCTTCCGATAGGGCCCGACCATGCGCTTCGAGCGATGGATGGCGTTGGTGAGCGCCGGGGCGAGCGTGTCGGTGACGAGGCTCGACTTGCCCGAGCCCGAGACGCCCGTGACCACGGTGAAGGTACCGAGCTCGATATCGGCATCGATGCTTTTGAGGTTGTTGGCCGAGGCGCCCCTGATGGAGATCTTGCCGCGACGGGGCTTGCGGCGCTTGCGCGGCAGGGCGACCATCTTCTCGCCCGTGAGGTAGGCGCCCGTGAGCGAATCGGGCGTATGCTCGACGGCATCGGGCGTTCCCTGCGCCACGATGCGCCCGCCCAGCTCGCCGGCACCGGGGCCCATATCGATGACCCAGTCGGCAGCGCGGATGGTGTCCTCGTCGTGCTCGACCACGATCACGGTGTTGCCGAGATCGCGCAGGCGCCTCAAGGTCTCGATGAGGCGGTTGTTGTCGCGTTGGTGCAGGCCGATCGAAGGCTCGTCGAGGATGTAGAGCACGCCCATGAGCCCGGCTCCGATCTGGGTGGCCAGGCGGATGCGTTGGGCCTCGCCACCGGAGAGCGTGGCGGCTGCGCGGGAGAGCGTGAGGTAGTCGAGGCCGACGTTGACCATGAAGCGCAGGCGGGCGAGGATCTCCTTCACGATGGCGCGGCCGATGGCCAGCTCGCGCTCGGTGAGCTCGAGCTGCTCGAAGAAGGCCAGGGCACCGTGGCAGGAGAGGTCGCACACCTCTTGGATGGACTTGCCGCCCACCGTGACGGCGAGGATCTCGGGCTTGAGGCGCGAACCATGGCACGTGGGGCATGGCACCTCGCGGATGAAGCGGTCGAGCTGGGCGCGCATGGCATCGGAGGTGGTCTCCCGGTATTTATCGAAGAGTATGGCGCGCACACCCGAGAACGTGGTGAACCAGTGGGTATTGCGGCCGTCGCGCGTGAGGTAGTCCACGCGGACCTTGGTGGAGCCGAGACCGTTCAGGAGTGTATCCTGGGCGTTCTTGGGCAGGTCCTGCCAAGGCGTGTCGGGCGAGATGCCCATATGGCGGCAGACCGCTGCGAAGATCTGCGGATAGTAGTTGGAGCGGTCGAAAAGGCTGCCGAAGACGCCGTCGGCAACCGAGAGCGTGGGATCCTCGATGAGGGCGGCGGCATCGACGATGCGCCGCGTGCCGAGGCCGTCGCAGGCGGGGCAGGCACCGTAGGGAGCATTGAACGAGAAATCGCGCGGCTGCAAGTCATCCATGGAATGGCCGTGCTCGGGGCAGGCAAGTGCGAGCGAGTACTGCAGGAGCTCGCCCGGCTCGCGTTCCTCGTCCTTGCCCGGGAGCAGCCAGAATCCCACCTTTCCCTGCGCGAGCTTGGTGGCCTGCTCTACAGCCTCGGCGATGCGCCCGAGCGAGGTCTCGCGGATGACGATGCGGTCGACCACGACCTCGACCGTATGCTTGATCTGCTTCTCGAGGCGAATCTCGCTGCCATCGAGCTCGCGCACCTCGCCATCGATGCGCACACGCGAGAAGCCCTCGCGCCTGAGGTCGTCGAAGAGCTTGGTGTACTCGCCCTTGCGACCGAGGACCACGGGTGCGAGCACGAGGGCGCGGCGGCCATCAGCGTGCGCGAGGACCTTGTCGGCCACCTGATCGGTAGTCTGGCGCTCGATCACGCGACCGCACTCCGGACAGTGCGGGGTGCCGATGCGCGCGAACAGCAGGCGCAGGTAGTCGTAGATCTCGGTGACCGTGCCCACCGTGGAGCGCGGGTTTTTGGAAGTGGTCTTCTGGTCGATGGAGACGGCCGGCGAGAGGCCGTCGATAGAATCGAGATCGGGCTTGTCCATCTGCCCGAGGAACATGCGCGCATACGCCGAGAGGCTCTCGACGTAGCGCCGCTGTCCCTCGGCGTAGATGGTGTCGAAGGCGAGGCTCGACTTGCCCGAGCCCGAGAGACCCGTGATGACCACGAGCTTGTCGCGCGGGATATCGACATCGATGTCGGCGAGGTTGTGCTCGCGCGCGCCGCGGATGACGATGGCTTCGGATGCCATGGGGCTTCCCTCCCCCGATTGCAGGATGGTTCTTTTTCGCAACTTATCAGTGTAGCCGAGAACAATCCCGCCATGCCCGTATCAGACAACATCCATGTATAGAACACATGTACGCTCCATCATCTTGCCGTTTGTGCGCGTGTTGCAGCGCATACCTATGAGCAAATCGGACTTGTAGGAAGATTCCCAGGCGGATCCTGTTCTTACCGGATACTTTATCTGGGAAAACGCGGCAACATTCCTCGAACATGCGATGCGCATGCGACAAATCTTCCTACAAGTCCGATTTGCTCATAGGTATGCGCTGCTGCTGTACCTGACAAGGACACGTATCATGGGGATGTCATCTCTGGGAGGAGGGTCATGGAGCTGATCCCAGCCCTGCACTGCGATGTGTGCGTCATAGGCACGGGCCTTGCGGGATGCATGGCAGCGCTCGAGGCAGCCGAGATGGGTGCGCGCGTCTGCCTTGCCAGCACCGGCCCCCTCTTCTCGGGTTCGAGCTTCTTCGAGGGTACCTGGGGCGTGGGCTGCATCGCACCCGATGGCCCCGAGATGGCGGAAGATCTCGTCCGGACCATCGTGGATGTCGGCTGCGGCATGGCCGACGAGCGGCTCGCCCGCACCTTCGTGGGCGGCATCCCGGACGCCCTCGCGGATCTTGAGAGGCGGGGCGTCGCGCTGAGGATGCCGGATGCTGCCGCCGAGCGCGAATACATCCCCTGCTTCGACCATGCGCATCGCGTCTGGCGCGGGCTCGAACGGGCATCGCTCGAGAGCGTCTTCGCGCGCGGGCTGGCCGAGCGGGGCGTGACCCTGCTTTCCAGCTGCGCCCTCATCGATATCATCGAGGAAGGTCAGGCGCAGGTTGGCGAGCCCATCGGCACGCATAGCCGTGTCGCTGGCGCCGTGCTCTACGATAGCTCGGAAACGCGCGTGATCGCCGTGGACGCAGCGGCTATCGTGCTCGCAACGGGCGGCCTCGGAGGACTCTGGGGCCACCGCCTCACACGCGGCGATTGCCTGGGGAATGCCCAGGCAATCGCCCTCGCACATGGCGAGGAGCTTGTGAACATCGAGTTCTTGCAGATCATGCCCACGGTCCTCGCACCCAAGAGCCCCGTCGTCTTCAACGAGAAGTGCTTCCGCTATGCGGAACTCTCGATCGGGATCGATCGGGACCTGCTCGACAGGCGCTCAATGCACGGTCCCTTCACCTCCCGCCTCGCCTCACGTGATGTGGACCTCGCCATCACGCAGTCATCCGAGCCCGTGACGGCAAGCGTCGATCGGCTGCCCGAGCCCGCACCTGAGTTCATCGCCATCTATCGCGATTGGTACGAGGGGGCCACGGGGCTCGCACTCGAAGCGCCCGTCGAGCTCGTCGCCTGCGCCCATGCGAGCAACGGAGGTATCCTCATCGATGGGGAGGGCAGCGGTAGGCTCCCGGGCCTGTTCGCCGCAGGCGAGTGCACGGGCGGCATGCATGGAGCAGACCGCATCGGCGGCCTTGCCAGCGCAAGCGCCCTCGTCTTCGGGCGCAGGGCCGGACGGAGCGCGGGTATCTACGCCCGTGAACATGGTCGTGAGCAGCGGCGATTCAGCGTGGCGTTCGATCCGGGCACAGGCGAGGAGGCACGTGCCGCCGATCGCGTACTCGGCAGAATACTCGATGAGCATGCATTGATCATACGGACAGGAGAAGGGCTTATGGAAGCAGGGCGGGAACTCGAGAATCTGGAGCGCGGCGGGCGGTTCCCCCTCCTCGCGCGCCAGCGCATCCTTTCCGCCCGCGCCCTCGTCGCCGCGATGCGCGCCCGCACCGAGAGCCGCGGCGCGCACTACCGCGCGGATTTTCCCGGAAGCGATCCCGCGCAGGCGCGCCCGCTCGCAGTTTCCCTGACATCCGAGGGCATGCTGCACATCGAGCCCGTCGTTTACAGGTAGAATGCTTGCTTGGAACAGAGATCCCCCCAGGAGAGGAACATCTATGGCAGAAGTCGATGAGCAGGCCATCCGCGAGGAGATGGACGAGGTGCTCGGCCACAGGAAGCCGCAGGATGCGGGCCCGCAGATCTTCGAGCAGAGCCCGATGTCGAACGTACGGCATGTTATCGGCGTGGTCTCGGGCAAAGGGGGCGTGGGCAAGTCGCTCGTCTGCGGCATGATCGCCGTCGAGCTCGCCCGGCGCGGTGCCCGCGTGGGAATCCTCGACGCCGACGTCACCGGCCCGTCGATCCCCAAGATATTCGGCCTCTCGGGCGTGCACGCCACTGCCTACGACAACCTGATGATCCCCGTCGAGACCTCGGGCGGCATCAAGGTCATGAGCGCGAACCTCGTGCTCGACAACGAGACCGACCCGGTGATCTGGCGCGGTCCCGTCGTCGCCGGCGCCCTCCAGCAGTTCTGGAGCCAGTGCGCGTGGGGCGATCTCGACTATCTGCTCATCGACATGCCCCCCGGAACGAGCGACGTCGCCCTCACCGTCTTCCAATCCTTCCCCATCGAGGGCGTGGTCATCGTCTCCACCCCGCAGGACCTCGTGCAGATGGTCGTCGGCAAGGCCGTCAAGATGGCCGCCATGATGGACATCCCCGTCATCGGCATCATCGAGAACATGAGCTATATCGAGTGCCCGAACTGCGGCGAGAGGATCGAGCCGTTCGGGACGAGCAAGCTCGCCGAGACCGCAGCGCTCTACGGCATCGATATCTTGGGCCGGCTGCCCATGACGGGCGCCTATACCGAGATATGCGATACGGGCACCATCGAGCAGGCGCTTCCCGAGAATCTGCTTCCCGATGCCGTCAGGATGATCGAGACCGTCGCCGCCTACTGCGACGGCGCCGGGGGCATCCACTAGCAGTGGGCAAGGGTGCGAAAAGACCCTCGCGTGCCCGCATGCGCGGGCAGCTTCTAGACGAGGCTGCGCGTGCGACGCTTCCCTCGGCTGTCGACGTATGCGTCTGCGGAGGCGGGGCCGCGGGACTCGTCGCCGCGATCAGCGCCGCCGAGGCGGGCGCCTCGACCGCCGTGCTCGAGCGCGACTTCTCATGCGGGCGCTCCATCCTCGCCACAGGCGGCGGCCGCTGCAACCTGACACGTCTCGATCTCGATGCGCGGGCATACAACGACCCGGCGTTCATCGACGCCGTCTGCGGCCCGCTCTTCTCGACCGACGTGCTCGGCTTCTTCGATGCATGCGGTCTCGCCACCTCCTTCGAGAGCGAGGGGGATACGCGCATCTACCCTCTGAGCGATCGGGCATCATCCGTGCGGGAGGTCCTGCTCGGCCGCGCGCGGCGTGCGGGGGTTATCCTCGCATGCGCTCGCGAGGTGGGGGGTATCGGTGGGGACAGCGTCTTGTTCCGCGAGCTCTTCTCCGACGGGGAGCACTCCCTCCGTGCGAAGGCCATCGTGCTTGCCGGCCGCGACGGATTCGTCCCCGCAGGCCTCGATGCCGTGCCGTTCTCCCCCCTGCTCTGCCCCGTCGCCTGCGAGGGCCTTCCGTTCGATGAGCTCGACGGGCGGCGCGTGCACGCGCGGGTCACGCTCCTGCGCGACGGGAAGACCGTCCTCGACGAATACGGCGAGGTGCTGTTCCGCAGCTACGGCCTCTCGGGCATCGTGATCTTCAATCTCTCGCGCTTCGCCCGGCGGGGCGATACCGTGGAGCTCGACCTCGCACCGGGCCTTGACGATAGCTCGTTCGCCAAGCTCGTATCGTCCGCCGGAAATGCCGCAGGTATCGTCGACCCCGTCATCGTGGATGTGCTGGGCGATGAGAAGCACGTCTCCTGCACGGTCTCGGGCCTCGCCCAGACCGAGCATGCGCAGGTACGCCGCGGCGGGCTCGTCACGGGGCAATTCGACCCCGCCACCCTCATGGTGCGCGACCGCCCCGGCCTCTTCGCCGCCGGCGAGGTCATCGATATCGACGGCCCATGCGGAGGCTACAACCTCTCGTGGGCATGGCGCTCCGGCCAGATTGCCGGCACGGCCGCCGCGGCATACGCGAAGGCCGGCGCATGATCGAGCTCTCGAATATCCGCATACCGCTTGCGCGGCTCGGAACCTCGCCCGAGGACGAGCGGACGGCGCTCATGCACGCCTGCATGCGCGGGCTCAAGCTCGAGAAGCGCTCCATCAAAGGCTTCGAGCTGCGTAAACGATCCATCGATGCCCGCAAGCGCGACAGGATCGCCATCACGTACACCGCGCGCCTCGCCCTCGACGCATCGCTCGAGACGAGCCTTGCCGCGCAGGGGAGGAACGTGCGCATAGTCGAAGGCGCGGCGAAGACCTTCCCCACCCGGACGGTATCGCCTCTCGAAGAGCGGCCGATCGTGGTCGGCGCCGGTTGCGCCGGCCTCTTCTGCGCGCTCACGCTGGCACGAGCCGGATTGGAGCCGCTGCTCATCGAGCGCGGCGACGATGCCGTGCGGCGCACGGCGGTGATCGCGGCGCATAACGAGACGGGCGTGCTCGACCCCGAATGCAACATCCAGTTCGGAGCAGGCGGAGCCGGGACCTTCTCGGACGGCAAGCTCGCCACGGGGACCAGGAGCCCCGCGCATCGCTTCATCCTCGAGACCTTCGTGGGCGCAGGAGCGTCCCCTGCCATCCTCTCCGATGCGAAACCGCATGTGGGAAGCGATATGCTGCCCGCCGTGGTCGGCCGCATCGTCGCCATGATCGAGGGGGCGGGCGGTGAGGTGCGCTTCCGCACCCGCATGACCGACCTGCTTCTAGAGAACAGCGCCGTATGCGGCATCCGTGTGCTGAGCGGAGCACGCGAAGAGGTCCTTTCCTCCCGCCATGTCATCCTCGCGACCGGGCATTCGGCACGCGACGTCTATACCCTGCTCGCCGAGCGCGGCATAACGCTCGAGCGCAAGGCCTTCGCCATGGGCGTGCGCATCGAGCATCTCCAGGAAGACATCGACCGTGCGCTGTACGGCTCCTCAGCCGGCAACCCCCTGCTCGGGGCAGCCCCCTACAAGCTTTCCTGCCACCTCGGCAACGGGCGCGGCGTGTTCAGCTTCTGCATGTGCCCCGGCGGGTACGTGGTCTCGGCAGCAAGCGAGGCGGACGGCGTCTGCACCAACGGCATGAGCTGCTCCGGCCGCGCGGGAAAGAACGCCAATGCCGGCCTGCTCGTGAACGTCTTTCCCGACGACCTGCCCGGCGGCGATGCGCTTGCGGGCATCGAGCTGCAGCGCTCGTGCGAGCGCGCGGCATACGCCGCAGGCGGTGGCTCATACGCCGCCCCCGCCCAGCTCGTGGGCGATTTTCTCGCGGGGACGCCCTCGGTCGGGCCGGGTCGTATCACCCCCACCTATCCGCGCGGCGTAGCTTGGACCGCCCTCGATGGCTGCCTGCCTCCCTATGTCATCGCGGCGCTCCGCACGGCAATCCCGCTCCTCGCGCGGCAGCTCAAGGGCTTCGATGCGGCGGACGCCGTGCTCACGGGCGTGGAAACCCGCTCGAGCTCTCCCGTGCGCGTCACGCGCGGCGACGATCTTGCAAGCACCAATTGCGCGGGCCTTATGCCCATCGGCGAGGGCGCAGGATACGCAGGGGGCATCATGAGCGCCGCCGTCGACGGCATCCGCGCCGCCGAAGCGCTCATCGCCGTGGCAGCACCGCGCCGTGACAGGGTGACGAATGACCTGTCACCCTGTCACGCTAGTAGCGCATCGTGAAGGAGGCTGTTCGGGCAGCCTACAGCCCTGCGAGACGATCGATCTCGGCCAAGCGATCGTTGAACCGCGCCGTGGCATCGTCGATCCTGTCGCTTGCGGCCGCGACCTTCTCGGCAGGCGTCACGGCCTTCTTGGGTGCAGGCCCCAGAAGGATCGTGGCCACGAGATCGGAGAGCCTGTCCGTGAAGAACCCCCTATCCTCGTCGGACATGTTATCGAGCTTCTGCAGCATGAGCGACAGCGAGCCGTTCTCGAGACTGCTGCTGAGACCTGAGAACGTGACCTCGCCGCTTGCCTGCACGAGCTTGTAGAGGATCTCGACGAAGCGCTCGCGGCCGGCTCCGTCCATGGTCTTGAGCCAAGAGTTTATGCGCTTGCCCGTCTTGTAGGCGTCGTAGGAGACGGCGCGCTGGATGTCGAAGTCCGTGCCTTCGATCTCCCACGAGAACGGCGCATGCTGCAGCAGACCCGGGTTGGAGCTGCGGACGATGACGAGCGGGATCTCGCGTCCCTCGAAGATGAGGCCGATGATGGACTCCTCGGGCACGGTCTTGTCGACGAGCGCGGCGGTCGCAGGCCACGCGGGATCGGCCGTGCAGGCCTCGCTCAGGCCGGGACCGTCGTGCGAGAAGCACCTCACGATACGCGAACGCACCCCATCGCCGCATTTGAGCGTGGCGTAAACGGCGAGGTTACCGCCCTTGGAATGGCCACCCGCATAGAGCGGACCGGCGAACGTCTCGGCTGCCAGCAGCACATAGGCTCCCGCCGTGACCTGCGCGGGAACAGCTGCCGAGAAAGCCATGTTGAAGTCCTCCTTCCAGCCGATGAGGGTGTTGTCGGTACCGCGATAGGCCACATAGGTGCCGAGGCCATCGGGCAGCAGGAAGCAGATCGCGGCGAACTGCTGCTCTTCGACCTTCGAGGACTTCTCATAGTGGAGGCTGGCGATGACATCCTTGAAGCGCGGGCTCTCAGCAAGGGCTTCGAGCAGCGCCTCGGTCTCGCGCGGGCCGTGCAGCGGGGCGGTCATGCCCGTGAGGCCACCGAAGCCGAAGGCCTCGCGAAGCGGTTGGCCCTCCCTGCTGCGCACGGGCGAATCATCGGGATAGCGCACGTAGGCGAGCCACGAGAAGATGAGGCTGTCGACGCGGCTCAGGCCGCGCTCGGCAAAGGAGTCGGTGGTACCGCGCACATAATCGATGATGCTCGCCATAGAATCCCCCTCGGTATCTCGACGCACAAAGCGTAGCATAGCCGCACGGCTGCGAACGGCTGCACCCCCGGCTGTCGATCCTTCCGGAGGGCGCACAGCCAAGACTACCGGTGCATCGCCAATTCCACGCTGTCCAGGAACTGCCCCAGGGACTGGTTGAATTCCCGATAATCGGCCTCTTGGAATTCCTCGGCGGCGCGCGCAACGGCCACATCCACCGTTTGCAGCTGATTGTAGAAGGTGACCATCAGGGGTGCCTTGATGATGTCCGGGATGCCGCGGATGACGAGCCTCGCAGCCTCATCGAGTGCCATCAGGTCTTCTTCGCGTGCAACCGCCACCGGATTGCCATCCACCAGTATCTCCGCATCGTGGTAGAAGCCATACATCGTATGGGCTGCCTTGCAGATCTGCTCCCATCCCACCCGGTAGGTCAGCCGCCATGTCGATACGAGCCAGGATCCTTCTTTCCGGACATCGACCAACACCATATCCTTCTCCCCTCATAGTCTGGCCAGGATAACCGTCAGCTCGGCTTCTTCTGGCGCAAGCATGCGGATAGGACTGCGAACCCAAGGCCCGGAGCCACGTGCGCAGCCCCTAGCGCGGCAGGAGGCCACCCTCCTCGAGCGACCCTGCGATCCCTCTCAGCGAGAAATCGGGCACGAGCTCGCGAAAGAGGGCGTTCACGACCTCGAGGAACCGGTCGCGCGTCTCCTCCGGCATCTTGTTGATATAGTCGAGCATGGCGGGAACGGTGGTCATCCAGTTGCTGCCGAGCCCGGCGAAGGTATGCTCGCCCGACGCCTCGAAGATTGCGAAGAGCGTCTCGACGAATTCCTCGCGCTTGGCACGGGAGAGGCCCGCGAGCCAATCGTTGAGGCTGCGGTCCACGTGACGCGCACCGAACGAGAGGCCGTCGGCCAGCTTGAACTCCTTCCCCTCAACCTCCCACGAGAAGGGATTGTGCTGCATGAGGCCGAGCTCTGAGGACGCGACCACTTGGAAGTCGTCCTGATTCTCGAAGACCATGCCGACGAGCGACTGGTTGGGAATGGTCTTACGCATGAGGTGGGAGCGCTCGCTCCATGCTTCGCGCGACATCATCTCCGGGGTGAAACCCGGGCCGTCGTGCGAGAACGCGGCGACGAGGCGTTTTGCTGTGCAGTCATTGCACATCATGGCCGCATAGGTGGCCAGATTGCCGCCCTTGGAATGGCCGCCCACATACAGGGGGCCGCGTGTATGGGACGCAACCTTCTCGAGGTAGGACGTGGCAGCGCGCTGCGAGGGGATCTCGGTCTCGAAGGCCAGATTGAAGTCCTCCTTCCAGCCCACGATCGTGTTATCGGTACCGCGGAAGGCCACATAGGAGATGGATCCCGGTAGCCTGAAGGTCATGGCCGAAAACTGCTTCTCGGTCTCGGGATCGAACTCCTCCACGTAGTTGCTGATGCGCGTGGCGCGGAAACGCGGGCTCGCGACAAGCGCTGCCAATAGATAACGGCAGCTCACCGGATCCCAGATGACGGCCGTCATCTCATCGAACCACTCCGCGCGGTAGATATCCGCGATGGTCTCGCCGCGCATGGTGCGGGCCCCCTTGGCATCGGCGGGCAGACGGTAGTATGACAACCACGAGAGCACAAGCGAATCGACATCGCCGAGCGGCCGCTCTGAGAGGGGATCGAACTCGCAGCACAGATAATCGATGATGTTCGACAAGGCCGGCGCTCCCTTCTAATCGATGACCTTCACATAATGGGTGCTCGGGGCGCCGAGCGGCAGGCGCACATCGGAGGGCCACCAGGTCTCGTCCGGCGAGATCGCGATGGTGATCTCCCGACCTTCGTAGGGCGTCCACGCAGCGGGATCCTGATTGGTAATATGGATCAGCGCGGCGGTGTCTGTGAAGTAATTGCCCTCGTCGCCGGAGTGGCGGGCCGTGATCGAGGCCGGTTGGCCGAATTCGACGATGACATAGAGTTCCTCCGCCTCGCGCGGGGCGTAGTCGCCGAAGAGCTGCTCGAGCGTTGTGCCCTGCATCGCGGCGAGATCGGTGCCGGTCATCACGTGCACGGTGCCGGAGAGCACGGTGAGGCCATCGTCTTGGGCTTTCCTGACCGCCTCGTCATGGGCGGCGCGGCTCTGCGCCTCGGCGACCTTGGCCTGGGCAGCCTCGGAGAGCGCGCTCGCGCGCTCGGCGCCCATCTCGGGATCCGCGGCGAGGAACTGGAGCGCCTGCTCGAGCGCATCTGCGGCATCGGCGGGATCGAGCGGTGCGAAGACAAGGGTGCCGGGAGCCTGGTACTCGCTGCCGGTGGACTGCGTCTCGGGAACCTCGAACGCGAAGGCGCCGTTGGGGATCTCGTAGACCGTCCCGTCCGACGCGATGGGCGATGCGAGGACGACCAGCTCGTAGCTGCCCTTGGGAACGCTGATGCCCACGCCGTCGTAGCCTACGTACGCGCTCTCATCGATGGCATTGCCCTCGAAATCCGATCCGGTGATGCGCACCGGGATACGCGATCCGCTCCCATCGAGGCCGGATGCGGAGATGGGCAGGATCACATCATGCGGCAGACGCTTCTCGGCGGCGGCCCGCTCGGCGGCCTCCTGCTCGAGACGTGCCTGTTCGGCGGCCTGGAGCTCGGCCTGATAGCCGCGCCAGGTCATGAAGGCGAAGCCGGCGCATCCCAACGCGACGGCGGCGAGCACGGCGATGAGGACGCCCTTGTTGCCCCGCTTTTTGGGCACGGGTGCCGGCGCGGGAGCGGGGGCAGGGGCGTGGCGGTGGGGCTGCTGCCGCGCTGCCGGATGCGGGGCGACGCGCGTCTCATCGAGCTCGGAGTCGGGAGTTGGGAGCACCGTGGTGGGCGCGGCGCCCATCACTGCGGTGGGTGCGGCCTGCTCGAGTGCATCGGGCACGCCGTTGCCATCGGCGTCCATATGGGCGGGGCCGCCGGGCCTTGCGCGTGCGGGCAGCTCCGATCCGCAGGCATCGCAGAAGCGGGCATCGTCGTCGTTTTCGGTTCCGCACGCAGGGCAGAACATGGTATCCCCCTATCTTTTCGGGCGGTAGCGCCTTCTCGCGGCGTGGGCGCTTCCCTTGCGCGCACCGGCCTTGAGGCGGGCGATGACCTCCTCCGAGCTGGCACCCTCAATGGCGCCGCGCAGCTCGACCAGCTGGTCGCGCAAACGTGCCGCCTCCTCGTATTCCATTTTAACCGAGGCGGCCATCATCTCCTCCTCCATCGAGGCGATGATGCGCATGACCTCGTCGCGCGGGAGCTTCGCGAGCTCGGCGGCGAGGGACTCGGTCGCCGAGGGCGTGTAGAACGCACCGTGGCTGCCATCGCCGCTCGCGCGCCCCTTGCCCTCGAGCGTCGCTGCGGCATCGGCGATGAAGCTCGTGATATCGGAGATGGCCTTGCGCACGGTCTTGGGCTCGATGCCGTGCTCGGCATTGTAGGACTGCTGGATGGAGCGACGCCTGCGCGTCTCGTCGATGGCGAGCTGCATGGAGTCGGTCACCTCGTCGGCGTACATGACGACCTCGCCCGAGACGTTGCGTGCCGCGCGGCCCATGGTCTGGATGAGCGAGCGGCGGTTGCGGAGGAACCCCTCCTTGTCGGCATCGAGGATGGCCACGAGAGACACCTCGGGGATATCGAGGCCCTCGCGCAGGAGGTTGATGCCCACGAGCACGTCGATCTTGCCTTGGCGCAGGTCGCGGATGATGTCCACGCGGTCGAGCGTGGCCGTGTCGGAGTGCATGCAGTTCACGCGGATACCCTCGTCGAGCAGATGGTCGGTGAGATCCTCGGCCATGCGCTTGGTGAGGGTGGTCACGAGCACGCGCTCCCTCTTCGCCACGCGCGCCTTGATCTCGGAGATGAGGTCGTCGATCTGGCCCCGCACCGGGCGCACCTCGATCTGGGGATCG
The DNA here is from genome assembly GCA_004010535.1 of Coriobacteriales bacterium OH1046. Taxonomy (GTDB): domain Bacteria; phylum Actinomycetota; class Coriobacteriia; order Coriobacteriales; family Atopobiaceae; genus RUG721. The sequence goes on along the minus strand of RQYE01000003.1, from coordinate 59,071 downwards.
AGAAGGCCCGTGGGACGGATGATCTGCTCCACGAGGTTCTGCTGGACACGCTCCTCGTAGTCGCCGGGCGTTGCCGAGACGTAGATGTACTGGGGGACGCGCTGCTCGAACTCGTCGAAGCGCAGGGGGCGGTTGTCGAGGGCCGACGGCAGGCGGAAGCCGTGCTCGACGAGCGTGACCTTGCGCGAGCGATCCCCCTCGTACATGCCGCGGATCTGCGGCACCGTGACGTGGCTCTCATCGATGATGCAGAGCATGTCCTCGGGGAAGTAATCGATGAGGGTGTAGGGCGGCTCGCCCGCAGAGCGCCCGTCGAGATGGCGCGAGTAGTTCTCGATGCCCGAGCAGAAGCCCATGGTCTCGAGCATCTCGAGATCGTAGGCGGTGCGCTGCGAGAGCCTCTGGGCCTCGAGGAGCCTGTCGGCGGCCTTGAGCTCGGCCACGCGGCCCTCGAGCTCATCGGCGATGGTCGAGAGCGCATGGGTCACCTTGGGACGTTCGGTGACGTAGTGCGAGGCAGGCCAGATGGGGATGGCGTCATAGGCACGCACGATCTCGCCCGTGGTCTTGTCGACCTCGGCGATGAGCTCGACCTCGTCGCCGAAGAAGCCCACGCGCAGGGGGTTCTCGGCATAGGGCGGGAACACATCGACGGTGTCGCCGCGCACGCGGAACATGCCGCGCTGCAGATCGATATCGTTACGATCGTATTGGATATCGATGAGCGCCCGGATAAGATCGTCGCGCTCAAGCGGAACGTCCTTGGAGACCGTGGGCGCGAGGCCGGCGTAGTCCTCGGGACTGCCGATGCCGTAGATGCACGAGACCGAGGCCACCACGATGACGTCGCGGCGCGAGAGCAAAGATGATGTGGCCTGATGGCGGAGCTTCTCGACCTCCTCGTTGATGGAGGCATCCTTCTCGATATAGGTATCGGTCTGGGGCACGTAGGCCTCGGGTTGGTAGTAGTCGTAGTAGGAGACGAAATAGACCACGGCGTTGTCGGGGAACAGATCGCGCATCTCTGAGGCGACCTGCGCGGCGAGCGTCTTATTGGGCTCGATGATGAGGGTGGGCTTGTTCAGCGCCTCGATGGTCTTGGCCATGGTGAAGGTCTTGCCCGAGCCGGTGACGCCCATGAGGGTCTGGTAGCGCAGCCCGTCCCGCACGCCTTGCGCGAGCTTTCCGATAGCCTGGGGCTGATCGCCGCTCGGTTCGTAGGGGGCATGGACGATAAGGGCGCGCTCGCCCGCGCCGGTGACGCCGAAACGTTTGAGTTGTGCTCCCACATGCATGCGCGGCCCGCCTTTCTCACATAGCCATCTTATACCCGGAATCGGCTGAAAGGCTCGTGGGGCAAGATCATCCCCGTCCACGGCAACAGAGCATCGGATCCCACCGGTCCACGGATCCCTTCCCGGGCAGCGCGGACCCTCTCCCGCCCAGCATGGCTCCTATCGACGGTGCAGTCACTGAGGGTCCATCCGGCCAAATACCCTCCGGGACCGTGCGCGTACGTCCTTCTCGGCGCGTTTAGCCAGTGAGACGCCCGGCGACTGTGCAGTCGCCGAGGGCCTTGCTGCGGGAATGGCGAGAGCAGAGGCCCGTTTCACGAAACGTGCGCACGTTTCGCGATACGTACGTCGAAAAACAGCACGGCTCGCGAAACGTGCTGAAAAACCGTACGGTTCGCGAAAAAAGGCGCGGGGGACGCCTGCGCGCCCCCCGCCCAGCGTCATCTCTGCCGGATACCGTTACTTCTGCATGATGGAGTCGCCGCAGTGGCAGATCGACTTGCCCGCGCAAGCATCGCAGCCGCACGCGCAGCCGCTCTTGCCCTGACGGCGGTTCGCGATGCCCTTGGCCACGATGGCGACGAACACCGCCACGATGACCAGGGCGATGATGATGGACGGTACGTTCATGGATATCACCTCTTATGCACGATTCATATCGACCGAACGGATGGCAAGGCGCTCGTTGTCGTGCCTGTTCTTACGGACGAGCAGATAGGTGAGACCCGCCAGCAACGCGAAGGCCACGACGGTCCACACGCCGAAGACGCCATTCATGAGGAGCTCGCCGAGCTGGTAGACGATCAGCGCGACGACGTAGGCGAAGCCGCACATATAGCCGATGGCCGCCCAAGTCCATTTGGCATTGTTCATCTCGCGCTTGATGGCACCCATGGCGGCGAAGCACGGTGCGCACAGCAGGTTGAAGATCATGAAGCTGTAGGCCGTGAGCTGCGTGAAGGTCAGGGCGATCTGCTGGCTGAAGTTGCCGGGATAGAGGACGGCGAGGGTGCTGACGACTTCCTCCTTGGCGATGAGGCCGGTGACCGTGGTCACGGTAGCCTGCCAGGTACCGAAGCCGAGCGGGGCGAAGATCCAGCACACGGCGCCTCCGATGGCGGCGAGGATGGAGGCTTCGGAATCCTCGACCATGCCGAAGCCGCCCTCGGTGAAGCCGAAGCCCTGGAGGAACCACAGCACGATCGAGGAGGCCAGGATGACGGTGCCGGCGCGCTTGATGAACGACCAGCCGCGCTCCCACATGGAGCGCAAGATGTTGGAGGCGCTGGGCATATGGTACTGCGGGAGCTCCATGACGAAGGGGGCGGGATCGCCCGAGAAGGCCCTGGTCTTCTTGAGGATGATACCGGAGATGACGATGGCGCCGATACCGATGAAGTAGGCCGAGGTCGCGACGAGCGCGCGGTGCTCGGCGAAGAGGGCGCCTGCGAACATGGCGATGATGGGCGCCTTGGCACCGCAGGGCATGAAGCAGGTGGTCATGATCGTCATGCGGCGATCGCGCTCGTTCTCGATGGTACGGGAGGCCATGACGCCGGGAACGCCGCAGCCAACCGAGACGAGCATCGGGATGAACGACTTGCCCGAGAGGCCGAAGCGGCGGAAGATGCGGTCCATGATGAAGGCGATGCGGGCCATGTACCCGCAGTCCTCGAGGATGGCGAGCAGCAGGAAAAGAACGAGCATCTGCGGCACGAAGCCGAGGACGGCGCCCACGCCGGCGATGATGCCATCGAGGATGAGCCCCTTGAGCCAGCCGTCGACGCCGAGGCCGTCGAGCCAGCCCTCGACGGCGACGGGGATGGAGTCGATGTAGGTGCCGTACGCGGCAGGATCGGGCTCTACGACCTCGAGCGCTTCCGCGAAAGCGGCCGCGTCGATCATCTCGCTGGTCGTCTCGCCCTCGTCGGCATCGTAGAAGTAGACCTCGGTCTCGAGCTCGCCCGCCTGGGAGACGAAGGAGGAGACGGCAGCGTTGTCGAGCGTCCCCTCCTCGATGGCCTCCGAGATGGCAGCCGTGTCGATACCCTGCTCGTCGGCAGCGGCAAGGTAACCCTCGATGATGGTCTGGGCCTCATCGTAGGCGCCCGCAGCCTCCTCGTAGCCCTCGGCATCGCCGGAGATGAAGAAGCCGTCGCCGAAGAGGTTGTCGTTGGTCCAGTCGGTCATCCTGGTGCCGATGGAGATATCCCAGCCGCCCATGGCGATGGCGTAGATGCAGAACATCACGATCACGAAGATGGGAAGGGCCAGGATGCGGTTGGTGACGATCTGGTCGATCCTGTCGGAGAGCGAGAGGCTGTGGGCAGGCGCCTGCTTGCGGACCGATTTCTCGACCAGCCCGCCGATGTAGCTGTAGCGCTGGTTGGTGACGATGCTCTCGGCATCATCGTCGAGTTCGGCCTCGCAATCGGCAATATGCTGCTCGATATGGGCAAGGAGCTCGGGCGCGAGCTCGAGATCGCCCACAACGCGCTCATCGCGCTCGAAGACCTTGATGGCATACCAACGCAGATAGCGCGGGTCGACCATGCCCTCGATGGATTCTTCGATATGGGCGAGCGCATGCTCGACGCTGCCCGTGAACACATGGGGGAGCTCGCCGTGCCGAGCGGCTTTCGCGGCCTCGACGGCTGCCTCGGCAACAGCGGCGCTGCCCTCTCCCTTGAGGGCTGAGATCGGCATGACCGTGCAGCCGAGGGTACGCCCCAGCTTCTCGAGATCGATCGTATCGCCGTTCTTGCGGACGATATCGATCATGTTCACGGCGACGATGACCGGAAGACCCAGCTCTATGAGCTGGGTGGTGAGGTAGAGGTTCCGCTCGATATTGGTGCCATCGACGATGTTCAGGATGGCATCGGGCTTCTCGGTCACCAGATACGCGCGCGCGACGACCTCCTCGAGCGTATAGGGCGAGAGCGAGTAGATGCCGGGAAGGTCCTGGATGATGACATCCGAGTGGCCCTTGAGGCGTCCCTCCTTCTTCTCGACCGTGACGCCGGGCCAGTTGCCGACATACTGGTTCGAGCCCGTCAGCGCATTGAACAGCGTGGTCTTACCGCTGTTGGGATTGCCGGCGAGCGCAATCTTGATCTCCATGCTCCGTTTCCTCCAGTCGATTGATCCACATCGTGCTGATGATTGCTACATAACCTCGACCATCTCGGCATCCGCCTTGCGCAGGCTCAGCTCGTAGCCGCGCAGGTTGAGCTCGACGGGATCGCCGAGCGGGGCGACCTTGCGCACATAGATCTCGACGCCCTTGGTGATGCCCATATCCATGATGCGGCGCTTGACCGGGCCGGTGCCATGCAGGCGTTTGACGGTGACGGTCTCGCCGACGGCGACCTCTCTGAGCGTGCGGGTCTTGACGGTTCCTTCGTGTGCCATTATGCGGTCCTCCAAACCTATCCGAACAAAATGCGGTTGGCCATAGCGGTATCGAGCCCCACACGACTATCCTTGACCTGGACGATCAGGTTGCCGGCGAGTTCGCTGACAATGGTGACGTCCGTATCGAGGACGAACCCGAGCTCTGCCAGATGCTGGCGCGTCTCATCTTTGCCGACGATCTTCTTGATCGTGACAGTCTCCCCTGGTTGAGCCATAGCCAATGGCAGCATCTCGACACCGTGCCTCTCCTCGGAATAGCTGCTGCAGCGCGGTTCGGCACAACGACGCGTCAGCTAAAAAAGTTTACCTAAGCTATCTTAATGGTAACCTGAGCTCATTACAAGAGAAAGTAATAAATGGTTGACTTTCGGAGATCCGCACACGTCGCATGGGAGGAGTGATTCCCGGTGTCACTCCCCGACTATGGCGAAGGGCGCGCCCGCTGTGGTGAGGATGGCCTCATCGCGTGCCTTGATGAGCCCATCTAAACCGAGCCCATCGAGATAGGCGATGCCCTCCTCGGGTTCCATGAAGAAGAGCGTCTTGGTGTGGCCGTCGGCATCGAGGGAGGCGGGGGCGTAGATGGTCGCACTTATCGTGTCCGTCTCGACGGGATAGCCCGTCTTCGGATCGAGGATGTGCCAGAAGCGCCTCCCATCCTTCTCGAAGGAACGCTCGTAGAGCCCGCTCGTGACAACCGAGCCCCCTGTTATATCCACGCGGGCAATGAGCGCCGCGCCGCGTGCGCCGTCGGGATCTTGGATGCCCACGCGCCAAGGGCTGCCATCGGGTTTGGCCCCGAGAACGGCCACATTGCCGCCGAGGTTCACGCAGGCGCTCTTGACGCCGCTCTCGGAGAAGTACGCGATCAGCGCATCGGCGATCCAGCCCTTGGCGATACCGCCCAGATCGAGCGCGGATGCCGGATCGAGGAGCTGCACGGTCGTGCCGTCGACGACCACGGTGCGGTAGTCGATGTGGGGAAGCGCCGCGGCGATGCCATCCGGGTCGGGGACAACCCCGTCGCGGAAATCCCAAAGCGCAGAAACCGTGCCGATGGTGATATCGAAGCGACCGCCGCTCGCCGCGCAGTAGGCGAGCGCCTTATCGATGAGGTCGGCGGTTTCGGGAGCCACTTCCACCGGCCTGCCTCCCGCAGCATTCACGCGGGCGATATCGCTCGTCTCGATGGTACGCGAGAAGAGCTGCTCGTACCTCTCGCAGAGCGCGGAAGCGCCGTCAAGGGCATCCTGGTCCATCGCACCCCTGATCTGGCAGACCGTATCGAAGCAGAAGAACGTGGCAGAGAGCTCGCCTCCCCCGGGCGGCGCGGGCGTGCAGGCGGAGAGCGCCGTGGCACCCAAGCAGGCCGCATACGAGAGGAACTCACGGCGCGAGATCATCGCAGGCTCCTTCCCCGACCGCTTTGCAGAACGCCCGGGCGAGCAGTTCCGCCCGAGCGTACGCGTCGGCTATGGTGCCGACGAAGTTCTCGGTGAAGAGCCGCGCGCCACCTCCCCCGATCCCCGCTGCGAGGAGCGGCAGGGTTTCGAGGCAGACGTTGAGCGCCATGAGCGGGCCTTGGGTATCGAGGCCGCAGCGCGCGAGGCGCTCGGCCGAGCGCACGGTGAATGCGATGAGATCGCGCTGCCCGATGAGACCCATCACCGCGACGCTCATGCCCATGGCAGCGCCCAGCCTAAGCGCTACGACGGCGATGCACGAGAGCGCTTCCGCAGTGATGGGGATGGAGCCGAGGGATGCGAGCTCCGTGCCCTGCCGATTGCCCGCGATGGATGCAGCCGCGCTCACGAGGAGCAGCACGACGAACGCGCGTGCCGAGCGCCAGAGCGTGCCGCCCGGGACGCGTGCAACCATGCAGGCGGCCACCGCGCAGGCGAAGAGCGCCGCCAGGGGCATAAGCTCCCCCTGCAGCAGGATCACGACGGTGAAGACGAGGTAGCCCGCGAGAAGGGCGCCCACCGGTTTACCGGGGCTCGAGGGAAGGGGCGGGAGCTCGAGCGGGGGAAGGGCCTCCCCATCCGCAGGATAGCCGGTGGAGAGCGCGCGATCGAGCCGCACCGCCAGCACGCCGCAGAACGCGCCCGCCACGATGGACGAGACCATGAGCAATGGCGCGGCGAGCCAGACGAGGCGCATCCCGAGAAGCACGGCTGCGACGAGCATCTGCCCCGCCGTATGGGCGACGGCACCGCAGATGGACACCATCACCGGATGCATGGAGGGGATCTTGGCCAAAGCGGCCATGAGGCAGTATGCGAGGAGCGACCCTGCAAGCGAGAACGCGAGGGTGAGCGGCGATCCGAAGAGGAGCCCCTGCGCGAGCACCTTGACGAGCATCACAAAGAACGCGGCGCGGGCATCGAGGCGCAAAAATGACAGGAGGATGGCGCTATTCGCAAGCCCGAGCTTCACGCCCGGAACGGGTATGGGTATGAAGGTCTCCAGATACCCCAGCATGAGCGCGAGCGCGGCGAGCACGCCCACTCGCGTCCAACGCAGCATCTCGTCTGCAGACGGCACCGCCATATGCTACCCCGCCACCGTGTCGGCGCCATCGGGATAGGACACGGCATCGGCATCCATCTCGCCTGCGGAGGAGCCGTCTGCGGGCACGATCTCGATCCAAAGCCTATGCGGCAGGCAGATGATCTGCTCCCCGGGCCGGGATATGGCGCTCTGCCTCGTGCAATCGCCCTGCGGGCAGTCGGCATCGGATACGCGCACGGTCCCGCCCTCGATCACGATGGTATTCGAGCCGAGCGCCGTCGTGACCTCAAGAGTGGCGTCTTCCGAGAGGTCGAGCACGTGGACCTGCCCGTCCGCATCATGGACGAGCACGTTGCAGTGCTCGGAGTCCCCGCCCCCCGCAAAAGCGTGGGCGAAGAGAACGGACAGAACAGCCGCGAGGATGGCGGCGGCGGCGAATGTCGCCCTATAGCGTTCGAGCAGATGGGCCACCCGGCAGATCCTCCTTCGAAGCATCGACACCATAGTAGCGCGTACCAGCACCATGATCCCATGAAATACGCCCGAGTTGCCGTTGCTGCCCAACATGCCCTTCCCGCAAGGTAGAATCAGATGCGGGATACCATCTTGTTAGGAGATTTCCGTGACACGCTCATCCAAACCCGGCTGCGCCCCCCTCCTCATCTTGGGCGGCATCATCTTCGTCTTCCCCGCCCTCATGCTCCTCGTCGCCACCGTCCAAGGCGTGTTCGATCGGGATAGCGACCTGGTCATAGGCGGCCTCATAGTCTGCTTCCCGATGCTCTTCACCGCATACACCCTTATCCGGAAGGGGCTTGCAAGCCGCTCGTCCGACGAGGATGCCGGTGACGCCCCTGATAGGGGCCAGGTCGTCGAAGTGGAGACCATCGCCGGCACGGTCTCGCCCGAATACGAGGCGGTCGACGATCGGGCTGCGGCCCTGCCCGCCGCTATCCCCGTCACCGTGCCTGCGGCGCTAAGCGATCCCGCGCCCGAGCCTGCCTCCCCCGCGCCCGAATCGGGGCCTGCGCCCGCGTCCGAACCCGTCATCGCCGCACCGGAGCCCCTATCCGCTCCCATCGCAGCCGAGCCCGGCCCTCCGCGTACCGGGCTCTATGCCCCCGAGGGCTCCCAAGGCGCGTATGCCATCGAGAAGCTCGTGCTCCGCTCCTCCGATGTCTTCGCCACGCTCAGGGATTTCGCAGCCCATCCGCAGGCAGAACCCTACGATGCGGCGCTTGCCGCCATGCTCGGCGCCATCGGTATCGCCGGCTGGTCCGACGCCCCCAAGATCGAGGCCGTCAAGCTCGGACGCTCAGATAACCTCTGGCTGGGGTCGAACACCGACGGGCTTTCCGACGAGGACTTCGACCGGTATCTGGGCATCGAATGCGCCCTCAACGTCAATCTGGGCATGCGCAAGCGCAACACCACGGCAGCCGAGATCTTGAAATCGGTCGCCGACCTCGAACCGCTTCCCTCGAAACGCATGCTGCCCGGTATCGCGGAAGGTGCCGACGAAGGCGGCGAGTGGATGTGCCGCCTGCGCTTCGCGGAGTTCGCCGAGAACATTCCCGTGCCCTATCGCCTTGCCTTCGGCATGCAGGCGAACGTGGCCGAGCGCATCCTCGTCATAGATCTCACCATCCCCCGCCCCAGCTCCATGGCATTCTATGCGGCCAACCATACGGGCTGCATCGCGGCCGCACGCGCGTACGCCCTGCGCTCCGCCCTGCTCTGCGCCCGCAAGGCGCTCGATCTGAACCCCTCGATCGCGCAGGTGATCGTGAACTGCGGCGTGCCGCGCGGCAGCGGGACCCTGCTCTCCTTCGACCTCGACCGGACGACCGTCAAGAGGCTCCTCCCTGCGCTCCGCGACGCCTCGATCGATGCGAGCGGCTTCCCCTCCGATCCCGCCATCCGCGCATCCTTCGATGCCGAGGGCTGGTTCCAGGAAGTGGAGCCGTTCTGCCCCATCGATGGCGAACGGGTTGCTCCCCGCTTCCGCCACGAGCCCGTCGAGCTCGACGGCAGTCCCGCTTCCGCCCAGCTCGGCAAGGCATGCGGCGCACGCACGGTCTCCGATATCGGCATCAATGAGAATGCCGGGCGCATACGCGCATGGAACGATTATGCCGACACCATGGGCGAGACCACCGGAGATGCCGTGGCTCGGCTCATCGCCCTCCGCAACGCCTCGCAGGACATGAGTATCGCAGAGGCGGCCGACCGCGTGAGCAAGGCGCTCGTCGAGGGCAGCCTGGACATCTCCGACAAACAGGAGCTCGGCAAGCTCTTCGTCAACGGCGACCCGCTCGACAGGGTATCCGAGCATGCCGCCAAGGCGCTGGACGATCCCGACCACGCAGACCTCCCAGCGGTCCTCTCCTCGCTCGAGGAAGCGCTCGCCCCCATCACGGCCATGGGCGCATACCTCGATGACAGCGATCAGGTCTACCGTTATTTCAATTCCCTCGCGGAGCGCATCTGGTTCAACCTCAATCTCGGCGATCATGCACGAAGGGTACGCCTCGTGCCCGATGCCTATTACATCGCGCATTCCTGCGCCGCGCGCATCCTCTCCATGCTCGACCGGAGCGAGGAGGCCCTCGCCCATTCCGACGAGCTCGTGCGCATCGCTCCCGCTACGCCCGATGCGGCGCTCGTGCGCGTGCGCATCCTCGAGAACATGTCGCGCATCTACGATGCCGCCGAGCTGCTCATGGAGACCATCGGGCGCTGCTCGACGGTGCGCGACCTCGCCGTCTGCTTCTATCGCCTGGCCTATATGCAGTGGAAGCTCGGGCGCAACGATCTCGCGGCTGCATGCTACGAACGCTCCATCATGCTCAAGACCCCGCTTGCGCCCCAAGCAGAGGACGAGCTTGCGGATCTGCTCGCCTCCGATGAGGACCTGAAGCGCCTCTCGGGCGAGGAGACGCTCGCCGCGCTCGGATCGGCGGCTATCCCGCTCGGCGATCCGGAGAGCCTATATGGGCTCGCAGCACGCGCTGCCATCGCAACAACCGACGGCAACCTCCACGGCGCTGCGGCGGCCCTCACGGGGACGCTGCTCGATATGGGCCGTGACGACGTGCTGGTGGACGTCTACCAATCGCTCAAGATCTCGAGGTAGGAGGCCCTGTAGCCCTCATACGATACGAGGACCCGCGTCACGTACACGCGGGTCTCCCGGTATTCGATCGCATCCATGAAGTCGCCTCCCTCGGCGACCCAGAGGCGCACCGGCATCGTGCCCGCATTATAGGCCGCGATGACCTGCTCGACAGTCTCGAACTCCCCGGAGAGATAGCCCAGGTAGGCGCAGCCGTATTCGATGTTGGTGGCAGGCGTCGCGAGATCGTCGACGGGGAAGCGCCCGGGATCGACCAAACCGAAGCTCACCATGGTCTGGGCGGTTTCGGGCATGACCTGCATGAGCCCCTCCGCCCCCGCATCCGAGATGGCGTGCTCATCCCAACCCGACTCGCACGCGATCACCGCGCACACCAGATACGGGTCGACCCCGTGGCGCTCGCAGGAGGCCTCGATGGCGCTCTCATGGGAGATGGGGTAGAGGAAGGCATTCGAGATATGCGGCATGACGGATGGGACGGCGATGAGCACCGCCGCCACGATGGCGATCAGGATGAACGTGCGAATCGTGGAATGCGTGCGCACCCGTGCCATGCTTGCCCTTCGTTCCCGCTACCCGATACACCGCGCGCGGCGCCTCCACCACGCGAGCACTGCGTCGGCAAGCTCGGCGGGGGTGCCGCTGTTATCAAGTATGGTATCGGCGCGCGAAAAAAGATAGCCTTCCGATGGCTGCCTGCCATCGCGCGCGTCGAAATCCTCCCCGGACATGCCCCGGGAGCGGGCCCGTTCGCGGCGGAGCTCGCGCGGGACATGCACGTAGACGATCTCATCGGCACGAACGAGCATATCATCGAGACGGTCGAGCAGAGGAACCTCCACCACGGCGATGCCTTCCCGATCGGCGAGCCCATCCAAGCGCTCGATAAGGCGTTCCTTGATAGGGGGCAGTTCGATAGCCTCGATGAGCTCGGCGGCGGCAGGCGTCGCGAAGGCGCGCTCGGCAAGGAGGGCGCGATCGAGCATGCCGGTCCCCTCATCCAGGATGTCATGGCCGAACGCCTCGGCAAGCGCTGCGGTGCAGGGACTGTGCGGCCCGAGCACTTCGCGCGACATCTGGTCGAGGTCGATGCGCACGCAACCCAGATCCTCCAGAATGCGTGCGACGCTCGATTTGCCCGAGGCGATGCCGCCCGCGAGGAATGCCACGTACATGCGCGCCCCCTATCCCCGGTCCCGCGATCCCACGACGATGACCTCGTAGCCCTCGAAGGAGGAACGCTCGTCCTTATCGTGGGTGACCCAGAGGACCGCCTTGCCTGCCAGATGAGGCCTCACGACCTCGAGAACCTCCGATCTCGTCTCCCCATCGAGGCCGGTGAGCGGCTCATCGAGCAGAAGCACGTCGGAGGGTGCCGCGAGCGCGCGGGCGAGGGCGACACGCCGCTTCTCGCCGCCCGAGAGCTTCTTGACGGCGGTAGCCGCGCGGTCGCCGATACCGAGACGTTCCAAGAGCCTCTCGGGCAGGCGGCTCCCACGGTCGGGGCACACCAGCCGCACGTTGGCTGCGGCGGAGAGGTTCTCGCAGAGCCGATCCTCTTGGAAGACATACGAGAAGCGCACGCCGGCGAGCCGATCGATGCTTCCCCTGTCGGGCGTCTCGAGGCCGCAAGCGAGGCGCAGGAGCGTGGTCTTGCCCGCACCCGAGGGGCCCTCGATGAAGGTGAGCGTGCCGCGCGCGAAGGCATGGCTGAAGCCGTCGAGCACGCGGTTGCCAGCGAAGGACTTGACGACCCCGTTGAAGGTGACGAGGGCTTCCATCAGGCATGCGCCTCCACATAGCTCACGGCGCGGGAGATGAGGAGGCGCACGGTCTTCTCGATGAGGATGGAGAGCACGATGATGGCGAGCGTCCACGCGAAGAGCGAGGGCGTGTCGAGGTAGATCTTGGCAGCATGGAGATGGTCCCCGATGGTGTGGTCGGGAAGGCCGATGACCTCTGCGGCGATACCCGCCTTCCAGCAGAAACCGAGCGCCAGCGAGCAGGCCGCCTCGAAGGAGGGCAGCACTTGCGAGAGGTAGACCGAGCGGATACGGTCGAGGGTGGAGAGGCCGAAGATGCGGGCCATCTCGAGCATGCCGGCATCGGTGGCGCGGAGCGCTGCGAGCACGTTGGTGTACATGATGGGGAAGCCCATCAGAAACGAGATGATGAGCGAGAGGTCTTTGGAGGGGACCCATACCAAAACCAGGATGATGAAGGACGCGACCGGAGCGGCCTTGATGGCACCCACGACGGGCGCGAGGAGACGCCGCACGGGGGCAGACGCGAAGCTGAGCGCCGCAAGGGCCAGGCCCAGCAGGCATGCAAACGTGAAGCCCAGCGCGATCCGGATCAGCGAGCGCGCCACCGAAGCCCAGAACTCGGCGCCCGTGGCGAGCACCCCGAGCCGCTCGACGGCTTCGAGCGGCGATGGGAGCAGGACGGGCTGATCGAGCAGATGCGCGGCGAACGCCCAGACCGCGATCCAGACGAGGGCGGGCCACAGGCGTCCGGCAAGATCGAGCGCTGGGCCGAGCTGTGTCCTACGGCTCACGGCAGGGCGTAGAAGCTCTCGGAAGGCACCGAGCCGCCCACCGACTCGGGATTCGCCTTGGCGAGAACCTGCAGGTAGCCATCGAGCATATCGTGCAGCTCGTCACCGGTGATGCAGACGATGTTGCAGTAGGGCAGGGCCTTCTTGGCAACGGGCTCGGGAATGATATCATAGCCGCCGATAAGGGCCGCCGCCTCGTCGCCGTTGCCGTTGACCCAGTCGACCGACGCGGCATAGTGGCCCATGAAGGTCTTGAAGGCATCCGGGTTGGAGAACGCGAAATCGGCGCGGACGATGGTGGCGCCGGTGATGAGCGCCGTATCCTCGCCGGCGGCCTTCGCCACATCCGCCCACTCCTCGTTGAGGTCGAGGGCTACGCGGATGGTGTCGTCCTGCTCCTGTGCGACGGTCACGAAAGGCTGCGGGAGCATGGCGACGCCCTCGGGATCGCTGGCGAGGGCGGCGACGCACTCGGTGTGCTCGCTTTTCCACTCGATCGTGACGCTCTCTGAAACGCCTGCACCGTCGAGCACGTACTGGAGCGCGTACTCAGGCGTGGCGCCCTTGCCGCTGGCATAGACGGTCCTGCCCGCCAGATCGGAGATCTCATGGATGGCGTCGCCCTTCTCGCAGATGTAGAGCACGCCGAGGGTGTTGATGGCAGCGGCGCGGACACCGCCCTCGGTCTTGGCATAGAGCACGGATGCGAGGTTGGCGGGCACGCACGCGATATCGACCTCGCCCTTGAATACCTTGGGTGCGAGCTCATCGGGGGAAGCAAGGATCTCGAAATGATACGCGTTGCCGTCGAGGGGTCCCGCCTCTGCATCATGCATCAGCTTGACCACGCCCATGGCAGTCGGGCCTTTGAGGGCGGCAATGCGCACGGCAGCGGTCTCAGCCTCCCCGTCACCCTCGGCCTGGGTAGCGGAATCCTGATCGGGATCCTTCGACTCCCGCTGATCGTCGCAGCCCGCGAGAAGCATCGCGGACGAAACGGTCACGAACCTGATAAATGAGCGCCTATCCATCGCGTGTCCTCCCTGCCGTGTCAGCCCGATCCGCCTATCCGCTCTACCCTAGCACAAAAAACGGGGCCGCCGATCAGACAGCCCCGCCACGATACATGGATATGCGAAAGATCACTCCTCGGCGGGAGCCTCCCCGGCGTCCTCTTGGGAAGCGGCCTCGGCATAGGCGGAATCGACATCGCCTGAGGCCGGAGCGGCGGGTTTCTCGCCCTCGGGCAGCGGTTTGACCTCGACGGCGATGCCGAGCGTCTCGGCGGCGGCCTTCATGGACAGCGAGATGCGGCGACGGTCGAGATCGATCTCGCGCACCATGACCTTGACGACATCGCCCACGGAGCAGACCTGCGAGGGAACGTCGACGTGGGTCTTGGCCATCTCGGAGATGTGCACGAGGCCCTCGATGCCGTCGCCGAGGTCGACGAAGGCGCCGAAGGTGACGAGCTTGGTCACGGCACCCTCGACGATGGCATCGACAGGGTACTTCTTGACCAGCGAGCGCCACGGATCCTCCTGGGTCTGCTTGAGGCCCAGCGAGATGCGCTCGCGGTTGAGATCGACCTCGAGAACCTGGACCTCGACTTCCTGGCCGACCTTGACGACCTCGGAAGGATGATTGACGTGGTTCCAGGAGAGCTCGGAGATGTGCACGAGGCCGTCGATGCCGCCGAGGTCGACGAAAGCGCCGAAATCGACGATGGAGGAGACGGTGCCCTTGAGCTTCATGCCGGGCTGGAGCTTGCCGAGGATCTCCTGGCGCTCGGCCTTGCGCGCCTCCTCGAGGACGATGCGGCGCGAGAGGACGACGTTGTTGCGGTTGCGATCCATCTCGATGACGCGGGCCTCGACGCGGGTGCCCATGAAGGCGGTGAGGTCCTTGACGCGGCGGAGGTCGACGAGGGAGGCGGGCAGGAAGCCGCGCAGGCCGATGTCGAGGATCAGGCCGCCCTTGACGACCTCGATGACCTCTCCTTCGACGGTCTCGCCGGCGTTGAACTTCTCCTCGACGGCATTCCACGCGCGCTCGTACTCGGCACGCTTCTTGGAGAGCACGAGGCGGCCCTCCTTATCCTCCTTCTGGAGGACGAGGGCCTCGATCTTATCGCCCAGATTGACGACCTCGGAAGGGTTGACGTCCTTGCGGATGGAGAGCTCCCGGGCGGGGATGACGCCCTCGGATTTGTAGCCGATGTCGAGGAGGACCTCGTCATGCTCGAGCTTGACCACGGTGCCGGTGACAAGATCGCCTTCATCGAAATCGGTGACGGTACCGTCGATGAGGTTGTTCATCTCCTCATCGCTGATGTCATCCAGAGAGAAGATGGACGGATTCTGAATCTCACTCAAAGTGGACCCCTTCCAGAAACGGGGCCCCGGTCACCATGGTCGTCTTCGCAAAACGAGAGGGTTTGCTGGGGACTTGCATGATCTCGGGGACCTATAGATACGTTGCACGGGCGGGATTGCCCATACGAGAGTTCATTGTAATTGAGTAAGTTGCCGTTTTGCAAGATAGCAGCTCGGATTTGCGGCTTTTTCCGCCGGCGGCGACGGCTGCGATCCAGCTGCTTCGCCTCGGCGCCCATAAAAAGGAACGCCCGGCTGTTGAGGCCGGAGACCCCCTCGTATGCCGCATTTCCTCCTGCTGAACGCCGTTGCACTATACTGATCGAAGGGCCGTTCGCTATCGACCGCATCGGGGGCACGCCATGTATTTCAGGTGGGAACCGGGATTCGAGATCTCCGTCACCGTCGAGGAGGACGGCGCCGTGCTCGTATCCGCCAACCGCGCGGGGCTCGTCTCCCTTGCGAACCACCTCACGACGCTCGCGCAGGGCGAGCACACCGATCATTTCCATCTCGATGAGTACAGCTCGCTCGAGGAAGGCTCGGCCGAGCTCATCGTGGAGCTGACTTCCTAGATTCCCAGCCCTGCCGCCGGCGCGTTCTCGAACCCCTCGTCCACGAGCTGGTCGCTGCCATCCGCGGCTGCGGTGGCCAGCTCGTCGCAGCGCTCGTTGAGCTCGTCTCCCGCATGGCCCTTCACCCACACCCAGGCAACCTCATGCGGGGCGGCAGCCACGAGCAGCCGCTGCCAGAGGTCGATGTTCTTGACGGGCTTCTTATCGGCGCCCTTCCAGCCGCGCGCCTGCCAGCCATCGATCCAGCGCTTGTTGAAGGCGTTCACCACATACTGCGAATCGGAGTGGATCTCCACCGCGCACGGACGCTTGAGCGCCTCGAGCGCCGCGATGGGGGCCATGAGCTCCATGCGGTTGTTGGTGGTCATGCGGTAGCCGCCCGAGAGCTCGAGCCTATGCTCCTCCCTGCGGCCGTCCACATAGACGAGCACCGCGCCATACCCGCCGGGTCCGGGATTGCCCCGGGATGACCCGTCGGTGAAGACGGTCACCTTCATGGACGCATCGCCCGCCACTACTTGGCCTCCGCCCACGTGGGGCCGTAGCTCACATCGGCGACGAGCGGCACCGAGAGCTCGGCCACGCCCTCCATGGTCTCGCGCACGAGCGCGGAGAGCACCCCGATCTCGGCTTCCGGAACCTCGAAGTCGAGCTCGTCGTGGATCTGGAGGATCATGCGCGCGGCGAGCCCCTCCTCGCGGAGGCGCCGTGCCACGCGGACCATGGCGATCTTGATGATATCGGCCGCCGTGCCCTGCATGGGGTGGTTCATGGCCGTGCGCTCGGCGAACGAGCGCTCCTGGAACTTGGGGGAGTTGATATCGCGCGTATAGCGGCGCCGCCCGTACATGGTCTCGACATAGCCCTTCTCGTGCGCGAAGGCGATCTGCGCATCGAGGAAGGAGCGGACGCCGGGATAGGCCGCGAAATAGCGGTCGATCATCTCCTGGGCTTCGTAGCGGGGGATCTTGAGGCTGGTGGCGAGGCCATAGGCCTGTTGCCCGTAGACGATGCCGAAGTTGACGGCCTTGGCACGGCTGCGGAGCTCGCCGGTGACCATCTCTATGGGCAGGCCGAACACGCGCGCGGCCGTGGCCGAGTGGAAGTCGGCGCCCTCGCGGAACGCCGCGATGAGATGCTCGTCGCCCGAGAGATGCGCGAGCAACCTGAGCTCGATCTGGGAGTAGTCGCAGGCGAGGAAGACCCTGCCCTCCCCCACCGTGAACGCCATGCGCACGCGGTGCCCGAGCTCGGACCGCGTGGGGATGTTCTGCAGGTTGGGATCGGAGCTCGAGAGACGTCCCGTGGCGGCGACCGTCTGGTTGAAGGTGGTATGGATGCGTCCGTCGCCTTGGATGAGGGCGGGCAGCGCATCGAGGTAGGTGCTCTTGATCTTGGCGCGCTCGCGGTATGCGAGCACGCGGGCCACGATATCGTAGCGGGACGCCAGGTCCTCGAGCACCTTGGCATTCGTGGAGTAGTAGCCGCGCTGCGTCTTCTTGAGCCCGATCGCGGGAAGGTGCATCACATCGAAGAGGATGTGGGAGAGCTGCATGGGCGAGTCGATGTTGAACCGCTCGCCCGCCTCGGCGTAGATCTCCTCGACGATGCCGTCGATCTCATGTCCGAGCTCCTCGGATTGCCGATGCAGGCGCTGGGGGTCGGCGAGCAGGCCCTCGCGCTCCATGGCTGCGAGCACCGGCAGCAGGGGCAGCTCGAGGTCGTTGCAGAGGTTTCGCGCCCCGATCTCGGAGAGCTTCTCGTCGAGCGGTTCCCTGAGCAGGCGCGCGGCATAGGCCTCGAGCGCGAAGACGCCCAGCTCGTCGGTCGGATCGGGCAACGGGGAACCGAGATAGGCCAGCGCAAGGCCGGCGGCGTCGTAGGAGGACCGTTCGGAATCGATGAGGTAGGCGGCCACCGAGTTGTCGAAGATGCGGGCGGTATCCACCTCCTCGGCCACGATGCGCTCGGGCTTTGAGGAATCCGCCGGAGAGAGCACACGGATGAGCGCCTTCACATCCATCGACGCTATGCGCCCCGTACGGAAGAGCCGTTCGAGCACCGAGAGGGACTCCTCCCCCTCGAAGGAGAGCAGGGCCTTGTCCGTGCTGACCCAGAGCGTTCCCGCAGGCGCATCGTCCTCGGAGAAGAGCGCGAGCTGGCCGCTCGGGGCAGCGAGCTCGGTGAATGAGACGCCGACCCAGGCATCGTGCCCGAGGGCATCGTCGAGCGCGGACAGGGCTTCCTCGCCCGTAAGCAGCGGAAAAGCCCGACCGGTGTCCTGTCGGGCACCCTCCGCGTGCGCCTCGGAACCGGCCATGCGCACGAGGCGCCCCGTGAGGCCGGTGAAACCGAGCATCGAGAAGGCGCGCTTGACCTCGGCAGGATCGAATGTGGGGAACCTCGCCTCCGCGAGATCGAGGTCGAGGGGAGCATCCGTCATGATGGTGGCGATCTTGCGCGAGAGCAGCGCGTCGTCGATGTGCGCGCGCAGGTTCTCGCCCATCTTGCCGCCTACCTCGTCCGCATGCTCGATCACGCCGTCGAGCGAACCGTACTGGACGATGAGCGCCGCCGCCTTCTTGGGACCTATGCCGGGCACGCCGGGGATATTGTCGGAGGAATCTCCCTTGAGACCGTAGAAATCGGGCACAAGCTCGGGCGTGATGCCATGATAGAGGTCATCCACGCTCTCGGGACCCATGATGACGACGTCCGAAACGCCCTTCTTGGTGGAGACGATTTTGATGTTATCGGTGGCGAGCTGGTACATATCGCGATCGCCCGTGAAGAGCAGCATCTCGTAGCCCGCATCCTCGCCGCAGCGCGCAAGCGTGCCGAGGATGTCGTCGCCCTCCCATCCCTCGAGCTCGCACACAGGCACGTCGAGGACATGCAGGAGCTCCTTCACCATGGGGAACTGCACATGGAGCCGCTCATCCATGGGCGGACGCTGCGCCTTGTACTGGGGCAGCATCTCCATGCGCGCGCGAGGCTTGCCCTTGTCGAACGCGCAGATGACGCCATCCGGTCTGAAGGTCTCGACCATCTTGATGAACATGTTGAAGAAGCCGAAGAGCGCGTTGGTGGGACGGCCGTCGGGTGCGTTCATGGGCTGCATAATGGCATGGAACGCGCGATGCATGAGCGAGTTGCCGTCGATGACGGCGATGGTGCGGCGCGGGGGGGTATCTTCAGGCATGATCGCTCCTTATCTTGGATTCGCCGCCTTCGATTGTACCGCTAGCGGCAGGATCCCACCCTCTGGGCATGATCCGGTGTCACGCCGATTCGCCCGGATGGCGAATTCTAACGGTTTTCTGCCGATTTTGGGTTGCGATTCTCCATCGGGTGAAAAGGGCACCTCTGTTTTCCCAGATCAGAGGCTCGGAAATGCAACCCCGTTTTCCACGGCACTGCTTTTCCACAGAAAAGCGGGATATTTCGCCATCCGGGCGATCTCACGTGACACCGCGTGCGCATTCCATGCCTGGGGGCGCCCGAGGCGCCCCAAACTTGCCGCCCCTCTTCATTCCCCCGAAACAATAGGAGGCTAGACTGGTACGCATATTATCCGGGATCGGACGCATCTCGGACGGCAGGACCTCATCGCGCGAGCAAAGGGGCGGCAATGGCACAGGACCGCGTGGGCAGCATATACGGGAGCCTCGTCTTCACCGAGGCGGTCATGCAGGAGCGTCTGCCCAAGCCAACGTACAAAGAGCTTTCACACGTCATCAACGACGGCGAGCCCCTCGATATCGATATCGCCAACGAGGTCGCCCACGCCATGAAGGAATGGGCGCTCGAGAAGGGCGCCACCCATTACACGCACTGGTTCCAGCCCCTTACCGGTATCACGAGCGAGAAGCACGACAGCTTCATCACCCTCAAAGACGACGGCAACGTGCTCATGACCTTCTCCGGCAAGGAGCTCGTCCAAGGCGAGCCCGATGCGTCGAGCTTCCCCTCGGGCGGCATCCGCTCCACCTTCGAGGCGCGCGGCTATACCGTCTGGGATCCCACCAGCCCTGCCTTCATCAAGGACGAGGTGCTCTGCATCCCCACGGCCTTCATCTCCTACACGGGTGAGGCGCTCGATAAGAAGACGCCACTTCTGCGTAGCCAAGTCGCCCTCGAGAAGCAGGCTAAGCGCCTGCTCGCCCTCTTCGGACGCCATCCCAAGCGCGTGCTCACCAACATCGGTCCCGAGCAGGAGTACTTCCTCATCCGCGAAGAGGATTTCCAAGCCCGCCCCGATCTCGTGCTCTGCGGCCGCACGCTCTTCGGCTGCGAGCCCTCCAAGGGACAGGAGCTCGACGAGCACTACTTCGGCGCCATCCGGCCCACGGTCAACGAGTTCATGAAGGAGCTCGACAACGAGCTCTGGAAGCTCGGCATCCCCGCCAAGACCAAGCACAACGAGGTCGCCCCCTGCCAGCACGAGCTCGCCCCTATCTACGAGCAGGGTTCCGCAGCCGTCGACAACAACCTCCTCGCCATGGAGAAGATGAAGCTCCTCGCCTCGCATCACGGTCTGGCGTGCCTGCTTGCCGAGAAGCCCTTCGCCTACGTCAACGGCTCGGGCAAGCACAACAACTGGTCGCTCTCCTCCGACGGCTACAACCTGCTGGAGCCCGGCGATGATCCCGAGCACAACCTGCAGTTCCTCGTCATCCTGGCCTGCCTCGTCGCAGCCGTGGACGAGCATGCCGACCTCATCCGCGCAAGCGTCGCCTCCGCCGGCAACGACCACCGCCTGGGTGCCGACGAGGCCCCTCCCGCCATCGTCTCGGTCTTTCTGGGCGACAACCTCTCCCCCGTCGTCGAAGCCCTCGTCAACGGCACCCATTCCAAGGCGCATGGACGCGAGCTCATGGATCTCGGCGTGCCGGCGCTGCCCGATGTCATCCGCGACAACACCGACCGCAACCGCACCTCCCCCTTCGCCTTCACGGGCAATAAGTTCGAGCTGCGCATGTGCGGCAGCCAGCAGAACATCTCCGACCCCAACGTGGTCATCAACACGGCCGTCGCCGAGCAGTTCGACCGCTTCGCCACCGATCTCGAGGGCGTTCCGGCAGATGAATTCAAAGCTCGGGCCATGGCATGGGTGCGCGAGACCCTCAGGGATCACCAGCGCATCATCTTCGAGGGCAACGGCTACTCCGATGACTGGGAGAAGGAGGCCGGGGAGCGCGGCCTCGCCAACCTCAGATCGACGCCGGAGGCCCTTCCCGTCCTCATCGATCCCGCCAACATCGCCTTCTTCGAGAAGTACGCGGTGCTCAACACCGCCGAGCTCAACGCCCAGTACATCTCCAAGTGCGAGCAGTACGAGAAGCTCCTGAACATCGAGGCCAACACCATGGCCTACATGGTGCGCCACCTCTATCTGCCTGCGCTGATCGACTACTCCGGCAATGTGGCCACCTCGGTCGCCACCAAAGCCAAGATCGGCATCGAGGCTTCGGCCGAGAAGGAGATCGTGCGCACATTGACCGCAGGCATCGATACCATCTACTCCGCCGTCTCCGATTTGGAGGCGGAGAATGCCGAGGCTCAGGGAAAGCCCACGCCCCAAGAGCAGTGCAACTACTACCTCTCCGTAGTCATTCCGGCGATGGAGCACATGCGGCGCACCGTCGATGCCATGGAGCGCCTCTGCGGCAACGACTACTGGCCGGTGCCCAGCTACAACGAGACGCTCTTCTACGTGTGAGCGTCGCACGATTGCTAACAGTTGGGAACAAGGGCGCGCATCGAAACGCGCCCTTGCGCATTTGGGGCTAGATTTGACCCACGGCACTCCGGAATCGATTGGAGCTCACATGGCACGTGTCTACAACTTCTCCGCAGGCCCCGCCGTCCTTCCCGAGGAGGTCCTCTCCGAGTGCGCCTCGGAGATGTCCGATTACCGGGGTTCCGGCCAGTCCGTCATGGAGATGAGCCATCGCTCCGCCGTCTTCCAGGCCATCCTCGACGAGGCCGAAGCCGATTTCCGCGCCCTTGCCGCTGTACCCGGGAATTACAAGGTCCTGTTCCTGCAGGGCGGCGCATCCCAGCAGTTCTCCGCCGTTGCGTTGAACCTCTGCGCCCTGCCGGGGGCCGCGCGCAAGGCCGACTACATCGTCACAGGCCAGTGGGCCAAGAAGGCCTATCAGGAGGCCGCACGCTTCATCGACGCCCAAACGATCGCCAGCTCCGCCGACGAGACCTTCTCCTACATCCCCGACTGCTCCGACCTGCCCATCCGCGCGGATGCCGATTACGTCTACATCTGCGAGAACAACACCATCTACGGCACCGTCTACCACGAGCTCCCCAACACCAAGGGCAAGGTGCTCGTCTCAGACGTGAGCTCGATGCTCCTCTCCCAGCCCCACGATATCGGCCGCTACGGCGTCATGTACGGCGGCGTCCAGAAAAACGTCGGACCCGCCGGCCTCGTCATCGCCGTCATCCGCGAGGACCTCATCCCGCAGGACGATATCGCGCACTGCCCTACCATGCTCGCATGGAAGACCCAAGCCGATGCCGGCTCGCTCTACAACACCCCCAACTGCTGGGCGATCTACGTATGCGGCAAGGTCTTCAAATGGTTGATGCGCAAGGGCGGCCTCGCGGCCATACGGGAATGCAACGAGGCCAAGGCCCGGATCCTCTATGACTTCCTCGACGAATCCGAGCTCTTCAAGGGAACCGTCCGCGCCTGCGATCGCTCCATCATGAACGTGCCGTTCGTGACCGGCGACAAGGAGCTCGATGCCGCATTCGTGAAGGCCGCCGATGCTGCGGGCCTCGTCAACCTCAAAGGCCACCGCTCGGTCGGCGGCATGCGCGCCTCGCTCTATAACGCGATGCCGGTCGAGGGCATCGAGGCGCTCGTCGCGGCCATGAAGGGCTTCGAGGCCCGTCACAAGAACTAGGAGCAACCATGTTCAAGATCCACTGCATCAACAACATCGCCAAAATCGGCACCGACCGTCTCGGCGAGGGATACAGCTTCGTCGACGAGGTGGCCTGCGCCGATGCGGTCATGGTGCGCAGTGCGAACCTCCACGAGATCGAGATGCCCGCGACGCTGCTCGCCATCGCCCGTGCGGGAGCGGGCGTCAACAACATCCCATTGGATACGTGCGCGCAGATGGGCATCGCGGTCTTCAACACCCCCGGCGCCAATGCCAACGCCGTCAAGGAGATGACCATCGCCGGCCTGCTGCTCGCCTCACGCGACATCGTCGGCTCCATCGAGTGGGTCCGCACCCATTCCGACGACCCCGACATCGCCAAGAAGGTCGAGAAGGTCAAGAAGAACTATGCGGGAACCGAGCTCGGGGGCAAGACCATCGGCGTCATCGGCCTCGGAGCCATCGGGGCCCAGGTTGCCAACACCTGCCGCCAGATGGGCATGAAGGTCATGGGCTACGACCCGTATCTCTCGGTCAGCGCCGCGTGGAGCCTCGACCGCCATATCGTGCACGTGAGCAAGCTCTCCGATATCCTAGCGGAAGCCGACTACATCACCCTGCATGTCCCCGTCATCGCAGCGACCAAGGGCATGCTCGGGGCCGAGGAGATCGCCGCCATGAAGGATGGCGTGATCATCGTCAACTATGCGCGCGACCTGCTCATCGATGAGATAGCCCTCTCTGCCGCACTCCAGAAGGGGCATGTGCGCCGCTACGTCACCGACTTCGCGAATTCCGTCTCCACGCAGATGCCCAATGCCATCATCACCACCCACCTCGGTGCCTCGACGCGCGAATCCGAGGACAACTGCGCCGTCATGGCGGCCGATGAGCTCAAGGACTTCCTCGAGAACGGCAATATCGCCAACTCGGTCAACTTCGGACACGTCGACCTCGGTCCCAAGAACGGCCATCCGCGCATCTGCGTCTTCAATCGGAACGTCCCCAATATGATCGGCCAGGTCACCAACACAATCTCGGAAGCCGACCTCAACATCGAGAACATGGCCAACAAGGCATCGGGCGATGTGGCCTACACGCTCCTCGAGCTCTCGGGCGGCATAATCGATCGGATCCTCATCGACCGTCTGAACGCCATCGACGGAATCATCCGCACCCGCGTGATCGGATAGCGCGCCCGCTCGCAAGCGCGTGATGCGGTGCCGGCAAGCGCAGCGTGGGAGGCGCGTGGTACCGCTTGGGCTCTATCCGACGAATTGCACGAGAAAAGCGCCACCGATCGGCATCTTTCCATGGAAGGGTGTCGATCGGTACCGGATCTGCCCTCCAAACCGTTGGAAGGCGCCCGATCGGCACCATGGCCCCTCGCAGGAGCGCAGCGCGGAAAGACCCAAGACGATTCGACGGCAAACCCCCGCCCGCCGGAGATCATGCGGACGGGGGTCCTGGGTGTCAAACCTTTGCGTTCATCAAACTCCACGCCCAAGCACAGAGCCGCCGAGGAGAACCCCTTCCTCTCGGCGCTATCCGTATGCTTACAGGACGTGGACGTCCTCGGGCGAGAAGTCCACGTAGGCCTCGTCGCCGACCTCGTAGATCTTATGGTTCTTGGGATTGAAGTCGGTGATCTTGACAAGGGAGCCGCCCACCATGACCTGATAGTTCTGGTAGTTGCCCATGAAACGGGAGAGCGATACCGTGCAGGGCAGGACGCCCTTGTCGGCAAGCTTGGCGGATTCGGGGCGCAGGACCAGCGTGCAGGCATCGCCTGCGGCAAGATGGCCGGTAGAGGAGACGGGAACATCATGGCCCTCGATGACCGCGATGCCCTTGCCGCCCTCGATGGATGAGACCGTGCCCTTGAGGAAGTTGGACTCTCCGATGAAGTCGGCCACGAACTCGTCGCTGGGCTGGTAGTAGACCTCATGCGGGGTGCCGATCTGCGCGACGACGCCCTTCTTCATGATGATGATCTGATCGGAGATGGCCATGGCCTCGGACTGGTCGTGCGTGACGTAGATGGCCGTGATGCCCGCCTCCTGCTGGATGCGGCGAATCTCGTTGCGCATGTCCACGCGGAGCTTGGCGTCGAGGTTGGAGAGCGGCTCGTCGAAGAGCAGCACGCCCGGTTCGATGACCAGGGCGCGCGCGAGCGCGACACGCTGCTGCTGGCCGCCGGAGAGCTGGTTGGTCATGCGGTTCTCCATGCCCTCGAGCCCGACGAGGTCGAGGATATCGGTGACCTTCCGCTTGATGGCGGCCTCATCCATCTTGCGCAGCTTCAGTCCGTAGGCGACGTTGTCGAAGATGTTGTAGTGCGGCAGCAGGGCATAGCTCTGGAACACCATGGCGGTATCGCGCTTGTTGGGCGTGAGCTCGTTGATGGCCTCACCGCCCAGGTAGATCTCGCCCTCGTCGGGCGACTCGAAGCCGGCGATCATGCGCAGGATGGTGGTCTTGCCGCAACCCGAGGGGCCGAGCAGGCAGACGAACTCGCCCGGCGCGATGTCGATGTTGGCATCGTGCACCGCATAGAAGTCCTGGCCCGTCTTGGGATCCTGGTAGATCTTGGAGACGTGCTCGATCCTCACGCCTTTCTTTTCCTTGGCCATCGGTTAGTCCTCCTCTTGGGCTTTGCTGGTGCCGAAGTACCTGATGAAGATGTTCATCGCGAGAACGGCAGCATAGGTGATAAGAATCAGGATGGTCGAGAACGCGCAGGCCACGGCGAACTCGCCGCGGTTGGCATACTCGTTGATCTGGACCGTGATGAGCAGCGTCGCCGGCGTGACGACGAGGATGACCGCCGAGATCGCCGTGATGGAGCGCACGAAGGCCGTCACGAGGCCGGAGAGGAAGGAGTCCTTGATGAGCGGCAGGGTGACGGTCATGAAGACCTCGAAGCTGTTCGCACCCATGTCGTAAGCGGACTCCTCGATGGACTTGTCGATCTGGCGGAGCGCCGAGATGCCCGAGCGCGTTCCGGTTGGCAGCGACCTCACGATGAACACGATGATGAGGATGGCGGTGGTACCGTAGATGAACTGGAGCGCGCCGGTGCGGAACAGGCCGTTGGCGTAGCCGCGGATGAAGCCGACGCCGAGGACCGTGCCCGGAACCGCCATGGCGAGCATGGAGGCGAACTCGATGAAGCCCTTGAGGGCGAACCGCTTCTTCACGACCAGATAGGAGATGATCATCGAGAGAAGGGCTGTGAGCGGGCTGGCAATGAAAGCCATGATGAAGGAGTCGGTGAAGGCCTGGCCGCCTCGGTAGTTGACGAAGACCTTCTCGTACCACTTCCACGTGAGGGTGTAATCGCGGCCCCAGGTCTTGATGACCGAACCGTAGGGCACGCAGAGGTACATGGCGATGACGAAGATGGCGACGGCGCTGCAGAGGATGACCAGGGGCACGCGCACGGATCTGTCGGCGATCAGCATGCGCTGGCGGCTGGCCTTGCCGGTGAGCGTGGCGGTCGCCTTGGCCTCGAGGATGTACTTCTGCACGAAGAACATGATGAAGGTGATGGAGAGCAGGATCACGGCCATGGCAGCCGCACCCTGCTTGTCGTAGTTGCCCGTGATCTGCAGATAGATCGAGGTCGCGAGCGTATCGACGTTGCCGCCGATCATCATGGGATTGGCGAAATCCGCGATGGATTCCATGACCGTCACGAGGAATGCGTTGCCGAGGCCCGGGAGCAGGAGCGGCAATGTGACGCTGGTGAAGACCTTCCAGCGCGAGGCGCCCATATCGCGGGCGGCTTCCTCGAGCGAGGGATCGATGTTCTTGAGCAGGCCCTTGAGCATCATGTAGCAGACGGGGAAGAAGGTCATCGTCTGGATGATGATGATCGAGCGCATGCCGTAGATGTTGGAATCCTGGATGCCGAGCAGCGTCTTGGAGATGATGCCCGAGCGCCCGAAGAGCAGGATCATCGAGAGCGACAGGACGAAGGGCGGCGAGACGACCGGCAGGACGGAGACGACCTTGAACAGGTTGCTCACGAACTTGGTCCTGAGCGCCACGTACTCCTCGACATAGGCGAAGAGCAGGCCGATGAGGGTCGAGAGCACGCCGGTTGCAGCTCCGATCACGAGCGTGTTCGCGATGGCCTTCCTGAAGCTTCCCTTCGCCATGATGCTCTTGAAGATGTCGAGCGTGATGCCGGAGGGTCCGACGATGCTGTCCACGAGAAGGATCACGAGCGGGTAGATGATGAAGAGCGTCAGGAACACGACGAGAACCACGATGGTCGTGACCATGATGGGATCGGCAAGGAGCTTCTTGCGATCCAGCGACGCGCCTTGGGCTGTTGCCATCAGACGTCCTCTCTCGTCAGCGGATAGATACGGGAAAGCGGGCGGATGGGTTGCCCATCCACCCGCTTGCGATCACGTTACCGCAATGGATGCGATTCCACGATGTGCGAGGGCTACTCGGTCTTGAAGCGGTCGTCGGAGCCGTCGGGGTCGATGGCCGCCATGACCTCTTCCTTGTAGGTGGCGGTGTTGGCCATCATGTCGGCGAAGTCGAAGTCCATGACGTTGGTGGGATCGACGCCCATGTCGAGGGCGATCTGGGGCTGCTTGCCGTTGTCGATGACCAGGAACTGGTAGGAGCCCACATCCTGCGCCTGGTTGACGCACTCGGGCGTGAGCACGTACTCGAGCCAGAGCTTGGCGGCATTGGGATGCGCGCAGCCCTCGAAGCCGGCGGAGGCGCCGACCTCGTAGGAGGCGCCGGAGCTCGGCGAGACGAGGCCGATGTTGTCGTAGCCGTTGTCGACGATCTGGTAGATGCCGTCGTGCAGGAAGTTGATGCCGATGGTGCACTCGCCGGTGCCGATGTACTTGGACGGGCCGCCGCCGGACTTGGTGTACTGGACGACGTTCTTGTCGAGGTCGACCAGGAACTGGATGCCCTCGTCATGACCGTACTTCTGGATGACCGTGTTGATGATCAGCTCGGCCGTGGAGGAGGTGTTGTAGTTGGAGGACCAGATGAGGCCCTGGTACTTGGGATCGACCAGATCGGCCCAGTCCTGGGGGGCGTCGATGCCCTTGGCCTCGAGCTCCTCTTTGTTGACGAGGAAGCCCAGGATGCCGGTGTAGATGCCGACCCAGGTGCCGTCGGTGGACGTGAAGTTGGGGCTGGTGATGTGGGACAGGTTGGCCGGGCTGTACTTCATCAGCAGGTTGTCGTTGGCGGCCTGGACATAGGAGGTGCAGCCGCCGCCGAACCAGACGTCGGCAGAGGGGTTGCCGTTCTCCTCCTGGGCCTTGGCGAGGACCTCGCCTCCGCCCAAGCGCTGCCAACTGGTCTTGATGCCGAACAGCTCGGTGAACTTGTCGCATGCCGCGATGATGTAGGGCTCCTCGCAGGTGCCGATGACGACAAGCTCGCCCTCGGCCTGAGCAGCCGCCACGAGCTCGGGGTCATAGCCCTCGACGCCGGCGGGCTCGCCGCCCTCGGCCCCACCCTCGGTTCCGCCGCCGGTTCCGCCTTCGCCGCCGCTGCAGCCATAGAGGCCCACGCCGGCGAGGACGCCGGAGGCAGCGAGGAAGTCCCTACGCGAAAGTGTCTTGTTCATACGTGCATCCCCTTTTCCCTGGACAATAAGAAAAGAACCCGTCCCGAGTCCATCTCAAGACGGCTACCCATAGCATTGTGAAGCAAATCCCGAACTATTTCCACTACATTTCGTGCGGTTAATCGACAGACGGTGCAATAGCCTGCGTCTATGGAACGATATCGGGAACCGTTTGGTCTTATCGATGCCATGCGCTGCGATCGGGCCGCCCATCCCGAAGGCGCCGACGTCTCGGCAGACATGCCGAAGACCCCTGTCCGGTCAAACGCCGATGAGGATGCGGCGGAGCTCGCCGACCGTCTCGGCAATCGCGACCGCACCTGCCTCCTCGAGCTCCTTGCGCGGTGCTGTCTTGCCGTAGAGCACGCCCACGCAGGGGATCCCCACGTTAGCCGCCGCCCATACATCGAGATTGCGGTCGCCGACCATCACGGCTTCCTCGACATGGGCTTCCAGCAGTCCGATCACCCGGACGATCGTCCCCTCCTTCGTGGCGGCGTCGTCATCCATCTTGCCCACGACGGCATCCAATGCGTCGAGGATGCCGTTGTCGCCCGCTTGGCGCACCACGAGCTTGTGGCGCTTGGAGCTGGCGACCGCGACGAGCTTGCCCGCATGGTGCAGATCCTCGAGCAGCTGGGGGATGCCGGGGAAGACGGGCCATTCCCGCACGCCGCCCTGCTCGTAGCGTATGCGGTAGAGCCGCGTGACCTCGGCGGCGTCCTCGTCGGAGAGCCCGTAGACCGTGGAGTAGGCCTGCGGAAAGGGCGGGCCGACGAGCCTGGAAAGATCGCCCAGCCCATCCTCGGGCATACCCCACGCGAGCAGGACCTCCCGGGCAACGGAGGTGATGCCGCCCATGGTGTCGGCGAGCGTGCCGTCCCAATCGAATACGATGACGCGGCGATCGATCATGTCCACGCCTCGCTCCTCTTGAACAGCGGTGTGGAGAAGTAGCGCTCGCCGGTATCGGGAAGAACCGTGACCACGCGTCGGCCGGGTCCGAGCTCGCGCGCAAGCCTCAGCGCGGCGCATACGTTGGTGCCGCTCGAGATGCCGCACATGAGGCCCTCCTCGCAGGCGAGGCGCCTGGAAGTATCCAGCGCCTCCTCGTCGCTGACGATGACCACGCGGTCGTAGATGGCGGTATCGAGGTTGGCGGGGATGATGCCGTCGCCGATGCCCATCTGGACATGCGTGCCGATCAACCCGCCCGAGAGGATGGCGGCTGCCTCGGGCTCGACAGCCCAGATCTGGATGTCGGGGTTGGCCGTGCGCAGGACCCTGCCCACACCCGAAAGGGTGCCTCCGGTGCCGATGCCGCTCACAAAGCCGTCGATGGGCCCATCGACATCGAAGAGGATGCGCGCGCCCGTCTCCAGGATGTGCGCCGCAGGGTTGTCGGGGTTGTCGAACTGCTGGGGCACCCACACATGCTCGGGATCGGCATCGCGCATGGCCAGCGCCGTCTCGAGGCAGCACGCGATGCAGGCGCCGATATCGCCCTCATCGTGCACGAGCACGACCTCCGCCCCATAGGCGGCGCAGAGCTTGCGGCGTTCCTCGGAAACGGAGTCGGGCATGATGATCCTGACCCGATAGCCCTTGACCGCCCCTAC
Organism: Coriobacteriales bacterium OH1046; assembly: GCA_004010535.1. Taxonomy (GTDB): domain Bacteria; phylum Actinomycetota; class Coriobacteriia; order Coriobacteriales; family Atopobiaceae; genus RUG721. The sequence goes on along the minus strand of RQYE01000003.1, from coordinate 29,058 downwards.
GAGCGAGAGGCCGATGCCCTGGTTGCCGCTGGTCGGCTCGACGATGATGCTGTCCTTCCGGAGCAGGCCGCGTTTCTCGGCCCCCGCGATCATGGCGGCCGCGACACGCGTCTTGATGGAACCGCCCACCTCGAGTGCCTCGAATTTGACGAGCACCTCGGCAAAATCAGGTCCGACGAGCTTGTTCAGACGTACGAGCGGCGTGTGGCCGATAGCTTCGAGAACGGTGCTGTAGATCATAGATGCTCTCCTAGAAACCCCCGATTGCACTCTATACGATAGCACGCCCGACGCGCCGTGAAATGTTAAGAAACAGTGCATGTGAATGCTCCACCCACGAGCGCCCATCGCGCTGCGATGTGGAGAAGTTATTTAATGTTGATAAATCAACATCAAGCGCGTATTGTTGCATAGTCAACAAGTTCGAGCCAGCATGTCGCATGCCGGCGGCGATCTCGAGGACGAGGAGGGCCATGGACGCCAGGTTCGAGGACTTCGTGGGGATCATCTCGGCTCTCAACAAGGAGATACAGCGCGTCAAGCTGGCCAAGATGCGCGGCTTCGGCCTCAAGGGGACCGATGTGATGGCCCTCTACCGCCTCGCGCGCGAGCAGGACGGCATGACGAGCGCCGATCTCGCCCGATCCATCGGCGTCGACCGGGCGGCAGTATCGCGCACGGTATCCGGCCTTATGCAAAAGGGGCTGGTAAGCGCCGAGGAAGATGCCGGCGGCATCAGGTATCGGGGACGGATACGCCTTACCGATGCGGGCAGGGAGATCGCCCGCAGCTGCGATGTCCTCATCGGCGAGATCGTGGGGAAGGCCGGCGCGGCCCTATCCCCGGGCGACCGTGCGGCCATGTACCGCTCGCTCGAGTCCATCCTCGCCGCGCTGCAAAACATCGACTGAGGACGATATAACTTGACTGGAGAGAGGATCTAGGCATGGCAGTACGCATATACACCGACTCGGCATCGGACATCGTGGGGGAGATCGACCCGCTTACCCGGGTGGTGCCCCTCACCGTCAGCTTCGGCGACGACGAATACCGCGACGGAGTCGACCTCAGCCACGAGCGGTTCTATGAGCTGCTGGTAGAGTCCGACGAGCTGCCCAAGACGAGCCAGGCCACGCCCTACGAGTTCGGCAAGGTGTTCGAGGAGGCTGTCGATGCCGGTGACGAAGTGGTCATGGTGACCCTGTCGGCCGAGCTATCGGGTACCTACCAAAGCGCTGCTGCGGCAGCTGCCGCGTTCGGCGGCAAGGTGTTCGTGGTGGACTCGCGCACGGTCTGCGTCGCCGAACGCATCCTCGTCGAGCTGGGACTCCGTCTGGCCCACGAGGGTCTTCCAGCCAACGAGGTCGCCCGAGAGCTCAGCCGTCGTCGGGATGACGTGCGCGTCGTCGCCCTTCTCGACACCTTGGAATATCTCAGGCGCGGGGGGCGCATCTCGGCGGCCGTGAGCGTGCTGGGCGAAATGCTGTCCATCAAGCCCGTGGTGGGGGTGGAGGATGGCGTGGTCAAGCTGTTGGGCAAGGCCAGGGGTTCTCGCAGCGGCAACAACTTCCTCAATCAGGAGGTGGCGCAATCCGGCGGGATCGACTTCTCGATGCCCTATGCCCTGGGATACACCGGGCTCTCGGACAAGCTGCTGCGCAAGTACGTGGAGGATTCCCGCAGCCTGTGGGAGCACAAGGTGGACGAGCTGCCGATCTACACCATCGGGGCCGCCATCGGGACGCATGTGGGGCCGAACGCCATAGCCCTCGCCTACTTTCGCAAACGGGGTTGAATGCAGGATGCCGCATGATGCGCGAATGCCGCAGAAGTGCGGATGCCCGGCAGTGCGGTGATCGTATATGCGCAGGTAGAAGGTGTGGCAACTCCCACCGATAGGAATCGCAGCTGCGGTATTCGCGAATGCCGCGGTTGCGGGAGCGGATGAGCATAGCAGGCGGGCAAGGAGCAAGTAAGGCTGCAGCCCGTATCTATTCCCGAAAATCAGACGAGCGAAGCACCACACAGCTGTTCAAGTGGGTATCTTGAGCAAGCTGGGCCAGATCGGCATTCTCATCGTCTAAGCTGCAGTAGACCTCGAGGAACATTCCCAGGTTGAGCCCTGTCACGATGTCCATATCAAAACCATGCATGAGCGGGATCATTGCAGAGCAGGGACTGCCGCCGAGGAGATCGCTCAGGACCAAGAACCGCACCTCTCCTTGGGCCGACGCTTTCTCAAAGTCAGCTGCAATCTGCTCGCGCCACACGTCGGGGGAGACCCCGGGCATGAGCCCATACACGAGCACACCCTCGACAGGTCCCAGTATCATCTCGGAAGCCGCGACAAGACCCTCGGCATACTTTCCATGCGAGCAGACGACAAGCTGCGTCCTCATCCGTACATCACCTCCAAAAAAGATGCGCTCCATTCGACAACAGCCGAGAGCCGCCTTCATGAATCGAGTACAAGCAACAACCGGTCCCCCATCCTATTCACCCTCTCGTACGATAAATCGAGGTTTCTTGAATAGGATCGTATTGCCGTCGGGAATCGAATTCGCACTCAGCTGCAAAAAGAGCGCATGCGCTCGGACAAAATGAAGAGCAAGCAGCTGGATTCCCTCAACATCTCGCTCCTCATCTCTTGAAGAACAGCGCGACGCGGCATAGCGGGCAGCCCCCACAAGTTCGTGGAGAACCGCGTCCTTGTCCGTTTTACCCGATCCGGGCATAAGTTGGGAGAAAAGCGCTAGGCGCACACGATAGAGCGATGAGAATTCGCCCGTCGCCTCTTCACCCAGAACGCGACGCCCCACCTCGTCCACCACGGCATTTTCAAGCGATATCCTCGCCTTATCGGGTACCCTCCTGCCCTTACACCACGTGCGCATGGCATCGTAGCAGAGGACGAGAGCAGCCTCGACGAAGAGACGTGCCCCTGCATCGCCTCTAAGACTAAGGGAGGGGAGGATCTTTTCGTCAGCCACAATCGACCCGTAACCCGTTTCGATAAGCTCGCCCCAGGTTTCCACGTATTCATCAAAATCAAGGAGCAGTTCTGGATGGTGTTTTGGAAGACAGTCCTTCAGTCGGGCAAACATATGCGAAAGCACCCTCTATTCAAGATTGGCGTGACGATCTATGATGGAATCCTCTGTCCAACTACGACGCTCCATGACTTCCAGCGCCACCACGTCGCCTAACAGAAAAAGCTCCTGTTCGAAGAGGGTGGACATAGGCTGGAGAGACGGATAGTTATGGGAACCTGGAAGCTTGGTGCGACCGGGAAGAACAAGGCGCAGGTCGGCAAGACGATCGACGGAACTGCCGGGCGAGCAACCGATATAGGCCAACGTGACGCCCAGGCCTTTCGCGATCTTGGCGATGGCAACGGGGAGCTTGCTCTCGCCTGAAGCAGAGGCAACAAGCACCAGGTCGCCCGGGCCAACGGGAAGCTCCGTCTCATCTCCAACATAATTGATGTCCATATCAAGATGGCGCATGCGCTTCACCCACGCCTTGAGGGATATAAGCACGCGGCCCACACCCATCACCAGAATACGGCGATCGGGCACGGTAAGCGCGTCGACTAGGGCATCGAATTGTCCATCATCAACAGTCGGAAGGGTCGAGGAAAGTTCGTCGAGGACAAGTTCGGTCAACTTGGAGCGCATGTCTCTATGCCCCTTCGCTATAGATGGCCTTGCAGATGGAGATCGATCGATCGTAAATGCCTTTGGTAAGCGCCGGTAGATCATCGAGATTGGCACGATGCGTGATGAGATCGGTCACCCTCATCTTCCCCTCGTCGATCATCCGAACCGTAAACGCCCATTCGTTGATGGTGTCGTCCAGATAGTGCGAATTCCACACGCCTTTTAGGGTAAGCTCACGGCGCAGGATAGTGGAATGCTGCGAGAGCTTCAGGGTGGTATCGCGAGCGGGATTACCCATGAGGGCAACGGTGCCGAAGGTCTTGGTACACTCGATAGCCTGCCCGAACGCAGCGGCGGAACCGGTAGCCTCAACAACGATATCGGCGAGGTTGCCTTCGTTGGCATTGCGGAAAGCAGCTCCGAGATCATCCTTCAGGCCATTCACCACCAAGATGCCCTCATCGCTCACGCGCTCCCGGGCAAATTCGACTTTCTCATCGATGACCTCCGAGATGACAACAGTAGAGGCACCGAAGATCTTCGCCCAACGAGCCTGCATGATGCCGATGGGACCAGCGCCGAAGATAAGGACGGACTGGCCTGCCCTAAGGTCCGCATTGCGGAGGGTATGCTGTGCCACAACGCAAGGTTCCACAATGCCGAGCGCATCACCAGGGATATCCGGGTTACTCATGGGGACGAAATGCCATGCAGAAGGGATAAGGCAGTACTCTGCAAAGCCCCCATCGGAGCGCGATCCCAAGTAGTCATAGTCCTCGCACATGGCATAGTTGCCGCTCAGACAGCTCGGACACTTCCTGCAGGGGATACACGGGAAAATGGCACCCCGCTTGCCCACGAGCGACTGATCGGCTTCGGGACCGACCTCAACGATAGTACCTCCGAATTCATGGCCGATGACAAGCGGGTAACGCTGTTTGCTCGTGCCCAGCGAGTAGATGCGAGGAACATCGGATCCGCACACCCCGCATGCAGCCACTCTTACCAACAACTGCTCCCCCACCGGCTTGGGTACGGGAATATCATCGGTCCTGAAATCTCCTATTGCATGCTCCCGGCATGCCTTCATCGTCCTGTCGTGAAATGAGCTAGGGAAAAGGTACCTACTGAAGTCCGCCATAATATCCTCTTTTGCTTCCTCGCTTTTCGATACGCTGTCGGCGCTTAAAGTAATGAGCTGACTTCATGCATGCTCTGGGCGGGAACGATTTGGATCTCGATACGAACTCCCTTGCCGGTAAGCTCTTTGCAGATTGCGCGCTCTTCATCGGACATGGAAATATTCTGGAAGAACTTCTTCCTGCCAGCAGACATGCCCATTCCACCGATATTGAAGAAGTCGATATCGACGCCTGCATCGATGAGCCGCTTGATGGTGAGCGGTTCTTTCACAATCATCACGGTGGGCTCGGAAAGGCCCGCTCCGAATGTCTTCACCGCTTGATCGACGCTCTCGACACTGATGGTAACCCCTGCGGGGACGAGCAGCGAGAACATCTTCTGCATGAATGGGTCCGCACTGGTTTTGTCATCGACAATGAGAATGTGTTTGCTCGGATAGACCTTCAGCCAAGCAGTCATGACCTGACCGTGGATGAGGCGATCGTCGACGCGACTGAAGATAAGGTTGTTGACTGCCATCTTTTTTTCTCCCTGATACGTGGCGCATGCGCCTGCCGTGTTTGATGCTTGACGATGCAGGTTCTTTTGCAGAGCCCTAATCGCGCGGTAAACGCCCCATCTTACAAAAGATCATCAAGATAACGCTCGTAGCTCTTCGAAAAACCTTCGGGACCATCCTTCATGAGGGTCGAGGTACCCACGATTAGCCCGGTGGCGCCTGCGGCGAGCATATGCCTGGCATTTTTCGCTACGGTATTGCCGTCTACCACTATATCGATGTGATGATCTGCGGAAGCAGCGACCTCGCTGATGCGTGCGAGCTTGGAAAGATGATCGGGTGTCATCCTCTGACCCTTAAACCCGGGACTGACCGCCATGACGATCACGAAATCGAGTATTGCGAGGCAGTCTTTCACATAATCGCACGAGATGGCTGGACCGATAGCATACCCGGCCCTCAGACCCATCTCGCGAAGGCGCATAAGCAAGCGGTACGGCTGGTGGCACACCTCGGGATGGAAGCTCACCCAGTCACCTGGGGAAAACTCGAAATAATCGATGAAACGCTCAGGCTCGGTTGCCATAAGGTGAACATCAATGGGCATATCGCTCAACGAACGCAGCGCGTGGAACTCCTCTGAGCTGCACATGACGTTGGGGACATAGTGGCCATCCATTACATCGAAATGAATCGCATCAATCCCGGAAAGCTCGAATTCGCGCACGTACTCGCGTACTTCCCACGGCTTTGCGCACATAATCGACGGCAGGATGAGCGGTCTTTCCATGATGTTCCTCCTTGGAACAGCCAAGAGACGTTAAGGGTTGGATAGCCGCATTCCGCCTTATGCGAAGCTGAGCCTCGCGTCCTCTCCCGCCGCCTCGGCGGCGGGAGACCGGAAGAATGAAAGCTACCTGATGTTACGCATAGGCCCCGCAAAGACCCTTGATACCGACAAGGAGAAATCCCAGGGCAAACATGATAATGATCAGCATCAATGGCTTGACCTTCTTGCGCAGCAGCGCCCAGGTGGCGAGCACTACCAAGAGCGGCAGCAGACCGGGAAGCAGCGCATCGAAAACGCCAGATTGGACATTGAACTCGATATCGCCTAGGGCGTTGGCCCATGTAAAGTTCATGAACGAGAGGTCGAGCTTCACGTTCGATGCGGTCATCGAGCCGACGACCATGAGGCCGACAATGGAAACCGCATCCAGCAGCTTGTTGATGACGCCCGTCGACAGGAGGTCAACGATAGCATCACGGCCCTTATTGTAGCCCAGCATGTACATGTTATAGCCCAGGCCGAGCATGAGGACCTTGTAGGCAATCTCGAAGATGATGGGGCCTGCAAAGTTGCCGGCGAGGGCAAGCTGGATGCAGATGCCGGCGAGGACCGGATACGCGATGGATTGCGAGACGGTATCTCCGATGCCGGCCATGGGACCCATGAGAGCAGAACGCAGGGTGGTAACCTCATCGGGAGTGATTTCGGCCCCATTCGCGCGTTTCTCCTCCATGGCAGCGGTGATACCGTTGATGATGGTTCCCATCCAAGATGGCTCGGTGTTATAGAACACCAGGAAGTTCTTAAGCTCCTCGGCCTGCTTGGCCTCGTCGCCAGGATAGAGTTCGCGAATAACAGGCACGAAGGCGTTCGTGTTGCCCAAGCCCTGGAGACGCTCATAGTTGTAGCAAGTCTCGGATGAATAGGTAAGCAGCCAATTCTTAACAAGAGTAGCCTTGCTGAGCTTCTTCTCCTCTGCCATGCTTACTCACCGCCAATCAGGGAAGAGTTCGGTTTGCTTGCTTGGTTGTAGAGCAAAACGGCTATGACGGCGCCAATGGCGGTTATCATCATGGTGCTGAGCCCAAGGAATTGGGCAAGGATCCATCCCATGAAGAAAAACGGGGTCAGCTTGGGCTTATCGAGATACTGGAGCAACATCGCAATACCGAGGGCGGGCATGATGCCGCCGATAATGCCGAAAGCGTCGACGATCCACATCGGGAAGCTCTGGAGCCAAGCACCGAAGGGAGCGCCGAGCATAACGATTAGGAAGGCGGGAACACCGTTGATCAGCAGCGAAACGAAGAATGAGGGAACATAGTTGCAGAAACGCATCGCACGAATATTGCCTTTGCTCAGGAAATCCTCAGCCATATGTACCCAGAATGCGTTAACCGACATGTACACGGTCCAAACCAGAACGGTGACCGAGCCAAGGATGACCCCAACCGTGGTCGCAGTATTGATGTCGAGACCGGAAACCAGTGCAAGAGCGGTTCCCACAGGACCTGCAAATTGAGGGTTGCCCGGCATAGAGCCGCCGGCAGTGATGAAGCCGACATAGGGAAGATTGATTGCAGCGGCGATCATCATGCCCTCAAGGGGCTTCCCCATGACGATGCCTACCAAAAAGCCCGACCAGATAGGATAAAGCCATGTTCTGGTCACAGCGTGACTGAACCACCACGTACAGCACGTCGTAATCAGAGCAACAAGGACTGCTTGGAAGACCATGTTGTATCACCCTTTCTTTACTTTCGTAATTTGTCGGTATTCTTTCGTATCTCTGGCAAATATCGGCGTTTAACCAACAGGGGATGACGGCGCCTGTACTATCTCCTTCCCGAGTTGAACCCTCCTCTCATCTTCTCACCCAAGCAAAGGTCAGTTGCCCCTATCGTTTCTAGACACCGACGCGCATATAACACGGCTCTTCTTCGTTCCGAGAGGCACTGAAAGAACATGCTTCTGTTACTTTTCGAAGTTATACGATACTTTATTATCATATTTTCGATAAATATAGTAAATATTCGAATAAATCCGTAAACGGTATTTTATGAGTCCTGACTATGATTTGCTTTTTGGCTATGTTTACCATTTTTAGATTCATCGTTGAGGGTATATTGGGTCGTATCATTTGCTACGGTTTTTCAGGGGAAGACAGGTGCCATGGCAGCAGGCGTTAACAAGCTCGCGGTGGAGAGACGGCGGCGTATCTGCGAACTCCTAACCGAAAACGGCAGCGTAACCACGTCGGAGCTATGTTCTCTTTTGGATGTATCGCCCGTAACGGTCCGAAATGACCTCTCGTTCCTCGAGCTCGAAGGCAAGCTCGTGCGTGTGCATGGAGGTGCGGCGGCCACGAGCAGGACAACTACGATTGCCCCGCCGAAGAATCGCCAGCCGGTGAATAACGATGCCAAGCGCACAATAGCCCGATTCGCCTGTTTGCGCGTCCATAATGGCGATTCGCTATTCGTCGATAGCGGGACTACCACTTACGAATTCCTGCGAATGTTGAGCGGGAAGCACGACCTCACCATAGTCACGAACGATATCCGCGTTGCAGATCTTGCCGACACCACGCTCGCTAAGGCATCGATCATCTTTCTGGGGGGAAATTACCGTCCAAGCCATCAGCTTACCTACGGGGTTTTCGCTACGATGGCAATCGAAATGATTCGAGTTGATTCGGCTTTCATGTGCCCGAAGGGATATGTGATCGGGCAAGGCTGTATGACCGAGCATGAGACCTCGGCACCGGTCAAATCTGCAGGAGTCAGACATGCGAGCCACCGTTATCTGCTGATGGACACCTCGAAAATCAACAAGAACTCATTTCTGACCTTCGCCACCCTTTCAGATTTCGATGAGGTCATCCTCGAAGGGGATCCCGGTGAAGAGTTCCTTCAGGAGGCCCGTATGGCGGGAACTCGCGTCACTTTCCCCAAAAAGGCTTGATGGGCACACGCCGACCATGAAGCGGCAATATTTTGTGGCAGAGCATCGCCGAGAGATTTAAACTCAAGATAGAGCAGCAAGGCGGTCCCCCGGAATCAACCGGGGGACCGCCTTTACCGTGTGCGTTCCCCAAAGGGGGCCGGAGGGATCGAAACCCGCTCCGCTCCTACGCCCCTTCGCAGGGCATACCGTTGATGGCGAGCTGCGTCCTGCGCGCCACTGCCGTCACCGCCGCACGCGCGTCCATAAGCACCCTCGCGAGGTTCGCCTCGTTGGGGTTGGCCGCCTGGGCATCCGCCACGCTCTTGATGAAGGCGCGGCGCAGGTCGCTGGCGATGTTTATCTTCACCATGTTGTGCTGCTTCATGGCGGCGATGGTCGCATATTCGATCCCCGAGCCGCCATGCAGCACAAGCGGGCAGGGGCTGACCGCAGCGATCTTCGCCAAGTGCGCGAGATCGATGCGCGGAGTATCCTCCAGGCCATGCACGTTGCCGATGGAGACGGCCAAGGTATCGCATCCGGTACGCTCGACGAACTCTGCCACCTGATCGGGATCTGTCTTGCAATCAGCCTCGGAGACATGATCATCCTCCTTGCCGCGGATGGCGCCGAGCTCGGCTTCCACGGGCACGCCGCTTGCATGGCAGAAATCCACCGCCCTTCTCGAGAACAGGATGTTCTCCTCGAACGGAAGGGCGGCACCGTCGATCATGATCGAGGTGAAGCCCGCGTTGACGGCCTGCCGCACATCGTCCAAGGTCTTGCCATGGTCAAGATGCAGCGCCATGGGAGTGGTGTAGCCGGATAGAGCGCGGTGCACGACATCGGCAATATGGTCATACCCCGTGAGCTTGACATTCGTAGGGGCGATCTGGATGACGCCCGGCATCCCGTTCGCCTCGAAGGCGTCCATGATCGCAAGGGTCATCTCCATGTTGGTCGTGTTGTATGCAGGCAGCATCACATCGTTCTTATGCGCCATGGCAACGAGTTCGTTCATATCAAGCAACGGCATATCCAACCTATCCTCTCGATCATGCCTCGGCATTCAATCACGGTATATATCCACAAGAGCATCGTGCATGCGCAGGTACCGCCGGTATCGCTCATCGTGGCGCCGTACAGCCCGCTCATCGGCGGTAAAGACGGCACTCGGGCGGGCAGAGGATGGTAACGCCCGCTCAGGGTCGCCTTCCCCCACAGCCATGCATGCGAGAAGAGCGGCGCCGTATCCGGCCCCCGTCTCCCCTTCCATGCGCTGCATGGGCCGATCGAGGATGTTCGCGAGTGTCTGCATCCATGCGTCGCTTCGGGCCCCTCCCCCCACCGCACGGACAGGATCGCGCCCGCCCGTGAAACCCATCTCGTCCATGAGCTGCCTGAAGCCGTACCCCACGCCCTCCATCACCGCGCGGTCGAGCACTGCAGCGGTGGCTTCGGGGGAAAGGCCCGTGAAGGCGCCTCTCAGCGAAGCATTGCCGAAGAGGGTCTTCTCACCGGTCATGTGCGGGAAGAACAGCACTTCCCCCGTTCCCGAATCCTCGGGTGCGAAAGCCGCCTCGGCCTCTTGGTAGGAGATGCGCAGCACCTTTGCAAGCATCCAATCCCGCGTCGAGCCGCACGATTGGACCACTCCCTGCACCAGCGTCGAGAAGGCGCGCCCGTCGAGGGAGAAGGCGATGGGTTTGCCCTTGCGCTGCGGGCCTGCGGCATCGTCGGCACGCAGGCCCATGAGGACGCCGGACGTCCCAAGCGAGATGACCGTCGCCCCCTCGATGATGCAGCCGGTGGGAAGGGCCGCCGCAGGGTTGTCCCCGGTGCCGACGATGACGGGGGTCCCCTCCGCAAGCCCTGTCAGGCGGGCGGCGTCGGCGGTCACGCCCCCGGCCACCTCGCGGGAGCCGCGGATATCGGGAAGCAGGCGCGCGGACAGGCCGAGGGCATCGAGCGCGGCATAGGACCACCCATGGCTTCTGAAGTCGAACAAAGACGAAGTCGATGCCTCGCAAAAGTCCGTCCCCAAGGTGCCGGCAAGCTTGAAGACGATCCAGTCCGGCCCGATCACGAAGCGATCCGTGCGCTCGAAGGCCTCTGGCTCGTTGTCGCGCAACCAGCAGAGGTTGAGCGCGGGGCTCCCCGTCGAGATCGTAGCGGCTGCATCCCGCGCTCCTCTGGCAAGGAGGGCATCGCGCGCCGGTGCCACCATCTGGGCGGTGCGCACGTCATTCCACATGAGCGCGGCATGCGCGGCGCGACCGTCCGCACCCACGGGAACGAGGGTGTGCATCTGTCCCGTGACCCCGATGGCGCGCACGTCGAGCGGCGCGATCGTATCCAGCAGCTCCCGCACGGCAGCCGCCGTCTCGCTCCACCAGAGCTCGGGATCGATCTGCCGCCAACCAGGTTTGGGCAGGCTCAGCTCATAGGTCCGGGATGCCTGCCCGAGAACCGAGCCCCCCTCCCCTATCGCCACGATCTTGACCGACGAGGTCCCGAGATCGATTCCCAGGCAGGCGATGTCTGCGGACACGGTCCTCACGCTCCGAATCTCACGATGACCTTGTAGGAGTCCGGACGGAGGGCCGTGTCCATGGCCGCTTGGAACTCCGTGCAATCGAACACGCCCTCGATGAGGGGGGTCGGGTCGACAAGACCCTTATCCAGCATCTGCACGGACTCGAAGTATGCGCGGATGGTCGGGCTCACGGCACCGGTCACCGTAACCTGCATGCTGTGGATCCTTCCCGCATCCAGGGGAACATCCTCCCGGGGATGGATGGAGCTGAACATCACGCAGGTGCCGCACGCAGCCGTCATGCGGACCGCTTGGGCAGCGATCGCGGGATGGGAGACGGTGTTGTAGACGAAATCAGCTCCGCGCCCGCCCGTCAGCACGCGCACCTTTCGAACGGCGTCTCCCTCGGCGGGATCGAGGACCTCCGATGCCCCGAGTTCGAGGGCCATCGCGCGGCGCGCCTCCATAGGCTCGCTCACGATGACGCGGGCGCCGCGCAGGCGCAGCAGCATCACGTGGAGCAGCCCCATCGTGCCCCCGCCGATCACCAGGCAATCCTGGCCGAAATGGACATCGGTGCATTCGATGCTGTTGATGACGCAGGCCATGGGCTCGGTAAACGCCATCTTGATGAAGGATTCCTCATGCTCGAAGACCATGATGTCGTCCGCCTTGGCGATGACGTACTCCGCGAATCCGGCATAGCCCGATATGCCGTCCTCGGAATGGAAGATACGCGAGCGCGGATGCTCCTCGCAGATGTTCTCGTGCCCCGTATGGCAGAAATAGCACTCCTTGCAGTCCTCGATGATGTACTTGACCACACGTTGCCCCGCCTGGAAGCGCCTAGCATCGACGGCGCTTCCGAGCGCCTCGATCGTCCCCGCGAACTCATGCCCGCCGATGCGCGGATAGGAATAGTCGCAATCTCCCAGATAGTCGCGGATATCGTTCGTGCAGATGCCCGAAGCCCCGACCTTGATGAGGACCTCGTCCGGACCTGGCACGGGCGTGGGGATCTCGGTGAGCTTGACATTTCCAGGCTCGCTCATGACCAATGCTTGCATGACGCCTCCGTTCTGGGCTTCTTATCCGACTGCTACACGAGGATCCCGCTGAGGCCGCCGACGATGCCGATGACGATGATCAGGCCGATGATCTTGAGGGACGACCAGCGCTTCTTGAGCAGCCAATAGATGAGCATGGTGGTCGCGAGCGGCAGGATACGCGGCATGACCATGTCGAAGAACCCGGTCTGCAGGTTGAATACGGACCCGGCGGAGGCGATCTCCACGCCGCAAGCCACCTTCACGTAGTTCACGATGAGGCCGCCCATGACCATGCAGCCCATGATCGATGCGCCCTTGAGGATCTTGTTGAGCGTTCCCTTCTCGAGGAAGTCGAGCACCGCGTTGCTGCCCGCGTTGTAGCCGAACATGAAGTTCGCATAGGAGATGGCGTAGGCGGCGGCGCAGATGACGACCGCATAGATGATCGCGCCCCAGATGTTGCCGCCGCCCATGGAGGTGAGGTCGATGCAGATACCGAGCAGGATGGGGATGACGACGCCCTGCCAGATCGTATCGCCCACACCCGCAAGCGGTCCCATGAGGGAGGTCTTGATGTTGGTGATGAACTCGTTGGGGATGTCGACGCCCTGGGCCTTCTCCTCCTCCATCGCGGCAATCATGCCGAGGATGCAGGAGCCCGCCTCGATATGGACGTTGAAGAACTCGATCTCGCGGCGCATGAGGTCCTTGCGCTTCTCCGGATCGTCGGGGTAGAGGAAGCCGACGAGCACGGAGAAGAAGTGCGCTACGACCTGGCCCATCATGCGCTCGTAGTTGTAGCAGGTCTGCGGGAAGGTCTCCCAGATGAGCCATGCCTTGGTGAGTGCGCTCTTGGGGATAAGACCGCCCTCGCGCGCCATCTTGCTGTTGTCTGCCATCAGAACTCCTCCTCATCCTCTCCTGCCGCAGGCGTTGCCGCAGCGTCTTCACTGCCCGACGAAAGCTGCACGTACACGATGGCGGTGAGCAGGGCGATGACGCCCAGCGGGAGCAGGCCGAGGCCCGTGTACACCGCGAGCACGAAGCCCACGAACAGGAACACGGTCGCCTCGCCCTTGAAGATATATGTGAGCGTGATCGCGATACCCAAGGCGGGCATCATGCCGCCGATGACTTGGAACACGTTCAGGATGGGTCCGCTCATGAAGTCGATGAACGACTGGATGTAGGAGGCACCGAAATATGCTGCGAGGGTGCAGGGGATAACCGTGATCACCGCTGCGAAGATCTGCGGGTAGAGCACGTTGGCGCGCCAGATCTTGTGATGCTCGCCCTTCTCGATGTAGTTGTCCGCCACGTGGACGAAGACCGAGTCGAAGGTCATGCGCAGGTACCACACGATGGTGCCGAGCAGGCCGATGGGGACGGACAGCGCGAGCGCGGTCCCGGAGTCGAGCCCGCCCACGATGGCGTAGGCCGTCCCGAGGATGCCGGCGAGGGCCATATCGGCGGGCATGGAGCCGCCTGCCGAGATGAAGCCGAGATACACGAGGTTGATCGATCCGCCCACGACGGCCCCCGCGACGGGATCGCCGAGGATGACTCCGGTCACCAGACCGCAGACCAGAGGGCGCTGGAGCGACCAGAGGCCTACGAAGGGAAGGTTGCCGATCGCCAACCAGTAGGTGATACCGCAGAGAACAGCTTGCAGGATACTCATTGCTTACTCCTTTCCCGCCCGCCCGAGAGCTTCATCGACCTCGATAACGGCCTGCTCGGGCACGAGCTGATAGAAAACATGCACGCCCTTGTCGCGCATTTCGCGGATGGCCTCGACCTCAACCGGACTTGCTGCAACGTTCTTGATGAAGGTCTTGCGGTCTCCACGCAGGCCCATGCCGCCGAGATTCACCTCCTTGAGGGGCACGCCCGCATCGACGATTCTCGCGAACGTGATCGGGCTCTTCGCAAGCACGATCACGCGCTCTCCGGAGATGGGATCTTTGAGCAGGCCCTTTATGGCCCCCTCGACCGAAGAGACGAATACCTTGACCCCTTCGGGCGCGAGCGACTTGATCACGCGCTTGTTGAAGTCGTCTTTGGCCACATCGTCATCCACCACGAGAATCGCATTCGCGGATAGGGTGGGTGTCCATACCGAGACGACCTCGCCGTGGATCAGGCGGTCATCCACCCGGGCCAACACAACGTTTCTCATCGCCACTCCTCCTCTTCTCCCATGTCTTCGTTCACCTGCTCGGCAAGAAGCTTCCTCACATCCTTGATGCTCCCCTCGGAGGCCGCCATCGCAGCCGCGACGACCTCCTCGCACGACTGGCCGCTGTTGCGCACGACGACCGCTTCCAGAAGCGCGGGGAGATTGACGCCGGTCACGTGGTAGATGTCATGCGTGCGGGACAGTTCCACCACTTGGTTGAAGGGGCTTCCGAAGTACAGGTCGGTGAAGAAGACGCTGTTGCCCTCGTCTTCGGGCGAAAGCGCGGCCGCGAGGCGCGCGCCGAGCTCGGTAGGAGGCTCCTCGGCAGAAAGGATGAACGCCTCGATGTCCTCTTGAGGGCCGAGAAGCATCTGAACGCCATCCTTGAGACCCTGGCTGAACCTTCCGTGCGATACCAAGATGATCTTCACGAAACACTCCCCTCCTGCGGATCCGCGCAAAGCTATCCCAAGCCGACCGGATCGGCTCTCAACCCCTATGCCGTTCATGCATGCCCGTGCGTCACATGCGCTGCAAGACCGTTCCGACGATGTACTTATTCGCGCTCAGCCACACATTGCTCCACTCGGCGGGCGTGTTGTCCGTGAGGAAGATCTGCTGCTCCAGATGCAGCACGGGAGCATCCTCGGAAACCTCCATGAGCTCTCCGCGCTCTTTTCCCACCACGCAGGCAGCATAGCGGGCATTCGAGTGGCCGATCTTCTTGCCGAACCTTGACTCGATCGTGCTGAAGAGGCCCCGTTCTGCATAGTCGACCCCATCGAGGCCCGGGAGAGCGCTCAGGTTGATGATGCTCTCGATGAGCAGGATCGGTTTGCCCTCGACGCGCCTCAGGCGATCGAGCATGAGGACGGGCGACCCCATCGGGACGAACAGCTTCCCACTGGCGAAGGCGTCTGCGGGAACAGCCTCTTGGCGCAGGACCTTCGTGGTGAATTGCACGCCCTGCGACGCAAGCGACTCCGCAAACGACATGAGTATGCTGCCGGTCGGATGGGTGAGGATGGAACTTGTGACGAAGGTGCCCTTCCCATGCATCTGGACGAGGAGGTTCTCGTTCACGAGCGTCTTGATGGCACGCCGAACGGTGCCGCGGCTCATGCCGAGCATCTCGCAGAGTTCGTGCTCCACAGGTATCTGGTGCTCGGGAATCCATTCGTGCGCGTAGATCTTGTCTCGCATGAAGCTTGCCGCTTGGACATGCAGCGGGACCTCTCGAGCGTTCTCGGACATGCGACCTCCCCCTTGTGCCCCGTCCTACTCGCCTGCCGCCGATTCCGTTGAGCAAACTATAAAACAGCTGTTCAATCGGTGCTTTTTGCCAAGTCGTACAGAAAAACGGATATCACTTGTACATACTGTGATGTACGAATATCCCCCGAAAACGGCTCGCTGAGGCACGCGAGAGGACAACTCGCCATCCGTTCTTGGGAAACGCGCTGGTCGAATGGACAAATTTTTCCGCTTTTTTGGCCAAAAATGCATATTTTTTATCTTATTCCATTATTTATGCATATATTGTTTTATATATCATTTCGCGAAAGGTAGCGAATTTACGGTAAGCGGTTTCTATCGGATACTCGTTCCTTGCATGGTATGAGATGTAGAGCTGCTGATTCAAGAAATAGATGAACCGTTTGATGTGGCGCATGCGATGATGCAAACGGCATCTTCGATTATGCATAAGATGGTTCGGATAAGGATGCTTATGAACATAAGCGCTCTATCACCACCGCGAGACGGATTCCGTTGGGACCGTGCTCATAAAAATAGAGCGTAGGATTGGGATATCCCACTCCGCGAGCTCATCGATGCAGGCCCTTTCTCGTTGCGCCAAGGCTTGATTCAGGGTACTTTAATCCGGCATGCGGAAGGACAGGGTCCGGTGCATTGCCGGATCCCGTCCGGGAGAAACCCACTTGGAAGTACGTGGCGGCTGAGTGGCAATGAGATCGCTCCGAAGAGGAGGGCTCTTTCCGCCCCCCATCGGAAATCCAACATTATCCGAGGTCGAGATCTTCCTTTGTGCCGTTCGGGAGAATCACGTATTTGATCCCCTCCTGATTGCCGATGCTGTCGAGGGCCTCGATCGTCTTCTCGAGCGGATAGTACCCGCTGATGTACTTAGAGCCGTCGATTTGGGCGCTCGCAAGCAGGTCGAGCGCCCACCTCACATGATATGGGGTATGGTGGTACACGCCCTTGAGCGTGATCTCGCTGTAGTGGAACTTCTTGCAGTCGAACGTGACCGTGGAACCGGCCTTGGTGCCTCCGAAGCACAGGACGGTTGCGCCGGGCCGTGCCATATCGAACGCCGCCTCCCATGCGCTGGGGAAGCCCGTGGCCTCGACGACGATCTGCGGGCCTTTGCCTTCGGTGAGGATCCTGACCTGCTCGATATAGTCGTCGGCACCAGCATTGACAGTCGCGAAGCTTCCGAAGTTCCTCGAGAGCTCGAGTCGGCAGTCGGAGAGGTCTGCTGCGATGACCCTGCAGCCGGCGAGGCTCAGCAGATCCATGAACATCAGGCCGATGGGGCCGGCCCCGATGACCACGGTATAGTCGCCCGCCCGTACAGGAAGCGTGTCGAATCCGTGCACGGCACAGGCGAGGGGTTCGAGCAGCGCAGCGTGCTCGTAACGGAGACCATCGGGAATCTTGTAGAAGTTGTAATTCAGGATGTGCTCGGGCACCGCAACGTACTCGGAGAACGCGCCGTTGAGATATGAGAGGTTCTCGCACAAGCTGTATTGCTCGTTCTTGCAGGCCTCGCATTGGAAGCAGGGAGCGGTATTGGCACCCACAACACGATCGCCGATCTTGAACTTGTCGACGTTCCTCCCCACCTCGATGACATCGCTCGCAAACTCATGCCCAAACGTGGAAGGCACGTGCTGGATGATCGTTGGGTGCCCGCGACGGTAGGTCTTGAGGTCAGTGCCGCAGGTAAGGGCGGTGCGTACCTTCACGAGGATCTCGTCATCACCGATCTGGGGGATATCCGTCTCCTCGAAGCGGACGTCACCCGGTGCATAGAACATCTGGGCCATCATCTTGCCTTGCATGGAACACTCCCATCTCCTCATCAGCCTTCAAAACGCATGGGAAATACAGGCGCTACTTCACTTGCCCGTAATGCTCGGTCGTATCCTGCTGCATGAGCTTGGCGATCTGGTCGGCAAGGATGTTCACATCGCCCATCTGGAACGCATAGAAAGAGACTTTCGCACCCTCCTCGAGGATGATCGCGTCCTTGAGCGCGTCATCGATGGAGACGTCGGCGCAAATGGCCCCATGGTTGCCCATGAGACACGCCTTGTCATTGCCGATCGCCTCCGCTGTCGCATCGGCGAGCTCCTGCGAGCCAGGCAGGCAGAAGTCGGCGATCTTGACCTTGCCGCCAACCAGACCGGCCATCTCGGAGGTGGTGCACGGCATGCCATCGATGTCGCGGCAGGCCCACGCAGTGCAGAACGTTGAGTGCGTATGTACGATGCCGAGCACATCGTCACGCCTGCGGTAGATGCCCGTATGCAGCGGCGTCTCAATCGAGGGCCGACGCTCGCCATCGACCACGCTGCCGTCGATATCCACGACGACGATATCGGAGGGATGTAGCGTATGGTAGGGCATGCCGCTCGGAGTGACGCATACCAGGCCGCTTTCGGGATCCCTCAAACTGTAGTTGCCATAGGTGAGCGGTACCAGTTTCATATCAGAGATCTGCAGGGCGATCTCGATGACATGCTTTCTCTCTTCCTCAAGGAGCATAGCTCTTACCTCCAGTACTATATGGGGCGATAAGCAGGGGGCAGCGAACCATCAGGCAAACAGGGCGGCGAATACCTCGAAGATCTTCGCGACGATGTACGGGATCAGATGCGCGCCGACATCCAGCGATGAGACTGCGGAGGCACCCTCGGGGAATGCGAACTTCACGGACTGGGCAATCTGGGTGACGGTCGGCGCGAGGTCGGTGGCGATATAGAGGATCGCGATCATTATGAGGGTGCCGGTGAGCAGGGTGCGGAACAGGTTGCCCTTGGACGCCACAGCCGGCCAGATCATGAAGAAGGGAATCGTGGAGAAGTCGACGAGGGGCATGACCTTGTTGCCCGGCAGGATGAACGAGAGCAGGAGCGTGATGGGAATCATGATAAGCGCGCTGGAGATGACAACCGGAGAGCCGGTTGCGACAGCAGCATCAAGGCCGATGTAGATCTCCTTGCCGGGGAAGTGCTTGTTCATGAAAGCCTTGGCATCCTCGCTCAGGGGGATCAGACCCTCCATCAGGATCTTAACCATGCGCGGAAGTATGAACATGACAGCCGCCATGTTGACCGCAATGGCAACGATACCGGCAACGTCCTCCCCGGCAAGAAACCCGATGAGTGCGCCGAGGATGGCGCCGAGGATCATGGGTTCGCCGAGGAAGCCGATACGCTCCTGGACCTTATCGGGAGACCAGTCGATCTTATTGATACCGGGGATCTTGTCGTAGAGCTTGTCAAGTCCGAGACAGAGGGGCGCCCAGGAAACCGTCTCGGTATGCGGCAGCGAGATGCCCGGGAGACCGAAGTAGTCCTGGACAAACGGGGCGCTCCAGTCGGCGAACTTCACAATGATGACGAATGTGATGGCCGATGCGAGGATACCGAGAGGCATGCTGCCTGTCATGTGCTGAACGAGGGAGCCCGTGAAGATGAAGTGCCAGTAGTTCCAGACGTCGATATCGAGCGTCTTGGTCCAATTGAATGCGAGCATGATGATGTTGATCACGAAACACGTGATGAAGACGAAGGGGACGATATTCGTCGCGAACGCGATCGACGAGCTGACGGGCCAGCCCACATCGATGACCGAGAGATTCAGGCTGAAACGCTCGGTCATAGCTTGGGTGGCAGGTGTGATGTACTGGCCCATGAGGCCGACGACGAGGTTGATGCCGATAAAACCGATGCCGATCGTAAGGCCGGCTCGGAAGGCCTTCGAGAACTTCTCGCCCATGATCAGACCAAGGATGGTGATGATGATGGGCATCACCACCGAAGAACCCATGCCAAGGATGTAATTAAGGATTTCCATCGTGATCCTCCATTCCTAGTCGATACCGATAAACCGCTTGATGCTTCTGTTGGGGAATGCCCGTCTAATCGTTCAACGTCTTGAGGTACTCTGCCATCTCATCGGCGAGCTGCTCTGTGCCGATACCCGTGATCAACTGGATCGCGCGGAAACACTTGATGCCGCCGAGCTTGGCGACGGGGATTTCCGCAGTGTAGATGATGCAATCTGGCTTCATGATCTCGGCTTTGCCGAGGATCTCCGTCGCCTTGCATTCGATTATCTCGATATTCTTCAGGCCCCTCTCCTCCAACAGGGTCTTGCACGAATTGGCCGCGACGGTCGAAGTCGCAATGCCCGTCCCACATGCAGAGAGAATCATGTACCGCTTCTTCATTGCCCCTCCTCCTTTTTCCTCACGATCTCGATGAACTCCTCGGACCTTCTTGCCCCCAACAACCTCTTGACCACCCCTGGGTCTTGAATCGACTGGATGACACGTTGCAACATATCGATATAGTTGCCACCGCTGATGGCGAGCATGATGACGAGCTTCACCTGCACCCAGCAATCCTCTTCCTCGGTGCTCCCCATCTGCCTAAAGGGAACAGGGTGAATGAGATTGGCAATCGCGATGGCATTCTCGTTCACATGCTCGGGATCCGTATGCGGGATGGCCACCGCAGCATCGCCGAGGTCGAGACCAGTCGGGAAGCGCCTCTCCCGTGCTGCCACCGCATCGATGAAAGAATCGCGCACATACCCGAGCTCCTCGAGTCTGCCGCCCATTGCTTCGAACAGCTCCTTTTGGTCGCTGACATCCAAGCCGACAAAGGCTAGATCTGTGCTGAAAATCTCCCAGAGCAAGGCCGCCATCTCCCCGTTTTAGCCGACTCCCCCGTATGGCTTCGACTCTACGGGGGAGGCAGCTCCGCGTACAGAACAAACCATTCGCGGAATCACATCAGGATTGTGCTAACCGGGACCGACGGCGGGGCCCGAGACCGACGGGTAAAAACAGGGTGGAACCCTGCCGTATCGGAATGGGAAACCTCTCTGCGAGAAGAGCGGGCGTGGACGGCATCGGCACGGCGTCATTGCCCGCGTATCGATATTGCATTCGTATTGAGAACCGGATAAGGTGGCCCGTACGGGCATGTTCGCGGAAGGGATCCCTTAGACCCAACATTTCGCAGGGCGGCCGACCCTAACGCAGACCACGCGCCGCCGGGACATGCTCCTTGATCATGTCCTGCAGATCCACCATCTGCTTGGAGGACGTCGTCTTCGCAATCGGCACGACACCGCCATCGCATACGAGCACCACGAGATGGGCCGACTGGCCCACACGCTTGACATCGCTCCACGCATAGGCAACCTCTGCGCCACCCACCTCGTATCTGACGCCCTCCTCATCGAGCGTCACCTTCACAGGGATATCCGCACCGCCGAAACGCATATCGTAGCCTTTGAGCGTCCTTCTCCTAGCCATGGAGTTGGAACGCCAAAGCGCATCGGCGAGAAGAAGGCAGCCGGCAATGAGCATCCCTATCGAGAGGAGGTGATCGAAGCGCAAAGAGAGGGCAGCGCCGGCGCAGGCGAACGCAAAGACCGCGACGATGAACTTGGCCCTGTTGGAAGGCTCGAGCGTTGCCTTCACGTATTCATCCACGAGCTCTGAGGAATTGTCATACTCGCTGACAATGCTCTTGCCCACGCGCTTGGTCTTTGCCTTCATACCGACTCCTAGATGATCCTTGAGATGTAGTTATATGCCTCGAGCGGCTCGTCAAGCATATCGAGTATCGAAATGATGCTGCCGTCTCGCAGCAGGAAGATGATCGCGTGGAGCATGTCGCTCAAATGATCCGACTCCAAGTAGCTGAACCCGATCACATACCTGATGGGTTCCTGCTCGGGCACAACCTGGAGGGGTGCCTGCAGCCTCACAACGCTCAACGCGTCGGTCAGCGCGCCGTGTTCCTCATCGACATACGAAATCACGCAGCCCGGACAGATGGCCCTGCCTCCCTGCAGCCTATCCCTCAGGCCGTCGGCACCATCCCTCATGAAAGAAACGGCCTCCCGGGCAACCGAGCCGTCGCGATTGAGCAGGGACCCGGCAACTTCAAGCGCCTCTTCGAGCGTGGCGGCTCCCCGTCCCAGGTCTATGCGATCTCCCGATAGGATAGACGTGGAGTGATCCCATGTCGGGAGCTTGTCGAGCATAAGAAGGCGCTGCATCGGGGAGACCTCGCCTCTCCCCTCCTCGGCACTGTCCATGAGGATCCTGAGGGCGCAGGCCTGAATGGCAGCGAGGTCGGCCTGAGTCAGCATGGGACTGGAGACCAGTACCGTCATCGCACCTTCCATCTCGTAGGCGAGCGTCGAGATCACCATCTGGATGTCCCCATCGTTGCTGCTGTCGTCATGGCCGGTTCTCTCGTCAACGATGTCGATCAAGTCTCGTAGGGAGGAAAGCTGGCTGCGCAGATACTTGAAGACGGTCCGTCCCATGTCGCATACGACGAGCGCCCTCACCTTGTGCGATATCGCTTGCTCGGCGTGGGCCTGTCCGATCGCAGCCTCGAAGAACATGACTAGGAACGCCACCTCGTCATCGCTCAACTCCTCACCCAGCATGTCCTCGATGGGCTTCATACATCTGCGGATGACTGCGAATGCCGTTCCATAGCGGTCCTTGATCTCTTTCAGCAAGGGATTCTCGATGGGTCTGTCATCGGCGCGGATGCGGTAAATCACGGATCTCATGTGGTCGACGAGCATATTGTGGAGGTCGTTCTCGAGATAGAAGCTTATGCCGAGCGCTCGCATAACGTCGAAGATGACCTCCTCTATGAGGATCAGGTCCTGCATCTCGTCGACGTGCTTGGTGCTGCTCTGCACGTAGCTCTTCCTCCGGAGAAACTGTACGAAGTACCCGACCTCATGATCGGGGATCTCAATGCCGAAGAGCCCGCCTATCCTCGTGAGGATGTCGTAGCTCAAGGCATACTTCGAGCTCTGCTCGATTCCCTCCAGATAGGCGACCTCGACCACGCGGCCCTTCTTGAGCCGTCCAGCAAGGAGCACGAGCTCGTACTCGGTAACGCGAAACGAGTAATCGGACAACTTGCAGCCGTGGCGATTCTCCTCCTCCTTCATGATGGTCCTGACGGAATCGAGCATCGTCTGATCAGCACAGAGCTCCCCCATGAGCAGGTGCTGGAAGACCTCCGTCGCCACGGAGATGTAGTGCTGGCGCGTCAAGTTGAGCGAGAGGATCTCGAGGATCTTCGCTCTGATCGCGCTCTCCGATGCCCGGACCACGTACCCACGTCCCGACTGGGAGTCGAGATCGATGCCCCCATCCGCTAAATATGACTTTACACTGCCGATGTCTCCAAGAATCGTATTCCTGCTAACCTGCAGATGGTCGGCGAGAGCCTCTGCGGTCATATGCTCCGTCGCGTTGAGGATGATGAGGGAGAGGATGGTCCGCCGCTCGGAGCGGGTGAGCGTGTAGGTATCGTAGCCGCAACCGGCAAGATACTCCCTCAGCCTATCGGGGAGGTCATCGGGCGTATCGGAAAGCCTGAGCACCCTGTCCTTGCCCACTAGGGCCACCGGCAGCCCGGCAACCTTGAAGCCTGTGTTCATCCTCGAGATGAGTTGCAGAAGATACTGGTTCCCGACGCTAAGGGAATCCGATAATTCGGACAAGGGTACCGCACGCCTCGAGATCAAGGCGTTGATGATGGCATTTTCCCGATAGTCCATTGGCAACCGTCCGCAGTCTTTAGAAACTGTCCACAGCCTCGAGAACCAAATCGGACGACATCCTAGCACCAGTATCCTGCCGACGGTACCTCGGGTGCTCCTTGATTCCTACGGACGGGCGCGTTTTTCCGCCTGAAAGCCAGAATCCAACAAGAGCTCATGCGGAGTTGGAACCCAAACCATGAGTCTGGTGCTGGATGAGATTTGCAGATGTTTTTGACGCGCATGGTAGTCACACTTCACCTGGCAATGACCCCGAACTTCCGAACAGGCAGCTCTAAGAATCTTTTTGATAATCTGCTGCATGTCTGAGATAGTCTGACGGCGGCCCTCGAACGGAAAGCGGTAGCCGAAGATGGGCCGGTCGCGGATTCCGATCATCTCGCTCTGGGAGGCCCAAGAAACATACGGCCCGACTCCCGCATGCACCTCCTCGAGAAGAAGCCAGGCCTCGGCGGCCTGGCTTCACCTTAACGCATGCGGGATCGCAAGGCCCCGCTAATCCTCCTGGACGACCTCGGCGTCAACGGCGTTCCTGCGGACGGACTCGATGCCGTTCATGCAGCTGCCTTTGGCGGCATAGCCTTCGGATGCGGCGATGTTCTGGCCGTTCTTGGCAAGCAAGCGGAAACGGAACTCTCCGGTCTTGTCGACGTAGACCTCGAACTTGGGGCAACTCTGCTTCTCGTAATCTTCGACGGTCTGATCCTCGACGGCAGCTTCCAGGACATTGCTCTTCACAGACTCGATCCCGTTGATGCAGCCATCCATGGAGGCATACACCTGCGATGTGGCGATGACCTCGCCGTTGCCGGCTTTGAGTGTGAAACGGCAGCCCTTATCGGTGGTGCGGATTGAGAATTTTCCCATGAAAACCTCCTCGAAGCGGACGGAATTACCCGATATCAAGCGTACGTCGAACGCGGTGGGAAGCAGATACTATTCGGTATCCGTTCGAAACGGACGCCAAACGACAAAGCCAGCACATTCTGAGGTCGCGGCACCCGAATGAGGCGAAGTACCTATGAGCAAATCGGACTTGTAGGAAGATTTCCAACGGGAAACGCCCCAAGCACGAAGAATCCGGGATAAAAGCCCAGATAATCTTCTGTGGATTCCCCTCCCATGGAAGCGGATCTTCCTACAAGTCCGATTTGCTCATAGGTATGGGCCGCAGCGGTGCCGCATAGGCCGCTCGAGAACTCCGCGCTAAAGAAAGCTACAATGGTTGGCATCGATCCCGTCGAGAGGATGCAATGGATATCGAGTATCTGCTCTGGCTGCAGGGCGTGCGCGAGGCCGCAGGACCCGTCGTCGAAGCGATCATGAACCTGATCTCGGCCCTCTGCAACGGAACGGGAATCGCGGTCGTACCCTGCGTGCTCTATTGGCTCCTCGACAAGGACGCGGGGATGTTCGTGATGGTGAATCTCGGCATCGGCAACAACCTCAACCAGCTGATCAAAGACAGCGCCTGTATCTACCGGCCCTGGATACGGGATAGCCGCATCATCCCCTCCGCAGGAGCGCTCGGACACGCTACGGGATACTCGTTCCCGAGCGGCCACACCCAGGCAGCCGGCTCGGTCTTCGGCTCGATCGCATGGCGCTATCGGGCAAAGCGCTGGCTTGCAGCCATCTGCGTCATCATCACGCTGCTCGTCGGCTTCTCGCGCACCTTCCTCGGCGTCCATGCGCCCCAAGACGTTGCCGCAGCCCTCATCGAAGCGGTGCTCGTCATCTGGCTCTCGCAGCGCTTCGTCGTTTGGGCGAGGCGCAAGACCACCAAGGACGCGACGGTGCTCTGCCTAGGCCTCGCAACCCTCGCGATCATCTTGCTCTACACGGAGCTCAAACCCTACCCCATGGACTACGTGGGAGGCATGCTCCTCGTCGACCCCGCAGCGATGAAGCTCGACGCCTACAGCAATGCGGGCATCTTGGGCGGCATCATAGTGGGATGGTTCCTCGAGCAGCGCTACGTGCGCTTCTCAACCGATTGCAGCCGCGCGCGGAAGCTCGTGCGTCTCGTGGTATGCGCACTCATGATGGGCCTGTCCGTGGGCTTGGGACAGCTGGTCGGACTCGCTTTCGGGCACGGGATCGCCTACGCCGTCGCGAAAGGCCTTCTCCCCGCGTTCATCGGGGTATTCGTTGGTCCGGCGGTATCTGCATCCTTCGAGCGCCGCTTTGATCCATCCGGTACGTGTCCGCCTCGGGGATCTGGATAGGAACGAACCCCGCAGGAGGCATAGGCGTGCCCGCAGGCTGCGCATAGGCCTGGGGCGGGTACGCTTGCTGGACCGGTGCCTGCTGGGCGTAGGCCTGCTGCTGCGGCATCTGGGGGGCATGGGCATATCCCTGGACCGCAACACCATAACCTGCGGGAGGCAGAGGGGCCGCCTGGCCCGATACGGCGCCCTCTCGTTCGCGGAAGAACGCGCCTCGATTGGGCGCATCGATGGTCCTCAAGGTGTGTGCCGCGCGGATCACGAGCGGGATGTAGAGCACGATGCAGACGAGATAGACGGCAACCGTGGCCATTCCCTCCTCGGCGCCGGACGAGACGTACTCGGTCACGAGCGATTCGCCCATGATGAAGGTCAGGATGAAGAGCAGCCAGTCATCGAGGCAGTGGAGCAGCGCGGCCGAGGTGATCTCGCCCGTCTTGCACATGACCGCCGCCAGAGCGAAACCGTACATGCCCGTCTGGACGACCTTGAGGAAGCCCTGGGCGAACTCGAGGGCGGTCGCATCGCCGATGCGCATGATGTCGACGTGCAGAAGACCGAAGAAGACCGAGGAGATGATGCAGGCCCACACGATGCCCTTGCGCGTGGTTCCCATACGACAGAGCAGGCCGTTCAGCACAAGACCGCGCACCATGCCCTCCTCGAAGAACCCGATGGCGATGCAGAAGAGCAGCGATAGGAAGAGCTGCCAAGGCCAATCGTCCACGATAACGAGGCTGTCGGTGGAGATGTAATCGTACAGATCGATGAGGGCGATGGCACCCGAGATGGCGATCGACCACCACATGGCCCGCCAAGCCCACTTCCACGAGCTCCCCGTGATATTGAAGAGCTGCACGCCGCCGAGGACGCAGCAGAGTACGATGGCTGCTAGGGCACCGCCCAACGTGGCGCCCACATCCTCGCCCAGCGGGGTGGCATCGCCGAGATAGAGGCCCGCGACCTCCGCCACGATGAGCAGGGGCAGGCACGCGAGGGCGGCGATGAGCTTGCCCCAGCCCTTCTTGGGTTTGACGGCAGCTTGGCTCTGCACGGGAACATACTGTTGCGGGATCTGATAGGCCTGCTGCGCAGAGGGCATCTGCTGCTGATAGGGGTTCTGATAGTCCATCATCACTCTTTCCGAGGTATCGTTACCCTCCCAGTATACCCAATGGGAACGCCCCGCACGCTGGTGGGGCGCGCGGGGCGTGAGGGGGGCACCTATGCCGGATATGCGGCTAGCTCTCCTTGCGGAAGCACAGGAACCAATCGAGGCAGTACTGCTCGACGGTCTGGTTCTCCATGCGCTCCTTGGCGACACCGCACGAACCTGCGGTCGGGACGATCACATCGTCACCGGGACGCCAGTCGGCGGGCGTGGCAACGTTGTCCGCATCCGTCTTCTGCAGGGCTTGGACGATACGCTTGATTTCATCAAAGTTGCGGCCCATGCTCAGCGGATAGTAGAGGATGGTGCGGATCTTGCCCTTGGGGTCGATGATGAAGACGGCGCGAACGGCCTGGGTGTTGGAGGCGTTGGGCTGGATCATGCCATACTTGCCGGCAACCTCCATGCGGATGTCTTCGATGAGCGGGAACGTGACCTCGACGTTCTTCATGTCCTTCCACTCCAGCTCCTGGATCTTGCGCAGCCAGGCGATGTGGGAGTAGAGGCCGTCGACGGAGAGACCGACCAGCTCGGTGTTGAGCGCACGGAACTCGTCGATCATGGACGCGAAGGTCATGAACTCGGTGGTGCAGACGGGCGTGAAGTCCGCAGGGTGGGAGAACAGGATGACCCACTTGCCCTCATAGTCTGAGGGGAAGTTAATCTCTCCCTGGGTGGTGACGGCTTTGAACGCAGGGGCATCGTCGCCGATAAGCGGCATCTTGTAGGTTGTCTCTTCCATGCTGGTGCTCCTTTCGCAAACGAATCGTTTTTATCCGTGCTCTTGCACAATTGAATGATAAGGTATAATTAAGCGTGTTTAATAGGATTATATCCTTTATTTTTTGGATTATTTAATACAAAAGGATAGTATATGTCATACGATGAAGAGTTATTCGAAGATGGGGACCTTCCCCTGTACATAAAGACCGAGCATATCGCCGAGCACGACGTCCACAGCGATCTCGCCCACTGGCATGACCGCATCGAGATCATCGTCATCAATCGGGGCAGCGTGATCTGCCAGGTCAACAGCGAGGCATTCCCCTTGCATACAGGCGATGTCTGCTTCATCAACCACAGGCAGCTCCATCATCTGCGCGCGGGCGACGAGAGCGAATGCTGCCACGATGTGCTCATCGTGGGCACCGACCTGCTCACCCGCAACAGCCGGATCTTCGAGCGCTGCATCAGTCCCATCCTCGACGATGCCGATTTCTCGCACGTGCGCTTCGAGGGAACGGGCGGCCCGGCAGCCGAGATCGCCGCGCTCGTAGGCCGCATCAAGCACCTCAGGACACTCGAGGATCCCGGCTATGAGCTCGAGATCGTAGCCGATGTGCACCGCATCTTCCGCCAGCTCCTCCTCGCCCACGCAAGCATGCATGTCGTAGCGCCCACCGATGCAAACGCGCGCGTCCTGCAGCGCATGACCGACTACATCCGCGACCATTACGATGGGCCCATCTCATTGGATGATATCGCCCGAGCAGGAGGTGTGAGCCGCAGCCAGTGCACCAAGCTCTTCAAGCGCTATGCCGCCACCTCCCCCGTGGCATTCGTGAACAGATACCGTTTGGAGCAGAGCCGTGTGCTGCTGAGGAGCTCCTCGACAAGCGTCGCCGAGGTGGCTTCGCGTTCGGGCTTCGCTGACCAGAGCTATTTCAACCGCCTGTTCTCGCGCGCATACGGCATAACGCCCCTCTCCTACCGCAAGGGCGTTTGAACGGGGTGAGCAGGGGACGGGGCTTCGGATGAAAAGCGTGTCCGTTTCTGAGCATGTCTGCAGGTGAACATAGCTGAATTGCCCCTGAAAGCTCAGATCCTCCACCTTTTTTGCCATGGGGCTTGCCTAGTTTAGGGGCGTTCTAAGGGCTAAACTAGGCATATGAGCAGCAGAAAGAGGCCGAAGAACAAGTACGTCACGAAATCGCACCTCTCGGAGCGCAAGTTCAGGGAGCTGCTCCGGCTGTTCTGCGCGGACGTCACG
>RQYE01000019.1 GCA_004010535.1 Coriobacteriales bacterium OH1046 | reverse complement strand
CCCCATGATCCTCTTGGGAACGGGGCACCTATGAGCAAATCGGAGTTGTAGGAAGATCCGGGCGCGGATGCCGTCCGAAAAAGCCCCGGCGCCCGCAAAGCCCCAGTTGGCATGAAGGCGCGGACAAGAGCACCCCGGCAAATCTTCCTACAACTCCGATTTGCTCATAGGTGCGGGAGGGAGAACCGCCCGGACCTGTCTGCTGGCGGCGAGTTGCCCCTGAAAGCGGTCGCCGCTCCGCCCATCCTCCCCGCCCCCTCCTCCTGGTGCCGCTGGCATCCATGAGATTATCCAAGACTGCGGGGGCCTTCCCGGTCTGAG
>RQYE01000018.1 GCA_004010535.1 Coriobacteriales bacterium OH1046 | reverse complement strand
TGGCCGACACGCAGGGCACCCAGACGGTGACCACCAGCGTCCCGGAGAACCCGCCCAGCTGGACGCTGAACATCCCCGCGGACACGGCCGTCCCCTACGGCGACCCCGACACCTCCATCGGGTGGGTGACCGTGTCGGACGTGGAGAACGTCCCCGCCGAAAAGTTGATCGTCGGCAGCGCGTCCAGCACGGACTTCGCCAGCGGCGGGAACACCATCCCGCTCAGGCTGCTCGGCGACTTCTATGCAGACGGCACCTGCTACTCTCAACACGCAGGCGTGTCATTCTACACCCCGTTCGAACTGTACGCCGGCTTCGCGCCTGATAGGGCATGCAGCGCGGAGATCTTCGCACTGGTCGACCCCGCCGACTGGGACGCGGCCGCCCCCGGCGACTACGAGGCCACGGTGACCTACGAGTCC
>RQYE01000017.1 GCA_004010535.1 Coriobacteriales bacterium OH1046 | reverse complement strand
TTCTCCACGTCCGACACGGTCACCCACCCGATGGAGGTGTCGGGGTCGCCGTAGGGGACGGCCGTGTCCGCGGGGATGTTCAGCGTCCAGCTGGGCGGGTTCTCCGGGACGCTGGTGGTCACCGTCTGGGTGCCCTGCGTGTCGGCCAAGGCTGCCGTGCCTGCGGTGAGCGCGAGGAGCAGCGAGAGTCAGCGCCATCCAAGGTCCGATCCTCTTCTCCATCAGCGTTCCTTTCCGGGCCGGGAGAGGTGCTGACCGGCTTGATGCGCTCATCTCGGGATTGCACGCCGCATCGCGCGCCGAAGCCCTCAGCCGCTAGGGTGAGCAGGGACGAGCCGGGACTCGTAGGTCACCGTGGCCTCGTAGTCGCCGGGGGCGGCCGCGTCCCAGTCGGCGGGGTCGACCAGTGCGAAGATCTCCGCGCTGCATGCCCTATCAGGCGCGAAGCCGGCGTACAGTTCGAACGGGGTGTAGAATGACACGCCT
>RQYE01000016.1 GCA_004010535.1 Coriobacteriales bacterium OH1046 | reverse complement strand
GGGGCTTGCCTAGTTTAGGGGCGTTCTAAGGGCTAAACTAGGCATATGAGCAGCAGAAAGAGGCCGAAGAACAAGTACGTCACGAAATCGCACCTCTCGGAGCGCAAGTTCAGGGAGCTGCTCCGGCTGTTCTGCGCGGACGTCACGGCCCTGGCCGCAGCCGACCTGACGGGCCTCAACCGCAACACCGCGAACCGCTGCTACGGCATGTTCAGGGTGCGGATCGCCGAGATATGCGAGCGGGACAGCCCCTTCGACGGCGAGGTCGAGGCCGACGGGAGCTACTTCGGGCCCAGGCGCGTGAGGGGCAGGCGCGGGCGAGGCGCGGGCCGCAAGACCGTCGTCTTCGGCCTGCTGAAGCGCGGCGGCAAGGTCTACGCTCAGGTCGTGCCCGACGTCTCCCGCAGGACGTTGATGCAGGTCATCGAGGGCAAGGTCGACAAGTCCTCGACCATGTACACCGACGGCTTCTCCTCCTACGACGGCCTCGTGGACTGGGGCTACCGCCACCACTACAGGGTCAGCCACGGCGAGAACGAGTTCGTGGAGCTCTCCAACAGGCGCAACCACATCAACGGGATCGAGAGCTTCTGGGGCTTCGCCAAGAACAGGCTGGTAAAATACCAGGGGATAGCCAAGGAGGACTTCTACCTCCATCTCAAGGAATGCGAGTTCAGGTTCAACATGAGGGGGCGGGACATGTACAAGTTTCTTCTCAAGGAGTTTCGGGAGAGACCCCTAAACTAGGCAAGCCCC
>RQYE01000015.1 GCA_004010535.1 Coriobacteriales bacterium OH1046 | reverse complement strand
GTGGCGCAGTTTGGTAGCGCATCTGCTTTGGGAGCAGAGGGTCGCTGGTTCGAATCCAGTCACCCCGACCACGCGGGCGTGGTGCAATGGTAGCGCTTCAGCCTTCCAAGCTGATAACGCGGGTTCGATTCCCGTCGCCCGCTCCATGTTCTCTTCAAGCCGGCCAGTTCTGGCCGGCTTTCTCATGAGCCTGAGTCTTTGTCGATCGGGAGCTGCGGCTAAAGGGGCTTGCCGCATAGACAGCAGCCGCACTCGGCCCATGCGACTCAGTCAACGGTTGATCAACGAGATGGGCACGCCGAAGAACGTCTCGTCCGGCAGCATCTCATCGATCCTCTCCCGTTCCTCAGCGCTGGCATAATAGATAATGATGCTGGCCTTCCCGGGACACGTCATCGAGTCGATCACCACCTCGATGTTTCCGGGGGACAGGCTCTCGATCTGCTCGATGGCCTCGGGGTGCTGCGCGACGATGTCCTCGACCTTCCCGAACTCGGGCAGGTCGGAGCAGGGAAGATAATGACGGTAGTTGTTGTAGATCAAGACGTCCGCCATGCGATGGAATAGCTTCGTGTAGGGCTCCGTCACGGCAGCGGCGAATACGATCGCCAGGAGGGCAAGGACGGCCTTATGGCGGGTTCTCATCATGTCCCCCCTGCTGCACGCGCACCATGGGTATGAAGCGCATTTTGTGCGCGATCATCTACGCAGATGCGATTATACGCAGGGATGGGGGCAGCGAGCAAGCTCACGTCATGCCGGGGGCCGCCGCTTGCGCGCGGCGCGGGTCCTCGCCTATACTAGTCGGGCGACCGGGGTGTGGCGCAGTTTGGTAGCGCATCTGCTTTGGGAGCAGAGGGTCGCTGGTTCGAATCCAGTCACCCCGACCACGCGGGCGTGGT
>RQYE01000014.1 GCA_004010535.1 Coriobacteriales bacterium OH1046 | reverse complement strand
CGGGAGGGAGAACCGCCCGGACCTGTCTGCTGGCGGCGAGTTGCCCCTGAAAGCGGTCGCCGCTCCGCCCATCCTCCCCGCCCCCTCCTCCTGGTGCCGCTGGCATCCATGAGATTATCCAAGACTGCGGGGGCCTTCCCGGTCTGAGTATTTTCACGCTAATTTTATGTATAATATTAGCGTGAAAGGAACAATATGATATGAGCAGATTTGAAGAACTGAAAAGCATGGCCGGTCAGAACGGCGGTGTTCTGCAAACCAGCGCAGTGGTCGCGGCGGGGATCTCCAAATCCGTATTGGCTGATTTCGTGAGAAGGAATCATTTTGAAAGAGTGGTGCGAGGCGTATACTGCTCGCCAGATTGCTGGAGGGACGACATGTACCTGCTTCAGCTCCGCTGCCCCCAGACGATTTTTTCTCATGACACGGCACTGTTCCTGCTTGATATGGCGGAGCATGAACCGCTGCACCATACCGTGACGGCGAAAACGGGGTATAACCCATCCCATCTCACGGCAGAGGGGGTAAAGGTCTTTACCGTGAAGAAAGGATTGTTTCACCTTGGCGCTACGACGGCAGGCACCCCGTCCGGACATGCCGTGACGATTTACGGGCCGGAGCGCACCTTATGCGATATGATCCGAAGCCGCAATTCCGTGGAGATCCAGATGCTTCGGGATGCGCTCAAGCAGTATGTCCGGCGCAGGGATAAAAATCTTCATGTTTTAATGGAGTATGCAGAGTTATTCCACGTTGAACGGCGCTTGGGCCAATATCTGGAGGTGCTTTTGTAGTGATCCGCACGGCGAGGCAGCTTAAGGATCTAATACGCAATCTGTCAAAGTAAACTGGGGTAGAGTCCCATGTGCTGATGCGAGAATGCATTGATGGGGCGGTTTCTGGAACGCGTTGCGCTGTCCCAATATCGGGACAGCTTCGTGTTGAAAGGAGGTCTGCCGGTCTCCGCTTTTGTCGGCACCCAGATTCGGCCACGGTGGACATTGATACCACGATCAAGGGAGTGCCTGTCACCGAAAGCGGTATGGCGCGGATCACCGAGGAGATATGTGCAATTCCTCTGGAGGATAACATCTGGTTCAAGCTGAAAAAACTACAACGATTATGGATGAAGCGGAGTATGGCGGCCTTCGCTTTGATATGGAAGCGTATCTTGGCGGCTCGATCACGCCTTTGAAAGATAGATATTGGGAAGGATGCGGCGGGACAGCTTGGAGGATGGCATGCGCTTCGAGGTGCGCTGCGGGAACGATCGCGACCGCATGGGGGAAATCCATTGACGCTTTCCCGAGGATACCCTATGATTCCTATGTGGAAACGGAATAACGTTACCCGGCAAACCCGTCGAAAGACGGCGACGCAAAGCTACAGGGCCTTCACTGGCAGCCAGTTGCAATGTTTGATAAGGGCGGCGCAGCTGGCTGCCTTTTCGTTGGACGGGTCCGGCGTCCGCAGATCCGCACGAAGAGGGGCGTGGGATGCCCGAACGGACCGGGGGAGACGATGGAGGGTGAAGTGCACGTCATAGTGTTCCGGGGGGGGGGGTTGCTCGATAGCCGAAAGGCTACTCGGGCGCTTTCCGGATGCGCCTGCGGGCGACATGCGCACGTCGGGCGGATCCGCTCGTCCTCCTATTCCGATTCCTTCCCCATCTATCGTGATCAGTCGGGCGATGATGGTACCGCCCCTATGGCATCTCCGCAATCGCTGTCAATCCTTGCGCAACGCCTCGGGAGGCCGTCTGCTCGGCATGCGGCTTTCCGATCATGAGAGATATACTTCTGTGTTAGCTAGAGCAAACATATTCGGGGGGCAGGAACGGCGTCCGGGAAGGACGCCGGGAGATGCCCATCGGTATCAGGAGGAAGACGGGAGGGACCGATGATGGAGGGGAGAAGCTGCGGCCTGTGAACGAGGCCCTGCTTTGAGAAAGCCATGATCCTGCATCTCGTCGGGCATCATGGGAAGACGATACGAGGATGGACAAGGAGATATATCTATGGACATGCTGAGGAGACTGCAGAAGCCGCTCGCGCTTTTGCTGGCCTTCGCGCTGTTGTTCGGCGTTGCGGGCTGGAGCGCGTTCGCGGATGCGGAAGAGCCGTCCAGGCCTGCTGCCGCGACGCTTGTCGAAGATGAGGAGGCGGTGCCCGAAGAGGCCCTTCTCGAGGATGGGGACGACGTGTCCGAGCCCGCTGCCGAAGAGGCGCCGGCCGAGGAAACCGAAGGATCTGAAGAGGCCGTCCCCGATGAGACCGATCTGACCGAGTCGGGCGCAGAGCCCGATGCAGAGCCCGTTGCCGAGGACGACCCATCCGATGGGGAGGATCTCTCCGCAGACATGGCTCTCATGTCGGCTCCTGCGATGGCACCGAGCAGGGGTGGAGGAACGCCCAAGGAGGTTCCAGCCACGGTCACCAGTTTGACCATCCAGAACCTGAACGGCCAGGACGTCAACAAGGTATTCTGGACCGATAGCTTCTACCTCGCCATGGACTGGGATGCCAGCTCAAGCGGAGCCGACCTGCACGAGGGGGACTACTTCGACATCACGCTGCCCAACGAGATGAAATTTCCCTCGGACAGCGCCTCGGTCGACTTCAATATCTACGGCGATGACGGCACGACGGTGATCGCCACGGCGCACGTCGACCCCGGCACCACCGGCGGCACGGTGCGCGTCACCTTCACCGACTGGGTTGAGGGCAAGGAGAACGTGCGCGGCAACATCCGCCTTGCCGCCCGATTCGACAGGGAGCAGATTACCCTCGATGAGGTGAACACCTTCCAGATAGCGGTAGGCAGCGCGGTCGTTCCCGTATCCGTCACGGTGGTCGGTCCCAAACAGCTCGACGATGAGATCCTCGCCAAATGGGGTCAGTCCACGAGCGACGAGAACCAGGCCGAGTGGTGGGTGCGCATCAACCATAAGAAGGCGAACGTGACCAACGTGGCGGTATCGGATCACCTCTCGGAGGGCACAGGCTCCGAGACCTACATCGCCGACAGCTTCCGGCTCATACGCGTCGCGATGGACGCTTACGGCAACACCGTCCAGGCCTACGAGACGATAAACTTGGTGAATGGGGCGACCGTTGCAGGAGATAAGGGCTCCTTCACGCTGAACATCGCGGCCGACGGCAAATTCTTCACCCTGAACATGGGCAATGTGAACGGCGACCAGTACCGTCTCGTCTACCGAACCACCTACACACCCGGAACGAGGCTCCGCAACAACATGGAGCTCACCTCCACCGAGCAGACCAAGACGACCACGGCGACCCACCAGTCCGCGGACTCCGGCGGCTCGGGTACGGGAAACCTCGCCAACAAGATCAAGATCACCAAGGTGGACGCAGACAATAACACCATCGTGCTCGCCGGAGCCGTATTCGAGGTGACGCGCCCCGACGGCACCACCTTCGAGCTCACCACGGGCGCCGACGGCACCGTGACCTCCGGCTCGCTCACCTCCGGCACCTACAAGGTCAAGGAGAAGACGCCTCCCGTAGGCTACGAGCTCAACGGCGAAGAGTTCACGCTCACCGTCAGCCCCGACGGCGGGGCGCTGCAGACCGTCACCAACAAGCCGATCAAGATTTCTGTCAGCGTCACCAAGGTTTGGGTGGGTCCCGAGGGCGGTCCCGTCACCGTCAAGCTGCTCGCCGACGGCGCCGAGGTCCCCGGCCAGACGCTCAC
The DNA here is from genome assembly GCA_004010535.1 of Coriobacteriales bacterium OH1046. Lineage (GTDB taxonomy): Bacteria > Actinomycetota > Coriobacteriia > Coriobacteriales > Atopobiaceae > RUG721. Next base: position 1,989 of record RQYE01000014.1, on the reverse strand, counting down.
GCTCAGCGCCGACGGCGGCTGGTCGGGTGAGTTCTCCGGCTTGCGCCAGTACGCGACCGACGGCCATGAGATCGCCTACACCGTCTCGGAAGACCCGGTGGCCAATTACGCTACCAGCATCTCCGGCAGCGCCGCCACCGGCTTCACCATCACCAACGCCAACACCGAGACCGTCTCGGTCCCCGTGACCAAGACATGGGTCGGCCCCGCCGGCTCCGCAGTCACCGTCAAGCTGCTCGCCGACGGCGCCGAGGTCCCCGGCCAGACGCTCACGCTCGACGCCGACGGCGGCTGGGCCGGCTCCTTCGACGGCCTTCCCAAGTACAACGCCGACGGCAGCGAGGTCGCCTACACCGTCACCGAGGCCGAGGTCTCCGGCGTGGATCCGGACAAGTACGACACCGCCGTCTCCGGCAGCGCCGCCACCGGCTTCACCATCACCAACGCCAACACCGAGACCGTTGACATCTCCGGCACCAAGACCTGGGATGATGCTGATAACCAGGACGGTGTGCGCCCGCGTTCCATCACCGTCCGCCTGCTGGCCGACGGCACCGAGGTCGGCTCCAAGTCCGTCACCGAGGCCGACGGCTGGGCCTTCAGCTTCGACGGCCTGCCCAAGTACAACGCCGACGGCACCGAGATCGCCTACACGGTGACCGAAGATGCCGTTGACAACTACGCCACTTCAATTGAGGGTACCGCCATTACCAACTCCTATACCCCCGGCAAGACCTCCGTCACTGTGACCAAGGCTTGGGATGATGCGAACGACCAGGACGGCAAGCGCCCTGGGATCATCCAGGTTCAGCTCTACGCTGACGGCCAGCCCTCCGGTGGCCCCGTCGAGCTTTCCGGTGGCAACCAGTGGTCCCACACTTGGACGGAGCTTGATCAGAAGACCAACGGCCGAGATATCGTCTACACTGTCGGGGAGGTCGAGGTTCCCGAGGGCTATACCGCTGTAATTAGCGGCGATGCCACAGGTGGTTACACGGTGACCAACTCCTATACTCCCGAGACCACTTCCGTTCTCGTCACCAAGAGATGGGTAGGACCCGAGGGCGGTTCCGTGACCGTGCGCCTGCTCGCCGATGGTGTCGATACCGGCAAGACACTCACCCTCTCCGCCGACAACGGTTGGTCCGACAGCTTCGACGACCTGCCCAAGTACGCCGACGGCACGCCTATCGCCTACACGGTGACCGAGGATCCCGTCGAGAACTACAGCGCCGAGATCACGGGCGACGCCGCCGGCTTCACCATCACCAACACCAACACCGAGACCGTCTCGGTCCCCGTGACGAAGGTCTGGGTCGGCCCGAAGGGCCCCGCTGTCACCGTCAAGCTGCTCGCCGACGGCGCCGATACCGGCAAGACACTCACCCTCTCCGCCGACAGCAACTGGACCGGCTCCTTCACCGGCCTGCCCAAGTACCATGACGATGGCACGCCCATCGCCTACACGGTGACCGAGACGTCTGTCCCAGGTTACAGCACGAAGATTACCGGCGACGCCACCCATGGCTTCACGGTGACGAACACGCGTGAGGTTCCGCCCGGCGTGCCCAAGACGGGCGACGGACGAGATCCGCACCTCTGGTCCGCCTTTGCGCTTGCCGGCCTGTCCCTCATGCTCGCGGTTGCAGCCGCGCGCCTGAGAAGTTGGAGGAAGAACATGTAGTTCGTCCCCCATTCCCATAGGGTCTGGCATCCTAGGCCGCCCCCATTCGGCGCGATTCCGTCCGGGGGCGGTCTTTCGTTGCAGGAGTGTCTATCCAGTAGGGCCTGCCCTTGTCCATGCCGAGCACCCCGAGGATGTCCTTACGGGGAGCAATCGGCCCCATGATCCTCTTGGGAACGGGGCACCTATGAGCAAATCGGAGTTGTAGGAAGATCCGGGCGCGGATGCCGTCCGAAAAAGCCCCGGCGCCCGCAAAGCCCCAGTTGGCATGAAGGCGCGGACAAGAGCACCCCGGCAAATCTTCC
>RQYE01000013.1 GCA_004010535.1 Coriobacteriales bacterium OH1046 | reverse complement strand
GTCTCGGACGGAGGGGTTTGCCCGGTGACCGGGCAAACCCCTCCGTCCGAGACCCCCCGACCCCCACCTAAAGCAGAACCGGACCCGAGGCAACAGGTCCGGTCCCGACAGGAAGGAATGTGTGGACGGAATGCAAGGGGTGCGCGTATGCCGTCCACGGGAAAGGGGGGCTCCCTTCTGGATACCACCATAGCGCACATCCGCGTTCTCCGCGATTCTTTGGCGTGAATTGCCGCTTCCCTGTCGCATTCTGTCAAGAACCGGGATGAATCGCATGGATAAGGTCGATCCACATCCGCATCCGATGCCCATCCGCATCGAAATGGGTAGACTAATCTTTGCCGAACAAGAGATAGGACCATGCATGCTCGAGCTCAAGAACATATCCAAGACATACGTGACCAGCTCGTTTACGCAGAGTGCCCTCGACGACGTGTCGCTCGCCTTCCGCGACAACGAGTTCGTGGCCATCCTCGGCCCCTCCGGCTCGGGCAAGACCACCATGCTCAACATCATCGGCGGCCTCGACCACTTCGATGCGGGCGATCTCGTGATCGACGGCATCTCCACGCGCGAGTACCGGGATCGCGACTGGGATACCTACCGCAACAACCGCATCGGCTTCGTGTTCCAGAGCTACAACCTCATCCCGCATCAGACGGTGCTCGCCAACGTGGAGCTTGCGCTCACGCTCTCGGGCGTCAGCGCATCCGAGCGGAAGGAGCGCGCCCGCGAGGCCCTTGCCCGCGTGGGCCTCGCCGACCACGTTGATAAGCGCCCCTCCCAGCTCTCGGGCGGGCAGATGCAGCGCGTCGCCATCGCGCGCGCCCTCATCAACGATCCCGAGATCCTGCTCGCAGACGAGCCCACCGGCGCACTCGATTCGAAGACCTCCGTGCAGGTCATGGACCTCCTGAAGGAGGTTGCGAACGACCGCTTGGTCATCATGGTCACCCACAACCCCGATCTTGCCCACCGCTATGCCACGCGCATCGTCGAGCTGGCAGATGGCCGCATCACGGGCGATTCCGACCCGGTCGATCCCGGTGCGCTCGGGCGGCGCGAGGCCAAAGCCGCGCGGCGCACCTCGATGAGCTTTTCGACCGCGCTCGCACTCTCGTTCAACAACCTCATGACCAAGAAGGGCCGCACGCTCATGACGGCCTTCGCGGGCTCGATCGGCATCATCGGCATCGCCGCCATCCTCGCGCTCGCCAACGGCGTGAACGACTACATCCGCGGGGTGGAGGAGGACACCCTCTCCATCTACCCGCTCACGATCCAATCCGCCGGGTTCGACATGACCTCGATGATCGCCGAGAGCATGGGATCCGGATCCGATGAGGGTGCCGACCAAACCCAGGCAACGACGAAGGATGTGGGAGAGAGCAAACGTGTGTCGCGCATGTTCTCCGGCGTAGGGCGCAACGACCTCGAGGCCTTGAAAGCCTATCTCGATGCCGACGGCGGCGGCATCGGCGATCATGTGAACGAGATCGTCTACACCTACGATGCCACGCCGCAGATCTTCCTGCCCGATACCGGAAGCGGTGTCCATCAGGTCAATCCCGAGAACGCCTTCGACTCCTTCGGCTTCAACGCAGGCCAGTCGACCGTGTTCTCGAGCGCCTATTCCATGACCATGTTCCGCCAATTCCCCAGTTCGATAGGGCTCTTCGAGGGGCAATACGATATGCGTGCGGGTAGATGGCCCGAACACTGGAACGAGCTCGTGCTCGTGCTCTCGCGCGACGGCACCATCTCGGATATGATCGAGTACACCTTGGGGCTTCGCGATCATGCGGAGCTCGAGGAGATGGCCCGCGCACTCGCCAACGGCGAGGAGGTCGGCGATACGGAGGGGGAGCTCTCCTTCACCTACGAGGAGCTCATGGCCTGCGGCTTCAAGCTGGTGCCGGCATCCTCGTTCTACGAGTACGAGAGCGACTACGGGGTCTGGACCTCGCGCACCGATGATGCAGCGTATATGGGGGCGCTGGTCGAGCAGGGCGAGGATCTTACGATCGTGGGCATCGTCCAGCCCAAGGAGGATGTGGATGCCACCTCGCTCTCAAGCGGCATCTACTACACGCCCGAGCTGGTGCGCCATATCATCGATACCGCGGCAACGTCGGAGATCGTCCGCGACCAGCAGGCTCGTCCCGAGGTGGACGTGTTCACCGGCAAGCGCTTCGACGATCCCGAGGCCCGAAGCGATTTCGACATGGGTACCCTCATCACCGTCGATGGCGACCGCATCAGCCAGGCGTTCCGCATCGACACGGGTGCGCTTGCCATCGATCCGTCCGCCCTGGACTTCTCGGGGATCGACCTTTCGGGCATCTCGGTGCCGCCGATGGACCTCTCGGGACTCTCGCTCGACCTCTCCGGCGTCCAGCCGCTTACGCCCGAGCAGGCCGCAGCCCTCTTCCCCGAGCTCACGCCCGAGGATCTGGCCGAGGTCTTGGGCGGCGTCTCCATAACGTTCAAACCCGGCGGGGAGGAGGCCCTCCAGCAGGCGTTCGCGGAGATCGGACAGGGCTATGCCGCGTGGCGCACCTCCCATCCCGAGGGTACGCTCGAGGAGTACCTGGACAGCGCGGAGGTGCGCGAGCAGATCGTCGCGGCCATCGCGGCCTCGCTCGACACCGACGCCATGGCCGAGAGCCTGGTCTCCGCCCTTGCCGAGAAGATGGATGTGCCCGATGTGGAGGGCCTTACCTCCGAGGTGGCGGGCCGCCTTCTGGGCGCCTACCAGGAGCAGATCGCCTCCGTGCTCGCGGCCCAACTCACGGTCGCCATCTCCAACTACATGCAGGCTGCCATGGCGAGCTATATGGGGCAGCTCTCGAGTGCCATCCAAAACCAGCTGGAAGGCGCGATGGGCCAGCTTGCGTCCAACCTGTCGGGCGCCTTCTCCATCGATACAGCTGCCCTCGAGAGCGCCTTCCAGTTCAACATGGACGAGAACCAGCTCGCCGCGCTCATGTCCTCGCTCATGTCGACCGAGCAGACGACGCTCGAGGGCAACCTGCGCAAACTCGGCTATGCCGATTACGGCAAGCCCGCCGAGATCGACATCTACCCCATCGACTTCGACCATAAGCAGGCCGTCGTCGATATCCTCGATGCCTATAACGAGCGCATGGGCGCGGAGGACGAGGACAAGGTCATCAGCTACACCGACATCGTGGGCGCCCTCATGGCCTCGGTCACCCGCATCATCGACATGATCAGCGCGATGCTCATCGCCTTCGTGTCCATCTCGCTCGTCGTGAGCTCCATCATGATCGGCGTCATCACCTACATCTCGGTGCTCGAGCGCAAGAAGGAGATCGGCATCCTGCGCTCCATCGGCGCCTCCAAGCGCGATATCTCCAACGTCTTCAATGCCGAGACCGTCATCGAGGGCTTGGTCGCGGGCCTCATGGGCGTGGGCATCACGCTCGCCATCTCCATCCCGGCCAATGCGATCGTCCACGAGAGCTTCGGCGTGGCGCGCATCGCGCAGCTGCCCTGGCAGGCCGGCTTCATCCTCGTGGGCATCAGCGTGCTCCTGAACGTCATCGCCGGCATCATCCCGGCGCGTGCGGCGAGCCATTCCGATCCGGTCGAGGCGCTCCGCAGCGAATAAGGAGGCGGCGATGCCCATCTTCGTGCTCGCACCCGACTCCTTCAAGGGGACGCTCTCGTCCCAGCAGGTTATCGCGACGATGACCGAGGAGATCCTCAAGTTGTTCCCCGATGCCGAGATCCGCCCGTTTCCGATGGCGGATGGGGGAGAGGGCACGCTCGCCGTGCTTCGCGACGTGTTCGACGGTTCCCGCCGTACGATCGTCGAGATGGCCGATACCTGCGGCCTCACACTCATCCCCGAGTACGAGTGGGATCCGCGCCGCACTTCCACCTATGCCTTCGGAGAGGCGATCCGCGCCGCGCTCCATGCGGGCGCGGAGGAGATCGTGCTCGCCTTGGGAGGCAGCTCGACCAACGATTGCGGCATGGGGGCCATGCGGGCTCTGGGAGCGCGGTTCCTTGATGAGGCCGGTTGCGAGCTCGAAGGCTGCGGAGCCGATCTCATCAACGTCCGCACGATCGACCTTGCGGAGTTCGATCACCGCATCGCGCGTACGTGCTTCACGGCGCTCTGCGATGTGGACAACCCCTTGCTCGGCCCGCAGGGCGCCACCTATACCTTCGGGCCGCAGAAGGGCGCGACGCCCGAGATATGCGCGGAGCTCGAGGCGGGTATGGCCTCTTTCGCCGAGGTACTGGCCGCTACGTTCGGCCGCGACGAGCGCGCTGCGTTCGGGGCGGGCGCTGCCGGCGGTATGGGCCTCGCGTCTCGCCTGTTCCTCTCGGCGCGGATGGTTCCGGGCGGGGAGTACCTGCTTGATGCACTTGGCTTTGATCGCCTGCTCGAAGGTGCCGATCTCTGCATCACGGGCGAGGGGAGGGCAGACGCCCAGTCTGCCCACGGCAAGGCCATGTCCCGCGTGGCAAGGCGCTGCCGAGTCCACGGCGTGCCGTGCATCGCTATCTGCGGATGTTTGGGCGCGGGCGCAGAGGCTCTGCTCGGCTGCGGTGTGAGCAGGCTTGTGCCGGCATCCCCGGAACCCCGTTCGGATCCGCCGGAAGAGTCTGTCCTGCGGCTTCGGGCAGCCGTCCGGGAGGCGCTGCAGTCCCTTCCACGCGCTTGATCCTCCCGCGCTCGTAAATCCTGAAATCAAGTGCGTTTGCGCCAAACAGTCCTTCCCGCATGGTATAAATGTGTCGGTGTTGCCGTCGAGGCGCTGCCTTCACGTGCTGTGGATGAGTTCCGGTAACTTGTACCCAGACGGTCTGATTAGCGTGCAAGCTTTTGATGTGCGCAGTTGAGAGCGGTGATAAGATCGATCACATTACGCTGCTCATCCATGTATAAGCTTGATGCGTTCGATAAGGTCAAGAATCCACCGCTCCATGAGATGTTCGTGTAGGAGATGAGTCGCATGGAAAATCAGGACATCGAATACAAATCTGTATGGCGTGACGAGTACTTGCAGTGGATTTGCGGCTTTGCAAACGCACGTGGAGGCATCATCTACATCGGTATTTCCGATAATGGCAAGGTGGTGGGCGTCAAAAATGCCGACCGGCTGTTAGAGGATATCCCGAACAAAACCGTCTCCGTGCTCGGCATTGTCCCCTACGTGCAGCTTCATAAGGACGGAGAGGATACCAGCTATCTTGAGATTGGCGTGGAGCCGCAGGAGTTCCCCATCAGCTGCAAGGGCCTGTATTACGTTCGATCGGGTGCCACCAACCAGCTTCTGAAGGGGGTTGCCCTCGATACATTCCTGCTGCGTAAGCAGGGCAGGACTTGGGATGCTGCCGTGGCTCCTCGGATTGCCGTGGAAGACCTTGACAGAGGTGCGATCGTGCGATTTTTTGCCAAGGCGCAGCGCGAGGGACGTATTCCTGCATCGGATGCAGCCGAAGACTCCCGCGCCTCGCTCGAGAGGCTGCATCTCCTTCTTGATGGGCGGCCCACCAATGCGGCCGTGCTCCTCTTTCATCCCGATCCGGATGCAGTGTATCCAGGTGCCATTGTCAAGATTGGCTTCTTCGATGGGCCTGAGATACTCTACCAAGACCAGGTGGCCGGACCCATCATCGAGCAGCCGGACAGGGTGCTCGACCTGATTTACACCAAGTATTTGCGCGCGAAGATTTCCTACGATGGGATCTATCGCATCGAGCACTATCCCTTTCCCAGAGCGGCCGTGCGCGAGGCCGTTATTAACGCTATCGTGCACAAGAACTACACTTCGACATCTCCCATACAGATTCGCGTCTACGATGACCGTCTGCGTATAGGCAATGCCTGCATCTTGCCTGACGGGTGGACGGTGGATGATTTGCTGGGCTTTCATGAATCGGAGCCGCACAATCCCAAGATTGCCCATACGTTCTTCCTTGCGGGGCTGGTGGAGAGCTGGGGTCGGGGTGTGCAGAAGATATTCGCCGCCTGCAAGTTCGATGGCATAGAGCCGCCCGTGTATCGCATGACGGGAGGAAGCCTGCAAGTGGAGTTTGCAGTGCCAGGGGAACGCATGGTGAAACCTGGGACCATGGAGCCCAGTTTACAAAACGATGTTCCTGTAATGGCGGAGAACGGCGCGACTTGGCGCGACTTGGCGCGACTTGGCGCGACTTGGCGCGATCTTGTCGAAATCTGGGACGGACTTTCTGCGCGCGAGCACAGCGTCCTTGACTATCTAGCTTCGAATGGGCCGTCTCGAACCTCCGACATCTCCACAAATCTGGGAATCCCCCTTCGAACATTGCAACGTACGATGAAGAGGCTTGCAGGGCTGAGTCTCATCGTTCCACAAGGGAAGGCGAACGAGAGCCGCTATGCTCTCATGCTGGATTCTGAAGCAGGGGGATCGTAGCCAAAGCAGACACGTTTGCCGCCGACCGAGTTCGAGACCAGAGAGGGATGTCACGCGACCTGATGGCGTTCCACGTGACCGAGGACGGCATCAACGAATACGGGAGGTCCGATGCGCTGAAGTTCGGGCACGAAAGCTGCGCTCGATTTCGAAAGGCTCATCTCGATGAATTGTTTTTTCCATCCGTCCAACCGGTAGAATAGAGGCAGCCGGAAACCTGCCCTGTATTGGAGGCATTCATGGAAGGGAAGCGCGTTGCCGTATTCATCGCCGATGGTCTCGAGGAGATCGAGGGCCTCACGGTGGTCGACATCCTCTATCGCGCGAACATCCCCTGCGACACGGTATCCATCACCTCCTCCACGCTCGTGACCTCGGCGCACAACGTGCGCATCGTCTGCGACCGCACCCTCGACGACCAAGACTTCGATTTCGCGGCCTACGATATGCTCGTGCTGCCGGGAGGCATGCCGGGCACCGCGAATCTCGGGGCCTGCGAGCCGCTCTGCGCCGATCTCGCCTCCCGTGCGGCGGTCGGCCGTCCCCTCGCCGCCATCTGCGCAGCGCCTACGGTCCTCGCCAAGCTGGGCATCCTCGCGGGCAGGCGCGCCTGCTGCTTCCCGGGCATGGAGGATGCGCTCGCCGCAGGCGGTGCCGAGGTATGCCTCGAGCCCGTCGTGCGCGACGGCACCATCATCACGAGCCGCGGCATGGGCACGGCGCTCGACTTCGCCCTTGCCATCGTCGCCTTCTATCAGGGCGATGAGGCCGCGCAGGCGCTTGCGAAGGCCGTCGTCAAACAGGGCTAGGCTATCCGTGGATTCCCAAAAGCGGCAGTACCTCTGCATCGACCTCAAGAGCTTCTATGCCAGCGTGGAATGCGTCGAGCGCGGCCTCGACCCCATGGCCGCGCGTCTCGTGGTGGCCGATCCCGAGCGTAGCGAGAAGACCATCTGCCTGGCGGTCTCTCCCGCGATGAAGGAGCTCGGCGTGCGCAACCGCTGCCGCGTGTTCGAGATACCCAAGGACCTCGACTACGTCATGGCCGCCCCGCGCATGGCGCTCTACATAGAGCGCTCCGCCGACATCTATGCGATCTACCTCAAGTACCTCGCGCCCGAGGACATCCACGTCTACTCTATCGATGAGGCCTTCATGGATGCGACCGATTACCTCGGTCTCTACGGCTGCACGACGCGCGAGTTGGGCGAGCGTATCCGAGCCGATGTGCGCGCCGCTACCGGGATCCCCGCCAGTTGCGGCATCGGCCCCAACCTCTACTTGGCTAAGATCGCCCTCGATATCGCCGCCAAGCACAGCCCGGACAGCTTCGGCGAGCTCGACGAGGAGGGCTACCGGCAGCACCTCTGGGGCCACCGCCCCCTCACCGATTTCTGGCGCATAGGGGAGGGCACCGCGCGCCGTCTCGCGCGCATGGGCATCCGCACCATGGGCGAGCTCGCCATGGCACCCGAGGAACCGCTCTACAGGGAGTTCGGTATCGATGCCGAGATCCTCATCGATCACGCGTGGGGCATCGAGCCGGTGCGTATGGAGCACATCAAGGCCTACCGCTCCGAGACGCATTCGCTCTCGAGCGCACAGGTCCTTGCCCACGATTACCGCTTCGACGATGCCCTCACCGTGGCCAAGGAGATGGCCGATGGCGTGGCGCTCGACCTCGTGAGGAAGGGCAAGCTCGCCAGCAGCATCTCCCTTTGGGTGGGATACGCCATGACGGAGCAGGCCCGAATCCAAGCACGTGCCGACGGTGGGCGCGGCGCTTGGTTCCGGGCTATCGAGTCCGCAGGCGGCACCCACCGCTTTCCCACGCCCACCAACTCGCGCGAGGCTATCTACCAGGCTGCGATCGAGCTGTTCGAAGCCCACATCGACCGCGAACGCCTCATCCGCCGCATGACGGTCAATGCGGGCAACATCGTCGACGAGGGGGCGAGCGGCATCCAGCTCGACCTCCTCTCGGATGGGAAGCGCCTGTCATCGGAGCGCAGGCGTCAGGAAGCGGTTGCCGCCGTCAAGGCGCGTTTCGGCAACAACGCGGTGCTCAAGGGGATCGATCTTTTGCCCGAGGCGACGGCCCGCGCACGCAACCGCCAGATCGGAGGGCATAGAAGTGGCGTATGAGATGCGTGACAAGACGTCGCAGCGGCCGCGCATGCCCCTCGCGGAGCGTGCGAAGATCTTCATTCCCTTCAACCCGCTGGCGGGCTTCACGGAGGCGCTGCGCGAGCGCGAGCTCCGCGCAATCGAGGGTATAGTGGACTTCCATCCGCTCGATGACGGGCAGGGGCGTTCCCAGGGCGGCGATCTGTAGCCGCATGTGCGCCGCAGGCTCACCTTGCCGCAGCCGCATGCATTTTCCCGAGAGAATGCCCGGATGCGGGCTTTTTCCCTGCCGTATGGGGTAGGCTACAGGAGGGACGATGCTTGGAGGCGTGTTGTGGCGTTCGTCGAGTTCAGGGATGTGCGTAAGACCTATCGCATGGGCGATGTCGAGGTGCATGCCGTCGATGGCATGGATTTCGAGATCGAGCAAGGCGAGTTCTGCGTCATCGTAGGACCGTCGGGCGCCGGCAAGACCACCGTGCTCAACATGCTCGGCGGCATGGACTCAGCCACAGCGGGCACCATCATGCTCGACGGACGCGAGATAAGCGGCCTCTCCGAGCACGATCTCACCCTCTATCGCCGCTACGATATCGGTTTCGTCTTCCAGTTCTACAATCTCGTGCAGAATCTCACAGCGCTCGAGAACGTCGAGCTCGCAAGCCAGATCTGCAAGGATCCGCTGCCTGCCGACGAGGTTATCCGCCAGGTGGGCCTCGCCGAGCGCATGGACAATTTCCCCGCGCAGCTCTCGGGCGGCGAGCAGCAGCGCGTCTCGATCGCGCGCGCCCTCGCCAAGAACCCCAAGCTCCTGCTCTGCGATGAGCCCACGGGGGCCCTCGATTACCATACCGGCAAGCAGATCCTGAAGCTTCTGCAGGACACCTGCCGCGAGACGGGCCGCACGGTCGCCGTCGTCACGCATAACTCCGCCTTCTGCGACATCGCCGACCGTGTGATCCGCGTGCGCTCGGGCAAAGCCGAGAGCGTGGAGATGAATGAGCATCCCCAGAGCGCGGAGACGCTGGAATGGTGAGCGGTCTATGCGCCATCCCTTCGCAACAGAGCTTGCCCGCTCCATCCGCTCATCGCTGACGCGTTTCCTGGCCATCGTGGGCATCGTGGGACTGGGCTGCGGCTTCTACGCAGGCCTCAGCATGACGGGGCAGGACATGCGCCGTGCGAGCGACCTGTTCTACGATGGCACGCGGCTCTATGACCTGAGGGTCGTCTCGACCTACGGCCTGACCGAGGCACAAGTCGAGAGTATCGCGGCAGTCGAGGGCGTCGATGAGGCTGCGGGAGGCTATGCGGCCGATATCATGGTGCTCCTGAACGGCGAGCGCTACGCCATGCGCATCATGTCCTGCGACCTCGATGCGGCGCGCTCATCCCAGGCCGATGAGACGGGTGCGCGCGTGGCGAGCGACGATGACGGCTACCTCAACAGGCTCGTGCTTGCGAGCGGGGATTGGCCCTCGCGCCCCGACGAATGCGTGCTCTCGGCCGACCGCGTGGTAGGGGAGCCCGTCGAGGTGGGAGATACCGTCGAGGTCCTCTACGGGACGGCAGGGCTCGATGATGTCCTGGTATACCGTACCTTCACCGTGAGCGGCCTCGTCCACTCGTCGTTCTATCCGTCGAACGTCACGCTCGGCTACACCAATCTCGGCTCCGGGATGATCCAGCAGTTCATGTTCGTCTCACCGGACGCCTTCTCATCCGGGCTCCCCTATACCGAGGTCTTCGTGACGGTCGACGGTGCCCGCGATCTTCTCGGCGGCAGCGATGCCTACCAAGCCCGCGTGGACGAGGTGGCCCAGCGCATCGAGGGCATGGGCTTGGCCGAGTTGCGCCTCGCCCAGATCAAGGCCGATGCCGAGGCGGAGCTTGCCGAGGCCCAGGCAGCGTATGACGAGGGTGTCGCCGAAGCCGATGGGGAGCTCGGAGATGCCGAGGCCAAGCTCGCGGCGGCCCTCGATGAGCTCGAGGCTGCCGAGCGTGCCATCGCGGACGGCCAACGCGACCTCGACGCAGGTATCGCAGCCCTCGCAGCGGCTCGTGCCGAGGCCGAGCGCCAGCTCGCCGCTGCGCGTGCGACGCTCGAGGCCAACGGGAGGAAGCTCGACGAGGCCGAGCGCCAGCTCGGGATGACCCAGGCCGATATCGATGCCGCGCGCGCGGAGCTCGATGCCGGTGCCGCCGCATGGGAGGAGCAGCGTGCGCAGCTCATAACCGCGCGCGAGGATCTGTTTGCCGTGAAAGCTGCGCTCGACGCCCTCGCCGAGCTCTCCGCAGTCGAAGGCGCGCCCACCGCAGAGCAGCTCTCCGAAGCCCGGGTAAAGGTCGAAGCCGCCCTCGAGGCTGCGCGGGAACTCTACGGGTCCGGCCTCATCGACCCCGAGTCGGAAGAGGTGCGCGCCCGCATGGAGGCGCTTGCCGACGATGTGATCGCAGAGCTCGAGGGCATTGACTTCGAGGCGGACCCTCAGGAGGTCTTCGAGGCTCTGCGCACGGTCGCGCCCGCCATGATCGGGAAGATCGGTGCCGCCATCGACGAGGCGGTTGCCGAGATCGATGCCGGTACGGCCCAAGGCGATGCCGCCATCGCCGATGCTGCGGCGAAACTCGATCAGGCTCAGGCAGCCCGCGCTGCCATCGATGCGGGCCGCGCCGAGCTCTCAGCGGGTTGGCAGACCTACTACGATCAGGCTGCCCGTGCGGAAGAGCGGCTCGCGAGTGCGCAGCGCACCCTCGACGATGCCGCCGCCCAGCTCGCCGCCTCACGTCGCCAGCTTGCGGAGGGCCGCGAGCAGTACGAGGAGGGGCTTGCCACCTTCAACAACAGCCGCGCCGAGGTCGACAGCCGGCTTGCCGATGCGGCAGCCCAGCTTGCCGCTGCGCGCGCCGATATCGATGCGCTCGAGGCCCCCTCCGTCTACGTGCTCGATCGCACCATGAACATGGGCGTCGCCTCGCACCGCGACGACTCGATGCGCATCGATGCCATCGCCCGCGTGTTCCCCCTGATCTTCTTCCTCGTGGCGGCGCTTGTCTCGCTCACCACGATGACGCGCATGGTCGAGGATGAACGCATCGATATCGGCACCCATAAGGCCCTTGGCTTCTCGACGGCCCGCATCACCGCCAAGTACGTGGCCTATGCAGCCCTTGCGGGTATCGTCGGCAGCCTCATCGGCATCGCCGTCCTCTCGCAGCTCCTCCCGTGGGTTGTGCAGGTCGCCTACGCCATCCTCTACAACATCCCGCTGCTCGCCTTCCCGCTGCCCATCGACGTGCGGATCGCCGCCACGGCCACCGCATTCGGCGTCGGCGTGACCCTGCTCGCGATTTTCGGCGCAGCGACGGCCACCCTCAAGGAGGTGCCCGCTACGCTCATGTTGCCGCGCGCGCCTAAGGCAGGCAAACGCATCCTGCTCGAGCACGTCGGCATCATCTGGCGCAACCTGTCCTTCTCGTGGAAGGTGACCTGCCGCAACCTCTTCCGCTACAAGCGCCGCCTCGCCATGACCATCATCGGCATCGCCGGTTGCACGGCCCTGCTCCTGACCGGCCTCGGCCTGCACGACTCCATCTGGGACATCATCTCCTACCAGTTCGAGAACGACCACCCCATCACGCGCTACAACGTCATCGTGGGGATGGAGCCGGGCACCTCCGCAGAGGATATGGATGCCGTCGAGGCCCTGCTTGCGAAGACGGGCGGAGGGGATGCCTTCGCCCGCTTCGATCTCGAGAACATGCAGATCGGATCGGCCTCGTATGAGGGGACGTCCGCCGTGCAGGTGAACGTGGTCGATGAGTACGCGCCCTTCGCCGCCTTGGTGGATCTCCGCGAGCGCAGGGGCGGAGCGCATCTCGAGCTCGGGCCCGATTCCGTCATCCTGACCGAGAAGATGGCGGGACGCCTCGGTGTGTCCGTCGGCGATACGGTCATCCTCTACGATCAGGATGAGATCGGCAACGCCACGGGTGCGGGCTACGAGCTCACCATCACGGGCATCTGCGAGAACTACGTCTACCACTACCTCTACGTGGGCGCGGATGCGTGGGGGAAGGTCACGGGGAGGCCCTGCGAGCAGGACTCCGTGCTCGCGCATGTCGCCTCGGACGAGCAGACGCGCGCGGATGTCGCCACCGCACTTGCCGACGAGGATGCGGTCTCGACCGTCATCTTCAATAACGAGACGATCGACTCGTACCGCAAGAGCCTGAGCTCGGTCAACCTGGTCGTCATCGTGCTCGTGATAGCCGCTGCGACGCTTGCCTTCATCGTGCTCTACAACCTCATCAACATCCAGCTCATCGAGCGGACCCGCGAGATCGCGAGCCTCAAGGTGCTCGGCTTCGATCGCCGCGAGGTCGCCGCCTACCTCTTCCGCGAGACCATCCTGCTCGTGATCGCAGGAGCGCTCGCAGGTTTGGCGCTCGGCGTGGTCATGGAAGGTTTCGTGGTCGTGACCGCCGAGGTCGACGCGGTGATGTTCGGGCGCGATATCCATCCGCCCAGCTTCCTCATCGCCTTCGGGTTGACCCTGGTGTTCTCGCTCATCGTGATGGTCGCCATCACGCCGAAGCTGCAGCGGATCGATATGGTGGAGAGCCTGAAGAGCGTGGACTGACCTGAGTGGGCCTGGACAGGGGGCGGGGGCGCCGTTTACAAACGGCGCCCCCGCCCCCTGTCCGAGCTTCTGTTACGAGAGGATGGCCTTGCTGGCCTCGTCGAGCTTCGCGCGCACGGCCTCGGCATCGGCGCGGGTCTCGCCCTTGGCGAAGAGGTAGGCCTTGACCTTGGGCTCGGTGCCGGACGGGCGGAAGATGACCTTGTTGCCGCCCTCGAGGCGGTACTCGATCGCGTTGGTGCCCGGAAGTACTTGGGGCGCCTCCTTCTGCAGGCCGCCCACGCGCGGCATCTCGGGGCCGGCGGCGAAGTCGGTGACGCCCGTGACGGCAAGCCCGGCGATCTCGGAGAGCGGTTTCTCGCGCAAGCCCGTCATGATCTCGTCCATGCGCACTGCGCCCGTCTCGCCCGGGAAGCTCGCGTTGACCGTGCCATTGAGATAGTAGCCGTACTTCTTGTAAAGCTCCTCCATGGCCTCGTAGAGGTCCATGCCGCGCGCCGCGTAGTCGGAGGCCATCTCGACGCAGATCATCGTGGCCACGATGGCGTCCTTGTCGCGGGCATGCGTGCCCACGAGATAACCGTAGGACTCCTCGAAGCCCATGAGGAAGCGGTCCTCCTCGCCGGCATCCTTGAGCTGGTCGATCTGGTCGCCCAGGTACTTGAAGCCGGTGAGCACGCGGCGCAGCTCGAAGCCCCAGTCCTCGGCGAGCGCGTCGGGCATGACGGAGGAGACGATCGTGGTGACGGCGACCTTCTCGGCGACGTTCTCGCCGGCTTTGGCAGCCTGCTGGCAGAGCCAGTCCATCATGAGGACGCCCATCTCGTTGCCGGAAATGAGCACGTAGTCGCCCTTGTGCGGGATGGCGGCACCCATGCGGTCGGCGTCGGGGTCGGTGGCCACGACGAGGTTGGGCTTGACCTTTTCAGCGAGCTTGAGGGCCAGCTCGAGCGCCTCGCGGAACTCGGGGTTGGGATAGCTGCAGGTGGGGAAGCGCCCGTCGGGCTCGGCCTGCTCGGGGACGATCGAGACGTCCTTGACGCCGATCTCCTCGAGGATGCGGGTCACGCACTCGATGCCGGTGCCGTTGAGCGGCGTGTAGACGACCTTGTAGCCCTCGGCGGCCGTGAAACCGGGGACGGATACCTTCTTGACGTTCGCGATGAAGGCGTCGAGCACCTCCTCGGGCGTCCACTCCACGAGACCGGCTGCAAGCGCCTCGTCGAAGTCCATGCAGCGCACGCCGTCGAAGATGTCGACCTTCCCGATGTTCGCGCTGATCTCGTCGGCCGCCTCGTTGGCGATCTGGCCGCCGTTGTCGTTGTAGACCTTGTAGCCGTTGTAGGGTGCGGGGTTGTGCGAGGCCGTGAGGACGATGCCTGCGGAGGTCTTGAGATAGCGCACCGCGAAGGACAGCGTGGGGACGGGCTCGATGCGCGGGTAGACGTACACGCGGATGCCGTTGGCGGCGAGAACCCCTGCGGCGACCTTCTGGAAATCCTCGCCGTGGAGGCGGGAATCGCGCGCGATGGCGACGGTGGGATTCTCGTAGTGGGCGTTGAGGTAGTCGGCCAAGCCCTGGGTTGCCTGGGCGACCACATGGATGTTCATGCGGTTGGTGCCCACGCCGAGCACGCCGCGCAGGCCCGCTGTGCCGAAGGCGAGGCTGCGGTAGAACGCATCGTTGAGGGCCTCTTCGTTATCGGCTGCCACAAGACCCTCGAGCTCCTCTTTGAGTTCGGGATCGGTGAGGCGCTCTTGCCAAAGCTGGACCTTCTCGAGAATTTCGGCGTTCATAGGATCCCTTTCTCAATGCGGGGGCTGTCTTCGAGCATTATCTTAGTCGAGCGGGCTCCCATCCGCAGCGAGAAAGAGGCAGAACGGCACGACTCCGCGCGCGTGCGGCAACGTATGATGGAGGGGAGCATTCAATGGAGGTATAACGTGGAATTCGTCGCGACATGCCCCGCCTGCCTCGAGGATCTGCTGGCGGGGGAGCTCAAGGATCTGGGCGCCGATGCGGTGCGCCCGCTTTCCGGCCAGGTATCGTTTTCCGGCACGCTGGAGACGGGCCTGCGCGCCTGCGTCTGGTCGCACCTCGCCTCGCGCGTGATCGCGGTGCTCGCCCGCATCGATGCGGGGAGCTCCGATGAGCTCTACGCCTCGCTCTCCACCCTGCCTTGGGAGGAGCATCTCGGCTCCCAGACGAGCTTCATGGTGGATGCCCACGGTACCAATGCACGGCTCAAGAACACGCAATTCAGTGCGGAGCGGGCCAAGGACGCGATCGTCGACCGTATCTACGCGCGGCATGGGTTGCGGCCGTCCGTCGACCGCGAGCGGCCCGATACGGTGGTGTCGCTGCGCATCCGTGACGTGCGTGCGACGGTGGGCGTCGTGCTCACGGGCGCGCGTCCGCTCTTCGCGCGCGGTCTCGGTCAGCGTCGGCAGACGGGCTTGCGGAGCGATTACGCAGCGGCCCTGATCCGCATGGGCGGATGGGATGGGTGCTCCCCGCTCGCATTCCTCACCACGGGCGAGGCGCTTGCCCTCGAGGCCGCCCTCCATACCGAGAACGTCGCGCCCGGCCTCCTGCGCCCTCGCCTTGGATGCGAGGCGTGGGGAGGCTTCGATGCAGCGCTTGCCGAGAAGCTCATCGCAGAGGCGCGAGCGGCCCGCAGGTCCCCGCAGGCACCCCTCCTTGCATTGGGCGAGGGATCGCAGAGCTCCGGCTGCATGCGCAGGAACCTGCGCGAGCTCGGGCTTGCCGCAGAGCTGCGCGACGGTGCCCTCGAGGATGGGATCGGCTCTGATGCGGCCGGCACGGATATGCGCCTCCTCATCCTCGATGGCTCGTGGGTCTTCGCGGATGCCCTCGTGCAACAGGCCGCCCTCCGCGATCGCGTGGAGCGCATACTCCCGGCCTGTCCGCAGACGGCGCGCGCCGTGCTCTTCTCGCGTCAGGGCTTGGCGGGCCTGCTGGGCGCCGAGCCGCTCCAGACGCGCCGGGTCCTGCTGGGCCGCGCAGATGCCGTCATGGAATGCATCGAGGTTGCCGCCGTGCGGCCCCGCCTGCGCGTGCCGTGCAAGGCTCCCGACGGGTCGGTCCACGATGTGGCGGTCTCGGTTCCCGCCTCCGACCAGTTCGCCGCCCGCCTCGCCAAGGTCGCCCGCGAGCGCAGGAAGTGGGCGGCGCGGGAGGACATCTCCTGCTACCGCGTCTACGATGCCGACCTTCCCGATTATGCGCTCGCCATCGAGCTCTACGGCAGCCTCGGCGACGAGAAGGACAGCTGGCTCTCGATAGCCGAGTATGCGCCGCCCGCCTCCGTCGATGCCGACCTCGCCCGCAAGCGTCTCTGCGATGCGGTGGCCATCGCTCCTGCGGTTCTCGGCATCGATCCCCGGCACGTGAGCCTCCGCACACGCTCTCGGGGACGCGGCGGCTCGCAATACGCCGAGGAGGGCACCGGGGCAGCGCATGCCGTCCATATCATCGATGAGGGCGGCCTCGCATTCGAGATCGATTTCGGCAGGCATCTGGATTGCGGCATCTTCCTCGATCACCGCACCACGCGCGCCGAGCTGCGCGAGATGATGAAGCGGGCACCCGCGCCCAAGCGCTTCCTGAACCTCTTCGCCTACACGGGCACGGCTACCTGCTATGCGGCGGATGGGGGAGCGCTCGAGACCACGACCGTCGATCTTTCGCGCCCCTCGCTCGACTGGGCCGCGCGCAACATGGCGCGCAACGGTTTCGAAGGCGCGGGGCACCGCTTCGTGCAGGCGGATGCTCTGGCATGGGTGGACGAGCAGCGTCATGCGCGGGGGGCATCGCGCTACGAGCTCATCTTCTGCGACGTGCCGACCTTCTCGAATTCAGCGCGTATGCGCACGAGCTCCTTCGATGTCCAGCGCGATCATGCGGAGCTGCTGATCGATGTGTCGCGCCTGCTCTCCGAGGAGGGCGTCTGCATCTTCTCGTGCAACCTGCGCAGCTTCAAGCCCGACACGGACGCCCTCGCCCGCGCGGGCGTCTCGCTAGAAGACATCACCGCCCGCACGATCCCGCACGATTTCGAGCGCAATCCGCGCATCCACAGCTGCTTCATCGTGCGCCGCGTGCGCCCTCGGGGGTGAGCAGGGAAGGGAGTGCACCCCCTGTTCCATTCCCGCAGCAGGATCCTCGGTGACTGCACAGTCACTAAAAGCCATGCCGGCACTTTTGCCCGATGGCTGGATGGAGGCGTTGCTCGCGTATCGAGGCACCAGACAGGGCATGGAAGGCGCGCCTCAGGAACACGGGACGGAAGGATCCCTCTCGCGTGCATGCAAAACCCACGCCGCAATCGACCATGCCCTGGCGGAGGAGCGCTACCGCATCGATCGGGCATACGCACTCTCCGAGCGGTTCGATCCCGAGGCCTCGTCAGTCCTCCTACTCCTTTCCGACAATCCGTCGGAGAACGTTGCCGGAAAGATCCGTGACGGCACGAGGGCGAGAACGAGGAGGCCGCCTACCTTGCAGAACACGGCGAGTCGCGCTCACTGGACGTCGCGGAGGTGATTTGGCGATGTGGGATCGGTCCATGATGGAACCTCGCTGCGAGCCCGCACGATCATCCCCATCGGGACACGATCATCCCGCAGGTGTTCACGAACATCCCGGGGATGATCGTGTCCCGATGGGGATGATCGTTGCCAGGGCTCAGTGAACGGGAGAGCGCCCCTCTCTGCCCACCGCTCGCGAACCGGGCCCTTCTGTCTCCGCCATTCCCGCAGCAAGGACCTTGGTGACTGTACAGTCGATAGGAGCTTTGCTGGGCAAACGTGCCGAGAAGGTCGTGCGTGCAGGGCTCTAGAGGGCGTTTGCCCAGACAGACCCTCGGTGACTGTACAGTCATTAGGGGTCTATCTGGGCAAATAACAGAAAGGGAAGCGTCCCCTTCCGATCGTTTACGCGACTTTCAAAGTCAGGCGACCTTCTGCTCCGTTGAGCGGCGTCTGCTCCTCATCCATCCTGAAGCATTCGTATTTCAGCACGGCATTCTCGTACTCGCCCGCAGCAAGGGGCATCGACAAGACGACAGGAGCGGACTCCTCGCCCGGAGCGATCAACTCGCTCGTCCAGAGGACGGTACCGTCCTCCAAGAGCAGCGAGATCCTGAACCAGCAGAAGTTCTGCTCCGGATTTTGGAAGGTCAGCGTCTGCTCGCGGCTGTCGGCAGTCAGGTTGAGCCATCCGAACTGCGGGATGGCGATGGTGTCCGTCAGCTTCTCCGGTGCTTCCTCCGCCTGCTGTTCTTGCGCGGTGTCAACAGGTTGTCCTGAGGTGTCGCGCAACAAAATCGAAGCGGCGATGACGGCAACTGCAGCGATGACGACGAAGAGGAGCAAGACGGCCCTGCTTCTCCATGTCCGGGTGCGTTCGTTATTCATTATCGGCTTCCCTACTCCGAGCGGGAGCTGCGCTCTGCTCGGCACGCGAGGTGCGGCATGCAGGCCAGAACCGCCAGTATCTTGATTCGCTTCGTCATACGGGTTCCTTTCCGTCTGCTGTGGCGTGCTCTATGCCGGAATTTTTAAAATCAACCAAGATAGGACTCGTAGGTCACCGTGGCCTCGTAGTCGCCGGGGGCGGCCGCGTCCCAGTCGGCGGGGTCGACCAGTGCGAAGATCTCCGCGCTGCATGCCCTATCAGGCGCGAAGCCGGCGTACAGTTCGAACGGGGTGTAGAATGACACGCCT
>RQYE01000012.1 GCA_004010535.1 Coriobacteriales bacterium OH1046 | reverse complement strand
GCTGGTAAAATACCAGGGGATAGCCAAGGAGGACTTCTACCTCCATCTCAAGGAATGCGAGTTCAGGTTCAACATGAGGGGGCGGGACATGTACAAGTTTCTTCTCAAGGAGTTTCGGGAGAGACCCCTAAACTAGGCAAGCCCCTTTCTGTATACTCCTCGGAACACATGCGCTATATGCGCAGCTGTAAAGTACCCTGGGAAATTATCCCCGTCATAGACAACTCCGATATCATCTCGCAGCTCTACGTTCTGATCGCTTATCTCTTTCCCGAACACCCGGACAGAGCCGGAATCGCAAAACAGGGTATTGAGGATGCACCCGATGGTCGTTGTCTTCCCAGCGCCGTTTTCTCCGACGAATCCCATCACCGTCCCGGTAGGCAACCGGAAAGATATGTTTTCCAAAGAAAAGCCCGACCCATCGTATTTTTTCGATACATGGTCTAATTCCAAAGCACAGCCCATATCATTCGTCCTCCAGATAAAACAGCTCCAATACCTCGACCAGCTTCGACAGCGAGATATTGCTTATCCGCCCGATTTCTGCTGCTTTTTGCAGATATCCCTCTGCAATACGCTGCTGCTCCTCTTGATAGAACTCTTTGTTCCGCGCAGAGACGAAACTCCCCCTTCCAACCGTTGTCTCGATAAAGCCATCTCGCTGTAGGTCTTCATATGCTTTTTGGACGGTGATGACGCTTACATGAAGCGTTTTGGCCAATACCCTCATCGAGGGGATCGCTTCTCCCGACTGTAGCGCGCCGCTCATGATCATGGACTTTATCTGCGATGTGATCTGCTCGTAGATCGGCCTATCCGCATTGTTGCTTATGACTATATCCATGTCTGTGCCTCGTCTATAAATGTACTTATTGTACATGTACATTATAGTAGCTTTTCTCTGGAAGTCTATGCAAGCAATGTCTACGTAGGCATTGCTTGGCGAATCGTGCGGTGGAAGGCGGCGGACCACCCGCCTAAAAGCTGCGGTATTCGCGATCACCGCAGTTTGAGAGGACGAGAAGAACTGCGGCGATCATAAAAGATCAGGTTAAAGGCGCACCAGCCCCCACGGGCAGGGGCGGTGGCTGCGGTAATCGCGAATACCGCATTTCTGTGCGAGATGCCTCTACGTGCCCTCTTAGCCGCCGGGCGTGCCTCCGTCCCCGGGCGGATTGGGTGCTGCGGGCCCGGTGGAGATGGTGATCGTGATGGTCGAGCCCACAACCGCCGATCCCGTGGGGGCCTGCCCGATGATGGTCCCGACAGCAGCATCATTCTCCTCGTAGACGGGGTCGATATAGAAGCCCGCGTCGTTGAGCGCAGCCATGCCGCTCTCGTAATCCATGCCGATCACGTTGGGTATATCCTGCGTCGAGGGTCCGGTGGATATGGTGATGGTAACCGTGGAGCCACGATCGACCGTCTCGCCGGGACCAGGATAGGTGCTGATAACGCGGCCCGCATATACGTTGTTCGAACTCGCATAGCTCACCTCGGGTTCGAGGCCGGCGGCGGTCAGCGCCTCGCGGGCGCCCTCCTCGGTATCGTTGAGGACGTCGGGCACAATGGCCTGCTCGGTTCCCTTTGACAGGTGATAGGTGATGGTATCGCCCGCCTTCATCGCGGAACCGGGGGCAGGATCCTGTTCGGCCACGTGGCCTGCGGGGAGATCGGAGTAGACCTCGTCACCCGCGCGCCCTATGAGCTTGAGCTCGCGCAGTATCTCATCGACCTCGGATGCCGTCTTGTCGAGCAGATCGGGCGCGGTGACCGACTCCGCAGGAGTCGGGCCCTTGGAGATGATAAGGTCGATCGCCGTTCCCTCGGGAAAGTAACGATTGGGGGCAGGCGTCTGCTCCATGACATGGCCTTCGGGCACCGTCTCCGAGTAGTTCTCATCGACCTCGCCCAAGGTGAAATGCTCATCGGCTTCGATCTGCTGCTCGGCCTCCTCTTGGGACAAGTACATGTAGTTGGGGACGGGATACTGCCCCTCCCTGTCCCCTAGGACCGATGTCACGAAGAAGATCGCCGCCGCGATAACCGCGAGGCTCGCAAGAATGCCGAGAACGGTGTTGCGGATCTTGCGCTTGCGGCGACCCGCCTCCATCTCGAGCGCCTGCTGGGTCGCCGTCTGCGGGCGGTACTGCCCCGTCGCACTCTGCCG
The DNA here is from genome assembly GCA_004010535.1 of Coriobacteriales bacterium OH1046. Lineage (GTDB taxonomy): Bacteria > Actinomycetota > Coriobacteriia > Coriobacteriales > Atopobiaceae > RUG721. The sequence continues at coordinate 29,346 of RQYE01000012.1, read as the reverse complement.
GGCGGCGCGCGCGATGGGGCGGGTCGAGGTCATCGTGGCTGCAGCCGAGTCGAGGTTGGCGGTATTGGTTATCGTCGCGACCTGCGTGGTCGTTGGAATGGACGTGATACGTCCCGCGAGATAGTCGCGCAGCACACGGTAGAGCTCGTTGGCGCTTTGGAAACGATTCGCAGGGTCTTTCTCCATGCATTTCAGGATGATGGATTCGAGCGCGGGATCGATGGCGGGATTGATCTGGCTGGGGGGCACGGGGAGCTCATTGACCTGCTTCAGGGCCACCGAGATGGCATCGTCGCCTTGGAAGGGAACCTGGCCGGTGGCGGCTTCGTACATGACCACGCCGAGCGAGTAGATATCGGTGGTGGGACCGAGATCCTTGCCCTGGGTCTGCTCGGGCGACACGTAATGGGCGGTGCCGAGCACGGAATTGTCCTGCGTGAGGTGGCTGTTCTTGGCGCGCGCGATGCCGAAGTCCATCACCTTGATGTTGCCATCGGGCTGCACCATGATGTTCTGCGGCTTGATGTCGCGATGGATGATGTCGTGCTTATGGGCGACGGAGAGCGCTTGGGCGATCTGGGAACCGATCTGGGCGACTTTCTTGCTCTCGAGGGCACCGTGCTTGCGTAGTCCGCTCTTGAGATCGGTGCCGCGCAGATACTCCATGACGATGTAGTAGGTGTCCTCGTCCTTGCCCCAATCGTACACGCTCACAATGTAGGGGCTCTGGAGCGCGGCGGCCGCCTGCGCCTCCTGCTTGAAGCGAGCAGCGAACGAGGGGTCGGTCGCATACTGCGGCAACATGGTCTTGATGGCGACCGTGCGACCGAGGACCTCGTCGAGCCCCCGGTATACGGTGGCCATGCCGCCCGCGCCGATCTTGTCCTGGACCGCGTAGCGGCCTCCGAGCTTCTTCAACACCATCGTACTCTCCTTTGCCCACGCGCTTGCGCGCGATCAGATCCCCTTATGCAGCACCCGCGGATTGGATGGAAAGGCACCTGGCGAGGACCTGCCCGCCGAGGACGGTGGCAACCCCCTCGACATCCTCGCCCAATCCCTCGATGTAGACCGATACGACGAGCGTGGGGTTCTCGTAGGGGGCGAACCCGACGAACGCCGAGTTGACCTGCCCATCCCCCACTTGCGCCGTACCCGTCTTACCCGCCACGATCGCACCCTCTATCTGCGCGCGCCATCCGGTGCCATGGTCGACCACGGCCAGCATCGCGTCTTTGACCTGCTCTGCCGTCTGCGGGCTTATCGCCTGGCCGAGCGAGCGCGGCTCCGTCGTGGAGATGACCGCACCCTCGGGCGAGAGGATGTGATCGACCAGATAGGGGCTCATCACGATACCATTGTTGGCGATGGTCGCCGCCACGACGGCATTCTGCATGACGGTCATCTGCGGGCCGGCGGGGCTGGCGTGCTCGCCCACGGGCTGTCCGCATGCGGCCCACGCCGTCTCCCACTCGGTCATCTCCGCAGAGTCGGGCATGACCGAGATGGCGCTCGAGAAGTCCTGTCCGAGCGCCGTGCCGTATCCGAACGCGCGGGCATACTGCACGAGCGTATCTGCACCGATCTGGACGCCCAGCGATCCGAAGGCGGTATTGGACGAGAGGGCGAGCGCCTCGCGCAGCGTGGGCTCGCCATAATCGTTGTGGCCGTAGTTCGCGATCTCGGCACCGCCGATCTCCATCTCGGGCGGGGCGGGCACGATGGTATCGAGCGTCGCCGCTCCCGTATCGAGCACTGCGGAGAGCGTGACCACCTTGAAGCTCGAACCCGGAGCGTAGAGCGTGTCGGTCGTGCGATCCAGAAGCGGCGCGTTCTCGGAATAGCCGAGAATGTACTCCTCGAGGTCATCCACGGTGAAGGTGGGCGAGGACGCCTTGGCGAGGACGGCGCCTGTCTGGGGATCGAGCACCACGATAGCGCCCACATGACCGGCAAGCGCGTTTTCAGCGGATGCCTGCATCTGCGAGTTCAGGGTGAGCACCACCGACGAGCCGGGCGTGCTGACGCCTGCGAGCGAGTACAGCGCGTTCCGCCAATCGGAGTAGTCCGCATGGCCGGTCAGGGTCTCGTTCATGCTCGATTCGATACCCGTCGTCCCGAAGCGCACCGAGACGTATCCGGTGGTGTGCATGGCCATGCTGCCCTGCGGATAGCTGCGGCGATACGAGCCATCATCCTGCTGGACGCTTTCGGCGAGCGTCACGCCGTCGGAGGTGATGATGGCGCCGCGCTGCACATAGGCGCTCCTCACGATGGTGTGGTTGTTGCCCGGCAGGCCCCTGATGCTCTCGGCATCGACGACTTGGATCCACGTGAGATTGGCGATGAGCGCGGCGAAGCAGACAGCGAAGGTGGTGATGGCGGCCGTGATGCGGTTGGCGAGCGCCACGCGTCCCAGCACGCCCGACTCGGGCGTGAGCAGGCCGAACGTGCCTCGCACGTGGGCGCCTCGGAGCACAGCCGCCCCGGTGCCGCGCCGCGCGGCCGCCTCGAGGCCGGCGCTCTCGAGCTGGGTCTCGTGCCCGGTCGCCTCATCGCCGCACCGCAGCAGCAGGCCCACCGCGATGAAGCTCGACAGCAGCGAGGATCCGCCTTGGCTCATGAACGGCAAGGTCACGCCCGTAAGCGGCAGCAGCTTGGTGACGCCGCCGATGATGAGGAACGCTTGGAACGCGATGGCGCAGGTGAGTCCGATCGAGGTGAACGCGGAGACATCGGATTTGGCCCGCGCCGCCGTGGCGAGGCCGCGCACCGTGAAGACCATGAACAGGATGATGACGGCGGAGGCGCCGAGAAGGCCCATCTCCTCGCCGATGGCGGAGAAGATGAAGTCGCTCTCGACGACGGGGATCAGCGTGGGCAGGCCCCTGCCGATGCCCGTGCCCACCAGATCGCCGTCAGCGAGCGAGTAGAGCGACTGCACGATCTGGTAGCCGCCCCCCTGCGCGTCCGCCCACGGATCGATCCAGATGGAGATGCGCGTGCGCACGTGCCCGAAGAGGAAGTAGCAGAGCGCGCCGCCCACGAGCAGCAGCAGGATGCTCGCCACGACGTAGCCCATGCGGCCCGTCGCCGAGTAGAGCATGATGACGAAGAACGCGTAGAACAGCAGGGCGCTGCCCAGATCCCGTTCGAAGACGACCACCAGAAGCGAGAGGCCCCACATCACGAAAAGCGGCAGGAGCATGCGCGGGCGCGGGAACGAGAGGGGCCCGATCCTGCGCGTGGATACCGAAAGGGCCTCGCGGTTGGCCGCAAGGTAGGCGGCGAGGAAGAGGACCATCAGCACCTTGGCGATCTCGCCGGGTTGGAACGAGAAGCCACCGAACTGGAGCCAGAGTTTGGAGCCGTTTATCTCCACGCCGAAGACCATAGGGGCCACGAGCAGGATGACGCCCGCGAGCCCGAGGGTGTACTTGTAGCGGGCCAGATCGTCGAGGTTGCGCACCACGATCAAGGTGGCGATCATGGAAACGACCGAGAGGAAGAGCCAGATGACCTGGTTGACGGCAAGGGTGGGGGCGAGGCGCGTGACGAACGCGATGCCTATGCCCGCAAGCACGAAGACGGTCGGGAGCAGCGCCGGATCCGCTGCGGGCGCGAGGAAGCGCACGGCGATATGGGCTGCCGTGAATGCGGCGAAGAGCGCGACCGGCACGGCAAGCGTCTCCAACGTGAGCTCGGTGGAGGTGTTGAGCACGTACATCGCATAGAGCAGCGTGACGGGGATGGCACCCAGGATGAGGAGGCCGAGCTCCACGTTGCGTCCCAATCCATGCTCGCGGCCCATGCCCTACTCACCTCCCCCGTCGTCTTCCGCCGGGGTGCCATCCGGAGTCTGGCCCGCGTTCTGCGCGGCATTCGCACCTGCTGCGGCCTCGCCTTCGGGGGCCTCGTCGGACGGGGTGACGGTGGCACCGGTGGGATCGCCATCCGATTTGGCCTCCTCCGCCTTCTCGGCGGCGCGGGTCTTCTCGGCGTCGATCTGATCGCGATACGATTCGACGATGGCGCGGGCCTCTTCCTCGCTCGAGACTTGGATACCCCGCTCGAGCTGCACCTGCACGGCGTCGGGCAGGTCCTTGATGAGGATGGTCGTCGGTTCGATGAGCTCGTAGAGCGGCAACCCCGCAACATCCGCGTGGATGCCTTGGTAGATGCCCACGGTCTCGCCGTTGGGAGCAAGGTACCACTCGCTCTTGACGAAGGCGATGAACAGGGCGGAGACGGCGAGGAGCGCCACCGCGACGCCTGCGGCGAAGATGCCGATGCGCTGCATCAGACGCCTGCGGGCCGCCTCGGCGATGCCATCGTTCAAGATGTCGATCACGAGCACGGTGACGTTGTCCGCACCGCCTGCCGTGAGCGCTGCGGAGACGAGCTTGTCTGCGGCGGCTTGGGGGCTTGCGCTCGAGACCGCGAGCAGCTCTATCTCGTGGTCGGCGACGATCGACGAGAGGCCGTCGGAGCAGAGGATCACACGATCCCCATTGCGGACGTCGAGCGTGAAGTGATCGGAGTACATATCGGGATCGGAGCCCAAGGCACGCGTGATGACCGAGCGCGACGGGTGGACACGTGCCTCGTCCTCGGTGATCTGACCCGCATCGACCAGCTCCTCAACGAAGGAGTGGTCGTGCGTCACGCGGACGAGCCTTCCCTCGTGGAGCAGGTACACGCGCGAGTCGCCGACATGGGCGATCGCCATGCGGTCGCCCTTGATGAGCACGGCGGATGCGGTGCAGCCCATGCCGGGCTTGCCGCGACCCTCGGCAGCTCCCTTGATGACGGCGCGGTTGGCCTCCTCGACCGCGGCTCCCAGTAGGATATCGTCGGGCTCGGCAGGAGCCCGGGTGCCGATGGTCTCGACGGCGATGGAGCTCGCGACCTCTCCGGCGGCATGGCCGCCCATGCCGTCGCTCACCACGAACAGCGGCGTGCGCACGAGGAAGGAGTCCTCGTTGTGGGTGCGGACCAAACCCACATCGGAGCGGCAACCCCATGAGATGAAGTGGTTCCGCCCCGAGGCCACGTCGTCGCCGATGCGGTTCTCGACGGGAACAGCCACGCGTCCGGGGGCCTCGGCCGGCTCCACGGACTTGGTGTTCTGATCGTCGTTCATCGGCGGCTCACCCGCATGATCGTATCGCCAATCTGAACCTCATCACCATCCCTGATGGTGACCGCTTGCTCGATGCTATGGTTGTTGACCAAGGTCCCGTTGAGGGAGCCGAGATCCTCGAGGACGAGCGCCGGCCCTTGGAGCGAGAAACGCGCGTGCGTAGCGGAGACGTAAGGCTCGTCGATCACGATATCGGAACTCGGCGAACGTCCCACCACCACCGGCCCCAGGATATCCACATGCAGGCCGCGCAGCGATTGCATGCCCTTCTCGACGTCGATCGACCAGATGGCGGCATCCTTGCGCTGGCCGCGCACGAGGCCGATGCCCGCGCGCATGGCAGCGAACAGGAACAGGTACATCAGGACGACGAAGATGATGCGCCCTGCGAACAGGACGAGATCGATCATGCTAGCTCTCCCTGAACTCAAGGTTGGTGAGGCCGACCGTGATGAGATCGCCGTCGCGCAGAATGCATTCATCGACATCGACATCGTTCACGAGCGTCCCGTTGGTCGAACGCAGATCGATGATATGCCAAGAGCGACCGTCGTACGTGATCTCCGCATGACGGCGCGAGATATTGGGGTCGGTAAGCACCACGGTGGATTGGCTGCGCTCGCGGCCGATGATGGCGGACGGCGCGGCAAGCGGGAAGGTGCGGCCCGTCTGGCGGTCGATGAGGAGCGCGGTTGCCGCAGGAGCCTGCCGGGGCGCAGGAACGGCTTCCGGCGCGGCGGGAGCGGCGGCCGGGACGTCGATGGCGGAGACGCGGCGCCGTGTCTGGGGGATCTGGGGCGCAGCGGCAAAATCAAGCGGGGAGAGCGGCGGAAGATCGTCGGCGGCATCCTCAGCGAGGACGTCGGAGCCGTCATCGGCGATGATGCTGCCAAGCGGGAGCGGATCGGGAGCGGAGGAGGGAGCCGGGATCGGGGCGACGCCCGACTGGGCTGCCGCGCCGCCCACCCTGGCATTTCCGGCAAGGAAGTCCTTCTCCTCCTTGTGCAGGCGGGAGAGCGTGGATGCGTCGATATTCTCGGCGAAGACGGCGAACCTGCCCGATTTGAGCGCGGGATCGACCATGAAGCGCACAAGGGGCCTTCCTACGAAAACATAGCCCCTCTTGTTGGCCTGGGAGGCAATGAAAGTCGAGATCTCATCGGTGATGGACGCGTAGAGCGGACGCATGAGGCCGTCGTCGACGGACGAGACCAGCACGGTGTAGAGGGCGGGAGCGGTATCGATGCCGTCGATCTCGTACGTCTCGTTCTCCATCTCCTTGGCAGCATGCTTGGCGAGCTTCTTGAAGGAGAAGGGCTCGACATATCCTTGGGGGGCAGTCTCGAAAAGCGCGGCAATGCGGCTTTCGAAGTCGGATAAGAAGCTCATTGTTCATCGCCTTCCTGGTCCCATTGGAGCGGGCCCCTCAGGGCTGTCGCAACGCACATGCATAAGGTTAAGGATACCGCGCAAGCAACAGCCGAGGCATCAGGAGCGGTCCATATTCCGCCATTCTCCACGTGAGCAGCGTAAATAAGCCCAGCTATGACAACGGCGCAGCCGAGGAGCTGGCCGAAGATGCCCGCCGCCACGCTCCCCCGCCCCACGAAGGCCGATCCCGCCAAGGCCGCGAAACCGCAACCCAGCATGATGACCCAGACTTCGGGGCGCACGAATGTCTCCATGAGGGCATAGACGAGCGGAGTGGCCGCGAACCCGGCCTCGACTGCAAGCGCGAAAAACGTGCCGAAGAGATAGCCCGCCATGCCGGTCGCAAGGGCCTCGAGAGGCTCGAGCGCGTAGATGGCCAGCGCGACACCCGCGATGGGGAACGGCGTCACCATGGGGAGCAGCAGCGCGGCGGAGGCGAGGTGGGCGCGGCGCCCGGCCACGATCCACCAGAACGCGAACGCGAGGGCCGCGAGGCCGGATAGCGGGAAGGACATGTTGGTCGCAAGCGTGGTTGCAACGGCGGCAACCGTGGCGGCACCCGCGAGCATCGAGCCCAGCGGAGGCCAGAGTGCGGATACGGCAGCGGCGGCGAGGGCTCCCGTGAGGGTAGCGCTGGCATCGTGCTCCAGCACAGGCGCAAGGGCGATACGCACCGCCAAGAAGGCCAGGGCTGCGGTGAGCAGGCGCACGATCGCGGTCTCGGCCCAAGGGAAGCGCACGTCGAAGGGCAGGTGGCGGACACCCCAACCCGGATCGCCCGCGTCCTCGCCCTCGGAGGATTGTCCCACGAGCTCGCGCAGCGAGGATTCCCCATCTTCGGGATCGCCCAAATCGGCGAGCACATCCCGGGCAAAGTCCCCGATGTCGGCCATACGGTCCTGCGGATTAGGAGAAAGCGCCTGGAACAGCGCATCTTCGACGATGCCCGCCAAAGATGGGTCGGTTTTGGAGACCGGGGGCTTGGGACCGCGCTCGATCTTGTCGAGCGAGGCTTCGGCTGAAGAAGCCGCAAACGGGCTCTTACCCGTAAGGACCTGCCAGAGAACGACCGCAAGCGAGAAGATATCGGTCCGCTCATCCACGAGTCCGCCCTCGATCTGCTCGGGGGGCATATAGCCGATGGTGCCGCCGCGCGCGCCACCGTATCCTGCGGCCGAGGCGAGCGTGGCCATGCCGAAATCCGCGAGCTTCACGGTCCCGGCACGGTCGATCATAATGTTGGTCGGTTTGATGTCGAGGTGGAGCACGCCGTTCTCGTGCGCGAACGACAGGGCGTCAGCAACAGATGAGAGGATGTGGGCAGCCTCCTGATGGGTGAGCGCGCCGCCCTCGACGCGCTGCAAGAGCTCTGCCACGGTAAGGCCGTCCACATACTCCATCACCAGATAGGCGAAGGCCTCATCGATCTCGAAGTCGAAGACGGTCACGATGTTGGGGTGGGCGAGCAGGCAGGCGGTCCTCGCCTCGGCAAGAACTTCGCCGGCGGTGGAGGCCATCGACTCGTCATCGAGGTACCGTGGGTTGGCAACGGGGATGCGCTTGATGGCCACGCGACGCTGCAGGCGCACATCCCAGCATATGCAGACCATGCCGAATCCGCCGGTACCGGCACTGCCGAGCACACGATAACGGCCGAGGAGGATCTGCTCCAAGGGTGCGTCTTCGAGCAGTGAGGCGCCGGAGGCGGCAGCGCGTAGACGAGTCTTGTCGATTCTCTGCGTAGGCACGGACTCTCCTGTGTTTTAACTGCGTATGTCCGATCGACTTATTCTAGCAGCTGGAGGGCATACTGGCAAAAATTGGACATCTGCCTGAGTTTGGGGAAAGTATTCTTGCCGAGTTTGTATTACCGCCTGCGTCGAATACAAACTCGGCAAAGGTTTCGGCCCGCTCAACTGGATAAACGGAAATCTTCCCGTGCCGAGTTTGTATCATCGTTCTTTCATCTGCTCAGGAAATACAAACTCGTCTTTAGCGATTCTCGCAACTGCCTTTATGACCACGCTTTTAGCAAGCCACTCAATCCCAATCGTTCTTTGCATCCTCTCTATTCGGAATAATCGGCGTGATGTACGGAGAGGCAAAATGATGAATGGGGTTGAAGAGGACCCTGCGCAGCTTGAACTGGGCGGCTTGTTCCTTGCTGTTGAAAGAAGGCATTGGAATGTCCAGCGCACGGAACACTTGCGCGATTTTTCTCAGGTATGAGTCATCTTCGCTCATCGAATCCTTGACGGCGACGATTACCGTATGGCCCATCGACGCGAGCACGCTGCGACGCTCCTTATCCCTTGCGACCCTGCTTGGAGAGCTGTGATCGAAATCCCCGTCATATTCGAAGATGGTATTCTTGTCGCTCCAGTTGAGATCAGCCAAGTAGTGGTCATCATCCGAAAGCACCCCATCCTCTTCGCTGATGGGAATCGGCGGATTCATCGTAGGACAGGGAAGGTTGAAGCCGCCTATCTCTGGAGGCAGAGTCATAGCGAGGAAGCATTCCGTCTCGCGCGGCGAGCGGGAATTTTCTCCCGCAAGCGCGACAGCGCGGCGGAGAAGCGCACCGCCTCGGGTTCCACGTGGGAGGTTGCCGATGTATTCGATTAGGCGCTCGCGCGTGACGAGGGGAGGGCACTCGACGAAACCGCGCATAGTCCCCTCGCATAAGGTATAGCAGCCCATGAATTCACAGCAAAGCTCGAGCAGGGTGACGATACCTTTAGAACCCACAGCTTTTGCCGCATGAAGAAGGCTGAGCTCTGGCGCAGCAATAGAGACGCCATAGGTATGCTGGTAGAAAGATCCTTTTGGCAGAGTCTTCGAACAGAGGTGGTAGCCGATCCCCTCCGACCGGTGAATCAGTTTCGTCTGGGACACAAGGAGCTGCGGTGCAAACTGGTCCTTGATCGGAAGCATCGGTGCCGATTCACGGATTTCCTTAAGAAGATGATCCTCGTTCGCCACAACCACAGCGTGTGAGTATAGGGGAAACGGCACAAGCTCCGCACGCACAGCACGCCAGTATTGAACTGCGCTTTCATACCCTAAGAACAGCATGTCGTACACCGCCTTTCATGTTGGGAGACGACTGTACCAAGCAATACAACTGTTATGAAGAGGGCTTTCTCGAGTAACGGAATCTTCACGGGAGATATCAGCAAGGATCTTGATAGATTGAGAGATAATCCTCTTGGTTTTGGATGCAATCGTCGGCAATTGCTGTTGAAAAGCCTTTTAGGCCATCGATCCATCTTCGGGGCTGAGTATCTGGCGATGAAGGGGAGTAGAGTTTGTAATCTGCATACGTGAGAGTACAAACTCGGGCAACATATTCAATGATACAACTGGGCAAACAGTATCGGTGCCCCGCCCGAGTTTGTAATACATACACTGCCTTGCTCTAGAAAACACAAACTCGAGATCGGATGGGCTCGCGGATAAGCCTACGGGTTCTAGAAAAATACAAATCAGAGCTGCCTGCGCAGAGGATCGCTCCTCCTTAGGATATAACCCAAAGTGGAGGTCCCCTGATGCAAACCCCAAGCTCATAGGCCTCGGGAGGGAAGGGCGCCTCCAGACACCCTCTCCAATCCAATCCGCCCGATGACAGAGATCGCTGATTGCTGCGGTACCGATGATCTCGGCCATATGCTTTGCGAGCTCGTCGGTAGCCGTATAGGAGGTTGCCGAGACGATCTGGTATTTGTCGAGACTGCTACGTGGGCAAGATCTCGACCTTGCCGCCTGCGGTCACGCGCACACGGCCAGCGACAAGCAACCCGACAACCTCGGGATAGAGGTCGTGCTCGATCTCGTGGATGTGGGCTTCGAACTCATCGAGCGTCCAGCCCTCCTCCACGGCAAGTGCGCGCTGTGCGATGATGGGGCCGCAGTCGTAGCGATCGTCGGCGAAATGCACCGTCACGCCCGCAATCTTGACGCCGTATTCGTATGCATCCCGGATGCCGTGCGCACCTTTGAAACTGGGGAGCAGGGCGGGATGGATGTTGACGATGCGATTAGGGAAGGCGTCGAGCAACGGCGCGTGCACCATGCGCATATACCCCGCCATGAGGATGTAGTCCACGCTGCGGCTGCGCATCTCGGCGGCGATGATCCTATCGGCGGAGTGCTCCTCGTCGTAAAAGCCCTTATCCATGGTGAGGGTCTGGATGCCCGCCGCTTGAGCCCGCATAAGACCGTAGGCATCCGCGCGAGAAGAAACCACGAGTTCGATTGATGCGTCGATCGTGCCGCTAGCGATGCGGTCGATGATGGCCTGCAGATTGGTCCCGCTTCCGCTGATGAGAACACCCAGCCTGATGCTCATGGAGACATTCCTTCCTAGTGGGCACGCCATGGCAGGAACTGTTATCGGTATACCACCTTGCCCGTCCCCGCAACGCACACGCCCATCAAAAACGGCGAGAAGCCCTGATCTTCAAGGGCCTCGGCAACATCATCCAGGTCATCGGGAGCACAGATGGCGGCCATGCCCACACCCATATTGAAGGTACGGTACGCCTCATCGGCGGTAAGGCCCGCCGCACGCACCATATAGTCGATCACGGGAGGCACATCCCATGCGGGGATGGGAAACGCACCGTCGTCCGCCTCGGAATCGCCGCGATCGACCAAGGCGTCGAGATGGGCCGGCAGCGCCCGATCGAGGTTCTCCGTGATACCGCCGCCGGTGATGTGGGCCATGGCATGGATGGGAGCGCCTGCCTTGAGTGCAGCGATTAGCCCGCCCGCGTAGATGGCGGTAGGGCGCAGCACGGCATCGGCGAGCGATTCCCCGCCCAGCTCGTCGAGAGGCTCGTTCAGCTCCCCGACGGTTTTACCCTCGATGGCGACCTTGCGCACGAGCGAGTACCCGTTTGAGTGGATGCCGCTCGACGGCAAGCCGAGGATCACGTCGCCTTCCTGCACGAGCTCCGGCCCGATCATCTTGGGGCGGTCGACCACGCCCACCGCGAAGCCGGCGAGGTCGTAATCATCCGCAGCCATCACGCCGGGGTGTTCGGCCATCTCGCCGCCCACGAGCGCGCAGCCGCTCAGGCGGCACCCCTCGGCGATACCGTCGACGATAGCCGCAACGGTCTCGGCCCTGAGCTTGCCGATGGCGATGTAATCAAGGAAGAAGAGGGGCTCCGCCCCCACAGCCGCCACATCGTCGACGCACATGGCGACGAGGTCCTGCCCCACAGTATCGTTCCGATCAAGGAGCTGCGCGATGGCGAGCTTGGTGCCCACGCCATCGGTGCCCGAGACGAGCACCGGATCCTCCATGCCCTTGAGTGCCGCTGCGGAGAAGCACGAGCCGAACCCGCCGAGACCGCCGATGACCTCGGGACGGCTGGTGCTCGCGACGGCGGCCCTGATGGCGTCGACGGCGCGCGCACCCTCGGCGGTATCCACACCCGCATCCTCGTAGGTGACGTGCTCGGGAACATTCTGATCGGCCATGGGCCTCTCCTATCCTTGTCCGGCGGGAAGCGGCCTATCCGGGAAGGTCGCTCTTGGGGATGCAGACAACGATGGTACGGCCATCGCCGTCCATCTCGTCGAGATAATTGCAGGTGACCAGCGTAAAGACGCGGTCGGTATTCTCGATGGCCTGAGCGGCATCGGAGCGTGCGGTGACCGCTTTCGAGAGGATCGCGTTGAGATAGCCGTGGAAGTCCTCGGTGCTGTCGAAGGCGAAGCGGCGCACCTCGGTGTCGTAGGGGTCGGCATAGTAGCACATGAGCGGCACGAGCTCGTGCTCGGCATCCTCGGTCACATACCAGACCGTCCCGATGCTATCGAAGAAGGCCTGGTTGTCCATGTCGGCGACAGCCTTGAACATCGCACCGTTGCGCAGGTGGTGACCGTAGATGATCGTCTGGTTGTCGGCCATGCCGGGAGCGGTGTTCTCGTAGTCGAGGAAGATCTCGCCGCCGAGCGCATATTCGCCCTCGGAGCTGGTGTGCAGGTACTCGTCGTTATCCTCGCCCTGGTAGACGGGGAAGTTGACGGTGGTGCCGGGGATCTGGACCCACCCGACGATGTCGCTGTTATCGGCCCTGAGCTTGCCCCAGTTGACACGCGGCGCCGTGTCGGGATCATCGGAGACGCTCGCATAGGACTGCTTCCTCTGGATCTCGACATCCTGCTGGTGGTAGTCCCACTGCGCCTTGAGCCAGAGACCGCCGGCGACGAGCATGAGCAGGACGCCCACGACGAAGAGGACCGTCGAGATGGCACGGACGGCCCTCCTGCCCCTGCCCTTCGAACGATAGCCGCGGATATCGTAGGGATCCGTCTCGGCGAAGTGCGCACTCCTCTTGGTGCGGCGTTGGTACTTTCGCTTGCGGTTCTTGTCGTCGGGCTCGCCCACCACCGAGACGAAGCCCGTGGTGTCGCCGCGCGAGACGGACCCCATCACGGGACGGGTCGCCCTTCGGGTGGACTCGTCGCCAGGCATCTGACGTGGGATGGGGGTTGAGGGGACGTCGATGGCCTCGATGCCGTCGTCGCCATCCTCGATGAACGGTACGTCTTTGAAGTGCCTGGGCATGCTGATCCTTTCAGGGCACGGTGGCTAGGCGTTCGCCATATCCCGCTTCATGGAGACGATCTTCTCACGGTACTCGGGCAGCGCGGCGCCGAGGATCTGGGTTGCGTAGATGGCGGCGTTCTTGGCACCGTCGATGGCGACGCAGGCTACAGGCACGCCGGAGGGCATCTGCACCATCGAGAGGAGGGAATCCATGCCTCCGAGGTCGGAGGTCCTCATGGGAACGCCGACCACGGGCAGCGGGGTGAAAGCCGCGACGACGCCCCCCAGGTGCGCGGCTTTTCCCGCTGCGGCGATGATGACCCTGATACCGCGGCCGGCAGCGCTGCCCGCCCACGCATGGACCTTCTCGGGAGCGCGGTGCGCCGAGGCGATGACGAGCTCGTAGGGAACGCAGAATTCATCGAGCTGGGCCATGCACGGCTCCATCGCCGACAGGTCCGACTTCGAGCCCATGATGATCCCGACCAGCGGTGAGCCTGCCTCTGTTGCCACGGTTCCTCCTTGTTAACGCTTCGTCCCCATAAGTATAGCGGCAACACGGCGCTCCCGTTCCATACGCTAAGATTGAACAGACATCGCAGGGGAAGGGATTCTCGCATGAAGCGCGTCATCGTCACGGTCGTGGGCAAGGATGCGGTGGGCATCATCGCGCGCCTCTGCGCCTACATGGCCGAGCATAACATCAACATCCTCGACATCACGCAGACTATCGTCTCGGGCTTCTTCAACATGATGATGATCGTCGATATGGCTCAGGCGACCGCGCCCTTCGATGTCATCGCGACCGAGCTCGAGACCTGCGGCAGGGAGCTCGGCGTGATCGTGAAGTGCCAGCGCGAGGAGATCTTCGACTCCATGCATCGCCTCTAGGGACGTGCGCCATGATCAACATCGCCGAGGCTATCGAGACCAACCAGATGATCGAGGAGGAGAACCTCGATGTCCGCACCATCACCATGGGCATCAGCCTGCTCGACTGCATAACCCCCGATCTCGGGCGGCTCAACGCCGTCATCTACGACAAGATCTGCACGAAGGCCCGTGACCTCGTGGCCACCGGCGAGGCCATCGCGCGCGAGTACGGCATCCCCGTCATCAACAAGCGCGTCTCGGTCACGCCGATCGCCCTGATCGGCGGCTCGGCATGCAAGGCGTCGGAGGAGTTCGCCACCGTGGCGGGAACGCTCGACCGCGCCGCGCGGGCGGTTGGCGTGAACTTCATCGGTGGCTACTCAGCGCTTGTCACCAAAGCCATGACGGCAGCCGACGAGCTGCTCATCCGCTCGATTCCCCAAGCGCTCTCCGAGACGGAGCTCGTATGCTCGTCGGTGAACCTCGGTTCCACGCGCGTGGGCATCGACATGGATGCGGTTCGCCTCATGGGCGAGACGATTGCCGCCACGGCACGCGCGACCGCCGATCGCGATTCCGTCGGCTGTGCCAAGCTGGTCGTGTTCTGCAACGCACCCGACGACAATCCCTTCATGGCCGGTGCCTTCCACGGCGTCACCGAGGGCGATTGCGTCATCAACGTGGGCGTCTCGGGTCCCGGCGTGGTGAAGCACGCGCTCGAGGGCATGCGCGGGGCAAGCTTCGAGGAGCTCTGCGAGACGATCAAGAAGACCTCCTTCAAGGTGACGCGCGGGGGCCAGCTCGTCGCGCGCGAGGCGTCGCAGCGTTTGGGCGTGCCTTTCGGCGTGGTCGACCTTTCGCTCGCCCCCACCCCCGCCATCGGAGATTCGGTTGCCGACATCCTATGCGAGATCGGCGTAGAGCGCCCCGGAGCGCCCGGCACGACGGCCGCACTCGCCCTCCTGAACGATCAGGTCAAGAAGGGCGGCATCATGGCAAGCAGCTATGTGGGCGGCCTCTCGGGTGCCTTCATCCCCGTGAGCGAGGATCAGGGCATGATCGACGCGGTCGAGGCCGGCGCGCTCACCATCGAGAAGCTCGAGGCCATGACCTGCGTCTGCTCGGTGGGCTTGGATATGATCGCCATCCCCGGCGACACGCCCGTCTCATCCATCTCGGGCATCATCGCCGACGAGATGGCCATCGGCATGATCAACCAGAAGACCACGGCGGTGCGCCTCATCCCCGTCATCGGGAAGGGTGTGGGCGAGACGGTCGAGTTCGGCGGCCTCTTAGGCCGGGCGCCCATCATGGCGGTGAACGGCTTCTCATGCGAGGACTTCGTCTCGCGCACAGGCCGCATCCCCGCGCCGATCCACTCGTTCAAGAACTGAGAGGCTCGTTTCAGGTCGCTTTTCGCCCCGCACGGAGGCACGAATTACCACGTATCCTTCTCTTTTTGGGAAAGGTCATCATCCATCTGGCCTTTCGCCGAGTATTGCTCGGAAAGTCTTGATCGCTTGGTAGAATCACCCGTGCCAGCAGGCTATCCGCTGCATGAGGCACCATCCATGCACGCCTTTCCCGGTCATGCCTCGGCCATCGAGGTCTTGAGAACCCTCTCCGTCGAGAAGGACCTGCCCCAGCTCGCCGGACGTTGGCCGCGAGAGGTGCCGCTCGGAGTGGAGGCCGAAACGACTGACAGCGCCCAGGCGCTCCGTCGCGGCAAGCTCTTCGCCGAGCTGATGCCCAGGCGGGCATGGTGATGTCTCTGATCTCATGGGTTGCCGAGTACTTGTTTGTTTTTGGAAGCTATTCCACATCGTCGCAGGTTATTTCTCCCAGATTTCCCAAAAGGGATACGCACGCGGTAATTTGACCGCATGGCGGAGAGCCGAGGGCGGCAGGGCAGCCGGACGCTCCCCTACGCTCCGAATTGCATGCGATGGTAGCGCGCATAGGTTCCGCCCAGCGCGAGCAGCTCCTCGTGGGTGCCGCGCTCGACCGCACGCCCATCCTCGATGGTCACGATCTCGTCGGCGTCCTTGATGGTCGATAGGCGGTGCGCGATCACGAGCGTGGTGCGGCCCGACGCCAGCTCCGCCAAGGCCTCCTGCACGGCATGCTCGCTCTCGTTATCGAGCGCCGAAGTAGCCTCGTCGAAGATGAGCAGCGGCGGGTTCTTGAGGAACACCCGCGCGATGGCGATACGCTGCTTCTGCCCGCCCGAGAGGCGCGCGCCCCGCTCCCCCACCTCGGTATCATAGCCTTGGGGCAACCCTTCGACGAACTCGGCGATATTGGCCGCACGGGCAGCGGCGCGGATCTCGGCAAAGGTGGCTCCGGGCTTGCCATAGGCGATGTTCGCGCCGATGGTGCCATCGAAGAGATATACATCCTGCTGCACCACACCGATCGCCTCGCGCAACGAGCGCTGCGTGACATCGCGCACATCCTGCCCATCGATGGTGATGCTGCCCGCACGCACATCGTAGAAGCGCGGGAGCAGCGCGCAGGTCGTGGACTTGCCGCCACCCGACGGGCCCACGAGCGCGACCGTCTTGCCGGGTTCGAGCGAAAGGTCGAGGCCGCGGATCACATCGTCCTCGCCATCGTAGGAGAAGCGTACGCCCTCGAAGCGCACGCGGCCAGCGCTCACACGGAGCGCGGACGCACCGGGTCTGTCCTCCACATCGGGCACGGTGTCGAGCACCTCCACAAAGCGTTCGAAGCCGGCTTTGGCCTTCTGGAACATCTCCGTGAAGTCGAGGATCGTCATGATGGGCGAGAGGAACATCGAGACATAGAGCGCGTAGGTGGCGAGGTCGGCGGGCGTGAGCTGGCCATCTGCGATAAGCAGGCCACCGTACACCACGATAACCGTGTAGAGGATGCCCGTGAAGCCCGACACCGTTGCCGTGAAGATGCCCATACCGCGATAGTTGCGCACCTTGGATTCGAGATACGCCTCGTTGGAGCGCGCGAACTTCTCGCTCTCCACGTCCTCGTTGGCGAAGCTCTTGACCACGCGGGCGCCGGCGAGCGAATCCTCGAGCTGGGAGTTGACCTGGCTGATCTTCCTGCGGTTGTCGCGGAAGAGATCGGCAAGGCGCTTGTTGGCGGCAAGGCCGTAGGCGAAGAGCAGCGCCGTGGTGAGCGCCAACGCGAGCGAGAGCCGCCACGAGATGAGCGCGAGGATGATGAAGGAACCGACGATCTCGATGGCGCAGATGATGATCCATTCGGGACCATGGTGGGCGGCCTCGGAGATATCGAAGAGGTCGTTCGAGACGCGGCTCATGAGGTCGCCGATGTTATGGCGGTCGAAGTACGAGAAGCCCATACGTTCGTACTGGTCGAAGAGATCTTGGCGCATGCGGCTCTCCATGCGCACGCCCATGACATGGCCCCATGAGGTGACGAACCAGCGGCATACGAAGCGGAGGGCATACATAGCGGCCATACCGAGGCCGAGGTAGGCGAGGGCGCTGCGGATGGCATCGGGTTCCTGCGTGAACAAACCGCCCGTCAGGGTGCGCAGGATCTGGGGGAAGGCGAGATCTATCGTCGCGAGCACGAGGGCGGCGATGGTATCCATCGCGAGCAGGTGGAGCTGGGGGCGATAGTACGAGAGGAATCGCTTGAGCAGACCCGGCCTTGCGGAACCCATCATACGCCGCCTATGCGCCCGCAGGTTCTAGGCGGTGCGCCACGGCATCGCAGATGAGCGCGCCGCACACGGTCTTGGAATCCTCTATGCGGCCATCGAGCACCGCATCGATGAGCTCGCCTATCGGCACGAGATCGACGTTCAAGAACTCATCCTCGTCGGGATGCGCAGGACCGAAGGAGAGGCCCGTCGCCATGTAGAGGTGGATGAGCTCATCGGTGAACCCGGGGGTCGTGGCGATGGTGGTGAGGAACGCCATGCGCTCGGCAACCATGCCCGTCTCCTCGAGGAGCTCGCGCTCGGCGCAGGCGAGCGGATCCTCGCCCGGCTCGAGCTTGCCTGCAGGGATCTCGACCATCACGCGGCCGAGCGCCGCGCGGAATTGGCGCACCAGGCAGACGCGGCCATCGTCGGTCAGGGCCACGATGGCGACGGCACCGGGATGGCGCACCACGTCGCGCACCGAGCCGTGGCCGTTGGGAAGGGTCACGTGGATGCGGCTCACGTCGAAGATAGCGCCCGAGAAGAGCGTATCCTCGGAGATGGGCTCCTCGACGAGCTCGCAGTCGCGGGGATCGTCGCCGCCGAGCACCAGATCGCGCTCCACGGGGAGCCCGCCGGCATCCGAGGATCCGCCAGCATAGGCGAACGCCTTCGCCGAGGCGCGCATCTCCTGCGCGGCTTCGCGCAGATCGTCCAGCGAGGGGGCGGTGTAGGCATCCGCCTCGATGATGGTATCGGGCTGGATGGGCAGGCCATCCTCCCGTACGTCCCGTTCGACCATGGCTCCCCCTACAGCCCGCTGCGGTCGGGGACCGCTTTCATGCCGATGTCGGTGCGGAAGGATTTGCCGTCGAAATCGATGAGGCCGGCCCCCTCGTAGGCGCGGGCGCGGGCGGCCTCGAAGGTGGGTGCCACGGCGGTGACCGCGAGGACGCGACCCCCCGAGGTCACGAGCGTCCCATCGGCGTCGAGCGCCGTTCCGGCATGGTAGATCGTGACCCCCTCAAGCGCTTCCGCCGCCTTGATGCCGGTGATGGGTTTGCCCACCTCGTAGGGTCCGGGATAGCCGGCGCTCGCCAGCACCACGGACACGGCCCAGTCGTCATCCCAGGAGATCATACCCCTGTCGAGCACGCCCCTATCGCAGGCGAGCATGACCTCGACGAGGTCGGCATGCATGCGCGGAAGGACGGCCTGCGTCTCGGGGTCGCCGAAGCGCGCGTTGAACTCGAGGACCTTGGGACCCTCGTCGGTGAGCATGAAGCCGCCGTAGAGGCAGCCGGAATACGGGGTGCCGTCGGCGGCGAGCTGGACCACGATGCGCTCCATGATCTCGATCATCTCATCGAACTCGGCAGATGCGACCGAAGGAACCGGCGAGTACGCGCCCATGCCGCCCGTGTTGGGGCCCGTATCGCCCTCGTAGGCGCGCTTATGATCCTGGCTCGTGGCGAGCGGTACCACGGTCCTGCCGTCGGTGAGCACGAGCAGCGAGCACTCCGGACCGGAAAGGGCCTCCTCGATGAGCACCGAGTCGCCGGCCTCGCCGAAGGCTCCCGAGAAGCACGCGCGAACGCCCTCGGCGGCCTCCTCCGCGTCTTTCGCGACGATAACGCCCTTGCCGGCGGCAAGGCCGTCGGCCTTGACCACGCAGGGGCCGTCGAGGCGGGCGACGTAGTCGAGGCAGCCCTTCTCGTCGGTGAACGAGCGCCACGCGGCGGTGGGGACACCCGCGCGGCCCATGACCTGCTTGGCGAACTTCTTGGATCCCTCGATGCGGGCAGCCTCGAGGTTGGGCCCGAAGGTGGGGATATGGGCCGAACGGCAGGCATCGGCAACGCCTGCCATGAGCGGCGCCTCGGGGCCGATGACCACGAGGCCGATGTCGTGGGCAAGCGCCCATGCGACCACCTCGATCGGCGATTCGGGATCTATGCCGACGCATGTCGCGGAGCCGAGCATGCCGCCGTTGCCGGGAGCGACGTAGAGCGCGCCGGCATGCGGGGAGTCTGCGAGCTTGTCGAGCAGCGCATGCTCGCGTCCCCCCGATCCTAAGAGCAGGATGTCGATCTTGCGGATGGTTGAAGCCATGGTCGGTTCTCCTTAGATGTCCTGGCTGGGATCGAAGCGCGCCGTCTCGTGACCTCCGTACACGGACTCGGGCACCATGGCGATGCCGATGGCCTCGGGTCCGGCATAGCGCGCGAGCGCGGGTGCCGGTCTGAGCGTTGCGAGATGATGCGAGACATACTCGTTGGTATCGAAGGGCTTCTCGAGCTGGGCGAGGCCCTTCGCACCATCGCCCGCAGCCTCGATGCGGCAGAGCGCTCCCGCCGTGCGGGCGCGGGTCCCGAAGGCCTGCGCGATGCGGCCGGTAAGGTCGGCGAGATCGGTGGATGAGGCGAGCACCGTGCGACCCCCGCCATCCAAGCGGACGAGGTGCCGCTCGCCTAGGGCGCGACGGCGCAGGTACGCGATGCGGCCCCCGAGCCCGCCAGGACCCTGGAAGGGGGCGTGGGAATCGGCGATGACGAAGAAGACGGTCTCGCGGGCGATGGCCGCTGCCCGCGCGGCGACCTCCGAAGCAGGATCCCCGCAATCCGCGGCAAAGGCGGCACGCTCGACGACGAACGCGAGCGCAGCGGAGACGAGACCGGTGTCGATCACGATCACCTGCGCGTCCCCGCCCAACGACAGGGCCGCGGTCCTCGCGAGCGGCGCGACTGCGCGCGCATGCACGGAGACGATGGACGCAGAGCCCCCGTCGAGGAGGGCACGGTAGAGCCCGGCGAGCTCGACAACCGTCGGCGCAGAGCCGCAACAGCTTACACCCAGCCGCCCGAGCAGCTCAGGACTCAAGTCGCAGCAGGTGTCGGTGACGACCGCGCAGGCGGGTATCCTCTCAGGTGCGTCGGGCATCGCTACTTCCAATACCGGTTGATGGTCTGATCGCGGTCGGGCCCGACGGTGATGATGGAGACGCGCACGCCCGCCAGCTGCTCGAGGAAGTCGATGTAATCCTTGGCCTCGCGCGGGAGCCGGTAGAAGTTGCGGACGTCGGAGATATCGCATTTCCAGCCGGGAAGCTCCTCGTACACGGGAACGGCATGGTAGAACGCGCTCTGATGCTCGGGGACGGTGGTGTAGCGGACGCCGCCGCACTCGTAGGCGACGCAGACCTTGATGGTGTCGAGCACGCCCAGCACGTCGAGCTTGGTGATGGCAAGATCGGTGAGGCCGTTCACGCGGGTGGCGTAGTTCACCACGACCGCATCGTACCAGCCGCAGCGGCGCTTGCGGCCGGTGGTCACACCGTACTCGTGGCCCACCTTGCCGAGCGTCTCTCCCACCTCGTCGAAAAGCTCCGTGGGGAAGGGGCCGGAGCCCACGCGGGTAAGGTAGGCCTTGGCGATGCCGAGCACGCGGTCGATATGGGTGGGGCCCACGCCCGAGCCGGTAACGGCACCGCCTGCCGTGCAGTTGGAGCTGGTGACGAAGGGGTAGGTGCCGTGGTCGATGTCGAGCATGGTGGCCTGGGCACCCTCGAAGAGGATATTCCTGCCGCTCTCGAGCTGCTCGTTCAAGAACAGCGAGCTCTCGCAGATGTAGGGGCGGATGCGCTCCGCCATGGGAAGGTAGGTCGCGCAGATCTGATCCACCGTGTAGGTAGGCGCCTCGTAGACCTTGCTCAGGATGGGATTGGTGTAGGCGAGCGCCGCCTCGAGCTTCTCGCGGAAGATCTTCTCGTCGAGCATGTCCTGGATGCGCAGGCCCGTGCGGTTCATCTTGTCCATATAGGTGGGTCCGACGCCGCGCTTGGTCGTGCCGATGAGGTTCTCGCCGAGCTTCTTCTCGTGAGCGCCATCGAGATCCTTGTGGTAGGGCATGACGATGTGCGCGTTGCCGGAGATCTTGAGGCGGTCACAGGAGATGCCCTGGGCCTCGAGCATGTCGATCTCGGAGAGCAGGACCTCGGGGTCGACGATGCAGCCGTTCCCGATGATGGGAACCGTGCCCTCGTACATGACGCCGGAGGGGACCTGATGGAGGGCCAGCTTGGTTCCGCCCACGATGACCGTGTGGCCGGCGTTGGCACCGCCGGCATAGCGGCAGACCACATCGTAATCGCCGGAGATGAGGTCGGTGACCTTACCCTTCCCCTCGTCCCCCCACTGGGTTCCCACAAGCACCGATGCTGGCATAGCGCACCTCTTTACGTCGAAGCGTCACGTCGATGCCGCCCGGAGGCTCCGGGCAACCCTTCAAGTATACGTTAGGGGAAGGGAAAACGTAGATACGGCGCAAAATTCGACGCAGGCGAGACCAGCAGATCTGGAGCCTGCCCTGGAGCCCGGCCATGAATGAGCGCATCTTCCGACAAAGCCCCTGCCTTACCCCTTTCTTACCGAGAGGACGGACCGGCCGTCTGTCCGATCTTCTATCCCCTGTCCGGCCCAAGCCCGTCACGCTTCGTGGCGGATATCGAGTGAGATGAACTTGGTATCTTCGGCGATGAAGGCAAGCTGCACGGTTCCCGTCTCGCCCGAGCGGTTCTTGGCGATGATGCACTCCGCAACGCCCCAGTCGGGCCTGTTGGAGCGCTCGGCCTCCTCCTTGGTGAGGGAGCGGTCGAGCAAAAGCACGATGTCGGCATCCTGCTCGATGGAGCCCGACTCGCGCAGATCCGCGAGCTGGGGGCGCTTGGCGCGGGCATCCTCGCCCCTGCCGCCGCCGCGGCTCTCGACCTGGCGGTTGAGCTGGGAGAGTGCGATGACGGGCACGCCCAGGTCCTTGGCGAGGATCTTGATGGATCGGCTCATCTCCGAGACCTCGGTGGCGCGGCTGTCGGAGCGGCGGCCCGCCGAGGGCGAGAGGAGCTGCATGTAGTCGATGATGACGAGCCCCTCCTTCTTACCGTTCAGGATACGGCGGGCCTTGGCCCGGATCTCGGTCACCGTGGTGCCGGCGGTGTCGTCGATGGTGATGTCGAGCTGCGAGAGCTTGTCGGTAGCCTCGATGATGTTGATCCAGTTGGCGTCGCGGATGAGGCCCGCGCGGATCTCGCGCATGTGCACGCCCGTGGTCTCGCAGGCGAGCAGGCGCTGGGCGATCTCGACCTTGCTCATCTCCATCGAGAAGAACGCGATGGAAGCACCTGCGCGCGCGGCGTTCACGGCGATGTTGAGGGCGAACGAGGTCTTGCCCACGCCGGGGCGTGCGCCGATGACGACCATCTGACCGGGGCGCATGCCGAGCAGGTTCCTGTCGATATCGGGATACCCCGTGTAGATGCCCTGGCGCATGCCCTTGTTCTTGCTCATCTCCTCGAGGGAGACGAAGTAATCCGACATGACGTTCGAGAGGGGCTCGTAGGTGGAGCGGACAGAGCGGCCCGTCACCTCGAAGAGCATCTGCTCGGCACGGTCGATGACCTCTTTGGTATCCTCGGGAGCATTGTAGGCGAGCGCCGAGATGCTGGCGGATGCCTTGATCATGGAGCGCAGGATGGCATCGCGGCGGAGCATCTCGATATGGTTCGGCCAGACGTCGGCAACGTAGTTCTCGCCGAGGCCGACCAGATGCTCGGGCCCGCCCGCCTTCTCAAGGTTCCCCTCGCTCTTGAGCACATCCGCGAGCGTGATGACGTCGATGGGCCTGCCCTCGTCGAACATCCGCTTGACGGCATTGAAGATAACGCGGTTGGCGGGACTGTAGAAGTCATCGGGAACGAGCTCGATGAGGCATTCCTGAAGGGCGTCCTGGCTCCAGATCATGGCCGAGAGGAGCGCCTGCTCGGCCTCGATGTTCTGAGGCATGGGGCGGTCGGCGTGGGCGGGCACGCGGGCGGGGTTGATGTCGTCGATGAGGCTGGGCATGCGGGATCCTGTCGGCAGAATTCTGGCTCGGTGTGAGCGAATACTACCCCAATCCGCGCGCCCTGTGGGGGCACATCGAACGGTTATCTCGGTCTTCAACAGCGGATGTCGATATCCTTAGTGAGAATCCTGCGGTTTTGGCACTTATCAACGTTTTCAACATTTTTTCGGGAAATCCGCGAACGGAGTTTTCAACATTTCGTTATTTTGCCCGCTATACACAGGATGGATCGCGCCATCCCGCGAAGACGTTTGCGCAAAATCCGGTAGAACATATGTTTTCGCAGGTAAATCGCTTAGTGGCTACAGCGGGGAGAGAAAAGCCCCATCCCCGGCAGACGGGGCATGGGGCTCTGGATAGACGAGGGGAACGTGCGTACGGATTCCCGACAAGCACTCTACCTGCATCTTTTGTTGAAAACAGCAGGTAGATGGATTACGCTTCCCCAATGCCGCAGGAAGCCTATTCGGTGGCTTCCGCGACAGCTTCCTCGGCGGCTTCCGCGACGTCGGCTGCGGGAGCGGCGGCATCGGCGCGGGAACCTTCGGGGACGACGGCGACGGAGACCTTGGCGTTGATGTCGCGGTACAGACCGATCTCGATCTCGTGCCGGCCAGCGCGCTTGATGCTGCCCTCGCGGGCGATACGCTTGCGATCGATCTCGATGCCGATCTGATCCTTGATGGCATCGGCGATCATCGCGGAGGTGACGGAGCCGAAGAGCTGGTCCTCCTCGCCCACGCGTGCCTCGATGGCGACGACCTTGCCCTCGAGCGCCGCCTTGGTGGCCTCGGCATCGGCAACGCGCTTCGCCTCGCGCACCTCGATATTGTGACGGCGCTCTTCGAGCTGCTTGATGTTGCCCGGGGTTGCCGGCAGCGCGAGCCTGTTGGGGAACAGATAGTTCTCCGCGTAGCCCTGCGCGACGTCCACGACGTCGCCCTCGCCACCCTTACCCCGGAGCTCGCCCAGAAGGATAACGTTCATGGGTACTCCTTTTCTAGCGTTTATCGGATGGATCTTGGACGGTGACACGCACGCCGCGGCTGAGGTGGCGCAGGTTGATCCACACATCCAAGACTCCGACGATGGTTAAAACGAACATGTTGAGCTCGAGATAGAGCGCGAAGGCGGTGATGACGAGGCCGATAAGCCCCCTCCACCCCCGCTTGCGCGCAAACCACGAGAGCACCGCATAGCCCTGGGTCGCGAATGCGAGGCGCAGCGTTCCCAGCAGCGTTCCCCCCGCCAGCATGAAGGCGGCGGCGAACGCGGGCAGCGCTGCGGAGAGCGCCAGCATCACGATACCCGCGATGAGCAGGCCGACCACCCAGAGGGGGAGGTCGAACTGCTGGAAGGGCACGCGTTCGCCCGCATCGATCCGCTGCCTCAGGGCACCGATGAGGGCGCCGCCGAGGGACAGGAGGAATTCAGCGAAGGCGATGATGAAGAACGCGGTGGGCCAGATCGCATCGAAGAGGGTGCGCAGCTGGTCGAAGACCATGCGCGCCTCGATCGATGCGGATCCCAGAGCCTGCTGATAGCCGTCCAGCACCTCGGCCGCCAACGCGGCGAGGGACGTCCCCGCCATGCGTGCCGAGAGCTCGGATACGGCCAGAAGGACGAGGCCTATCACGGCGACGCAGATGCATGCGATACCGGGCGTGAGCCTGTTGCGGAGATAGAGGTGCGCGCCGACCATCCCCACGATGCAGGAGAGCACGGCATCCTCGACCCCGGCGGTGCGGAGGAAGAGGGCGCACGCGACGGCGGGCACGATGAGGCTGATCGCGCAGATCGCCCGTTCGCGCATGCCGCCGCGACCCGCAAGAGCCGCATAGCCGAAGCCCGCGAAGAGCGGTGCGATGAAGGGCGAGAGGCCCGCGCATGCTCCAGCAGCCACGCACCATGCAAGCGCCTTCCAGAACGTGAGGGGCTCGAGGGGCATCCCCCTGCCGGAGAGCATGATCGCGCCCTTGGGCGCCTCTTCGCCCCGGCGCGGTTCCCCGACGTTCCCGGGAGTCCGGGAAGGTTGGCGGGCCTTGTTATCTGCCTGATCGTTCACGGGTGGTTCGCTGTCTTTCTCGAGCTCTACCGCTAGCTGCGGCTACGGCCGCCGCGGCTGGAGACGACGGTGACGGTGTAGGGCAGCAACGCCATCTCGCGGGCGCGTTTGATGGCGAGGGCGATGTCGTGCTGATGCTGCGTGCAAGCGCCAGTGACGCGGCGCGGCTTGATCTTGCCGCGATCGGTCATAAACTTGCGGAGGAGCTGGACATCCTTGTAATCGATGAAGTCCGTGCCCTCCTTGCAGAACTGGCAGTACTTACGACGCAGCTGGCGGGTGAAATCCTGCTTTTGCTGGGCCATGATGAATTGCCTTTCGCTCGGCGACGCGAGTCGCCAGATCCATTAGAACGGGATGTCCTCGTCGTAGACGTCGCTGGGGGGCGGCGCTACGGAAGGCGCGGCTGCGGGAGGTGCCGGAGCCGCATAGCTGGGAGCAGAATAGCCCGGTGCGGGATAGCCGGATGCAGGGGCCTGCTGGACCTGCTGATAGCCCGAACCCTGCTGATAGCCGCCTTGACCGCCCTGATCGCCCCTCGGGGAGAGGAACTCCACGTCGTCGACGACGATCTCGAGCTTGCTGCGGCGCTGGCCGTCCTTCGTCTCCCAAGCGCTATAGCGGAGCTTGCCTTCGATGGCAACCTTGGTGCCTTTTGAGAGGAAGCGCGAAAGCGGTTCGGCACGGGAGCCGAACACGACGCAGTCGACGAAGTTGGGGACATCCTCCCACTCGCCGGTCTGCGGGTTGCGGCGACGATCGTTCACCGCGACGCCGAACTGCAGGATCTGCGTTCCGCCGGCGGTTTGGCGCATCTCGGGATCCCTGGTGAGGTTGCCGGAGATGTTGACTCGATTGATGCTCACGTGTGCTCACTACCTCTCTACGCGGGCGCAGCGCCCGCTCTGTGCGGACATCGTCCGCAGCTTCCAGTGCTAGTCCTTGTCGTTGCGGCGCACGATCATGTGGCGCTTCACGGCATCGTTGATGCGCAGGACTCGGTCGAGCTCTGCGATCTGCGTGGGATCTGCGTGGAAGTCGATGAGGGTGTAGTCGCCGTCGGTGAGATGGTCGACCTCGAACGCAAGCTTGCGCTTGCCCCAGTCCTCGACACTGTCGATCACGGCACCCTCTGCGGTGAGCGCGACATCGATGCGTTTCATAACGCCCGCGCGTGTTTCCTCATCAGACGAAGGATCGACAAAGTACAGCAGTTCATAAGCCTTCATGTGGTTCACCTCCTCTGGGCTGATGGCCTCGGGACGTGAAGGATGCGCCCGAAGCAGGAAAGGTAACGGTTGATGAATATATCACAGATCCCGTTCTTTTGCAGCGGAAACACCGTGATTCCCGCCTTTCCACGCATGTTCCCCTCCCGAGGGGATGGTAGCAGGAGACGTTTACGGGAAGCTGACCCGCGCCTATCGGCCGCCTGTCAGCTGGGAGGCTGCGCTGCCGCTCATGGCGTATGACGGAAAAGGACGGCCGTTTTTTCTCGGTACCGGCCTTTACAGGAAAACCATAGGGGCACATCAGCCATGGGGAGGGCGGCCCTGAGAGCCTTCTTGCAAAGGCGCCTGCGTCTGGCCGACGCCGCCATGGGTCTGCAGGCCGTAGTCCGTGTCGCCGTACGCATAGGGTACCTGCCCCGGAGGCGTGTTGGCCGCATACGGATTGTACGGATTGTACGGGGCATACGGCGCCGGAGCATACGCGGGCAGGGATGCGGGGAGGGGATCGTCGCTGCCGCCCCATGCGGGCACGTCGAACTGCCTCATCCACAGGCCGAGGGCATTGAAGACGACGATCTCGAGCGCGATGGCGAAAAGCGATGTCGCGAAACCCGCGAGGGAGATGGCGGGCAGCAGCGCGGAGATCAACGTGACGAGGTAGTCGAGGTACAGGTAGTCATAGTTCAGCCGACCGGCATCGGCCAAGCTCACGAGCTCCTGCGTAGCCGCATAGAGACCGCCCGCAGACGGGACGACCGCGACGATGAAGACGATGGTCGAGACGAGCGACAGGATGAGGGTGCCGACGAGCTGTATGGCGAGGATCCGCAGAAGGCCGCCGGCGTCGCGTTCGGCCATCTGCCCGATCGTCGAGAACTTGAAGCCCGCACTCACGTTCTGGTAGATCGTCGCGCGGATCACGGCGATATCGATGATGAGCGCGAGCACGAAGGAGACGATCGGGATCACGGCGGCGAAGAGCACGCTCACGAGCGGGATGAAGGAGACGAGGAGCGCGATAAGGGCCCATAGGAGACCCCAGACGAGCGCGACGAGGAACATGCGCCAGCCGCTCTTGATGTACGATCCCACGCTGCCGCCGGCACGCGAAGGCGATGACGGGACGCCCCAGGCGGTGAGGCGCGCCCATTCGGCAATGTAGCCCTGCGCGCCGAGGAGCCCTGCGATGGGCACCAGACCGGCGAGCCATAGGGCGAGGAGCTTCCGGATCCACCCGGGCTCCCGCGTGAGCAGCGCCCACGAGCGGGCGAAGTACCTGCTCTCCTGGAAACCGTCGGTATTCACATTCGGGGCCATGCCAGCATCCTTTCCGCGATGGTCGACCATCCCCAGTATACCCTGTGCAGCCTCGGCTCCCCCACCGCACCATGCAGGGCAAGGGCCCGTAAGCAACAGTTTCGGCGGCTGTACGGTCGCCGGAATGGTGCTACGGAGCTAGGAAGATGCAACCCTCATACCCGTGCAGACGCGCGAGCCCTCGCGGGTTCGAATAGAAGACGAGACCACTTTCCCCGCATGGTGCTAGAAAAGAAATCTCTGAACACGCATGAAGTCAAAGCCGCTGATATAGCGGATACCAAGTCCCTCGCACACGTTCGGGATCTTGATGTTCTTCAAAGAATTAGACGATACCTCATAGGTCACAAGCGTAAGGTCCGAAGCCAGCGCCTCGGCACACAGCCAAGTATCCGCACGTGTCTCGGCCTTGAACTCACGGAGTGCCTGCGCGCTATAGTTTTGCTTATCTGCCCATGCGCACACCTCAAGATATCTTTCGAGCGTATCATTTGTTGCGGGCATAACGCTCACGCCATCTAGACCTTCGACCCAATCAATAAGAGGATCCTTGTGCCGTTTGAGTTCGTCTAATACGGTTTGGTGGAGTAGTGCTGTTCCTGATTCGAGCAGCCCGCCCAGTTTGAACCAGAAACTTTGGAAGATGTCGCGCGGTATATGGTTCTCGCTGGTAATAAAGATGTTCGTGTCGAGAAGATAGCGCTCCAAGTTAGGCCACCTTTTCGAAGTACTGCCTAAAGCTCGGAGCGCTCATCCCGGTAAGGTCGTAGGCATCACGATAGCTCAGGTAGTCGGAGTGCACGGCGGTACGAATAGCATCGGAGAAAACCGCGCCGAGCTTGTACTGCTTGTTATGGAAGTAGTCGCCCCCCTTGCTAGACTTCACTTCGATAGGAGCCTCGCTTTTATACTGACGGTACAGGGAAAAATAATCGCTTTCCGTGATCAGCCCCATGTCCCTTGCCTTGCGGGCAATCACTGCGAAGCTGACCTTGCATGCGCGGGCAATCGCCTGAACTTTTGCAAAGGGGCTTGCCTAGTTTAGGGGCGTTCTAAGGGCTAAACTAGGCATATGAGCAGCAGAAAGAGGCCGAAGAACAAGTACGTCACGAAATCGCACCTCTCGGAGCGCAAGTTCAGGGAGCTGCTCCGGCTGTTCTGCGCGGACGTCAC
>RQYE01000011.1 GCA_004010535.1 Coriobacteriales bacterium OH1046 | reverse complement strand
GCTGGTAAAATACCAGGGGATAGCCAAGGAGGACTTCTACCTCCATCTCAAGGAATGCGAGTTCAGGTTCAACATGAGGGGGCGGGACATGTACAAGTTTCTTCTCAAGGAGTTTCGGGAGAGACCCCTAAACTAGGCAAGCCCCATGCGATATTACATCGGTCTCGACAACGGCGGAACGGCGACCAAGGCGGCCCTCTTCGACGCTGCGGGAGCCCAGCTTGCAACATGCTCCGTCGCCACGTCCTCCTTCACACCCAAGCCCAACTACGTCGAGCGCGACATGGAGGAGGTCTGGGAAGCGAACTGCTCCGTCCTGCGCGGCGTGATAGGAAAATCCGGCGTCTCCCCGGAAGACATCGCCAGCGTCGGGATATGCGGCCACGGGAAGGGCCTGTATCTCTGGGGCAAGGATGGCCACCCTACCCGCCGCGCCATCTCGTCCACCGACAACCGCGCTTTCGACTATGTGGAACGCTGGAAGGAGGACGGGACCGAGGCCCGCGCCTTCGAACTCTCGTGCCAGCATGTTATGAGCTGCCAGCCCGTCGCCCTGCTCGCCTGGCTTCGCGACCATGAACCCGAGGCGTTCGCGAATATTGGATATATCTTCGAATGCAAGGACTACCTGCGCTTCCGCCTGACGGGAGAGGCGCGCGGAGAGCTCACGGATTATTCCGGCACCAACCTCATGAACCTGCACAGCGCCGCCTATGACGGAAAGCTCCTCGAGGTCTTCGGTATAGAACAGGTCGCAGAAGCCTTGCCCCCGCTCTGCAGATCGGACGAGATCGCAGGGTTCGTGAGCGAAGAGGCGGCTGCGGTCACGGGCTTGGCTGTGGGAACGCCTGTAGTGGGCGGCTTCTTCGATATCGATGCCTGCGCCCTCGCCTCCGGCATCACCACCCCCGACCTCGTGTGCATGATCGCCGGCACCTGGTCCATAAACGAGTACATCCGCCGCGACCCCGTGCTCGACGGCAGCGTGGCCATGAACTCCCTCTACTGCCTTCCCGACTACTATCTGGTGGAGGAGTCCAGCGCCACCTCCGCCGGAAACAGCGAGTGGTTTATCCGCCAGCTGCTACCCGAACTCGCCGACGAGACGAAGACGCGCGGAGCGGGCATCTACGACGTGGTGAACGAGTGGGTCGGATCCATCGAGCCCGGCACCCTCGTCCCCGTGTTCCTTCCGTTCCTCATGGGCACCAACGCCCACCCTAACGCGAAGGCCGCGTTCGTCGGGCTCAACGTGTCCCACACGAGGAGGCACATGGCACGCGGGATGTACGAGGGCATCGCCTTCTGCCATCGCGTCCACTACGAGCGCCTCATCGCCTCTCGTCCAACCCCGCCCAAGGCCATCAGGCTCTCCGGAGGGGCCGCACGCTCGGCGGTGTGGTCCCAGATGTTCGCCGACATTATGCAGACGCCCATCGAGACGATTGTCGCCGACGAAGCCGGTGCCCTGGGATGCGCCATAGCCGGCGCCGTGGCAACGGGTGCGTACGAGGATATGGACGACGCCATCGCCCATATGGTGAAGATCGGTGCGAGCTATCAGCCCAGCACCGCCCTGAAGGATCTCTACGACCGCAAGTACGCCCTGTATCGCAAGACGGTCGCCTGCCTCGAGGATCTTTGGGATGAGATGGGTGCCTTCACCCGAATTTAGGGGAAGGGCGACGGGTTCCCATCGCAGAGGCACGATATACTTAGCGGTACATCGCGTTGCAAAACAGAGCGGGTGCGGGATTCACGGCGAAAGGAGCTCCACATGATGCTAAAGGAACTTCGAGAGAAGGTCTATGAGGCCAACATGGACCTTCCCAAGCATGGGCTGGTGGTCTTCACCTGGGGAAACGCCTCCGAGGTCGACCGCGAAAAGGGCCTCTTCGTCATCAAGCCGTCAGGTGTCGACTACGACGAACTCTCGCCCGAGAACATGGTCGTCTGCGACTTGGAGGGCGCCGTTGTCGAGGGCGA
The DNA here is from genome assembly GCA_004010535.1 of Coriobacteriales bacterium OH1046. Lineage (GTDB taxonomy): Bacteria > Actinomycetota > Coriobacteriia > Coriobacteriales > Atopobiaceae > RUG721. The sequence continues at coordinate 40,782 of RQYE01000011.1, read as the reverse complement.
TCTCAACCCGTCATCCGACACCCCCACGCATGCGTACCTCTACCGGAAATGGGAGGACGTCGGCGGCGTCGTGCACACGCACTCCTCCGCCGCCGTCTCCTGGGCGCAGGCCGGTCGCTCCATCCCGTGCTACGGGACCACGCAGGCCGACTACTTCTACGGCGAGGTCCCCTGCATGAGGGGCCTCGCCAAGGAGGAGATCGAGGAGGCCTACGAGCTCGACACCGGCAAGGTCATCGCCGAGGGCTTCGAGGGCAAGGATCCCCTGGCGCTCCCCGGCTGCCTCGTGCGCAACCACGGCCCCTTCTCGTGGGGCAAGGATGCGGCAGCGGCCGTCTACCATGCGGTCGTGATCGAGGAGATCGCGAAGATGGCCCGCGACACCGAGCTGCTCTGCGGCAATGCCGGCAAGCCCATCGTAGACGCCTTGGCCCCCCAGTATCTGCTCGACAAGCACTACCTGCGCAAGCACGGTCCCAATGCCTATTACGGGCAGAAGAGGTAGCGGCATCTCGTATCCGGACTCGTGACCTACCGGAGGGGGCCGGCCGACAAGCCGACGGCGGCACCCCTCCCGACTTCGGAAAGGAGGGCGAATGCGTACGGAATACCAGCTCGGCCTTTATGAGAAGGCCACCCCGCAGGACCTCCCCTGGGAGGAGCGTCTCCAGATCGCACGGGAATGCGGCTTCGACTATCTGGAGATCTCGGTGGACGAGTCGGACGCGCGCCAGGCACGTCTCGACTGGACGCCTGCGGAACGCGCCGAGATCGTGCAGGCCATGCGCAACACGGGCGTGCCTTTGGGATCGATGTGCCTCTCCGGCCACCGCAAGTGGCCTTTCGGCGCCAAGGACCCCGGAAAGCGCGCGTACAGCCTCACCATGATGGATAAGGCGCTCGAGCTCGCCTGCGATCTGGGCCTGCACATCATCCAGCTCGCCGGCTACGACGCCTACTACGAGGAGGACGCTTGGGACGAGTCCGAGAAGTACTTCTCCGAGAATCTTGCCAAGGCCGCCGAGATGGCCGCCAAGGCCGGCGTCGTCATGGGCTTCGAGACCATGGAGACCCCCTTCATGGATACCGTCGAGAAGGCCATGCACTACGTCGATCAGGTGAACAGCCCGTTTCTGGGAGTCTATCCCGATGCGGGCAACCTCACCAACGCGTCGCTGCTCTATGGCACATCCGTAGCAGACGATATCGCGACGGGCGCGGGGCATATCTTCGCCGCCCATATGAAGGCGACGAGGGCCGGACACTACCGCGACATGCTCTTCGGCGAGGGGACGACCGATTACGACGGTGCGCTCTCCCAGCTCATCCCGCAGGGCGTGCGCAGGTATGTGTGCGAGATGTGGTATCTGGGCTCGGATTCCTGGAAACAGGATGTCGCGCATGCTTCCGCGTTCGTTCGCGAGAAGATAGATATTGCCCTTGGGAAGTTCGCGTAAGCCATGAAACGGCGCGATCCGCGCGCCAGCATTGTCCGCGCATGCGGACAGGAAAGGAGCATCGCATGAAGTTCTTCGTCGATACCGCCGATCTGGATGAGATCCGCGAGGCGGCGAGCTGGGGAGCGCTCTCCGGCGTTACCACGAACCCCTCCCTCTATGCAAAGACCGGCGGGAAGCTCGCCGACTTCGAGCCCCATATGGTCGAGATCTGCCGGATCTGCGAGGGCCTGCCCGTCTCCGCCGAGTCCACGGCCGAGACCACCGACGACATGATCGCCGAGGGCAGGCGCCTGGCCTCCCTGGCCCCCAACATCGTGGTCAAGCTCCCGGTCTGCACCGAGGCCCTGGCCGCCACGCACCAGCTCGCCTCCGAGGGTGTCCGCGTCAACATGACGCTCGTGTTCTCCGCCCCGCAGGCGCTGCTCGCCGCCCGTGCGGGCGCTCGCTACATCTCCCCCTTCGTCGGCCGCTTCGATGACATCGGCGATGACGGCCTCGCCCAGCTCCAGACCATCGTCGCAGCCGTGAAGAACTACACCTACGGCTACTGGGACGAGGAGGGCGGTCCCGAGATCATCACCGCCTCCGTGCGCACGCCCAACCACGTCACCCAGGCGGCCCTCATGGGCGCCGACATCGCCACCGTGCCCTTCGGCGCGCTCAAGAAGTGCGTGCGCCACCCGCTGACCGACCAGGGCCTCGCGAGCTTCGCAGCCGACTGGGCCAAGGTCACCGGCTAGAAGTAGGACGAGACAGCGCTGCGCGGCGGGCGGGCCCGTGTCCGCCGCGCATATAAGAGAAAGGGGCACCATGAACGATGACGAGCTCAGGATGATCGCCCACGAGGTCCGCAAGGACATCGTGACGGCCGTCCACGCGGCGAAATCCGGACACCCCGGCGGGTCGCTCGGCGCTGCCGATATCGTCACCTACCTGTACTTCGAGGAGATGAACGTCGATCCGGCCGACCCTCGCAAGGCCGACCGGGACCTCTTCGTCCTCTCGAAGGGGCATTGCGCTCCCGCGCTCTATGCGGTCCTTGCCGAGAAGGGCTACTTCCCCAAGGAGGACCTCGAGACCCTCCGCCACATCGGATCGCATCTGCAGGGGCACCCCAACATGAATGACACGCCGGGTGTGGACATGTCCACCGGTTCGCTCGGACAGGGCATCTCCGCCGCCGCAGGCATGGCCCTCTCATCCAAGACCTTCGGGCCCGAGCGCCGCGTCTACGCGCTGGTCGGCGATGGCGAGGCCGAGGAGGGGCAGGTCTGGGAGGCCGCCATGTTCGCCGGCAACCACGGCCTGGATAACCTCACGGTCATCGTCGACCACAACGGCCTGCAGATCGATGGCAGCATCGAGGAAGTCAACTCCGCGATGCCCATCGCCGACAAGTTCCGCGCATTCAAGTTCCACGTGGTGGAGGTCGCCGACGGCAACGACATGGCGCAGCTCCGCTCCGCCTTCGCCGAGGCTCGCGCGACCAAGGGACGCCCCACCTGCATCGTCGCCGAGACCGTCAAGGGCAAGGGGGTCTCCTTCATGGAGAACCAGGTGGGATGGCATGGCAAGGCACCGAACGACGAGCAGTTCGCCCAGGCGATGGAAGAGCTTGGGAAGGAGGCCTAGGACATGGCTGAAGTGAAGAAGATCGCCACGCGCCAGAGCTACGGGGAGGCCTTGGTCGAGCTGGGGAAGGCCCACGACGATTTCGTCGTCCTCGATGCCGACCTCGCCGCTGCAACGCAGACGGGCAAGTTCAAGGCGGCATTCCCCGACCGCTTCTTCGATGCGGGCATCGCGGAATGCAACCTGATGGGCCTCGCCGCCGGCGTAGCCGCCACGGGCCATGTGGCCTTTGCGAGCACCTTCGCGATGTTCGCAGCGGGACGTGCCTTCGAGCAGGTGCGCAACTCCATCGGCTATCCGCATCTCAACGTCAAGATCGGCGCCACGCACGCGGGCATCTCCGTAGGCGAGGACGGCGCCACGCACCAGTGCAACGAAGACATCGCCCTGATGCGGAGCATCCCCGGCATGACGATCATCTCGCCTGCAGACGATATCGAGGCCAAGGCCGCCGTGCAGGCCGCCTACGAGCTCGATGGCCCTGTCTACCTGCGCTTCGGCCGACTCGCGGTACCTGTGATCAATGATGTCCCCGGCTACCGCTTCGAGGTCGGAAAGGGCATCGTCATGCGCGAGGGCACCGACGTCACCATCATCGCGACCGGTCTCATGGTCGCAGCCGCCCTCGAGGCAGCCGGGAAGCTCGCCGAGAAGGGCATCTCCGCCGAGGTCATCAACATCCATACCATCAAACCGCTCGATGCCGGCCTCATCGTCAAATCCGCGCAGAAGACCGGCCGCGTCGTCACCTGCGAGGAGCACTCCGTGATCGGCGGCCTCGGAAGCGCCGTCTGCGACGTTCTTTCCGAGCATTGCCCGACACCGGTGAGGAAGATCGGCGTGCAGGATGTGTTCGGCGAGTCCGGACCCGCCGTCGACCTCCTCGCCAAGTACGGGCTCGATGCCGCCGGAATCGAGAAGGTCGTCTCCGAGTTCCTCGCCTAGAACAGCCGCCTGAAGCGTGACAAGGGGACAGGTCGCTTGTCACGCTTCGTATATCTTCGCCTGGAGGAAAGGAAGGTGTACCGATGATTGCCTTAGGATGCGATCATGGCGGGTTCGAGCTCATGCAGCAAGTCAAGAGGCACCTCGAATCGAAGGGCCTCGCATTTCAGGACTTCGGCTGCTCGGGAACCGATCCCGTGGACTATCCCGACTATGCGGCCCAGGTCGCGCGGGCAATCCAAGATGGCGTATGCGATCGCGGCATCCTCATATGCGGAACAGGGATCGGCATCTCCATCGCAGCCAATAAATTCAAGGGCATCCGCGCTGCGCTCTGCTCCGACTGCTTCTCGGCATGGGCGACGAGGATGCACAACGACGCCAACATCCTCGCAATGGGAGGACGCGTCCTCGGAACCGGCGTGGCGCTCATGATCGTCGACACCTTCCTCGACACGCCGTTCAGCGGCGATGAGCGGCATGCGCGCAGGATCGAGAAGATCTCGGCACTCGAAGCATGAATCCTCGCCCTAACCGGGAGGGCACAGATCATGTACCGTGCTCATGAGCCGTCATCGATGCTCTCGCGGCATAGCTCCCGCGCTCAGGGAGGTTATGGTAATGGCAGAGTGTGAAAACGCGACCTGTCCAAATCCCACAACTGGGACAACATGGCTGAAACCCGTATTTGACCGGAACCGGATTGCCAGAACCTCGCTGACCTCGGGAGGGCTGATAAGGTCACATAAGTGCAGGGTCATATAGGACAGGGGGCCTAAGCATTTTCAAAGGCTTTTTGCCAGCATATCGCGACACCCTGCGCTGGTCATACGATGAACAGCAGCGCGATGATGGGGAGCGCGCGGCGATAGTCTTTATTCACGAACAGGTACGCCGCGCCAAACAGGAAGCCCGCGAAGGCTGCAAGCAGCCCGGTAGCGATATCCCCTTTCGACAGGATATGCGGCAAGCCCCAGACCAAGGCGAGAAGGATGCCGCCATAGGGAATCCCCGCAGCACCGAACCATGTCTCGCACGCCTTCTGCCCGTATACGATCACGAGCGAGATCAGGAACGCCTCCGCGAGATAGTAGGCGTACTGGAACCAGAAGAGCATCGGCCCCTGCGACTCCCATTCGACCGCTATCTTGAATCCATTCCAGTCTAGGTATTTCGAGACGATATTCACTGCAAAGCAGACGGCGATCATCGCATATTGCCAAGCGGCCATGTTCGGCCGCCTCTGCCATATATCGAAGTGCGTGGTCTTCTCTCCGATCCTGATGACGATGAACCCGACGAGGATCCACGCCGCAGTCGTGATGCACCAGTGGATGATGTTCTGACTCGCTGTGAACGTGCTGATATCCCATCCAATCAGCCTCTCCAACTGCACCAGAATCAGCTCGAAAGCGAAGCCTGCCGCTGCATACAGCGCACACCACAGGTAGTCGGATCCGCTCACGCGTTTCTCCATGGACATTCTCTCCCCATCCCTCGTCCCACACGAGCACCAAGACGGTGTTCGTGTACCGATTACAATGCAAGATCAGAGGGGTGCCCCCTATCTATACTCCCTATCCATCCATCCGGCCCCTTGCCGCAGATGCAAAACGCCTCCCGGAGGGGAGGCGCGAAAGATTCTGGCGGGATGTAAGGGACTTGAACCCTCGACCTCCGACGTGACAGGCCGGCGCTCTAACCAACTGAGCTAACACCCCGTACCAAGTGCATAGGTAACTTTAGCGAAAAACTCCCCGCCTGTAAAGAGCAAATCGCAGACCAACTGCTTTTCTACAGCGCGATCCTCGTGCTCGCCCCCGTGGTATCCGCAACGACAAGCTCGGAGCCCTCCAGACGCGCATCGGTGATCTCGCCCTGGCCGCGCACGGGCTCGCCATCCTCAACGATAGGACCGGCCTGAGACTCGCCGCCCACCACGTAGGAGATCACGTCCCAACCATCGCCCAGATTCTCGGGAACCAAGATGGTGCCATTGTAGAGCAGCAGGCTCGTGGGAGTGCCTTCGAGCTTGAATAGCGTGCGCTGGTTGCCCACTGCATCGGTGGCGACAACCGCGACCGAGCCCTCGATGTTGACCATCGAGAAGGTCTCGTCCATATAGCTGATGCTGCCGGAATCGACCGATCCCGTCTGCATGTCAACGCTCACCGTAGCCGCCTGCTGCTCGGGCTGCACGCCATCCGGCGTATCGCCCGCATCCGCAGGCGGCTGCCCGACAAGAGCTCTGATAAACAGGAACCCGGCAACCATGACCAGCAGCGCGGCGAGCGCCACGCCGGCAAGAGCGGCGCGCGCGGGTTTCGAACCGCCACGTTCTTTCTTGGGCTGGGCGGCGAGCTTGCGCACGCCCTCCCCCGTATGCAGCTTGGTGATGGAATCGCTTGCCATGGGACTCGCCTCGGTCTCGTAGGGCGAATCCTCGGTGCGGGCCTGCTTGAAATGGGATGCCATAACCGTCTCCTTGTCGAGCCCTAGAGCTCGCTCCGTCCTTCGATGGCACGCGCTAGCGTGATCTCGTCAGCATACTCTACCTCGCTCCCCACCGGAAGCCCGATGGCGAAGCGTGACACGCGGATCCCCAGCGCGCGGATCGTACGCGAGAGGTACGTCGCCGTAGCCTCCCCTTCCACGTTGGGATTGGTGGCGATGATAATCTCTTCCACCTCGTCGGAAGCCAACCTGGAGAGCAGCTCGCGCACATGCAGCTGATCCGGTCCGATCTTGTCCATGGGCGAGATGACGCCGCCCAGCACGTGGTAGAGCCCGCGATAGACGCCTGCGCGCTCGATGGCGGTCACATCGCGCGGCTCGGAAACCACGCAGATGGTGGAGCGGTCGCGCATGTCATCGGCGCAGATGGAGCAGGTATCGCCCGTGGCGTAATTGAAGCATACGGGGCAGAAGTGCACCTGATCGGTCACATCGATGATGGCGCGCGCAAGACGGCGCGCCTCCTCCTTCTCGGTTGAGAGCAGGTGGAACGCTATGCGCTGCGCCGTCTTGGGGCCGATGCTCGGCAGGCGCCCCAGCTCGTCGAGCAGGCGCTGCAGGGCGCGGCCGTCGTTCCCGCTCCCGCTCACCTTAGAACAGCCCCGGGATGTTCAGGCCGCCGGTGAGCGCACTCATCTGCTGGTTGGCGCCGGCCTCGGCGGACTCGATCGCATCGTTCACGGCGGCGATGATCATATCCTCGAGCATCTCGATATCCTCGGGGTCGACAGCATCGGGGTCGATCGCGAGGCTCTTGACGCGCAGATCGCCGGTCACCGAGACCTTGACGGCGCCGCCGCCCGTCGATGCGGAGAATTCCGTCTCGCCGAGCTTGGCTTGGGCTGCGAGCATCTGCTCCTGCAGCTTGCGGGCCTGCTTCATCATCTGCTGCTGGTTCATGCCGCCCATAGTGGGGCGTCCGTAGGCCATGATGCATTTCCCCTCTCAGTCGTCTTCGTCAGAGAAATCGTCTTCTCCATCGTAATCTTCGTATCCGCCGAAGGAGCCGTTGCCGACGGACTCGACAGCATCTTTACCAACTCTATCCGGTTCTTCCACAACGATGCTCACGCCCCGGCCGAAAGCCCCCTCGAGCATTGCGGCGATGCCGGCGAGCTCGTCGGGCGTCGCCACCTCGAGGCCGTCGACAGGAGCAGGCGCCTCTCCGGGGTGCGGATCGGCCTGCATGGCTTCGGAAGCCCCGGCTGGAGAAACGCCCTGCGCGGGCTCATCCCAAGTAGCGGGCCGCTCCTCGATCACCGGTATGGGAGCGGGAACAGGCTCCTCCGGGACGTCGTTCCACGGCATGGGCTCGTACTCCAAGCCCGGTTCGGCAACAGCAGCGGACTCATACGCCGACAGGGGGGTGGGTTCGTAATCGGCTTCCTTGGAGACCGCCGCAGGCTCGGGGGTCGCCGCTGCGGGCGCAGGCGGGATCTCGTATGCAGGTTCCGGCGCAGCGGGCACGGGCACCACGTCGGCGGACTCATGGCCCTCGAACGAGCGCGGCCCGAACACCTCGGCGATCGCCGTTCTGAGGAGCGTCTTCACATCATCGCGCCTGAGCATCTGCAGCACGAAGCGCGACCCCGGGGGGAACGCAATGGAGAGCGTCTCGCCGTCATCAGCCTCGAGGACGGCGTTGGCGAGCAGCGAACCTTTGGCAGAGCTTGCCGCACGGACCTTCTCGACGACATTCCTCCATTTGCGCTGCAGGTCGGAAGGCACGTTCGCGGGAGCAGGCGGTTTGGGCACAGGAGCGGGTCCCGATACGGATTCGGACTCGGTTCCGGGCACAGGCCCGGATGCCGGCATGGGATCCGGCATGGGAGCTTGCGGGACATGCACGGCTGGTACAGGTGCAGGTTCCCCAACCCCCGCCGCACGGCTCGCCGCCGCGACGCCTGTGGGCGAGGCGAGGGCGCGGACGCTGCGCTCGAGGCTGCCCACACGCTCGGCCACCGCCTCGAGGGTGAGATCGCTCTTGGGCCGGGAGATGCGGGTGAGCGCCACCTCGAGCACGAGGCGCTGGTTGGTGGTAGAGCGCATCTCGCCCACGGCATCGGCAAGCACCTCGAGTGCTCGTGCCACGCGATCGGGATCTGCGAAGGCGGCCGCCTCGGCGGAGAGCCCGGCGATATCATCCGCGGCGGCAGGCAGCACGCCCCTGTCGGCGCCGACCGCCGACACCACGTAGACATCGCGCAGGTGGGAGGCGAGGTCGTTGGCGAAGCGCAGCAGGTCGCGCCCGGCTTCCACAAGGCTTGCCACCTGCGAGAAGAGCACGGGGACGTTGCGGGCGGCCAAAGCCCGCGCCACCTGCCCGAGCGTGTGCGCGTCCGTCTCGCCGAGCATATCGCGCGCCGCGTCGAGCGTCACGTTCTTACCGGTGTAGAGCGCGAGCTGCTCGAGGGTCTTGAGGGCATCGCGCATGCCGCCACGGGCGCTGCGGGCGATAAGCTCGAGGGCGGCCGGCTCGTAGCCGATCTCCTCCTGCGCGCAGAGCTGCACGAGATGGGCTTGCAGGTCGTTGTCGCTGATAGCATGGAAATCGAATCGCTGCACGCGCGAGAGCACCGTACCGAGGATCTTCTGCGGATCGGTGGTGCACATGGCGAAGACCACATGCGCGGGAGGTTCTTCGAGGGTCTTGAGCAGCGCGTTGAAGGCTGCCGGGGTGAGCATGTGGACCTCGTCGATGATATAGACCTTATAATCGCCGCGCACGGGCGCATAGCTGGCGCGCGAGATGATCTGGTCGCGCACGTTGTCGACGCCGGTGTTGGAGGCGGCATCGATCTCGAGCACATCGGGATGGCTGCCCGCCGCGATGAGCCGGCAGTCCTCGCAGCTCCCGTCGGGCAGTTTCCCCCTGCCCTGCTGGCAGAGCAGCGCCTTCGCGAGCAGGCGCGCCATGGTGGTCTTGCCCGTTCCGCGCGGACCGCAGAACAGATAGGCATGGCTCACACGACGCTCGCGCACCGCGCGCTCGAGCGTCTCGACCACATGGCGCTGGCCGATGACCTGATCGAAGGTCGTGGGACGGTACTTGTTGTATAGCGACTCCATACGCCCTCCGCAACCACATCGGTATCGTGCCCTATCAGTATACGGCATCGGAGGTCGGCCACCCGATCAGGCGGATTCCCGCACACTCCCTAATGCGAACGCCGCGTGACGAGCCAGCAGCGATGGATCTTGGGCGTACGCTCGAAATCAGGGGGGATGGTGCGTGCCGTCATATCTTCGAGCGAGAAGCCCGCGGCTTCGAGTGCACGCCCGTCGATCTCGAAGGTGCGCGGCCCCGCCATGAGGATGAGGGTGCCGTCAGACGCGAGCATACCGGCGATCTGCTCGGGAAGCACGCAGCCCGCGATCGCGGAAGCATCGCAGTACACGAGATCGAAGGCCCGCCCGGATCTTCTTGCGCTGCGAAGCCATGCTGCAAGCTCGGAGCGCTCGAAGCGATACCGCCTACCCGAGAAGCCGTTCTCCTCCATAGCTCTGCGTGCCCAATCGAGGTAGGATTGCGCCGGATCGACCATGGTGATCTCGGCGGCCCCGCCCACAGCCGCGTACACCGCCGGTGCCCCGGCATAGGAACCCAGGCTCAAGAAGCGCACGCCTCGGGACTTCGAGCCGATCAACTCGCGCACCGCACGTTGGTCGAGCGGCAACCCGGTATCCCGGCGTGCGCTCAGGTTGGCTTCGAGCACATGCCCCCTCTCCTCGATATGGATGACGAGAGGATCTTGGCCGGGGCGCTGACGCCCTCCCCCATCCCTGCGCGGCCTTCCCTGCACATGCATGTTCGCGCGATCGATGTCGAGCACGGCCGGGATAAGGGCGCAGGCATCGGAGAATCGGATGTCGGCCTGATCGGCATCGATGCTGGCGGGGGCGGGACGCTCCTCCACGCGGATGAAGCGTTCTCCGTCTGGATAGCATGCGGTGAAGAGATCGATCGACAAGGCGTATTCCGGCAGGTCGGCATCGTAGATGCGATAGCATGTGACGTCCGTCTTGCGCGCCCACTTCGCGCGCTCCTTGGCCACCTTGCGCAGGCGCGCCGCGAACTGCCCGCTGTTCTTCTCCGCCGCAAAGACCGCATGCCGCACACCCGAAAGCGAGACAACCTCGACCTCGGTGCGCTGGGAGGGCATCGTATCGTAGATGCGGACAGCTGTGCGGATGGGGCCGTTGAAGCAGGGAATCGTCCGGCTTGCGCGCCGGCCGAGGGCGGTGTCGATACCGGCATCAGGCGTGATGGCGGCCATACGCCAAGCTTCCGGCAGCGAGGCGATCCCCTGCGCAAGCGCCGCATACGTTCCAGAGAGCCGACCGCTTGTTTGGAGACGGTGGCCATACGGAGGGTTGACGGCGATAAGGCCGCGCTCGGGTAGGGAGCCGCAGGCCGCCTCGAGACGGGATCCGAGATGTTCGGCGCCGGCGACATAGAAGTCGATCATATGCGCAACGCCGGCGCGCTCGGCATTCGCCCGTGCAATCGAGATGGCACGGGTGTCGATATCGCCTGCAACGAACAATATTCCCTGTTCACAGGGTGAATCGGCACGATGCCGCGCCTCGCCTGCGATCTCGCTCCAAAGCGCATCGTCGTGCTGCGCCCAACCCGTGAATCCCCAACGTGTACGAAGGGACCCTGGCGCGATATCGGCCTTGATGAGGGCCGCCTCGATGGCAAGCGTTCCCGAGCCGCACATCGGATCGGCGAAGGCCGTACCCTCCCGCGCGAGACGATCCCAGCCGGCTGCCAGCAGCACACCCGCCGCCAGCGTTTCTTTAAGCGGGGCCTCCGTCTGGACGGATTGCGCACGATACTCCCGGCGGTGCAGCGACGGGCCGGAGAGGTTGAGGTAGATGGTCGCGTGGTTCTCGCGGACCGAGATATCGATGGCGAGGTCGGGGTCGTGAGGATCGACATCAGGCCGCCCTCCCCGCGCCGCACGCAGGCGATCGCATACGGCGTCCTTTACCTTGAGCGCCGTGAATTGGGTATTACGCAGGCGCGCATTCTCGCCGTGCGCCTGCACCGAGATGGTGGTGCCAGACGCGATATGGGTCTCCCACGGCATCCTCGTAACTCCGGCATAGAGGGCGTCGGCATCCCGCGCATCAAGACGGGCGAGCACCAGCTGCACGCGGGTGGCTATGCGGCTCCACAGGCAGACGCGATACGCATCGGCAAGCGAGCCGAAGAACGCGGCGCCGCCCTTGAGCGGGCGGACGCGTCTTACGGCAAGACCCTTGAGCTCTCGGGAAAGCGTGCCCTCGAAACCTGCTGCGCAACGTGCGAAGAGCTCGAGGTCGGTGTGGGTGTTCTGAGGCATCGCAGGTGCGCGCTTAAGCGTTGCGCTTCCTCTTGACCTTACCGAGACGGGAGCGAACGAACGTCGCGCATGCGGGGATCGCGGAGATGACGATGATGGAACCCACGAGCAGGCCGAAATGCTCCTGCACGGCGGGAATGCCCCCTACGAAGTAGCCGAGCAGCACGAAGATGGTAGACCAGGTGATGCCGCCCGTCACGTTGTAGATCGCGAAATTACGCCAGTGCATGCCGCCCACGCCCGCGAGAAAGGGCACGAAGGTTCGGATGAAGGGGAAGAAGCGCCCGAGGAAGATGGCGAGATACCCCCACTTCTCGAGGAAGGCTTGGCTCTTCTCGATGCGCTCGGGTGTCATAGCCTTGACCTTGCCCGATTCGATGATCTTGCGACCGAAGAAGTGGCCGATGGCGAAGTTCATCTGATCGCCCAAGATAGCCGCAATCCACACCAAGCCCAGAAGCAGGGGCAGGGTGAAGTGGCCCTGCGGGAGGCTCTCGGGGTGGGAGAAATAACCTGCTGCGAAGAGCAGGGAGTCTCCGGGCAGAAACGGGAAGAACACCACGCCCGTCTCGATGAAGATGATGAGGAAGATAAAGCCGTAGGCGGCAACCGGACCCATGCCGATCCATGTGGCTATAGCGGTGCGCGGATCTTTGATGAGCTCGTAGATGTACGATATGAATCCCATGCGGTCCCATCGATCAGCCGAAAACGACATGCCAAGCGTGCTCGATGGGAACGGGCGCCCGCCAGTGACTCCTTATGGCTGCTGCCTCCCGGCCCTGACCAGGTTCGGGGTATGGCGTCGCCCGCACCCATCCAGCACGCTTGGGACATAACTGTAGCATATGAGCTCTCGCCGATGACCCGAGAGCGGGTCATCGGCCCCCTCGGCATCAGTCGTCGGGATAGCCGGCACGCGGGGAGAAATCATGGTGCGGCACAGGCTGAGATGTCGAAACGGGCGATCTGGACAGGATCGGCATCGGAAGCGTCTCGGAGCGTTATGGACGGAGGCCCCTGACCGACGTCAAAGGCCTCCACTTTGGTAGAACCTCAAGCCATAAGGCTTGCTGCGCGGGCGGTCCCGGCCGAGTCATGTTCGATTACCGCCTCCCGCATCCTTATCATCCCCCGTATCTCCCCCGGCCATGCAAAGCCGGTGCGCAGACGGATTGTTTGTATCGGCAAGCGTTTGCCGCTGTCACTGTGCACAAAACTCTTACATACCGGCTCCACGCAACCTCCATTCGCGATAGGATAAGTGGGTGCGGCGGGCAAACGAAGGGGCTTCCATGGCAAAGGCTACGACGAAGAGGGCTGTTTCCAATCGGGGGAACGCCCGACATGATGATGGGAAGTACGGCGAGGTCCTCTATTCGTTCTCCTACGAGATGGATGATCTGAACTACTTCAATGCCGCAGGGCTTGTCGGATCGAACAGGATGCAGCAGATCCTGACGGGCTCCTCGATGGTGCTCCTGCTGCTCATCATCGGCTCGCTGTACGACCGGGAGCATCCCCTGTATCCGGTGGCCATCGCCGCGTTCATCCTCTTCCTGGCCCTCAGCATCGCCAGCCAGAACTGGACCAGGATACGCGACCGCTACGTCTCCAGATCGAGTCTCACCCAGCTCGGCGGCACCGATCGCCATGTCGTCGTAACCGCCGAGGCGATGATCGTCGAAGGCCCCGATGATACGGTCTCCTCCTATCCCCTCTCCGAGTTCAAGAAGCTCGCCGAGGACTCCGATGGTGCGCTCGCCAAGTTCGGGAGGCGCAGGTACGTCTACATCCCCCGCAAAGCGCTCTCCGAGACGCGCTATCGCAGCCTCACGAAGATGCTTAGGGAGCAACGCGGCTAGGCGAGCGGGCGGGCTAGCCTCCTACGGAGGACCACACGCGCGACAAGGGGACAGGTCACTTGTCACGCAAAGCGCTCTCCCGTGACAAGGGGACAGGTCACTTGTCACGGTGTGTCACGGCCACAGAGATTATCGGGGGATTTTCAGCCCCTCTTCCTGCCTATGCGCTCGATGACAGAAGGCATATCGGTCCATGGCCCGAACCGCATGTTGTTCAGGTTCAACCTTGCTTTCTTTCGCTCGGATGTGTTGTGCTTGCCCGCATTGGCACAGGCATCGTTCCTCTTGCCCTCAAGAGAGGGGTAGTCGATATGCTTGTCGCGACTGCCCCCGACAATACCGAGCTCGATGGCTTTTCGCTCCACATCTTTCGCTCGGGAGTATGTGTCTGGGCAGCAGACCAGGTGGTCGATGAGCCATACCTCGAAGCACGGATTGGATAGGACCAGTTCCATTCCCGCTTCCTTGCAAGTCCGTCGAGCTTCCTGAAACTGTTTGGATGTGAACTCGTCCACATCCGTCACAACGTATACACGCTGGAAGCCATCGACGCCATATCCGCTGGATGACACGCCCACATCGCTCTCTTTGTCTTTGAGCTCTTTGGCAACAGCCGCCAGCGCGCCAGGGTCTTTCCTGAAGTGGCGCACCTCGATCACCACATCTTCAAGTTCTTTTTCAAGCCCTTTGAAATACTGAGGTTCGGTAACCTCGCCATTGGTCACCACGAGGTAGCGTCTCCTCCTCAACCGGTGGCTGCCGTTTGGGCGACCAGCACTCAGGCGTTTCCGCTTGGCAGCCACTAGGCCTCAACACCATATTTTTCAGCGGTGAGCTCGACGTGCGCATCCTGCAAATCCTTCGCTGCTTGAACAAAAGCCTCGTGGAAGTCGGGGCGAGGAGCTGCGCCGTAGATGCCGTGCAAGTAGTTTCTTCCGAAGTTCTCGTCCCAGCGTGAGGGTATCGAGGTGACCGGATAGAGGGAAGAGCTCCCATCAACGGCCTTCTCGACAAGCCATATCTGGTCTTGGTCCAAGATGCGGGGATCCGCTCCCGTCCGGGTGATGAGCGAAACATCGTGCGTGGTGAAGATCAGCTGCGACTGATGCGGGTTAGTCCTTGGATCCTTAAAGAGCGCGACCAGTTCTTGGACATAGTTAGGATGAAGGCTTGAGTCAACCTCGTCGATGAATCCCACCGATCTGCTGCTCAGGAGCCTGAGCGCCAGCGAGAAGAACGCGAGGACCGCAAGCGTCCCTCTCGACTCCTCGTCCTCGGTGAACGACTCCTCAAAACCGTCTTTACCCCTGTGCATGAATGAGAACTCATAGCGCGGCTCCGATGGTTGCTTGGCAAGGCTCTGCGCGCGTTTCCGCCGTTCCTCGCGCGTGAGCTCCGGCTCGACGAGGGCGAGAACGCCCGATGCGAGATCTTCATAGCCTCCCTCACGGGGATCGCCGGGCTGCTGGCTCGACTCCTGCAGCTCGTCGAGGAGATCTTTCGTCTGGACCACGGAGATGCCGAGATCGGTGTTCGCCATAAGGGCCGCAAGTGCTTTTGCGGTGGGCGTGCCCTTCTTGAGCCCGATTCTTATGTTGAACAATTCGCGGTCGAACAAGTCGGCCCGGTAGAAGCCGACGCGATTGCGAAAGAACTCGTAGGCCGGCTGGACTATGGCCGCGTTGGCGGCATAGAGGATCGAGATGTACGGGGTCTCTGGGCGGGCCATCTGCTCGTATGTCTTTTTCGCACCGGAAAAAGTGCGTCCATACTTGTAGCTGTACGAACCGCCGCTGCGCTCCCTCTCGTATATACGATTTGTGCGATTGCCATTGTACGCACGTAGAGACTCGTAATCGATCTTGCCGCCCATGATGCTCAGTTCGTATATGTAGCGAGTATCGTTCGTTCCAAGAAAATCGACGAGGAACTCAGACTCCCCGCTCCTTGTCATCTCGTCCAACCTGAACGGCTGGAACAGAGCTCCAATGTCGTAATTCGGGTTGAAGCCGTTGACAATGTATCTGGCAACGAACTGGAATGCATCGAAGAAGGCCGATTTGCCGGAGGCGTTTCCTCCGTAGACGCCGGCAACGGTCGAAATGTCCTTCCGCTCCCAGTCGCCCTCCTCATGCTTCTGCGCATTTGCCGGACGCTGCATGGAGAACTGCTGTTCGTCTCGATAGCTCTTAAAATTCGAGAAGCTGAAGTTGATCAGCATTCGGCGCACCTCCCAACACACTTTGCGAACGGTAAGCCGATGTAATGGGAATAATACCCCCTCATTGCATTGTTAGTACGATAATAGATGAATTTTAAGCCGATTTCTACATTTTTTTGCAGATTTTCTCCTTTAATACAATAAATACTGAGGATGACCGCTGTTTCCCAGGCGAACAACGCCCCGCCCCCGTTCAGCTAGGCGGATGCCCATCTCGCATGGACGGCGACCCGTCCCGTCTGGATATAGGTTTTCGGACAAAATACCGTCCGATTCTGTCTGGAAACGCATATCCAGATGGAGCGGGTGAGATCGCGGGGCGTCTGTAGAGGGTGCTTGGCCGCAACGGCGTAGGCATCGTTCCTCGTGGCGTGCCTCGAAAGCACCCTCTGCCCACCGTTCCTACTCATACGAGAACCGCCCCTTTCGGGGCGGCTCACTGCTGCATACTCGTGCTTCGATTATGCTATCGGTCGGCTATTTGAGGAAGTTCCTGATTCCCAAGGGGCAGCACCATCGATTCGTAACCTTGGATATCGCCGAGCGCCGACTTGACGGATGACGGGCTCGTAATGGCCGCCAAAACGAGGCCCACGACGAAGAATATGATCTGGAACCAGTCCTCGGCGAGGTAGTCGAGAGAAAACGCAGTTTGCGCGACAGCTTCGAACTGCGGAATCACGTCGAAAATGGGAATCGCAAGATACGTCGCGATGTAGTGCGAGCACTCGATATAGATGTATCCGGCAAATGCGAGGATGCTGACCGCGATGATCGTAAGCGTGCCCTTAAGACCGTAAGGTCCGTTGAAAAGACGGTAGCCTATGCCGGCTGCTGCGGCAACCGCGATGAACAAGACGCCGAAAACGGTGTCCGCAAGCACGACGATGAGAAACGAGACCGCTAGGACAAGGACGGCGCCCAGGATCGCACCGAGAACGCCGAGGGGGTAGTTTCCCTCCCCTGAGCTTATCCTCGTCCTCGCCTGCTCGACGGTCTTCGCGTGGCAGGAAGCATGGGTCCTCACGAACTCGTTTATCGGGCTGGGGCCATCCGAAAAATCGTGGAATGCCGCGATATCGCAGGAACCTCCGCCGCAGACAGGGCAGGGGCGCTGAGCGGAAACAGGCGCGATGTATGCTTGGATCGCATTCCGGAGCAGGGCATACTGCTCTATCGCGCTGTCGGGCTTGCTCAGCGTGAATTGCACAAAGCCCTTGTTGAAGCTTGCCTTCTCGATTCCAGATGAGGCAAGGCTTGCATTGAGTGCATCCCTGATGGCCTCGTACTGCCCTTGTTCCATCGCCGTTCTGACCGTTACGTCGCGCTTTCCGAATTTCAGCGATATCGGGCATCCCGCCACGAGGTCGACGGCCACAGAGCCGTTGCTTCTCAGCCCGAACGCGGAGACGAGGCCTTCCAATAGTGTTTGCGCCATATATAGATCCCCTCATCGTTGACCGGAGCTTGGACGATAATGCAACCTCAGTAAGATAAGCCCTGCTTTTCCTCTGTGTCAAGGGCAGCAGGATTTGGCAGCGCGTCAGCCCGAGCAGAACATGAGGGGCAGGCTAGTCTTCTGCGGGGATGGCCATGTCCCGAAGCGCATCGCACAGCACGGGATGGCGGATGACGAAATGCACGATCGGCGCGTTGCATTTGGAGACCATCGCAAGGTTGCCGCGCGTGACCGTGATCTGTATGTTCCTGAACGAGGTCCTCTCGTTCGGAACGGCACGATAGCGGCCAACCCCCCCCCGGCGCACATCGTCTGCTCGAAATGGCGACAGTAGGTCCCGTAGTCATAGGGGATGGAACGGTCGTAGAACATACGGGATAGGTCGAGTGCAGGCGGATGCTCGGCGAACTCGTCTGCGGACAGCAGGGGGATCTCATCGGTAAGGTCGCTCACGGCGCGACGGCCGAATGCCTCCCGTTGCTCGGACGCGAAGGAGAGGATCCTCTCCCTATCGGCTGAGGGCAGGCGATTCCGCTCTAACAGCCTTGACAGATCGTCTTCGGGAAGCGTGTAGATCGGAAGCGTGGAGTAGCGATGCAGCACTTCCTTCTCCTGCAGCTCGTTGGCCACCTGCAGGCGGAACGCGTCCGCCTTATCGGAGCGGTATATCTCCATGAGCGGTTGGGCCTTGCCGAGCAGCTCGTCGGCACGCTCGCGATAATAGGCGACCTCGCCGCCATCCGTGCTGAGATAGTACCTGCCCTTCGCATGGAAGCCCGCAATGGACTCGCCGCTGAGCGCTGCGGTTCCCGATACGTTCAGAGAATGGCAGAATACGCCGTTATGCACGCCCTTGAGGTAGTACGGGGATATCCGTCCGGTCATATACAGAGGGATCCAATTCTCCAACCCCACCATCATCTCGTTGAGCGGGCGGTTGAGGTTGTGGATCACGCTGATGCGCAGCCCCCTCTTCAGCAGCAGGGCAAGGCCGAGCATATACTTCTTCAAAAAAGCTGCATCGGCCGCCATATCGTCCACCCGCATGTCGCTGAACATGAAGACCTCTTCGGCGGCATCCGAGAGGAGCGCTCTGTTCAGGAAGTCGAGTTCGCCCTCCTTCATCCCCTCCAACCCGTAATATGACGTGCGTGCGGGAAGATCGAGCGGCGGCGGTGCGCCCAGGCCATCGAAACGGTTCTCCCGGATGTAGTCGTTGAGATCGAAGGCATCCAAGGCGATGAGGAAATCGTCGGCGAGGTTGCCGGCACCGGGAAGCTCCTCCCCATCCGTAAGCCAAGAGAGCAGCCCCCTGTAGATCGACTCGGTGTCGAGACGCCTATCCGCTGGAAATCCCATAAGAACGAGGAAGCGATCGCGCTTGTCATCGGTGGTGCACTGCCGCGCGACGAACCGCGCGGCACGTTTGGCGAACTCCTCCTGATCGGACGGCTTCCGGCTTCCGTTGAGGATGCGTGAGACATAGGATGCGTCGAAGCTCAGGCCTTTCGCAAGGCTGACCGTGCTGATCCCGAGCTCGGCCATGATGCGGCCCAGCTTCTTCCGGAGGCTGTCGAATGCATAGGTATCCGGCAGGGCATCATGCATCTGCGCGAGGATGGCCTCCTCGCCGAACTCGATCCCCTTGCGTCGGCCGAGGGCCGCAAATCCCCGTGCCAAGGCGGGAAGCGTCATCGAACCGGGTTCCGGCACACTCCTTCCGCTGCGATAACGGCTGATGGTCGCCTCGGAGAGGCATGACTCGTACGCGAGCTCCTTCGCCGTCAGGCCGAGTTCCCTCAGATACCCGTTCAGCACGTTTTGGAAGGACATCTTGGCCGCTCCCCTCCTCGTCAGAACTACTATGGCAGAACCGAACGGCCGATTTCAGATCAGGCACGGCCAGAATCGGAAACCGGCCGTGGGTAGGAACCTTTCATATGCTACCTCCATATTAAAGGTTATCTGATAACCTTAATTAAGAACGATAGCTATGAAAGGACGGGCCATGGGCAGCTTCCATACAGCCTACTGGCATTCCACCCCAGGCGGATTCACCAAGAAGGACCGCGCCGGGGGACGATACCGGTGGTACCTCCCCACTTTCCTCGCAGATGATACGCTGCCCATGTCCTCGGAGGCAACCAGCTCCGCCAGCAGGGCCGGGAAGCTCATCGCCTCCCTGTTCAACCTTGGATCGAGAGCCGCCAGCACCGAGGGCATCGCGCGGCTGCTTCTCCGGGCGGAAGCCGTCTCGAGCTCACATATCGAGGGCCTGACGATAGGGACAAGACGGATCCTCAGGGCAGAGCTCTACGAGGATGAGCCGCCGAATCTCAGGTTCGATAGGAGCGCTGTCGAGGTGATCGGCAACATCCATGCCATGGAGGCTGCCATCGAGGAGGCCGAGCGCGATGAAGCGATGGCCGTCGATACATTCAAACGCATCCATCGCGCCCTATGCAAAGGAACGAGGATCGAGCAGGTCGGAGGAACGATACGGACCGAGCAGAACTGGGTCGGGGGATCTGGCTTCAATCCGCTGTCGGCCGCCTACGTCCCCCCGGCGCCGGAACATGTCGAGGCCCTGCTCGACGACTTGGCCCAGTTCTGCAACAGAGATGACGTCGATCCCGTGGTCAAGGCTGCGATGGCCCACTATCAGTTCGAGTCGATCCATCCATTCCCCGACGGAAACGGTCGGACCGGGCGTGCCCTCATCCACACGATACTGCGCCGCGATCTCCCCGAGTGCGATTACGTACCGCCCATATCCTTGGTGCTTGCAACGTATCGGAGCGAATATATCCGCCACCTGACGGCCATGAGGACCGACGATCCATCGTTGGAGACGGATGCCAGGAATGAATGGATAGCGTTCTTCTCGGGATGCTGCGAGCGCGCGGCAGGCGAGATGACCGAGCTCGCCGCAGAAATGGAGCAGCTGAGGCAGGGCTGGGCCGAACGGCTTGGGAGCGTCCGCTCGGGTTCCGCGCTTGAGCTCATGCTTTTCGAGGTCCAAGGCTCGCCCGTGTTCTCCATCTCATCGATGGCAAGGCTCACGGGACGCTCCTTCCCTGCAGTCAACGGCGCCGTCTCCGCCCTCCTCGATGCGGGGATCGCCAAGGAGACGTCGAAGGGGAAGCGAAATCGCGTCTTCGAGGTCCCCGAGGTCATCGGCTATTTCAATCTGCTGGAAAGGCGCTTGGCAAGCAGGGCGGGCAGCATAAAGGTCTCCAAGCCGGCCCGACGTGTTCCGTTCCGGGACGAGGCTCGCTACGAATCCCGCCGAAACTCCGATGCGCCGGAGGGTTGAGCCGCTTCAGAGCGCCTCTTCGGCTGAATCCTGTGAGCCTGGTGATCTCTGCTGCGGTGGAGCACGCCTCCCCTCAGCAAATCGAGGTTCCTCTGCACGTTGTCCGAGGGCGCTATGGAACCGCTTGGAACCGCTGCATCGCCAACGCTTGCGGCAGCATCTCCGTTTAACTTGAAATACCGATTACAGCACGGTCAGGTTATTTCAATTTATCAATCAAACTTGAGATAAAAAATGCCGGATATGGCACATGGCATCCCCTGCTCCCAGATACATCTGCAGTAAGAACGATGAAAGGATGGGCTGTGAGCAGCTTCCTTATAACCTATTGGCCTTCCTCCTCGGGCAGCCCCACCAGGAAGGGCCGTGCGCGGCGGTACCGGTAGCGCTTCTCCACTCCCTTCGAGGATGATGCGCCGTCCATGCCCTCAGAAGCAGCCAATTCTGCCATCAGAGCCGGGTAGTCCCGTTCCGACGAGGCCCTCGCGTCGGCCGATTTCAGGACAGGCACGGCCAGAATCGGAAATCTGCCGTGAGACGCGTGCGATTTCCCCATACTTGGAAACCGTAGGAAACCGCCGATGGGTTCGCAGAAAGGATCCCTGAGGTCGAGGTTCTCGCGCCCCCGTACTCTGGGGCCGCGGAAAAGAAAAAGAAGGGACAACCTATGAGAGATCGTGCAGGACGCATCCGCGCGCTCGCGCTAACGCTCGTGCTCGCCTTGGGATTGCTGCCGAGCGCTGTGCTCGCGCAGTCCGCAGTCGACGGCGGGCAGGCTGAGAGCATGGCCGACACACAGGATGCCGTAGTCGAGGCGGTGGCAGACGCCGATCAGGCCGACGCCTCCGATGAGGAGGATCTGCCGGACGTCGTCGTTCCGGCGGAGGAAGAGGATATCGTTGCCGACGACGAGATTCCCGCAGAGTCCTCCTCGGATGTTGAAGCTGCTCCTGAGCCAACCGTGGAGCCCTCTGGGGAGCCGGCGGCCGAGCCCGAGGCCCCCTCGGATGGGGAGCCGATGGCCACGAGAGGCGGGGAAGACACGACGACCCCCGAATCGCGGGAAGCCGGGCACATGCTCACCGTCAGACTCGGTGAGAACAGTTCGCAGGTTCAAAGCATGAGCATGAGCTACTACGATTCGAACTACGAGAAGAAAACCGCCATCGGCACGACGGAGATCACGGCTGATGTGCGCAAGGACGGCATCATCTACGTCACCCTCACCATGCAAGGCAGCACGCAGTATTTCGTGAGGGCTCGAGGCACCGAGGTGGTAAGTAGCCTCTCCAATAATGCTGACGGTGCGATCACGGTGACTATCTACCTCAACACGCCCGATGGTCTCGAGTCCGACCCTGCTATCACGCTCGACCTCATCGCTATGCATGAGATCAGAACCGACGATGCCGAGCACATGCAAGAATCGCGCTACGCCTTTAGATACGGGGTAAGCAGTGGGGGAGGAAATGCCGCACCGGCAGGGGTGGCGGTCAGACCGTACTTCTCACTCGAAGAGGGCTACCGACTCGCTTCCTACACAGTAACCGACGACGCGACCGGCGAGACAGCCTCTTACGAGGTGGGCCAAACCTTCACAATGCCCGCCTCCGACGTGACCGTGACTCCCACCATCGTCGAACTCGGTCCGCAGTATGAGTTGCCGTACACGCTCACGGTCAGGCTCGGCGAGAACAGCTCTCAGGTGGAGAGCTTGAGCATGACCTATCGCACGCCGGACGGCGAATGGGAGACCGTCGAGGGTACGACGGAGATCACGGTGGAGACCACGCCGGGTGGCGGCGGTCCGGACAGCGCACCAAAATACAGCGCTGAAGTCACCATCACCATGAAGGACGGCAGGCGCTACTTCGCGAAGGCCGATAGGGACGCTGGAGACGGTGTGACAGGAGTTCGGTGCTACCACGGGTTCGGTTACGATGACGGCATGCTCAAGATGTGGGTCTCTGATCTAGGGTCCGACGCCACCATCACACTCCACGACTTCGTCGCCGCCTCGTACGGGATCAAGGTCGGGGAAACCGAGCATGGGTCGATATCTCGCTTGGAGATCACCTATGGAAACACGTCTGCCTCGTTCTCTCCCGAAGAAGACGCGATTCTCGCACCAGAGGGCGCGCAGATCTCCCTAGTCTCCAACCCCGACGAGGGCTACTACTTCAAGTCCTGCACAGTGACTGACAACGAGACCGGCGAGTCCATCGAGTATCCCGTCCCCTGGCCCGATGGAAGCGCGATCGCCTTGAGCTTCACGATGCCCGGTTCCAACGTGACCGTAACGCCGATCTTCGCCCCCATCACCGTCATCAACACCATCGAGATCAACAATGTTTCTGTGGATATCTCCGCCTCGAACGGGGAGCCGCCCGCCCTAGTGCCCTTTACGGGGACGGTCGATCCCGACGCACCCTACACCCTAAGGCCCGATGACGGCCGCAACACCTACGAGCGTTGGACGCGGATGAGCGATGGGGAATCGACCTATGGCAGTCCCGATGCGCAGTGGAACCCCGCGTATCAGGCAAATGCATACGGAGATTTGACGTCCATTGCAGCGGGGGATGAGCTGTCCTATTCCTTTTGTGTGGAGCTCGAACCGGGGTGTAAATTCGCCGACCAAGTCACGGTGAGGGTGACCAGCACCACGGGCGAGACCTATACCCGCATATATGCCGGGAATAAGATCGGGAGCACGAACCCCGTGATAGGCAATGCGCCCTATGCGCATGCCATCGCCTACGATGTCTTCCGGGTGACGGTCGGCGAGGCGAAGCCTCCCGCCGCCACCGTCACTATCGCCTTCGACGCCAACGGGGGCGACGCGTCGAGCGTGCCCGGCAGCCAAGACAAGGTTGTCGGGGAGGACCTTACCCTTCCCGCATCCACACCGGCCCGTCCTGACACCACGGCACCCGACTACACCGTGTCCTACGATGCCAACGGGGGCAGCGGAGCTCCCTCGGCCCAGACGGCAACGGTCACGACAAGCTACAGCTTCGACAGCTGGAACACCTTGCAAGACGGAACCGGCGATCCCTACGAGGCCGGCGGCACCTACTCCGCAGACGCTGACGCAACCCTGTATGCGCAGTGGTCCGCAACGGCAGTCGCCCAACCGCTCGTCGTAGCGGGGACGCCCGTGCGCGACGGCCATACGTTCAAGGGCTGGAACACGAGCGCCGACGGTTCGGGCACCCCCTATGCGGTCGGCGATCCCATCGATCCCGCTGAGGATCTCACGCTCTACGCCCAGTGGGAGCAGGACGCCACGGCTCCTACCGAGGATACCTACGCTGTCTCCTCCGGCGACAACGGCACATGGACGCAGGGTAGCGGCGAGGACTACGAGCTGACCGTGGACCGGGTCGGCGACAACGACGCCTGCTTCGAGCATTTCAGGGCCGTCGAGCTCGATGGCAGACTCCTGTCCGAGGATGAGTACGAGGCCAGATCCGGCAGCACGATCATCACGCTCAAGGCCCACGTGCTGCAAGAGCTCAGCCCCGGCAAGCACACCGTCACCGTGGTCTTCGACGATGACCGGGTGGACATCGACTTCACGGTGAAGGCGGCGTCTTCCGGCGGCAGCTCGGAACCCGGCGGCACCACGCCCGAGACCCCTGACACGCCCGGCACGCCGAGCACGCCCGGTACCGCTCCGGCCACGGCCGGCGGCTCCGCGCAGGCCCCTGGCGCGGAAAAACCCCAGGCGACGCCGAGGACCGGGGATGGGAGCCCCTCCCTCCTCGCCTTCGGACTGGCCCTCGCCTCGGTGATGGCGACCTGTGCCGGTATCGGCACCAAGCTGCTCGCCCTTAAGGGAAAGCCGTAGACCTAGCGCTATGCGCATACACAGTTGGCCTTCAATGGGAGTCCGGACGCAATCGTCCGGACTCCCATCTCTCCCTGTACCAAGAACAGCAACCGTTGGCATCACAAGAGCCTTAAGCTGAACGTAGAGGCAAAGAATCGGCCTCTCCTGCGGAAACCGGCAGCGATGCGGCAGGCCGGAGGCCCCTGCGCTCCCGCGCATGGTCCACACAAACCCCATACTCTCCTTTTCAGCTCGGGCGGCATGAGATGCTGCCAGCCATATCGACTATCAGCGTTGGAATCTGGCCATTGCAGTCAAAAGAAGCTGGCTATCTTTGCCCATAGGAGGCGGTACATAAGCTCGAGTTTGTATTTTAGAGCAGGAGGTGAGGCGAGCAGTACAAACTCGACAACCCCGGATGAATATTTCCCCAGTTGGACGAAATGGGGCCATCGTTGAGTTTGTATTCGCGTCTCAGCAGAATACAAACTCAACGATGGCCTGCGACTCATGCCCCAGATTCCACCAACCTATACTCCTCTTTCCTGAACTTGAGCTGCTTTTGGGAATATGGCTGGCGCGGTGCGTGCGCAGGCATTTTGCCGCGCCCGTACCGCGCCAGATCCTAGACCCTACGCGCCGGAATCGCGGTCGAAGGGGCAGCCGCTGCGCTCACCCCACGTGCGGTATGCGCGGTAGTAACCGAGCAGCGCCTGCGTGCTCGCATCCTGCTTCGCCAGCGCCTCGTCATCGTCGAAAGCGGGCGTGATCTGCTTGGCAAGCTGCTTGCCCAGCTCGACGCCCCATTGATCGAAGCTATCGATACCCCAGACGCAGCCTTCCACGAAGGTGATGTGCTCGTAGAGGGCGATGAGGGCACCGATCGAGAAGGGGGAGAGCTCCTTGCCGAAGATCGACGTAGTGGGACGGTTCCCCTCGAACACGCGGGCAGACACCATCCATTCGGCGGTTCCCTCGGCACGCACCTCGTCGGCGGTCTTGCCGAAGGCGAGGGCCTTGGTCTGGGCGAGGAAGTTCGCGAGGAAGAGCTCGTGGACATCCTGGTCGCCGTCGCGCGTGGGGTGGGGCGTGTTGACGAAAGCGATGAAATCGGCGGGGATCAGGCGGGTCCCCTGATGGATGAGCTGGTAGAAGGCGTGCTGCCCATTGGTGCCAGCCTCGCCCCAGAAGATCTCTCCTGTCTTGGTGACCACAGGCGTTCCATCCCAGCGCGTCCCCTTGCCGTTGGATTCCATGGTGAGTTGCTGCAGGTATGCGGGGAAGCGGTGCAGATACTGGCTGTAGGGCAGCACCGCATGGCTCTCGGCGTCGAAGAAGTTGACGTACCACACGTTCATGAGGCCCATGAGCGCGGGGATGTTGCGCTCAAGCGGCGCGGTGGCGAAGTGCTCGTCGATGGCGCGGAAGCCGGAGAGGAACTGCTCGAACCGCTCGCGGCCGAATGCCAGGATAAGGGACAGGCCCACGGCGGAATCGACCGAGTAGCGGCCACCGACCCAACTCCAGAAGCCGAAGGCGTTCTCGGGATCGATGCCGAAGTCCGCCACGAGGTCGAGGGCGGTGGAGACGGCCACGAAGTGATGGCGGACGGCATCCATGCGAGCCTCGGGGGTGTTGTTGATAGCGCCCTGGTCGACCAAGGTGTCGAGCAGCCACGTGCGCGCCTCGCGGGCGTTGGTGATGGTCTCGAGCGTGGTGAAGGTCTTGGAGACCACGATGACCAGCGTGGTCTCGGGGTCGAGGCCGCAGAGCTTCTCGGCCATGTCGTTGGGATCGATGTTGGAGACGAAGCGCACCGACGGACCGTCGAGATAGGGGCGCAGCGCCTCGTAGACCATGACGGGACCGAGATCGGAGCCGCCGATGCCGATGGAGACCACGTTCTTGATACCGCGCCCGGTCACGCCGCGCCAGGTGCCGCTGCGCACGCGATCGGAGAAATCGTACATGCGGTCGAGGACATCGTGGACATCGGCAATGCAGTCCTGACCGTCTACGATAAGGCTTCCCGCCTCATTCTTCTGGCGGCGCAGCGCCGTGTGCAGCACCGCACGGTCCTCGGTGGTGTTGATGTGCTCGCCCGCCAGCATGGCGTCGCGGCGCTCCTCCACGCCCACCTCGCGTCCGAGCTGGACGAGAAGCCCGAGCGTCTCGTCGGTGACAAGGTTCTTGGAGAGATCGAAATGCAGGTCAGCGACGTCGAATGAGAGCTTGGCCACGCGCTCGGGATCGCTCGCGAACCAATCTTTAAGGCTGATGCCCTCGGCCTCGAGTGCCTGCTTATGCTCGGCAAGCGCCTTCCATGCAGGGCAGGTGGTGGGATCGACCGGTGCTTTGATGGTGCTCATGCCTGTCTCCTTCCCGGTAGGGATTCCGTCAATAGGGCTCGCCCAAGGGCGGCAGCATCTTCAGGCGGCGCCACATGGTCTGCTTAGCACGATTATCACCCAACGCGTCCGCGAAACCGCCAAGGTTCATCATGCGAATACCGCGAACGAGCGCGAGCGCGCCCGGCGCGAGCATGGCGGCCTCGAAATCGGCGAGCTCAACGAGATCGGCCGCGAAGACGTTGCGCGCAAGGTCGGCGGCCTGCTCGTCGCAGAGGATGAGCGTCGCGGGATCCAGCGTCACGACCGTCTGCAGGAACAGGTCCTCTCCCAAGGGCAACCCCGTGCCGTCGCACGTGAGGAATGCGCTCCAATCCTCGGGCGCATATCCGAGCGCCATGAGGGCATCGCGAAGCGCCCTGCCATCCATGCCGGAGAACGGTGCCGACCCGTCGGGCTCGGGCTCGCCTTTGGCCAGCGTCACCGACGAGAACGCGTTGCCGGCAAAGCGCACGCCGCGCTCTTCGAGCAACGCGACCTCCGCACGCATCTTGCCGACGTAGGCCTCTTTGAGCGCCGCCCTATCGCGTGCCATGGCTCCTCCCGAAAAACGCAGTGCAAATCGCGGTACTATACCATTGTAAAACGGGTATACCCCCTATATCGAAGATACCCTGCGTCTATCGCACCGATACATAGGAGGTTACCATGTCCCAGCAGATCACCGCCCAGTCCTTCGATGAGGTCATCGCATCGAGCACGCTGCCCGTTCTCGTCGATTTCTGGGCGCCATGGTGCGGCCCTTGCCGCGCCCTCGGCCCCACGCTCGAGCAGGTCGCCGAAGAGCATGCCTCCGAGGTGGCTGTGTACAAGTGCAACGTCGATGAGGAGAGCGACCTCGCAGCCCGTTTCAACATCGTCTCCATTCCCACGCTCATCCTCTTCAAGGACGGCAAGCCGGCCCACACCATCATGGGCAATAGGCCCAAGGCCGACCTCGAGAAGGAGATTCTCACGCATCTGTAAGAGCGCGCCTGCGCCTGCACGGGTAGTATTCCGAGCAGAGCACGGAGCACTAGGCGGGCCCGCATGCTCTCACGCGGGTGTATCCTAGGAATACGATGCCTCAGGCGGTATGCCCCGATCGGCATACCGCCTGCCTTTACCCCAAAGGGAGGCTGTATGGAAAACGAGGATGGAGGTCGGCAGGTCCGGCGCAAGGAGGACTTCCTGCATGGAACGCTTCGTCTCGCGTACGAGAACCGCCTGACCATCGTTCTCTCGGTCACGCTTCTGCTCTTCGTATACCTGCTCCAGAACGTGATGTCGGGCGATATCCGCCGCATCGACGGCATCGCGTATCAGCTGTTCGTGGTGCGCTTGCGCCGCGATTGGCTCACGCCCGTCATGCAGACGTTCACCAGCCTCTCGTCGCCGGTCGTGCTCGCGGTCATGCTGATCGTGGTGGCGGCGTTCGCGCCCGGACGCATGCCCGGCCGTTTCGCTGCGGCGAACTTGGTGGGCATCGTATGCTTGAACTACGCTCTGAAGGAGATCGTGCAGCGCCCGCGCCCCGAGGGCTTCCGCCTCGTCGCCGAGAGCGGCTACAGCTTCCCCTCGGGCCATTCCATGGTCGCAGCTGCATTCTACGGCTTCATGATCTGGCTCATCCTGCGCTATGAGGAGGACATCATACTGCGCAAGATCTGGTCGCTCGCGCTCTTCTTCGTGGTCATCATGGTTGGCGTCAGCCGCGTGTATCTGGGCGTGCATTATCTTTCGGATGTCATCGCGGGCTGCTGCGTCGCCGCCGTGTGGCTGGTCATCTTCACGCGCATCATCATCCCCGCATTCCTGCCCAACGACGAGTTGTGACGATCCCGCATGGCGGGGATGCCCCTGCCCTGCGCGCCGCCTTTGCAATGCGCAGAAGAGGAAGCCGCTCCATCCTATCCGCCGCAACCCGTTTCGCACGAATAGCGCAGGATCGGATTCCCGCCATGGAAAAGCCTCCCTCATGGGGAGGCTCCCGAGAATCATGGTGCGGGCGAAGGGACTTGAACCCCCACGGAGTCGCCTCCATACGGACCTGAACCGTACGCGTCTGCCAATTCCGCCACGCCCGCGTGAGTGAAAAGTCTACTCCCAACCTGCGATTCGGTCAAGCGGGAACGCTACTCCTCCTTAACGCGCTTCCCGGTTATATGCTCGGGCACGAGCGCGAAAAGCCCGGTGTTCCTTCCGACCCGTGCGATCTCAGCCTCGATGTAGGCGGCATCGTCGGTGAACTTGTAGGAGAGGCGGCGGCAGATCTCATCGATCGTGTCCTGATCCTCGATGAACTCGACATGTCCGAACACGATGACGCTGTTGATGAGGAGGGCCCAATCGCTGCCCTCCCTGAGGACGCCCTTATCATAGACCGTGAAGCAGGCTTTGGCATCTCGTTTGAGGGCGTCCAGCTTGTGGCCGAATTTTGCTGTGTGGAAGTAGATCCTGCCGTCGTCGGGGTTGTAGTAGTGGTTGTGCGGCATGCAGTAGGGATAGCCCCCGTCGCCGTTCACCGCAAGGACGCCGCGAGGCTCGGCTGCAAGGATCTCCCTGCACTGCTCGTCGGTGAGCCGCTGTTTCTTGCGAATCAGTTCCCTGAACATAGGCTGGTCCGTTCTCGCTCAAAGCCAGGTCTGCGCCCATGCGCACAGATCATCTGCGGATGTTTTGGCTGCGAAGCGCTTGCCCGCAACCACCTCGGCCCCAGGTGCGAGCTTCTGCATGTTCGCGCCTGAATCCCCGATGGAGCTACCGCCCGAGGTCGCGAACGGCACCACGGTCTTTCCGGCGAAGTCATAGGATTCCATGAAAGTGTCGATGATGGACGGCTCCCGATACCACCAGATGGGGAAGCCCACGAATACCACCCCGTAGGCATCCATGTTCTCCACGCGCGTCGCAATGGCGGGGCGGGAGCCGCGATCCTGCATCTCGACGGAGCTGCGGCTGCGTTTGTCCGTCCAATCGCAATCGGCCTTGGTGTAGGGCTGCGCAGGTGCAATCTCATAGAGATCGGCGCCGATCCCCTCGGCGAGGCGCGTCGCCATCTTTCCCGTGATCCCCCCGGCACCGCGAGCGCTGAAATATGCCACCAATGCTTTTTTCATCGCGCATCCTTTCTCGAACATACCCGCATGCCTAGATTATAAGGCGCACGGACTCAGCCGGAAGCCTTGCAGCAGGGCCTTGGAGCGGTCTTGGAACACGAACCTGTGAGCAAATGGGACTTGTAGGAAGATTGGTGATCTCGTTTGCGGGAATGTGATTTGCGGTAACCTATATACCTGCGAAAACAGATCGGCTCGTAGATGCAGGCCGGAAAACGGGCCCTGAATCTTCCTACAACTTCAAATTGCTCATAGGTATGGTTCTGGCGGCACGTGAATGGCCCCGTTTCACGCTGCAGGCGTATCCTCCGCCTCAAAAATAGCGCGGACGGCACGGCGTCTCCCCCACACCAGGATCCAGCAGGCAGCCATGGCAACCGCTCCGCAGACAGTCACGCACACCCGATAGTCCATCAGCTCTCCTAGCGCACCGACGCCCAGCGTGAGCAGCGATTCCGCAGCCGTGAGCATCATCCCGCTGGCAGCGTTCACGCGCGACCTGAGCTGCTCGGGAATGTAGCGCTGAACCGCAGCACTGCGCAGGATCGCGCTGTTGGCACCGAAGAAACCGCAGAAGCCCCGATTCACCAGCATGAGCGGGTAGGGCAGCCAGAGGAGCAGCATATCCATGGTCTCGTAGAGCTGATAGACGAAGAACACGAGCGGGAAGCGGCGTTTCCTAGGAATGTTCACCCGGTATTGGAACGCGCTGCCAAGGGTTCTGCCCGCGAATTCCACCACCGAGAAAAGCGAGTACATCGTCGCCGTGAAGCCGGGGGCTGTTCTGAAGAACGCGATGAGGATGGGGGCATACCCCACCGCCACGCCGTTCGTGATGGCCATATAGGAGAAAAGGGAGAGCAGGCCCTGCTCGTCCTTGAGGTAGGCGGCCGCCTCGCGGATATCGGAGCGCCATGTCGCGAAGCTATACTTCTCGCGCCGATCGCGACTGCGCTCTTCGACCGAGATGAAACTCTCGGTGAGCGCCGCCAAAAGCGAGAGGGCTCCTTGGCCCATCAGGAGCATGGGCACCCCGACGGCATCGAGCATCATGGCAGCGGCGGGCACCATGAGGACCTTGAGCACGGGATAGAGCATCGACGAGACGGAATAGCCCTTCTGCTCGGCTCCCTGGGGGATGATCTCGGGGTAGATGCTCGTGAATGCCAGCTCGTCAACCGATCCGAGGCAGGCCAGCAATACCGAGATGGCGAGATAGCCCGCATAGGAGAAGCCCATGAAGACGAGCCAGAGGCCCAATGCCAGATATGCCAGGCCGTTGGCGATGTCACCGCCCACGAGGAAGGCTTTCCGGGGCAGGCGGTCCATGAGCGGAGCTGCGGCCAGCGGCAGGATGACATAGGGAACGAGCTGGATGGCGACGATCAAGGCCGAGGCGAGCGTCGAACCCGTCTCATCGAAGACGAGGAAGGATAACGCGAACCCGCCTGCAATCGCACCGGCAGAACCCGCTGTGGATGCCACCGTCACCAAGATGAAGTTCTTCGTCCACAGCTTCGTTTCCACAAAACCACCCCCGAATCTATTGTCGGGGGGCAGCTCAGCTGATTCTATCTTCTTGTTTTGGGAAAATCAGTCCCATATCATACGACTAAAACTCATTTAAAGGGTATTTAAAAGGAAAATCTGCGAGCAGCTCGTAGGCTTTGCGGTATTGTCGGTTCGCGCGGTACCACTCGATCATCCAGGGTAGATGGAAAGCCGCATAACCCATGGGAAGCTCCGCAGCACACATCTCATAGCAGGATAGGAGCAGGTCGCCGTATGCGGCGCGCTCAAGGTAGTCCGCATGCTCGAGCCTATAGCGCACGAGATCGCAGAGGCAGTCTGCCAGCGATGCGTTAAGACTATCCTCCGCTAGTGCTGCCGCACGGTCGAGCGCAGAGAAGGCCTCCTCTATCCGCCCGGTCTTCTCGCAGCAGATCGCCAGTTTGTGGAGGACGAGCTTCCCCGGATCCTCAACCTGCGAAAAATAGCGGTATGCTTCCCCGTAGTCGCCCGTCTCGATCTGTCCGGAGGCGGTATTGTAGGCAATGGAAGCGAGTGAGGCCGCATCGCCGAGTGCACGGGCGAGCCGGCCGGCCACGCGGTAATGCTTCTCCATGCCCGCCGTATCGAGCTGGTTGCAGCAGCAATTGCCCAGATACAGCTTGGCATGCAGCATGATGCGCGCAGAGCCGTCCCGGGCAGCGAGCTCGTATGCCGCCTGCAGGCATTCCACCGCAGCAGCATAGCTCCCCTTGACATAGTCGTGGATACCCGCCTCCAGATACGTGTAGGCGCACGGAAGGTGGCCGATCGCAGCGAGGTGATCGCCCTGCAGCACGGCGAGAAGGGCGCGCTGCCTCCCGTTCTGGCAATCCTCCAAGATCAGGGCTTCCTTGAGCGGCTCGCGCAAGGCGATTGCTTCCAACATGAGCAGGTCAAGGCCTGCCGCCGTCGCACGGTAGGCTTCGGCATGCGCGCCGGCCATGAGGTCGCGGAGACCTTCCGAATCTCCCGAGAGAAGCGCCTCGTACGCCGCCTCGGCGCGTTCCTCCGCCTCCGCCTCGAGCGCATCGTCTACCCGCAGACCGAGCTTGGCGAGCAGCGCCCGGACGATCTCCCCCGAGGCATCGGCCTTACCCGCTTCGATCTTCGAGAGGTACGAGACCGAGCAGATGCCCTGCGCGAGACCCGCTTGGCTCCACTCCCTGCGGAGACGTTCGCGGGAGATCAGCCTACCCCGGTAGGTGCGCACATTGTCCATTGCAGCCTCTGTCCTAGTAGCGGTTGTGGACCTTCTCGGCAAAGCACATCACGTCTTTGATACGGAGCTCGGTACCGTCATCGAGGATAGCGACGCCGCTCATGCGACCGAATACCTGATGCTGGTCGGAGACGATGAGCTTGTAATCGAGGTTGGCCGCGCGGTCGAGCACGGGTGCGAAATCCATCTCGAAGCGGCCATCCGACGAGGTGAAGGTCCACGGGTCGGTGTAGCCGCTCGCCGGAATGTTGAAGACCACATCATCCAACTTGTGGGCGACGCCGTCGTAGAAGATGACGTTTTCGCTGGCAGCGGCTGTATTGCCGAAACCGTACCCGATGTTGAAGCCGAAGATGTGCCCGTCAAGATCGGCGTTGCCCGAGCCCCAGAACCAGGTGTTGTCGTAAGTCCAGACGCCACGCCCCCAATCGAGCGTGCCGAAGTCCGCCGCCGGATCGAACTCGTAGCGCATGCCATCGAGCTCGATGAAACCGGATGCCCGCATGCAGTTTATCTTCTGGTTATAGTAGAAACGGCGCTTCTTCTCCCACGGCGTGGCGATGGCGAGCGAATCCATGGCGGGCTGGGCGAGCGTGATGTCCGCGACGAGCGGCTTGCCGTCGCAGAAGTCGGCGAAGCTGCAGCGGATGCGGCGCGTGGCCCCCTCTACCGAGAAGGACATCTGCAAACGCTTGTCGGCATAGGCCGCAACGCCTGCGGTCGAGCTCGCAGGAAGTTTGAGCTTGCCCAGGGGGAAGGCGTTGAGCACGGTCTCGGTATGCTCCCACGGCGCATCGCCGAAGGTCAGCAGCGAGACGGACTGCAAGCCGATATAGCCATCATCCGAGATGGTGAAGGCTCCCGCGAAGGCATCCGAAAGCACCAGATAGTAGTCCCATTCCTTGATGCGCCAGGCAGGTGCCTTGATCATCGAGCGCATGTAGCGCTGCACGGGAGAGCGGGACCAGCCAGGCTCGCGCAGCTCACCCGCTTCATCCAGAAGCAGCTGCGGAGTTGTGACTTCGTGATTCCTGCCCATGGGTCGCCTCCCTGCGCGGCGCTTCTCGAACGCATCCTCGCTACCACTATATCCTCACGGATGAACGGATGCCGTTTCGGTGACGCAGTATTTAGGTGCGCGGTACCGCTCCTACGGAGCTGAGCCTGTTTTAGGGATAGAGAAGCGCGCGGTGTCGATCCCCTCCAGCGCAAGCAGCTTGATCTTGCGATCGATTCCGCCTGCATAGCCGGTCAGGTTGCCTCGCGCACCGATGACCCTGTGACAGGGGATGATGATCGACAGGGCGTTACGTCCCACGGCGCCGCCCACAGCCCGCGCGGACACCTTTCCGAGCCCGTGCCGCGCGGCAAGGATCCGGGCGATCTCGCCGTAGGTCGTCGTCTGCCCGTAGGGGATTTCTAGGAGCGCGCCCCAGACCTCCCGGCAGAAGGCGCTTCCCCGCAGGGCAAGCGGAGGCGTGAAATCCGGCTCCTTCCCCTCGAAGTAGGTGTCGAGCCACCGTGCGGCATCTTCGAAAACAGGGAGGTTTCCCTCCTGGTGCCCCGCGCGCAGCGTGACAGCGAAGTATTTCTGCCCCTCGAACCAGAGCCCGGTCAGAGAGCACCCATCGCTCGCAAGGGTGATCGCACCGAGCGGCGAATCGTAGCTGTTTGCGTAATCCATGGGAGCTCCCCACCCTCGCACGTTATCTGAACAGTTCTTTGATCATCAGATACGTGTTGAGCAGGGTGCCATCCTTCAGCCGTATGGCATGGGGCTGGACGCCTGCGATCCTGAATCCCAACTTCTCGTACAGAGAGCGCGCCCTGGCGTTCCCCTCGATGAATTCCAGCTCTATTTGGAGGACCCCCTCCCGCTCTTCGGCCATGCGGATCATCTCGTGGAGCATCCTCGTCCCGATGCCCTGCCCCCAGAACGCGCGGCGCACGGCAAGCGCCACCTCCGCGCGATGCCGCGTCTTCATCTTGTCCTTGAAGGCAATCTCGCACGTACCGGCGATCCTGCCGTCGACGAGGCAGGCCATCATGACCTCGTTCTCCGCATCATTCTTACCGGCAAGCAGCTTCTTCTCGTCTTCGGGCGTATAGCCGTCGTACTCTTCCGGCTCGCGGAGCAGGAAGGCCGTCTCCCCAACGATAGCCTTCACGTGCTCCAGCATGCCCTCGGCGTCATCATCGCGCGGGTTTCTGAGCACCGCCTCCCGTCCGTCTTTGAGCCGAAACGGGATCTCCGCCATCTTCATGGGCCCACCTCCCCGCAACGTGTCTCTCGGTCTGCCCTTATCCGCCCGTCACCGCTGCACCTCGGACATTCTGATCCGCTTCCGCTGGCGATGGGCATGGAAGGGCTTGCCCACCAGTATACCGCCATCGTTTTCCAACCTGCATCTATAGCTGCCTGCACGCACATCCGCACGAGTGCTCGACGCAGGGGGCGGCATCCTATCAGAACGCCTGCAACGGTGCCTCTATCGTATTCGGCGCCCCGTGTACGATCCAACTCGGGATGATCGAACCATCTGAGAGCTTCTCGTCCAGATGACCGAGCAGAAGGGCGGCCGCCATCGGATAGATCATGACGACGGCTCCCGCAAGCGCGCCGACCCGCCCCCAGGCCATCAGGAGATGTGCTGCTCCGAAGATTGCCGCATGGGTGACGTTGCCTTTCCAAAACCCGAGCTTCGCGGCCAACCTTTTCAGGAGAAAGCCCCTGAACAGGATCTCTTCCGACAGCACAGTCCGGATGAATGCATAGACCAGGATCACGGGAACCGCCCCCGCTCCCACCCCCGTGTATGCAGAACAGGCGGTTTCCACGTCGCCGCATATCCATACGACCAGCTCTCCAAGCAAAAACGTCACGGTGATGGTCACCATGCACAGGGAGCAGCTGCGAACAGGGCGACTTGCACGGCTCCGCCCGGCAGCCCGTTCAAAAACAGGGAAGTCTCCACGTTCTGCGCACCTACATCCCGCCGCCGTCGCGCTCATATTCCAGGATGTCCCCCGGCTGGCAATCCAAGGCCCCGCATATGGCGACCAAGGTGGAGAAGCGGATGGCGCTGATCTTGCCGGTCTTCATTTTCGACAGATTGACATTCGACACGCCGACGATCTCGGACAGCTCCTTGAGGCTCATCGTCCTGCCTGCCATGACGCGATCGAGGCGCAG
This sequence comes from Coriobacteriales bacterium OH1046, assembly GCA_004010535.1. Classification (GTDB taxonomy): domain Bacteria; phylum Actinomycetota; class Coriobacteriia; order Coriobacteriales; family Atopobiaceae; genus RUG721. The sequence goes on along the minus strand of RQYE01000011.1, from coordinate 4,715 downwards.
CACCATAGCCCATATTTTGTTTATCAGGAGAGACATAGGGGGTCTTCTATCAAATTGTCGTTCACCGATACCGCGCCTACCAGAGCCTTTTCGATAAGCAGGTATATCCTGCCCCCTTGTTTCTGTTTGGTCTGCAGGTATATTCGCTGGTGCTCGGCAGCGTGAAGCTCGATGAAATCTGAAGAGCAGCATGAGCGATGCGATTCCTTCCACGACATAGAGCGGGCCTCCGCAGCTTGGTCACTATTGGCTTGGCCAACGGAGACGATCATGAATGCCTCCCGCATCTTCCGACTTCGGCTTATCGATATCGGGAGATTCGCCCAAACATGTCGTGAAACCGGAATATGCAGCTCAGATTTGAATCTGAAAACCTCTAAACTCAAACAGCCCGTTCCCGTGTTCGAGTAGGCCGTTCTGCTCTATCTGTGCAAACCCATCTTCGATTTCACCGATCAATGAAACGGGAATATCCAATTGGTGGTGGCCGGGCAGGACCTTTGCTATCTGATACTCACGTATTTTTCGCACGGACTCGTAGAAGAGCTGTGGGTCGGTGGAGGGGTAGAACGCGTGCAAGCAGCCCTTGTATATCAAATCGCCGGAGTACAGGTAGTTCCTCCCCAGCTCATAAAAGCAACAGTGCCCAGGAGAATGCCCTGGCGTATGAATGACATGGATTTCACGTCCGCCTAAATCAAGCCGATCTCCATCGTGCAGAATTCTTTGGGGCATACCTTGAAAAACCTGATAATCGTCAATATCAAAATCCTCTGGGAAATCGCAGGAGCATCTCGTCAGGCTTTTTTTGACAGCTTGCGGCGGTATGGGAAACCGAACAGACAGCCAATCCTTTTCTGATTCGTGTACCGCAATAGTATCGAAATGCTTGAGTCCTCCTATGTGATCCCAATGAATATGGGTAGCAACGGCCATGACAGGCAATTCCGTCAACTCATCCACGACCGCCTTAATGTTGGAGATTCCCAGCCCCGCATCGATGAGGACCGCTCTTCGCTGCCCGCATAGCAGATAGCAGTGCGTCTCTTCCCAGTGCTTATATTCGCTGATGGCAAATGTATGGGAATCAATTTCTTCAACGGTGAACCAGTCGTCCATATAGGGCTCCCGCCTCCGCAAATACTGGTCCTATGCTGTCTTCGACATGATATCCATGATTGCAAGAATCGGATAGCATCGGAAAAAACATTCCTGTGGTGCGTCATTTACGACACGTCCTTCCAAGCTTGGCCGAATGCCTTGCGATACCCTGCAGCAGCTTTGCGGCGAGTCTAGGAGCAGCCTCGCGGCGCAAACCCATGAGCAATCTGGAGTTGTAGGAAGCGCGCGAAGGACACAGGTAAATACCGGTTTTACTCAAACGCGAGCAAATTTCCAAGCCGTATGGGGAAATCAAATGCCTGATACGTCCCCATGTCACCATCCGCACAGCCAACCGTCAAGGAGCTGACACCACCCTCGCAATATGCATGTACAAGTTCACGCACAATGCCTTTATGCCGTCATTCGAGACGGATGTAAAAATTCTCAAAGATTCGTTTCGATTGCTTCTGCTCCATTCTCCCTGTACCTCTCGACCTCCGAGAAACGATAGATGCTGACCATATTTCCCCAGCATCCTGTTCTTTGCATACGTTGTCACGCTCGATTATTCCTCATCCTCTTTCGCGTCCTTGTCATCAGATTGGCCGCCGAGAGCTGCCCCGAGGGCGATTCCTATGGTCATGCAGACGGGTAGCCACAGCTCAAGGTTGTTCGTTGCGGCACCTACGGCAACCCCTATTGAGAGGCCAACAGCAAGACCAAGAGGCATTCTATCCGAACCTCCCTGCTTTTTATTGTTCTCCATTATGTTTTTCCATCCTTTCAACTATGAGCCCGTGCGCAGGTCGTATGAACGCCGGCACGGGGCGTCCGTGCTTATTCGCGATCTCCATCAACTCGTCGCGTCCCGACTCCGTAAGAGAACCGAGACAGATGCTCGCTTCTCCTTCTCGGCACCCTTTATATTCTTTCCCAAAAAGCCAGCTTCCTTTTCCCGGGCCTTCCCTGTCGACATCCACCTACAAATGCTCTTTGGCCTGTTCTCGGGTTAAGAGGCACACCGTCTCAACATGCTTGGTATGCGGGAACATGTCCACGGGCGAGACACGCGCGAGCCGATAACCCCTTTTGCGGAAAAGGACAAGGTCGCGAGCTTGGGTGACGGGATTGCATGAGACGTAGACCACGCGCTCGGGCGCAAGCGCTGCCGTGGCTTCGATGAATGCCGGGGTGGAGCCCGCGCGCGGCGGATCGAGGATCACGGTATCGAAGCGTTTCCCGTCGCAAGCGGCACGGGTTATCCAGGCGGTGGCGTCGGCGCGCTCGATACGCACGCGCTCGGACATGCCGTTCGCCTTGGCATTGGCGCGTGCCATGGCAACGCCGCCGGCATCGCGCTCAACGCCCACGAGCTCGATGCCCTCCATCTGCGCTGCAGCGCAGATGCCGATGGTCCCGCAACCGCAGTAGGCATCGAGCACGCTCCCGCCCGGCGCACATCGAATGCCCTCGATAGCCAAGCGGTAGAGGAGCTCGGTCTGGGCGGGGTTGGTCTGGTAGAAGCTCGTCGCCGTGATGGCGAACCTGCAGCCGAGCAGCTCGTCGTACATGACGGGACTCCCCCAAAGCGTGTGGCAGGCACGGCCCAACAAGGCGTTGGTACGCTTGTCGTTGATGTTCTGCACGATGCCCGTGAGCTCGGGACGGGCTTCTGCGAGCGCGTCCGCGAGCTGTCCGACACGTGGCACATGCTCTTCGCGGGTGACGAGGGTGAGCAGCACGTCATCGGTGGCATAGCCTGCGCGGACGATGGCATGGCGCAGATGGCCCGTATGCCGGTCCTCGTTGTACGGAGAGATGCCCCGCTTCTGGGCTAGGGACGCCACGTCGTTCAGGATCCGGCGCAGGCCGTCCTTCTCCACGAGGCAGCCCTCGCAGGATACGATCCGATGCGTCCCCTGCGCATAGAACCCGGAACGCACCTGCCCGCCGCCCGTGCCGCCGGGCGCGAAGGGCGTGGCCGCCTTATGGCGGTACGCGCGGGGCTCATCCATGCCCGCAATCCGCTCGATGATCGCCCCGTCCTGCCCGGCCATTGCACCGAGCAGCTCCTCCACCTGACGTTGCTTGCGTTCCAGCTGTATGGGGTAGGGCACGGCGAGCCATGCGCAGCCGCCGCACGCCTTGGCAATCGGACAGGTGTAGGTGCGGTACCCCATATGATCAGTGTATCCGTTACAACGGGAAAACGTATGCCGTCTCACAAAACGCCGCCAGAGCGGTCAGGGCCTCCGGCTTCAATATTCCCTTTTCTTGAAGATGGAGACCGCCATGAAGAACGATGAGAGGTATATCGCCGCCGTGGCCCCAACGATCACTGCAAGGTTCCCATAGTATTGGCTGTCTGTTACGTAGCCCCCCTTGCTCAGGGCGCTCATCAAAGAGCTCAACCCGAATACGATTCCGATGGACCCCAGCACGCTTGCCGCCGTCACGATCGTTGCCTTATCAGCGCCCAGCGCATAGTACAGGGGATACGAGATGGAGCCGATTAGAAAAGCGAGCACCCCGCCCGTTAGAATCAACGTTATCGCGTCGCGGAATCCGTAGTAGAAATAGATATTCCCATGAATCAGAACAGCCCCGCCCACAAACGCAGATGCTGCGGCGAGGCCGAGAAGACTCCACAAGGCATGGTTGATGTACTGGCTTTTTACGATGTCCGCCCTCCGGACCGGGAAGGTCAGCTTGTGCTTGCCCCACTTTGAAGCGCCCTCCCTTTGAAATCCCGAAATGGAGATGATTGCGACTGCGGGAACGGACAGCACCGTAAATCCAATGAGAATCGTAGCATCGCCGCTGATCAGCAGAACCGCACCCAGCCCGATAATGAGTATGAATCCCACCCCCATCAGTTCGGCGACGGCGTAGAAATCATTCTTCAGAAGACCGGTCATTTCCTGCCCCCTTTATCAATATCAGCATAATCTCGTCAATAGAAGCGTGGTCGATGACCATATCGGGATAGTTCCGCTCGGCCCTTTTCCTGTCATCCACAAGCACATCGAACTGATAGCCTTGCATGCGGTAAGAGACCGCATCCTCCTTGTCCAAATCGGCGAACTGCCTTTCAGTGCAGCGCAGGATCGCGTAATCGTAGATCAGACGGTCCTTCGTTTCAGAGAGGATGATCCTTCCGTGGTGAATGAAGGTGATGTAATCTGCAATCTTTTCCAAATCGCTTGTGATGTGGGATGAAAGCAGGATGGAGTGATTCTCATCGCCGACGAAATCAAGGAAAACATCCAGCATCTCATCTCGCATGATGGGATCTAATCCGCTGGTTGCCTCATCCATGATCAGAAGTTTAGGATGATGCGATAAAGCCGCTGCAATAGCCAGCTTCATAGTCATCCCTTTCGAATACCTCTTTACTTTCTGCGTTTCATTCAGTCCGAATTGCCGAAGGTGCTTCTGGAAGAGCGCGTCGTCCCAATTTCTGTAGGGGCTTGCCTAGTTTAGGGGCGTTCTAAGGGCTAAACTAGGCATATGAGCAGCAGAAAGAGGCCGAAGAACAAGTACGTCACGAAATCGCACCTCTCGGAGCGCAAGTTCAGGGAGCTGCTCCGGCTGTTCTGCGCGGACGTCAC
>RQYE01000002.1 GCA_004010535.1 Coriobacteriales bacterium OH1046 | reverse complement strand
TGACGTCCGCGCAGAACAGCCGGAGCAGCTCCCTGAACTTGCGCTCCGAGAGGTGCGATTTCGTGACGTACTTGTTCTTCGGCCTCTTTCTGCTGCTCATATGCCTAGTTTAGCCCTTAGAACGCCCCTAAACTAGGCAAGCCCCTTCGCGAATACCGCATCTCAGTTGTTTCCGTGAAGGTCTGGGTGGGTTCGATTCAAAGCAATTCCGGCAAATATCTCGGATCATACCATCTAGCTGAGGTTCCGTAACATGTGCGCAGCTTCGTGACAGGTACGTGCACGCTCATGGCAAACCATCAGACAAAGACGCTTGCTATGGTCTTCTCTCCACCGTGCGAAAGGAAACCGGAGCATGCAAGCCATCGTCTGCCATAAAAGCGCTCTTTCATTTCTCGACAAATGCTCTCGATTGGTTCCACCGCCTGGCTACAGGATAAAGCTCGAGAAATTCGACCAAGGCGGGCTTACGCGCTGGGCGTGCACGAAACACCAGCTTGCTTCGTTCGACCTCGGCCGCTTTGAACGGCCCGGCATGCCGCTCGACATCCTCATCCCTTCCTACTCCCATCTCCACAATCCCAAAGGTATCAAACTGCACGGCGTCGGCGGTATATTACCGGAAGGCTCCCTGCTTGATGCCGGCACAGGAGTGCTGATCTGTTCTGCACCGCTAGCTTTTGTGCAAATTTGCCGTAACGCCCCACTCGACCGCTGCATCAAGCTCGGCTGCTTCATATGCGGCACGTATTCTCTAGAATCCAGCGCAAAGAGCGGTACGGTGAAGCGGCGCCCCCTGACAACACCTGAAGAGCTCGATGGCTTCGTGGTCCAAGCCAAGCACCTGCGCGGCTCGCGTAAGGCTGCAACCGCGCTTCCCTGGATCCATGGCGGATCGGCATCACCACAGGAAACGAATCTAGCGCTTCCCTTCTACCTGCCAGCCCGCATGGACGGCTATGGCTTCGTTCCACCCATGATGAACTACAAGATACCCCTCGACAAAGATGAGCGGGCCATTGAAGGCTCACTCAATGTGAAGATCGACGTATATTGGCCGGATTGGAAGATTGGCTTCGAGTACAACAGCTACGCCGAGCACAGCGAGGCCAAGAAGATCGGAGAAGATGAGCGGCGCGCCCTTGTGTTGCATAAGAAGGGGATCCACATAGAGCTCGTCACCAACGAGCAGATCGAGGATAGGAGACAGATGGACATCCTTGCGCGGATGCTCGACGAGTACGGGGTCCCGCGCATCCTGTAGCACTTTTTGAAACTGCGGTGATCGCGAACACCGCAGTTTCCGGCGGCAAGGAAAATTGCGGTGTTCGTAGAGGCGCAGGTAGGAGGCGTGGCGACTCCCGTCGGCAGGGATCGGGATTGCGGTATTCGCGAATACCGCAGGATCCGGAACCTTCAGGGTTGCGGTGATCGCGGATACCGCGTTCGAACGGCAGGGGGGCCTACTTCTCGCGCTCGCGGCTTTGCCTGCGCCTGCGGTTGAGGGGGATGCGCAACGTGAACGTGGTGCCCTTGCCGAGCTCGGACTCCACGGCGATGGTGCCGTTGTGACGCTCGATGATCTCCTTGGTGAGCGAGAGGCCCACGCCCAGACCGCCCGATTCAAGCTCTCGGCTGGCATCCGAGCGCCAGAAACGCGAGAAGGTGCGCGGGATGTCCTCGCTCGCGATGCCGATACCGGTATCCTTGACCGAGATGAGCGCCTCCTGGCGCTCTGAGGAGACCGTCACCACGACCCAGCCATCCTCCTTGGTGTAGCGCATGGCGTTGGAGAGCAGGTTGACGACGGCCTCGCTGATCATGTCGGGGTTGACATCGGCATAGAGCTCGCCATCGCGCGTCTCATCGGAGAAGCGCAAGTGCAGGCCCTTCGCGTGGAAGAGCTGATGCTGCGTCGATACGAGGCTGGATACCATGTAGATCAAGTCGGTCCGCTCGGTCTCGAGCTCGTTGGTGCCGTTCTCGATGCGCGAGAGGTGCAGCATGGCGTCGACCAGCTTGGAAAGGCGCCTGACCTCCGTGGCAACGGTCTCGAAATGCTCATCATCGGCGGGGAGGACGCCATCCTGCATGGCCTCGACCGTTGCCTGCATGGCCATGAGCGGGGTACGCAGCTCGTGGGCGACATCGGAGGTGAGGCGGTGCTCCAGCTTGATATCGCGCTCGAGCGAGGTCGCCATCTCGTCGAAGGTCTCGCCGAGACGGCCGATCTCATCGTCGCCGGACAGGCCGGTGCGCGCGGTGAGGTCACCGTTGCGGATCTGGGCTGCCGTGGAGGTGATGCGCTTGAGGGGCTTGGTGAGGGCACGCGAGACGATCCAGCCGATAAGGCAGGCGAGCGCGATGGCCACGACCGCCGCCCAGAGGATGGCACGATAGGAGTTGGCACGGAATGCCGCATCGCTCTTGGTGAGAAGCGTCTCGGAGCCGAAAGCCCAGAGGCGGACCGCCCCTACGACCTCGCCGTTAGCGTCGAGCACATCTGCGGAGACGATCGCATCCGAGCTCGTGGGCATGAGCGAGACCTCGGAGTTGGGCTGATGATGGTCCTCGCCCCGGCCAAGGCCCGTGATGCGGTTCGTGATGGCCCAGGTATCGTCGTAGAGGATCTTTCCGCTGGCATCGATGAGCTGGACGCCGATATCGTCCGAGATGGACGATGCGGCGGAGGCTGCCGAGATGACCTCGGGCGTCCACGCCTCAGCCTCGACGTAGCGGCGCGACACGGCATCCGCCGTCGACTCGGCTATGCGCTGCATATTCTCGCGCGTGTAGGTTTGGAACTGGTCATCCCACACGAAGGAGAGCATCATGACGAGAATCGCCGCCGTCATGACCGCCGCCATGGCGAACGACAGGGTCAGGCGCGTGGAATAGCGCCACGTGGATTTGGGAGCGGGTTTGATAGTGTTGTACGAGCCGCGCGCGGAGACGGGGAATCCCCCGATCTCCGCTGCGTCGGAATCGGTATCTGTGGAGAAGCCCGCAGGCACGGCAGCGCCTTACTCGGCGGCTGCGCCCGACTTCTCGGGAGCCTCGAAACGATACCCCACGCCGTGGACGGTGTAGAGCCAGCGCGGATTGCGCGGATCGTCGCCCAGCTTGGCACGGAGGTTCTTGACATGGGAATCGATGGTGCGCTCGTAGCCCTCGAAGTCGTAGCCGAGGACCTTCTCGACGAGCTCCATGCGCGTGTAGACGCGGCCCGGATAGCGTGCGAGCGTGGTGAGCAGCTTGAACTCGGAAGCCGTGAGATCGACTTCGGAACCTTCGACCATGATCTTATGGCCAGAGATATCGATCACGAGGTCGCGGAAGTCGAGCACCTCGAGTGCCGGCTCGCTCTCGGCGTGGGCGCGGCGCAGCAGGGCGCGCACGCGGGCCACGAGCTCGCGGGGTGAGAAGGGCTTGATGAGGTAATCGTCCGCGCCGAGCTCGAGGCCGATGATGCGATCCTCCACCTCGCCCTTCGCGGTCAGCATGATGATGGGGACGTTCGAGGTCTCGCGAATGGAGCGGCAGACGCGCTCGCCCGACAGCTTGGGCAGCATGAGGTCGAGGATGACCAGATCGAAGCTGTGCTTCTCGAACTCCTCGACCGCGCTCTGGCCATCGCCCACGCCGCGCACGATGTAGCCTTCGCGCTCGAGGTAGGCCGCAACGGCGTCGCGGATGGTCTTCTCATCTTCGACCAGCAGGATCTTCTTCTCATCTGAAGCCATTCAGGCCTCCTTCTTTACACGTGCGGGGGCGTATGCCCCTCATCTGCATGCGCCATACCTATGGATAGTCTACCCCAGTTATGAAGATCGATTACCCGTCTGCAGGACGAACGTGCGTGCGACCACCTTGGAAGGATAGCCCGTCTTCTCGTCCTTGACGGTCGCATAGGTCACGAAGGAATCGCCGAACTCGCCGGCGCGTGCCGGGAACTCGCCGTAATCGACCGAGCGGTCGATGGCGGGGAGGAAGCCGTAGGTGCGCGTGCCCACGTCCAAGGCGAAGTAGGATGCGCGGCTCTTGATGATGAAGAGGTCGCCGCTGCCGCAGGCGCCCTCGGCGGGCTCGCGCCAGAAGCAGGTGATCTTGCCGTCATCGCCCGTGATGAAGGTCCCCATACCGCCGAGGAGCCCGCCCGAATCGTAGGAGGCCTCGACCGAGACGACGAACCGGTCGCCCACGCGGGAGGCGGCCATCGGGCGCACGCTCTCGGGCATGACGAGCTGATCGATGATGGTCGCGAGATCATCGCCGAGCGAATAGCAGGTGACGCCGTAGTAGACGCCCTCGTCGGCGCGCACGCGCGGCGTGAGGGTGATGGCGGTGCCGCTGGGTGTGGGTCCGGTGGCGAAGCGTCCGGGGGATTCGACCACGGCCTGGGCATCGCTCCTGCCCACGTTCCAGAGGTAGCAGAAGGAATGCTCGGCGGTCTTGCCGCCCGAAAGCGACGGCTGGACCTGCCAGAGCACGCGCTGCCCGGAGCAGCAGAACGCGGGCGGGTCCCAGTCCTTGTCGCCTTGGGCCAGCAGCAGGGTCGCGCCCATGAGCGAGCCCGCCGAGAAGCGCGCCCCGTACAGCGACCACGCACGGGTGATCATATCGAGCTCGACCCAAGCGAACGCATCGGCGCTGCAGCGCACGTCGTAGATGACGTTGGTGGGCGAGACGGTGAGCGGCTGGGGGACCACCTCCATGAGCGTGCCCGACGCGAGCGAGAGGACCGACGCCTTGACCATGGGCATGGCCGCCGCACCCGCCGTCATGACGGGGATCCAATTGCCCTCGGAGGGCAGCAGGACGTTGCCGAGCGGCAGCTCGAAGGTGTCGCCGGGAGTGAGCCCGAGATCCTGGTACTCGTAGGTCTCGAGCGCATCGACGCCATCCTCCTCGGGAATGACCGTGGGGTCGGGCGTGGCGTTGGAGGAGCTTGCGGGATTGGCGCAGCCGGGCAGCAGCGTCACGGCTGCGGCGGCAACGCCGGCCGCAACGCCGCCCTTGAGGAAGGAACGGCGTGTGATGTCCCAAGCCGCCATGCTAGGACACCGTCCCCGCATCGGCAAGCCCGGCGCGGATGGGCTGCAGGCAGATCCCGCGCCTCTGGAAGCCGCGTCCGGCCATGGTCCTCCCCTCCCGCGCGCTCATGCGAAGCTCAAGGCCCCGAGGCGATCGAACATGATGTCCGAGCGGCTGAGGAAGCTGTACGGGTCGAAGATGGCATCGAGCTGGTCGGCATCGAGCGTGCAGGCGGCATCGTCCTCGAGGCGCTCGCGGAACGTCGGCCCCGGAATGCCCCGCTGGATATCGGACCAGACGGCCATCGCGTTCCGCTGCACGACCTGATAGGCATCCTCGCGCGAAATGCCGGTATCGACGAGCGCGAGCAGGACCTTCGACGAGAAGAGCATGCCGCGGGTCTTGTTGAGGTTGGCCATCATCCGGTCAGGGTAGAGCACCATGCCGTCGAGCAGGAACTCGAGCTTGGAGAGCATGTGGTCGAGGGCGATGAAGCTGTCGGCCTGCGCGACGCGCTCGGCCGAGGAGTGGCTGATGTCGCGCTCGTGCCATAACGCCACGTTGTCGAAGGCGACCTGCGCGTTGGCCTTGACCACGCGCGCGAGGCCGCAGATCTTCTCGCAGGTGATGGGGTTGCGCTTGTGGGGCATGGCGGAGCTGCCCTTCTGGCCCTCCTTGAACGGCTCCTCGGCTTCGAGGGTATCGGTCTTCTGCAGGGCGCGCATCTCGGTGGCGATGCGCTCGCAGGTGGCCGCCGTCGTGGCGAGCACGCCGGCGAGGTAGGCGTGGTGGTCGCGGGAGATGACCTGCGTGGAGAGCGGGTCGTGCGCGAGGCCGAGGTGGCTGCAGACGTACTCCTCGACGAAGGGATCGATGGAGGAGTAGGTCCCCACCGCACCCGAGATGGCGCCGTAGGATACGTTGGCGCGGGCGTCCACGAGGCGGTCGTAATCGCGCTTGAGCTCCCAAGCCCAGCTCGCGAACTTCATGCCGAAGGTCATGGGCTCGGCGTGGATGCCGTGGGTGCGGCCCACGCAGAGGGTGCCGCGCTCCTGATAGGCGCGGCGCTTCGCGATCTCGGCGCAGGCGCGGGTGCGGCGGATGAGGATGTCGCATGCTTGGACGATCTGGTAGCACAGGGCCGTATCGCCGAGGTCGGTCGAGGTCATGCCGTAGTGCACCCAGCGGCTCGGCTTGGGCTGGCCGGCGGGGACGTCGGCATCGATGCGGGAGCCCATATCGGTGAGGAAGGCGATGACGTCGTGGTTCGTGACTGCCTCGATGGCATCGACCTCGTCCTTGTCGAACGCGGCATGGGCGCGGATCCACGCGGCCTCCTCCGGCGTTATGCCGATCTCGCCGAGCTCGGCCTGCGCCTCGCAGGCGAGCACCTCGATCTCCTGCCAGATGGCGTACTTGTTCTCGAGCGAGAAGATGCAGCCCATCTCCGCACCGGTATAGCGATCGATCATGCGGGTTCCTTTCGCGTGGATTGACCATCCTATTCTAACGCGTTGGGAAGGGCGGGACCTCCTGCGCACGAAGCCCCGACAAACATCCGATCCGACGCGCCGATACCCTGTGCGCGATGCGCTATGCTGGTTACGTTCCTTCCGGTATTCGAGCTGTGCGGGGCGATGCCTGTGCATACCTATTCGGGCTCGTTGAGCGATACGGAGATCGAGACGGGCTCCCGCCTGTCGAGACGGCGCGAGAAACCCGGCAAGCTGCAGTTCTTCCTGCTGCTCAATGTCGGCCTCGTCCTCACCGCCCTGGGGATCGTGCTCTTCAAGGAGCCCAACCACTTCGCGCTCGGAGGCACGTCGGGCCTCGCGATCATCCTCTCGACCCTGAATCCGGGCCTTCCCGTGGGCGCCATCATGTGGATCGTGAACACCGCGCTCGTGGTGCTCGGCTTCATCTTCCTCGATAAGCGCTCCATCGGCTGGACGGTGTTCTCGTCGTTCGCGCTCTCGGCGTACGTGAGCCTCTTCGAATGGCTGGTCCCGCTTGCCGCGCCGCTCACAGGCGACACGCTCCTCGAGCTCGTCTTCGCGGTCATGATGCCCTCCATCGGCAGCGCGCTCATCTTCAACATCGGCGCCTCCACGGGCGGCACCGATATCCTCGCGATGATCCTGCGCCGCCACACCTCGCTCGAGATCGGCAAGGCGCTCCTGCTCTGCGACATGGGCATCGTGGGCTGGGCGGCTGTGCTCTACGGCCCGCGCACGGGCCTCTACTGCATCCTCGGCCTCATAGCGAAGGCGCTCGTGGTGGACCAGTTCATCGAGAGCGTCAACACGAGCAAGGTGGTCACCATCCTGGCCGACTACCCCGATCCCATCATGGATTTCATCGTGAGGGGACTCCATCGCACGGCGACGCTGCGCGACGAGCGCGGCGGGTTCTCGGGCAGGCGCTACGAGGTCATCATCTCGGTGCTCAACCGCCATGAGGCGGCGCAGCTGCGCAATTTCGTGCATGCCACGCAACCGGGCGCGTTCATGACCATAGTGAGCAGCTCCGAGATCATCGGCAAGGGCTTCAGGAGCTCGTAGGCCGGGCCCTGCGCGGCGGGGGAACCCGCGCGCCTCACCACAGGTAGTCCGCCTCGAGCACCTCGCGGGCCTCCTCCAGCTGGATGAGCACGGCGTCGAGCGCAGTGCCGCCGTAGGTCGTGCGGGCGTTCGCGATGCTCTCCGGATCGAGCGTGCCGAGGATATCGGCCTCGAAGAGCCCGCTTGCAGCGCGGAGGTCGTCGAGCGAAAGATCCTCGAGCCCGCAGCCGCGCTTCTCGCACGAAAGCACGAGCTGGCCCACCACGGCATGCGCCTCCCGGAAGGGCATCCCCTTCTTGGCGAGGTAATCGGCCACGTCGGTCGCGGCGGTGAAGCCCGCGCGGGCAGCTGCGGCCATGCGGTCCCTGTGCACGCTCATCGTGGCGAGCATGCCCTTCATCACCACATAGCAATCGAGCAGCGTGTCGGCGGCATCGAGGGCGCCCTCCTTGCACTCCTGCAGATCCTTGTTGTAGGCGAGCGGAAGGCCCTTGCAGGTGACGAGCAGGCTCACGAGATCGCCCACCACGCGTCCGGTCTTGCCGCGCGTGAGCTCGGCGAAGTCGGGGTTCTTCTTCTGGGGCATGATGGACGAGCCCGTCGACCACGCATCGGACAGCGTGATGAAGCCGAACTCGCTCGACGACCACAGCACGATCTCCTCGCAGAGGCGCGAGAGGTGCATCATCGAGACCGCGCAGGCATATTCGAGATCGAGCAGGTAATCGCGGTCGGACACCGCATCGAGCGAATTGGGGATCGTTGCCGAGAAATCGAGGAGCTCGGTCGTGCGCTCGCGATCGAGCGGATAGCTCGTGCCGGCAAGCGCCGCCGCACCCAGCGGGTTCTCGTCGGCCGCATCGTAGGCGGCGGCGAGCCGCGTGTGATCGCGCGTGAGCATCCAGAAGTAGGCCAGCAGATGATGCGAGAGGAGCACGGGTTGCGCATGCTGCAGGTGCGTGTAACCGGGCATCACCGCATCCACATGCTTCTCCGCCGTATCGAGCAGGACATCGCGCAGGGCGCGATTCTCGGAGAGCAGATCGTCCGCGAGCTCCTTGGCGAGCAGACGGATATCGGTCGCAACCTGATCGTTGCGCGAACGGCCCGTATGCAGGCGCGCCCCCGCAGGACCGATATCGGCTATGAGCGCGCGCTCGACGGCCATATGGATATCCTCGTCGGCGCCGTCCCAGGCGAAGGTGCCGTTCTGGATCTGCCCGAGGATGCGGTCGAGTCCCGCTTCGATGGCGGAAAAATCCTCCTCGGAGATGATGCCTTGTTCGGAGAGCATGCGGGCATGGGCGAGCGAGCCGGCGATGTCATGCTCCGCCATGGCCTTGTCGGTCTCGAGCGACGCGCCCCACGTGAGGGCGAAGTTGCTGGTGTTCTCCTCGAACCTGCCTGACCAGAGCGCCATGGGGACCTCCGTATAGGAAAACGGCACGCACGGGGGTCGCACGCGCCGACGTGTACGATGCAATCCTACCGCATGCCGGGCAGCTTGGGGTGCCCCGCTCTAGCTGATGGGCTGCAACCCCGAGCCCGGACCTTGGATACGTGACCACGTGCGCGAGGGAAGGCTGTGGAGCTCGATGAAACCGCGCGAGGCGCTGTGGTCGAAGGTATCGCCCTCGTCATAGGTTGCCAGGTTGTAGTCGTAGAGGCTGTACTCGGAGCGCAGCCCGTCCACGAAGATGCCGCCCTTGCAGAGCTTGATGCGCACCTCTCCGCTGACGAACTGCTGCGTGTACGCGTTGTACGCGTCGATGGCAAGACGGTTCTGCGAGAACCACAGGCCGCGGTAGACGAGCGACGCCCATTCCACGTCGAGCTTGGCCTTCTGCTTGAGGGTCTCGGCGTCGAGGCAGAGCATCTCGAGAGCTTGGTGAGCGGTGAGCAGCAGCAGGGCACCCGGGCATTCGTAGCATTCGCGGCTCTTGATGCCCACGACGCGGTCCTCGATCATGTCGATGCGTCCGTAGCCGTTCCTGCCGGCGATCTCGTTGGCTTCGAGGATGACGTCGAGAAGGCCCATCTCGATGCCGTTGACGGAGCAGGGGATGCCGCCCTTGAAGCCGATGATGACGGTCTCGGGATCGGCGGGGCAATCCTCGGGATTGGCGGTCATCGTCCAGATGTCGGCGGGGGGCGTATTCCACGTGTCTTCGAGCACGCCGCACTCGATGGCACGGCCCCAGAGGTTGTCGTCGATCGAGTAGGGTTTCTTATGGGTGGTGGGCACGGGAACGCCATGGGCTGCCGCCCATTCCATCTCGGAATCGCGTGTGGCGAGATCCCACTCGCGCACGGGCGCGATGAGTTTGAGCGTGGGGTCGAGCGCCTGGATGGACGTCTCGAAGCGCACTTGGTCGTTGCCCTTCCCGGTGCAGCCGTGGGCTACGTAGGTCGCACCGTATTCGTGAGCGATATCGACGAGATGCTTGGAGATGAGCGGCCGGGACAGGGCGGAGAGCAGCGGGTAGATCCCCTCGTACTTGCCGTTGGCCCAGATGGCCTTGGACAGGATCTTCTCGGCGTACTCCTCGCGCATATCGATGGCCTCGGACACGATGGCGCCCATGTCGAGGGCCTTCTGCTTGATGGGACCGAGATCGCGCTCATCCTGGCCCACGTTTCCGCAGATGGCGATGACATCCATGTTGCGCTCGACTTGGAGCCACTTCACGATGACCGACGTATCGAGACCGCCCGAATAAGCGAGAACGACCTTCTCCTTTGCCATAAAATGCACCTTTCATAGGTTCTTTTTCGTAGATTCGGATCATACTCCATTTATTATGCAGTAATACAATAATTCTTAGAATAATTATACATGTAACATTTCCTGCCTACGGAGGTGCGCCCTAGGAGGCACCTATGAGCAATTCGGAGTTGTGGGAAGATCTGCGGAGCGGCTTCGGCCGCCGCTCGTTATCAACAGGCCTTTTACACGCGATTTTGGGCGATCCGGCGCTATCTGCGCATAAATCTTCCTACAACTCCGAATTGCTCATAGGTCTTCGGCCGCTGATCAGAGGTATTCGACACCGTCACGGGAGACGCGCGCGTAGAAGTGGCAGCGCGGCTCGGGCCTCTCATCGCGGATATCGTAGGCGCTGAGCAGCATGCGCGCGCCGTCGTCGAGAAGGGCCTCGCTCGCTGCATAGAGCGTGGCAAGCGTATCGCCCTCCCCCACCGCATCGCCCGTCTTCTTGGCGAGCACGATGCCGGCGGCATAATCGATGCCGTCCTCCTTCTTGGCACGGCCCGCGCCGAGCACGACCGATGACGTGCCCACACGCTCGGTGTCCATCGCGTAGATGAAACCGCCACGCGGTGCGTGGACCGCACGCGAGCAGGCAGGCTGCGGAAGCAGCGTGGGGTCGGCAAGCGCTGCGGCATCGCCGCCCAAAGCCCCGACCATCTCGCAGAACTTGGCGTAGGCGGCACCGGTGCCGATCTGCTCTCTCACGGCAGTGCGGCATGCGTCGAGCGTGCCCTTCCCACCGAGCTCGGCCATGTTGGCGGCGAGCTCGAGGCAGACCTCGGTCACATCCGCAGGCCCCCTCCCCTGCAGCACATCGCAGACCTCGCGTATCTCGAGCGCATTCCCGATGCACGCGCCGAGCGGCACCCCCATATCGGTGATGAGGGCGACCGTGGTACGCCCCACGTTCTCGCCGATCTCGACCATCTGGCGCGAGAGCTCGATGGCGTCGTCGACCGACTTCATGAACGCGCCATTCCCACAGGTGACCTCGAGAAGGATCCGATCCGCGCCCGCAGCGATCTTCTTGCTCATGACGCTCGAGGCTATGAGCGGCATGCTGTCGACCGTCGCCGTGACATCGCGCAAGGCATAGAATTTCTTGTCCGCAGGATCGAGGTTGCCCGACTGCCCCACGACCACGCCGCCCACCGTGCGCGCGATCTCTAGGAAGCGCTCACGGCTGGGTGCGACCGCAAGGCCGGGGATGGCCTCCATCTTGTCGATGGTCCCGCCCGTATGGCCGAGGCCGCGTCCGCTGATCTTGGCCACGGGCACGCCGAGCGAGATCGCGAGCGGCACCGCTACGAGCGTGGTCTTGTCGCCCACGCCGCCCGTGGAATGCTTATCGACCTTGATACCGGGGATGGACGAGAGGTCGAGCATATCGCCGGATCGCGCCATAGCCATGGTGAGGTGCGCCGTCTCACGGGCATCCATGCCTTGGAAGAAGATGGCCATGAACAGTGCCGATGCTTGGTAGTCGGGGATGTCGCCCGCCACGTACCCGGTGACGAAGAAATCGATCTCCTCGTCGCTCAGCGCGAAGCCGTCGCGCTTCCTCTCGATGATGTCGTACATGCGCATAGTCGCCGCCTCCTTGAGCGGTGCGGGGCGACCCGAACCGATGGGAGATGGGCCGCCCGGCAGGATACGTCTAAGCCAGGTTCTCGGGACCGAAGCTTGCGGGCAGCAGCTCGCCAAGCGTATGGGAGCGGAACTCATCGCGCGAGGCGGCGAGGATGATGCGGAAGCGGTCGACGTTGCAGAACTCGCGCATGACCTGACGGCATACGCCGCACGGCGCGGTGTAGGGGTCGATCTCACCTCCTGCGGGACCGCCCAGCACGGCGATGGCCGCGAAATCGCGCGCCCCCTCGCTCACCGCCTTGAAGAAGGCCGTGCGCTCGGCGCAGACAGAAGGGCCGAACGCGGCATTCTCGATGTTGCAGCCCTGCCACGCACGGCCTTCTACGTCGAGGAGCGCCGCCCCCACGGAGAAGTGCGAGTAGGGCGCATAGGCACGCTCGCGTGCCTCGTACGCGAGCGCCACCAGCTGCTTATCGTCCATGGCAACCTCTCTAGCGGCTTCCTTTGATGTAGGGGACGCCATCCGCCTTGGGTGCGACCGAACGTCCCACGAAGAGCACGAGCACGATGATGGTCATGAAGTACGGCAGCATCGCCAGGATCTGGCTCGGGACGACGATGTTGCCTCCGCCGAGCAGGACGACGAGCGCCTGCGTGCAGCCGAAGAGCAGGCATGCGCCATAAGCGCCTTGGGGCGTCCACTTTCCGAAGATGACCGCAGCCATGGCGATGAAGCCGTGACCCGAGATGGCCGTCTGGGTGAACTGCGAGATGATCGCCGTGGTCATCGAGGCGCCGCCGAAACCTGCGAACATGCCCGAGATGAGCACGCAGATAAAGCGGGTCCTATAGACATCGATGCCCAAGGTGTCGGCGGCTGCGGGGTGCTCGCCCACGGCGCGCACGCGCAGGCCCCACTTGGTCTTGTAGAGCACGAACCACAACGCGAGTGCGAGGGCGAGGGCGATGACCGTGGTGACGTTCAAGTTGAGGTTGGCCCAGATGGTGCCCGCGAAAGCATTGTCGCCGAAGATCTTCGGGAGCTTCGGGACGATGGGCGTCATGGCCGCGCCATCGAAGAAGCTGCGGCATGCGAAGAGCGCGATGCCGGGGGCCAGCAGGTTGATGGCCACGCCCGAGACCGTCTGGTTGGCCGAGAAGGTGACCGAGGCGAGCGCATGGAGCGCGGCCACGGCCGCACCGCAGAGGCCGGCGACCAGGAAGGCGATCCAGGGATTCTGCGTGAAGTAGCTCGCGGAAGCCGCAGAGATGGCACCGATGACCATCATGCCCTCGATGCCGATGTTGACGACGCCGGAACGCTCGGAGATGACGCCGCCGAGCGCACCGAACACGAGCGGGGTGGAATACATGAGGGTGATGCCCACGAGAAGAATCGCGTCGTTCAGCATGGCTACTCCTCCCCGCCTTTCCCGTTATCGACCCGGACGGCCCGATCCTGTGCGGGCAGCTCGGGCGGCACCTCGGTATGAGGTGCGGGCGGATCCCCCGCCGATGCCGTGCGCCGCTCGATCACGTCGGCCAGAAGCGGCATCACACCCGGAAGCGCCGTGAAGAAGACGATGGTGCCGATCATGATGCTGATGATATCGGAGGGTGCACCCATGACCTGCTGCACGGTCATGCCGCCATAGATGAGGCCCGCGAAGAGCAGGCTCGCAGGGATGCAGCCCACCGTGGAGCAGCCCGCGATGAAGGCGACCGACAGGCCGTTGAAGCCGTAGCCCTCCATGGCCGCGATGGTCGTGATGGTATGCGGCGAGATACCCGTGATATTGAGCACGCCGGCCAGACCGCAGAACGTACCCGAGATGAGCATCGCGAGGATGATGTTCTTCTCGACGTTGATGCCGGCGAAGTGCGCAGCATCCCTGTTGTGACCCACCGCGCGCAGCTCGTAGCCGAGCTCGGTGCGGGCAAGCAGGATGCCCGCGAGGATGGCCACGGCCACCGCGATCAAAAAACCGAAGTTGAGATCGGTCTTGAGGAGCACGTCTTTGAGCCAGGGGATGTTGTTCAGAAACTCGATGCCGGCCTCGGAGCGCTTCCAATTGGGGAGCACCATCGTGTAGCCGCTCGGGTTGATGGGGATGGCGCTCGTGGAATTGGTCTTGTGGAAGGCATCGGTGCTCACGATGAAGTTGCAGAGGTAGAGCATGATCCAATTGGTCATGATGGAGGTTATGACCTCGTGGATGCCGAACCGGGCCTTCAAGAAGCCGATGAACGCCCCTAGGAGCGCGCCCGCCAAAGCACCCGAGACGATCACGAGCAGGATCTGGATGGGCGCGGGGAAATCGAAGGTGACGCCCACGATGGTGGCGACGATGGTGCCGGCGATGTATTGGCCCTCGGCACCGATGTTGAAGAGGCCGGTCTGGTATGCGAAGGCGACCGCCACGCCCGTGAGCAGGATGGGCGTTGCCTTGATGATGACGTTGGCGATGTACTTGGGCCTGCCGAGCGCGCCTTGGAAGAGCGCTGCGAAGGACCGGCCGGGCGCGAAGCCCGCAACGGCGAGCACGACCGCCGCCACGGCGAAGCCGACGGCGACGGCCACGATGGCCGATGCGATGGGCTTCCTCAAAAACCTGATGAGGGTATTCACTTGGCACCACCTCCTGCCATGAGCAGGCCGATCTGCCCTTCATCGACCGTACCTTGGGCGAACTCGCCCACGATCTTGCCGTGATAGATGACGGCGATGGTATCGGACAGGTCCATGACCTCGTCGAGCTCGAACGAGACGAGCAGGACCGCAGCGCCGCCGTCGCGCACCGAGAGCAGGGCCTTGTGCACGAACTCGATGGCGCCGACATCGAGACCCCGGGTGGGCTGGAAGGCCACGAGCACCCTGGGCGAGGCGGAGACCTCGCGCGCGATGATGACCTTCTGCTGGTTACCTCCCGAGAGCCCGGATGCGACGTGCTCCTCGCAGCCGGCGGGACGGATGTCGAACTGCTCGATGAGCTCGTGGGCGAATGCGTTCACCTGCGTGTAATCGAGCGTGAGGCCCTTGCCGAACCGCTCCTCGCCGTGGCGCTCGAGGACCAGGTTCTCCCCCACGGTGAAGGGGAGCACGAGGCCCCAGCGATGACGGTCGGAGGGGATGACGGCCACGGCGTTATCGAGCGAGGTGCGTGGGTTGGTGTTCTGGATCTCCCTGCCATCGACCTCGATGGTGCCCGACTCCGACCTCGCCAGGTTGCAGATGGCGCTGACGAGCTCCTTCTGCCCGTTGCCGTCGATGCCGGCGATGCCCACGATCTCGCCGGCGCGCACATCGAGGTCGAGGCCGCGGACCTGCTCGATGCCGCGCTCGTCCTTGACCGAGAGGCCCCTGATCGAGAGGATCACGTCGCCGGGATGCGCGGGCGTCTTCTCGACGGTCAGGCTGACGTTGCGGCCGACCATCTTGGATGCGAGCTCGGTCTCGGTGGTCTTGGATACGTCGACGGTGCCCATGGAGACGCCGCGACGGATGATGGAGCACTCGTCGGCGGAGGAGAGGATCTCCTTGAGCTTGTGGGTGATGATGATGATCGTCTTGCCCTTGCCTACGAGGTCGTGCATGATCTCGATGAGTTTCTCGATCTCCTGCGGGGTGAGGACCGCCGTGGGCTCGTCGAGGATGAGCGTGTCGGCACCGCGGTAGAGCGCTTTCAGGATCTCGACGCGCTGCTGCATGCCCACCGAGATGTCCTCGATCTTGGCGTCGGGATCGACCTCGAAGCCGTACTCCTCGACGATCTTGACGACCTCCTCGCGGGCCCGCTTCATGTCGAGCACGCCGGCCGCACCGCAGACCTCGTCGCCCAGCACGATGTTCTCGGTCACGGTGAAATTCTCGACCAGCATGAAATGCTGGTGGACCATGCCGATGCCATGCCTGATGGCATCGGTGGGCGTCGCGATGCCGACCTCCTCGCCATCCAGGCAGATCGCGCCCTCGTCGGCCTGGTACAGGCCGTAGAGGATGTTCATGAGCGTGCTCTTGCCCGCACCGTTCTCGCCGAGGATCGCGTGCACGGTCTGCTTCCGCACGTTGAGATCCACATGATCGAGCGCCGTGAACGAGCCGAAGCGCTTGACGATGCCGTGCATCTGCACCGCGTACTCAGGGCTGACTTCCACGCACACCTCCCCCATTGGAAATGATCGACCGCTTTATGGTAAGGGAGCGCCCGCGCGGGACGCTCCCCGAATGTTCCCGGAACCCCCGGAGAGGGCTTGTTTCTAGGCGAGCGTGGCGGCTTAGAGGCCGGCCTTGTAGGTGGCGAGCTCGTCGGCGTTCTTGGGAACGGTGATCTCACCGGCCTTGATCTTGTCGATGACGGCGAGGGCACCCTGGTAGACCTCATCGGGAAGCAGGTCATGCGTGGGCGCGATGCCCACGGCATCCTCGGCAGCGCCGAGGACGATGTTGGAGCCGCCGGCAAGGCTGCCGTCGATCAGCTGCGGGGAGATCTGGTAGATGGCCTGGTCGACGCGCTTGAGGGCGGAGGTGATGACCGTCTCGGGAGCGAGATGGCTCTGATCCTGGTCGACGCCGATCGCCCAGACGCCAGCCTCGGCGCACGCCTCGATCATGCCGGTGCCGGTGCCACCGGCAGCATGGTAGAGGACATCGCAGCCGTCGGCGATCTGGGACTGGGCGATGGCCTTGCCCTTGGCGGCATCGCCGAAGGACTCGGCCCACTGGCCCTGGTAGGTGACGGAGAGGCCCTGCTCCTTGTTGGCATACTCGATGCCCGCATAGTAGCCCTGCTCGAAGGACTGCATGATCTCGGAGTCGATGCCGCCGACGAAACCGACCTTGCCGGAGGTGGTCATACGGGCCGCGACATAGCCGACGGCGAAGGAGCATTCCTCCTGCTTGAAGGTGACGCCGGTGAGATTGGGGGCACCGTTGTCGTTGGTGGAGTCGATGATGGCGAACTGGACATCGGGGTTGGCGAGGGCGGCCTCGTTGACCGCAGCACCCATGGCGAAGCCGACGCCCCAGATGAGCTGGGCGCCCGCGTCGACAGCTTTGTCGAGGTTGGTCATGTAGTCGGCATCCTGCTTGGACTCGAGATAGGACACGTCCCAGCCGAGGTCGGTGCCGAGCTGCTGCATGCCGGCCCACGAGAGCTCGTTGAAGGATTGGTCGTTGACGCCACCGGTGTCGGTGACCATGATGACTTTGGCTGCAGCCTCGGCACCGTCGCCTTCGGCACCGTCATCGGGCTGGTCGCCGCCATCGGCGGGGGTGCCGCCATCGCAGGCGGCGAGCGTCAGTGCTGCAGCACCTGCAACACCGAGGAACGAGCGGCGCGTTAACTTTTCCATGTTCGATACTTCCTTCCCTGTATTCGTTCCAACGGTCCCTTTCCCATTGGAATAGTACCTTGGATCATGATGGCTACCCGCCATCGATCCCGCACCGCCCCGTGCGCCTAGACGCACGAGATGGCGGTTGCGAGTGCTACCTGCATCATATCATCAAAGCTCGTCTCGCGCTCTTCCGCGCTCAGGGCCCCCTCGGCATGGATGAGATCCGAGATCGTGAACATGCCGAGCGCCTTCTTCTCGAGCTCGGCGGCGATCAGGTAGAGCGCGGCGGACTCCATCTCGATGGCGAGCACGCCCATGCCCCGCCATTGTGCGGAGGCGTCTGCATCGGCTGCGGCATGGTAGAAGTGATCGGACGAGAGGACGTTGCCCACGAGGGTGCTGACACCCCGTTCGGCGGCGATCCTGACGGCCGTGGAGAGCAGCCCGTAATCGGCGATAGGTGCGAAGGTGCCCGGTAGGCGGTACATGGCGGCGAAATTGGAATCGGTGCAGGCCCCTTGGGCGATCACGAGGTCGCGCAGGCGCGTCCGCTCATCCAGGCCGCCGGCGGAGCCGATACGGATGATGGCATCGACACCATAGAAGGCGTACAGCTCATGGGCGTAGATGCCGATGGAGGGCATGCCCATGCCGCTGCCCATGACCGAGATCTCCCGGCCTTGGTACACGCCCGTGTAGCCGAGCATGTTGCGCACCGAGTTGAACTGACGCACATCCTCGAGGTAACGCTCGGCGACGACCTTGGCGCGCAGGGGATCGCCCGGCATGAGCACCGCCTTGGCGATCTGGCCGCTCTGAGCGGCATTGTGCGGGGTGGGAATAGGGGACATCTGCTAAACCTCCAGGATCTCAGATAGATGCGACGTGCCATGCGCAAGGGGTGGAAGGCCCAGATACTCGAGTATGGTAGCGGACATATCGGCGAACGTGGGCAGGGTTCCCAGATCGGCCCCCGCCCTGACGCGCGTGCCGCATGTAAGCCAGAAGACGTACTCGCGACTATGGTCGGTAGACGGCGTGACGGGGTCGCAGCCGTGATCGGCCGTGATCATGAGCAGGTCATCCTCGCGCATACGCGCGAACATCTCGGGCAGCTTGGCATCGAAGGAGGCGATGGCCTTCGCATAGCCCTCCGCATCGTTGCGGTGGCCGAAGACCGAGTCGGTATCGACGAGGTTGGTGAAGCAGAGGCCCTCGAAGTCGCGGTCCATCCACGCGATGGTCTTCTCGATGCCGTCGGCGTTATCGGAGGTGAGGATGTGATCGGTCACCCCGCGATGCGCGAAGATATCGTAGATCTTGCCCACGGAGAGCACCTCCATGCCGGCATCCTCGATGGCGTCGAGCATGGTGGCTCCCGTAGGCTCGAGGGAGAAATCATGGCGGTTCGCCGTGCGCTCGAAAGCAGGCCACTCCCCCGCGAACGGGCGGGCGATGACGCGGGCGACACCGTGCGTGCCGGTGAGGATGGCGCGCGCGAGGCGGCAGCAGCGGTAGAGCTCCTCGGGCGGCACCAGGCGCTCGTGCGCCGCGATCTGGAATACGGAGTCTGCCGAGGTGTAGACGATGAGATCGCCCGTCTCAAGATGAGCGCGGCCGAAGTCGCGGATGACCTCGGTGCCCGAGTAGGGCTTGTTGCAGAGCACGCCCCGACCCGTCTGGCGCGAGAACTCATCGATGACCTCGGGCGGGAAACCGTTAGGGTAGGTCGGGAAGAGCTCGGGGGAGACGACGCCCGCCATCTCCCAATGGCCCACCGTGGTATCCTTTCCCTTCGAGGCCTCGGCCATGCGCGCGAACGCGCCGCTGGGCGCCGCGATAGGTGCCAGATCGACATCGTAGACCGAATCGAGCGCGCCCTCGATATTCAGAAGGCCCAGCTCGGTGAGATGCGGAATAGCGAGGTAGGGCGTGGTCGCGCAGGCGCAGAGGGTATTGGAACCCTCGTCGCCGTAATCGGGGGCATCGGGCATCTCGCCGATGCCGAAGCTGTCGAGGACGATCGCGAAAACGCGTTTTGCCATCGATGAAGCCTCCTCCCCCATGGAAACGATATACGCAGTCGAACCGCCTGCCATTTATTATGATACGTGAATAGCGGGAGTTTATGCATTTCCGATGGACGGAGGGGATCGTGGAGGCGTCTGGACAGCACGGTATGCCGCGCTCGGTCGTCGTCGTGGGCGGTGCCAACATCGACATCGCCGGTAAGGCCCTCGCACCGCTTGTCGAGTTCGACTCCAATCCCGGTCAGGTAAGCCTCTCGGCCGGCGGCGTAGGGCGCAACATAGCCCACAACCTCGCGCTCTTGGGCGAGAAGGTCGAGCTTATCAGCGCATTCGGCGACGATGAGAACGGCGCTGAGCTCGCCCGCATCTGCCGCAGGGCCGGTATCGGCCTCGACCATGCCCTAGCCGTCGAGGGCCAGCGTACATCAACGTACCTGTTCATCATGGACGAGGCAGGCGAGATGCGCCTCGCCATCAACGACATGGCCATCCTCGAGATGCTCACGCCCGAGCTGCTTGAGAGCCGTCTTCCGGTCATGAACGCCGCAGCCGTCTGCTTCATCGATACCAATCTGCCCGCCGCCACGCTCGCATGGCTTGCAGACGCGCTCGAGGTGCCCGTGTTCTGCGATCCCATCTCCCAAGCCAAGGCTCCCCGGCTGATCGGCAACCTCTCAGGCATCCACACGCTGAAACCGAACCGCTGGGAAGCCGAGATCCTCACGGGTTCACCAGATCCATCCCTCGCCGCCGAGCGCCTGCTCGATGCCGGCGTCGAGCACGTGTTCATCTCGCTCGGCGCCGAGGGGCTGCTGTGCGCGGATAAGGGCGCGCAGGTCAGGCTCGCACAGGGTCCGGTCGAGGTTGCAAACACCACGGGAGCGGGCGACGCCATGATGGCGGCGCTGGCATGGGCCCATCTCGAGGGGATGGACGTGGTCCAGAGCGGGTATGCGGGGCTTGCCGCTGCGGCGATCTGCGTTGAGAGCACCGAGACCGTTTCGCCGCATATGCGCGTGGAAACGCTTCGTGCGCGGATGGACGGCATCGCCCGTCTATAATGCAGGGGAGCACGGAATGCACTAGAGCGGAAGGAGACGTTTTCCATGGATCTCTGCGAATATCTCAACCTCACACCCGAGGTTGCCGACGCCTTGGCAACGGGAAAGCCCGTGGTCGCACTCGAATCGACCATCATCTCCCACGGCATGCCCTACCCCGAGAACGTGCAGACGGCGCTCGAGGTCGAGCGGATCGTGCGCGAGAACGGCGCGGTCCCGGCGACGGTTGCCATCATCGGCGGACGCCTGCGTGCAGGTCTTGCACCCGAGGAGATCGACTATCTGGGCAAGCGTGGCCGGGAAGTCGCCAAGGTGAGCCGCCGCGACCTGCCCGTCATCGTCGCACGCGGCGAGGATGGTGCCACCACGGTGGCGGCCACCATGATCATCGCAGCGCACGCCGGCATCGAGGTCTTCGCCACGGGCGGCTTGGGCGGCGTGCACCGCGGTGCCGAGAAGACCATGGACATCTCCGCAGACCTCGAGGAGCTTGCCGCAACCCCCGTCCTGGTCGTCTGCGCCGGCGCCAAGGCCATCCTCGACCTCGGTCTCACACTCGAATACCTCGAGACCAAGGGCGTGCCGGTGCTCGGCTACGGCACCGACGAGCTGCCCGCATTCTATTCGCGTGAGAGCGGCTTCGGCGTGGACTGCCGCGTCGACGCGCCCGCAGAGGTCGCTAGGATCTTCCGTACCAAGCGGAGGCTCGGCCTTGCCGGCGGCATGCTGGTGGGCAACCCCATCCCCGAGGAATATGCCATGGATAAGGCCGCGATCGACGCCGCGATCGACGCCGCGATCGCCGAGGCTGATGCACAGGGCATCCACGGCAAGGACACCACGCCGTTCCTCCTCGCGAAGGTCGCCGAGATCACCGGCGGCGACTCGCTCGCATCCAACATCCGCCTCGTCTACAACAACGTCGCCCTCGGCGCACGCGTGGCTGCGGAGTTGGCGAAGCTGTAGCCTACCCGTTGGAGCTGCGCCCGTCCGAGACGCGGGTGCGCGTGGCGCAGGCCCACCACGGGCTTGCGCTTGCGATGCGCGCCGCCGCCTCGTCGCTTGCGCAGATGGCGAACGAGCAGGAACCCGAGCCCGTGACCTGGGCACCGAGCACGCCTTCCTGTCCGCGCAGCCACGCCACGCACTCCCCTGTCTCGGGTGCGAGCCTCACGGCGGCGGGAGACAGATTGTTGTAAAGGCTCGCGGCGATCGCCGGGATATCGGAGTCGAGCAGGGCCTGCACCATGGTTCCAGGTGCCGGTGGAGATGCGGGATCCTCGTCGAAGGCGCCGTAGGCCTCGGCTGTTGAGACGCCCGCCTCGGGCTTGACCAGGACGATTGGCATGCGCAGCTGCGGGAACGAGCGGCTATGGATGTCGCCCGAGCCAACGAACAGGGCGGGATTTGGCTGGAGGAAGAAGGCCGCATCGGCACCGAGCGCGCGGGCGATCTTGATGAGGAGCGGATCGTTTGTGGGAATGCCGTCGAGCTCGGCCATCGCACGGAGGACGGCGGCCGCATCGGTTGACGAGCTGCCAAGGCCCGCAGCGCTCGGGATGCGGCGCGTGATATCGGCGTGATAGCTGCACCACGGGGTGAAGGCTGCCTCGAAGGCGCAGATGGCCTTGTAAGCTGCGGTCTTCTCGATATCGATGCCGAGAGGGAGAGAGAAGGAGACGCCTGCGGTCTCCGCACGCGAGACGGATACCTCGTCCGCGAGCTCGAGGGCGATCATGACGGAATCCACGCGATGATAGCCCCGGCTATCACGTCCGGGATAGACGCCGAGGTGCAGGTTCACCTTCGCCGGAGCGCGCAACGCGATCCTGTCCGGAAGGGAAGGGCACGCCATATGCGGACCTTAATCCTTGTCGCCGAACTCGTCGGAGGAGGAGTACCCGTCATCGTCCTGCTCATCGGCGGGACTGAAGTCGAGGATGCGCTCGCCGGAATCGGTGTCGTAGAGCTCGACCGTACCCGTGAGCACGTCGACATACTGGTAGGATTGGCGCGACTTGCGTCCACGGCGTTCCTCGACCTCGACGACGAACAGCGAAGGATGCGCCATCACGAGGGTGCCGGTGCGCTCGACGATGCGGGAGCGTCCCATGTTGGCATGCACCTTGAGACGCCCCCCCTGGAGCGCCATCAGCTCATCGCGGATGGTATCGACCCTGTTGACAGGCGGAATCTCGTTTTCCATGAACAACCTCCCAGAGCACCGTACGCGCACGGCGAAGCAAGCATGTCACGAGGTGACATGCTACTATCCTCGGACAGTCGAATTCAAGGGCTGCACGGATAAACCGCAAGTCGGCAGCGACCTCTTCTTGCCCGGTTGATCGAAGGGGGCGGCTCCTTGCACCGGAGCCGTCCCCTTGGAACTGCGGTATTCGCGATCACCGCAGAATCCGCTTCTATCGGTGTAAAGCAGCACGCCTTCTACCTGCGCA
This sequence comes from Coriobacteriales bacterium OH1046, assembly GCA_004010535.1. GTDB lineage: Bacteria > Actinomycetota > Coriobacteriia > Coriobacteriales > Atopobiaceae > RUG721. The sequence goes on along the minus strand of RQYE01000002.1, from coordinate 269,014 downwards.
TGTACGATCACCGCAGTTTTCCTCGACATCGAAAAGTGCGGGGATCGCGATTACCGCACCTGTAACGTAGCGGAGAGGGGATGCCCCTCCCATCAGCAAAGCGCGAGGGCGGCCTCGTCGGCGATGACGGTGCAGGCGGGATGCAGCTGCAGGATCGACGCGGGAACCTGCGGCGTGATGGGACCGAGGACCATATCGTGCACGGCCTGGGCCTTCTGCTCGCCGCTCGCAAGGATGAGGATGCGATGCGCGGACATGATGGTCTGGATGCCCATCGAGATCGCCTGGCGCGGCACCTCATCGATGCTGTCGAAGAGGCGGCTGTTCGCCTCGATGGTGCTCTCGGTGAGATCGACCACGTGCGTGCCGCGCGGGAAGGTATCGCCGGGCTCGTTGAAACCGATGTGGCCGTTGCGGCCGATGCCGAGGAGCTGCAGATCGGGATAGCCCGCCGCCGCTACCATGCGGTCGTACTCCGTGCAGGCCGCCTCCACATCTGCCGCCGCACCATCGGGCACGTGGGTGTTGGCGGCATCGATGTCGACCGCATCGAAGAAGTTCGTGCGCATGAAGTAGTGGTAGCTCTGCGGATGATCGGCGGAAAGACCCACGTACTCGTCGAGATTGTACGAGGAGCACTGCGCAAAGCTGCAGTCACCCGCCTTCTGCTTCTCGATGAGCTGGGCATACGTGCCCAGGGGCGTATCGCCGGTCGCAAGTCCCAGAACACTTTTGGGATTCAGCACGACCTGCGCGAAGATGATGTTTGCAGCCTTGCGGCTCATGTCTGCGTAGTCCTTGGCGCGGATAAGCTCCATGGATTCCCCCTTATCAGATGAACAACCTTCCCGATATTCTCAAATTATAGTGGTTCGCTGCATGTAGCACGAACGATAAGCAAAATCCTGCGCCACGGCTCTAGATACGATCATCCGGATCGCAAAAGCGTGCCCATCAACCTGAGCATCATAGTGCAGGTCATCAAGATGCGGATGTTGCGGGTTCGCCATCCGCGATATCATCCAACTGTTTTCCCTCCGGAAAATCCCCGCCGCGGTTATCCTTCAAGCTTTGCCGCCAGATCGATCAGCGCGTGATAGCGATGAGAGATCGTGTTCTTCTCGGCGAGCTCGAGCTGCGCCATGGTGCGACCGGGTGCATCGTCGGGAAGGAACAGCGGATCATAGCCGAAGCCGTGCGTGCCGACAGGCGCATAACCGATACGCCCCTCGCAGTCGCCGTCCCCCGTGAGCTGACTCCCATCGGCGTAGGCGAACACCACCGACGAGTGAAAGCGTGCGGTGCGCTCGGACTCGCGAACGCCGGCCATCTCCCGCATCAGCTTCTCGTTGTTGGCGGCGTCATCGCCGTGGACGCCCGCCCAGCGCGCGGACCATACGCCGGGAGCGCCGCCGAGCGCATCAACGCATAGGCCGGAATCATCCGCGACCGCCATCGAGAGCCCCGTGACCTCGAGCGCATAGCGGGCCTTGATGAGGGCATTGTCGGAGAAGGTCGCGCCGTCCTCCACGGGATCGGGAAAATCGCCCAATTCCCCCAAGGCGACGAAGCGCATTCCGGGCAAGGCCTCGCCGAGGATGGCCTCGATCTCCACCACCTTATGGGCATTGCCCGTGGAGACCACGATGGTCTTCGCCGGATCGAGCGTCGATATGTCGAGATAGGCCATGGTCTGTTTCCCCCGTCACGCTTGGAAGCCGGTCACGTCGTTCTGGAGCTCGAGCAGCTGCTCGATGGCCTTCTCACCCATGTCGAGCAGGGCATCGAGCTCTGCGCGCGAGAAGCTCATGCGCTCGCCGGTTCCCTGGATCTCCACGATACGGCCACCCGGAGCGGCGACGAGGTTCATATCGACGTCGGCTGCGCTGTCCTCATGATAGTCGAGGTCGAGCAGCGGCACGCCGCCGACCAAGCCCATCGAGATGGCAGCCACCTGATCGGTCAGCGGGAGGCGCGTGATGCGATCGGTCTCGACCGCGCGCATGAGGGCTTCATGGAGCGCGACCCATGCGCCGGTGATTGAGGCGGTACGGGTGCCGCCATCGGCTTGGATGACGTCGCAATCGATGGTGACCGTATGGTCGCCGAGAAGCGCCATATCCGTGACCGCCCTGAGCGAGCGGCCGATCAGGCGCTCGATCTCCATCGAGCGGCCCTTGCGGCCCCGCTGCTCGCGCGGGGTGCGGCGCGCGGTGGAGGCAGGGAGCATGGCGTATTCCGCCGTGACCCAGCCGGCATGCGCAGCCCTGCGCCACAAGGGAACGCCCTCCTCGATGGTCGCGGTGCAGAGCACGCGGGTATCGCCGAATTCGGCCAAGCACGAGCCGTCGGCGTTCTTCATGACATCGCGCGTCAAGGTGACGGGGCGCATCTGATCGTCGGCGCGCCCAAAGGAACGGGTGGAATCGGGCATATGCGGTCCTCTCGGAAAGCAGGTTCAGCGCTCCTATCCTACCGCAACGGCCTGATCCCGTGGCTGCCCGATCCCCTGCACGAACATCCCAACTCCCATACGAACATCCCCGGGATGTTCACGATCATCCTCGGTATGTTCGTGTGTTGGCTGGGATGTTCGCGATCGCAGCTGGTAATCTCCGCCCACAGCAAAAGCCCCGGGCTTCTCAGGTTTCCGGGGCTCGTGTTTCTTGCTTGCGTGCCAGTTCGTGGCACCTATTGAATTGTTCGTACACGGTGGAGCTTAGCGACCGTATTACTCCTCAACCAGCTCGAACATATCAGGGCCGACGCCGCATACTTCGCAGACGAAATCTTCGGGGAGCTCGGGGGAATCACTCTCATATTCCCATCCGCACACGGTACAACGGAACGTGTACGTTTCCTTTTCTGAGCCCATTGGAGACACCCCCTTATCCGTGGCTTCTGAACGATAAGAAGCCGTCCGTTATTTCTATTCTCATAGATACCCAAAACTCCCGCTGTGATACATGACGATCTTGGTGCAAGGTATCGAAAAACCGCCGAACGGTAGCTTGTCCGCCTCTATTCCGGAATGTACGAAGAAGCCTTGGGCGGCGTCTTGCCCTTGAGCACCGTGTGGTAATAGCTGTAACTCATCTGGGGATCGTCCGAGAGGGACGCGGCATCGACGGCCTCGCCCACGAAGAGCATGTGGGTGCCCACATCGAGCATCTGCACGACCTTGCAGGCGATCACCGCGACGGCGTTGTCGGGCGTGTAGGGATCGCCCAACACCGTATGCTCCACGGATACGCCGTCGAACTTGGCGAAGTCGCGCGAGCTGCGGAAGCCGAAGCGGCCGATATAGGGCATGTCGGCCTTCTCGGAGACGAGCGTGAGGGCGAAATGGCCCGAACGCTCGAGCACCCCCTCGGTGTAGTTCTCCTTGTTGACGACCACCTGGATCTGGAAGGGGGTGTTCGTCAGCTGCAGGCCTGTGTTAATGAGGCAGGCGCTCACGGTATCCCCGTCCTGGGTCGAGACCACGTAGAGCCCGCTCGTGATCTTGTACAGCGCAGATGCATCCATGGTATTCCTCTCCATTCCAAGCGCCCCCGCTCCCCTAGCGGTTGCGCTCCTTCAACGCACGTTGGATCTCGCGATCGGTATCGCGACGCGCCATATCGTCGCGCTTATCGTAAAGCTTCTTGCCGCGACCGAGGCCGATGGTGAGCTTCACCCGGTTATGCTCATCGAAAAACAGCTCGAGCGGCACGAGCGCCACGCCTTTGGCGCGGAGCTTGCTGTCGAGATAGTCGATCTGGCTCTTGTGGAGCAGGAGCTTGCGCTTGCGGTCTGGATCGACATTCCATACGGTACCGTGGCTGTAAGGGTGGATGTGGACGCCGTGCAGCCATGCCTCGCGGCCGCGTATGAGGCAGAACGCGTCGGTGATCTGGCAGGCGCGCTCACGGAGGCTGCGCACCTCGGTACCGGTGAGCACCAGCCCCGCCTCGAAGGTCTCGTCGATGAAATACTCGTGGCGTGCCGAGCGGTTCTTGGCGATGACGCGGATATTGCGGCCGCCCTTGGCATCTTTTTGGGCCATCTTACTCACCTGCCTCCGAGCTGCGGATAAGCTCGAGCAAGGCCATGGCGGCGGGCTCGCCCACAAGATCGCGTGCGCGCAGGGTGAGCGCGGTCGCGAGATCGCGCTCACCGGCAGAGGCGGCATCCGATGCGCACATGAGCAGGCAGATGGCGATCTCGGCGTTGGCGCCGTCGGGCAGGCCCTCGGCGGCGAGGAGCTCCGCCGCCTCGGCATCCGTCACGGAATCGGGATCGCGTCCGGTGCCCGCTGCTTGGTCGAGAGCGGCTGCAAGCGCGGAATCATCCACGTCGAGCTTGCGGGCGGCACGCAGCGCAGCTGCAGCCGTCTTGGGCTTCTCGCAGACCACGAAGTAGTCCGCGAAGGTGAGGAAGGCGCGGGCAAGATGGCGTGCATCGCTTGCGCGTTCGAACACCGTGAAGGTGAGGGCGAGGTATTCTTGGGAATCCCCCGCGATGCGGAAGAGGTCTGCCAGATCGAGACGGGCGCCGCAATCCATGGGGTTCCAACGGATGGCCTGCTTCAAGGACTCGATGGCCGTCTCGTAGTCGCCGATCTTGACGGCGGCAAGCGCCAGATCGCTGTAGAGGCGGTCGAGCGGCTCGCCGATATCGCGGAGCTCGCGCGGATCGCCCTCGACACGGCGATAGGCGAGGCGGTCGAAGAGGGTCGGGAACGCGAACCACTGGAGTGACTCCGTGGTGGGACAGTTGCGGTCGACGTACTCCTCCGCGTCCTCGGCGAGGCGGGAGAGCAGCTCGATGGCCTGCTCGTCGTGATCCTGCATGAGATATCCCTCGGCGCGCAGGATCTCGTCTGTCATGTTGGTCTGGCTCATAGCTCTCCTCGTACGGGCAGTCCCGCATCTGTGGGAATCAATTATGCCCCTGCGGCTCGCCATGCGCTAGCGCGAAGTCGATACGCCCCCGTGCGATGTCGACGCCTTCCACTTTGACGGCGATGCGTTTTCCGAGCCTCCACACGGCACCTGTTGCCGTGCTTGTGAGCGTAAGGCGCGCCTCGTCGTAGTCGAACCACTCGTCTCCGAGCGCGCGGATGGGCAGGAGCCCCTCGGCATGCGTACCATCGAGCGTGACGAAGAGGCCGTAGCCCGTGCATCCGCTCACCACGCCCGAGAAGGACGCGCCGATGCGGGGCTTATAGAACTCGGCCATCTTGATGTCCTGCGAATCGCGGGCGGCTGCGTCGGCCACGCGCTCCTGGTCAGAACAGCTGCGGCAGATCTGAGAGAGTTGTTTTTGGATCTCGGCCTGCTCGCGCGAGCCGAGTTGCCCGCGTAAAAGCGCCTTGAGGCTGCGGTGGACGATGAGGTCGGGATAGCGGCGGATAGGCGCGGTGAAGTGGCAGTATGCGGGTGCGGCCAGCGCATAATGGCCCTCGTTGCGCGGCAGGTAGATGGCACGCTTCTGCGCACGGAGAAGCAGCGCGGACGCCAGCTCGCCTCCCGGAGTGCCCTTGGCGCGCTCGAGCACCGCCTGGATGGCGAAGGGATCGCCCGCCGCGAGCCCCGCAGCCTCCTCCCCTTGGATGAGGCCCAGCTCACGCAGGGGCAGGATGGTCGTTTTGAGGTCATCGGGGGACGGGAACTCGTGGACGCGGAAGGCGCTCGGGACATCTGCGGCGGCAAGCAGCCCGGCCACGCTCTCGTTGGCGGCGAGCATGGCCTCCTCGATGAGGCTTGTGGCAGGGGTCCTCGTGCGCACGGACACGCCGGTCGGCATGCCGTCCTCATCGAGGATGACCTTGGCCTCGACGGTCTCGAAATCGATCGATCCGCGCTGGACGCGCAGGTGCTCCCGAAGGGAGCGGATCTCGTCGAGCACGGAGATCGCCTCGCCGATCTCGCGCGTGGGAGCGGGCCGCTCGCCGCACAGCATGGCATCGACCTCATCGTAGGAGAGGCGTGCGGATGAGCGGACGGCCGAGCTCATGGCCTTAGCATCGACGATCCGGCCGCTTCGGTCGAGACGCATATGCACGCTCATGGCGAGGCGGTCCTCATGGGGCTTCAGCGAGCACAGCTCGTTCGAGAGCTGCACGGGCAGCATCGGCAGCACGCGGTCGACGAGGTAGACCGAGCAGGCGCGCTGCTTGGCCTCGTTGTCGATGGCATCGTTCCACGCCACATAGGCCGAGACGTCGGCGATATGCACCCAGAGCTCGTAGCCATCCGCACAGCGCACGGCGCCCACGGCATCGTCGTAGTCGCGCGCATCCGCAGGATCAACCGTGACGGCAAGGAGGTCTCGGAGATCTTCGCGATCCGGCTCTGCCGCAAGGGCCTGCTCGACATCGAGCGAGAGGGTCTCCGCTTGGGCGAGCGCGGCGGGTGAGAACTCCGTGGGCAGACCGTAGCTCGCGATGAGCGCCTCGAGCGGTACGTCGAGCTCGGATCCGGCGCCCACACGGCGTTCGATCGTCGCCACAGCCGCGCTCTTGCGCGTGGGATACTCGACGATGCGTGCAACCACGATGTCGCCTGCGGCGACACCGAGCCGTCCGGGCGCAGGGTCATCGGACGGCACGAAGAAGTCGTGGCTGATCCTGCCATCGAGCGGCACGATCACGCCCAGCGGGTCGGCGAGCTCGTAGCGTCCGAGGAAGCTCGTGGTTGCGCGCGTCACGACATGCTGCACACACGCGAGCTTCTCGCCTCGGAAGGTCGAGATCGAGATCTCGACCGTATCTCCGTGCATGGCCTCATGCATGCCGTTGCGGCCCACGCGGAAGATGCCCTCGGGCGTCTCCACGCTGGCTTGGCCCGCGCGGATCACGCGCATCGTCCCCGTCAGCAGCTGGCGGGGTTTTTTCCGGTGCTTCTTTTTCGGTGGAGCCGGGCGTTTTCGTGCCATCGGGGTACCTGTCGCTGTCGGGGCTGCCTTCTTCCATGATATACCCCAGCCCTGCGGACTGCGGTCGGCCTTATATCCGACGAGGGCTGAGGGGTACCTATGAGCAGATCGGAGTTGTAGGAAGATTTGCTCATAACAACCTGGTAACGGCGAGGAACGCGACCGGGCCGCAGCTGTACCCGTGACAAGGTGCCAGGTCGCTTGTCACGCTGCGACACTTCCCGACACTATTGGAAGCGGGAATCGAGGAGAACAGCTGGTAGGGGCGGTGGGACTCGAACCCACAATCCTTGCGGCGAGAGATTTTAAGTCTCCTGCGTATGCCAATTCCGCCACGCCCCCACAGGGCAGCTCCAATTTTATCCCTCTTCGGCCAAACGCGAGAGGACGGGCTTCCAAATGACCGGGGAGATGGTATCCTCGGCAGCGGCATCGCACGCGATGGATAGGCCGAAGAGCAGGTCGCTCTCGCTGGCTTGCGCGGATGGGAAGCCCGCTGCCGACAAAAGCTCCGACACCGCGACCGCCCCGCCGAGGATGACCGGAGCGCGCTGCTCCTGAAGGCCGACGAGCTTGCCGCGTTCCCCTACGGGAAGCGCCGCCAGCTCGCGCTCAAGCTTCTCGATCTCGGCAAGCGAAAGCCCGTGCAGGTGCACGAATGCGGGGTCATACGGTTCCAAGCGGGCTGCCATGGCGACAAGGCTCGTCGCGGTTCCGCCGCACACGACCAAGCGCTCGGGGGCAAGATCGCGCGGCATCGTCTCGAGAGCCGCCGCGAACCCATCATGGGCGAACGCATGCGCAGCGGCCAGGGCTCCTTCCCCGGCGGGCCCATCATCCGAGAAGAACCGATCGGTCATGCGGCGGCAACCGACATCGACCGACCTCACCCACCTGAGATCGAGCGCGCGGCCCTCGAGCCGGCCCAAGGCCAGCTCGGTCGACCCGCCGCCGTTATCGGCGACGAGGATGGGCGTGCTGGGGAAGTCCTGCGCAACGCCGAGGAAGGTGAGCGCGCCCTCGATCTCGCCGGGAATGACCTGCGGGCTGATGCCGAGCGAGGCCAATGCGGCCATGAGCTCATCCGAGTTGCCGGCATCGCGCGCGGCGCTCGTGAGCGTGCAGCAGAGCGCGACGCACCCCGCTTCCTTGGCCATCTGCGCATAGGCACGGGCGCAGAGGAAGGCGCGCTGCATGGCGTCGAGCGCCAGCATGCCGCTCGCGTCGACATCCTGTCCGAGGTCGACGATGGTGGATTGCTTCCGCATGGATCGTACGCGGCCGTCGGCCACGTCGGCGATGGCAAGGCGCATGGTGAAGGTGCCGATATCGATCGAGGCGACGCGGCTCACGCGTCTTCTCCGTAGAAGAAGAACAGATCGCCCACATGGATATACCAGGGAAGGTCCTGCGCGGTCTCATCGGCAGGCTCTGGGGCGGGCTCCTCCTCGAGGCCCTCGACTTTGACGCTCGTCTCCCCGGGCATGACGTAGCCGTGCTTGCGAGCTGCATCCTCGATGCCCTCGCGCGTCATCAGCTGCTCGACTTCCTCCTCGAGTTCCCTGTTCTCCTCGGCAAGCGCCTCGCGGCGCGACTCGAGCGTATAGCCGGTGCGCCAGGCTATATAGAGGCCGCGGGCGGGACGATAGAGCATGGCGAAGGCGACCACGACCAAGGCGAGCACCTTGATGAGCCTACGCCTGGATTCCGGATCGCGCGGTCGCTTGGCCTTCCCCGCGCTCGTCGTGGCGCGTGCGCGCTCGCCGCGTGCAGGAGCGGCGGATGATGCGCGGGTTGTCGTAGGCTGATCCGTGCTCATGCCTCTGCTTCGTCTTAAGGGTGGTTCCGGCTACCTACAGTTATACCACGGAACGATCCCATCAAGATGCAGCGGGACCCGATTCCCGCTCCTTCGCACGATTCCACAGAATGTTCAGCTCCGCAGTGGAGCAGGAACCGATGCCCGCGCCCTCTTCGGCCGCAAGCTGCTCCATGGCGCTCCAGCGGCAGCGGAACTTCGCGTTCGACGCCGCGAGGGCCTCCTCGGCATCGAAGCCCTCGTGCCGAGCGACGTTGACCAGCGCGAACAGCATATCGCCGAACTCGAGCATGCGCGCGCGGCTACCCGGTGCCTCAGCCTCGAACTCTGCTCTCTCGCTTGCGAATTGGCTCCACACCTCATCCACGGAATCCCACTCGAAACCCGCCTTGGCTGCGCGGTGCGAGAGCTTCTGGCACTGCATGAGCGCGGGGAACGAGCGCGGGATGGAGTCGAGCAGACCCTGGGGCCCGAAGCCCTCCGCACGCTCCGCCTTCTTGACCTCGTCCCAGATGTCGAGGACCTCGCCCGCGCTGCCCACGGCACCGTAGGCAGCCGGATCGCCGAAGATGTGGGGATGGCGGCGCACGAGCTTCTCGTTGAGGCTGCGGCATACGTCATCGATATCGTACTCGCCGTCATCTGCGCCGATCTGGGCGTGGAGCAGGATCTGCTCGAGCACGTCGCCGAGCTCTTCGAGGGTATGGGGGGCATCCTGCGCCGCCATGGCATCGACCGCCTCGTAGGCCTCCTCGATCATGTTCTTGGTGATCGAGAGGTGCGTCTGGGCCCTGTCCCACGGGCAGCCGTCCGGCTGGCGGAGGCGCCAGATGGTACGCACGAGCCGGTCGAACTCGGGGTGGGTGGTCGGCGCGCCTGTGCGTGCACCCGTCTCGGCATCGATTCTGGCACACAGATCCCCCAGCATGGTATCGGCCATCGTCTCTCCCCTCTTCCGCCGCGTGTTCCCTTGATATCCTACTTCAAACGCAGGGGCTCGTAAGGTGGAGACGATTGCAGGATCGAGCGGCAGGCGGATCGAAACGATGTGGTCCTTCATCTGCTTGAAGAGACGGATGAGCGCCTTACTCTGGCGCGTCGCGAGTTCTCCGTGCAGCACCGTCATGAGCATAGAGATGCCCTGCCCGGTGAAGGCATGGGGAAGATGGCGCGTACCACCTGACTGATCTGCAAACATGCTGGTGACCCGTGAGGTGGAAATTTTGCACCTCACGATTTCCCCGAACTCCGCGCGCGTAAGTTGGAAACGGAAATCCTCGTCTAACTTCTCGATATTGTTCTTGACCTGTCGGTTGAAATCCTTCGTTGCATACCCATAGATCTCCGCCAGGTCGAAATCCAGCATGATCCGAACCCTGCGGATAACGTAGGCCCCGTCCTTCAATGCGTCGCTGGAGATGAGAGCGGTATCCAGGGCAGCCCCCTTCGGTGGGCGAGCGGCTGTCCCCGGAAGGATTAGGACACGATTGGGTACGTGCCAACCTAAGCTGGTCGATACACTCGATTATAGCACAGATTAGAACATATGTTCTATATAATGGGATCGAGCGGTCAGATGAAGGGCAAGACTGCACAAGGTCGGGAAGGGAGATCCGCATGCCCGAACGGCATGCGGATCTATCCGATAGATCGGCACCCTCGGCTATCTGCCGAGCTCCTCGGGATAGTAGAAGTTCCAGTCGCGGCGGAAGTCGGTCATCATGCGCATCACGTCCACGGTGACGTCCATCTGCGCGCGGGCCTCCTCATCGCCCGCAACGGCGGCCTCGAGATCGGCGAGCACGTAGCAGAGCGCGAGCCGGCGCTCCCCTGCGCGCACGGTCTCGGTATCGCCGCTCTCGGTCCACACGATGGCGGCCTCGTCGGCGCGCGGGTACTCCATGATCTCGATATAGGCCTTGTCGCAGCTCACGACCGCTCGTTTGGGCTGTTTGGAATGGAGCGACAGCGAGATGACGCCCAGCTGGCCCTCGGCGTTGCGCAGCAAGAGACCGCTCGTCATGTCGACGCCGGTGGGCGCGGGATTCATCATCGAGAGCCGCTCGCAGGGAGCGCTCTCCATGAACAGGCGCATGAGCGTGAGCGCATAGATGCCGATATCGAGCATGGCGCCGCCGGCGAGATTGGGATTGAAGAAGCGGTTGCGCTCGTCGTACTCCTTGAAGCTGCCGAAATTCTCCTGGATGAGGTTGACGGCGCCGAAGTCGCCCGCACGCATGCGGCGGACGAGCTCCTTGTAGAGCGGCATGTGCAGCTCGGTGCAGGCGTCCATGAGCACGACGCCGTTCTCGCGGGCGAGCGCGATGGCCTCGGCGAGCTCGTCGGAGTTCAGGGTGATGGCCTTCTCGCACATGACATGCTTGCCGGCGGCAAGCGCACGGCGCAGGTAGGTGATGTGGGTGTTATGCGGCGTGGTGATGTAGACCGCATCGATAGCAGGGTCGGCGAAGAGGTCGTCGATCTCGTCGTAGACCTTGGGGATGCCGTATTTAGCGGCATACGCGACGGCCTTGTCGTGCGTGCGGTTGGCGACGCCATCGATGATGCGGCCTTGGAGCTGGAGCGCCTGCGCCATCTCGTTGGCGATGACGCCGCAGCCGAGCACGCCCCAACGGAGCTTGGGCGCGGTCCCTACGGTGATGGATGTGTCTGGCATGGTAATCTCCCTCTATTTCCTCTGCTCGTTGCGCTATGGGCAGCCGATGCGACCGAGTAAGCCGCTATGGAAGGCTCGTCCTACGTAATGCGCCTTGTAGCCTCTGCGCGGTCGGGCTCCCATAAAAGATCGCAAAAACAACGACTTTCAACCTTTCATCATCCACTAGATAGAACACTGAATGTTTCCGGACATTCATCCTCCTCACACCTGCAGATGCCAGCGGATCGATATCGACGATGCGAAACCGTTTAGGCATACTTGAGAGGCCTTGGATCTTTGCAGACAGATTGTCGAAGATCCGTACAGCAGCCTGCGGCATGTCGCAATCATCGCGGATGAATGCGACGAGATCTCTGAGCTGTTGCGAGGCACGTCGTGTTATCTCGACAGCATAGCTACTCATCGAAAAGCTCCTCGCGCATCGACGAGAAGACGGTTGCCGCATCAAGGGAATCGCCCGCGATTGCATCACGGTAGCCTTCGATAATCGCGCTCCTCAGCTCCGCATCGGTCATCCGGTTCACATCGAGCTGGCGCGGTGCCTCGGGAAGCGACACCTTGAAGGGGATGCCCCCCGTGAGGGAGACCTGCCGCAAGAACATATCCACCGCCGTGGACATCGAGAGTCCCAACTGCGAGAGCACCGTCTCGGCCGATGACTTGACCTCGGGATCGACGCGGAGATTGAGCGTTGCGCTTTTCTGCATGATAATCACCTCAACGCAATTGTACCGCGTATGAATAGTGGATGTAATGGCAATAACTATCTTCTCACGCGTAGAGACTCGTACGAGGAGCCGGACGGCTGCCCCTACCGGCTCATCTCGTAGCGTCCGCCCACGAAATAGTCGCGCCCGATATAGACAGGCTGGTCATCCTTATCGACGAAGTACGTCTCGGAGTAGATCAGGGGGTGGCCGGCACTGGTCTGGAGAAGGGACGCCTGCTCGGTGGTCGCCCCCGTAGCGTTGATCGTCCATTCCCTGCTCGTGACGGGACGGCGCCCCAAGCACGCGCCGACCGCCTCGAACATCGACCTGTCCTCGAGGTCTGCTGAGAGGAGCTGCGGTGCCCACTCGTAGGGGATGAGCACGCGTTCATCGCTGATGGGGAGATCGTCCGCAGTACGGATGCGGCGCACCCAGAGCAGTAGCGCGCCCTCCGAGAGCCCGAAGAAGTCCAGCTCGTCGGGACGTGCCGGCACGATCTGGCGATCGACCACGTACGCTCCCGGCTTGGCGCCGATCTCGGCGCACATCTCGCTGAATGCACGCGTCTTGCGCGTCTGGACAAGACGGCTGCTCAGGCGGCGCGTTCCTACGAACGTGCCCCTGCCCTGCTTCTTGATAAGGTATCCGTCGAAGCACAGGTCTTCGACCGCACGGCGGACCGTGATGCGGCTCACCTCGTAGCTCTGGCTGAGCTCTGCCTCGGAGGGAATCTTATCGCCCTGCCGGTAGGTACCGTTCTTGATCGCAGCCTTGAGATCATCGTAGATCTGCTGGTAGAGCGGCGCTCCTGCGGACCCGTTCATTCGAACCTCCTTGATGGGCAACTCCGTGCGCATCGTAGCAGACATCGGTCAGGTCACATACATGGTATCCGTTGGAACGGAATCGTCCTCTCCAGATGCGGAAAGTGCCACCACATCCACAAGTTCGCCGATACGGATATCCGCTGCCGGCTGGCCGAGCCCGGTACCTTCCCGCATCGCTGCGACCCCCGCGATGACAAGGAGCGGGCCGCATCGGCGACCCGCCCCCCAGCTGCTCTTGCCATCCTGCGATCAGTAGGAGAGCTTCCACATGTAGCGGCGGAGCGTGAGCGGATGCTGACGGGCCTCGGCAAGCTGCTCGGCGAAGACGCGCATGACCGCAGTATGGACGAAGGGGTTGAAGTAGGTGGCGACACCGGCGGAAACGGCCCCGGACAGGCCGTAGTCCTTGGCATCGATGACAGCGGCCTTTGCATCGAAGCGCTGCAGGAAGGTGAGGGCGCGGGCATCCATCGGACGGGTGGCGCCATCGCTCATGAACAGGAGGTAGGGCTTGTCCTTCTCCGTGAGCTCGAAGGGACCATGGAAATACTCTCCCGTGTTATAGGCCGCAGAGTCGATCCATTGCATCTCGGAGAAGAGGAACAGGGCGGTGGAGTAGGCGACCTTCGCACTCGCACCCGAACCCATAAGGTAGATGAGCTGCTCATCCTTGTAGGCTTGCGCGAACGCGCATGCCGCCTTCCCGGCGTGTGCGGCAGCATCTTCGGAAAGCTCGTAGATCCTGCCGAGGCCGGCGACCATGTCGTCGTACAGCTCGGTGCCCTCGAGCTGTTGCAGGAGCTCGACGGCAAGGGCCAGCGCATAGCCCATCTTCTCGATCTTCGCAGCGTAGTTCGCCTCGAAGCCATGGATGATCACGTGATCGACGCCCTCGGTGAGCGGCGAGCCGGCGACATGGGTGATAGCTACGACCGGGGCGCCCGCAGCCTTGGCAGTCTTGTTGGCTTCCACGGTCTCGGGGGTGCCTCCGCCAAGGGAGCAGGTCACCACGAACGTGTTGGGGCCGAGCCAAGCCGGCGTGTCGCAGTTGAACTCGTTGGAGGTGAAGATCTGGACGTTCAGCGTCTTGCTGTTGTTGGCCAAGAAGTACTTGGCCGGGTAGAGCTCGGACATCGAGGCGCCGCAGCCGACGAAGGCGACGGAATCGATGGCGTGGTCTGCGAGCACGGCGGACACGATCTGCTTGGGCTGGTTAAGGTCGATCTCGTACATGGTTTCCAATTCCTTTCGTTGAGGGACCACACGCAGGTAACATCACGCCGGAGCCGGTTAGGTTGCGGCGAACCCCGAACCGGCACCGGCAGAAACGACTACACGAGGATGCCGAAAGCGGAGAGCGCTATGCCGCCGAAGATGCTGAGCGCAAGCAGCAAGCCCGACCCTACGTTCCTCTTGATCAGCACGTACATGGCTCCGGTAAGTGCCAAGGGGATCATCTGAGGAAGGATGGTGTCCAAGATGCTCTGGATCACGACGGAGCCGCCGGAGAAGGTCAGCGGGGTCGTCGCGCCGATAAGCGTTGCGACCATGCCGCCGATCGCCATGAGTCCCACAACACCGCAGATGTACATGACCCTGTCCATGAGGTCGCCGCTCTGCATCTTCTCGAGGTATTCGCGCCCACCTTGGTAACCCAACTTGGCACCGAACCACGTGACGAGTACCGAAGGGATGATGGAGATGATCATCGCGAGCACGGGGCCCATGATCGAACCCTGCTGCGCCAAGGAAACGCCGAGGCCGAAGGCTATGACGCGGATGGTACCCTGGAAGAAGGAATCGCCGATGCCGGAGAGCGGCCCCATGAGGGAGGTCTTGATGGCATTGATGGTGGCGGGATCGAAGGCATCGGGGGTCTCGGCAAGCTCCTCCTCCATAGACGATGCCAACCCCAGCACGAACGCGCTCGTCTGAGGGGTGCAGTTGTAGAACGCCATGTGACGGCGGTATGCTTCCTTCTTACGTTCGAGCTGCACGGGATCGGACTCATCGGGATAGCAGCGGTCGAGCGTGGGCACGATTCCATAGAGGAAGCCCATGTTCATCTGGCGTTCGTAATTCCATGAATCCTGAATAGCCCAGCTGCGCCAGAAGAATTGGCTGATCTTCTTGTTGAGTGAGTCGTTCTTGGTATGGGTCATGATGCGCTCCTCCTTACTCGTCATCTTCGAGCGGATCGTAGTCAGGATCTGCGGTGGCCAAAGCTGCGCCGCCTTTGCCGAATTTAAGGTCCATGAGGACTACTGCAAGGACAACGCCCAAGGCAGAGACCGCAATAACCGAGAGGCCCAAGTAGGAGGCGAGCAGGAATCCGAGGAAGAGGAAGGCCGCCATGCCCTTCTTGAGCGACAGGGAGATGAGCAGCGCCAAACCGTAGGCGGTAAGGAGCTTGGTCGAGACGTTCAGGCCTGCGGAGAGCCATTCGGGAATGAGGTCGACGACTGACTGCACAAGATCGGTACCCACATAGACGGCAAGGAACGTGGGGATGAAGTACATGAGGGAGTACAGGATGGTGCCCACGACGATGTGCATGCTGTACGCGGTCCTGAAATCGCCCTCCTCGATCTCCCTGTCGGCAATGTGGGTGAGCACGGCGATCACGGAACGGAAGACGATACCCAGAAGCTGGCCGAGCACGGCCACGGGTACGGCGATCGTCATCGCCGTCTCGGCGGACGCCCCTGTCAGGCAGGCAAAGGCCGAGGCGATGATACCGCCGAGGACCATGTCCGCAGGCACGGCGGCACCGACCTGCACGAGGCCCATGCTTACCATCTCGGTAGCGGCACCGACGGCAAGGCCCGTCATCGGATCGCCGAGGACGATGCCGACCAAGGTCGCGCCCACAAGCGGTTGCTCGAAGTTCAGGCGGCCGAGCAGACGGGAATCGAGCATACAGAACACGCTGACCAGCCCGACAAGCAGCGCATTGACGAACATGCTCATGAAACACTCCTTTCGATGGACAAGCGATCCACCCTAGAGCCGATCGCTCACATTGACTCGCGCATATGCGGGGGTCTGCTGCACATAGAGTTGGATACCGAGATCCATGAGGGCGTTGATATCTGCCCGTTGCGCCTCGTCGAGGAAGACGGAGCTGTCCTTGCCCCCGATCTGGCGGGCACCATCGTGGTTGGCGGTTGCACCCAGATTGATAGTGCCGATCGGGCAGGTCCTGTAGAATTCCAGCATCTCGGCGGTGTTGCCGAAGACGAACATGACCTTCTCGCCCAAGGTGTTGAGCTTCTCCATCTTCTCGAGAGCCTTGCCGACCGTGAAGATGTTCAAGCGCACGCCGGCGGGCTTGGCCAGCTTGAGCGCGCTCTTTTTGACCTCATCCTGCGCAGCATCGTTATCGACGACGATGATGCGCTCTGCCCCGACCTTGCTGACCCAGGAGAAGACGACCTGCCCGTGGAGCAGGCGGTAATCCAATCTCGAGAGGACGATCTTGGCTTGTCCTCCCCTGCTCGCCGCAGCGGCGACAGCGGGCTTGGACGCGGGCGCGGCTTCGTCCGACGGGTGCGCGCAATCGACGATGCCCCGACGCCCCTCGGCGATGAGTTCGCGAACGTCTTGAGCGGAGAGCGGCTCGTCCTTCAGCGCGAGCGTGAGGATGAGCGGCATGTTCATGCCGGCGATCACCGTCACATGCTCATGCGCCGCCATAAGTTCGACCATGGAGTTGTTCACGCTCGATCCGAGCATATCCGTGAGCACATAGACCGCATCATCTGAGGAGAAGGCGGACATGATCGCCTCGGCCTCCGTGCTCAGGGGCTCCGTATCGTCACGTTCGAGCGAGATGGCATGCACGTTGGGAATCTCTCCCACGATCATGCGAACCGTGTCGAGCGCCCCTTTCGACAAACCTCCGTGTGACGCGAGGATTATCTGGTTCATCTATCTTTTTCCTCCCTCTTCTATTCCAAAGTGCAAGTCATCATGTATGTTATATACTAGTTATTATAGTAGTCTATAACATATGACATGAGTGGACTGATTTTGCCGATGAGCGGTTCACCCGGTGCATGTGCGGGGGTATGGGGCTCCGTCGCGCGTCAATACGCGACCTTCCACATATAGCGCCTGGTCATATAGTCCTTGCTTATAGCCTTCGAGAGGGCACGCATGTATACGTTATTGAGGATCGGCGTGAAGATCACATGGTTGAAGTACTCGGATATGTCATCGGGCAAGTCGTTCAAACCCAGCTCCTTACCGTCGAGGACATAGAGGTTCTCGCCAGCGTAGCGTTCAAGGAACGCGAGCGCGCGTTCGTCGCACGGTCTTGTGCGACCGATGCCCATGATGAGGAAGATCGGCTTCGCCTTATCCACGACCTCGAAGGGTCCGTGGAAGAACTCGCAGCTGTTGATGGTGGGCGAATCGAGCTGGAGCATCTCCTCGATGTTGCAGATGGAGAAGATGTACGCGGCGCCATAGGCCGGGCCGGAGCCCATGACGTAGATGGTCTTCTGCGAGGCCATCCGCTCGGCCCAAACGGTTGCCAGAGGCTGCGCATAGGCAACAGCCTTGCGGTAGATAACGTCCACGGCATCGAAGGCGGCCATGGCCTTGTCGTAGTTGGCATAGCCCTCCGTCTGGTTCACGAGAGCCATGGCGAGCTGCAGGGCGATGCTCGAGTTCACGCGCTCGGTGCGGCTCTCGTCCAAGGCTACGGACTCATACTTGATTTTGAAATCGGCAATCTGGGTAAGCTCGGAGTCGTCGACGTAGAGGGCTATGGTCGCCGCGCCGAGATCCTTGGCGACACGGGCGGCTGCGCAAGTCTCGGTCGTTCCGCGCATGGAGGTGACAACGGCGAGCGTATGCTCGTCGACATAGGCCGGCGGGGCATAGGCAAATTCCGCACTCGTGTACAGCTCGGTGGCGATACGCCTGCTCTCGTGCTCCATGAAGTAATGTGCCGGCCAGTGACCGCCGTTCGATCCGCCGGCAGCCACCCACGCGACACGCTCGATCTCATGGCCTTTCAGAACCTTTCCGATAACCTGGGCAACCTCTTCTTGGATCTTCATGTCATCCTCCCCGTTTCTCGGCTGCGGAATGCATGCCGCCCGCATGCAAGCTCAACAGTAATATATCATAGTCGTTATATACGTTTAGTATTATTTTGATATCCTCATAACGTATAGGAGACCTGCCTGTGGATGCTTTGACACGACAGGGTTTCAGCGGCACGAAGGGGCCCGGGGAGCTCCTTCTGCACGAACATCCCAGACACAACACGAACATCACCGGGATGTTCACGAACATCCCGAGGATGATCGCATCCATACGGGGATGTTCGCGATCACGTCGGGACAGTCATGCGGAAGGGGCTCACCGAGCTGTGATAAAGCACGGTGCGTGAGCTGCCCCTGTCGGCTCACCATCGTGCGCGCCGAACCGCTGCCCCTGACCACATGAAACGTGCTGTCTCTACTATGCGGATGCTATTCCTCCGCCTCGTCATCGCCGCCGATCTCCTCGAGCAGGCCGAGCGCGGCGGGCATGATCTCCTCCTGCGTGCGCTTGAAGGGCATCGTGACCTTGCCCGTCTTGGGGAAGACCAGACCGCCTTTCTGCTTGATCTTGAATGCAGCGGTCTTGGGCACATCGAGCAGCCCCTGGTAGACGAGGCGCCCGTTCGCGAGCGACACGGACGTGCAGCCCAGACGCTGTGCGCGGATGCGCACGCGGACCCGGTCGAAGAGGTTGCGCCCGGCCAAGGGGAGCGTTCCCCAACCGTCCGCGCACTCCCGCTCGATCGCGTCGACCTCGCCGAGCTCGGTCGCAGCGGCAAGGCGGCGGTACATCAGCACGCGCTTGTCGATCTCGGGCAGGTATTCCTCGGCGAGGAAGACATCGGCGGGCAGGTTGATGGTGACCTCGGGCGGCTCCACCTCGCGCGTCTCGCCGCGCGCCTCGGCAACCGCCTCGCCGAGCATCTGCGTGAAGAGGTCGAAGCCCACGCCCGAGAGGTTGCCGTGCTGCTCGGCTCCCATGAGCGAGCCCGCACCGCGGATCTCGAGGTCGCGCAGGGCGATGCGCATGCCGCTCCCCAGATCCTGGTACTCGTTGATGGCGGTCAGGCGCTCGATCGCCTCGGGCGTGAGCGGCAGCTCGGGCGGGAACATGAAATAGGCATAGGCCTGCTCGTGCCCACGTCCCACACGGCCTTTGAGCTGGTAGAGCTGCGCCAGGCCCAAACGCTGCGCATCCTCGATGATGAGCGTGTTGGTGACGGGGTTGTCGATGCCGCTCTCGATGATGGTCGTGGCCACGAGCACGTCGATCTCGTGCCCTTGGAAGCGCATCATCACATCCTCGGCCTCGCGCGGGCT
Source organism: Coriobacteriales bacterium OH1046 (assembly GCA_004010535.1). Taxonomy (GTDB): domain Bacteria; phylum Actinomycetota; class Coriobacteriia; order Coriobacteriales; family Atopobiaceae; genus RUG721. Next base: position 249,680 of record RQYE01000002.1, on the reverse strand, counting down.
CATCTGGCCATGCGCCACGCCGATACGGGCCTCGGGCGCCGCCTCCAACACCCGCCCAACCGCCTCGTCGATGGTGGTCACGCGGTTGGACACGTAGTAGACCTGGCCCTTGCGCGCCAGCTCCTCGCGGATGGCGGCGGATACGATGTCGGGATCGTACTCCCCCACCACGACCTTCACGGGAAGGCGCCCGGGCGGCGGCGTCATGATGAGCGACATGTCGCGCACGCCCGAGACGGCCATCTGCATGGTGCGCGGGATGGGCGTCGCGGAGAGCGTGAGCACGTCGACCTGCTCGCGCATGTTCTTGAGCTGCTCCTTGTGGCCCACGCCGAAACGCTGCTCCTCATCGATGATGACCAGACCCAGATCGTAGGGGTTGACATCCGAGGAGAGCAGGCGGTGCGTGCCGATGAGCACGTCGATGTCGCCCGTGGCGAAACCCGCGAGGGCAGCACGCTGGCGGGCGGGCGTGACGAAGCGCGAGAGCACGGCCACGCGCAATCTGAAAGGCGTGAAGCGCTCGAAGAAGGTCTGGAAGTGCTGCTCGGCGAGGATGGTCGTAGGGCAGAGCACCATGACCTGCTTGGAATCCTGGCAGCACTTGAAGGCGGCACGCAGGGCCACCTCGGTCTTGCCGAAGCCCACATCTCCGCAGAGCAGACGGTCCATAGGGCGTTCTGACTCCATGTCGACCTTGATATCCGCCAAGGCGGATAGCTGATCGGGCGTGAGATCGTAGCCGAAGCTCGCCTCCATCTCCTCCTGCGCCCGCGTGTCGGGCGCGAAGGCATAGCCGGCGACCGACGAGCGGCGCGTGTAGAGGTCCACGAGGTCGAATGCGAGCTTCTGCGCACTTGCACGCGCCTTGCCCGAAGCCCGCGTCCAATCGGCGGTGTTGAGACGCGTGAGGCGCGGAGCGCTGCCATCGGGACCGATATAGCGTGTGATACGGTCGACCTGCTCGAGCGGCACATAGAGCTTGTCGCCCTCGGCGTACTCCAGCAGGAAGTAGTCGCGCTCGCGGCCTGCGACCTCCTGACGCACGATGTCGGCGAAGAGCGCGATACCATGCGTAGCATGGACCACGTAATCTCCGGGCTTGAAGGGGAAGGTCACGCTTGTGGGATCGACGCGCCTGCCCGTACGATGGCGTTTGGCGCTGCGGGCAGCGAGATCGGAGACCGACAGGACCGCGAGGCGCGCCTCGGGGAACACGATGCCCGCCGGAACCGGGGCATCGAAGAAGGTGACCATGCCCGGCTCGAGCTCCCCGTGCTCGCCATGCACGCCCAGCGCCTCCATGAAAGGGATGTTCTCATCGGAGAAGCGCAGCTCGAGGGCCTCGCGCGCGCAGCGGTCGGGCACGGCGAAGAGCACGGCGCAGCGGTCGGCGATGAGCTGGCGCACGCGCCCCAACAGCTTGGTATCCGCGCCGGCGATGCTCGGCTGGCGCACATCGATCTTGGCGGTGAGCTCCACGCCCGCGCGCATGAGTGAGGAGAACGACAGGCGCTGCCTGCTCCCGAAGTCGAGCTCGCGCGGTGCGGTATAGAGCCCTTCGGGATCGATGCGGGCCGCGCGGGCGGAGGCCTCGATCTCCTCGAAAGCACGCGCGCAATCGTCGAACAGCGCGCGGGGCTCGGCGAGCACGACCAGCGTGCTTGCGGAGAGGTGCTCCAGAGGCGAGGCGGTCGCGCCGTAGAGGGCGGCAAGATAGCGCTCGAGCGCAGGATTGGCGGCACGCTGGGCGATGAGCTCCAGATCGGCTGCGATCTCGGCCGATTCCTGGGCCGCGTTGTAGAGCACGCGCGTGGCCCGCGCGACGGTCTCGTCGGTGAACGCCATCTCGCGGCACGGCACGATCTCGACCTGCCGGAGCTCGCCGATGGTCTGGCCGGTGGAGGGGACCATGCGGCGCACGCGGTCGATCTCGTCTCCGAAGAACTCGATGCGCACCGGCGAGCTTGCCTGCGCGGGGAAGACGTCGACCGCATCGCCGTGGATGCGGAAGCTGCCGGGCGCATCGACCGCGCCGGCATCGGTGTACCCCATGCCCACGAGCAGCGCTCCCATATCCTCGAAGGGAACCTCGTCGCCGACCGCGAAGGTGCTTCCTGCGAAGTAGCCGCTGCCCACCGGCGGGACGCGGCGCAGGAGCGCACGGGCGCTCGCGACGACGACGCAGCCCTCGCCCGCAGCAAGGCGGGAGAGGGCCCGGCAGCGTGCGGCGATCGCCGCATCATCCGGCTCGGCCTCCGACCATGGGCGATCGCGGCGCTCGGGGAAGCGGTTCACGTTCTGGGGGCCGAGCCACGCCGCGAGGGCGCGCGCGGCACGGTCTGCCGCCTCCTCACCCGACACGATCATGACGGTCGGGCGCGAGTTTCTCGCCCAAAGCGCCGCGAGCATGAGCTGGCGTGCGCTCTGGGCTATGGACAGGCTCGCGTCCTCGCCGGCGTCCAAGGCACGCATGAGGGGACTGAGCTCGGGTATGCCGAGGAGCTGGTCGGCCACGCGGTTGATGATCATGCGAAAGGTCCTGTTCTCATGACGTAACGCCCGCGAGCAGCGTGCTCGCGGGTGATGCGGTCTTCCTTATGGAGACTATTGTAGCGGAGCGGGGATCGCATCCCTCGGAGCGCAGCGCTGCAGAGGCGCTTCCAGACGGAAACGAGCCTGTTTCCGTCTGGAAGCGCCTCTGCAGATAGATCGGCCCCGCACTTGGGCCGCATCAAGGCGGGCGATGTTAAAAAGGCCGCCCGATCGGCAGCCTGAGGGGATCATGGTGGGCGATACAAGATTCGAACTTGTGACCTTGTGCTTGTAAGGCACCTGCGCTCCCGCTGCGCCAATCGCCCGTGCAGTTTGGAAGTGTAGCACAGAAGCGCCGGAGCAAGGAGCGCATGGGGGTATACTGGAGCCATGGAAACGACGCTTTCACACGTCATCGACGTGCTCGACGCCGAGAAACTCCTCGTCAGGACGGTCAGCTGCACGCACGATGCGCTTGCTGCACCCATCACGGGCGCCGACTGCGACTCGCGCGCGGCGGCCGCGAGCCACCTCTTCATCTGCAAGGGGCGGGCGTTCCGCGCAGAGTTCCTCGAAACCGCGCTCGAGAAGGGCTGCATCGCCTACCTGTGCGGAGCAGATCTCGCCGACGAGCTCGCTGCACGTGCACCCGGCACGCCCTCGCTCATCGTCTCCGACGTGCGCCGCGCGATGGGCATGGTCTCCCCCATCTGCTGGGGCCATCCCGACCGGCGGCTCAACGTGCTCGGCATCACGGGCACCAAGGGCAAGTCCACCGTGGCCTATATGCTGCGCTCCATTCTCGATGGCGACGAGGCCTACGAGCATGCGGGCATCATGGGCTCCATCGAGACCTTCGATGGCGTCGAGGGTTTCGAGAGCCGCAACACCACGCCCGAGGCACCCGACCTATGGCGCCACCTCGCCAACGCCGCCGACTCCGGCCTCGACCACATGATCATGGAGGTCTCGAGCCAGGGTCTCAAGTACGGTCGGGTGGTCGGCCTCGGCATCGACGTGGGCTGCTTCCTGAACATCGGCCGCGACCACATCTCGGCCATCGAGCACCCGGATTTCGGGGATTATTTCGAGAGCAAGCTCAGGATCTTCGACCAAACCCGCACGGCCGTGGTCAACCTCGACTGCGACCATGCCGGCATCATCCTCGACCGGGCCCGGCGCTGCGAGCGCGTCCTGACCTTCTCAGCCAAGAGCGACACCGCCGACATATGGGCCTCCGATATCATCCACGAGTTCGGCCTCGTGGGGTTCATGGCGCACACGCCCAGCTGGGAAGGGCGTGTGACCATCCCCATGCCGGGACTCTTCAACATCGAGAACGCACTCGCCGCCATCGCCATCTGCGAGGCGGTCGGCATCGCCCGCGAGCGCATCATCGAGCGCTTCTTCTACGTGCGGGTGCCGGGGCGCATGGAGCTCCTCTTCACCCCCGACCGCCGCATCACCGCCATCGTGGACTATGCCCACAACAAGCTCTCCTACCAGAGGTTCTTCTCATCCATGAAGGAAGAGTTCCCGGGCTTCTGGATAGCTGCCGTATTCGGCTGTCCCGGCGACAAGGCCCTGGAGCGGCGTGTGGAGCTGCCGCAGGAAGCAGCCACATGGTGCGACCTTCTCGTCTATACCGAGGAGGACCCCGCCCACGAGGATGTCGCCGATATCTGCGCCGAGATGGCTGCGAACACCCCGGAAGGCGTGGACTACGAGATCATCCCCGATCGCGAGGAGGCCATCGGCCGCGCCGTGGAGCTGGCCTATGCCTGCGGACGCCCGGCGCTCGTGTGCCTGCTCGCCAAGGGAGACGAGACGCGCCAGCATGAGGGCGACCTTTTCGTGCCCAGCCGCGCCGACGGCGATATCTTCAACGACGCCGTGAGGACTTACGGCCCGGGACTCGCATAGCCGCACGGCGGTAGCGCCCTGCGCGCGTCCCGCACCGTACCGGCGTTACCCGGCACACGCTACTCGCTGCGTTCTCCCTTCCGCTTGGAAGCATGGCCGCGGCCATCCTCCCTGCCGCGTCGGCGAGCGAATAGGGCGACGACGATGACGCCGATGCCCGCTCCCGCGATGGCGGCGGGAAGGGTGAGGTCGGTTGCGTCTCCAGCGGGGACGAGCGCGGCGACATCTGCAAGAACGATAGGATCCACCATAGCCAGCCAATCGACGGAATACGCTGCCCCTATGGTATCGCATCTTCCACGCCGCAGGCTGCTTCTCCGCTAGGTGTCACGTCGAATTGCCCAGCTGGCGAAAAAATGCGCTTTTTTGCCGATTTTGGGTATCGAGAAAACCGGAGTCGCATTTTCAAGCCTCTGACCTGCATCGGCATCGGCCTCGTAGTTCCTCGATGGAGATGCGAGGCTCAAATTCTCCTGAAAAGCGGATAAAATCGCCAGCAGGACGTTTTCCTGTGAACCGCGCAGGGTTTACGTGCCACGCGCCTCCCGACGGGAACGGAAGAACGAGCGGAGCAGGTCTGCCGATTCGCACGCGCGGACACCGGGGGTCACCGCGAAGGCATGGTTGAGGCGCGGATCCGCGCTCACGTCGTAGAGTGTGCCGAGCGCCCCGCCCTTGGGATCGGAGGCCCCGTACACGCAGCGGTCGATGCGTGCGTTCACCATGAGTCCAGCGCACATGAGGCAGGGTTCCAGCGTGACATAGACCGTGCAGCCGGCAAGGCGCCAGCGGCCGAGGACGCGTGCCGCCTCGAGCAGTGCGGAGAACTCCGCGTGGGCGGAGGGATCGGCATCGCCCTCGCGCCGGTTGTGGGCGCGCGCGATCACGTCGCCTTCGTAGATGACCACCGCGCCGATGGGGACCTCCCCCTCCTCGGCAGCGACGCGCGCCTCCTCGAGGGCCTGCTCCATGAAATGCCCGTCATCTGCAGTCATATGCCGCCTTCATCCGCTGCCGCCATTCATCTGTATGCTAGGATAGAGCACATCGTCTCCGGAGAGGTGGCAGAGCGGTTTATTGCAGCGGTCTTGAAAACCGTCGAGCGGATGACCTCCGTTCCGGGGGTTCGAATCCCCCCCTCTCCGCCATGATCGCACGCGCCCCCGCAACGGGGCGTTCCCATGTGCATAGCGCTCGCGGGGATTCGAAGCTCTTTCGCTGCGCCCGCACGTGACAAGGGGGGTGACAAGGGGACAGGTCATTTGTCACGCCATGCTCCCCGGTGACAGGCGTGACAAATGACTTGTCACCGCGGCAATGCCTCTGGTAGCCGTGCAGTCACCGCCATCGAGCGCATCATCCCGGTCCCTGCCCCGCAGCAACCTCATCCTGTAAATTTCGCCGTAACACGGGTATACTCGAATGCAGAGCAGGGGGACACGCCCTGCCCGTCGAAGGGATTCAACATGGTTATCGCACTTATCCTGATCGCGCTCGTCGTTATCTGCGCCTTCTGGTACATCAGCATCCGCAACGGCATCATCGAGAAGGAGAACCGCTGCGACAACGCATGGGAGACCATCGAGACCCAACTCCAGCGCCGCAACGACCTCATCCCCAATCTGGTCGAGGTCGTCAAGGGCTATGCCGCCCACGAGTCCTCCACCCTCGAGGCCGTCACCGCCGCCCGCTCGAACTACGTCACCGCCGCCACCGCCGAGGCCAAGATGGATGCCTCCAACGCCATAACCAACGCGCTCGGGCACCTGTTCGCCGTTGCCGAGAACTACCCCGAGCTCAAGGCCAACCTCAACTTCCAGCAGCTCCAGTCCGACCTCACCGACACCGAGAACAAGATCAGCTACGCCCGTATGAGCTTCAACGACTGCGTGCTCGCCTACAACAACGCCATCGAGACCTTCCCGGGCAACATCGTCGCAGGCGGCGCGTTCAAGACCCGTCATGGTTTCGAGGCCGCCAACGACGCTATCCGCGAGGCTCCCTCCGTCAGGTTCTAAGCTCCCCCACGCAGCAGCTTCCCAACCGGCCCCGCAGCTCAAGAAGCTGCGGGGCTTTTTCTCCACCTCGAATCCGCACTATTTGTTGTACAATCCCTAGATGCATGCGGCATCCTCATCACGCCGCTCCTGTTGTCCAAGAGAAGGGCTCTTGATGAAACCCCGACCTCACAGTCGATAGCCCCTCGCAGCGTGCTCTCTCCGGCGCTGTGAGGGGTGCAACCGTAAGGAGCACGCATGATCTACCTCTCCCAACTTCTGGGAAATCCCGTACTCGATGCCTCGGGCGAGAAGCTCGGGGCCGTTTCCGACCTCGGCATCGCCACAGGCGAGGTCTTCCCCCGCGTGACGAGTCTCGCATTCACGGGTCCCGGCAAGACCCCGTTCATGATCAGCTGGCGCAAATACGTCGAATCCTTCGGCGAGGATGAAATCCGCCTCGGGGTCGTGGCCACCGACGTCCGCTTCTCGTACCTGCAACCCGACGAGGTCCTGCTCGCCCGCGACATTCTGAACAAGCAGATCGTCGATACGCGCGGCATGCGCGTCGTGCGCGTGAACGACCTCAAGCTCTCCGATACCAGCTCCACGCAGCTCCGCCTGCTCGGCGCCGAGGTGGGCGCTCGCGGCATCCTGCGTTCGATCTCGCCCGCATTGGAGAGGATCGCCACCAGGATCGGCCGCGTCTTCGGCAAGCCCATCCCCGAGCGCATCATCGCGTGGAGCTACATGGACCTCGTGGAACGCGACCTCTCCAACGTCAAGCTCTCGGTCTCGCACAAAACCCTCGATGACATGCACCCGGCGGATGTCGCGGACATCATCGAGCAGCTCGACCCGCGTCTGCGCGGCCGGGTATTCGCCCAACTCGACGACGAGCAGCGCGCGGATGCGATGGCGGAGCTCGAGGAGGACAAGGCCGCCGAGATCATGGGCGATCTCTCCGAGGCCGAGGCGTCCCGCATGCTCTCCGCCATGGATCCTGACGACGCCGCCGATCTCGTGGGCGAGCTCTCGTACGAGAAGGCCGAGAAGCTCCTGCGCATCATGGGCGTCGAGGACGCCGCCGCCATACGCCAGCTGCTCGGCTACCGCGACGGGACGGCGGGCCGCATCATGACCTCCGAGGCCGTGAGCCTTCCCGAGGCCGGCAGCGTTGCCGACGCCGTCGAGCGCCTCCGGGGACTCGAGGAGAGCTTCGAGACCGTCCGCTACCTCTACCTCGTCGATGAGGACGGGCGGCTCTCCGGTGCCGTGACCCTCAACGCGCTGCTGGTGAACGAGCCCTCCGCACGGCTCGCCGATATCGCCGCCGTCGACCTCGTGACGGCCAGCCCCGAGGACGACCAGGAGGACGTCGCCGAGTCCATATCTAAGTACAACCTGCTCGCCCTGCCCGTTGTGGACGACGAGGGCAAGCTGCTCGGTATCGTGACCGTCGACGATGCCCTCGATGTCCTGGAGGAGGAGCACGCCGAGGACCTGCAGATCGCCGGTGCGGGTCGCTCCAACAGCAGCACCGGCGAGGGCAGTCACAGCCTGCTCTGGCTTCTCCGCCGCGAGCTGTGGTTCTTCTTCTGGATCGTGGGCGTGGCCATCATGGCGGGCGTCTCGGGCGGGAGCGTGCCGCTCGTGAACACCCTCCTCGCCAGCTCCGCCCTCCCGATCGCGCTCATCCTCGCCGATGACTCCGTGAGCTATGTGACCAACTTCTTCCTCGAGAACGATTCCGATGACGAGGACTCCCCCTCCATGCTGGGCTTCGCCATCAAATCGATCGGCTTGGGGGTGATCTTCGGTGCCATCGTCTTCCTCATCGTATCAGGGTTCAACTCCGTCGTCTTCGCCGATGCGGACGGCGCGGAGCTTGTGCGCGCCCTGCTCGCCGGATTCAGCGGGGCGGCGATCTCAACCATCGCGTCGTTCGTCCTCAGCCCCATCTATCTCGCGATCCTCCGCTATCGGGACCGCCGCAACGAGGAGACGTCGGGATACGTCCTCTCGCTCGTGGCGATGGGCATAGCCTTGGCGACCTTCGCGCTCGTAGCGGCAACCATCACCGGTCCCGGCATCATCCTGGTGTAGCCATGGCAGGAGGAAAAGGAGAACCGACAGCCCGTCCCAAGCTCACGCTCCGCCGCGTCCTAGCGGCTATGGGCCCGGGCATGGTCGCCGCGCTCGCCGGTGCCGACGCGGGCGGCGTGGCCACCTACTCCAATGCGGGCGCGCTTTTCGGATTCGCGCAGCTGTGGACGGTGCCCGTCATGTGCTTTCTGCTCATCGTCGCCCAAGAAACGGCGGCGCGCATGGGCTGCGTCACGGGCAAGGGCTTCGCGTCGCTCATACGCGAGCAGTTCGGGGTGAGGCTGTCGGCTCTCGCCATGCTCGCCCTGCTCGTCTCGAACACCACCGTCACCCTTTCCGAGTTCGCCGGGATCGCCTCTGCGCTCGGGCTCTTCGGCGTGCCCGCCTACCTCTCCATCCCCATAGCCGCCTTCGCCATCTGGCTGCTCGCCATGAGCGGCTCGTATCGGCGCATCGAGAAGATCCTGCTCGCCATAAGCTGCATCTTCGTGACCTATGTCATCGCGGGCGTGCTCGTCGGCCCCGATTGGGGCGCCGCGCTCCACGCGACCCTGATCCCGCGCTTCACGGAGGATCCCCGGTACTTCTCGCTGCTCGTGGCCAACGTGGGCACCACCATCGCGCCCTGGATGATCTTCCTCGCCCAATCCAACGTGGTCGAGAAGAACGCCCGCGAGGAGGACCTGCCCTACCAGCGCATTGATACCGTGACGGGTGCCGTGGTGGCAAGCGCCATCAGCTGGTTCATCATCCTCACCACAGGGGCCGTGCTCCACGGTGCCGGCGTCAATGTGGAGGGAGCCGAGGACGCCGCACGCGCTTTGGCACCCCTTGCAGGCGACTATGCGGAGATCCTTTTCGGTGCGGGTCTCGCTGGCGCGTCCTTCCTCGCTGCCTGCGTGCTGCCCGGCATCACCGCCAACGCCATCTGCGAGGCTTTCGGCTGGGAACGGGGCAGCGACCGGACCTGGTCCGAAGCGCCCACGTACCGCATCCTCATCACGGCCATCGTCGTGATCTCAGCGGGCATCGTCATCATCCCCGATGTCGACCTCTTCGGCATCATGATGATAGCGCAGGTCATCAACGGCCTGCTGTTGCCCGTGCTACTCGTGTTCATGATCGGCATCGCGAGCGACAAACACATTATGGGCGTCTACGCCAACGGCCGCATATGGAACGCGCTCACATGGTGCATCGTCATCGCCGTGATCATCTTCACGGTCCTGATGTTCATCCTGCAGGCGATGGGCCTGTAACGCAAGCTCCCCTCCCCTGTCCCCGTCCGCACGCGGACAAGGCCGGACTCTATGCCGGGACGAACATGCGGCCCAGTATCACGTACATTTGCCCGGATGGCGAAGTATCACGGTTTTCTGCTGATTTGAGGCATCGATAAAAGCGGGGTCGCATTTCTAAGGCTCTGGCCTGCCGAGACAGGAGTGCTCTTTCCGCTTGATAGCGATTCGAGACCCGAATTCAGCAGAAAAGCGTGACATTTCGCCATCTGAACGATTTCATGTGACAGCGGGGCATGGCCCGGGCAGAACCGCCTTCCCATGCGCTGGGTTGCCGCATGGGTTCGGGAGGCTCGCGAACCCGCACCTTATCCAAACAGCGGGGGCGGGTGGGCCCTTCCATGTCAAAGGCCCCGCGCGAGGCGGGGCCGGTCGGAACTGCATCGGAGACGGGCGGGTTTAAAACTCGGCACCGCACTTCTTGCAGACGCGCTTCTTGTCGGTGCCGACGCCGCTGTGGCCGACACGGGTGGCCTCGCCGCACGTCGGGCACACGAGCATGACGTTCGAGACGTCGATCTTGGCAGGCTGCTCGACGATACCCCCCTGCTGGTTCACCTGATTGGGGCGCGTGGCCTTCTTGACCATGGCCACGCCCTCGACGAGGACCCTGCCCTCCTCGGGGAAGGCGCGCAGGACCAGACCCTGCTTGCCCTTGTCCTTGCCGGAGAGGACCTCGACGGTATCGCCCTTCTTGACGTTCATCTTAGGCATAATCTCGTCTCCTCCTACAGCGTCTCGGGCGCGAGCGAGACGATCTTCATGTACTTGCGGTCGCGCAGCTCGCGGGCGACGGGCCCGAAGATGCGGGTGCCGCGGGGCTCGCCATCCTTGTTGACCAGCACGCAGGCGTTCTGATCGAACTTGATGTAGCTGCCGTCCTTGCGACGGGACTCCTTGGCGGTGCGCACGATGACGCAGCGCACGATATCGCCCTTCTTGACGGCGGCACCGGGCGTTGCCTCTTGGACGGCGCAGATGATCACGTCGCCGAGGCCGGCATACCGGCGCTTGGAGCCGCCGATGACCTTGATGCACTTCACGCGCCTCGCGCCGCTGTTGTCGGCCACATTGAGCATGGTCTCCATCTGAATCATGGGGCACTCCTCCTTTACTTGGCGCGTTCCACGATCTCAGCCAAACGCCAGCGCTTGGTCTTCGAAAGCGGACGGGTCTCCATGACACGGACGGTATCGCCGAGACCGGCATCGTTTTTCTCGTCATGCGCGTGGAGCTTCTTGCGGATAGTCATCATCTTGCTGTACTTGGGGTGACGCTTTCGATAGGTGATCTCGACCGTGATCGTCTTGTCGCCGGAGAGGGAGACGACGACGCCGGTGCGGACCTTTCGAGCGTTCCTGGTCTCGTTTTCAGCCATGTCAATCTCTCCCGGCTCTATTCTTGGGCAGCGGCTTTATCCGCTGCGATCTGACGGGTACGCATCTCGGTCTGGACGCGCGCGATATCGCGTTTGACGATCTTCACGCGGGCCGTGTTATCAAGCTGGCTCGTGGCCATCTGGAAACGGAGGTTGAACAGCTCCGCGCGGCCCTCCTCCAGCTTCTTGGCCAGCTCATCATCGGTGAGCTTGGCGATCTCAGCATATTTCATGGTTACTCCTCCCCGTCCTGATCGGCGCGGGAGACGATCTTGGTCTTGATGGGAAGCTTGTGCTGGGCAAGACGGAGGGCCTCGCGAGCAACCTCATCGGACACGCCATCGATCTCGAACATGATGCGGCCGGGCTTGACGACGGCCACCCACTCCTCGGGATTACCCTTACCGGAGCCCATGCGGGTCTCGGCGGGCTTCTTGGTGATGGGCTTGTCCGGGAAGATGGTGATCCAGACCTTACCGCCACGCTTCATATAACGCGTCATGGCGATACGGCATGCCTCGATCTGGCGGTTGGTGATCCAGTGGGCCTCGAGGGCTTGGATGCCGTAGCTGCCATGATGCAGCACGGTGTTGCCTTTTGCCTGACCCTTCATGGAGCCACGCTGGACCTTACGGTGCAGAACGCGTTTGGGTGCGAGCATTAGCGGCCCCTCCTCTCGTTACGCGGGCGGCGGGGACGCGCGGAGCCCTCGAGCGCGGGCTTGGGGGCAGCCTGGCCGGGGAGCTTCTCGCCGTGGTAGATCCACACCTTGACGCCGCAGGCGCCCATGGTGGTGGAGGCGACGGCCTCGCCGTAATCGATGACGGCACGCAGCGTGTGCAGGGGTACGCGACCCTCGCGGTACCACTCGCGACGGCCCATCTCGGCGCCGTTCAAGCGACCGGAGCACTGGATGCGGATGCCCTTGGCGCCGGACTTGCGGGCGGTCTGCACTGCCTTGCGCATGGCACGGCGGAAGGCGATGCGACCCTCGAGCTGATCGGCGATGGAGCGGGCGACGAGCGTGGCGTCGAGCTCGGGGCGCTTGACCTCGATGACGTCCACGGCAACCATACCCCTCTCGACACCGGCGACCTTCTCCAAGTCGGAGCGGAGGGTGTCGATCTCGGCGCCCTTCTTGCCGATGACGACGCCGGGGCGGGCGGTGTAGATGCTGACGGTGATCTTGTCGCCGGCACGGTCGATCTCGACGCGGGAGAGCGCGGCGTTGCTGAGGCGCTTCTCGAGGAATGCGCGGATGGCGAGATCGGAGCCGACTCTGGCGGCATACTTCTTGTTCTCGGCGTACCAGCGGGAACGCCAGTTCTCGGTGGTGCCGAGGCGGAAACCGGTAGGATGTACCTTCTGGCCCATAGCTTCTTTACGCCTCCTTCGGTGCGACGATGACGGTGATGTGGCTCATACGCTTGTTGATGCGGCTCGCGGAACCCTTCGCGCGGGGACGGATGCGCTTCAGCGTTGGGCCTTCGTCCACGAAGCAGGCCTTGATGACGAGGTTCTCGCCGCGCATGCCGTTGTTGTTCTCGGCGTTGGCGACTGCGGAACGCACGACCTTGGCGACGTCGCCCGCGACGGCACGGTTGGAGAATTGGAGGATCTCGAGCGCCTGGGCGACGGACTTGTTGCGGATCATATCGACGACCATGCGGGCCTTGCGCGGGGCTGTGCGCACGTATTTGGCTGTGGCCTTGACCTCATTGCTGTTTGCCATGCGGATCTACCTCCCTACTTCGCCTTGTGGCCGCGGAAGGTGCGGGTGGGTGCGAACTCGCCCAGCTTGTGACCGACCATGGACTCGGTAACGTATACGGGAACATGCTTGCGGCCGTCGTGGACGGCGATGGTGTGGCCGACCATCTCGGGATAGATGGTCGAGGAACGCGACCAGGTCTTGATGACCCCCTTGGTGCCGGCCTCGTTCTGTGCGGTGACACGCGCGAGGAGGCGAGTCTCCACGAACGGGCCCTTCTTGAGACTTCTGCTCATGCTATCTTTCTCCACTCACTCGTGTTCCGACTACTTGGTCTTCGTCTTACGACGACGGATGATGAGGTGGTTGGACGCCTTCTTGGGATCGCGGGTCTTCTTGCCCTTGGTCGGGATGCCCCACGGGGTGACGGAAGGACGGCCGGAGGTGTGGTTCTTGCCCTCGCCGCCGCCATGCGGGTGGTCGACCGGGTTCATGACCGTGCCGCGGACGGTGGGGCGGACGCCTGCCCAGCGGCTGCGCCCGGCCTTGCCGACGACGATGTTGGCGTGATCGGCATTGCCTACCTCGCCCACCGTTGCACGGCAGGTGAGCAGGATGCGGCGGAGCTCGGAGCTGGGGAGGCGCAGGACGGCATAGCCGTTGTCCTTGCCCATGAGCTGGACCGAGGTGCCGGCGGAACGCGCGAGGGCCGCTCCCTTGCCGGGCTGGAACTCCACGGCGTGCACGAGGGTGCCGACGGGGATCTCGGAGAGGGGCATGGCATTGCCGGGCTTGATGTCGACACCGGAGGCGCCGGAGTAGAGGGTATCGCCGACCTTGAGACCCTCGGGAGCGAGGATATAGGCCTTGAAACCGTCTGCGTAGTGCAGGAGCGCGATGCGGGCGCTGCGGTTGGGGTCGTACTCGATGGTAGCGACCTTGGCCGGGACGTCATCATGGGTGCGCTTGAAATCGATCTTGCGGTACTGGCGCTTGTGGCCGCCGCCCTGGTGACGGGTGGTGATGCGGCCGTTGTTGTTGCGGCCCGCCTTCTTGGGCAGGGGCTCGAGAAGCGACTTCTCGGGCTTGTCCGTCGTGATCTCCGCGAAATCGGAGACCGTCTGCCAACGACGGCCGGGGCTCGTTGGCTTGAGGTGCTTCACTGCCATTACTCAAATCCCTTCTGTTCTCCGTTGGCCATCTCGCTCGAAGGTGTGGCGAGACGACACCGGAACTACCACGGTACCGCGCGTATCCATAGTGCGCGGCATAGATGCCCGAGCCCCGTTCGCACGGAGCGCGGGCGGATCACCTACTCTGCGGCCACCTGCTGGTTGCCGAAGATCTCGATGCTCTCGCCAGCCGCGAGGGTGACGATAGCCTTCTTCCACGAACGGGTGGTGCCCATGGTCTGGTAGCGGACGCGCTTGTGCTTGCCCTTGACCGACATGGTATTGACCTTCACGACATGGACGCCGAAGAGCTTCTCGACAGCCTCGGCGATCTCCTCCTTAGCCGCGGTCTTGGCGACCTCGAACGTGTACTTTCCCTGCTCCATGAGGTCATAGGAACGCTCGGAGACGATGGGGCGGATGATGACGCTGTAGGCGGAGTTCATTATGCGAGCACCTCCTCGAGCTGCTTGGCGACAGCAGCGCACATGACGAGGGCGCCGTTGTCGATGAGGAAGCGGGCGGTGACCTCGGAGACGCCGAAGATGGAAACCTTGGGAAGGTTGCGGAACGACAGGTAGGTGTTGATGTCGTCGTCGGCAACGACCAAGGTCACGCGCTTACCCGAGATACCGAGGGCCTCGAGGACGGCCTTGGCCTCCTTGGTGGAGGGCTTGGCGAACTCGAGGCTGTCGATGAGATGGAGCTCCTCGTCGCGGACCTTGCCGGAGAGCACGGAGCGCATGGCGAGCTTGACCATCTTGTTGTTGATGCGCTTGGCGTGGCTATGGGGCAGGGGGCCGAAGATGGCGCCACCGCCGGTCCACTGGCCGGCACGGATGGAACCCTGGCGGGCACGGCCGGTGCCCTTCTGGCGATAGGGCTTCCTGCCGCCGCCGGAGACCTCGTGGCGGTTCTTGGTTGAGTGGGTGCCCTGACGCAGGGAGGCGTCTTGGCAGACGATCACCTGGTGGATGACGGGGATATTGGGCTCGATGCCGAAGACGGCATCGGCAAGATCGGCGGATCCGGCCTTCTTGCCGTCCACGTTCTTGATCTCATACTGTGCCATTGCTTACCCTCCTTTAAGCCATATGGACTTGGACGAGGGCGTTCTTGCCACCGGGGACGGCGCCCTTGACGAGCAGGAGGTTCTGCTCGGCATCGACGCGCACGAGCTTGAGGTTCTTCACGGTAACGCGCTCATTGCCCATGTGGCCGGCCATGTGGAGGCCCTTGCGGACGCGGGCGGGATAGGCGCACTGGCCGATGGAACCCGGACGGCGCTGGTTGCGGGAGCCGTGCGTCATGGGGCCGCGGGAGAAATTCCAGCGCTTGATGGTGCCCTGGAAGCCCTTGCCCTTGGACGTGCCGGTGACGTCGACCGCCTTGGTCTCGGCGAAGATCTCCACGGTGACCTGGTCGCCGGGCTTGTACTCCTCGGCGTTCTCGACGCGCACCTCGCGGAGGTAGCGCAGGGGCTCGACGCCCTGGGCCTTGAAGTGGCCCGCGAGAGGCTTGTTGACGCGCTTGGGTTTGATCTCGCCAAAACCGATCTGGACGGCGTCGTAGCCGTCGGTCGCTTTGGTCTTCACCTGCGAGACCGTGCAGGGGCCGGCTTGGATGACGGTGACGGGCACGACGTTGTCGTTCTCGTCCCAGACCTGCGTCATCCCCAGCTTGCGGCCGAGAATCGTGTTGACCATCCCTGGTCCTTTCCTTCGGTGGTCATGGGCCTTTACGTGCGGTCCCTTACCGCACGCTCCCAGCGGACCACATCCGTCGGGTGTGCTGCGCGCCCGTGGCAGAGCTGGACGACCCACCCTGAGCGAGCAGCTTTACTAGATTAACACACGTAGCCGCGCGTATCCTCGAGATTTTTGGTTGGTGCGGGGTTTTGTGTCTTGAGAATAGCTGGTCCACAATCATCCCTAGGGAAATGCGAACATCCCGAGGATGTTCACGATCATCCAGAGGATGTTCACGATCATACCGGGATGTTTGTAACGGATATCTTGCCAGCCCGCACGGCGCAGGGGGAATAGCCCTGTTATTGCAGAGCTAGTCCAATGTTTCCATAAGATCAGCAGTAATCCTGAGCATCTCGGCTTCCGCCTCAATGAGCAGTGCTGCTTCGGCATTCGTAAGGTCATCTTCCTCCCACTCGTGAGCCACACGGACCATATCTGCCTCACGATCGATCATGTCGGCCAGCCTCAGCAGGACATCAGTATCAGTAGGATGCTCTTCGTAGTACTTCATGAACTCTGCATACTCGCGATAGAAATCCAAATAGGCATCGATGAACTCTTGAAACTCGGGGCGGATGTATGTTTCATCGCGTTCCCCAGCAGCTACTGGTTCTGGATCGGATCCGGGTTCCGGTGCGAGCTTGGGATCGGTTTGCTCGACAACGGCCGCCGGCTCATCTTGCCTGTTGTTTGCCCGATCGCTGCAACCCGCTATTCCAAACGTCAAAGCAAGGACAACGAGCATAATCGGGAGTCTATCGAACTTCTTCATCGGTCATCATCCCTTCATCGTCTCTGTTTGATAAGTATATATCACTACGGTATATGTACCGTTGTCAAAAATGCAGGCGTATTTAGACTTCGCCGTATGGACGAGGTCTTTCAGCAAGCGTTGGGGAAGCGCATCAAGTCGCTCCGACTTGAACGGACGAGCTTGAGCCAAGAGAAGTTCGCCTATCAGGCCGGCATCGATCGGACGTATTACGCATCCATCGAGCAGGGCAAACATGCTCCCACCATCAACCTGCTCAGGAAAATCGCCTCCAGCCTCGGCCTGACGCTCTCGGAGCTGCTCGAAGGGCTCTAGGTCTCGGAGCTTTCACCAATCTATGATGGCGTACACTGGCTGTGTTACCGTCTCCGTTGGGAGCATCCATGCGTAAGCGCCTGCTTTATCTCGCCCTAGCCCTTCTCGCCTGTTTGCCGCTCGCCGCCTGCGGGGATGGCATGTCGCCCAACGCCATCGAGATCGACCTCGCCGCTCAGGACTCGGTCATCATCGTCCCGTGGCACGATGATGAGGCTCCGCACGTGACGGTGGGTCTGCCCGACTGGCTCGAAACCGCCAAATACGAGCCGCTTGCCGATGACGCGTCTGTTGCCGAGGAGCGCATCGGCTGTTTGTGGGCGCGCGGCAGCGTGGACATCGCCTACGCCTCCGACGATGCCGAGAAATACCTTCTCTACCAGCTCGATACCGACAATATCGTGGGAAGCCGCCTCTTCGGCAGCCGTTACACCGACATCGAGACGAGCGGGCTCATGTGCACGACCGTCAACGGCCACGAGGTGCTCTGGGGCTGGTACCGCTTCGACGACGAGTACGATCGCCCCAACATGTTCTACGTCTCAGCCATCCAGGTCGATGAGGGCAATGCGCTCGAGATCATCGTCGCCGAGCCCAGCATCCGCGAAGGCGGCATCATGCTCGACGAGAGCTATCTCTTCTCGCTGTGGGAGGGCGTGAGCTGGTAAGGAACGGGCAGCCAGAGTATTGCTCAACACGAACATCCCGATCCTCACACAAACATCATGGGGGTGTTCGCGAACATCCCGGAGATGTTCGCGATCATGCCGGGATGTTCGTTTCGGCATCCGCCGAAACGGCTTTCGGAACACCGTAGTTTGCCAGCAGCTGCGCAAGGGCCATGAGCTGCCTATCATCTATGAGTTGCTGGTTGGTCACCAGCTCAAGACGGACGTCCATGGTTTGCAGCGCCAGCTTTCGCCGCTCGTCCTCGCCGATTTTATGCGGGTCGCCGTGCTCGGCATAGCTCGTGTATTCGAACCCGATCTTCTGCCCAGGCCAATACACATCGATGGCCGCGTTGACCGAACCTTCGATCTTCCCAGCTGCCTCGGAGAGCCGCTCCCCATAGTTCATCTCCGGGGGGATGAAAGCGTATCCGCCCAGATGCTCGGGCAGATAAAACGGCAGGGCGAGCTCGGTTTCCTTCGGCGATGCTGCGCCTTCCAGCACCCACGGGAGCGCCGCAGCGGCATTGCGGGAACCGCGCAGATGATGCGCCTTGCGGACAAATTCCTCGAGCTCCGCTTTTGCCGCGAGCGGGTACCGGTCTACCACGCCGCTCGGCACGCTCGGCTCCTTGGAATACGTGCCGCAGATGAAGTGGCCCAGCTTGATGCAACGCAGCAACGGAAGACTCCGGCACAGCTGCACGAACACGAGCGGAGCCGAGCACACGAGCACGCCCCCGCCCGCATCGAGCAACGACCCCTTCGGCAGCTTGCCGCCGGCGGCATGATGGACATATCCTGCGACCCGTTTATTCTGCCTGAACGTGGGGACAAGGACGTCGGTATCCCTGCCCATGCGCCTGAAGCGATCAAGGTGGAACGCAGCAAGCTCCCTCTTCGTGTGCGCACATGCCCCGATCGGATCGCCGAAAGCTACGACCTGGGTCCTGAACGCAGGAAATGGCACGAGGCGCGAGCACTGATCGAGAAACATCAGCGCGCTGGAATGGCTGATCACCGCGTGCATCCTACCTCCTCGTTCGATGGGGAGGAAATCGTATCAGACGGGTTTTTCGGATAGCTGGCATCCAGTTATCAACTGGCGGGCGGGCTGCAAGAGGATGCACAGGCAGCGCTTTCGAGGACCTGCGAAGCACTCTTTTCGAACATCCCGCCGTGTTCATGAACACACCACATATGTTCGCGATCACCCCGGTGATGTTCGCGATCATGCCGGGATGTTCGTGCGAAGCGTACGCTTCCGCGCTGCAAAAACGCCCCCGGCCCGAGGGCCGGAGGCGTTTGCGTTGCCTGCTGCGGGAAAGCTTAGAGCTTGATCTCGATATCGACGCCGGCGGGGAGATCGAGGCGCATGAGCGAGTCGACCGTGGAGCTGGAGGGATCGAGGATGTCGATGAGACGCTTATGGGTGCGCATCTCGAACTCCTCGCGGGAATCCTTGTACTTGTGCGGCGAGCGGATCACGGTATAGAGGTTGCGCTCGGTGGGCAGGGGGATGGGGCCTGACACGCGGGCGCCGGTCTTGAGGGCGGTATCGACGATGAGCTTCGAGGACTGATCGACAACCTCATGGTCATAGCCCTTGAGACGAATCCTGATCTTCTGGTTTGACACTTTCAAAACCTCCGTTATCGTGCGTGTCTCCACGCCTTGGGCTACAACTTAGGCGATGCCGCCGTGCTTGGCGACGATCTCTTCTCGGACTGCCTTGGGAACCGGCTCGTAGCAGTCGAACTGCATGGTATAGCTCGCGCGACCCTGCGTCTGGGAGCGGAGATCGGTCGCATAGCCGAACATCTCGCCCAAAGGCACCTTGGCCTTGATGACCTTGGTGTCGCGGCGATCCTCCATGCCCTCGATCTTGCCGCGGCGGCTCGAGAGGTTGCCCATGACATCGCCCATGTACTGCTCGGGGGTCTCGACCTCGACGGCCTCCATCGGCTCGAGGAGGACGGGATCGGACTTGCGCAGGGCCTCTTTGATGGCCATGGAACCGGCGATCTTGAAGGCGGCCTCGGAGGAGTCGACCTCGTGGTAGGAGCCGTCGACGAGCTTGACCTTGACATCGACCACCGGGTAGCCCGCGATGACGCCGCTCTCCAGCGCCTCCTGGATGCCCTTGTCGATCGAGGGGATGTACTCCTTGGGGATGACGCCGCCCACGATGGCGTTCTCGAACTCGTAACCCTTGCCGGCCTCGTTGGGCTCGATGTCGATGACCGCGTGGCCGTACTGGCCGCGACCGCCGGACTGGCGTACGAACTTGCCCTCGACGTGGTTGACGGCACGGCCTGCGGTCTCGCGGTAGGCGACCTGGGGCTTGCCCACGTTGCACTCGACCTTGAACTCGCGGCGCAGGCGGTCGACGATGATCTCGAGGTGCAGCTCGCCCATGCCGGCGATGATGGTCTGGCCGGTCTCCTGATCGGTGTGGACCTGGAAGGTGGGGTCCTCCTCCGCCAGCTTGGCGAGACCGACGCTCATCTTCTCCTGCTCGGCCTTGGTCTTGGGCTCGACGGCGACGTCGATGACCGGATCGGCGAACTTGATGGACTCGAGGATAATGGGGTGCTTCTCATCGCAGAGGGTATCGCCGGTGGTGGTGTTCTTGAGGCCCACGCACGCGACGATATCGCCGGCGGAGCACTCCTCGCGATCGACGCGGTCATTCGCGTTCATCTCGAGGATACGCCCCAAGCGCTCGCGGCCGTCCTTGGTGGAGTTGTAGACGTAGCTGCCGGCCTCTGCTTGGCCGGAGTAGACGCGGATGTAGGTGAGCTTGCCCACATACGGGTCGGTCATGATCTTGAAGGCGAGCGCCGAGAAGGGCTCCTTGGGATCGGCATGGCGGACGTCGTCGGCACCCTTGAGGGTGAGGCCGTCGACCTCGGGCACGTCGAGCGGGCTGGGAAGATAGTCGACGACGGCGTCGAGCAGCTCCTGGATGCCCTTGTTCTTATAGGCGGACCCCACGAAGACGGGGTTGATCTCACCGGATATGACGCCGGTGCGGATGGCGGCCTTGAGCACGTCGAGGGGCACCTCCTCATCGGAGAGCACGGCCTCCATGACCTCATCGGAGAAATTCGAGGCTGCATCCAGCAGCTCCTCGCGCTTCTCGGCGGCAAGGTCGGCGAAATCGGCGGGGACGGCATCCAGCTTCTCGGGATAGATCATCCCCTTGGCGTCTTCCTTGAAATCCCACGCCTCCATGGTGACGAGGTCGATAAGGCCCCAGAAGTTGTTCTCGGAACCCATGGGTATCTGGGCGGCGATGGCGTTGGCCCCCAAGCGGTCCTTCATGGTCTCGATGGCACGGAAAAAGTCGGCGCCGATGCGGTCGTACTTGTTGATGAAGGCGATGCGGGGCACGCTGTACTTGGTGGCTTGGCGCCACACGGTCTCGGACTGGGGCTGGACGCCGGCGACGGCATCGAAGACGGCAACGGCACCGTCGAGGACGCGCAGGCAGCGCTCGACCTCGGCCGTGAAGTCCACGTGGCCCGGGGTGTCGATGATCTGGATGACGTGATCGCCCCAGAAGCAGGTGGTGGCTGCGGAGGTTATGGTCACGCCGCGCTCCTGCTCCTGGACCATCCAGTCCATGGTCGCCGCACCGTCGTGGACCTCGCCGATCTTATGGGTCTTGCCGGTGTAGTAGAGGATGCGCTCGGTGGTCGTCGTCTTACCGGCATCGATATGGGCCATGATGCCGATATTGCGGAGGTTCTCGAGCTTGTACTTGATTTTTGCCATATTGAGCTACCTCGTGGGCTTAATAGCGGTAGTGGGCGAAGGCTCGGTTGGCCTCGGCCATCTTGAAGACGTCCTCGCGGCGCTTGACGGATGCGCCGACGCCGTTGGAGGCATCGATGATCTCGTTGGCCAGGCGCTCGGCCATGGTCTTCTCCTTGCGGGCACGGCTGAAGTTGACCATCCAGCGGATGGCAAGCGTGGTGGAGCGGCGGGAGTTGACCTCCATGGGGACCTGGTAGGTAGCACCGCCGACGCGGCGCGGCTTGAGCTCGACGGTGGGACGCACGTTGTCCATGGCCTTCTTGAACAGGGTAAGGGGATCCTCGCCCGTCTTGGCGGCGACGATATCGAAGGCGCCGTAGACGATGCGCTCGGCGACGGACTTCTTGCCGTCGAGCAGGACCTTGTTGATGAGCTGGGTCACCAGACGGTTGTTGTACTTGGCGTCAGGCATGACCTCGCGGCGATGGACTGCGGTTGAACGACGCGGCATGGTTATATCTCCTCAGATAGTGGGATGGTCGACGGGACGAGGCGCTTACTTGGGACGCTTGGCGCCGTAGCGGGAGCGGGCGCGCTTGCGATTCTGGACAGCAGCGCAGTCGAGCGTGCCGCGGATGATCTTATAGCGGACGCCGGGGAGGTCGCGGACGCGGCCGCCGCGGATGAGCACGATGGAGTGCTCTTGGAGGTTGTGACCCTCGCCGGGGATGTAGGCGGTGACCTCGATGCCGTTCACGAGGCGCACGCGGGCGACCTTGCGCAGCGCCGAGTTGGGCTTCTTGGGGGTGGTGGTGAAGACGCGGGTGCAGACGCCGCGCTTCTGGGGGTTGTGCTGCAGGGCGGCGTTCTTGGACTTCACGGCAACGGATGTGCGGCCTTGGCGGACAAGCTGGTTGATGGTAGGCAACGTTTCTCTCCTTCTGATAAAAGAACTTGCATAGGTTGACGTGCTCGTCGAGACATTGAAGGGAAGCGCAGCACCGCTTGCCCTGAATACGCGCGAGAAAAGATTGTGCGCCTGCAAAAAGCAGTTGTCAACACGCCACGGTTCCGGGCGTATCCCTTCTCCATAAACCCCATAGACCATGCGGCCCGCATACCGGGGGCTTGGACTGGAGACGGGTCCTAGACGTGCCCCAAGCGGGAGATGCCCGCCTCGAAGCAGGTTGACATACGCTCGATCGATGCCTTCGATACCCCGTCTTGCCGAGCCAGACGGCGCCATCCGGAAAGCACCCGAGCCATTTTACGCGCTTCTGCGCGCGCATGAGCTGGGATCACACGATACAGCTCGCAAGCCGCAACGGCAGCAGACGGCACGGCGGAGGGGCCTTCTGAGCGTGGATGCCGATATGCCCGCGCGATCGGCCAGCAGATCGACCGCGATGCGCTGCTGTCGACGGGCAAGATCGAGGTTGGCCGCGATCTCGCGCTGCGCGCGATACGGCTATAGGTGTGCGCGTTGCCATGCATAAGGAAGAATTCTTATGGTTATCGTGAACATCGACGGAGCCGTCTGTCCGATCCGCTCCCGGTGCGCAGGCCCGCCCCCGCTAACCCTACTGCGCCGCAGCGCCGTCGTTCTCGCGGATACGGGATCGGCGGATCTTGCCCGAGAAGGTCTTGGGGAGCGCATCGGTATACTCGATGACGCGGGGGAACTTGTACGGTGCGGTCTGCTTCTTGGCCCAGACCTGCAGCTCCTTGGTGAGCTCGGGCGTTCCCGCATAGCCCGGCTCGAGCACGACGGTCGCCTTCACGGCGAACCCGCGCAACTCGTCGGGGACGCCGGTGACCGCACACTCGTGCACGGCAGGATGGCTGTTGAGGGCGCTCTCGACCTCGAAGGGCGCGATGCGGTAACCGCTTGACTTGATGAGGTCGTCGTTGCGGCCGCAGTAGTAGTAGTAGCCGCTCTCATCCGCATAGGCAACATCGCCGGTATGGTACCAGCCGCCGGAGAAGGCCTCGGCGGTCTTGTCGGGAGCCCGGTAGTACTCGTGGATGATGCCGGCGGGCTTGGGATCGCATTTGATGCAGATCTCGCCCTCCTCGCCCGGATCGCATGCGGTGAGGTCCTCGCGCAGCAGCTTGATGTTGCCGAAGGGCACGGGCTTGCCCATGGATCCGGGACGCGGCGCACAACCGATCATGTTGGCCACGATGACCGGCCCCTCGCTCTGGCCGAAGCCCTCATAGATGGGATGACCCGTGTGCGCAAGCCAGAAATCGAACTGGTCGGGCGGCAGCGCCTCGCCCGCCGTGGTGAAGCGCTCGATGGATGAGAAGTCGAAGCTGTCGACATCCTCGCGGGAGAGCATGCGCCACATGGTGGGCGGGCAGCAGAACGTGGTGATGCGGTGCTTCCCGATGAGCGAGAGGATCTCGCCGCCCTGGAAGCGGTCGAAGTCGTAGACGACCTGGCAGCCCTCCATGAACCACTGGCCGTAGAACTTTCCCCAGGTGCACTTGGCCCAGCCGGTGTCGGCGATGGTCATGTGGATGCCGTCAGGCGTGACGCCGTGCCACCACTTGGCGGTGACGAGATGGGCGGCGGCGTAGTCATGGCCATGCAGGGCCATCTTGGGCTCGCCGGAGGTCCCGCTCGTGAAGTAGATGAGCAGGGGGTCGTCGACATGCGTGGGGATGCGGTCGAGCGATTCCCGCGCCGCGCGGACGCCGGCGTTGTAGTCGTGCCAGCCCGGGCGCGCGCACGTCGCGGCGAAGAGGCCCTGCCCGCCCGAGAGCGCGGGACCGGTGAGGGCTGGATCGGACCCGGTGCTCCCGGAACCTGCGATATCGTACTGCGCCCCGTTCATGATGAAGCGCAGGGGCGGCTCGGCGAGCTCGGCGCAGGCGGCATCGATGACATCGGCGATGGTGCCCACGGAGGTGGCGACGATGGCCCTCACCCGCGCCTCCTTGATGCGGTAGAGGACGTCGTGCTGCTTGAGCATGAAGGTGGCGGGGATGGCGACCGCGCCGATCTTGTGCAGCGCGAGCGCCGTGACCCAGAACGAGTAGTGGCGGCGCAGGATCACCATGACCTTGTCGCCCGCGCCGATACCCTGCGAGAGCAGGTAGTTCGCGGCCTTGTTCGAGAGGCGCGCGAAGTCGGCGAAGGTGAGGTCGTGCTCCTCGCCCTCGGGGTTGCGCCAGATCATGGCCCTGCGCTCGGGCTCTGCGGCGCCGATCTGGTCGATGACATCGTAGGCGAAGTTGAAGTCCTGCGGCACGTGGATGCGGAAGCTGGCAAGGTTGCCGGCGGTATCGAAGGTCTCGGTGCAGTAACGCCTGTGAATGTTGAGCATCTCTCGTATCTCCTGATGGCGGGATGGGTATGCGGCAGCGCGCAGCAGGTGCGGGTCTTCGGCACAGCCGGTTGCAGCAGGCTGCGCCTTAGCCTACGAGGACGCCGGATACAGAGGCGGGGGATGCCCAGAGCGAGACGGTGCTGGTCATGCGGGCAACCTCCCTGTGCGGAATCGAGCGCGGGATCATCCCGCGATGGCATGCACACAGTTATACCATACGCGCATAGGGTGCCCGCCAGCACCCGTATGACGTAACAAAGCCGATACGCTGCGGAGAAGGCGCGAAGCGCTCCCGCCTCCGCATGGGTCTGGCCGCCGAGGGATTCGTTTCGTTACGCGAAAACATCTCATCGCGGCAGGGCGCTATGCGTATGATTTGACCAAATGGAACCGCTTCGCAGTTCGGGGGTGATCGCCATGGCCGAGCATACGCGCGAGATCGCCGAGCGCATCAGGTCGCTTCGCGAGGACAACGGCGTCTCCATAGAGGAGATGGCCCGCGCCACCAGCCGTACGCCCGAGGTATATGCCTCCCTCGAGAGCGGCGGGCACGACCTCACCTTCACCTTCATCTACAAGTGCGCCGCCAAGCTGGGCGTCGACGTGGTCGACCTGCTCACCAGCGAGAGCCCGCGCCTCAAGCACTACTCTATCGTCCGCGCAGGCGAGGGCCTGCCCGTCGAGAGCCCGGACGGGTTCCGCTACCTGCATAAGGCCCCCTACTTCAAGAACCGCATCGGCGAGCCGTTCTATATCGAGATCCCCTACAGCGAAGCGCTCCAGGATGAGCCCATCGCCCTCACCCATCACAAAGGGCAGGAATTCGACTACGTTGTCAAAGGGCGCCTACGCTACGCCTTCGAGGACCATATCGAGGAGGTCTCCGCAGGCGACACGCTCTATTTCGACTCCGGGCGCATGTACGGCATGATCGCCCTCGACGGCGAGGATGCCGCCATCATCTCGATCATCTTCAGGCCCAAGGACGAGGTCATCGCTTAGAAGCTGCCGGGGTGGCCGCGTGTTCCGCTCCCTGCGCGAGCACCTTGTCCGAGGGAGAATCCGATATGCGCTGTTTTCCGGGTTCGATAGCCCGACTCTCATTTTCGAAGAAGGGCCTATCGGATCCGAGGGTAGGGAGGCATGCGGGACGTGGATGCGAGCGGTCCGCCCCTCCTCGCGTATACTGGTGTGGATACACGTGGAAAGGGAGGCCTTCACATGGAGAAATACCGCGTCATCGAGGTCAAGGAGGCCGTGCGCGCCGGCAACGACCGCCGCGCCGACGAGCTGCGCGCCATCATGAGGGAGCGCGGGCAGTTCCTCGTGAACCTCATGAGCTCTCCCGGCTCGGGCAAGACCACCCTGCTCGCCCGTACCATCCAAGCGCTCGCATCCGAGATGCGGATCGCCGTCATGGAGGCCGACATCGACTCCGACGTCGATGCCGCCGCCATCTCCGCCACGGGCGCACGCGTCATCCAGCTGCACACGGGGGGCATGTGCCACCTCGACGCCAGCATGTGCCGGCAGGGCCTCGACAACCTTGCTGCCGATGATGCCGACCTCATCGTGCTCGAGAACGTGGGCAACCTCGTGTGCCCGGCCGAGTTCGACACCGGCGCCGCCGCCAACGTCACGATCCTCTCGGTCCCCGAGGGCGATGACAAGCCGCTCAAATACCCGCTCATGTACGAGGTCTGCGATGTGGTGCTCGTCAACAAGATCGACGTGCTCCCCTACTTCGACTTCGACCTCGCACGCTGCATCGAGAACGTCCGCATGCGCAACCCCCGAGCACGCGTGATCCCCCTCTGCGCCAAGACGGGCGAGGGCATGGAGGAATGGTACCAGTGGTTGCGCGAATCCGTCGCGGCCTATACGGCATAGCGCATCGACAGGAGCCGGCATGATGCAGGCCGATCGAGAAGGAGGAGATATGGCCGACGCAGCCGCCAAGGGAAAGACCCCCCGCCCGAAGGAAGCCTACGGCGGGGCAAGCGTGGAGGAACGCGCCGCGACCATGCGCGGCGAGCTCACCGACGAGGAGATAGCCGCACGCAACGTCATCCCTAAGACCAACCCCATAGATGGGCCGCATCGCATCATCGCCGAGGAGTACTTCTCGGAGAACGACGCCTTCTCGCATTACAAGCCCGCCCACCCCGACGATCCGGGCCCGGCGGCATTCGCGGCGCTCAAGCCGGGCGTGCTCCGCGAGGGAAGGAAGATCACCGACCGCCTCCCCATCAAACTGGGCCTCAAGAAGGCCGGCTGCGCCGATCCCGACTACTGGGGCCTCGCATCCGTCATGACCGAGGAGGAGGCGGAGCTCACCAAGCACATGAGGGTGCGCGTGCCGGAGACCTTCGAGCAGGTCGTGGCGGGGTGCGGTATGGGACCCGAGCGCACCCAGGAGCTCCTCGATGCCCTGTGCATCAAGGGCGTCGTGGAATACAACTGGGAGAACCTCGACGGCAAGAACCCCGAGCACAAGAAGCGCTACGTGCTGCCGATGTTCGTGCCGGGATCGGCCGAGTTCACGGTCATGAACCAGCGCCAGATGGAGGAGCACCCCGAGATAGGCACCTTCTTCGAGCGCATGACGTTCCTCCCGCTCACGGTGGCCACCAAGATGGTCCCGCCCGGAGGCGCCGGCATCGGCATGCACGTCATCCCCGTCGAGCACGCCATCAGGCAGGAGAGCGTCACGGCCTCCGTGGAGCATATATCTCACTGGCTCGAGAAATACGACCGCTATTCCGCAGGCGCCTGCTCGTGCTGCATCGCCGAACGCGCACGCGGCGACAACGGCGGACGCGACGTGCAGAACTGGTGCTTGGGCGTGGGCGACATGGCCGACTACTGCGTCGAGACCGGCAAGGGCCACTATGTCACCTACGACGAGGTGATCGACATCCTGCTCCAGGCCGAGAAGAATGGCTACGTGCACCAGATCACCAACATCGACGGCGAGGAGAAGATCTTCGCCATCTGCAACTGCGACGCGAGCGTATGCTATGCGCTGCGCACCAGCCAGCTCTTCAACACCCCCAACATGAGCGCGAGCGCCTACCGCGCCCATATCGATGACGAGAAGTGCGTCGCCTGCGCGGGCTGCGTGGAGGTCTGCCCCGCCGGCGCCGTGCAGCTCGGCCAGAAGCTGCCCCGCACCGACGGCACCGCCGTCGAATACCCCGTCCAGCCGCTGCCCGACGCCCTCCCCTGGGGCGAGGAGGACTGGGACCCCGATTACAAGGACAACAACCGCATCGAGACGCACGGGACCGGTACGGCCCCCTGCAAGACCGCCTGCCCCGCGCACATCTCGGTCCAAGGCTACCTGCAGATGGCTGCCGAGGG
Organism: Coriobacteriales bacterium OH1046; assembly: GCA_004010535.1. Classification (GTDB taxonomy): domain Bacteria; phylum Actinomycetota; class Coriobacteriia; order Coriobacteriales; family Atopobiaceae; genus RUG721. The sequence goes on along the minus strand of RQYE01000002.1, from coordinate 221,594 downwards.
ACGCTACCGCGATGCACTCGCCCTCATCAAGAAGGAGAACCCCTTCCCCGCCGTCTGCGGGCGCGTCTGCAACAAGCGCTGCGAGGACGCCTGCACGCGCGGCACCGTCGACGAGGCCGTGGCCATCGACGATGTCAAGAACTTCATCGCACAGAAAGACCTCGATGCCGCATCCCGCTACGTGCCCGAGCCGGTCATCCCCTCCACGCGCGGCCGCCTTCCCGAGAAGATCGCCATCGTGGGGGGCGGCCCGGCGGGCCTCTCCTGCGCGTACTACCTCGCGCAGATGGGCTACAACCCCACCGTCTTCGAGCGCAACGACAAGCCCGGCGGCATGATGGTCTACGGCATCCCGAGCTACAAGCTCGAGAAGGATGTCGTCGAGGCCGAGATCGACATCCTGCGCGCGATGGGCGTGGAGATCCGCTGCGGCATCACCGTGGGCAAGGACATCACGATCGACCAGCTGCGCGACGAGGGTTATACGGGCTTCTACCTGGCCATCGGCTGCCAGGGCGGCCGCACGGCGGGCATCGGGGGCGAAGACGGCCGGGGCGTCTCCACGGCCATCGATTTCCTGCGCACGGTGCTCGAGGACCCCGCGCACGAGGTCGCCGGACCCACCGTCGTCATCGGCGGGGGCAACGTGGCCATCGACGCCGCGCGCGTATCGGTGCGCTGCGGAGCATCCCAGGTCACCATGGCCTGCCTCGAGCAGCGCGACGGGATGCCCGCGCTCCCGGGCGAGATTATCGAGGCCGAGGAGGACGGCGTCGAGATCATGAACGGCTGGGGGCCGGCCATGATCGAGCTTGCCGAAGACGGAAGCGTGGAGGGGGTCACCTTCAAGCGCTGCACCCGCGTCCTCGACGACGAAGGGCGGTTCTCGCCTCTATACGATGAGGGCGACACCACCTTCATCGCCTGCAAGAACGTGGTCCTCTCCATCGGCCAGAGCATCGAATGGGGCGATCTCCTCGTGAACGAGGACGCCATCGACATCGGACGTGGCGGGCGCGTTGCAGCCGACCCCAAGACCTATCAGACCATGCAGCCCGATATCTTCATCGGCGGCGATGCCTACACCGGCCCGAAGTTCATCATCGATGCCATCGCAGCCGGCCACGAGGCCGCCATCTCGTTGCACCGCTACGTGCAGCGGGGCTCGTCGCTCACGCTATCGCGCAACCAGCGCTTCTATGTGGAGCTCGACAAGAGCGACATCGACCTTGCCGGCAACGGCTACGACCACGCCGGGCGCCAGGTTCCCGCCTGCTCCAAGGTCGCCAAGATCGTCCACAACTGGGCCGACCCGCGCCAGGTGTTCACGGAAGAGCAGCTCAAGATCGAATGCGCGCGCTGCCTGAAGTGCGGGAAGTCGGTCGTCGACACCAACAAGTGCATCGGCTGCGGGCTGTGCACCACGCGCTGCGAGTTCGACGCCATCCACCTGACCCGCGATGTTCCCGAGGCGAGCCGGATGTGGAAGAGCGAGGACAAGGTCAAGGCGGTCCTGCCCTACGCGGCGAAGCGCGGCATCAGGATTATCAGGGGCAAGATCGCCGGTACGGCCAAGAGCTAGCATGCACGAGCTGGGCATCGTCTTCCATATCGTCGACATGGTGGAGGAGCTGGGACGCGATCACGATCTCGGCTCCGTCGCCAAGGTCAATCTGCGTTTGGGCGAGGTCTCGGGCGTCATCCCCGATTATCTGCAGGATTGTTGGCGTTGGGCCGCCGATAGGAGCGAGCTGCTCCATGGCTGCGAGCTGGTTATCGAGCCCGTGAACGCCATCACCGTCTGCAACAGCTGCGGACGCACCTATCCCACCGTGGAGTTCGGCAAGATCTGCCCGCACTGCACGAGCCCCGACACCGTGCTTCTGCAAGGCAACGAGATGGAGCTCGACTCCATAGAGGTGCCCGAGGACGAGCCTGCGTAGCTCGAGCAGGGAGCCGCTCGCGGCGCATAGCTGCCCGACGGCCAGCCATGGCGCGGGAAGGCCTCTGTCTGCGGGATGTCGCCCCAGGAGGACCCTTGTCCGCGAGAATCTCGCGGACAAGGGCCCTCCTGGGGCAGCAATAGCCTTCACCGGCCGCTTAGATGGCGTAGGAGACGGTGACCTGGGCCTCGATGCTCACCTGGCCGGGAGCGATCTCCATCTCCGCCATACCGCCTTCGGCGCCTCCCGCCGCAGCGGCGTCGTTGGCCGCATAGCGGTACCCCGTGTACTGGTAGCCCTCGGTTATGTCGACCACGTGGCCGAGCGTGACACCGGCAGCCGCCGCCATGACCTGCGCCTTCTCGCGGGACGCCTCGATAGCTTGGGCGAGGGCGTCCGCGTAGGCGTCGTCATAGGCGCTCACGTAGTAGCGGGGACCGTCCACGCCCGTCGCCCCTGCGCCGATGCATGCCTGCATGAGGGTGGCCACCTCATCGATCTCCGCACCCGCGACCTCGATGGTCGTGCTCATCTCGTAGCCCACGATCTCGCTGCCGCCTCCGGGGTAGATATCCATGCTATCGTCTATGGCCGCATCGCCCCAACCGTACACCGGCGAGAGCTCGGTGTAGGTGGTCTGGATGTCCTCCTCGGCGATGCCCGCAGCCTTGAGCTGCTCGATCACGGCGTTGGTGGGACCGGCGTTGGCGGAACTCGCCTCCTCGGCAGTGGAGCCCTGCGTGAGGATCGTGACCGAGAAGCTCGCCTTGTCGGGGACGACCTTGACCTCGGCCGAGGCGTTGACCGTGATGACGTGCTCCCGCGCGTCCATGCCGTATGTCCCCCCGCATGCGCCGAGCGCACTGCAGATGGCAAGCGCAGCGGCCAAGGCTGCCAGCCGTCCAACCGTCTTCATGATTGCCCCCTCACGTTCGCGGCGTGCTCTTTCATCAAGGATACGATCGGCGGCGGCGAAATGTCGGCATCCCGCGAGGATATATCGGCGAAGGCGCGCGGAAGGCATGGATACCGTGAAGCGAGCCGGCGGACCCGGACATATCCGCCCGGATCCGCCGGCTGCCTACGGCGCTGTACGGCAACGGCAGGCCCTACCCTACGAATGCCGCGACCTTGGCCTTGATCTCCTCGAGCGGCTCCTCGCCGGGAATCCAATTGTAGGCGAGCGGCTTCTCGGGCATCTGGAAGCCGCATTCCTCGAGCACGGCGCCCACGTTCTTGGGACCGAGCGGGGCCCAGCCGTAGGATCCGAAGGCCACGCCGATGCGCTTCTCGTTTCTGGGCGAAAGGCCGCGCATGTAGGTGAGGAATCCGGCGACCGTGGGCAGCATCTGGGAGTTCAGGGTGGGCGAGCCCACGCAGACGTACTTGGTATCGAGGAACTCGGTCATGATGTCGGAGTTGTGGTTGGCCTTGAGGTCGAAGAGCTTGACGGGCACGCCGGAGGCGAGGAAGCCGTCGACCAGCGCGAGGGCGATCTTCTCGGTGGAGTGCCACATGGAATCGTAGACCACGATGGCCTTCTCCTTGACCGCGCCCGAGGCGAACCCATCGTAGGCGCTGATGATGTCGGCGACGTGGCTGCGCCAGCAGACGCCGTGAGACGGGGCGATGACCTCGATGTTCTCGATGCCGAGGCCCTTCACCGCAGCGAGGGCGGCATCCGCCTGCTTGCCGTAGGGCTGCACGATGTTGGCGTAGTACTTGCACGCTTGGAGCATGATCTCATGCAGGTCGTTCTCGTCCTCGAAGCGCGCGCCGCTCGCGAAGTGCTGGCCGAAGGCGTCGTTGGAGAAGAGGATCTTATCGTAGGCGCTGTAGGTGACCATGTTGTCGGGCCAGTGCACCATCGCGGTCTGCACGAAGGAGAGCGTGCGTCTGCCGATCGAGAGGGTATCGCCGGTCTTGACGCCGTGCACGCGCTCGCCCGCGATGCCGAAATGGGCGGCGAGCTCCTTCACGCCGGCGGGGGCGCTGGCGTAGACCTCGGCGTGGGGCGCGAGCTCGAGGATCGCGGGAATGGAACCGGAGTGGTCCATCTCGATGTGGTTGGCGATGATGACATCGATCTCGGCGGGATCGATGATGGAGGAGATGCGGCCGATGAGCTCGTCCGCAAAGGTTGCCTTGGTGGTGTCGATGAGGGTGACCTTCTCGTCCATGATGAGGTAGGCGTTATAGGTGATGCCGTCCTCGGTGGTATAGCCGTGGAAGCTGCGGGCATTCCAGTCGAGGCCGCCGACCCAGTAGACATCGGGCTTGATCTGCATTGCTGTCAGCATGGGGGCTCCTATCTCCCAGATGATCCTAACTTTCCCAGCGTGACAAGGGGACAGGTCGTTTGTCACGCTTGCAACGGACGAAGCGTGACAAACGACCTGTCCCCTTGTCACGCAGCGGGCCGCTACTTCTCGCCTGCGGCACGCCTATCCTGGTACTCCTTGGCAAGGCGCTGCTGGATGTCGTGCGGGACCTGCTCGTAGCCCGTCATCTCGAACTCGAACTCGCCGGTGCCTCGGGAGAGCGAGCGCAGACGGGTTGCGTAATCGGTGACCTCGGCATACGGGATGGTGGCCTCGATGGTGGTCTCGCCGGCATGCTGGCCGTCGGCGGCATGCATGCCCTCGACGCGGCCGCGGGAGGCTGACACATCGCCCATCACGGAGCCGGCGTAGCTGTCGGGCACGGTGATGTTGAGATGGGCCATGGGCTCGAGTATGACGGCCTCGGCCTGTTCGACGGCCTTCTGGAAGCCGATGCGGGCAGCCGTCTTGAAGGCCATCTCGTTGGAGTCGACGGGGTGGTAGGAGCCGTCGTAGACCGCGACCTTGACATCGATCATGGGATAGCCGGCCAAAACGCCGTCGCGCATGGTCTCCTGCACGCCCTTGTCGATCGCGGGGATGAAGCCGCGCGGGATGGCACCGCCGACGACCTCGTCGACGAACTCGTAGCCGTTGCCGGGATTGGGCTCGATGCGCAGGTAGCAGTCGCCGAACTGGCCGGCACCGCCGGTCTGCTTCTTGTGGCGGCCCTGAGCGGAGGCGATGCGGCGGATGGTCTCGCGATACGGGATGCGCAGCGCCACGGTATGGGCGGTCACGCCGGCGCGATCCTCGAGGCGGTCGAGGAGGACGGAGACCTGCGCCTCGCCGATGGCGGACACGACGGTCTGGCCCGTCTCCTCGTCGCGGGCGACCTTGAGGGTGGGATCGGCCTCGGACGACTTCTGCAGGAAATCGTAGATCTTGCCCTCGGTGCCGCGCGCGTCGGGCTCGATGGCGATGCGGTAGAGCGAGTTGGGGAAGCGGAAGGCGGCGGCCTCGACCTTGCCCGTGGCAGACAGGGTGTCGCCCGTGAGGGCCTCGAGCTTGGGCACGACGCAGATATCGCCGGCGGCGACGGAGTCGACCTCCTCGGTCTCGCTGCCCATCATGTAGTTGAGATGGCCCAGACGCTCGGATTTGCGGGTACGGGCATTGGTGAGCTCGATGCCCGTGGTGAGCGTGCCGGCAAGCACCTTGAGGAAGGAGAGGCGGCCCTTCTGGGCGTCGTTGAGGCTCTTGAAGACGAAGGCCACCGGGCGCTTGTCATCGGGGTCGATATCGATGGTCTTGCCGTTGACGGTGGGCACGGGGCCGAAGTCGATGAGCGTGGGGAACCATGCGACGGCGGCGTTGAGGAGCGAGGTGATGCCCTCCTCCTGGACGCTGACGCCCGAGAAGACGGGGACGAAGATGCGGTCGCGGATCGCCTGGCCGAGACAGCCCTCGAGCTCGGCCTGCGTGACCTCCTCGCCGTCGAGGTATTTCATCATGATGTCCTCATCGGCTTCGGCAACGAGGTCGATGAGGGCCTCACGGGCGGCCTGGGCGGCACCGAGCATATCGGCGGGGATATCCTCCTCGACGACCTTGCCGCCCTCGAGGTGGCGGGCCTTCATGTACACGACGTCGATGATGCCGCGGAACTGGTCGCCCACGCCGTTGGGCAGCGTGACGGCACCCAGACGATTACCGAAACGGTCGCGGAGCTCGGAGAGGACCGTGCCGAAGTCGGTCTCGGTGCGGTCGAAGCGGTTGACGAAGACCGCGCGTGCGAGCGAGAGCTCCTCGGCCGCATACCACAGGCGCGTGGTGGTGGTACCGGGGCCGGAGGCGGCATCCACGACGAACAGCGCCGTCTCGCACGCGGACATGGCGGTGTAGGCATCGCCCACGAAATCGGGATAGCAGGGTGCGTCGAGCACGTTCAGACGCGTGTTCTTCCAGATGACCGGCGCTATGGTCGTGGAGATGGAGAAGCCCCGGGCGCTCTCCTGGGCATCGTAGTCGAGCGTGGGCTTGGTGCCGGCATGGCCGCCCAGGCGGCTGGTGCGCCCCGTGAGGTGCAGCATAGCCTCGGCGAGCATGGTCTTCCCGACGCCGCCCTGCCCTACGAGGACGACATTCTTAACGTTCTCCACCTTTGCCGCCATGCTGCCTCCTTCTGAGGGGTAACGCTGTGAAACAGCGATATTCTGCGTCATATAAGAATAGCAGCTTATGCGATGGAGCGTCCGCCACATTCGGCGGAAGTCGAGAAACGCGCACCGCCGTCCCACGCTGGGTCGAATGGCCGATCCCATGCGGGCAGTAGTGGATGATACCGGGCGCGCGGGCTGAGCAGGGGCGCGCTAGGACTCCAGAGGCATTCCGGCACCCATGGGGTGCGCGGAAATCTGTCCCAGCCCCCTTGTGCCCCATTCCAAACCCGAGGATATCGAAGTGCGCGGGCTGAGTTCTCCCCCGTACCTATGAGCAATTTGGAGTTGTAGGAAGATCCGAACGCGGATGGTGCCAAAAAAGGCCTTTGGCACCCGCAAAACCCCAGTTGGCATGGAGACACGGGCGAAACGCGCCGTCAAACCTTCCTACAACTCCAAATTGCTCATAGGTACCTCGTTCCCAAGCGGGATATGGGGGCCGGCGACCCTGCCGGGAGGCATCTCCGGGGTATCCGGCGCGGGCGGAGCGGATCCTGCGGGCTCCGTGCAGCGGAGCCCGCAGGGGGATGTCCCGAAACGGGAAGGGCATCCCCATGCCCAGCCCGACCCCTGCCGCCGCAGCTCGTGAGCATCTGCCGTCCGCGCGCTTCGATGTCTTGGGAAGTCCGAAAAGGAGGGGCTTCCGAAGAAACCCCTCCTGCCGTTCAGTCGATGCGCCGATTCGCGATGGGACGGCCTAGCTCTCCTTGCGATAGCGGAGCACGCCGAGGATCGCGAGACCCGCGCCGAGGGCCACGATAGCCGCGACCTGCGGGGTTGCATCGCCGGTCTTGGGGATCTCGGGCTTGGGCTCGGGCGGAGGCGCAGGCGGGGTATAGGTGTTGGTGAACACGACGTTGGTATTCGTCCTCACCTCGGTTATCACCAGCTGCCCGCCTTCATCTGCGACATCCACCTCGTAGGTGAAGCGCGTCTCATCGTAGGTGATGCCATCCACGCTGCCCTTCACCTCGTAGGCGGTGAAGGTATACGTCCCCGCCTCCGTGATGGGGATCGCGGGGAAGGTGATCTTGCCGGAGGCATCGTTCGTGCCGCTGGACACCACGTTGCCATCCTCATCCTCGATCCTGAAGCCGAACTCGCCGGCGGCGAGGTTCATGCCGTTGAGGACCTTCTCGGCCTCGAGCACAACCTCGGTCGGCAACGGCTTGTAGGTGTTGGTGAAGGTCATGTCCTCGCCATACGTGACCGAGGTTGCGAGCGTGCCATCGCCGTTATCCGTGACCTCTACCGTAGCTTCCTTGACGGAGCTGTCGTAGGTGTATCCGGTCGACGCAGTCCCCAGCTCGCGCACGGTATAGGCGTGCGTGCCGACATCGCTCTTCCCGGCATCGACACGGTAGGGAACCTCGAAGGTGACGGTGCCGTCCGCATCGTTTGCGACAGGATCTCCGACCTGCTCGTCGCCCTCGAAGAGACCGAACTCGAACTGGCCCGCATCGAGATCCCGGCCCTCCAGGACCTTCTCGGCGCGGATGGTCGCAGAGCCCGAAGCCTCGTAGATGTTGTTGAAGACGGCACCGTCCCCGTCGTATGCGACCGAGGTTGCGAGCGTGCCGTCGCCGTTGTCGGTCACGGTGACGGTCACGGTCTCGCTGTGGCCGTCGTAGGTGTAGCCGGGCGCGCTGCCGGCCGTCTCGCTGACGGTGTAGTGGAAGACCTTGGTCCTCGGAGCCGCAGGCTCTGAAGGTTCGCCAGCCGGCTCTTCATCGAGCTGCTGGAGCAGAAGACCGCTGGCGCGCACAAGCGTGGCATCTTCGTCAACCATATAGTACACCTCGAAGGCAATCTCGTCGCCCTCGTCATTGTTTTTCGGCAGGCCAGTCCACGTGATGGGCTGCCATACGCCCTCATCGTCCTTGCGCGTCTCTCTAAGAAGCTCGTCCTGGGCCATTCCGTCCAGATACGGCACGGCATACAGGGTATCGCCTTCGATCCCGTCATCAGGGGAGAAGGTCAGGCTGACCGTCTCGGGCTCGTTCGGCTCGGGAGCAGGAGCGGGCTCGTCGAAGATGCTCGTGTCGTAGGCGATCGGCCCGAAGGTCACGCTTCCGCCGTTGTTGGCAACGGTCGTCTCATCGGGCAGGGCACCGCCATCGTCTGCGGTGATGGTGAACTCGAAGATGTTCTGAGATGCCGCCTGGCCGTTCACGTTCTTGACCGCGTTGATGAAGATCTCGTCGCTGCCGGCATGGTAGGTGTTGGTGAAGGTGGCGTCCTCGCCGTCGCCTGTCACGGTTGCGGTCAGCGTGCCGTCGCCGTTGTCCACGACCTTGACCTTCACGGTCTTCTCCGAGCTATCGTAGTCGAAGTACGTCGCGCTTCCGGCTGTCTCCTTGATCGTGTAGGCGTACTCGCCCGGTGCGCTATACGTGATCTCGCCGAAGGTCACCGTGCCGTCAGCGGCGTTCGTCGCGTTGGGAGATGCCGGCATCGGCGTTCCATCGGCAGCGCTCAACTCGAAGTTGAATGCACCAGCTGCGAGATCCGCATGCTCCAGAACCTTTCTGGCCGTGATCGTAGCCGTCGTCGGGTTGACGGAGTAACTATTAGTGAAAGCGAGCGGGCTCGCGTCCGTGGAGCTCGCCGTGGCCGTCAGCGTGCCGTCGCCGTTGTCGGTTACGGTCACCGTGACGGTCTTGGTGGTCGTCGCGTCGTTGGTGACGCCGGCCACGTCGCCGGACTCGGTCACGGTGTAGGCGTAGGTGCCCGGAGCCGTGTAGGTGATGGGCCCGAAGGTCACGGTGCCGCCGTCTGCGTCGGGGTTCTTGAGCTCGGTGCCGGCGGGCATCGGCGTGCCGTCAGCCGCCGTCAGCGTGAAGGTGTAGGCTTCCGTGATGTCGGGCCCGGTGAGCCCTCCGGGCACGGACAGGACCTTCTTCACCGGGAAGCTCGCGGTAGTGGAGGCGCCGTCGCCGTACTTGTTCTTGAAGGCCGCAACTGCGGGCTCGCCGCCGTTGGGGATGGTTGCTGTGAAGGTATCTTGGATGGCGGTGTAGCCGGTCTCGGCGGTCTCCACGACGGTGTAGATGGCACCTGCGGGCAGGCCCTCGATGGTGACGGACTCGCCGTGCTTGAGCTGGATGGTGCCGCCATTGGAGATGGTGCCCTCCGCGCTGCCGGTGTAGTTATATGCGCCGGTCAGGTCATTGCCGTTCTTGTCGACCAGGGTGACGGTGAAGGTGAAGGCCTTGTTCTCGTCGATCGTAAAGCCTGCGGGGACCATGATCTCCTTGGAGATGGTCAGGCCGCCCGTCTCGGTCGTGTTGGTCGTCGTGTTGGTCTCGACCTCGGAGTGGTTGTTCACGCTGATGGAGGCCGTGTTGGTGATGGCGTCGGCACCCGCAGCGAACTCATCGACCGTCACCTTGAAGCTCACGGTGTAGGTTCCAGCCGCAAGGGCGCCCAGATCCCAGGTGATGGTGCCGTCGGCCACGGTGCCGCCGTCGCTGACGGAGCCGTCGACCAGCGTGGTGTTGGCGGGCACGCCATCGGTCACGACGACGGAGGTGCAGTCCTCGGTCAATGTGAAGGTGACCTCGTAGGTGAGCGTGTCGCCCACCTGCACGCTGCCGCCGTCGATACCCGAGCCGCTGTCGTCCAGGACGTCCTTCACCGGGACGCTCGTGGTGACGGCATTGGAGCTGGACTGGTTCTCGCCGTCCGAGACCGTGGCGGTGTTCTCGATAGTGGCGCCGTTGGCGTCGTCATTCACGGTCACTTGGAAGGTGACGGTGCCGGTCGCGCCAGCGGCAACGTCCGGGATGGTCCAGGTGATGATGCCGCCGCTCTCGACGCCGCCGTCGGAGGCGGAGCCGGCAACGTAGGTGGTGTTGGCCGGGATGGTGTCGGTGACGGTGACCGTCGCCGCGCCGCTGGTGTTGTTGGCGTAGGTGATGGTGTAGGTCAGGGTGTCGCCGGCCGCGACCAACTCGCCGTCGACGCTGGTTGCGGTGTCTGCGGCGGACACGACGTCCTTCTCGGTGTCGCCGTGCTTATTGGTGAAGGTCGCATCCTCATAGGCAGGCGTCGCGGTCAGGGTGCCGTCGCCGTTGTCGACTACGGTGACCGTCACCTTCGCCACATGAGTGTCCTCGGCGATGCCGTTGCCCTCAACCACGACCTCGTTGATCGTGTAGCTGTAGGTACCGGCCGCGCTGTAGGAGATGGCGTCGAACACGATTTTGCCATCGCCGTCGTTCTGCTTGGTCTGCAGCACGCTCTCGTCGGCGCCCCTCAGCTCGAAGGAGAACTGCCCGTCGGCGAGGTCGAAGCCCACGGCGACCTTGGCGGCCTCCAGCGTGACGGAACCGGACGCGCCATAGCTGTTGGTGAAGGCGAGCGGGCTCGCGTCCGTGGAGCTCGCCGTGGCGCTCAGCGTGCCGTCCTTGTTGTCCACGACTTCGACCGTGACGGTCTTGGCGGCCGTCGCGTCGTTGGTGACGCCGGCAACGGTACCGGACTCGGTCACGGTGTAGGCGTAGGTACCGGGCATGCTGTAGGTGATGGGCCCGAAGGTCACGGTGCCGCCGTCTGCGTCGGGGTTGGCGAGCTCGGCGTCGGCGGGCATCGGCGTGCCTTCTGCAGCCGTCAGCGTGAAGGTGTACTTGCCCGTGATGTCGGGCCCGGTGAGCCCTCCGGGCACGGACAGGACCTTCTTGACCGGGAAGCTCGCGGTCGTCGGGCTTACGGCATAGGCGTTCGTGAACGTTGTGCCCGCTCCCTGTCCATCGGCACCTGCGACGGTGGCCGTCAGGGTTCCGTTGCCGTTATCGGTGACGGTGACGGTCACGGTCTTGGTCGCCGCTGCATCGTTGGTGACGCCTGCAACGGTACCGGACTCGGTTACCGTATAGGTGTAGGTTCCCGGTGCGGCATAGGTGATCTCGCCGAAGGCCACCGTGCCGCCGTCGGCGTCGGGGTTCTTGAGCTCGGTCGTCGCCGGAAGGGGAGAGCTCGTCTCGTCCTCGTCCCAGTCTGCCAGCGTGAAGGTATAGGCCTCGGCGATGTCGGGGCCGGTCAAGCCGGTGGGGACGGAAAGCCTCTTGGTTACCGGAATGCTTGCCGTCGTGGGCTCGACGCGGTAGGTGTTCGTGAACGTCGTGTCCGCTCCCTGCCCGTCGGCGCCTGCGACGGTCGCGCTCAGCGTACCGTCGCCGTTATCGGTGACGGTGACCGTCACGGTCTTGCCGGAAGCTGCGGCGTCGTCGTTGGTGATGCCCGCCACGTTGCCGGACTCGGTCACGGTGTAGGTGTAGGTCCCCGGCGCCGTGAAGGTGATTTCGCCGAAGCTGGCCGTGCCGCCTGCCGGGTCAGGATTCTTGACCTTCTCCCCGCCAGAAGCCGGCATCGGCGCGCTCCCGGTGCCTGCGAGCGTGAATTCGTACTGCTCTGCGATGTCCGGCGGCGTGAGTCCCGATGCATACGACAAGAGCTTCGTCACCGGGATTGTCGCCGTCGTCGAGCTGGCGTCGTAGACGTTGGTGAAGGTGGTGTTCGCTGTCGGGTTGTCAGCCGTTGTGTCGGCGCCCTTGACCGTCGCCGTCAGCGTGCCGTCGGAGTTGTCCTTGACCTCGATCGTCACGGTCTTGCCGGAAGCTGCGGCGGCGTCGTTGGTGACGCCGGCAACAGCGCCGGCCTCCGTGATCGTATACGTGTAGGTCCCCGGCGCCGTGAAGGTGATTTCGCCGAAGCTGGCCGTGCCGCCATTATCAGCGGGGTTCTTGACCGATGAAGTGGCTGCTGCCGGCGCGCCGTCCTGCGGCGTCAGCGTGAAGGTGTAGGCTTCCCTGATCGAAGCCGGCCCGGTGAGCCCTGCGGGCACGGACAGCGCCTTGGTCACCGGCACGCTGGCCGTCGTCGGCGTGACCGTATAGGTGTTCGTGAAGGTCACCGGATTGTTGGCGGACACGCTGACCTGCGCGGACAGAGCACCTGCGCCGTTATCGGTGACCGTTATAACTACTGTCTTAGCTCCGCTGCTGTCGTTCGTGACGCCATCGACCGTGCCGCTCTCGCTGACGGTGTAGGTATAGGTGCCGATCCTGTCAAAGCTTATCTCGCCGAAGGTCACCGTACCGCCGTTGGCATCAGGGTTGGTCAGCGTGGTCTGCGCAGGCATCGGCGCATTTGCAGTCACTCCTGCCAGCGTAAACGTGTACGCACCCGTGATGTCGGGAGGCGTGAGCCCGCTTGCTGCATTCAGAACCTTCTTCACAGGAATGTTCGCCGTAGCAGGCGTTGCGCCGTATGTGTTGGTGAAAGTCGTGCTCGACTTCGGTTCCGTGGCGGTTGAGTCCGCTCCCTTGCTCGTGGCGCTCAGATGCCCATGGCCGTCATCGCTGACCGTAACGGTAACGGTCTTGGTGGAGATCCCGTCATTGATCACGCCGGCAACGGTGCCGCTCTCGGTGATGGTATAGGTGTACTCGCCCGGCGTGTCATAGGTGATGCTGCCAAAGCTGGCCGTGCCGCCTGTGGCCGCAGGGTTGGTGACGGTCTCGCCGCCGGATGCCGGCATAGGAGCACCATCCTGCGCAGCAAGCGTAAACGTGTACTTGCCGGTGATGTCTCCGGGACCGGTCAGACCGGATGGAACGACAAGCGTCTTCGTCACCGGAATCTGCACGCTCACCTCAGTCGTCGCATAGCTGTTGGTGAAGGTAGTGTCGGCCGGATTCGTCGGCGTGGGAGTGGCTCCATTCACCGTTGCGCTGAGCGTGCCGTCGCCGTTGTCCGTCACGACAACGGTAATCGTCTTGTTTCCGTTCGGATCGTTGTTGACGCCGTCTACGCTACCGGTCTCAGTCACCGTGTAGGTGTAGGTACCCGGAGTCGTATAGGTGATGCTGCCGAAACTGGCCGTGCCACCTGTGGCCGCAGGGTTGGTGACGGTCTCGCCGCCGGATGCCGGCATCGGCGTGCCCGCTGCAGCCGTCAACGTGAATGTATACTTGCCGGTGATGTCTTCGGGTCCGGTCTGACCCGCTGGGATCGACAGGACCTTGGTCACCGGGATCGTCGCCGTAGTCGGACTTACCGCATAGGCGTTCGTGTACGCCACGTTATATTGCGTGTTTGCAGCGATGCTGCCGCTTGTCTTGTTGCCCGAGGTCGTGGCTTCACTGTCGTCGTTTGCGACCGTGCAGGTATATGCGGATGGGACGTTGATTTCTTCGACCTCGTAGGTGGATCCATGGGGCAGGTTGAGGAAGAGGATATTTTCCCCGCCTTTGATCTTAACCGTGATAACGGCTCCGGATGCAGCAGAGTAATACTTAGGATCGGTGCCAACCGTAGCGCCCGTTACGCGGTTCTCGCCCGATACATCGATCGGTCCGCTGCTGTTACCGATGGAAAACCATACGTCATCGCCTTTTTTGTCGGTAACCTTGATCGTGTAGGTGAAGAGCTGATTGGGATTCGGCGTCGTATCGGCGCTGTGCGTAACGGTCTTGCTTATGTTGAGGCGACCCTTCAAGTCATTGGTCGCCGTCGCAGTAGCCTGCGCAGATCCAGAGGCATTCGCCGACTTCTTCAGCACGCCATCGACGATCATCGGATGGAACGGATCGGCATCGAGCTCGAAGTGATAGTCCCCGTCGATTTCCTCGATCGTGTAATCATGGCCTGTTTCCAGCGTCTGCCCGTCCGCAATCAGCCCCGGCGCCACATCGATCTGCTGCGTCCAGTTGTTCGCTTCATTCAACACAACGTCTGTATAGGTGTCATCGTCCCTGTTGATGCGCAGGGTGACGCTGTCCGGGCGCTGGTTCGGGTCGAGCGAGTCGTTCCAGGCCTTGGTGACCGTCATCTTGCTGTTGGTCAGGGGCATCGGATCGGGGCTGTCGGTCGATGAGCTTCCCGGTGTTTCCTTGGTGCCCGTGTAGATTCCCGTAGCCGCATCGTAGGTGTAGGTGAAGCCGTCGGCGGCAGGCTGTCCCTCGACGAAGCCCTCGGGCCTCTGATTGGTGGTTATGGTCTCGATCTGGGTATACGAGAAGGTCACATCCGTGTTGGTCTTCAGACCGTATCCGCCTGCAACGGCCACGATTTGCGCTTTCTGATCCGGCGTTAAATCGTCGTAGCTCACAAACCCGTTGTTGAGGTCGGCTACGAGGTCATAGGCCTCCTGCGACGGCCATACCTTGAAGCTGACCGTATAGGTGACCCCGTTCTCCAGCTGCATAGTGCCGAGATCCCAGGTGACCTTGCCGTCGGCATAAGACGCCCCCGGCGCATCGTTCCACGCGGTTCCGGTACCGTAGCTGCCGCCGCTTCTGGTGTAGGTGAAGCTGCTCGGATCGGTTCTCACAAGAGCCGAGGTCAGGCTTGTTATGCCGTCCTCGATTTTCACGTCCTTGTAGCCGAAGGCATTGGTGATCTCGGCGATGATGTTGTCGAAGGCCGCGTTGAGCGCCGACTGATCCGTCGCGTCATAGTAGTTGGATGCGGGAGCGCCGCTCTGCGTGGCAAGGTTCTGCATATTGGTGGCATCGCCGAACGCTCCAATGGAGTAGAAGATCTTTCCAGCGTTGACGATAGCCTGTGCCTGCACCAGCGCATACTGAAAGTTCTTCCCGTTGTTGTCGGAGTTGCCGGAGCCGTAATAGTAATTCGGATATGAGCCGTGCTGTGCATTCTCATAGCCGGAACCCCCGCCCTGGGTGTTCCTGAAGGTCGGGTTGCCGTCGGAGACGAAGATCACATAGACGTTAGCGCCCTCGCGCGTGTCGATCGCATGGGCATCTTGAAGGGCATCCTCCCAGTTCGTACCCCCGTTGGCGGTGATGCTGTTCACCCTGTTCTGGAATTGGCTCAAGCTTGTCGTCCCTGTGATATCCGTCGAAGCCGTGCTCGAGAAGGTGACGAGGGAGAGCTGCACCCTGTCGGGATTATCCGCAGTGTTGTTGGCAAGCAGCTGCCCGGCAAGGCTGTTCACAGCGCTTGTGGCGACAGAGAGCCTGCTCGGACCCGAATATTGCCAACTGTCCGGACTGTGCCCCGCTTGGTCGTAACGCATGCTACCCGATCGGTCGAGCACCACGATGACGTCCGCCTTGCTGGACGTTGAAGAGCTCTCCGCCCTGCCCGTCACGCTGAGGGAGAGCGTGTAGGTTCCGTCGCCGTTGTCCGTCAGCGTCTTGGCCGTTCCGGGAGGGGTCGCGGTTGGTTCCCCTTCGGCGATTCCCAGCCCGCCGAACCCGACAAGCGCGGTGGTTATCGCCACCATCACCGTCGCGACCAGCGCGAATACCCTATTCCTACTCTTCGATCCCATAGGATGCTCCGTTTCCCCGCTACAGCACGCACTGCTCCGGAATACGCATGTGAACAGACCTTCGGTACAGAAAAAGATGTTGAAGCCTTCTCTCAATCCCTACAGATGTGCCAATTCTACCTTTCATCCCCGCAGAAAGGAATCCGAAAAATGCCCGAAAAAATGCCGAAAGGGGATTCTTCGATAAAACAGGCTCCCCAAACCCGGCATCCGCCCCTGCCGCAGCCGGCTATCCGCATTGCCTCACCCTGAACGTGAGGGTTAATCTCGCCTCCTTGGGAGGGCTTGCGCCGGGTTCCGGAACCCTACTCCGCGATCTGTGCGGGCCATGCGCAGTCTTCGGGCATGGGAGCGTATTGCCGGGCCGCCTCGTCGGGAATGCGGTCATCCGCATCCATCAGCTCGGAAAGCGTGACGAGCTCGAATCCCTGCTCGCGCAGGATGTCGATGATGCGCGGCAGCGCCTCGATATCCTGCGAGCGGTCTCCCCCGCCATCGTGCAGCAAGATGATGTCGCCGTTCTCGATGCCCGAGGTGCAGTTCTCGACGATGGCGTCCGCACCGGGCAGCTCCCAGTCGCGGCTATCGACGTTCCAGATCACCGACGCGCTCATGGTCCCGCGCGAGCTGATCCAGCAGTGCTCGTTCCAGTTACCGTAGGGCGGGCGGATCACCGAGGTGTAGACCCCCGCGCAGTCGCGCAGGGCAGCGAACGCATCCGCCGTTTCCCGATAGGTCTCATCCGAGGTGGTCGCATAGTGGTTCCGGTGGTTCATCGTATGGCTCATGACCTCGCAGCCCGCAGCCTCGAGCCCCTGGATGGCATCGGACCAGGGGCCGACGTTCGAACCGAGCACGAAGAAGGTCGCACAAGCGCCCTTCTCCTCGAGAATCTGGAGCACCTGGGCGGTATACGGGCTGGGACCGTCGTCGAAGGTCAGGCACACGAGCCTCCGCCCATCCGACGGAACCGGGTTCACCGAGGCGAGCACGCAGTCCCGAGGCTCCTGCACGACCTCCTCGAGGATCTCCTCCCCCGAAACCGCCCCCACGCGCACGCGGTCGATGCCGTTCGCCCCCCACTGGCTCACATACGTCACCGCCGCGAGCCTCTCGGCGGGGACGAGCCGAGGGGCCGTGATGCGCTCGACCACCTCGGAATCCTCAACCGCATCATCCCCATCGCGCACCGTGAAGGACTCACCGCCCTCGACTTCCACCGCATCGAGCTGCGCTTCCGAGAGCTCGACACCGTCGAGGGAGACTGTGAAGGGCCCGCCGCCTCCCGTCGCGATGAGGTTGCCCGCTATGGAATAGAGGTCGCCCGCTTCGGGCACCACGCCCGCCTCATCGCATATCTCCCCGAACGACGAGCGGTACCTGATATCGACCGGCACCCCGTTGACGTAGACGCGGACATCGCGATGGAGCCAGAGATGGTAACCGCCGAAGCCGAGGACCGCTGCTGCCGCAAGCACGGACAGCGCGATCGCCCAGCCACGCCCCCGCTTCGCCTTGCCCTGCATGTCGGTTTCCCCGGACGTGTGCATGCCGCGCCCCCGCTTCGCCTTTCCTGCCTGGATCAGATTATGACCCATCCGAATCCAACGCCGCTCGGATTGCCGCCCCATCAGACCGCGTATACCCCTGTCCGAGGATCGCCTTATGAGCAAGCGCGCCCCTTGACCGAGCGCCACGTCGATGAATTTCGAGCTGGGAAGCCCCCCTCGGTATATCCGCGC
This sequence comes from Coriobacteriales bacterium OH1046, assembly GCA_004010535.1. GTDB lineage: Bacteria > Actinomycetota > Coriobacteriia > Coriobacteriales > Atopobiaceae > RUG721. The sequence goes on along the minus strand of RQYE01000002.1, from coordinate 204,065 downwards.
GAGCGACATGCCTTGGATACCAGACGTTGAGCGCTGCGGTTCTTCGGATCATCCCAGCGCCTTCAGCACGGTGAGCATGTCCCTTGGCGTGAGCGCGGCAACGGGAGACCGTGCTATGAGCTTGCAATCCGACGTCACGAGGTAATCCGCCTCCGCGCGTTGCGCGACGGCGATGACAAGATCGTCTTCCAAATCCGGATGCAGTTCCCGATATTTGAACGCGAGCCAGAGGTCGCCCTGATCCATCCCCGCAAGCGTCGCGACTTCGTTCATCGTGCGCGCACACTCCCACGCCTGGTCGCTGATGGCGCGGCCCCACGCATCGTCGATCTCGACGCCATCCGCGCACAGCATCCGCTTGTAGGTGACCCCGGCCTGGAAAAACACATCCTGAATCGCGTGAAGAGCATAGAGCAGTAGGACATCCCCGCAGGAACAGCGCCTGATCAGCTCTTCCGCGATATCCCTGCCGGAACGCCCCAGCAAGAGATAGTCGAGCCAGACGTTGGTATCGAGAAGGACCCTCATCTTACGGGCATCGTCCATGGCTACTTCCCGTACTTCTCGAGAAGGTGCTCGTAGCGTGCTTCGAGCACTTCCTCATCTTCCATGGCTTCGAAGGTATAAGGGTCGATTCCCGCATCTTCGAGCATCTGGGTGAAGCTCCTTTGCGATGCTCCGAACCGATCGAGCGCGGCGAGCTTGGCCTTCTGCGCCGTTCCTGCTCCGGCCGCCCCACCCATGCCGATAAGTGCGCGACGAGCATCTTCCGAACCCTGTCCGCCCTCGGAGAACTTCTCCCAAAGCGCGCGCACTGCCTGCGAGGGCGTTATACCCAAGCGCTCGAGCTCGCGGTCGCCCGCTTCCTTGAGCTCGCGGTCGATCCTCACGTTGATCTGAGCTGTAGCCGATGCGCCCATATCCCTCTCCTTTGCTTTACGGTAAAGCAGATATGCATAGCATAGCAGACTGCAAGCTCGCTGGCTCCGCTCGCGAACCGTGCAGCCGGGGAGGGTGGATCGTCCAACGTGGACGGGGGGCAGAGGCATCGTCCACGCGAACCGTGACAAGGGGACAGGTCGTTTGTCACGGGGCAAGGGGACATGCGTGACAAGGGGACAGGTTGTTTGTCACGCTTTTCCGCAGCCCGAGGACCCCTCTCCGCGGACGTCACAAGGCGAACAGATCATCTCCCGTGATAACAGACTGCGGCGTCCACCGATACGCAGTCTCTCCTATACCGTACGGACACACCATGGTGATATGGAGAGCTTTTCTCGTCTTGCTCTCCTCTGCGAATACCGACCGCTTGGCGCGCAACGATGCATCGCAAGCCTTATCGATCGCAAACGGGCCATCCGAGAATTTCATCTCGCAAAGGTTGACAACGCCATCGGCACGGTCGAGAACCAAATCGATCTGCGCGCCGAGACTGGACTTCTTGCTCCGCCACGCGCACGCATCAACGGATACGCCCCATACCCCGAGCGCACGCAGCATCTGCGGAACATGCAGTAGGCAGGCCAACTCGAACGCACGCCCGCTCCAAGCGCGAAGCCGTGCGCTGCCATAGTTCGCGCTCCACCAGTGCTCGTCTGCCGATCCCTCGACAAAACGGAGCCAGAACAGCGTGAACGGGTCTATGAGCTGATATAGTTTGCCACGCGATGTCCTCGTGAAATCGCGATAGGATCGGATGAAGCCGCATTGCTCGAGCTCTTCGATATTGGTTGAGAGCGCCCCGCCGTCCCCGATTCCCGAAAGGCCGATGATTTCCTCCCGTGTGGCACCCGATCCCTTCGTGTGCAGAGCGCGGACTATGGCGATATGCCTATCCGCCTTTCTGAAAAGCGACCTAAACAACTCCTCGAACTCCCCCCGGAGCTGTCCCTTCTTGGAGAAGCAGAGCCTGTCGATGTTCTGTGCAAGCCCCAAGCGCCTGTCGAGCAAGTCAAGGTAGAAGGGGATGCCGCCGAACACCATATACGACTCGATCATCTCGCGCCTGCTGAGCTCGATCTCGTTGGCCCGGTAGTACTGCTCGCATTCCCCAAGCGTGAACGGCTCGAGGAAGATGCGACCCGTAACGCGGTTGTGCAGCCCTCCCCGATTCGCGAACAGGTTTTCCACAATCCAAGATGTGGCCGAACCGCAAACGATGAGAAGAAGCTCCTCTTGGGCGGATCCCCAGCTATTCCAGAAAAAATCGAGCGCGGTCAGAAAGCCCGAATGCTGCGTATCCAGCCAAGGAAGCTCATCGATGAACACAACCCTCTTCCCGCATTTGGCGTCGCGCGCCACATCCTGATCCTCGAGCAGGACCCTCAATTCCTCGAACGCCTCGAGCCACGTACCGGCATCGCCTCTACCGCCATACCGTTTCAGGCTTGCGCAAAAGGCAGCCAGCTGCGAGGCTTTGTTCCTCCCAGCCACCCCCGTCGCATAGAACGAGAATGCCCCGTGGAAGTACTCTCGGATGAGATAGGTTTTCCCCACCCTGCGACGGCCATAGACAACGACGAACTCCGGGCGCTTGAGCTCGCAATACCTGTCGAGCTCGCGCATGCCGCTGGCACCGCTCGCGAACCGTACGGTTCGCGATACGTGCGCACGGTTCGCTAAGCGTGCAACCGGGAACAGCGTGACAAGGGGACAGGTCATTTGTCACGCTGGGCGTGTCACAAGAAAGGCCCCTGCGTGACAAGGGGACAGGTCATTTGTCACGCTGGGCGTGTCACAAGAAAGGCCCCGGCGGGAAACCGGGGCCTGTGCGTGCTCGATACGTGCGCTGCTTGCGAGAAGCGCTACTCCTCGGAGATCTTGGGCGCGGCATAGAGGTCCTTCAGGCGCAGCAGGTGCTGGTAGCGGGCCATGGCAGCTTCCTCGTTTCTGGCGAACAGCTCGGTGGCGCGCTCGGGGAACTCGCGGGTGAGGCGATTGTAGCGCGCCTCGTTCATCAGGAACTCCCGATAGCCGCCCGCCGGCTCCTTGGAATCGAGCGTGAACTGCTTGCCGGGCTCGGCGGCGGGGTTGAAGCGGAAGAGGTTCCAGTAACCGCACTCGACGGCTTTCTTCATCTCGTCCTGGCACAGGGTCATGCCGCCCTTGATGGAGTGCATCTCGCAGGGGCTGTAGCCGATGATGAGCGACGGGCCGTCGTAGGCCTCGGCCTCCTGGATGGCCTTCAACGTCTGAGCGGGGTTGGCGCCCATGGCGATCTGGGCAACGTAGACGTAGCCGTAGCTCATCGCGATCTCGGAGAGGCTCTTCTTCTTGACCTCTTTGCCAGCGGCGGCGAACTGCGCGACCTGACCGATGTTGGAAGCCTTGGAAGCCTGGCCGCCGGTATTGGAGTAGACCTCGGTGTCGAAGACGAAGACGTTGACGTTCTCGCCGGATGCGAGCACGTGGTCGAGGCCGCCGAAGCCGATGTCGTACGCCCAACCGTCGCCGCCGAAGATCCAGAAGGACTTCTTGGTGAGATAGGCCTTATCGGCGAGGATGGCCTTGGCATCGTCGCAGCCGCACTCCTCGAGGGCGGCGATGTAGGCGGCAGCGGCAGCCTTGCTGGCCACGGCGTCGTCGCGCGACTCGAGCCACGCCGTCGCGGTCTCCTTCACGGCCTCGGGCACGCCCTCCTTCTGGAGGAGCTGGGCGGTCTGCTCGACGATCTTGTTCTGGACGGCCTTGTAGCCGAGCGCCATGCCCAAGCCATGCTCGGCGTTGTCCTCGAACAACGAGTTGTTCCATGCGGGGCCATGGCCGTCGGCGTTGGTGGTATAGGGGCAGGTGGCAGCCGGGTTACCCCAGATGGAGGAGCAGCCGGTGGCGTTGGAGATGAACATGCGGTCGCCCGCGACCTGCGTGACGAGACGGGCGTAGGCGGTCTCGGCGCAGCCCGCGCAGGAACCGGAGAACTCGAGGAGCGGCTTCTTGAACTGGATGCCCTTGAGGTTGTTGGCGACGACGCCGTCCTTCTCGGTGACGTTGGCGACGCAGTAGTCGAAGTTGGCCTGCTCGGCAAGCTCCTCCTCCTGGCCGGCCATGGACAGGGCCTCCTTGGGGCAGACGCGCACGCAGACGCCGCAGCCCATGCAGTCGAGCGGGGAGATGGCGATGGAGAACTTCAGGCCCGGGAACTTCTTGGCGGGCGTGAGATCGAGCAGCTTGATACCCTCGGGCGCTGCGGCAGCCTCTTCCTCGGAGAGCGCGAACGGGCGGATAGCGGCATGCGGGCAGACATTGGAGCAGCTGTTGCACTGGATGCACTTGGTCTGGTCCCAACGCGGCACGAAGGCTGCGACGCCGCGCTTCTCGTAGGCGGAGGCGCCGAGCTCGAACTGGCCGTCGGCGACGTCTTTGAACGCGGAGACGGGCAGGCTGTCGCCGTCCATCAGATCGATCGGATGCAGGAGCTCCTTGACCTGCTTGACGATGGCCGCGCGGCCCTCGAGGGTGAGCGCGGAGGGTGCATCGGTCGCGGTCTTCCAGGACTCGGGAACCTCGATCTCGGTGAAGGCGGTGGCGCCGGCGTCGATGGCCTTCCAGTTGGCCTCGACGATGGCCTGGCCCTTCTTGGCGTAGGAGTGCTCGGCGGCATCCTTCATGTACTTGATGGCATCCTCCTGCGGCAGCACGCCGGAGAGGGCGAAGAAGGCGGACTGGAGGATGGTGTTGGTGCGCTTGCCCATGCCCACCTGCATGGCCAGGTCGATGGCGTTGATCAGGTAGACGCGGATGTTGTTCTCGGCGATGTAGCGCTTGGCGGCCGCGTTGAGGTGATGCTCGAGCTCATCGACGGTCCACTGGCAGTTGATGAGGAAGCTGCCGCCGGGCTTGACATCGCGGACCATCTTGAAGCCCTTGGTGATGTAGGACGGGTTGTGGCATGCCACGAAATCGGCCTTGGTCACGTAGTAGGGCGAGCGGATGGGCGTGTCGCCGAAGCGCAGGTGGCTGACGGTGACGCCGCCGGTCTTCTTGGAGTCGTACTGGAAGTAGGCCTGGACGTACTTGTCGGTGTGGTCGCCGATGATCTTGATGGAGTTCTTGTTGGCGCCCACGGTGCCGTCGCCGCCGAGACCCCAGAACTTGCACTCGATGGTGGAGGGGTCGGCCGTGTTGGGGGCGTCGGCCATCTCCTCGAGGGAGAGGTTGGTGACGTCGTCGACGATGCCGATGGTGAACTCGCGCTTGGGTTCGTCCTTGGCGAGCTCGGCGAACACGGCGAAGGCGGATGCGGGGGGCGTGTCCTTGGAGCCGAGACCGTAGCGGCCGCCGATAACCTTGATGCCCGACTTGCCGGTCTCGAAGAACGTGGTGACGACATCCTGGTAGAGGGGCTCGCCGATGGAGCCGGGCTCCTTGGTGCGGTCGAGGACGGCGACGGCCTTCACGGTCTTGGGCAGGGCGGCGATGAAGTGCTCGATGGACCAGGGGCGGTACAGGCGGACCTTGACGAGACCGACCTTCTCGCCACGGGCGTTGAGGTAGTCGACGACCTCCTCGAGGACCTCGCAGAACGAGCCCATGCAGACGACGACGCGGTCCGCGTCCTTCGCGCCGTAGTAGTCGAACAGGTGGTAGTCGGTGCCCAGCTTGGCGTTGACCTTGTCCATGTACTCCTCGACGACGGCGGGGAGCGCATCGTAGGCGGGGTTGCAGGCCTCGCGGTGCTGGAAGAAGATATCGCCGTTCTCGTGGGAGCCGCGCGCATGCGGATGCTCGGGGTTGAGGGCGTGATCGCGGAAGGCCTGGACGGCATCCATGTCGCACAGCTCTTTAAGGTCCTCGAAATCCCACACGGCGACCTTCTGGATCTCGTGCGAGGTGCGGAAGCCGTCGAAGAAGTTGATGAACGGCACGCTGCCCTTGATGGCGGAGAGGTGCGCGACGGCCGAGAGATCCATGACCTCCTGGACGCTGCCCTCGGCAAGCATGGCGAAGCCGGTCTGGCGGCAGGCCATGACGTCGGAGTGGTCGCCGAAGATGTTGAGCGCGTGGGTGGCCACGGTGCGGGCGGACACGTGGAAGACCGACGGCAGGCCCTCGCCTGCGATCTTGTACATGTTGGGGATCATGAGCAGCAGGCCCTGGGACGCCGTGTAGGTCGTCGTGAGGGCGCCGGCACCGAGCGAGCCGTGGACGGCACCTGCGGCACCGGCCTCTGACTGCATCTCGACGACCTTGACGGTCGTGCCGAAGATGTTCTTCTGGCCTGCGGCTGCCCACTGGTCGACATAGTCGGCCATGGGGCTGGACGGCGTGATGGGGTAGATGCCCGCCACCTCCGTGAACGCGTACGACACCCACGCCGCAGCGTTGTTACCATCCATGGACTTGAATTTTCTAGCCATGTCCTCTCCTCTGTTGGCTTCTCATCCCGCCTGGAAGGCGGTTTTTCCGCATGGTATCCGGGAACGCATCGGGGCAATCCGAGCAGTGCGTTCCCAAGCACATCAATTATATACGCAACATGCCTGCAATAAATCTGGAACGGGTGTTAATGCGCGGGTACGACAGCAAATCCAAACCTGCAGCCCAGCCGGGCGTGGTGACGAGCGCTCAGCGCTTCTTGTGCGCGTTATCGAAAAGACGCTGGTAGGAGGCTGCGAATCGAGCTGCATGCTCGCCCGTGCGATCGCTCGACACCACGATGCCGTGCTCATCGGATGCAAGGAAGGTCTCGTCAACCTCGAGGACGCCCTCGGCGAGGAAGACCGCGAGATCGGGGCGATACGTGGTCGCGATGCCCAAGGTCTGGGCGAGCTGCACGACGAGGCTCGAAGTCGCGCTCTTATCGACGTTCGCCGAGATGCCCGCCACGAGCTCGCCATCCACGTACGCGAAAACCGTTTCCGGCGCGATGCCCGTCCTCTCCTGCTCGTACACCGCATGTCGGGCACGGGCGAGAAGGGCCCGCTCATTCGTCTCGGCCAACGGCTCGTAGGGGCCGACGGTCATGGCGGCGGCACCGCCCTCGTCGACGATGAGCATGAGGACGCCGTCCGGGTATTCGCAGCTGCCCGCAGCGAGCGTCCACTCGATGTGCTGCTTCGCCCAGGCGACGAGCTCGGGCGAAAGGGTTGCAGCGCCCACCGTGCGACGGGCGAAGGCGCGCATGTGGCGGTTCTCGAGCAGGAGATGGCCGGCGGCGAGGCGCCATCGGCACACGAGCGCCGGGATTCCCAGCGAGAAACCGGACATCTCATGGGCTGCTGTTCCTACCACGGTACCACCCCTGACTCGTCGCGCTGCGCCGAACCTCCCGATATGCGAAACTACATCGTAGCGTATGTCATGAGGAGCAGGTATGGATCCAGCCGCCGTGGAACGGGAAGCACCGGCGACGGTGGGGCGTTTCGCCCCGTCGCCATCGGGGCGCATGCATGTGGGCAACGCCTTCGCCTCGCTCATGGCGTGGTTGGCGGCCCGCTCGGTCGGCGGCAGGATGGTGCTCAGGATCGAGGACCTCGATGAGCGCTGCCGGAACCGCGCCGTTGCCGAGACGCTCATCGACGACCTTGCCTGGATGGGGCTCGACTGGGACGAGGGCCCATATCGGCAGAGCGAGCGCGGGGACGTGTACGATGACGCGTTCGAGCAGCTCGAGAAAGCGGGCCTCACCTATCCCTGCTTCTGCTCGCGGGCAAGCCTGCATGCGGCCTCGGCTCCCCACGGGAGCGACGGCACACCCGTCTATCGGGGCAGCTGCCGCGCACTCTCGGCCTCCGAGATCGAAAGGCGCCGAGTCCTCCGGGCACCGGCGACGCGGCTTGCCGTGGACGGCGCGGAGATCGACTTCAATGATGCGGTCTTCGGAAGGCAGCATGAGGTGCTCGCCCGCGATTGCGGCGACTTCGTGCTGCGGCGCGGTGACGGGGTGTACGCGTACCAGCTGGCCTGCGCGGTGGACGATGCGCTCATGGGCGTGACGCAGGTCGTGCGCGGAAACGACCTTCTGGGCTCGACGGGCCGCCAGATATACGTGCAGCAGCTGCTCGGCTTGGCGAATCCCGGCTATGGGCACGTGCCTCTTCTGGTAGCCGCTGATGGAAGGCGCCTTGCCAAGCGCGATGGCGACCTCGACGTGGGAACGCTCCGCGCACGCGGGGTCTCCCCGGAGCGTCTGGTCGGCTGGCTCGGGGCGCTTGCGGGCTTTGCGGATACCGGCGCAGAGCTCTCCGCAGCAGAGCTGGTCGCGCGCTTCTCGTGGGATTCCCTCAAGGCATGCGGGAATAATATCGTTGTGGACGCGGGAGCCGTTTCTGCGGTATGATGCGTAGGCACCTATTGGAGAGCTGACCGAGAGGCCGAAGGTGCTCGCCTGCTAAGCGAGTAAGGGCCGCAAAGCCCTTCTGGGGTTCGAATCCCCAGCTCTCCGCCAGACTGCTAAACGCCCCCACTATGGGGGTGTTTTTGTTAAGCCGAGCATCGGCGACATGGCGCAACCACGCGAATCCTGTTCGCGAGCATCCCGGTATGTTCGCGAACACCTCGGGGATGTTCATGAACACCCGCAGGATGTTCGTATTTTCATTGGGATGTTCGTGTGAGGGGATCTAGCCCGAAGGCAAAAGGATGAGGCAAAGCCGATCCGCCCAGATTCGTCCCGTCCTTCGCCATTCCCCGAAAAAACCGATCGGCAGGATTCGTACGCGCCAAATAAGAAAGAGAGACGACGTTTACCCATATTGTAGATCTGCATTCTCCTAGTAATGCTATCTGACATCCTGCCGATCGGTTTATTTCAGGAGAGCTATTTTCAACGGTGCTGCAGGGCAGGGGACCGCACGTCCGATCACCCCCGAGAGCGAGAAAACCCGGCACAAAACCGCCCCTCCGAAGAGGGGCGGCCGACGTACGGGTCTGCCATGCGGGAAGAACGGCTATGCCTTGAGGTAGCGGCGCATGGCGATGGCCGAGCCGAAGAGGCCGATGATCACACCGATACCCGGCAACGCGGCGAAGGTCATGAGCGTCGTCCGGGCCGGGATGTCGAACGATAGGAACTGCAGGCTGCCCGACAGCTGGGAGATCAGCTCGTTCATACCGAAATGCAAGGCCACGATGGCGAGCACCGCGCCGATCAGGGCCTCGAGCGCACCCTCGAGCAAGAACGGGCCGCGTATGAAGCTGTTGGATGCACCCACGAGGCGCATGATCGAGATCTCGCGGCGACGTGCGGTGATGGCCAAGCGGATGGTGTTGTTGATGAAGACGAATGCCACGAACGTGAGCAGGCCTACCAGCACCACAGCGGCGAGGCGCAGATAGTTGGCGAAGCTGAAGAGCTTCTCGACCGTATCGCGGCCATACTGCACCGACGAGGCGGCGGTGCCATCCGACACGCTGCCGAAGTCGGCATCTCCGATGAGGCGGTTGGCCGTCTCCTCCACGAGTTGGGGATCATCGAGCTTGATGACGAGCGATGCGGGGATGGGGTTCTCACCGTCCAAGGCGGCGACCGCGTCGCTGGCATTGCGGTTGGACATGGTGTTCCGGTACTCCTCGAGCGCCTCCTCCTTGCTCTTGTACGTGACGGATTCGACATTGTCCCAGCCCTGGATCTTGAGCCGGAGCGCATCGACGTCGGACTGGGATGCGTTGTCGGAGAGGAAGGCCTGGATGGTCACGCGATCCTCGACCGTGCCCACCATGTTGTCGATCAGGGCCGAACCCAGCAGGAACAAGCCGATGATGAACAGCGAGAGGAAGATGGTCACGATAGCACCGAGCACGGTTGACCAGCTTCTGCGGAAATGGTGTCCGACTTCGCGGAACGAGTATCCGAAATTAGAGAGCGCCATAGAAACCATACCCTCCCTTCTCCTGATCGCGGACGATATGCCCGGCCTCGAGGGTGATCACGCGCCTGCGCATGGAATCGACCATCTCGCGATCATGCGTTGCCATGACCACGGTGGTGCCCGTGCGGTTGATGCGGTCCAGGAGCTTCATGATGCCGAGCGAGATGGCGGGGTCGAGGTTGCCCGTGGGCTCGTCGCACACCAGGAGCGGCGGACGGTTGACCATGGCGCGGGCAATGGAGACGCGCTGCTGCTCGCCGCCGGAAAGCTGATCGGGGAACTTGTCCATCGACTCCCCCAGCCCGACAAGGCGCAGCACCTCGGGCACCTGCACCTTGATGACCGATTGGGGCTTGCCGATGCACTCGAGTGCGAAGGCCACGTTCTCGTAGGTTGTCTTGTCGGGCAGGAGCTTGAAGTCCTGGAAGACGCAGCCGATCTGACGGCGCAGGTAGGGCACCTTGCCGTTGCGCATCTTGGTGAGTTCCTGGCCGGCGACGATGACCTGGCCGCTCGTCGCGCGCATCTCGCGCGTGATGAGGCGCAGAAACGAGGTCTTGCCCGATCCGGAATGGCCTACGACGAAGACGAACTCGCCGGGATAGATGTCCACGCTCATGTCGTCGAGGGCGGGCTTCTCGGGCTGCGACGGGTAGATGAGTGTTACGTTTCTGAACGAGATGGTCGGATTGCCGGTGTGAGCGATGGGCTGATCATCCTCGTCGGACGCAAGGGACGAGTAGATGTCGTCAGCCGCAGGCCGTGCCTCGGGCTCATCGGCGGACTCGGCAGGATCGCCCGTGACGGACGGGACCGAGAACGCCGGAGTCGAGGCGGGCTGCTCGATCGTGGGCACTTGGATGCGACCGGGAGTCCCGCTTTCCTCGAGGTCGGGAAGCTGGGGATCGGCCACCTCTGCGGTGGAGGCGGCAAGCTGCTCGGCCTCCTCCTCCAAACCATCGCGTTCGCTGCTGCGAAAGTGGTTTGCCACGTAAGCTCCTCTTCTGAACGCAAAGATACAGATACGCGCATCATTATAGCGGAGCAGACGAGCATGATCTCAAGGAACATGACCCCTACAGAAAAGCCCATCCGTAGGCCCGGCCACAGCAGGGATCCGTGGAGGGGGGCCTGTCAGGGCCTCCCTTCTCCGGGCGTTCCCCCGGCACGGCTTCTGGCGACTGTGCAGTCGTTGGAGACAATGCTGGGGGAACGCTCTTCTGCAGCCCTTTCGAATATCCTTCTCGGCACGTTTGCCCAGCAACGCTCCCGGTGACTGCACAGTCGCCAGAAGCCGTGCCGGGGGAACGCTCCGCCGTAAAACGCGCTCCATGTCGCACCGGAAGCCTATGCGAACGTGCGGCGCCCGAAGCTCGCCTCCCATGCATCCACGAACTCATCGACGGCAAGCTGCGTGGACGGATGCCCGATCATGCTCCACACCACATCGGGCGCAACGGTGACGGCCTGGATGCCGGCGGTGATGAGCTGGTGCACCTGGTAGACGTTCTTGAACGAGGCGGCGATGATCCCGGCGGGCAGGCCCGAGCCCGCGAGCATCTGGATGAGATCGAGCACCTGACCCACGCCGTCGCCGAGGCTCTCCATGCGGTTGACGTAGGGGGCAAGGTGGTCCGCACCGTTCATCGCGGCGAGGAAGGCCTGGTCGGCGGTGTAGATGGCGGTCGCGAGCACGCACATGCCCTCGGCCTTGGCGGCTTTGATGGCCTTCATGCCCTCGGGCGTCACGGGGATCTTCACGCACATATTCTTTTCGCGCAGGCTGCAGATGCGATGCGCATCGGCGAGCATGCCCTCGGCGTCTTCGGCGATAACCTGCATGAAGAACTTCTGGTCGGGTGAAAGCACCGCGAGCATTTCGGCGGCGACCTGCTCGGGCGTCTTGCCCGATTTGGTGATGATGGTGGGGTTTGTGGTGACGCCGGCAACGGTGAGCACCTCGGAGAGCTCGGCTACGGCGCGGGCATCGGCGGTATCCAGAAACAGTTCCATGATCGACGACCTTTCTCTTCGAAGCCGGCAGCTCTACCGGCCATCTACTACCGTATGGAGTCCCGCGGCTTCGGCGAGCTCCTTAATCCATCCGACATCTTCAGCCGAGAGCTGGGTGACTCCCGATAAGGGGTAGCCCATGCCGAGCGTCTCGTACTTGCTCTCGCCCAACTGGTGGAACGGGAGAACATCGGCCTCGGTGATACCGAGGCCGATGGCGCGAGCGATGTTTGCTTCCACGTTGGCACGCGCATCGGTGAAACCCGGGATGATGGGCATACGCGCAATCACATGCGCTCCCCTATCGAGAAGGGCCCGCAGGTTGGCATCGCGCAAATCGGGATCGATCCCCGTCACGCGCAGGCTCTCCGCGCGGTCGGCGATCTTGAAATCGACGAGCCATACATCCACGCAGGCAACAAGTCCTGCAGGATCGGAGAGGGGCATGGCGAGCGTGGTCTCGACGGCGGTATGCACACCCGCCGCCTTTACCGCCCCGAGCACCTCGGCGACAAAGGCCTGCCGCTCGATAGGGGCAAGGCACTCCCCTCCCGAGAGCGTAACACCACCGTGCGATTCATCGAAGAAGATACTATCGCGCACAAGCTCGCCGGCAAAGTCGGAGGCTTCACGGATCTCTCCGAGCAGCCTCTTCGCACCCGTAGGGCACTCCTCAGAAGGGCGTATGCAGTCTTCGCCAGACCTGCGCGAGCAGTCGATGCAGAGCTTCTCGTTGAACGATTCCTCGGGCTCGTAGGAGAGGTTCTCGGGATTGCAGCACCACGGACAGCGGAATGGACAACCCTTGAGGAAGCCCACCGTGCGGATACCGCCGCCGTCATGCAGCGAGAATCTCTGTATGTTGGTAACAGTCGCTTCCACGTCATCCTCTCGATTCGAGCAAGCTTGCGAACGCGTTGGCTTCTCAGCGCGCCCTTCGGACGGCTCCCTTAGAGATGCGGAGCCGCGCGAAGGATGACACCCTATCACAGCACATGCTCGGTACGATTGATGATATCGTCCTGAATGGCCTTGGAAAGCTCTACAAACAGAGCCGAGTAGCCTGCCACACGCACCACGAGATTCCTGTGACGGTCGGGATGTTCCTGCGCATCGATAAGCGTAGCACGATCGATAACGTTGAACTGGATGTGCTGGATGCCTAGGCGGCTGAACGAGCGGATGTACGCCTCGAGCTTGGCCAGACCCTCTTCACCGGCAAGCGTTGCAGGAGAGAATTTCACGTTGAGGAGGCTCCCGTTGGTATCGAGCACGTTCTCGAGCTTCGAGACCGACATGAGGCTCGCTGTGGGACCATGCTGATCGCGGCCCGCCATGGGAGAGAGGCCACCATCGGCGAGCTGCTCGCCGGAACGACGGCCGTCGGGAGTAGCGCCCACCGCAGCGCCCAAGGGCACGTGGGCGGAAACCGTGTAGCTACCCGGCTGGAAGAAGCCGCCGCGCACGTTGCCGTATCTCTCGACCTCGCGGCCGTAATGGGCGAGGAAATGCCTGCCCAGCTCGTCGACCTCGTCCACATCGTTGCCGTACTTGGGATAGGCGTTAACGAAGCGTTGGCGCAAGGTTTCGTCGCCATCACCCGTCCAATCTCGTTCGAGCGCGTCGAGCAGCTCCTTCCAAGAGACGGATTTCTCATCGAAAACAGCCTTCTTGATGACGTAGAGCGAATCGGCGAGATTGGCCGTGCCCACGCCCTGCACCCCGCTAGGATTGTAGCGCGCCCCGCCCGAAGTGATATCGGCCCCCTTCTCGAGCGCGTCGTGCACGAACGTGGAGAGGAAGGGCGTGGGACTGGTCTCGCGATGCGCGCGGTCGCAGGTGTCGCAGCCGCGCACCATAAGGGCCACGTAGCGGTCGATGGTAGCTTCGGTGGCGGAGACGAGGTCCTCGAAGCCGCCGAAGCCCCGGGGGTTCTCCCGGAGAGTTATCTCGAGGCACTTGAGCATGTTGAACATCGAGATGTCATGCAGGCCGTACATGCGGCCGGGAATGGAAAGCTCCACGCAGCCGACAACGGCGTAGTCACGGGCATCGGAGGCGCTCACGCCACGCCGGACAAACGATTCGATATTGACTTCATCGTTGAAGCACTGCGGCAGCCCATCGCCTAGGCGGATGATCTCGACGGCCTTGCGGAGCAGGCCTTCGGGCGTATCTTTATGCACGCGCAGGCTGAGGTTGGGCTGAGGCAGGCGCGTATCGCGCTGGAGGTCGAGCAGCAGTTCGGAGAGCTCGTTCGCAGCGTCATCGCCCTGTTCATCGACACCGCCCACCACGAGGTTGTAGCCGATGGGAAAGCCGGCGAAGAAGCGCGCGCTCTCGGTGGAGCGCACGGCGATGATGGTGTTGAACTTGAGATAGAAGCACTGGAGGAGCTCGCGGATCTCGGCCTGGGTCACACCGGCCTCGACGCTCGCACGGTAAAAGGGAAGCAGGTACTGATCGGCACGGCCCAACGAGAGGGAGCTCGCGTTTGACTCATGCTGCAAGGCTACCGAGACGAGCCACACGAGCTGGAGGGCATCATAGAGGTCGCGTGCCGGCTGGGTGGCGATATGGCCGAGCACCTCGGAGATACGGGCGAGTTCGGCTGCACGCTGGGGGCTGCATACTCCGCCCGCGATACGCTCGTCCACGAGGATCCGATAGCGGTCGATGTAGGCGGTCATGGCCTTCATGCAGATGACGCTCGCTTGGTAGAACTCGTTTTTGGGTGAGGATGTCAGATGGCGTTTGCACTCGGCGAGGATGTCCCCAAGACCCCGCTCGAGCACCTCGTCGAAGTCGCAGATGATGTGGCCCTGGCCCTTGTCGGTCTGCGCTACAGCGAAAACCTTGTCGGCCTCGGCGGCTCTCACATCATCCTCACGGTGTGCGCGATACCAGTCGTTCAACGATCTGCCAGCCCAATAGGGATAGACGACCTCACGGAATTTTCTCTTGTCATCCTCGCTCATCTCGAAGGTATCCTGGGGGCGCGTGGAGAACTCGTCGAGCTCGTCGATGATCCAATAAGGACTCATCTCCGGCGAGATGACGCCGGCGCGCGGAGATTCGCTGCGATTACCCACCAGAAGGTCATCGTCGTCGATGACGATGGCATGCTTCTCGAGCACGTGGGCGAAAGCCTTCGCGCGCCTGAGGATGATGGGCTCACCTTCGGTCTCCTCATAGCTCTCCTGCCAGAGGCATGCACGCTCGAGCGATATCCTGCGCGGATTCGCGAAGAGGGCCTCCTTGATACGAGCACTGCGTTCGGTGAGCATGCTTCCTCCGATCATATTCTTATTTTAGAATCAGTATATCTTGTTTTATATTTCTTGACAATAATTTTTTATTGTTTATTCTTGAAATCGAATACCCTATGTTCGGAGAAGACAGGAGCCCTCCATGGATGTCCGCGTGTCACCTTCCCTCATGTGCGTTGACCTCATGCACATCGCAAACGAGATCGCCGCGCTTGAGCCGTTCGCCGACGAGTACCATGCCGATATCCTCGACTGGCACTACTGCAAGAACATGAGCTGGACGCCATGCTTCGTGAAGGGCGTGCGCGACCTCACGGACAAGCCCATCGAATGCCATCTGTATGTCGACAACATAGAGCTCGACCTTGTCGGACTCTGCATGGATAGCGGGGCCACGATGGTAACAATGCCGCCCGAGGTGATCGAACGGCAGGTATGGAGGCTCAAGCGCGCCATGGATGCGCACAACGTGGGCTTCGGCGTATTCCTCAATCCTGCGACCAGGCTCGATGTGGTCGAGCCGTATGCGGAGGTGCTCGACCGCCTGCTCATCATGGCCGTCGACCCCGGATTCGCAGGCCAAGACTTCGTCGAACCCGTGCTTGCCAAAATCGAGGCCGCAGCGAGGCTGCGCGACCGGCTTGGCCTCTCGTTCGATATCGAAGTCGATGGCTCATGCAACGAGCGTTGGTATCGTGCCCTGCGCGATGCGGGTGCCGATACGTTCGTCATCGGTACAAGCGGTCTCTTCTCTAAGGATGCCGAAACCGCAAACGCCATCGCCATCTGTCGGGAGAACCTCCTGCACGAGCTCTCATAAAGCATGTGATTTCCGATTTTCCTCGTGTGTGGCACAATATAACGTATTGTTCTTTCCAAGTGAGTATCGTTTGGGAGGCTATTATGTTTCTCAAAGAGCGCCACGATAAGATCATCGAGCTTATCAATTCCGAGGGACGTGTGACCGTAACCGATCTCGCAGAGCTTTTCTCTGTGACCGATGACTGCATTCGCAAGGATCTCAAGCAGCTCGATGCCCAAGGAAAGCTTCAGCGCGTCTACGGCGGTGCGGTCAGCGTTGCCTCCGCACCGGAGCGCAACATCACGAAACGTCTCACAGCCAACACTGCGGCAAAACGCGCCATCGCCGAAAAGGCCTACGCGCTCATTCACGATGATGACACCGTCTTTCTGGATGTTTCCACAACCACGCTCGCTATCGCCGAGCTGCTCGCAGCCGGCACGAAGCAGTGCACCGTCATCTCCAACATGATGGAGATTATGCGTACGCTCGCCATAAACCCTTTGGTGAGCGCCGTGTGCACGGGCGGTGCCGTTAGCCGCGACCTCGACGGCTTCGTGGGCTCGGCCACCCTCAAAATGGTCGGGTCAATGCGTTTCGATCGATCCTTCATCGGTGCGCTCGCAGTCGACCTTGAAGACGGCTCCGTCCTCACCTATAACATCGATGACGGCTCCGTGAAGGAACTCGTTATCCGCAACTCCTCGAACACGTACCTCGTGGCCGACACGAGCAAGCTCTCGTCTTCAGGAACCTACCGCTTTGCAAACATAGGCGACTTCAACTCGATCATCATGGAGAGCTTCACGGATAAGGCACGCAAAGCGGTGGCGAGGCTCGGGTCGACCTGCCTGTAAGGAGGCCGTCCATTCCTCCCAAGAGCAAGAGCGCATGGCAGGAGGCCGGCGGATCGAGCCCGCCGGCCTCCTGCCATGCGATGCGTCTTCTCGCGCCTAGCCGATCTCGATGTCAAGGTCGAGATCGTCATCATCATCTTCTCCAACCATCTCAGTTTTGGCTGCGATCGCCTTGCGGGAGATTCCCATGAGCAGGGCTCCCACGACGGCCCCGGCGGCAATCGCCAGGCAGTAGCCGAACGGATTGGTGACAATCGGCGCCACGATGAGACCGCCCCAGGGGGCGGGGTTGCCCGCGCCGAGCAGCATGGCCAGCGCACCGCCGAGACCGCCGGCGACCATGAGTTGGGGGATGGTACGCAACGGGGAATTGGCGGCGAAGGGAATGGCTCCCTCGGAGATGGAGACGACGCCCATGACGAGCGCAGCCTTTCCCGCCTCCTTCTCATCGTCGGTATAGCGGTCGCGGAACAAGAGAGTGGAAAGGCCGCAGGCGAGCGGCGGGATGGCGCAGGAGGCGCCCACTGCAGCCATGACCTGCATAGCCGAGAAGGACGGCAAGCCGGTGGAAGCCTCGATGGTTCCCACCATCGTCACGCCGAAGGTGTAGGCGACCTTTCCGATGGGGCCGCCCATATCGGTGCAGTCCATGGCGCCAAGGATGATGCCGAGCAGGACGGCATTGCCGGTGCCCATATTGTTAAGCCAGTCGGTGAGGGCCGACATCATGGCGGCGATGGGTGTGCCGACAACAAACAGCATCACGCAGCAGACCAGCAGGGTATCGACAAGGGGGATGATGAAGATGGAGACGACGGAGCTCATGGCGGCGGGAACCTTCACCCTTTTAAGATAGAAGGCGAGAATGCCCGCGAGCAGGCCGGCGAAAAGGCCTCCGAGGAAACCCGCGCCTATGGTATTTGCGATATACCCGCCAATGAAGCCGGGAGCGATACCCGCGCGGTCGGCGATAGAGTACGCTATATAACCCGCGAGCACGGGAACCATGAGGGTGAGTCCTGCGATACCGACTTGGGCGATGAGACCGAGTACGCCCTCGCTGGGCACGGCATTCTGACCGCCGAGCATAACGCAGACCGCCAAGGTGACACCACCTGCAACAGCAAACGGAATCATGTATGAGACGCCGGTCATGACGTGCTTCTTGGCGCCTCTGAGAATGGTGATGAGATCTGACATGGTTCTACCCCCTTCTTGATAAGGTTGCCGAGACGCTACTTGCCGAGCTTCTTCATGACGGTCTTGACGATGGAGCCGCCCTTGGCTATGCAATCGGAGGCTCCCACACGGATAATCGGCTTACCCGTAAAGCGCTCCTCATGCTTGATGCCGATGTTGTTGGTAAGGATCACCGCATCCGCCTCGACGATCTGCTCAGGCGTGAGCTCTCCTTCGATACCGATGGAACCCTGGGTCTCCACATGGATCTCGACCCCGTACTTCTCCGCAGCCTTTCTCAGACCGCCGGCCGCCATGTACGTATGCGCGACGCCAGAGGGGCAGGCTGTAACTGCAACGAGCTTCATAGGTCCCACCAATCCCTTCAATTTTTTCGTGATAATTCCGAAACACTTTTATTTAATCGTGTTTCTTATTGATTTTGATTATATGGTGTCTCTAGCACGTGTCAAGTATTTATTATTGTTTTTTATTAATTTAAATTGTTACTTTCCATTATCGACATACGCGACCTACTGGAAAACAAAGGCACGAAAGACATGCGCTCAAGAAGAAGCCGCCGAGCGTATCGGCGGCCCGCATAAAATCGTGGAGCCGGTTATCAGACTCGAACTGATGGCCTACGGTTTACAAGACCGTTGCTCTACCAACTGAGCTAAACCGGCGCACCGCCCATTCTAGCGCATTCCGCACCGCGCCACGACGGGGATGTCTTTCTCACAGCACGGGATCGGGTGCACCTTCGAGCTGGTAGGAGTACCAGTTTCCGTTCTCGATAAGCTCCTCGCGGGCGATGCGCTCGAGAAGCTCCGCGCACTGGCCGCACGCATCGAGCTGGGATCCGGCCCATGCGAAGAAGCGCTCCATCTTGATATGGTCCTCATGCACGCGCGAGAACGACGATTTGTCGTAATAGCTGCCGATGAACAGGGTGGCTGCGGAAACCGATCCGAGCACGATCTTCAATCCTGCGCGCACGGGCTCGACGGGATCGATGGGGAAGAGGGGTGCGCTGGTAAGGTCGCCGCAGGCGAGCTCGAAGACGAAGGCCGCGACATAGAAGGCGATGCTCAGCCAGAACGCCAGCTTGACCACGCGTTTGCTCGCAGCCTGGTCACGCGTGGAGCGTGCGGCCGCGCGCTCGTGGCAGCTCCGCTGGTCTTCCACCCAAACGACGCGGGTATCGCACGCGGGAGCGGTGCCGGCATGGGCCATGAGCTCCTCCACGCAGTCGCGCACCCAGCCCGTCTCCTCGAGCTGCGTCCACGTGAGCAGATCGGCGGCATGCAGGGGGCTTCCCGCATAGCGCAGGAAGATCTGGACGCGCAGCACCTCGGCGAGCTCGCAGCCGAAGGGTCGGTGGATGCCGTGCGCAAGCAGATCGGACGGGACGAGCGGGTTCAGGCCATCTGCGCCCTCGCACGCCTCGCGAAACGCCGCAGCGAACGTCTCGGCGGGAACGATCCCGCCGATATGGTCGAGCTCGTCGAAATGCTCGTAGGTTATCCTGGCCCTTACCCTCGCATCCGTGCCGTCCATATCGGCCATGGCGCGCATGATGCGGGTTCTCAGCCCAGATGGCGAGGCCCGTCGCGAACACGTTCACGGCGTGCACGATGGCCCCCGCGCGGTGCCAATCGGCGAAGAGGCGCACACCGTCGCGCCCTCCCTCCCGTATCATGTGAGTGATAGCGCCACCGTCGGCATGAAGGGGCCCGCATGTTCAGCTTCCAGCACATCATCTGGCTCTCCATCTCTGCAATCGGCATCGCCATCGCCTCCCGGCTCCTGCTTGCGCGCCCCGCTCCCATCGAGCGCGTCCTCACCGCCGCCTGCGTGCTGGCCGCCATCTCGGAGATCATCAAGATCTTCTCCAACATCCAGATGGTGCCCTCCGCCGACGGCACCTCCCTGCACCTGTTCATGGAATGGCGCCATCTGCCCTTCCACCTCTGCTCGATCCAGATCTTCCTGATCTTCTACGTGCGCTTCGCCGAAAGCGAGCGGCGGCGCACGACCGTCCTCGCGTTCATGTACCCCACCTGCATCGCGGGTGCTGCGGCGGCGCTCCTCCTGCCCTCCATCTTCACCAACGGCATCACGCCCGACCAGGCGTTTTCCCATCCCATCGCCTACCAGTTCTTCATCTACCATTCGATGCTCGTGGTGTTGGGCGTCTACATCGCACGCTCCGGCGAGGTGGACATCTCCGCGCGGCACTTCTGGTCCACCCTCGCGCTGTTCTACGCCTTCGGGCTCATCTCCATCTACCTGAACTCCGCCTTCGCCTTCCCCACCTATACGGGCACGGTGCTGCGCTCCGTGGAGAACACCCCCAATTTCTTCTTCACCTTCCGCACGCCCATCAACCTCGCCCTCACCGAGATCTGGCAGTGGTACGCTTACGTGGCGCTCCTCGCCGTGCTGTCCTTCGCGGTGATCGGGGCATTCTACCTGCCCTTCCGCAAGAAGCGCTGAGGCTGCGCAGGCGGGTGCGCCTACCGTTCGCGGATTAGTTCCGCACACCACATATTGCGTATTGATTTATCCGTTCCCACAAGTTATTGTGTTTCTTGCAGCCATGCATCACAGCGCATATTCGGGACGGTCAAACGTAGCCGAGGAGGAGCCCATGCCGTCAGCAAGCCACCACTATCCATCCAGCATCGTCAAGCGCGACGGCTCGCTCGCATCGTTCGACCAGAGCAAGATCACCGCAGCCATCGAGAAGGCCGGCGAGGCCACCGGCGAGTTCGGCCCCGACGAGGCCATCATCCTCTCCGGCCAGGTCTGCAAGGTCATCGCCCACCGCTTCGACGGCGCCGCCCCCACGGTCGAGGAGATCCAGGACATCGTCGAGCAGACGCTCATCGCCGCCAACCACTTCGCCACGGCCCGCGCCTACATCGTCTACCGCGAGAAGCGCAGCCAGACCCGCCGCGACCGCGAGACCTACATCGACGTCACGAGCTCCGTCAACGAGTACCTCTCCCGTGCGGATTGGCGCGTCAACGCCAACGCCAACCAGGGCTACTCGCTCGGCGGTCTCATCCTCAACGTCTCGGGCAAGGTCATCGCCAACTACTGGCTCTCCCACATCTACCCGCCTGCCGTGGGCGAGGCGCATCGCTCGGGCGCCGTGCATATCCACGACCTCGACATGCTCTCCGGCTACTGCGCCGGCTGGAGCCTGCGCACCCTGCTCAACGAGGGTTTCAACGGCGTGCCCAACAAGGTCGAGTCCGCGCCCCCCAAGCACCTCGGCGCCGCCATGGGCCAGATGGTCAACTTCCTCGGCACGCTTCAGAACGAGTGGGCCGGTGCGCAGGCCTTCTCGTCCACCGACACTTACCTCGCCCCCTTCGTCCGCGCCGACCGCCTCTCCTACGAGAGCGTCAAGCAGGAGATGCAGGGCTTCGTCTACAACATGAACGTCCCCTCGCGCTGGGGCACGCAGACGCCGTTCTCCAACCTCACCTTCGACTGGACCTGCCCCGAGGACCTTCGCGACCAGGTCCCGCTGGTGGGCGGTAAGCCGGTGGACTTCACCTTCGGCGACCTGCAAGAAGAGATGGACATGATCAACCGCGCGTTCATCGAGGTCATGACCGAAGGCGACGCCAAGGGCCGCGTGTTCACCTTCCCCATCCCCACCTACAACATCACGAAGGACTTCCCCTGGGATTCCAAGAATGCGGGCCTCCTCTTCGAGATGACCGCGAAGTACGGCCTGCCCTACTTCCAGAACTTCGTGAACTCCGATCTCGAGCCGCACATGGTGCGCTCCATGTGCTGCCGCCTCCAGCTCGACCTGCGCGAGCTCCTGAAGCGCGGCAACGGCCTCTTCGGATCCGCCGAGCAGACCGGCTCGATCGGCGTCGTCACCATGAACATGGCACGGCTGGGCTACAAGCACAAGGGCGACGAGGCGGGCCTGATGAAGGAGCTCGACTCCCTGCTCACGCTGGCCAAGATCTCGCTCGAGCTCAAGCGCAAGGAGATCCAGCGCCTCATCGACTCGGGCCTCTTCCCCTACACCTACCGGTACCTGGGCACGCTCCGCAACCACTTCTCGACCATCGGCGTCAACGGCATGAACGAGATGGTGCGCAACTTCACCGACGACGCCTGCGATCTCACCGCGCCGGAGGGCCGCGCGCTCGTCATCCGCGCGCTCGACCACGTGCGCGAGAAGATGGTGGAGTTCCAGGAGGAGACGGGGCACATGTACAACCTCGAGGCCACGCCCGCCGAGGGGACCACGTACCGTTTCGCGCGCGAGGACCGCAAGCGCTACGCCGACATCATCCAGGCCGGAACCTCTGCGGAGCCCTACTACACCAACTCTTCGCAACTGCCCGTGGGCTATACCGCAGATCCGTTCCAAGCCCTCGCCGAGCAGGAGGAGCTGCAGAAGAAGTACACCGGCGGCACCGTCCTGCACCTCTACATGGGCGAGCGCGTGTCGTCCGCCGAGGCCTGCAAGCAGCTGGTCAAGCGCTCCCTCGAGAACTTCCGCCTGCCTTACATCACGATCACGCCCACGTTCTCGATCTGCCCCAAGCACGGTTACATCGCAGGCGAGCACAGCTACTGCCCGATCTGCGACGAGGAGCTGGTGCAGGCCAAGCGCACGCAGCAGGAAGCACTGGGCGCCTAGCGGAGCCACACGCCGGAAGCGGTTACGACCCGGCCGAAAACGGGAAGAATAGCAGTAGAAGCCGTAGCGAGAAAAGAGAGCATCATGGTCAACAAGGAAGAACTCACGCAGAACAGCGTCGTCATCGACGGCATCGAGCTCGATAACAGCGAGCGCCAGGAGTGCGAGGTCTGGACCCGCGTCATGGGTTACTACCGCCCCGTCTCCTTCTACAATGTCGGCAAGAAGGGCGAGTTCCACGAGCGCGTCGAGTTCGTCGAGCCCGCTTCCTGCTGCATGAACTAGGTTCCTCGCAACATGACGGTCCACGACTCCGCTGCCGTCTCCTCCCGGGGCGGCGGCGGACCGCTCTACATCGGGGGGATCACGCCGTTCTCCACGGTCGATTGGCCGGGGAGGCTCGCATGCGTGGCATTCCTCGCCGGATGCCCGTGGAGGTGCCCCTACTGCCAGAACCACATCCTGCAGGCGCGCGATGCCGCCACACTGGGAGCCGAAGAGCTCTTCTCGTTCCTCGAGGCGCGGCGGGGCCTGCTCGACGGCGTGGTCTTCTCGGGCGGCGAGCCGCTTGCGCAGGAAGACGTCATCGGCGCGGCGCAGCATGCCCGCGAGCTGGGCTTTGCCGTGGGGCTCCACACCTGCGGCGCGTTCCCCGCGCGCCTGCGCGCGATCCTTCCCTCCGTTGACTGGGTGGGCCTCGATGTGAAGGCCCCGTGGGATGCCTATGATCGGGTGACGCTGGCACCGGGCACCGGCCCCCTCGCGCGCGCGAGCCTCGATGCCGTCCTCGAGGCGGACGTGGATATGGAGGCACGCACCACCTGGCATCCCGCCCTGCTGTCGCAGGACGACATCGCGGCGATCGGCCGCGATCTGGCTGCGCGCGGCGTGAGGACCTGGGCGGTTCAGGCCTACCGTCACACCGGTACGGACGGATCGCTTCCCAACGAGACGGTTTTCCCCTCCGACATGCCCGCAGGCGTGGCCGATCTGTTCGAGCATTTCGAATTCCGGCGCGCGTAGGCACGATGGGCAGACCGTACCCATGAGCAAATCGGAGTTGTGGGAAGATTTCTCTCCCATCGCTCGACCCGTCATACGGGGAACCATTTCTACCTGCGCTTCTTTGACGCCTCTCCTCCTGTAACGCGCAGCCTCGCCTGAAATCTTCCCACAACTCCGATTTGCTCATGGGTACGGTCTAGATGGGACTGCATCCGCCTCTTGGAAGCAGCGCTACAATCGAGGCGCGAGTACGCGGAACAGGAGGGTGCCATGTCCAATCTGGGATTCGGCCTCATGCGGCTGCCGCGCAAGGGCCTCATGACCGACATCGGGCAAACCTGCACCATGGTCGATATGTTCCTCGAAGCGGGTTTCACCTATTTCGATACCGCGCTCGTGTATGTGGGTTCGGAGGATGCCACGCGCAAGGCGCTCGTGCGCCGCCATCCGCGCGCGTCGTTCACCATCGCGACCAAGCTCTACGCACCCATCGCTCCCACCGAGGCTGCTGCACGCAAGCAGATCCGGACGAGCCTCAAGCGCATGGGAACCGACTACATCGACTATTACCTGCTGCATTCCATCATGTCGGGCAACCGCAGCAAGTACGACCGCATGGGCCTCTGGGATTACGCACGCCAGCTTAAGCGCGAGGGCACCATCCGCCATTGGGGTTTCTCGTACCACGATGGCCCCGAGCTGCTCGACGAGCTCCTGACCCTGCATCCCGATGCGGAGTTCGTGCAGCTGCAGATCAACTACGCCGACTGGGAGAGCCCCACCGTGCACGCACGCGCCAACTACGAGATCGCCCGTGCGCATGGCAAGCAGATCGTGATCATGGAACCCGTCAAAGGCGGCAAGCTCGCACATCCGCCTACCGAGGTTGCGCGGATCCTCGCGGCTGCGAATCCGGACGCCTCCCCCGCCTCCTGGGCCATCCGCTTCGCCGCATCGCTCGACGGCGTGCTCGCCGTGCTCTCGGGCATGTCGGACATCGGGCAGATGGCCGATAACCTCTCGTCCATGCGCGATTTCAAACCCCTCGATGCCGCAGAGCGCGCGACGATCCGCCAAGCGCAGGCGGCTCTCGGCGCGTCGGGCATCATCCAATGCACCGGATGCGGCTACTGCACGGCGGGCTGCCCGCAAAAAATCCCCATCCCCGCTGTCTTCTCGGCGATGAACGAGCAGCTCGGCAACGGCCGGAGAGAGCACGCACGCACGCTGTACGCTCGGGCTGCAAGCACGGGGAACCCTGCCTCATCCTGCATCGCATGCGGGCGGTGCGAGGCGGCCTGCCCACAGCACCTGTCCATCATCGACCTGCTCGCACGGTGCGCGGAAACGCTGGAATAGCGGAGAGGATTCGCCACGCCCATCCATCCGCACCGTTTGCCCTATACTCTTCCTTTGCCGGTTTGGGGAAGCGGGCATGAGGAGGGGCGCATGGGTCTTTTCGAGCTGATATTGCTCGCTGTGGGGCTGTCGTTGGACGCCTTCTCGGTATCCATCTGCAAGGGTCTCGGAATGGCGCGCGTCAACTGGTTGACCACGCTCGAGCTCGCCCTCGCATTCGGCCTGTTCCAAGCGGGTATGCCGCTTATCGGCTGGGCGCTCGGCAGCCAGTTCCTCTGGCTCATCGAGCCCGTCGACCATTGGATCGCCTTCATCCTTCTCGCCTTGATCGGCGGCGGCATGATCCGCGAAGCCCTTGAGGGCCAGGGGGATATCGAGCGCGGCTCGGTCGACCATGTACCGCTAAACGAGCTGCTCATGCTCGCCATCGCGACCTCCATCGATGCGCTGGCCTCGGGCATCGCCCTGGCGCCGCTCGAGATCGACATCGTGTGCGCCGTGGTGCTCATCGGCATCATCACGTTCTGCCTCAGCTTCGCGGGGGTGCTCATCGGCAACCGCTTCGGTGCCAGGCACCGCAAGATCGCCAGCATCGTGGGCGGTGCGATCCTCATCCTCATCGGTGCGAAGGTCCTGCTCGAGCACCTCGGCATCCTGGCGCTCTAAGGCCTCTACCATACAAAGGGAATGACACGGTAGCGCACGCGCCGCTCGTACGCGCGATAGCCCCTGAGGCCCTGCTCGAGGACCTGCTCCTCGTTGGCGATGCGCCGCGAGATGATGGGCAGGTAGGCCAGCATGATCGCAAGCGAGAGGGGTGCGTCGAGCACGATCGGCATGCTCAGGAAGAGCAACAGCGTCGCAGCATACAGAGGATGGCGGACGATACCGTAGAGGCCGGTATCGACGAGATGCTGGCCCTCTTGGATCTCGACCGTGCGCGAGAGGTACTCGTTCTCGCGCAGCACCTCGGCGAAGAGCGCGTATCCGGCAAGGAAGAGCACCGCGCCGAGACGCTCGGCCCAGGTGGGGAAGCCGATCCAGCCGAAACGGAAGCCCAACCCCGCCACAACGAAAGCAGCGGTGAACATGAGGCCGCTCGCCGCGATGACGCCGCGCTGCTCGGCCTGCTCCTCCCGTGCTTTGAGGCGCCTGCGGAGCAGATCGGGTTTGAAGACGAGCAGCACGATGCCCGCGAGGAGCATGGGGGCGAAAAGGATGCCCATGAGAACCCATCCCGCCGTGTAGCCGAAGGAGCCGGCGGGGACGAACACGAGCAGGCCCACCGCCACCACGCCGACGGCGAATCTCATCAGCGCATCTCTCACAAGCTTCGCATCCATGCCCTCATTATAGGCCGCGCGCCGCGATGACGCCGCGCTGCGGGCCAAACCGGCGGACAGGCCCGTTGGCGGGAGGCCGCCGCCCTGCTAGGCCCCCTTCCCGAAGAAGAGCTCGAGGTCATCGTCGACCGTGCCGATACCGGCGATGCCGAAGTGCTCCGCCAGCACGTTCGCCACGTTGGGCGAGAGGAACGCCGGCAGCGTGGGACCGAGGTGGATGTTCCTCACCCCTAGGTAGAGCAGGGCGAGCAGCACGATGACGGCTTTCTGCTCGTACCAGGCGATGTTGAAGACGAGCGGCAGGTCGTTGAGGTCCTCGAGGTCGAAGATCTCCGCGAGCTTGAGCGCGATGAGCGCAAGCGAGTAGGAGTCGTTGCATTGGCCGGCATCGAGTACGCGCGGGATGCCGTCGATAGCGCCGAGGCCCAGCTTGTTGTACCGGTACTTCGCGCACCCCGCCGTGAGGATGACCGTATCCCGGGGCAGGCGGCGGGCGAACTCGGTGTAGTATGCGCGCGACTTCATCCTCCCGTCGCATCCGGCCATGACCACGAACGTGCGGATGGCCCCCGTCTTCACTGCGTCCACGATCTTGTCCGCCAAGGCGAGCACCTGCTCGTGGGCGAAGCCGCCGACGATAGCGCCCGTCTCGAGCTCCTCGGGGGGAGCGCAGGCCTTGGCCTGATCGATAAGCGCGGAGAAGTCCTTGGCCTCGCCATACGCGCCATCGATATGCCGGCAGCCGGGTACGCCGGTGGCACCGGTGGTCCACAGGCGATCCCGATAGGAGTCTGCCGGCGGCACCACGCAGTTGGTCGTCATGAGGATGGGCCCGTTGAACCTCTCGAACTCTTCCTCCTGCCTCCACCAAGCATTACCGTAGTTGCCCGCGAGATGCGGGTACCTCTTGAACGCAGGATAATAGTGGGCGGGCAGCATCTCCGCATGGGTGTAGACATCGACACCCGTCCCCTCCGTCTGCTCGAGGAGCATCTCGAGATCGCGCAGGTCGTGCCCGGAAACCAGGATGCCGGGGTTGCTGCGGACGCCGAGTTGCACCTCCGTTGCCTCGGGGTTACCGTAAGCCCCGGTGTTGGCGGCATCGAGCAGCGCCATGCCGGACACGCCGTACTCGCCCGTCTCGAGCGTGAGTGACACCAAATCGTCGACCGAGAGGCTGTCGTCGAGCGTCGCGGCAAGCGCGCGCTGGATGAAGGCATCGACCTCCCCGTCATCCTTGAGAAGCGCGTTGGCGTGCTTGGTGTAGGCCGAGAGGCCCTTCAGGCCGTAGATGATGAGCTCGCGCAGACTGCGCACATCCTCGTCCCCGGTCGCGAGCACGCCGACCGTCGAGGCTTTGGCATCGAACTCGGACGGGCCGCCCTTCCAGCGCGCGGCCTCGGGAAGCGAGGCGGCATCATCGACCTGCGCGAGCAGCCGTTCCTTCTCCGCGAGCGTCTCGCGCACGCGGTCTGCGATGGCGTCGTAGTCGAAGTTGGCGTTGGTGATGGTCGAGAACAGGTTCATCGTCACCAGGTGGTTGGTAGAGGGATCGATCGCGATCCCCGTGCGCCTCAGCTCCGTCGTCACGCACGAGAGCCCCTTGGTCGCATAGACCAGCAGATCCTGCATGGCCGCGACCTCGGGCGATTTCCCGCAGACGCCTTTGACCGTGCAGCCTTTGCCCCCGGCCGTCTCCTGGCATTGGTAGCAGAACATACGAGCCCTCCTCGTGTCGATGCCGCACCGCGTCGAGTCAGCGGCGGGTAATCCGATGGATAGCGGGAGCATACTCTGGATGGACGGTAAATTCTGTTGCCATGGCAACAGAAAACGCAGATACAGGAAACGATGCGCTGGCATGGACGAGGAGAGGGGGCTTTGCCCACGCCCGCATCGCATGCCGGGCAAAAACGGCGGATACCGCACCCCTTGACACAGATACTTGCACGTGTGCCAGCACATCTTTTGCAATAAGTTGGTAATTCTCGCGGTTTCCGACGCAGGCAATAATGGAGCCAGCTGCCCATACCCGGCGGTTGGAGAGAGGAGTGTGAGCCATGACCCTCAAGAGCAGGCAGGCCTCGATTCTCCGTACCCTTTCGCACAACATAGACGGCATTCCCATCGCCGGCATCGCCAAGGCGCACGGGGTCTCGCGCCGCACCGTCTATTACGACATCTCCGATATCGACGCATGGCTCGCCTCCCGCGATCTCGGCCATGTCGCCGTCATCGACCAGCGGCTGCGCGCCATCGACGTCGACTGGAAGGGCGTGGGCAGGCTCACCCGCACATCGGAGCGCTACTATCTCTCGGTGCGGGAACGCCATGCCATGCTCCTCCTCTACATCGCCCTCTCGGGCAGGCAGGTCACCATCGGCCGCTTGATGGAGGTCTTCTCCGTCTCCCGCAACACTGTCATCTCGGATATCCGCACGCTCAAGCAGGACCTCGCACCCTTCGGCATCGCCCTCGCAAGCGTCGCGAGCACGGGGTATACGCTGCGGGGCGATGAGATCACCGTGCGCAAGGTCATCTGGAGCGAGCTCCAGCACCTCGGCAATGCGGAGTGCATCGTGCAGGTGCGCTCGTTCCTCCAGACCACGCTCACCGAGGTGACCGGGAACGACATCGACTACTACGAGCTGTGCCGGAGCCTCATCAAGCAGTACGAGAGCGATCTCCAAACCCGCTGCTTCCTCGACAGCAACGGCCTCGAGGGCATGATGATCCAGGTCTCATGGCTCCGCGGCCTCAAGGGCCATTGGGTGATCATGGGCCGCGAGGAGCAGATCACGCTCATGGGCACGATCTCGTACCGATCGGTCCAGATGAGCGCGGAGAAGCTCAAGAAGAGCGGCATCATACTCCCCTCGGAGGAGCTCCTCTATATCACCTCCCTCATGCTCGGCATCAAGACCACCGATTTCGCCGCCCAGAGCGATGAGGACGAGTACGTCTCGGAGCTCGCCGAGCGCCTCATCGTCAATTTCGAGCGTGTGGGCTGCCTCACCTTCATGAACAAGGGCTTCGTGCGCGATCAGCTCTCGCACCATATCAGGCCGCTCTACTACCGCCAGAAATACGGGCTTTCCGCGCACAACCCGCTGGCGGCGGATGTCCAGAAGATGTATCCGATGGCGTTCGAGTTCACCCGGCGCGCGGCGCTTGAATCGGGCATGGGGGTCCTCTCCGACGGCGAGCTCGCATTCCTGACCATCTACCTCTCCTCCGATCTCGACAACAAGATGCTCGAGGAGGGCGACACGAGCGCGACGCGCGTGCTCATCGTGGGCGCGAGCAACATGTCGACCGCGACGCTCGTGAAGGACCAGCTTACCGATGTCTGCGGTATCCAGTTCGAATACGAGCATGCTGAGCCGGGGAAGCTCCACCGCTGGGAGCTCGACAGCTATGCCCTGGTCATCGCGCTGTCACCCCTTCCCGCCTCTATGAGGAGCGACAACATGGTCGAGGCGGCACCCATCCTCACGGACGCCAACAAGCAGCGCATCTTCGAGATCCTGCGCGGGAACCGCATCATCTCGCGCTACAACACGCTTATCGACGGGATCATCGAGATCGTGGGCCGCTCCATCCCCGACGACGATAGGTCCGGACTCGAATCGGACAAGCTCCGCTTCGAGCTGTTCCGCTTCTTCGATACCAACGATCGCGGCTTCCTCGATGATGGCGGCGCGCAATCCACGGATGCCCGCATCATCCACGAACGGATCTGCCTGCCCGCAGGCTCGTCTTGGGAGGATGCCATCCTCGCGGGATCGCGCGCATTGCAGGCGGAGGCGCCCCAGAGCCGGCTCGTGGCACGCATGATGAACCTCCTCAATTCCGGGAAGCTCCAGTGGTACCGCATGGCGGATGACGTCATGATCGTCCGCTGCCCCATGCAGGGAGACGAAGGCTCCCGTGTTGCGGCCCAGATCGTGCTCTCCGCCGATGGGGTCCCCTCCCCCGACGGGCGTCCCGCCAAGGTCGTCATCTGCATGGCGACCATCAACCGCTACTCGCACTGGGGCACGCTTTACAACATCTACCACTACCTTTCCGATGATGGACACGTGAGGAAGCTCGAAGAGGAGTATGTCGATCCGACCGACTCCCCTGCGGATGGGGCCGAGGGGAGGGAGCGGCATGTCGAAGAAGCATAAGCTCGTCTACCACGGCCATAGGGAGCTGGACGAACCCGGCGCCTGCATGTGGTGCGGGATGCCGACGACGGAGTCCGCCTATGTGGTGAATCCGGGCGGCTCACCCGTGCTCCGCTGCTGCTGCCAAGACCACTACGAGCGGGCCCGCGCATACATCGAGCGCGACAACAAGGTCAGGAACGCCTTCTACATCGTGATAGGGCTCCTCGTCGCTGCGAACCTCCTCATGATCGGCCTCGAGGTGCATGCGTGGTGGACCTACCTGCCGCTCATCGGCATATGCCTCAGCGTTGCCGTGTGGCCGCAGGTGTTCACCCACTATTCGCTCTACCTGAAGCTCGGCCTCGTGAGAACGAGGCGGATCATCCGGATCATCGCCCTCGCGCTTGCCGCGCTCGGCGTGGCTGCATCGGTCAGCCTCACCTGAGCAGGCATCCGCGATCCCCACAACATCGGCACTCGGATGCGTCATGGGAAGACGCTCGCACGGAAAGGAGGTGATAGCAATGCAACACTTGCTCGACGAGAGGCTCGTCTTCATCGGCGCCGACGTCCGCACGGCGGAGGAGGCCATCCGCCTCATGGCGGCGCGCCTCGAGGAATGCGGCTACGTCAAGCCCGGCTATGCCGAGATGGTGATCGAGCGCGAGAAGGTCTTCCCCACGGGACTTCCCGGCAAGACGATGTGCATAGCGATCCCGCACACCGATCCCGCACTCGTCAACAGGCCCGCCATAGGCGTGATCGTCCCGCAGGGCACCGTCTTGTTCGACATGATGGGGGAGCCTGGGACCAAGCTCGAGGTAAGCCTGATCATGCCCCTCGTCATCAAGGATCCCGCAAAGCAGATCGAGCTTCTCAAGGAGATGATGCACGTCATCCAAGATGGCGAGCGGCTCGAGAAGATCCGCGCCTCGTCCGATGCGGGCGAGATCCTCAGCCTGCTCCGCCCGCTCGAGGGCACCTGACGGGATGGTCCACGGCGCACCAGCCGACAAGCCACGACAAACCGAAGGAGAACAACCATGAGACCGGTCAGAATTCTCTGCGTGTGCGGTTCCGGAACCGCGACCTCGGCGATGCTCGCCGCGAAACTCCAGGATGTGCTCGAGGAGCATGGGTATCAGATGGAGGGCGACGAGACCAACCCGCCCGGAGTCCCCATCGCCATGATGGCGAACAGCTGGGATCTCATCGCGTTCACCAGCCCTATCGAGGATGCCCCCGACATCCCGCTCCTCAATGCCACCGGTTTTTTGGTGGGCATCAACGAGGACGAGTTCATCGAGCAGCTCATGGACGAGATCGGCAAGCTGAACCTTTCGGATTAGCACGCACGGCCGCATAAGCAACCTATCTCCAGGGAGGGAATATCGTATGGATGGTTTCTTCGCAGCTCTGAAGCAGTTCTTCGACGCGTTCGGGAACTACATCACGGTCCCCATCATCATCTACATCATCTGCCGCATCTTCCAGACCCCGCGCAAGCGCGCCTTCCAGTCAGCAGTGCTCGTCGGCGTGGGCCTCAAGGGCATGGCATTCATCACATCCGCCTTCGGCGCCGTGCTCTCGCCCCTCGTGCAGCAGATGGTCACCGCATCGGGCCTCAACAAGCCCGCTCTCGACATCGGCTGGCAGGCCGTCGCCGCCATCGCCTATTCCACCGACCTCGGCATGATGTTCATCGGCGTCGGTCTCCTCTTCCAGGTGGCGTTCTGGCTGGTGAAGCTCACCGACATCTTCATGCCCTCCGATCTGTGGAACAACTATTCCATCTCAGTCTGGGGCTCCATGTTCTTTTTGCTCACGCAGAACATGGTCATGGCCTTCGTCCTGATGATCTTCATCAACATGGTCACCCTGCTCATCGCCGAGTCCATCCAGAAGCGCTGGTCGACCTACTATAACTACCCGAGCTGCGCCATGACCGCGCCGCACCATAACGGCGACGCCCCCATGTACCTCGTGCTCAACATCCTGCTCTCCAAGCTCGGCCTCGATAAGATCCAGGCGAACCCCCAGGCCATCCGCAAGAAGATCGGCTTCATGGGCGAGCCCATGTACATCGGCCTCGCCGTGGGCCTCATCCTCGGCGTCGCGGGCAACATCACCACGCTCGGCACCATCGCGGGCTGGGGTTCCATCGCCAACGTCTCCGTGACCTGCGCGGCCGTCATGGCCATCTTCCCGCGCATCGCAGGCATGTTCGCAGCCGGCTTCGGCGCCCTCACCGAGTACTCCCGCAAGACCCTCGCCAAGTCCAAATACGGACAGGGCCGCCAGTTCATCGTCGCCGTCAACGACGCCCTCGGCTATGGCGAGGCGGCCACGCTCACCACGGGCCTGCTCGTCATCCCCTTCGCGATCCTCATCGGCTTCATCCTGCCCGGCAACCTGGTCATCCCCCTCATGGTGCTCCCCTCGCTGCCCTACATGGTCGAGGTTCCCGTATCCCTCTCCAACGGCAACGTCGTGAAGGCCTGGATCATGGCCCTCATCGTCTTCTGCGCCAAGATGCTCATGGCCTCCTACTGGGCCGAGACCTTCACGCAGGTCGCCTCCGGCATCGGCTTCGAGGCCGCCGCCGAGGCCCTCGCGGGCGGCACCTTCGTCATCGGCTTCATCATGTCCAACTGCACCGCCGGCCTGATCACCATGGCGTTCCTCACCATGAATCCGGTCATCATCGCCGTGGTTGCGGCAGTCTACGCCGTATTCTTCATCCTCTTCAAGAAGAACAAGGTCCGCTTCCAGGATTACCTCGAGTACCTTGCCACCGGCACCAAACCCGAGGCCGCAACCGAGGATGCCGCATAGCGCACCCTCTCCGGATCCGGCCCATAGAGCCGACGCGGGGACGGCGGGAACCCTCCGCCGCCCCCGCGCGGAACCAAACCCGAAAGGAAGTGCACGCCCATGAAGATCCTGGTCATCGGAGACGTCGTCGTATCCGTCGACCTGCTCGTCGAGGCGGCGCGATCGCTCGACGCGCACGCCGCAATCGAGACCTGCTACTGGGATACCGGTGCCCGCAACGAGTTCAACCGCCACTCCCTGAACATCGAGAAGAACGGGCCGACCGCCGAGAAGATCCCCGATGAGGCATACGGGCTGATCGCCGATGCGGATATGCTGCTCGTCCACTTCTGCCCCGTTCCCGCAGACCTGATCGATGCGGG
Source organism: Coriobacteriales bacterium OH1046 (assembly GCA_004010535.1). Classification (GTDB taxonomy): domain Bacteria; phylum Actinomycetota; class Coriobacteriia; order Coriobacteriales; family Atopobiaceae; genus RUG721. The sequence goes on along the minus strand of RQYE01000002.1, from coordinate 170,397 downwards.
CAGGAACCTCAAGCTCATCGGCACCTGCCGCGGCGGCATGGAGCACGTCGACGTTGCCGCCGCAACCGCACGCAACATCCCCGTGATCCACTGCATCCGCAACGCCGAGTGCACATCCGATTTCGCCGTCGGGCTCATGTTCGCCGAGACCAGAAATATCGCGCGCGCGCATAGGGCGCTCATGCAGGGAGAATGGCGCAAGACCTATGCGAACTCCGGATATACCACGTCGATGTGCGATATGGTGCTCGGACTCATGGGTCTCGGAAACATCGGCAAGCTCGTCGCTAAGAAGTGCCTCGGCATCGGCATGAAGAAGGTCATCGCATACGACCCCTATATCACCCAGGCGCAGCTCGACGACCAGGGCCTCGATGTCGCGCTCGTCTCGGAAGACGAGCTCTTCTCCACGGCAGATATCGTGAGCCTGCACATGAGGCTCACACCGGATACGGCGAACGCGGTCTCGACGAGGCAGCTCGGCCTCATGAAGCCCACAGCCTACCTCATCAACACCTCGCGTGCGGGCGTGCTCGATAGGGACGCCCTGGTCAGGGCGCTCCGAGAACGCACCATCGGCGGAGCGGCGCTCGATGTCTTCTGGGAGGAGCCCATCCCCGAGGGCGATCCGCTCCTCGCCCTCGACAACATCACGATCACGCCGCATACCGCAGGCCAGGTCGTCGACGCGCTCCCCAAGAGCCCGCTTCTGCTCGCGCGCAAGATCCAAGAGTTTTGGGATGCCGGAACGAGCGATATGGTCGTCAACCTCAAGGACATCACGCTCTAACCCGCGCGCTCGGCAGGAAGACAGCATCCGATACCATCCCCGCAACGGGGAGTAAGGAAGTGATCGACATGATCATGGAAGAAGCACGCAAGCAGATCGTCGAGTACGGCAAGCGCATGAGCGCATCCGGCCTCTCGATCGGCACGAGCGGAAACATCTCCGTCTACGATCCCGAAACCGGCTACATGGCCATCAGTCCCTCGGGCCTCGGATACTTCGACACCGAGCCCGAGGATATCGTGGTCATGACGCTCGGTGGCGAGATCGTGGACGGGAACCGCAAGCCGAGTTCGGAGCATGGCCTGCATACCATCGTCTACAAGAACCGACCCGAGGCCCGCGCCGTCGTGCACACGCATGCGCCGTATGCCACGACGCTCGCCGGGCTGCACACGACCTTGAAGCCCGTCCACTACGCCATGATGGGCGCCAATGTCTACGAGGTTCCCCTGGTCCCCTATGTGACCTTCGGCACACCCGAGCTCGCCGATGCGGTGGGCATCGTCCTCAAGGACAATCCCCGCGCCCGTGCGGTCCTCCTCGCCAACCACGGGGACGTATGCTTCCACATCAATCTCGCGAAAGCGTTCGGCCTCGCCGAGAACGTCGAGTTCACCGCGCGCATCCAGTGGCAGTGCATGTGCGCGGGAACCCCGGTGAACCTCACCGAGGCGGAGTTCGCGGACGCTCTGGAGCGTTCGAAGACCTACGGCCAGCAACCCGCCAAATAGCGGCTTTCCAAGGCACCGGGCGCGGCTGCATGCCCGGTGCCGTTCTTGCAAAGGAGACGACGGCATGCTCCAGGCAATGCTCTTCGATCGGCAGGATATCCGCATCGTGGACGTCCCCATCCCTGCGATCGGCTGCGGCGAGGTCCTTGTGCGCACCGAGGTCTCGACCACCTGCGGTACCGATGTCAAGATCTACCAGCGCGGCTACCCGCTGCTCGAACCCCCGCATCCGTACGGCCATGAGTTCTCGGGCGTGATCGAGCGGGTAGGCTCGGAGGTCGTCGGCTTCAAGGCAGGCGATCGCGTGGCCGTCCACAACACGGCACCCTGCGGCCACTGCTATTGGTGCAAGCACGGCCAGTTCTCGATGTGCGAGAACCTCGTGTTCAACCGGGGATCATATGCCGAATACGTGCGCGTTCCCGGGCAGATCGTGCGTCAGAACATGTTCATCATGCCGGATTCCATGACGCATAGGACCGCCAGCCTGATGGAGCCTTTCTCATGCGCGGTCTACGGCATCCAGAACTGCCCCATCGAGCAGGGCGATTTCGTCATCGTGAACGGGGCGGGGCCCATCGGCCTCATGTTCGCGCGCCTCGCGGTGCTCAAGGGAGCCCAAGTGCTCGTGACCGACCTGATGGAGAACCGCCTCGAGGCAGCGCGAAGGCTCGGCGTGTGGTCGACGCTCAACCTGGCGGGCCTCGAGGACAGCGTCGAGGCCGTCCGCGCCCTCACCGACTGCCGCCGCGGTGCCGACGTGGTGATCGAGGCGACGGGCTTGATCGACGTATGGAGGGCGAGCTGCCGCATGGCACGCAGGGGCGGCTTCGTCCTCCTGTTCGGGGGGACACGATCCGGCTCCGTGCTCGAAGTCGATGCGACCCTGCTGCACTATGCGCAGATCACCATAAAAGGCGTGTTCCACACGATGCCCCTCTGCGTTTCGGAGGCGTTCAAACTGCTCGAACTCGGCGCCATCGACGAGGACGACTTCATCCAGAACGAATACCGCCTGCTCGATCTCGAGGCTGCGATCCTCGAGCATGCCGCAGGCAAGGTCATCAAGAACTGCATCGTATACGACTAGAAAGGAGCTCTGCATGCGCCAGATCAAGTTGGGCGCGGAGAAGATGTTCTTCGGCGAGGGCGCCATAGCGGCCCTCGCCGATCTGCCAGCCCGCCGCAAACGCGCCTACATCGTCATGAGCGGACCGATCCAGAAGGATCTCGGACAGCTCGGCATGGTCACCGAAGCCCTCGAATCGGCAGGGTTCACGTGGAGAGCCAACACCGACGTCGAACCGGAACCATGCTGGGAGTCGGTGGCCAAGGGCGTCGAGGAGATACGCGCATTCGAACCCGACTGGATCATCGGGTTCGGCGGCGGCTCCGCGATGGATGCCGCCAAGGCGATGTGGGTCTTCTACGAGAACCCGCAGTATTCGTCCTTGGAAGAGGTCATGCCCCCCACCGTCATCGAGCATCTCAAGGTCAAGGCCCGCGTCTGCTGCATCCCCACCAGTGCGGGAACCGGATCCGAATGCACGCGGGCCGCGCTCATCAAAGATCCCGTGCAGAAGCGGAAATACTCCATCCGCGATTACAGCGGCAGGCTCGTGCCCGATGTCGCCATCATCGATCCGGTGTTCTCCACCACCATGCCGCGCAGCGGCACCGTCGCCTGCGGCATGGATGCGCTCACGCATGCCATCGAGTCCTATGTGACGCCGCTCGCGAACCCCTTCTCGGATGCCCTGGCGATCGGGGCGTGGATCTACGGCTACAAGAGCCTGCCCATCTGCGCAGATGATCCTGACAATCTGGGCGCGCGAGGCGATATGCTCGCTGCGAGCTGCCTCGCGGGCATCGCATTCTCGAACTGCGCGCTCGGCATCTGCCACGGCATCGCGCATACCTTCGGCGCGACCTACGGTATCGGGCACGGACTCGCGAATGCCGTCGTGCTCCCCTACAGCATCGCCTTCAACGCCGGGAACGATACGCGTGCAGCGGCACGCTATGAGGAGCTCGCGGGATTCGTGGGCAAAAGCGACCTGCATCGGGTCATCGTCGACCTGCGCAAGGAACTCGGCGTCCCCCATGCCATGCAGCAGCTCGTGCCGGATACTGCGGAGTTCGAGGCTTCTCTCGACGAGCTCGTCGAGAAGGTCCTCGCCGATGTCGCAACGCCCGCGAACCCGGTGGAGGTCACCGCCGAGCAGGCGCGCGATCTGCTCCATCGGGTGTACTGCGGGGCATAAGGACCCGCTTCGCGCAGCAAGGTCACCGAATGAGGGGAGTCATCCATGAACATCACGAGTATAGACATCATCAAGGCATTCAGGGAGCCGTCGATGGCGGCCGAGGTCGCCGTGGGCAATGTGCCCTGGCATCCCGTATTCGTGCGCATCAACACCGATGAGGGCATCGCCGGCCTCGGCGAGGTCGGCGTGGCCTACGGCAACGCGCAGAGCGCGGGCTTCGGCATGGCCTGCGATTTCGCGAAATGCATCATCGGCCTCGATCCGATGAACAACGAGCAGATCTGGGACCGCCTCCATCGCCTCACATTCTGGGGCATGGGCAATGGCGGCGTGATCATGGCGGGCATCTCGGGCATCGACATCGCGCTGTGGGATATCCGCGGCAAGGCCCTGAACGCGCCCGTCCATCAACTGCTCGGCGGCAAGACCAACACGAAGCTGCGTGCCTATGCCTCCCAGCTGCAATTCGATTGGGGCAAGGTCAGCCACTCGCTCGCCCAGCCCGAGGAGTACGCCGAGGCCATGCGCAAGGCGATGGCCGACGGCTTCGACGCGGTCAAGGTCGACCCTGTGGGCTTCGACAAGGACGGCGTGTGGATGGGACGCTCCAGCCGGGGCATCCTCCAGCGTGACCAGATGCAGCTCGCCGTCGACCGCGTTGCCGCCATGCGCGAGGCAGGCCCCGACGTGGATATCATCATCGAGCTCCACGCCCTCACCGACACCACCACCTCCGTCCAGCTCGGCCGCGAGCTGCAGAAGCTCGGGTGCTTCTATTACGAGGAGCCCACCCAGCCCCTGAACCCCAAGCTGTTCCGCGAGATCCGCGATAAGGTGGGCATCCCCATCGCCACAGGCGAACGCGTGTACACGCGCTGGGGATACCGGCCCTTCTTCGAGGACCATTCCATCCACATCATCCAACCCGACCTCTGCAACGTGGGAGGCATCACCGAGGGAAAGAAGATCTGCGACTACGCGCATGTCTACGATATCGGCGTGCAGGTTCACTGCTGCGGCGGACCGGTTTCGGCGAGCGCGGCGCTCCAGCTCGAGGCGGTCATTCCGAACTTCGTGATCCATGAGCTGCATGCGAGTGCGCTCATCGACGACAACATCCGTCTTTGCAAGAACGACTATGTTGCCAAGGACGGATACTTCGAGGTCCCCGATGCGCCCGGCATCGGACAGGAGCTGACCGACTACGCGCTCCAGAACGCCGACATCGTCACGATTTCCGAGTAGATCCGGGTAGCTTCCTGCCAACATGACGCGACCTGCGGCACGCTCCCTTCCGGGGCGTGCCGTTTGCCCGGCGGCGTTATGGCAGCGGGCACGCCTCGCCCAGCATGCCGATCAGCCGCCCCATCGCCCGCACTGCGGATTCCTGCGATAAGACGAAGCTCTTCTGCGGCAGGTCCGCCATGCTGATGATGACGCAGTCTCTGAGCACCATGACATCCATGTGCCCCATGAACCCGTCGGTCGTCCGGTCGATGGGAACTCCCTGCTTCGAGAAGAACTCGATGGTGTCGCGAAGGTGCGCCTCCCACTCGCCGTCGCGGTAGGAAAGCCCTGCAATCTTGCTGAAGAGCCTGTCGTCGGCGATCACCCGGGGATCGTTCCTCCCGCCCACATGGAGCAGGAGGGCAACATCGTTTTCAGCGAGCACGCGCTCGAGCTGCTGCCGGGCGCGGCGATGCCGGACCAGGGCTCCATCGATCTCGCTTTGGCCGACAGACGCTCGCGTGAGCATGGCAGCCAGACCATCGGCGGCGAGCGCCTCGACGGGAAGGCTGCTCAGCGAGAGGATCATGCTCTCGCCCGAACGCTGCGCGATCCGTTTGACCTGATCATGCTCGATCGCGCTCGAGACGAACGGCCGGGAGGTTCTCACCAGCTGATCGAAGAGCGCATCGTGCTGATCGAGCTCGGGCTTTGCGGTGATGTAGCGGTATAAGCCGCTGTCTTCGGCACCGCGCAGGCACGTGCCTGCGACGGCAGCATGGCCGCGATGGCTCATGAGCGTGTGGCAGAACGCCTTGCCGGGATCCTCCGTGAGGTAACGCGATTCCACCTCGCCGAGGAAGTACAGGGGGATCCAAAGCTTGAGACCCTCGATGAGCTCATCGTCATCCCTGCTCAAGAAGTGGACAGCCCGTATGCTGGCACCTGCAAGAAGGTAGCCGGCGACCGTACCCTGCAGAGCGACCTCGATCTCATGATCGCCCGATGCCCACGAGATATCCTGATCCGAGTAGATGTCCAGGCTTCCCACGGGATTTGCACGAGCCTCGTAGAAAAGCCGCAGCACCGCCTCGGAGAGGCCCTGACGTCCGAAATACGTCCGCCGCCCCATCCTTCCCGCAATACCCGACAGCAACTTCGATACATCCGGGAGCGCCTCGTTCCGCAGACGGAGCATATCGGAGCACTCCTGGATCGTCTTGATGATCCCGACCGTCGCCGTCATATCGATGTCGGGCTCATTCGATGACATCCAGCTGCGGTAGGCGCCGAGGAATCCCTCCCGCGTATCGGCAGGCTGCAGATCCCTCCTTGCCGCCCCCATGTGCCGGACGGCCTCTTCGGCAAGACCCTGATCCCACAGGCGTCCACCGAGCTTATCGCAGATGAGCCCCATCAGCTCCGAATCGGATTTGGGCATCCTCGTCCCGCACCGCATGCGGCTGACATAGGAGGGGTCGATATTCAGAAGCTTCGCCGCGAGCGCATTCGAATGACCGAGGGCATCGAGCGACCACCCGAGCTTTTCCGAGAAGCTGGGGATATGATCATCTGGCATGGAGGTGGCTCCGTGTTCGTCCGGGGGGCGAGCATCGTGGGCAAGTATACCAAATCAGGAGAAACGGAGCGCGGGAAGCGCGCAGGGATGACCTGCGGATGGGACGGCGTGGGGAATGCCCCCCGTCTCATCCGGAGCCCGCCCCTTCTTGCAAGGATATCGGGCGGGACCCTATCGTGGATCCCACCCGATCGTCGCGAGCTCGTATTCAGAACGCATGCCCCTAGCGGTCGGTATCCTTCCTGAGAACGACGAGCGCGCCACCCGCCAGGAGCGCCACGGCACCGAGCAGGGCGAGCGGCAGGGGGTTCTGCACGACATCGCCGGTCGCGGGCATCGCAGCCTTGGCCGATGCCTGCTGGATGGGCGCCGGCTTCTCGGGTTCGGGCGCAGGAGCAGGTTCGGGAGCAGGTTCGGGTTCAGGCTCCGGCTCGGGGATGGGTTCGGGTTCAGGCTCCGGCTCGGGTTCAGGCTCGGGAAGCGCTTCCTCGGCGAGCTCGCCCACCGCGCTCGCCGCGCCGCGCGTCAGGCTCTCACCCTGTTGGAGCGAGAGATCATGCCACGAGATGGAGAATGCGCTGTCGACATCATCGGTGCCCTCGCGCTGATCGGAGAAGAAGTTTTCCCTCCACATGCCGTAGTCCCCGATCCATACGGCCGTGGGCTCGTCGACGCCTGCGGTGTTGCTGAAGTAGATGGCCAAGGATGCGGGTGTCCCGTTAGCGTCGACATCGAAGGACGAGGTCATGTAGAAGCCCCGCCCGTTCTCCATGAGCATCACATCCGCGCTGTCATCGCCGCCGATCTTGATGTCACCTGCAATGGCGAAATCGAATCCGATGGCATCGGATGCGGAGCCCTCGGGATACGCGATGGAGTAGCGGAGGAAGATGGCACGCCCATCCTCGGAGAAGCTGGGCAGGGCCGTGACCACCAGCCCCGTCTGCCCTAGGATATTGGAGGCACCTTCGGCAGCCGAGCTATCCTCGCCGATGCGGATGACAGGACGGTATCCGCCATTGCCGTACGTCGAGCTGATCCAACGGCCATCGAACAGGCCTCGGACATCGACCCTCTGATCGCTGTCGATGCGATAGGCGAGCAGCTCGTTCGGCCCTGCCGTAAAGCCATCGGGGACGGGATCGGCGGGCGGATCCTCCCTGGGAAGCAGCATCGACCCCTCGGCCGCTTCCGGCGTATCAAGCTCTTCCTGCACCTCTGCCGCAGGCTCTGGGAGTTGCTCGGCCTCCGGAAGCGCATCCTGCCCGTCCGGCGCTATCTCGGAGGGATCCTCCCCTTCAACGACCTCCTCGATAACGGGCTCCTCTCCCTCGGGAAGGGCGTCGCCGCCGAGCTCGGGATCGGCCGGATCGGCGGATTCCTCGGGTTCGCCCTCATCGACAACCGGAAGCTCCTGTCCTGCCTCCTCTGCGGGTACGGTTTCCTCGATTGCCGCCTCTGTCCCGCCATCGTCGGATAACCCCTCCGCAAAGGCGAACGGCGACGTTCCTGCGATGAGGCAGGCCGACAGCAGCGAGGCGAGCACGCGGGAAAGCGGCTTCGTCCTCCTGCCCATCCACCATGACATCGATGCGCGCGACCTTGACATGACGCCCCCTTCTCAATTGTCCGTCCAGAGCAGACGATTCCCATCTGCATCGGGAATCGATGCAGCGTACGCAGGACAGTGTAGGCACACGCCCTTGGATTGCGGCGATTTGTCAATGACAGCCTGCCGACAGTTCGTGAATGGAGGATGGGCGCAGAGGTCGGGCAGGGGGACGCACCGTGACAGGGGGACAGGTCACTTGTCACGGTAGACTCCGTGACAAGTGACCTGTCCCCCTGTCACGGTGCGTCCCCCTGTCACTACTCGAACTGCTATGCCGCCGTAGGATCGAAGTAGCCCACGCACGAGAAGGCCCGGGTGCCGGAATCGAACTCGAACTTGTAGGCCGTACAGTTGCCGAGGATACGATCGATCTTGACGGAGCTCTCGTCGTACCACCTGATCAGGAAGGTGAAGATCGACGCGCCGTGCGACACGGCGAGCACCGACTCATGGCCGGGACGCAGCATGATCTCGGTGAGCGTCGCGCTCACGCGCTCCATGACCTCCTGCTCGCCCTCGCCGCCGAACGGCACGAGGAAGTCGCCGAACCGGCCTTTCCCCGGAAGGATGGTATCGGTGCTGCACCCCTCGAGTTTCCCGAAATTGAACTCGCGCAGCCCCTTGCAACGCTCATAGGGAAGCATCCCCCTCATGAGGACCTCGGCGGTGTCGCAGGCGCGCTCCGCCGTCGAGCTGTACACGTGGTCGAAGCGGATCCCCTCCCCCTCGAAATGGTCCCGCAGGGCCTCCGCCTGGGCTATGCCCGCCTCGGTGAGCGGGGAGTCGCACCAGCCCTGGATGATCTTGCGTCGGTTGAAGAACGTCTGGCCATGCCGGACAAGGTAGAGTTTGGACATGGATGCTTCTCCCATATGAGACGAGCCGGGCAATCCGATCTGGTTGCCATCCACGCTATGATAGCACGACGTCTGGCGCAGGCGTCCCCGCCTCCCGCATCGCAGCATCCGCGATACGCTATCATCCTAGCTATCGAAAGGTTGAACGCGGATCGCCGCATGGCAGGGGGCCTCGGCACCGCATGGTATGGAGAGGAGACGCATGCTGTACTCGGCAGAAGTGGAGCACATGTGCCCGGTCGCCAAGGGCGCATACCACGGCCCAGCTCCCATCCCCGAAGAGGGAAAGTGGGTCCAGGCGAAGGAGATTTCCGATATCTCCGGCTACACGCACGGAATCGGCTGGTGCGCACCGCAGCAGGGTGCGTGCAAGCTCAGCCTCAACGTCAAGGAAGGCGTCATCGAGGAGGCCTTGGTCGAGACCATCGGCTGCTCCGGCATGACGCACTCGGCAGCCATGGCCGCCGAGATCCTTCCCGGCAAGACCATCCTCGAGGCGCTCAACACCGACCTCGTCTGCGATGCCATCAACGTCGCGATGAGGGAACTCTTCCTCCAGATCGTCTACGGCCGCACGCAGACGGCCTTCTCGGAGGACGGCCTGCCCGTGGGCGCCGGCCTCGATGATCTCGGCAAGGGCCTCCGCTCCATGATCGGCACCACCTACGGCACCAAAGCCAAGGGTGCCCGCTACCTCGAGCTCGCCCAGGGTTACGTGACCCAGCTCGCCCTCAACGAGCGCGATGAGATCATCGGCTTCGAGTACGTCAACCTCGGCGTCCTGGCCGACCTCCTCAAGAAGGATGTCGACGCCAAGGAGGCCATGGGGAAGGCTACCGGCCGCTATGGTCAGTGGGACAATCCCGCCAAGGTCATCGACCCCCGCCACGAGTAGGGAAAGGAGCTGAATACCATGGCAGTCACATTCGAAGGATACGAGCGCCGCATCGACAAGATCAACGCCGCCCTCGCCGAATACGGCATCGCCGACCTCGACGAGGCCTTGAAGACCTGCACCGACAAGGGCTTCAACCCCTACGACATCACCACCGGCATCCAGTCCATCGCGTTCGAGAACGCCAAGTGGGCCTATACCCTAGGATGCGCCATCGCCGTCAAGAAGAACGCCGCCACGGCCTCCGATGCCGCAGCGGCCATCGGCATCGGCCTGCAGGCATTCTGCGTTCCCGGCTCCGTCGCCGAGGACCGCAAGGTCGGCCTCGGCCATGGCAATCTGGGCGCCATGCTGCTCGGCGAGGATACCGAGTGCTTCGCGTTCCTAGCCGGTCACGAGTCCTTCGCCGCCGCCGAGGGTGCCATCGGCATCGCCAACAACGCCAACAAGGCGCGCACCAAGCCACTGCGCGTCATCCTGAACGGGCTGGGCAAGGACGCCGCCCAGATCATCGCCCGTATCAACGGCTTCACCTATGTCCAGACCAAGTTCGACTACTTCACCGGCGAGCTCGAGGTCGTCCAGACCATCCCGTACTCCGACGGCCCGCGCTCCAAGGTCAACTGCTACGGTGCCGACGATGTCCGCGAGGGCGTCGCCATCATGTGGCATGAGCGCGTCGACATCTCGATCACCGGCAACTCCACCAACCCCACGCGCTTCCAGCATCCGGTTGCGGGTACCTACTTCAAGGAGCGCGTGCTCGCCGGCAAGAAGTACTTCTCCGTGGCGTCCGGCGGCGGCACCGGCCGCACGCTGCACCCGGACAACATGGCGGCCGGCCCCGCCTCCTACGGCATGACCGACACCATGGGGCGCATGCACTCCAGCGCGCAGTTCGCAGGCTCCTCCTCGGTACCCGCGCACGTGGATATGATGGGCCTCATCGGCATGGGCAACAACCCGATGGTCGGCTGCACCGTGGCCTGCGCCGTCGCCGTGAACGCAGCCCTCAACGGCTAGGCAGCTATTCGGTTGCTGGTTCATTTGACGCCCGCCACCCTTGTTCGGTGGCGGGCGTTTCAGATAGGTTATCCGAGCTTATCCGGGCTGCCCGTAATAGCCGCGTTCTTTCGATTCGTCCGCTATCTGCTCCGGCGTGAGATGCGCAAGCGGAAGCCCCGTTGCGAGAGCGGCGAGGAAGCACCTGCACCCCTCCTCGAGGTTGACCGCTGCAGAGAGTGCGCTATCGGCATCGTTTCCCCATGCAACAACACCATGATGCTTGAGGATGACAGCATTGGAATCCCCTGCGTATTCGACGGTCTGGATACCCATCCCCTCATCCGAGCTTCTGGTGAACGGCGCAACCCTGACGGCACCCCCGAGCTCGTCGATAACCGTGACGAGATCGGCCGGAAGCTCATCTGCAACGAGGGAAAGCGCCGTCGCATACGGCTGGTGGGTATGGATGACCGCTTTGGCTCGGGGCATATTCCGCATGATGTACAGGATTGCGGAGATGTCCGATGACGGACGACGCGTGCCTTCGACCATGTTGCCGGAAAGGTCGACGCAGCAGATATCGCTTATCTCCATCGTCTCGTAATCCATCGCCGACGGGGTTATGAGAACCCTATCGAGATCTACCCGCAGGCTCACGTTCCCGCCGCTTCCCCTAACGAGGCTCTCACGCTTCATGGAGAGCGCGCAGTCGATCAGGCCCCGTCTCTCTATCTCGTGCATATCATGCTCCCCCTCTGAGCGATTCGCCCAGCCGCTTGATCTCCTCTGCCGCAACCTTGGGATCTTCCGCACCGAAAACCGCACGCCCCACGACAACGCCATCGGCTCCCGCCTCGACCACATCGCGCAAATTCCCGGCATTGATACCGCCATCAACCCAGAGCTCGATATCCGTCCCGACAACACTCCGGGCACGTCTCAGCTTTTCGAGCGTCATAGGACGGAACGGGAGCCCCTCGCAGTCGGCCTCGACGCTCACGAACAGGATGTACTCGAGTTGATCTGCATAGCTGAGAACCTCATCCACCGGCGTCTTGAGGTTTATCGCCAATCCCCTCTTCCCTATCCCGCGTGCTTTGAGACCGCTCAGCCATGCGCTTGGAGAGAGGAGGGTCTCAACCTGCGCGCAGGCGGCGGCAACGCCGGATTCGCCAAGGGGATCGAGGTACTCGAGCGGATTGAGCACCTCGAGATGGACGTCGATCGGAATAGCGGTGTTGCGGGCTACAAGCCCCACGGTTCCCATGCCGAACGTGATGCCTCGGACAAAATTGCCATCATCGACATCGAGATGGATATGCTCCAGCCCCCTCACCGACTCGAGCGTCGAGGCCAGATCAAGCTGGCATCCCGCTTCGAGGGATGGGCTCACCTGAAACATGCCCCTCACCTTCCGAGAACGGCAAGCGCCTCGAGGGCCTGCACATATCGCTCGTATTTCTCCCGATAGCACTCTGCGAGCTCGGCTCTGGGGTGGATCTTCTCGCCAAGCCGAACGCTCCGGGCAATCGCGTCGTCGAGAGAATCGTACACTCCCGAGGCTACACCCGCGCACATCGCCGCACCGTGGGCAGAGAGCTCGTGATTCTCGAGCATCTGCATCGGTGCTTGGAGAACATCGGCCATGATCTGGGTCCATGCGCGGCTCCTCGTCACGCCGCCCGAGATCCTGATTTGGAATTCGGGAAGCGATTCCCCCACGAGCTGGCGGACATTCCACAGCGTAGAGAGGCATACGCCCTCGTATACGGCGAGCAGCATGTGCTCGTGCGTGGTGTAGCTGCTCAGGTTGAGGAAGCACCCCCGAGCATCGGATGGATACGATGAGCCGTAGAGATAGGGCACGAAGATCACATCGGAGTCGCGAGGGTCCAGAGAAGATACCATCGAGTTGCAGCGAGCGTAAAGTTCTTCCCGATCGACTTCGGAACTTCCCTGACAGATAACCTCGCGGATATACCAGTCGAAGTTCGAGGCCGAGGTGGGCCAGGATTCCTCGACATTGAAATAGCCGGGGCGATACCCCAGAGTCACGGTGTTTTTGTTCCTGTCGTAGTCTGTGTTCGCGCTCATGGCAAGCCGCTCGTTGATGGACCAGGTTCCCGTGATGAGGCAGAGGGTCCTATCGTTCACGACGCCGCTGGCAAACTCCGCGGCATCGATATCGAAATATCCCGCCGCGACAGGGGTGCCCTCGAGAAGGCCGCAGAGTTGGGCGGCTTCCGCACTCACGTGGCCCGCGACCTCGGTACTCTCCCGTACCGGCGGCATGAGGCGGAACAGCTCGGGAATACCGAGGGCTTCGAAGATCTTCTCGTCGAACTCGCGTGTATGCAGGTTGAGCAGGCAGGTCGAGCTCGCCTCGGTGATCTCGGTCGAGACCTCGCCTGTGAGACGGAGCCGCACATAGTCTTTGATGCCCAGCCACCACCGCGCCCGCTCGAGGAGCTCCGGGCTGTTGCGCTTGAGCCAAGGGAGAAGGGCCGCAGGTTGCGCAGCCCATGTGCTTTGGCAGGTGAAGGGATAGATCTTTCGCTCGATCCCTCGGTCTGCAAACTCGGCGCAGATACCGTTCGCACGCTCGTCGGTCGAGACGATGACCTTGCAAACCGCTTGGCCGGCAGCGTCGACCAAGCACGCGCCGTTACCGTATCCCGTCAGGCCGACGCCCACGACATCGCAGCCGCTCACGTGGGCACGGGACAGCGCCTCTCGTACGGCCTCGACATTCGCGTTCCACACCTTTTCGGCATCCCGCTCGCTCCATCCGGGGTGGGGCACCTCGATCGGAAGCCTCTTCCTCGAAACCGCAAGCTCACGGCCATCGAGAGCGTAGACGGCGCATTTGGTCTCGGAGCCCCCGTTGTCCAATCCCAGCAGAACCTTCTCGGCCATCGTCCGACCCCTTTCATAGGCATGCCTGGCGGTAAGAGAAGTCTTTTCCCGCCAGGCAATCTAGATCCGTCACAGGCTCTTGCGCACCTCATAGACGACATCCATGAATTCCTTGACGCGATTCACATCAACCCGGACGTTGTTGAGATCGTCATCCTCGAGCTGGCCACCCTCCTTGAAGTACGTGCCCACCACTGCGGCGTCGGAAACAGAGAGCTTCTCCTCGATGGTGTCGGGGCGGCAGCCGGTATTGACAAGCACCGCCACCTCGGGGTTCTTCGCCTTGACGGAAGCGATGAGATCGCTGTCCACATCGGTTCCGGCGGCGTTGGCCGAGACGCAGAGCCCATCGGGATGGACCTTGAAGATGGTGGATGCGGCGATATCGGCAAGAGGACGCGTGTCGAGGTTGCGGTCCGACTCCGGATTGATGAAGTACAGCATGCGCAGGTCATCGAGATGGAGTTCGGCTTTGCGGCGCATGAGCATGGAGAAATCATTGTTGTAGAGGCCGCCGTCGCCCACATAGACGCCCGAGAAGGTGCCGCGAACGAAGCTCGCCTCGCACGCTGCGGCAAGCTCTATGCACGCCAAGCCGTCGGAGATGGCATCGACCCCGTATGGGACGGACAGCTCGGATCTCAGCTGGCCGACAACGTAAGCCATCGTGGCAGGGGTTACGAAATTCATGCGGCGCTGATACGGCAGCGAGAATTCGTTGGAGACGATGATGCCGTCGACACCGCCCTCCTGGAGAGCTTCAAGATCCCGCTTGGCGTGCTCGACCGCCGTGGAGACGCTCCCGCCGCTTCTTCCGAAACGGGGATCTCCCGGAAGGGGGTCGAGATGGAGCATGGATATGATGGGTTTCTTGGTGCCGAACAGTTCCTCAGTCCAAAGCATGGTCCTCTCCTTGCTGTCTGCGGAAACCCTTTGTACGGACTTCCTATACTGGTATGCATTTTGCCAACACTTATATAGTCTATACGCATGGGTATCACATACGGGCGAGATGATCGAGACAACCATTCGCGGATAAGAATCCGCCGACCGCCGCATATGAGACGGTCGGCGGACATCAGTTCATGGACTGCGGTTTACGAGAGCCTATGCACGATCTCCCTCGTTGCAGGATAGAGCTCGTCGAACAGCGCCTGGTACTTCTTGTAGGCCTCGTGATTCCCCCTATCGGGCTCATAGGTGACACCGGGCCTCACCTTGGACGCAAGCTCGTCGAAACCGTCCCAGTGACCGGTGGCGACGGCAGCCATCATCGCATCGCCGTAGCTGGCACCGATGCCGATCGCAGGCACGGAAATGGACTTGCCGGTGACATCGGAGACGATCTGCATCCACAGGGTGTTCTTCGTCCCGCCCCCGGCGGCCATGACGCGGCGCACGGGCACACCGTCCTCCTCGAAGATATTGAAATGCTGGTTGATCGAGTATGCCACGCCCTCAAGGCTCGCACGATAGAGATGCGCCCGGGTATGCGAGAGGTCGAGGCCGACGAAGGCCCCACGGGCCTTGGGGTCGTTGATGGGAGTGCGCTCGCCAGCAAAGTAGGGCATGCAGATCAGGCCATCGGAACCGAGGGGGATATCGGCAGCCTCCCGCGCCATGGCGGCATAGGCGTTCTCCCCACCCGCATCCTCGATAGCCTTGAGATCGGAAAAGATCTGGTCCCTGAGCCAACGGGTAAGCGTTCCGGCGGTATTCGTGCCCGCCGAGACATCGAAGGTCCCCGGGATGATGAACCGCTCGCGCCAGATACGGTCATCGTCGATGAGCCTGTCGGCGACGAGGAACATGTAGATCGAGGAGCCGAACTGCAACATGAGGTCGCCGAGCCTCCCGATGCCGCAGGAGATGCCCTCAGCGCCCGAATCGTCGGTACCCACCGTCACCGGGGTCCCCTCTGCAAGCCCGGTTTCCTTGGCAGCCTGCGCAGTGACATATCCGGCGATATCGATCGTCTCCCCAACGCGGGCCAGCTGGTCGGGCCGGCATATCGGCCCGCAGAGCTTGGCATTCGGGGTCCCATCCGGGTCATAGAGCGGGTTGAAGCTCGCGAGTCCGAGGAACTTGTCAACGTAGTACTCCCCGGTGAGCTTGGCGGTGATGAAGCTCGATCCGGTGAGGAACTTGTAGGTCCTCGCGTAAATGTCCGGCTCGTTCTGCTTGACCCAGAGGATCTTGGGCATCACGTCTGATGACCCGAGTGGCCTGCCGAACCACGCCTTGATCTGATCGATGCCATAGAGGTCGGTGAGCTCTGCGCATTGGTCGAGAGCGCGCGCGTCGATTCCATACAGGATGGCCTTGCGCAGCGGCCTGCACTCCTCATCGACAGGCAGGCAGTCCGCTCCGAGGGCGCTCGCCGCAACGCCCTTGATATCTTCGGGATCGACACCGCTTCTGGCGATCAGGTCGTTGCTGATGAGGCAGAAGTCGTGCCACCACACCGCGTCGGCATCGTGCTCGTAGTGGTTGGGACGGGGGTTCTCCATCCCGTGCTCGGTGGAGCTCTCGGCGATCACGTTGCCGTCGAGGTCGATGATGACACCCTTGCTCCCGAAGGTGCCGGTGTCGATACCCATGAAATATGTTCCCACCATGTCGGTGTCCTTTCTGTTGCCAGATAATGAGAAGATCGAAAGCAGACGATCGGGGAAGCCTATGGCAGCCAGGACGGCGCGTACTATCGGATGCCGTTCCTTACGGTGAAGAAGCAGGTATCGCACCTGTTGAAGGAGCGCATGAATTCCATGGCCCTGCCATCCTCCCTATAGCTCAGGCAGGTGAACATCAGCGCATCCTTGCAGGAGCCGACGTCGAGGGCGCGCGCGATGCGCGGTTCGAGATGCACGACGTCGAGGGTCTGATATGCGCGCACGGGGACGGTATCGTAAAATCCGTACACATCGTAGAGGGTGAAGACATCCAAATCGACATCGAGGAGATTGGGCACGAACTCACTGGGAATGTAGATGTATTCCACCGAGATGGGCATCCCGTCAACCGTATCGAGCCGTTTGATGAAGAAGATGTCATCATCCCGATCGATCCCGAGGTGCTTGGCATAGACGGAGCCGGCCTTGCGGCGGCTCTTCTCGAGGATCCTGACGCCCGGGCTGGCACTGCTCCCCTCGATTGCCTGATGGAAACCCGTGAGGTTGTCAAGATCGCGTTCGACCCTCGTACCTACCACGAAGGCCCCTTTGCCCTGCACCCGCTTGATCATCCCTTCCTCGACGAGGGCGTCGAGGGCGCTGCGCACCGTGAGCCTGTTGACACCGTAGGTCTTGGCAAGGCTGCTTTCCGACGGGATCGGACAGCCGGGGGCATATTCCCCCGTCTCGATCCTTTCCCTTACGACCTCGCGGAGTTGGAGGTAGAGGGGTGATCTCGCATTCACCGCAGCCATGATCCTATGCCTCGCTTGTCGTCATGCGCCGGAGCTCGGTACTGAACGAGATGCGGCTGGGAAGCACGACGTTCTTGAAGTACTCCACCGGCCTCTCGTGCTGGTCGAGGATCAACCCCGTCTGGAAGAAGGCCGAGTCCCCACCCCGAACGCCGAGAAGATCGGCCTCCTCCTCATCAACCTTCGTGACGCTGATCTTCTCCGTGCCGCTCGTCGGGATGATGCCGTATCGATCCTCCAAGACCCCATAGAGGGATGCTGTGGAGAAATCGTAGGCTTCGATCCCCTTGCAGTGCTGCGCGTTGATCCAAGAGGTCTCCACCGCGACAGGGTGGCCATCGATCGTGTTCACCCTCTTGATGACGAAGGTCGGGGAAGCGAGGATGACGCGGAGATGCCTCACGACGAACTTGTTCGCCTCGATCAGCTCGCAACCGATTACCCGGTGTCCGGGAACACGCCCCGCTTCCCTTACCGCCTGCGAGAAACCGATGGTGTCTTGGAGATTCCTCACCATCTTGGGAGGGGCCACGAACATGCCCAAGCTGGCCCGGCTCTCGACGATGCCGAGATTGGAGAGACGCTTCAGGGCATTCCTGAGCGTCATCCGATTCAAGCCCCACATCTCGCACATCTCGCGCTCGGAGGGGAGCTTGTCCCCAGGAAGGAGGCCGTGGTCGATGATATATGCCTCAACGAGTTCGGCTGTCTGATTGCGCGAGCCCACCTTGAGCATCACCCTCGAGTCGTCTAGCAGGATCCTCATAACAAGAATCTTACCATTGGACGCTGCGGGATAGCTGGACGTATATCCGCTGCACCCTCTATTCGCCCATCACCTGAATGATAATGGTCCTCTCGGATGGCCCATCGAACTCACAGAAGTAGATCTCTTGCGCACCCCCTTTGTCCACTTCGCCGTCCCTGATGATGAAATGGGCATGGTTCCCCATCAACAGGGATTTGAGATGCCCTGTCGGGTTACCTGCCGTAGACCCATAGTCTTTCAGTACCCTCGCGTGCGCATAGGGATGATCCTCGGGAATGAGCTTGGCGAGAAACTCGTGGATATCGCTCTCGAGGCATTCGAGCGCCTCGTTCGTGGTGATCCCGGTCGTCGTATGCTTGGAGATGACCGTGACCGCCCCTTCCCTCACCCCGCTTTCCGCGACCGCCCCCGATACCAGATCGGTGATGTTCACGAATTGGTTGTACTCGCTCGTGAGGAAGGTACGCGTTGTCGTATCGATCATGGCGCTACTCCAGTCCGTTGAGGAACTCGAGGGCATTCGACCCCTTGATGAGTTCGACGGTGCTTTCGCGCAGACCCAGCTGGTCGAGCATGCGGGCCATCCGAATCTGCTCGAATCGCGGGTTATCGCTTCCGAACATAACCTGATGCCGCAGGCTCCTGTCGACCCATGTGGCAGCGAGCTCGTGTGTGAACAGGCGTTTCAGGAACTCCCGGGCGCTATCGAAGTGCAGGATCCCGGTATCCGCATACACATTGGGATACTTCACCATAACCATGGCCGCCTCCTCCACCCACGGCCATCCGAAGCCGCTGAGGCAGAAGCGGAGGCCGGGGCGCGTTGCGGCAAGCTCCTCGAATTCGACGGGCCTCCCGTACCGCGAGAGGGTGTTGGGCTCCCACGACATCCCCGCGTGGAACATGACGGGTCGGTTGTACGCCTCGCAGATATCGTAGAGCCGCTGTGCGCAGCTATCCATGGGGTAGAAACGCTGCCTGCCCGGATGGAGGTTGAGCCCTTGCAGGCCGAGATCTCCGAAAGCCCTCTCCAGCTTATCGTTCGCACCCGGATCGTGGGGATCGACACCGGCAAAGCCCATGAAACGATCCGGGGCAAGATCGACGAGCTGTTTGACCTCGTCGTTCGTCACCGGGACAACCCCTTCTGCAACGCAGTAGTCCTGCGCGAGCAGGAACAGGGCATCGAGCCCGGCAAGCCTCATCTGGTTGAAGATGTGCTCGAGCTTGGCGGTTCCGTTCTTGTGGATGCCCAGGGTCTCATGGCGCATGCGTTCCCGGCATCCGTCTCCGTTGATCGGCTCGTAGAACGCCGGATGGACATGGACGTCGATGAACATGTCATTCACCGAGCATGGCGCGGACATTCCTGATGGCCCGCTTCGCATACAGCCTCGGCTCGTTGATGTAG
Organism: Coriobacteriales bacterium OH1046; assembly: GCA_004010535.1. Classification (GTDB taxonomy): domain Bacteria; phylum Actinomycetota; class Coriobacteriia; order Coriobacteriales; family Atopobiaceae; genus RUG721. The sequence goes on along the minus strand of RQYE01000002.1, from coordinate 150,911 downwards.
CCCGTGACGAGCTCGATGGTCGCCGTGCCCTCGTAGGGTAGATCGCGTATCTCCTCGAGGAGCTCCCGCATCGGCAGGACGCCCTCTCCTGGCATCACATGGGAATCGGAGGCGCCGTCGGAGTCGATGATGTGCAGGTGGTGTAACTTCCCACCCAGCTTGGAGAAGTAGCTCATCATCTGCTCCTGCTGCTGGAACGGCGGAACGATATCCATCATGGCGAGCAGGTAATCCGAATCGACATGCTCGAAGAGGTCGACCAGATCGTTGGCGCTCTTGAAAGCATTCGATTCCATCGTGGTGAGCGGCTCGACGACGATGCGCACGCCGACCTTCTCGGCATGCTTCGCAAGCTCCTCGCAGGTACGGTACAGGCGGCTGCGGATCTCCCCGTACGTCGCCTCGTAACCTGCATGCGCCGGCGAGATGAGCATGAAGCCGGAACCGAGGACGCGCGCTTGGTCCAGGCAAAGCTTGAGATAGCGCACGGCGTCCTCGCGCTGACGCTCCGAACCGATCATGAAGTTGTACGGATACCCGTTGTGCTCAGGGCAATACCCGGTTATGGGAACCCCGTATTTGTCACGCAGTCTGAGGACCTCATCGATCTCGCCCGCAGCAAGGTCGGGAGCGAATGCATGGGGCCTGCCGCCCCAAAGCTCGATATAGTCGTACCCGAAGCGGGCGGCATCCTCGAAGATGTCCTCCAAAGGATTGCGCTGATACCCGGACGTGAACATGCCGATCTTGAACATCCCTGCATCCTTTCTCCTCGCAGATGCGGCATCGCAACCATTGGACGCCGCGCTTACACCCCATAGGCGCCGATCAGATGAGCCAGGGTTCGAAGACGCTCACAACCCGAGAGGCGATCCGGGCACCTCTGTCGAGGCAACCACCGACATCATCCCCCTCAAGCACTCCGACAAGGAACCCCGCGATGAAGGAATCTCCCGCGCCGACCGTATTGACAAGGTTCTCGGCAGGGTAGACCGGACCCTCGGAGAAACGCTCGCCGTCCCAGGAGAGGCTGCCCCGCTCGCCGAAGGTGGCAGTGGCCACTTTGAGCCCGCGCGCAACCTTGTCTTTGAGGAAGCCCTCGATGAAGGGGTCCCTCCCCTCATGATAGGAGTAGAACCCGTAATCGACGCAGCCTATGGTAGACTCCACCAGCGGGTGGTCGAGCCGGTCCGCATAGTCGAAGCTCACGAGCGTACCCGAGCCGTGTATGGCGGGAAGCACGGACTCCGCCTTGCCCCACAGGGCGGAATGGACGATGTCGTGCTCGCAGGCAAAGCGCACATCCTCATCATCGAAGACCATGTGCTCGAGAACGCCCTCCCGGTACTCTCCATGCACGCGGTCGAGGCCGACGAGGTCCATGTAGGTGATGGCGGTAGCCCCTTCCGCCACCTTGAGATGCGAGGTGTCGAGCCCCGCCTTACCGAGGAAGTCAACCATCCATGCACCGTGCTCGTCAGATCCCGTGGTCGAGATAATCGATACGGGGACGCCGAGGTGACGCATGCACACCGCCGTATCCACAGCATTCCCTGTCGGATATGCACGATCGAGGTTCTTATAGTAGTCGATGCAGTTATCGCCTATGCACGCGGCACGCATAATTCCTCCCATATGGTATGTTTTTACTATTACCTTATATACTAATCTAAATTCTTCCTTATAGCAGGTGCGCTTTGGTTTTGCCCTTTACCGTAATTTTTGCAACGCTCAACTCGGCGATTCGGACAAAACCTAAGCTTGGTAATGCCCTACCCCCCGATACGGATACCACTCACAGACGATTCGGTACCTCTCCTTTACCCTATCTATACACGATATTGGTATATTAATAGTATTTACTTATATGCCATTTATTTTCATAGAAGGGAGCCGGACATGAAGGTCGCTGCCGTAGGGGATAACTGCGTCGATGTGTATGCGCGGGAGGGCAGGAGCTATCCAGGCGGCAATCCCGTCAACGTCTCGGTCTACCTCGAACGCATGGGGATAGATGCCTCTTACACGGGGGTTGTGGGGACAGACGAATACGGTAGGAGCCTCATCGATGCGCTCGGCTCCAAAGGCGTTGACACGAGCCATGTGCATGTCGCAGAAGGATCGACCGCAGTCACGATGGTCGAGATCGTCAACGGGAACAGGGTCTTCGGCGACTATATCGAGGGCGTCATGGAGCACTTCGAGCTCTCCGACGAGGACATCGAGTTCCTGTGCTCCCATGATCTGGTCGTGAGCGGAATCTGGGGACACACTGCCGACGATCTCGGCAAGATCAAGCAGTCGGGCACCCCCATCGTCTTCGATTATTCGGACCAGCCGCAGGACCCCATCGTGGACTCCTCCATCGGCAATGTGGACTACGCGTTCTTCGGACTCGAGGGCGACGATACCGAGGAGGTCCGCTCGTTCATGAGGGAAAAGCAGGCCATGGGCCCGAAGGCGGTCGTGGTGACTCTCGGCGAGCATGGGAGCCTCGCCTACGACGGCACGAAGTTCCACAAGCACGGCATCATCGAGGTCGATATCGCCGACACCATGGGAGCCGGCGATTCCTTCATCGCCGGCTTCATCAAGGGGATCCTCGAGGACAAGGACCTCGACGAGTGCATGTCGCTCGGTGCGAACAGCTCGGCGGTGACCCTCCAGTACAGCGGCGCTTGGTGAGCGCACGATCCCGCCTCCCGAGCACACACGCATATCCCCTGTGCACCCCACCTGATACCCTGCGGTCCCGGCGCCGCGATAGTCAGCGGATGAAGCTCGTCCACGGCCCCCGTTCGGTACCCGGCGGCTCCACACCGGCGGCGCGTCCCGCTTCGATGCAGCGGAGCATCCATGCCATGTTCCGTGCGAGGATCCTCATGACCCGAAGGCCCTCCACATCCTGCTCGGTCTCGGACGGATCATCATCGCCATGCACGTTATTCCAATATGTCGATGTCACGATAGGCATCTGCGAGATGGCGAAGAATTGATTTACATCCTCGAAGGAGGCCGTCGTACCGGAGCGGCGGGCCGCAACGACCGCTGCAGCGGGCTTATGGGCGAACAGGCCGCCCGCACCCTCGGCGTTTCCGCCTGAGAGATAGAACAGCCTATCCATGAAGCCGAGAAGCGATGCGCCGGCGTGCGAATAGTGCACCGGAGCACCGAAGACGAAGCCATCCGCCCGCTCGGCAACCTTGAGGAAGTCGTTGACGCGATCGTCGATGACGCAGCGACCCAAGGAGAGGCATGCGTTGCACCCCATGCATCCGCCCAGGGGCTTTCCGCCGATCCAAAACCCCTCGGTCCCGATGCCCTCCTCCTCCAAAGTCTTGGCAACCTCCGCAAGCGCACGGGCGGTGCACCCGTTCTTGTTATGGCTCCCATTGACGATAGCGACCCTCATCGTGGCGTCCCCCCCCTCTGCCGTGATGGCGGCATGTTGTCAACCGAGCTCCTCTATCCACTCCTCGACCTCCTCAAGGCGCGGATAACCCTCCCCCGGCCTCGTCGTCATCGTGCCGGGGCGCGTCACCTTGCATGCCGCGTACGCGCTCGCCCACGAGCAGGCTTCCCGCAGGGTCTTGCCCCGCGCGAGCCCCGCAACCGTTGCGGCAAGATAGCCATCCCCCGCACCTATGGTGTAGACCGCCTCGACCTTGATGCCGGGAACGAAGAAGTATGCTCCCCTATCGAGCACGGCCGAGCCCTCCGGACCGCAGGTCATGATGGCGCCGGAGCATCCGAGAAGAGCGGCGATCCTGCCGAGGAGCTCCTCATGAGACAGGTCGGCATCCTCATCAAGGCCGCACAGGACCTTGGCCTCCACGTCGTTCACGACGAGATAGTCGACGAAGCCGATCTTTCCCATGGGTTCCGAGGGCAGTGGCGAGGCATTGCAGAACGTCGTCATGCCGAACTCCTCCTTGGCGATCTTGGCGCCGAGGAGGGCCTTCTCGAAGGGCATGCCGAAGCCCGTGATGAAGAACCGGGCCTCCGACATCGCCTTGATGGCATCCCTCGTCTCCTGCTCGGTCAGGGCGCGGCATGCCGAATCCCCATCGACGATCGTATTGAGACCCTCATCATCGATCATGATGAGGCCGGTGCCCGTCGACACGCTGTGGTCACGATACATGTAGGTGGTATCGACGCCCGCCTCGCTCATCCACGCCTCTCCCATATCGCCCCAGGGGTCATAGCCGACCTTGCCGATATATCCGGCAGAGATGCCGAGGCGGCCGAGGGCGACCGAGACGGTTGCCCCCTTTCCGCCGTCCTCTTCCACGTGCCAGTCCCATGCCTCCATGGTCTCGCCGCGCCGCGGCAGGCGATGCACTCTGCACACCTGCCCGACTCCGTGCGAGTTCATCACAATCACATCGATCGGTCCATACTTGCCCATGCTCATCTCCAATCAGATCGCACATGTTCTTTTTGGGAAACAATCCATCAGCTGTCTGCCAGAAGCCCCCGGATCACCTCGATGCCGCGTTCCGCAGCGAAGTCCGGCTCGTTCCCATAGCGGCTGAACAGCTCCAAGGCCAGATACCCGTCGTAGCCGACGCGCTTGAGGTACGAGACGATGCGCGGCCAGTCCATCGATCCGTCGCCGGGGATCAGGTGATCCTCGCAATCGGGCGTCGCGTCGATGAAGTGGATCTCCTTGATCTTCCCCGGCACCTTATCCCAGTACTCGCTCATCGGCTCGCCGCAGGTGAGCGGGCAGGCAAGGTCGAGCACAACCTGGAGGGCCTCGTTATCGACCTCATCGAGGAAATACCTCACATCCTCGGAACTGCAGCAGAGCCTCCCCTCGTAGGGCGTGACGGGCTCGAGGATGATCGTCTCGCCAAGACGGGCGGCATGGTCGGCAAGAACCTTGAGATCCTCCACCACCTGACGCCGCATGCACTCGAAATCGATGCCGAATCCGGGCATATTGATCGCGAACATGACGAGCGGCGCCTCGATCGCCTTCGCAGCATCGATGGCGGATTTGAAGTATGCGAGGGAGATATCGTTGAGTTCCTTCTCGCGGAACACGAAGCTGTGGGGAGACCCGGTGTTCTCGGGGACATAGCTCACGATGGGCATCTGATACTTCTGGACATAGCCGAGGATCGCAGACGCACCGCCGTTGACACCGCCGAGCACATCGGGAGGATAGGCATGCGGCCTGAATCCACCCACGTCGATCCCATCGTAACCGCAGCGCTCTGCAGCTTGGAACGTTCGCTCGAGAGGCCAGCTGGAGAAGCCCGTCGAGAAGAGCGAAACCTTCATTGCCATACCGCATTCCTTCCCTCGCCGATCCGGGGCCATGATCCGGCCCGTCCTTGTCTCCTGCTCATCCACCCGCTATCGTTGCCACGCGGAGCTCGGCATCCCTCGTCTCCGCCTCATCGAGCAGCCCGAAACGCCAGCGGAGCACGTCGTGCGCGCCCGGCTCGAGCGTGTTGCAGTTACCGTGGCTGCGCTGGTATGCGGTCCCCCTGTTGGTGCCCGTGGAGGGCAGGGCGATCCCCACGCCATCCTCATCGCCGGTACGGCAGAGCCAGCGCAGGGCATAGGGGGCCTTGGCGATCTCCCATGAGACATAGCACGAAACGCCGTCGGGGAGCACCATGAGGGAGTGCGCCCATCCGCTCTCGTCGGCCCTATAGCGATAGTTGATGCACAGCTCCGGGTCATAGACCTGGTTGCCCGAGTCTAAAACATCGGCAAGCGCGGGATCTGCGATGAGCTTCTTCCCATACGCGCGGATCGCGACCGCACGGGGGCTGCCGTCGCCCAGCTCGGTGGGGGCGACCTGCACATGCTCGGGATCCTTGGGGCAGCTGTAGACGAAGCGGGCGCCGTCGACGCCGCGCCAATTCATATGGCACATCCAAAGATATTCGAGCGGGTGCGAACGGCGGTTCTCCACGGTCGCGCACATCTCGACCATGGTTTCACCCTCATAGAGGCGCAGCTCCGGAGCATACGCCCAATGGAGCTCCTGGCTGTTGCGAAACACGTAGGTCCCGCCCACGGCCAGATACCTTCCCCGCTCATCCTCCCCGACACCCGTGTAGGTGTCCCCGAACACGCCGAAGGGGAGCACATCGTGCATCGGGTAGTCGGAATCCCCATCTTCGGGCCCGTTTATGTTGTTGAGTCCGCAGTGGTAGAGGAAACCCCCGTAGTTGTCGCCGAATTTGGTGGTCGCGAGCGGCATGTCGAACATCGACTTCTGGGAGACGAGCCTTCCGTCGAACTCGACGAACCAGACCTGCATACCCGTATAGGGCAGCACGACCATGCTCGAGCGGGCGTTGGAGATCCTCAAGCCGGCGACGCCGCTTTCATACCTGAAGGCCGTGGCGCCCAGCTCGCCATCTGATATGAGCCGGAACGGACGGTCCCCGAAGAACTCGGACTTGAAGCCCACGCGCGTGAATGACATGCCTCTTCCCATCCTCGTATCGAAACACCGCACGATGCGACGACCTAGCGGAAATCCATCTTCCCCGCCATGGACTCGTCGAGCTCCGTACGGGCGATCTCGCCTCCCAAGCTCCTGTAGCCGAGCTCGACCATGAGCGCATCGAGCTCTCGCTTGACCTCGTAGGGGACCCAATCCTGCTTCTCCCCCATACGCGAGATGGTGGGCCGCCCGAAGCCATAGCGCATGGCCCAATTCCAACCCGCGTTGAACGGGGTCTTCTTGACGACGTTGCGGATGCGGAGGACCTTCTGCTGGGCCTCGATACAGCCCCTCCAGTCGCCCGCGCGACCCTTCTCCACGATCTCGATCATCTCGCGTGGGAACGGCACGGCCATGAACGAGACGGCTCCCACGGCGCCCAAGAGCACCATGATGCCGTCGAAGCCGTCGCAACCTCCCAGGAAGTCGAAGTTCTCGGGATCGATGCGGAGCACGCATTGCTGGAAGTTCACCACATTGGTCGAGGCATCCTTGAAGCCCCTGAGGTTGGGATGCTCGGATGCCAACCTTGCAAGGGTATCCGGGTCGAAGAGCACGGACTGCTCGACGCAGTTGTAGATGTAGACGGGGCGCTGCGCATGATCGACGAGCTCTGCGGACCAATCATAGAGCGCCGCTTGGGAGAACTTGAAGAAAGGAGGTGCCGTGATGCAGTAGCAGTCGGCATATCCCGTCTGCTCGTAGGCGTCGATGAGGCGCTTGTTGGCGCGAACGTCATTCTCGAATGAGCAAGCCATGATCTTCGCGCGCCCGGCGGCGGCGTCGTGGACCTCCTTGAGGACGTCGAGCTTCTCCTCAAACGACAGCTCGTGGCACTCGCCTGCGTAACCGTTCACGAAAAAGGCCTTGATTCCGCAGGATATCTGCCACTCGATCATGTCCCTCAGATACGCGGTGTCGATCTCCCCATCCCGGGTGAACGGCGTGCAGATCTCGGTCAGCACGCCTTCGATGAAATGGCCCATCGATAGCCTCCTCCTCAACTCTCGTCCGTCAAAAATAATATATAACTTATACTATAACTTAGACCACTAGGCCTAACATACCATCCCCACCGCATCCCCGTCCCTCGGAAGCGGCGAAAGGGCGCTAATGCAGGGCAGGAGGAAGCGTTTCGCGGGCGTGGTCTTGCGGAGTGCACGTGGATGCTTAGGGCGGGCAGCAGAAACAGGGGGCGCGGATATGAATCCCATACTCGAGAACATCTATGAGCAGCCTGCCGAGCTGCACCGTGTACTCGACGACCTCATAGGACCGAAGCTGGGGCAGCTGAGGGAGTTCTCCAGGATCGTCGATCTGGCCGGCGAGGTCGTCCTCACATCTATGGGCAGCGCGTTCTACTCGCTCATGCCCATGTACGAGGCCATGCTCGCGCGCGGGATGCGAAACGTCAGCCTCATCGAGACAGCGGAGCTCATCCGCCATCCTGAACGGCTCTCGGGCAATGCGCTCTATGTGCTGATGAGCCGCTCGGGCGAGAGCCGCGAGGTGGCGGATTTCTCCCGCATGCTCTCGGATAGGCAGCTGAGCTCGATGTGCATCAGCATGACCCCCGATTCCACCATGGCGAGCACCTGCACGTACTCCCTCCACGACATCGCATCCTACGACAAGATCGTCTGCATCAAGGCTTACAGCTCCATGGCGCTGTGCGGCCTCATGCTCGCCTCCATGCTGGGACGCACGACACCCGATCCCAAGCTGGTCGACAAGCTCAAGCACTTGTTCGATTGGATGGAGGCGCATAAACGCGATCTGCTGCGCGGGTTCGAGGATATAGATTTCCTCGCCAGCACCGGAAGCTTCTACCTCCTCTCGCGTTCGCAGGGCATCAATATGATGAGGAGCGCATCGCTGTGGATCGAGGAGACGGCAAAGGTGCCCGCCAACGTCATGTCGCTCGACAACTTCTACCACGGGCCTATGGAGATCATACGAGCGCAGAAGATTACCAAGACCGCAACGACGCCCGTTCTCCTCGACGCCTGCCCCGATGGGCGCTCCCGGATGATCTGGCGCCGCATCAACGACGCGGCTCCCAGCTCCCTCTACTTCGGTGCCGATCCCTCCGCCCCGGCCGCATTCCGCTTCCTTCTCCCCGAGCTCGGACTCGACGCAAGCTGGATGATGCTGGGACAAGCCCTGCATTTCCAGCTTCTAAGCTATCAGGTGGCTCTGTGCAGGGGCATCGAACCCGGCATGTTCTTCGACGAAGGGTGGGTGGTGACATGAGCAGCGCCGCATATCCCGGCCGAAACCTTGTGTGCGGCATCGATCTCGGAGGGACCAGGACGAAGGTCGGCTTCGTCGACCTCGCGTATGACGGGCTGATCGAACTCGAGGTATTCCCCACCGAACATGGATCCGAGGAGCTGTTCCTCGACAATGTGGCCCAAAGCATGCGCCGTCTCTCGAAGCGTTATGGAAGACCATGCGGAGCGGGGGTTTCCATCGGTTCGTACACATTCGCCGACGGCAGCATCGACGGCCTCTCGTCCATGGTGCCTTTCCTCGTCAGGGGCTATCCGCTCGCGGGGCGCATGCAGGATCGGCTGGGACTCCCGGTACGCATCGGCAACGACGCGCAGCTCGCCTGCCTTGCCGAGGCGGTCTGCGGCGAGGGCAGGGGGTTTTCGAGGGTCTTGGCCCTCACGCTGGGCACGGGCGTGGGCATCGGCCTATGCGTAGACGGGAAGCCCGTCGATAACGAGCCATATATGCATCTCGCAGGCCACATCCGCGTGCGAGAGGGAGGAGAGCTGCCCTGGCTCGATGGCGAGCCCTGCTACTGCGGCATGACCGGTTGCTTCGAATCAACCTGTTCGGCAAGTGCGCTCCTGTGCCATGTCCGGCATGAGCTCGGCGCAGATGCAAGCATCGAAGAGCTGTTCTCACGCGGGCGCACGGAGGGTGGGCGCGCCGCAGGGCTCGTGGATTGGTACCTCGCCATGCTCTTGCGCGCACTCAACCAGTATGTCTACCTCTACTGCCCGGATACCATCGTGTTGGGCGGCGGTGTTGCGCGCTCTCTCGGCCCCCATCTCGCACGCTTGCAAGAGGGTCTCGTCGCCCAGGTGTTCGAGGGGCAGCATACCGGACTGAGGATCAGCCGACTGAAGGAGGGGTCGGGCGTCATCGGCGCAGCCTCCCTCTTCTCGAATGGGAAGGAGCGGACCCATGGATAAGCCCACCATGCTCGACTATGTTCTCGAAACGCCGCACGTCCTCCGTGCGCAGCTTGCCAGTTCACCGGCGTCTTCCTTGGCGGACATCTTCTGCGCGGATGCATACGAGCGGATGAGGATCGTGGCAAGCGGCTCATCCAGAAACGCCGCGCTCATCGCGCGGCCCTATCTCCGTGCGATGCTCGGGCGAGAGGTGCTGGTTACCGAACCCTACACGTTCTGCTCGTATGAGTGCGAGCTCCCCGCCAACGAGTTCTGCTTCGCGATCTCCCAAAGCGGTTATTCCACGAATACCCTGGAGGCGCTCGCGGCCATGCGCGGATCAGGCCGCCTCGCCATCGGAATCACCGGAGACGTTTCCTCGGACTTCAAAGATGCCGCCGATGTCCTCATCGATTACGGTGTTGGGGAAGAGCAGGTCGGCTATGTCACGAAGGGGGTGAGCGCACTCGTCCTCTTCTTGCAGCTCCTCGGACTCGAGATCGCGTATCGGGAAGGGCGACTCGACGAGCGTGCCCGGAAGGCCGAGCTATCCCATCTGGCAGAGATGGTGAGGCAATTCGAAACCGCCACGGTGCAGGCAAGGGAGACCATTGAGGGGCGCTATAAGGAGCTCTCGGCAATGAAGCGGGTTTTCTTCGCCGGTGCCAGTGCCAACTACGGGGTGGGCTGCGAGGGAGCCCTCAAGTTCGGGGAATGCATCCAAATCCCCGCCATGGCCTTCGAGCTCGACGAATACCTGCACGGTCCCAACCTGCAGCTGTCGCCCGAATACACCGTATTCGTCAATGCCGTCGGCGTGAGCGACCACGAGCGTGCCCGGCAGATCGTGGCGGCAACACGTCTTGTGACCGACCATGTCTTCGTATTGACCGATGACCCGCGCATCGCCGACGCCGATATCCTCATCGAGCCTGCGGGACCGGTTCTCGCACGTCCCGCATGCCTCCTCCCCTTCTATCAGATATGCGCCTATCGGATCACCGAGGATAGGCATCTGTGGCACAAGCATCCGCTCGTGGCGCGATTCGATGCGGCGCTCAGCGGGAAGAGCGAGAACTACGTGGACAAGGAGGTCCTGTAGGGGACTCGGGGCGGACGCTCTGTAAAGTGGGGCCTACGACCAGATGAAGCGGTACGGGATCTCATCCCGGGCCCAGAAGCTATCGCGCCAGAACGCCTCGAGCAGCACATCCTCCAGATGGGATCGGGCAGCACCGAGCTTTCCGGCAAGATGGACCGTTTCCGGATCGAGCAGCGTGCATGCGAACGCGAGGGCACGTCCGAGTGCGGCTCCATACAGCTCATCCCCAGCTGTCAGAAGATCGTCGAGCAGCACGCCGCGATCATCGATGCCCTCCGCGATAAGATAGCCTCCCAAATCCCCTGCACCCGGAGCGGCGAGCTCTTCGCGGCCTGCGCATGAGAGCGTAGCGAAGGTATGGCCCGTCTCGCAGCGCACGGTCAGGACACTGCCCTCGCCGGCGCCGGCGAGAACGCGTGCATCACCCGACATGCCCCTCAGCGCGCAGGCCGCCGCCCCGAGGAAGGCTCCTCCGTATCCCAGCGGCGTCGCCTCGACACGTGCGGCGGTATGGGGCCTGATGCGATGCAGCTCATCCATGAGAGGTTCGAGGAAGCGATCGAGCATGAGGGAGATCCCGCCTCCCACGATAACGCGTTCGGGGGCGATAAGCGCATCCGCTCCGGCAATGGCACGTCCGAGATAGACCCCCTCCCGCCCTAGCGTTTCCAGAGCCGCCGCCTCGCCCCGGGCAGCAGCCCGGGCAATCTCCAAGCCTCCGATCGGACCCTCCCCGTCGATCTTGCCGCCGAGCTCGGCAAAGGTCTGCGCCATTCCCCGGGTGCATCCGTATGCTTCGAGCCGGCCACGGATCTTTCCCGATATCTCAGGCCTGGGCAGGGGCTCGACTATGGTGAGTCCGATCTCACCGGAGAGAAGCCGCTCGCCATAGAACAGCCTTCCCCCCAGAAAGACCCCGCCTCCGATTCCCGAGCTGACCGTGATGTACAGGAAATCCCGCAAACCCCTGCCGCCGCCGAAAAGAGCCTCTGCGAGCACGCACGCATTGCCGTCGTTATCGCTGAAGAACGGCATACCCGTGCGCTCGGCAAGCAGATCGCAGATAGGCAGGTTATGTACGGGAAGGTAGTCGGAATCAACCCATATCCCACGCACCGGGTCGGCGAAACCGGGAATGGTGACGCCACCGGCGACAATGCGGGCGGCGAGGTCGGGATGGGATGACAGCTCGCCGGCCACGGCATCGGCCACCTGGTCCACGATCTCATCCGCCGTCCTCCCGCGCCACCCATAGCTGCGCGAGCAGAGGATGGCGCCGCGGGCATCGCAGATGCCGACCATGTATTTCGATCCCCCGATATCGATTGCAACCACAGCGGCATGGGAGTCGACGGGGGCGGCCACAGCGTCTCTAATCCTCGTAAGCGGGAAGCATGACCGGATCCAACTCGGAAACTTTGGGGATCGTCACGTCTATTCCCACGCGATCGGCCAAGAGCGCTGAAATCACCTGGAACGGGATGAGGTATTCGATTGCGCACACATCCTCTACGTCAGATGACGCGATTATCAGCGGATCGCAGGCGGCGGCCTGCCGGTCGCTTTGGATGGTCACGAGATTATCGCAGTAACGCGTGGCGGCGTTTGCGAGGAGGGCCATCCTATCCCGCTCGGCTCCTGCCTCGGCAGAAAGGAGCAGCACCATATCGTCCTTGTGCAGTGCCCTGAAAGGACCGTGGAGCGTCTCTTCGAGTTCGAAGGCATAGGTAGGCCGCTCGTGCGTCTCGTAGAACTTGAGAGCGCCCTCCATCACGGTTCCAACATTCGCCCCATATCCGACTAGGAAGAATGCCGGGGTCCGCATGAGACGAACCTCGTTCTCCTCGAACCATGCCACGCTGCGCCCGATGCTCTCACTAACATGATCGGGAACGGCATCGAGCGCACGCACGTAGCGCCCGTACTGATCATCCGAGAGGTTCCCGAGCGCCCGACCCGCCTCGACGAGACAGGTCAGCACCAGGTAGAGAGCCGTGGTCTGATGCTTGGTTGCGGCAACGGAGCGCTCGCCTGCTCCCGGTTTCGCAAGGACCACATCGCATTCCCGGGCAAGCACGCCGCTCGGGTTGAGCGTGGTACACGCCGCCGGGATTCCCAAGGCCCTCGCCCTGCGAGCGGCGTCGACCTGTCCCCGCGAATGACCCGTCTCGGCCGGGCATACCAGCAGGATGCGGCTTGGATCGATGGATCCCGACGCATCGAAGCTCCCGTGATGCGAGAAGGCGCCCGCCATAACCGCCTCGGCATGGGCATGGAGGCAACGCTCTGCTGCATACCGCAGCGTGCAGCCCGCATAGTAGGGCGAGCCGTTCCCGACGAAGACCACTTTCTCGAAGCGATGCCCTTTGCACAGGTCGGTGAAGGGCCGCGTCCATTTCTCGCGGGTATCTCTCAGCGAGGTCAGAAGACCCGGCTGCTCCAAGATCTCATCCATCATCACCGTCTTACCGTCCATCGTATCCTCCCGGGAAGAGGCGCCTGCGATGCGACCGCACCGCCCTTTTCGACCAACCCCGAGGGTTAGCCATCCAATCCATCGAATACCACGCGGCCGTCGAGCATGGTCAGACGGCAGCGGCACGACCGCGCCTCGATGGGATCGCACGCGAGGACATTCACGTCGAAGACGGCGATGTCCGCATATTTTCCCACCTCGAGAGTCCCGGTGCGGTCGAGCTGGCCGAGATTATACGACCCGCCCGCCGTCCATGCGCAGATGAGCTCGGCCGGTGTGATGGTGTTCTCGGGATTGAAGGGTTCACCGCCCTCGGGAAAATACCCGCCGCAGGCGCTGTATACCCCCACGCCCACATCATCCAAGGTCATGGGCAGGTCGGTACCGCAGGAGACGGTGACCCCGGCGTCGAGCATCGCCCTCCTGTTCCAATAGTTGCGTCCGCGCGCAGGGCCGACTTTGGCATCGATCATGGCAAGCTTGCCGGCCCTATCGGCAATCGACTGGATGAGCGGATAGACCTCGGCCACAACCCCCAGCTCGGCCATCCTTTGGTAATCTGCCGGATCGGCGCACTCGAGGTCCGTCATGGCGTGGCGAAGCTCCAGCTTGCCCCCGTCGCCGCACCGGCACTGCTCGAGAATGTCGAGCGCATGGGATACCGCGCCATCTCCCTGCGCGTGCAGCGAGAAACGCAGGCCCGCCGCATCGGCGCGGAGCACGTCCTCCCTATGGCGACTCCAGTCGATATCGAGGGCGCAACGGGTATCGGCATCGAGGTAGGGCTCCTTCATCTCGCCCTCATGCTGGCTGATCGAACCGTCCGTCATCTGGTTGAATCCGGAAAAGCTGATGAAGGGGTCATGGGCGAATCTGTCCCGCATCGCAATACCGTACTCGATGTCGATGGGCTTCCCCACCGGTTGGCTCATGAGGTGGAGCCTCACCGTGAGCTCGCCCGCATCCTCGAGCTCCTGCACCCGGTCGACGAACCATGAGTCATCGAAACCCATCTCCTTCGTCGACGTCACCCCATAGGAGTTCATCATCGCCAGATACTCCCGGTAGAGCGGAACCGATAACCCGTCATCATCCATCACGGCCTTGAGGAGAAGATGGGCACGTTCCGACCAGCACTCCTGGGGCGTGAAGCCGAAGCTGCGCTCGGCGGCGGTGTTCATGACCATGGTTTCTGCGCCCTCGGCGACAAGGACTGCAGGTACGTCTCCAAAGGCTTCGTCTACAAGCGACTCGTCGACGTCAACCAGATGCATGGGCAGGCTGTGGCCGATGAAGAGCCCGTTGCGTGCGTGGGGACGGACCAGATCGAACGCTTCTTCGATGGACGATACCGACGAGAGATCCGCCCCGGCGTGCTGGAGCAACCAGCCGTTGAAGAAGCAGTGGACATCCACGAGGCCGGGTATGACGAGCCCATCGCCCAGCTCAAGCACCTGGGTCCGGGGGCCGGCGTACTCGCTTCCGTCACCTTCGCCCAAGGCGATGATCCTGCTTCCCCCGATGGCCACGTACCCGTCGAACGCTTCCCGTCCCGTCGCATCGAAGATCGCATGCGATCTCAGCAGATATGAAGCGCATGTCATAAGCTCGCCACCTTTCCCGCCCCGAAGGGCGCCTGTTCCGGTCATCGTTCGACGCGCGCTATGAAGTCCTCGACCTCATCAAGAGGGCGATACGCTGGAATGGTCCCGTCGATGGTCACGCTCAACGCAGCATAGGCGCTTGCCCATTCCATGGCTTCTCTGAGGGGCTTCCCGTTCACGAGACCGTATACCGTCGCCGCCATGAACCCATCGCCTGCGCCGGCGGTATTGACGACGCTCTCCACATGCACGGGGGCGACTTCGAAGAAGTCCCCCTCATGGGAAAGCGCGCAGGAGCCGTCGGAACCGAACGTCACGATGACATTCGCACAAGCGGTCGACGCGTGGACCGCCCGCGCAAGTTCCTCGGCATCGGCGCTGCGCTTGAGACCCGAGATCTGCGCTGCCTCGATCTCGTTCACAAAGAGATGGTCCACGAATTCGATCTTCCCAAGCGGGGCGTCCGGCAAAGGCGAGGGGTTGAGCGCCGTTATCATCCCCATCTCATGGGCATGGCGAGCGCCGGCGAGCGACACCCGATAGGGAACCTCGAAACCGGTTAGGAAGTACTTCGAACCCGCCATCGCATCGAGGGCGGAGACGACCTCCTCGACGGTGAGCTTCTCGCTCGAGCTGTCGCCGTCGATGACTGTGTTCCTGCCATCGGGGGCGATGAGGATGAGACCGGTCCCCGTCGAGACGCTGCTGTCCCGGTAGAGGAAGGTCACGTCGGCACCGGCATCGCGCATCCATTTCTCGCCGAGGTCGCCCCAGGCGTCATACCCGACCTTCCCGATATAGGCGACGGAAAGCCCGAGGCGGGCAAGGGCTACGGTCACGTTCGAGCCCTTTCCCCCATCCTCTGCGATATGCCATCCTTTGACGGGGAGCGATTCCCCCCATTCGGGCATGCGATCGCAGTAGGCATACTGACCGACCCCATGGCTATTGAGCACGATCACATCTTTGGCGGACATGGCTACCACCCCCTGATCTCGTGGGACATCGGATGATCGATGGTCCGCTCATCGGTGAAGAGCGTCACATCGGGTATGTACTTAGGAAGGATCGTGACCGGATACTCCGTGGTCGGATCGCTGAAGAGGAGGATGCGGCAGGCCGTCTGCTTCCAATCCCCGGTGGCGACCATATAGACCGCGCGCTTTGCGGAGCAGATGACGTGGAAGCCCAGGGTGAGGCCTTTCGGGGGAACCCGGTCGAGGCAGGTTCCGAACGACCTCTGGGCCATGGCGACCATGGTATCGGAATTGATATCGACGATACGCGTCTTCGAGGCTGCATACTCCTCGACCGTCAGGCGATACCAGTAATCCCGGGGCTCCTCATTGAATGCCACAAGCCCCGTGGCACCGATACCCGCCCAGACGGTATCGATGCCGCCAAGCTCGTCGCACAGCTCATCGGGGTAGTCGATGTCGCCCAGCCGCGGCCAGATCCTATGGTCCTCGGGCGGCCTCAGCTCCTCATCGATCCTGTTGTAGAAGCAGGCGAGCATCGTGCCCTCGAGGCTCTCATAGGTGTCTGCCACGGGATAGGCGCGGCACTGCCAGTCGAGGAACTCGTCCATGTGGAAGACCCAGAGGTCGGTGCAATCGATACGCTCCTCGTTGACCCGTTGTATGAAGGTGTCGTACTCGTCGCAGGGACCGGCCGGCAGGACCCACTTGGTCGGTAGTCCCGCCTCGTTGTGGGCCTTCACCTCGTCGGCCATCAGAGCGCCGATCTCGCGCATCATCTCGGGACGGCTCGCGCGCACGGCGAGCTTGACCTTGAGGTCATCCCTCCCCTCGAGCTCCTGCCAGGGGATCTCGCACCAGCGATAGATCTCTCCGGTGGTAAGTCTGTTCATCAGCATGTGGTTCATCACCCCTCTATACGAGGGCCACCCGACTCCTCGACTGAACGTCTCGTTACCGGGTGGCCGCATGTCGCACGTCTGTTCGAGCGCCGAAAACCGATGCTACATCTCGAGCATCATCGTTCTCTAGGCATCGGCATTGAGACGGCGCTCCTCAGCCTCCTTGATGATGTCGGCATTGACCCTTCTCCAGCGGAGATAGAACGGGACGGCGGAGATGACGATGAGGATGCCGGCGCTGATCGGGTTGAAGCTGAACAGGGGGACCTCACCGGAGATGATGCCGCCGAGCTCGCCGAACATGAGGATCAGCGAGGGAACGATGGCGAGGATGGCCATCACGGGGCCGCCGGGGGCTTTGAAGGTCGGATGGTAGTTGGGCTTGTTGCGCAGAGGGAACCAAGCGCAGAAGAGCAGGGCATTGCGGAGCAGGCAGATGAAGGTGAAAATGGCCACGAGATCCTGGATGCTCGTCGCCCAGACAAGGATGAGGGCGAAGCCGGACTGCCAGAGCATGGAGATGACCGGGGAATCGTACTTGGGATCGATCTTGCCCCAGGAACGCCACCAATAGCCTTCCTGAGCGGCCTTCATCTCGCCGCGGGCTTGGAACATGATAAGCGAGGAGAGCGAGCCGGTGACCACGACGACGGCGAGGATAGCCGCAACATTGCCAGCATGGGCGCCGATACCGGGAATCATCGAGAAGGCCTCGGCGACGGGCGCGTCGGATGCGGCCAGGGTATCGATGTCGACAAGGCCGACTGCGGAGACGGAGAGAAGCACGTAGAGCAGGGTGACGACGAAGACCGTGCCGATGAGCGCGATAGGCATGTTCTTCTTGGGATCCTTGACCTCGCCGCCCATGGTGACGCAGGTCTGCATACCGTCATAGGACCAGGTGGTGGCCGCCACGCCGGCGATGAGGGCGGCGCCGATTCCCCCGGTGCTGGCGGCAGAGCTGGCAACCGGTGCGGCGTCGAAGTTGCCGCCGTTGATGAAGAACAGGCCGACGAGGACCAGGAGCAGGAACGGGATGACCTTGAAGGCGGTGATGAAGTTCTGCCATGCAGCGCCCTGATGCTTATGGCACATGTGCAGCCACGTGAAGAAAATGATGAGCAGGCACGCGACGACGGAGACGACGACGGAGGACCAGCCGGTGAAGAAGGCCAGGTAGTTTGCAACCGTCAGCGCCATGATGGCGATGCCCACAGGATCCGTCGCCCACCAGCAGGACCATATGAAGAACATTGCCATGAATGGCCAGCCCGCCTCGCGGAAGTAGACGAACTGCCCGCCATCCTCAGAGTAGGCGGTGGAGTACTCGGCATAGACGAGGTTCTGGGGAATCATGATGAGTCCGCCGAGGAGGAACGCCAAGATGGTGAGGAACGGGGTGCCGGCCGACCCGGCAACGGCACCGACCGACGTGAAGATTCCCGAACCGATGGTGGTGCCAACGCCCAAGGCGATTGCCGTGCTCAGCCCGAGGTGACGTTCCATCCCTTCGCCGCCAGTGACGTTCTTTTCTGCGTCAGACATGCCTTCTCCTTTCTTCGATTGAAACCGATGACACCGACAGATACCTGCGCGGACTGCGCCCACGAAACATCTCGCGCAATCAGCTGCTCTCTACAGGATTGCATAAATGGTTTAATTTTGTAATGAACTTGTTTAATAGTCGGTGAATGGTCTGTATATCGCCCTTTCCGTATGGTTCATGTATGAAGGGCTTGACTTTTTATAATTCTTATGATTCAGTTCCGAAGGCCATAATCGGCATATCTTTCGTTCTCATGCCTTTCTTTCTGCGCTTATCCCATCATCAGACGTCTTTTTACGCTGCCTGTCCCGCCACATTACGTGCGAGTAACTTTTTTTAGTACCGTTTGTCCGCCATCTGATGGCAGATTCCCTGAAATTGGTACATCTTTTCTATAATCCTATATGTATGCATTCAGCATGCGCTCGTCTATCCCGATACGACCCACGCATGGATGGAGGCAGGTCCATGGGAACGCTCAGCGGAGATTTCTACTCGAGATCCCTTCGTGTCACGCAGCATGTCAACATCATCATCCCCGATACGTCCGAAGATTTCTGGACCGTGATCGATGATGAGCTACGTGTGCTGTACCTGCTGCACGGGCTCGGCTCCAATGCGGATGAGTGGGTGCGCTTCTCGATGATCGAGGCGTATGCGAAGATCTACGACCTCGCCGTCATCATGCCCGACGGCAACCGGAGCTTCTACCAGAACATGGGGACGGGACCGCGTTACTTCGACTGGATCGCCTACGAGCTTCCGTCCATCGTGCATGAATGGCTCCGTCTGCCGCAGGATCGCGAGCACACCTTCATCGCCGGGGAGAGCATGGGGGGATATGGCGCTCTCAGGATCGCGCTCGAGCGCCCGGACGCTTTCGCAGGCTGCGCCGCGCTCTCATCGGTCACCGACCCCCAGATGATCGGCAGGGAGTTTCCCGACCTCATGTGGGGGATGCGGGAGCTGGAGGCGATTTTCGGCGAAGGGGGTCCGACGGAGAAAGATTCCATCATCTCCTATGCAAGGGATGCGGTTAAGGCGTGGGGCGCCGATGCGATGCCGCGCATCATGCAGGTGGTCGGCGATGACGACCCCTTCAAACCCTCCGTGAAGGCGCTCGCGGAAGAACTCGGGGAGCTGGGGCTCGATTCCTCGTTCGAGAGCTGGCCGGGACGCCACGATTTCATGTTCTGGAACGGTGCCATCGAGCGCGCCTTACGCTCATTCTGCGGACTCAGCCAAGAATAGCGGGGCCGATGCTTTCGCACCGGCCCCGCCTCGGCACATGCGATGTCGTGCGCCTCCTAGTCTTTGAGGCCAAGCTCCTTGCGGAGGTAGCGGCAGGTCTCGGCGTGCGGCGTATGGGGATCTTCCCAATAGATCGAATCGTTGATCTCAAGGTCGATGCCGTTTCTGAAATCGCGCCGCTCGAGCGTCTCGATATAGCCGGCAAGCTTCTCCTTGCCGTAAGATCCGCTCCCAACCACCTCATGATGGCTATCCGAGTAGTGGATCCACTCGATCTTGTCACCGAAGGTATCGAAGTACTGCTCGAGGTTCTCCCCCTGCACCTCCATGGCGGTGATGTCGACACAGACCCGCAGATTGGGCGAGCCGACCATGTCAAGCATGGCCTCCACATCGTCGATGGTCGTGACGAGGTTCGATTCGTAGGGTTGGAGCTGCTCTAGGGGCACGAGGATGTCCTCCTGCTCGGCAATGTCCATGATCGTCCTGAGCGTGTTGGCGCAGCGCTTGAACGACTCCTCCCGGGGGAGGTTGCGCGGTCCGCAGCCGCTGTTGACGAAGACGCGGTGGCAGTCCATCACGTGGGCATCCTCGAATGCCCACTTGAAATACTCGATGGTCCTGAGCGTGAGCGAGGGATTCGGATCGGAGAAGTTGAAGGGGTAGCCGAGGGTCTCGGGCGTATAGATGGTCACCTTCTGGTCCCGCTCCTCCATCTGCGTGCACATCTTCTTGAGACGCAGCGTCGCATCATAGCTGGTGGGATAGTCGAGGCGGCAGTAGAAGGGCTCGGCACCCCACAGGTCGATACCGTGGATCCCCAGAGCATGCATCGATTCCAGGAAGAACTCGAACGGATAGTGGACATAGGAGGTACCCATGACGGATACGTCGCGCATGGTGATCACGGACATGCTGCTTCCTTTCTCATAACCCGCCTTGAACCCGTCTGGCATTCACCGAGACGGCGCAGGCTAGTATGCGATCTGGCGATAGTAGCGGCGGATCTCCATGGGATGGCAGTTGATGCGCTCGATATGGATATCGATGCGGTTGGTCACCTGATGGGTGACAAGATGGCTGAGGTAGCCGCGATATTCGGGGGAGATGCCCGCAAGCTCGTAATCCTTGGAGTCGATGAGCGTATACCTGGAGCAGACCTTGGGCAGGAATGCGGCGACGCGCTCGGCGAGGGGGCGTTCCGCGTCCTCGCCGAGGAAGACGGTGACGTTGGTGTCGCGGTCGATAACCTCGAGCATGCCGTGGAAGAATTCTGCCGCATGGATCGACTTCGTGCGGATCCAGTGCTGCTCCTCCCAGTAGCACATGGCATACGAATAGGTTGAACCGTACTGTTCGCCGGCGCCGACGAAGTAGTGCAGCGCATCATCGTGATGCTTCTCGGCGAAGTCCTGCGCGAATGCGTCCGCTGCTTTCGCAACACCGACAAGATCCTCGGCAAGATGGGCGTCGAGCTGGGCATAGTACTCGTCGTACTGGGGGAACTGCCCTGCATTGCTCATGAAACGATCGACGACCATGAAGAACTTCAGCTGCTCGTTCTCGGGATAGGTGATGCAGTGCGTGACCATGCCGGCAAGCGTGGAGCCGGGGGCATCGATGAAGCCGATGCTCGTGGCGCCGACCTCATTGATATGCCGCAGCGCGTCGACCATCTCGGACGTGCTTCCCGTCACAGAAGACAGGATGACGACGCTCTTGTCGGTGATGCGCCTGTTCCCCGTGGTGTTGTAGATCGATGCGTTCTCGGAGATGATGGGGAGATCGCTGAGCTCCTTGGCGTGGGATTCGGCCTGGAGCGCAGAGGCCCACGTCCCGCCGATACCGAGGAAGCACACGAGGTCGTAGCCTTTCTGGCAGATGTCGTCCACGGCGGATTCGATCTTCCCGCGGACAGCCAAGGCGCCCCGGACGCTGTCGAGCTCGGCTTGCTCGTCATACTTTATCATTGCATTCCTCCTCGGTTGCTTACGCCCTTGACGATACGCACAGATTGCACGAGCCTACTGTTTGCCCAGATATTTCCCGCCATCGGCATGCACGTCGATCCCGTTGAGGATGGCCGCATCATCGGAGGCGAGGAAGGCGAAGATGCCGGCGATCTCGGAAGGCTCCTGAACTCTGCCAAGGGGGCCGTAGTCGATGAGGTCCCCCTCGTTCTTATAGTCCATATCCCCGAAATCATCGGCAGTGGCATCCATCATCGGGGTCTTCACCCATCCGGGGGAAACGCAGTTCACGCGGATCTTGCCGCCGTTCTCGTTGGCGAGGCTCTTCGTGAGGTGGATGACGGCTGCCTTGCTCATGGCATAGGGTGCCTCGTAGGAATAGGACGCAGTGCCGTCGACGGAGGCGGTATTGAGGATGACGCCCTCCCCCTGCTCCTTCATGATGGGAAGCACATGATGGATCATATCGTAGGTTCCCAGAAGGTTGACTTCGATGACCTTGCGTGCATCTTGGACGCTCTGGTCCTCGACGGCACCGACCTTGCCGCCGATGCCGGCGATATTGCAGAGCACGTCGATCCTGCCGAACTTTTCCCGAACGTTCGCAACGGCGGCCGCAACCATCTCATCATCGGTCACATCGACAGGCTGGACGAAATAGCTGCCGTCCTCGAGCCCGAGATCGGCAGCCGCATTCTGGATAGAGGTTTCGTCGAGATCGAGCATCGCGACGAGGGCCCCTTCGGCCGCGAAACGCTCCGCAGTGGCCTTCCCGATACCGCTTGCCGCGCCGGTCACGACAACGACCTTCCCGCTGATACCCTTCATGGTCCCTTCTTTCTCTCTGGTGCTTTTCCCGTTGGTTTTCGGTGGTATATATTATGTAATAACTTATTTAGTATACTTTTTCAAGCAGCATTCCACCTGACGCTTCCACCTGCAACGGCACCGGTATATGGAAGCAAGAAAGGGAGGGGGCAGACGGCTCATATGGCGGGTACTCCGCAGCTTCCGAATCTTATACCGCTGATGGTCGCGGTGGATATGGACGGAACGTTCCTCGATCCCGATGGATCCTACGACCGTGTGCGCTTCTCCCACATCCGCCGGGCAATGCGCGGGGCAGGTTGCCGCTTCGTTGTCGCGAGCGGCAACCAATACCATCAGCTCGGCCGATTTTTCGACGACCCGGCACACGAGCTATCATATGTCGCCGAGAATGGTGCCCTTGTTGCCGAGGGCGGCGCTGTGATTTCGTACACGGAGATACCCGCCGACGCGCTTGCCGATGCCGTCGCGATGATACTGGCGGATCCACGTATCGAGACGGCCCTTTGCTGCCTTAACGCGGCATACGTGCAGAACGGCACCGCAAGCCGGCGTTTCTTCGCCGTGATGAAACGCTATTTCCCCCGCATCGGATGGACGGACGATCTGCTCGATATAGACGACGTGCCCCTCAAATTCTCCCTCTCGACTGCGGATGGGGAGGAAGCCGCGATTGCCGAGGAGCTCTCCGCCCGCCTGGGGAGAGTCCTCGTTCCCACGGTATCGGGAAACGGGTCGATAGACCTCATGATGCCCGCCTGCACTAAAGCTGCGGGAATCTCCCTGCTCGCCAAGCGCTGGGGGATTCCCCGCTCGCGTATCGTCGCCTTCGGCGACAATGATAACGATATCGAGATGCTCGTCTTGGCAGGCACGGGATACGCCATGGAGAACGCCTCAGAAGGGGCACGTTTGGCTGCCGACCGCCTGTGCCCGAGCAACCGAGATCACGGAGTCCTCCAAACGCTCGAGGGTATATTCGGGTTGTAGGGCTCCCTAACCAGCGAGTTGTCGACGCGCGACACTCCGCCAGATGATAGGGAGCCTTGTATCTCCCGCCTTTGCCGCCTAACCGGTAAGCCCGGCCGCCTCGAGAAGCGTGCGCAGGTAGGCAGCATAGGCCTCCACCATATCGGCAGCCTCGCCCCTGAACTCCTTGGAGCGGTTTATGACGTGCGCGGTCTGGCCGATCTTGAAGAAGACGTTCTTCACCGGGATGGCCGTAGCGGCCAGCAGCGCCGCACCCTCGGGCGAATCGCACACGGTGACGATGACCTTGTTGCCCTTGCTGAAGATGCCGCCCCCGCGCGGGTAGACGATGACCATCGTCCGCTCGGTTGCGGGAAGGAGGATGTATTCCTCGATCGAGGCAGGCGTGGGCTTGCCCCTCCGGAACTCGCCGTACTCCGCTCGGTCCCAGCGCTCCTGCATGAACCGCTCGAGCTCGTCCAAGCTGAGCTTCCTGTTCACGGGAATGACCTCTCTGCCCCTCATCGTATCCGCCTCCTCGGCACCGTAGTGGGATTACATCTTGCAAGCTGATTATACACATGCCGACGGGGACGGGAAATCGGCCTGTGCGACCTAAACCGTCTGCGGCAAGCCGCTCGCGCAGATCCGATCGGGACGATCCGCCCCCTCACGCAGCACGACCCTCGTGCGGTATCCAGCCTACTTGCTCGCCTTCCTGAACTCGTCGGCGAAATCCGAGAACATCGAGGTGACGCCCTTGAGGTGCTCGCCCGCCTTTTTCGCAGGGTTCTTGCCTGCCGCGCGCTTGGCCTTGCCGAGCGCCTTGCCCACCTCGCGCGAGCCCTTGCCGAGCGCCTTGCCCGCAGCCGAACCGGCCTTTCTCGCAGCTTTCGAGACGCCGTCCTTGGCACGTGCATAGCCCTCGCCCGCCTTGGCGGCGGCACCGCCGGAAAGCTCGAGGCGGGCGGCCTCGGGTTTCACGATCATCCAACCATCTT
Organism: Coriobacteriales bacterium OH1046; assembly: GCA_004010535.1. GTDB lineage: Bacteria > Actinomycetota > Coriobacteriia > Coriobacteriales > Atopobiaceae > RUG721. The sequence goes on along the minus strand of RQYE01000002.1, from coordinate 126,622 downwards.
CGTAACCTACCAGCAGGGAGCCGGGAACGGCCACGTGGCCCACCAGCGACTCCGACATGTTGCCATCGCCCAGATGGAAGGCTCTCACCATGCCGGTCTTGGCCGAGAACTCGATATCGGCGACATGGCCGAGCTGCCTGCCGTCCTCGGTCCGGGCATCCATGCCGTTCCAGATGATGCAGGCATCCCAATCCAGCCCGAGACGCTCGCACGCGGCATCGTCGACGCCATCGTCGGGGCGCGTGATGAGGAGACCCCTCTCGAAGGGCTCGAACGAATCGAAGGCCACGAAGAGGTCGGGGCGCGCCACCATGCCGGCGATATCGCGCCGATGCACGATAAGACCCACGACGCGGGTGCCCGACGGCGAGCAGACCACGTTGCGGACCTTGCCGACCCTCTTGACGACGGCCCCGGTATCATCGCCGTGCGTGCGACGACGCTTGGGCGCATAGACCGCCAAACCTGCGAGCTGCGTCATCTTGAGCATGAAACGCCTATTCTGCGGGCGCTGCCGGCTCGGCGTCCTCGTCGACGACCTCGACCTTCACTGCCTCGGCTGCCGTGCCTGCGGCATCTGCGGCGGTATCGGCCATGGAACTGACCTGATCGGACACCATGTTGACGACATCGACCACTTGGGCAGATGCGTTGGCGACGGCATCGGAGAGGGAATTGCGGAGCTGGTCCATGCGGACGCGGGCGGCGTCGACCTTCTCGCGCAGCTCGTCGGAGGAGACGCCGCTGGCGGCCGCAACCTCGGTGACCTTGTCGACGACGGCCTTGGATCCGCGCTCGTAGCTATCGACGGCGGTATCCCATGCGTCGTTCATGACGTCGGCGGCCATAGCACGGCTCTCGGCACCCGCACGCGGGGCGAGCATGACACCGGCGACGAGACCGGCGGCGGCACCCACAAAGGTGCCCAGTACGAAGTGAAGTTTCTTTCCCATGGCGATCTCCTTATCTGATCAGCGGACGAAACGGGACGCGGGGACATCCTCTTCTGCCAATAGGTCCTCTTCCTCGAGCTCGGGCTCGGCGGCCGTCTCGGATGCGGTGGCATCTGCCTCGGGCTCCTCCTGCCCGGTCGGTTCCCCCTCCGGCTCCCGGGAGATCCCATCCGCAGCTTCCTCGAGCGCAGGCGGGGAAACCGCGAGCGTGGCATCCTCGTCGAAGGCAGGCTGCTCGGATTCCTCGGCCCGCCCCTCCCGAGCATCGAGGCCGTCGACGAGCGCGACCAAACCGGAGGCGATGGCATCGATATCGGGCTCGGGATCGCCCCCGCCGCAGTAGGCCCAATCCACGATCCATGCGGCGCTCGAGAGGGCGCCTGCCACCAGCACATCATCCGGACAGGCGAGCCGCAACTCGTAGCTGCGCTCGGCTGCGTCGATCTCGCGGGTCTGGCCGGCTGAGACAGCACCCGCGCGCTTGGTACGGGCGAGCAGCTCCACCGTCACGTGTTCGAGCAGATGCGCGAGCTCGGTATCACCCAGAACCTCGCCGAAGGCCTCCCCGCCGTCGCCATAGCATGCATGGTCGAGGATCTGGGGCATGAGGTCGGCGATACGGTCGGTTCCCTCGGGATCGTCGCCCGTGAAGAGCGGGGCGTCATCGGCGATGCGGATCTGCGCCGTGAGGGCGCGCGGGCTGATAGTCACGTTGCGGATATCGATAAGCTGAGCCACAGTAGACGCCTTTCTCATCGAGGAGCGCGGACGCTTCACTCCATTGTAGTTGAAAGAGCCTCGTCCTCGCCCTCACGCTCAGGTTCGGGCGCGATCACGCGCAGCATCGCCACACGCCTGCCGCGCAGCGACTGGACGACGAACCTCCAACCCTCATGCTCGAACACATCGCCCGGGCGCGGCAGCTTGTCGGCAAGTTCGAGCACGAAGCCGGCGATGGTCTCGTACTCCTCGGTGTCCTCGACGGGCCAGCCCAGCTCGAGGGCATCATCGATGGAGTAACGCCCATCGACCTGCCATTCGCGCGCGGAGATCTGCGAGAGGTACTTGTTATCGGGGTCGAACTCGTCCTCGATCTCGCCCACGACCTCCTCGACGATATCCTCGAGCGTGATGACGCCCGCAGTGCCGCCGTACTCGTCGATGACGATGACCATCTGATCGTGGGTGGCGCGCATCTCGGACAGGAGCGGCATGATGTCCTTGGTGTCGGGCACGTAGCGCGCTTGGCGCATGTAGCGGCTGATCTCGTGGCTCTCGGCGCGCTGGTCGAGGATGGGCGTGAGCAGGTCCTTCAGATGGGCGATGCCCACGATGCGGTCGATGCTCTCGCGATAGACCGGGATGCGCGAATAGCCCGTCTCGCGCATGAGGCCGATGACCTCGGCGAGCGTGGTGTCATCCTCGACGGCGGTCATGTCGACGCGCGGTACCATGACCTCGTAGGCAACCGTATCGCCGAGGTCGATGACCTCGTGGATCATGTTCTTCTCCTCGTCGGAGAGCTCCTCGGAATCGGTGACCAGATACTTGATCTCATCCTCGGAGGCACCGGCGTCTGCGCCGAGATCGGAGATGCCGAGCAGCGTCGAGAGGCCCTCGGCGGAGTGCGCGGTCAGCGCGACGAGCGGCTTCGCGAGGGCCATGAACGCGCGGACGGGACCCGCGACCGACTTGGCGACACCCTCGGCATCGGCCAAGGCGATGCGCTTGGGCACGAGCTCGCCCACCACGATCGAGAAGTACGACACGGCGAGGGTGATGAACACGGTTGCGAGCGGGCGCGCGATACCCGCATCGAGCCCGAGCGAGGCCATCCATGCGCCGAAGGGATCGGAGAGGCTCGTGGCAGCGAACGCGGAGGCCGCAAAGCCCACGAGCGTGATGGCGACCTGTATGGTGGCGAGGAAATCGCCCGAATCGGAGGCTAGATCGAGAACGGACTTGGCGCGCGCATCGCCCTCCTCGGCCTCAGGCTCGAGCAGGGCCTTCTTGGCGGAGACGACCGCCAGCTCGGCGGCGGAGAAGAAACCGTTCGCAAGGGTGAGCAGGAACGTGACAGCGAGCGATATGACTATGTCCATGCGCGGAAGCGCAACCTCCTCGGCCGGGGGACGGGAATCTTTTCAATAGTACCAGTATTCCCCGCCCTTTTGCAGGTTAAACAGCTCCTACGGGTTGCGGTAGGCAGCGCGGCGCAAGCGTGACAGGGGGACAGGTCACTTGTCACGCACGGATGCCCCTCTCCACGTGACAGGGGGACAGGTCACTTGTCACGCACGGATGCCCCTCTCGGCACGTTCGGCCAGCATAGCCTCCGGTGACTGTACAGTCGCTAAGGGCCGTGCTGGGAAAATGCACTCCTGCAATCCTTCCGGATGCCCCTCTCGGCACGTTTGCCCAGCAACACCCTTATCGACTGTACAGTCGTTGGACCCGTGCTGGGAAAACGCCCCGCCGTGGCAAAGATCCCTTTGCCACGCCAGTGCCATGATTACCAGCTGGTATCCCACCTGGTCATGAGCCGCATGCCGTTCAAGATGACGATGAGCGCCACGCCCGTATCGGCGAAGACCGCCGCCCCCATGCCTGCAACTCCCGCAATGACCAGCACGAATATGAGCGCCTTCACGAGGATGGCGAACACGATATTCTCCTGGACGATATGCATGGTGCGCTCGGCGAGACGGAAGAACGCCGGCAGCTGGGCGAGCTCATCGGAGAGCAGGGCCACGTCCGCCACGGCGAGCGCCGTGTCGGAGGCGGCAGCGCCCATGGTGATGCCGAGATTGGCTGCGGCGAGCGCGGGCGCATCGTTGATCCCGTCACCCACCATGGCGACCTTCTCGCCCGCCCGCCTCAGCTCGGCGATGCGGGCAAGCTTATCGGCGGGAAGCAGCTCGGCCGAGTAGCCGATGCCGCCGAGCTCAGCAGCCACCGCCGCAGCAGCACCGGCGTTGTCACCGGTGAGCATCTCGAGCAGACGCACGTTGGCGACACCCTTGAGCGTGCGCATGGTCTCGGGCGTGGTGGGGCGGAGCGTGTCGGCCACGCCGATCACGCCCGCTATCCGGCCGTTCTCGCCCACGACGAGCGCCGTGGCACCGTGCGCGCCGAGCTCCTCGACGACTCGGTCGACCTCGGGGGGAACCGGCGCCTGCCCGCACGCGAATGCGAGCTTGCCGATGAAGCAGGGCGATCCTGCAACGGTGCCCGCCATGCCGGCGGATGCCACCTCCCGCACGCCTTCGGCTCCGGTTCCGGCGATGCCCTCCGCACGTGCGTAGGCGACGACGGCCTGGGCGAGCGGATGCGTGGAGTTCTCCTCGAGGGCATGGGCGATCGCGATGATCGCAGCGGGATCGGCGCCATCGAAGCAGCGCACGCCGATGACGGCGGGCCTGCCCGTGGTGAGCGTCCCCGTCTTATCGAAGGCGACCGCCGTGACCCTGCTCGCGAGATCGAAGAACGCCCCGCCCTTCACGAGCACGCCCATGCGGGCGGCGCGCGTGATGGCCGAGACGAAGCTGACGGGAGTCGAGATGACGAGCGCACAGGGGCAGGCCACGACGAGAAGCGATAGCGCACGGTAGATCCAGTCGTGCCACACGGCACCCGAGAAGCCCGCGACGAGGCTGATGGCTAGAGGGACGCCGATGCCGATAACCAGCGCGACAACCACCACGATAGGCGTGTACACCGCGGCGAAGCGGTCGATGAAGCCCTCGTAGGGGGCCTTCTCGGCCTGGGCCCCCTGCACCATGGAGACGATGCGGGCGAGGGTGGTGCAGTCCTCATCTGCCGTGACCTTGATCTCGATGACCCCGCTCGTGTTGAGCGTGCCCGCATAGACCTCGTCGCCCTCTCGCTTGTCCTGCGGGACCGACTCGCCGGTGACGGGCGCCTCGTCTAGGGAGGTCTCCCCGGACAGGATGATACCGTCGAGCGGGACGCGCTCGCCGGGCAGGATGCGGATGCGCCGGCCCTCCCGGATGGTCGAGACGGAGACATCGTGCGCATGATCGCCGTGGACGAGGTGGGCCGTGTCCGGCGCAAGCTTTGCAAGGGCCTGGATGGAGCCCGAGGTCTTGCGCATGGACCAGCCCTCGAGCCACTCGCCGACCTGATCGAGGAAGATGACGATGGCGGCATCGCCGAAGGTCGAGCTATCGCCTGCGAAACCCATGATGAGGCCGCCGAGGACGGCGATGCCCATGAGGACGTTCATGTCCGCGGTCCTGCGCTTGAGGGCGGCGAGGGCCATGGGGGCCACGAACACGAGGCCGGAGAGCGCGGCTACGGCATAGGCGGGGACGGCTGCCTGCTCATTGCCGAGCGCGTGGTCGATGATGAGGCCGATGGCGAGCGCCGCGCCCGAGATGCCCATCAGGACCTGCTCGCGATGGGAACTGAGCCACGAGCGCTCCGCCGAAAGGCGTTCGGCCTCTTCAGGCGTGAGATCGAGATCCTGCCCGCAGGAGCGTACGGTTGCGAGGACCTCATGCAGGCAGTCGTCATCGGAGACGTTGCGCTCCTTGACGATGTTCAGGGTCGCCGTCGCATAGACGAGCTGGGCGTCGTCCACGGATCCGAGCATGCGGACCGCATTCTGGCAGTTGAGCGCGCAGTGCGGGCAATCCATGCCGAGGACGTGGTATGAGAAGGTCGGCGCCACGGCGAGCTGATGGACTTCGCTATCCCCATCGTCACCGCCGCCGTGGCCTCCGCAGCCACACGCGCACTGCCCGCATTCCTCGTCGAGCTTGTGATCATGGGCGCTCATGGCTACTCCTCGGATGGGCGCTCGGGCTCGGCCGCATGTTCGAGACCGACGCAGATCAGCGTGGCCACATGCTCGTCGGCCAGCGAGTAGATCACGCGCTGCCCGTCGCGTCGGGCCGTGACCAGCCCGCGGTCGCGGAGCAGGCGCAGCTGGTGCGAGATGGCCGATTGGGACACGTTGCAGACGATCTGCAATTCGGACACGCTCTTCTCGCCCATCATGAGGGCGCTCAGGATCTGGAAGCGCGTGAAATCCGAGAGGGCATCGAAGATCTGCGTGGCGCTGTAGACGACGTCATCGTTGGTGAGCAGGTCGGCCAGCCTGCGGCTATCCTGCTGCCCCTCATGCTGCTTCTCACGATCCATAGCTTCTCCCAACTTATGAGCATCTGTTCATGTGTTCATAAATGAGTATAGGCGGGGAGCGGGTTACGTGCAAGGCCTTTTCCAGGGAATGGGGCGATTCGCAGTTCCTGCACAGAACCGAATCCCAGGCTGCCGGCGAGATCGAGAGCACGGCATGCGATATGCTGGCCCAGATCGAGGGCAAACCTTCCCGCCAGCAAGTCAGCTAGCAGAGGATCGGTGCCGTGGAACTATGCGTTCGGAATCTTGGCATGCGCTTGGGGATGTTGTCGGAATGGGGGTGCAGCAGGAAGATGGCCCCTGGGATTCCCAAGATGTTCTCACCCGATCCCTCGCTGGGGCATGCCGACACCGGACTCGTCGGCCAACGCTTTGCAATCCAGAAGCTGCGAGAGCTTCCCATGCCGCGCGAAATACGCACGCAACGGGATCGATGACCCCATGCCTGTGAGCAAATGGGAGTGTAGGAAGATTTGGACGCGAATACCGACCGAAAGGACCTCCGGCGCTCGTAAAAGCCCGGTTGGCGCGAAGCCGCAGACGGTGCGCGTCGTCAAATCTTCCTACACTCCCATTTGCTCATGGCAATCCTCCAAAAGGCGGGCCCGTATGCCCTATAAGGCGAGGACTGCCGGGCAGCCTTTCAAGGTATTGGCCTCGTCCGCACCCCAGGCTCAACCGGCCTTATCTTTCGCAGCCGTATGGCGGGTAGTTCCCTGCATCCGCGCATAGCGCGGATGCAGGATCGCGAATCCAAAGATAGACCCCGGTGCGAGGCCCGGGGTCTATCCTGCGACAACTATACGCGGGACGATGCCAGCTTAGAACTCGTCCCCCTCGTCATCTGCGGCCTCCTGGCTCACAACGGAAGCCAGCAGATCGTCGAGCGAGCTCAGATCCTCATTGATGACATCGCCATCGGCCGAGACCTCTCCCCCGCCGATAAGCTCCTCGTCGAAGTTGTGGCGCGGTGCGGATGCGGTGCCGAGCATGATGTCGGCATCGGCATCGGGCGAGAAGACCATGTTCAGGAGCTGCGACAGATCCTCGGAATCGGCCTCGTCATCGTCCGGCTCGAGGATATAGAGCAGGCCGCGCTTCTCAAGGCCCTCGCGGAGCTCCTCGATGGCTTTGGCACCGATGCCGTCGATGCGCAGCAGATCGTCCTCGGTCTTGCCGATGAGATCGCCCACGGTCTCGATGCCCACCTCGCTGAGCTTGTTGGTCCAGCGCTGCGAGACGCCCAGATCGTCGAAGAGGTAGAGCTTGGCATCCTCGCTGGAGAGCGTGCGGCCGTTCTTGGAGTAGGCACCGTAGCCGTAATCATCGCCGACCCAGTCGAGCTGCTTGGGAAGCTGTTCCTCGATGCCCTTGAGCTCGTCGGGAGCCCACTCGGGCAGGTTCTTGGCGATGGGGCTCGTGGGCCCGTCGATCTTGGATCCGTGGTAGGTGAGCTTGACATCGTTGTAGACCGAGAGGCCCGTGCCGGCAGGGATCTGCTTACCCACGATGACGTTGGATTTGAGATCGAGCAGATGGTCGACGTTGCCCTCGATGGCGGCCTCGGTGAGGACGCCTGCGGTGCGTATGAACGAGGCACTCGAGAGCCACGAGTCGATGGAGCTCGCGACCTTGAGCGTGCCGAGGATGACCGGCTCGGCCTCGGGGGGCGTGCCGCCGGCGAGGGCGACGTTGTGAACGGTCTCGGCGAAGACGTAGCGGTCGACATACTGGCCGAGCAGGTACTGCGAGTCGCCGGGGTTGGTGACCTGGACGCGGCGCAGCATCTGCCGGGCGATGACCTCGATGTGCTTGTCGTTGAGCTCGACGCCCTGGCTGGTGTAGACATCCTTGACCGACTTGACGAAGGTGTGCATCGTCGACTCGATGTCGGTGAGGCGGCGGAGCTTGCGGAAGTTCACGAAGCCGCTGGTGAGCTGATCGCCTGCGCGAACCTCGACGCCGTCCACGACGTCGGGCATGAAACGGGCGGACGCGGGCACGCGCCACTCCTCGCGGATGATGGACGGATCATCGGAATCGAGGATGCGCAGCACGTACTCGGTCTGCTCGGGCGTGATGGAGAGCGTGCCGGAGACGGGCGCGAGATCGGCCTCGCGACCGAGGATCTTCTCGTTGACGTTGCCGACGACGTCGAACATGCGCGCAACGGTGGGAAGGCCCTGGGTGATGTCGTCGGCGCCTGCAACGCCGCCGGAGTGGATGGTGCGCATCGTGAGCTGGGTGCCGGGCTCGCCGATGGATTGGGCGGCGATGATGCCGACCGAGGTGCCGATGTTGACGGGACGCCTCGTGGAGAGGTCCCAGCCATAGCACTTCTGGCAGACGCCGTAACGCGCTTTGCAGGTGAGCAGGGCGCGGAGCTCGACCTTCTTGAGCCCGGCCTCGTGCAGGCGCACGAGATCGGCTTTGCTCTCGATGTAGCCGCCGGCCGGGATGAGCACCGTGCCCCGGGCGTCGACCACGTCATGCAGGGCGCAGCGGCCGATGAGGTCGGTATCGACATCATGCTCGCCGGGTTTGACCAGCGGGTAGGTGACCGCCTCGTCGGTACCGCAGTCCTCCTCGCGTACGATGACATCTTGGGCGACATCGACGAGGCGGCGGGTGAGGTATCCGGAATCCGACGTGTGGGAGGCCGTGTCGACGAGGCCCTTGCGGGCGCCGTAGGTGGAGATGAAGTACTCGAGCGGCGCAAGCCCCTCGCGGAAGTTCGCCTTGATGGGAAGGTCGATGGTCTCGCCGGACATATCGGCCATGAGGCCGCGCATGCCTGCGAGCTGGCGGAGCTGCGTCTTGGAACCGCGGGCGCCGGAGTCGGCCATCATGTAGATGGGGTTGTCCTCGGTGAAGCCGTCGAGCATCTTGGAGCCGAGCGTATCGGTGCACTCGGTCCATGCGCTGACGACCTCCGCGTGGCGCTCGCGCTCGGAGAGGAAGCCGTCCGCGTAGTACTCGTTGATCTCGTCGACCTTGATCTGGGCCTCATCGAGCAGGCGCTGCTTGTCCTCGGGGATGACGGCGTCCCACACGGAGACGGTCAGACCCGCGATGGTGGCGTAGTGGAAGCCGATATACTTGATGGCGTCGAGTATGGGTCCGACGGCGGCCATGGAGTAACGGTCGCAGCAGTCGTTGACGACCCTGCTGATATCGCCCTTGACCATCTTGTAGTTCATGAAGGGATAGTCTGCGGGCAGGCAGTTGCGGTTGAAGATGATGCGTCCCATAGTGGTCTCGACGCGCGCGGGACCGTCGGTGACATCGTAATCCTCGAAGGTGGTGCGGTCGACCATGGTGCGGAAGATCTTGCGGCCGTCCTGCTCGTAGTTGGCCTCGTCGGAGGCGACGCGCACGGTGACCTTGGCCTGCAGGTCGAGATCGGTGCGGACGTCGATGGCAAGGAGGGCATCCTCGAGGCTGCCGAAGCAGCTGCCCTGGCCGGCGGCGTCCTTCTTCTCGGTGGTGAGGAAGTACACGCCGAAGACCATATCCTGGGACGGCACGGTGACGACCTCGCCGGACGCCGGCTTGCGCAGGTTGTTGGACGAGAGCATGAGGACACGGGCCTCGGTCTGGGCCTGCGTGGACAGCGGCACGTGCACGGACATCTGGTCGCCGTCGAAGTCCGCGTTGAAGGGGGCGCACACGAGCGGGTGCAGGTGGATGGCCTTGCCTTCGACGAGAACCGGCTCGAAAGCCTGGATGGAGAGGCGGTGCAGGGTCGGGGCGCGGTTGAGCAGCACGAGACGGTCCTGGATGACCTCCTCGAGCACGTCCCACACGCTGGTCATGCCGCGCTCGATGGCGCGCTTGGCGCCCTTGATGTTGTCGACCTTGCCGAGCTCGACGAGGCGGCGCATGACGAACGGCTTGAAGAGCTCGAGCGCCATGGCGGACGGGATGCCGCACTGATGGAGCTTGAGCTGCGGGTCGACGACGATGACCGAGCGGCCGGAGTAGTCGACGCGCTTGCCGAGCAGGTTCTGGCGGAAGCGGCCCTGCTTGCCCTTGAGGGCCTCGGCGAGCGACTTGAGCGGCCTGCCGCCGCGCCCCGTGACGGGGCGGCCGCGGCGGCCGTTGTCGAAGAGGGCGTCGACGGACTCCTGGAGCATGCGCTTCTCGTTGTTGACGATGATCGCAGGGGCATCGAGGTCGAGCAGGCGCTTGAGGCGGTTGTTGCGGTTGATGACGCGACGGTAGAGGTCGTTCAGATCGGATGCCGCGAAACGGCCGCCGTCGAGCTGGACCATGGGGCGCAGATCGGGCGGGATCACGGGGATGACCTCGAGGATCATATTGGCGGGGTCGTTGCCGCCCTTGAGGAAGGCGTCGACGATCTCGAGGCGCTTGATGGCCTTCTCGCGCTTCTGCTTCTGGGCCTCCTCGTCGGCGATGATGGCGCTGAGCTCGGCGGCCTCCTTCTCGAGATCGACGGTCTTCAGGAGCTCGCGGATGGCCTCGGCGCCCATGCCGCCCTTGAAATACATGGAGTAGAAGCGCTTGAGCTCGGAGAACAGGCCCTCGTCGGAGATGAGCTCGCGCTCCTCGAGCTGCATGAACTTGTTGAACGCCTCGCGGCGCAGCTGCTTCTCCTCCTCGTACTCCTCCTCGAGATCGGCTATGCCGGCGCGGATCTCGTCTGCGGAGAGGGGCTCGAGCTCGCCGAACTCGTCCTCGCCGCCCGCGCCTTGGGCCTTCAGGCGCTCGATCTGGTCGTCGCGCTCGGCATCGAGCTCCTCGAGGTCGGCTTGGAGCTCCTCGCGCAGGTCGTCCTCATCGGCCGAACGGGCCTCGGTATCGATGGAGGTGATGATGTAGCTGGCGAAATAGAGGACCTTCTCGAGGTCCTTGCTCTTGATGTCGATCAGGCGGGCCAGCGGGAAGCTCGTGGGGCTCTTGAAGTACCAGATGTGGCTCACGGGAGCTGCCAGCTCGATGTGGCCCATGCGCTCGCGGCGGACCTTGGCCGTGGTGACCTCGACGCCGCAGCGTTCGCAGACGATGCCGTGGAAGCGCACGCCCTTGTACTTGCCGCAGGAGCACTCGAAGTCCTTGACGGGACCGAAGATCTTCTCGCAGAACAGGCCGTCCTTCTCGGTTTTCAGGGTGCGGTAGTTGATGGTCTCGGGCTTCTTCACCTCGCCGTTGGACCATTTGCGAATCTCGTCGGCACTCGCGAGCGAGATTTTGATCGCATCGAAATCGGTGGTATCGAAATCTGCCACGTTGCTACTCCTTTTCTGCAGAAACGTTGCCGATGAGAGCACCGGCGGCATCGTCGAGGTCGGCGGTCAGGGCAGCGGCGAACTGCTCGACGTTGCCGATTTCCGCGAAGGCATCGATGGCATCCTCGGCCTTCTGCCCCTCGGGCTCGGGCGCGGGTTCGGCCTTCTTGCGATAGCTGATGGGCTCGATGTCGAGCGCGAGGGAACGGATCTCCTTGACGAGGACCTTGAAGGACTCGGGGATGCCCGCAACGGGAACGTTCTCGCCCTTGACGATGGCCTCGTAGGTCTTGACGCGGCCGTTGGTGTCATCCGACTTGACCGTGAGGATCTCCTGGAGCACGTTGGCCGCGCCGTAGGCGTAGAGGGCCCAGACCTCCATCTCGCCGAAGCGCTGGCCGCCGAACTGGGCCTTGCCGCCCAAGGGTTGCTGGGTGACGAGGGAGTACGGACCGGTGGAACGGGCGTGGATCTTATCGTCGACCATGTGGCCGAGCTTCAGGATATAGCTCGTGCCCACGGTGATGGGGCTCTTGAACGCCTCGCCGGTGCGGCCATCGTAGAGCGTTGCCTTGCCTATGCTGTTGAGCTGCGGGACGAACTCGGCGCGCATGTGGGTGCCGTAGTCGCGCACGGCCTTGTTCATGAGGTTGATGTTGGTGCGGCGGATGATCTCGGCGACCGCCTCGTCGCCGGCGCCGTCGAAGACGGGCGTCGAGACGAAGAGGGGACCCTCGATGCACTCCTTCGAGTCGGGATCGCCCTCATCCCAGCCATGGGATGCCCCCCAACCGAGATGGCACTCGAGGAGTTGGCCGACGTTCATACGGGAGGGGACGCCCAGCGGGTCGAGCAGGACGTCGATGGGGGTGCCATCGGCCATGTAGGGCATATCCTCGATGGGAAGCACGTTGCAGACGACGCCCTTGTTGCCGTGGCGGCCCGAGATCTTATCGCCCTGCTGGATCTTGCGGCGCTGGGCCACGAAGACGCGGACGAGCTCGTTCACGCCGGGGGGGAGGTCGTCGCCGGCCTCGCGGCTGAAGCGGACCACGTCGACGACGCGGCCATAGGCTCCGTGGGGCATCTTGAGGGAGGTGTCGCGCACGTCGTGGGCCTTGGCGCCGAAGATGGCGCGGAGCAGGCGCTCCTCTGCGGTGAGCGCGCTCTCGCCCTTGGGCGTGACCTTTCCGACGAGGATGTCGCCGGGGCCGACTTCGGCGCCGATGCGGATGATGCCGTCGGCATCGAGGTCGGCGAGCATGTCCTCGCCGAGGTTGGGTATCTCGCGGGTGATCTCCTCGGGACCGAGCTTGGTATCGCGCGCGTCGATTTCATGACGGGAGATATTGACGGAGGTGAGCAGATCCTCCTGCACCACGCGGTCGGATACGATGATGCCGTCCTCGTAGTTGTAACCCTCCCACGGCATATAGGCCACGGTGAGGTTGGCGCCCAGCGCGAGCTCGCTCATGTCGATGGAGGGCCCGTCGGCAAGCGGCTGGCCGGCCTCGACGGTCTGGCCCTCGGTCACGATGGGACGGTGGTTGATGCAGGTGGACTGGTTCGAACGCTGGTACTTGGGCAGATCGTAGCGCTCCTCCGTGCCATCGGCGAGCTCCACGGTGACGTGGGCCGCGTCGACATCGATGACGGTGCCGGCGTGCTCTGCGACGACGAGCTCGCCGGAGTCGAGGGCGGCGCGCGCCTCCATGCCCGTGCCCACGTAGGGCGCGGTGCTGCGGATCAGGGGCACGGCCTGCCGCTGCATGTTGGCGCCCATGAGGGTGCGCTTGGCGTCATCATGCTCGAGGAACGGGATGAGGTTGGCGGCCACCGAGAGCAACTGCCGGGGCGAGACGTCCATATAATCGACGTCTGCGACCGCGACCTGCGCCGGCGCGCCGAAGGAGCCGTCGAAGTCGCGCGTGCGCGCGATGACGCGCTCGGCCTTGACGATCCTGCCCTTGGAGTTGACGCGCACGAACTCGCCCGTCTTGGGATCGTAGGGCGCATTCGCGGGCGCGATGTTGTGGTCTTCCTCCTCGTCGGCCGTCATCCAGTCGATCTCATCGGTGACCCTGCCCTTGACCACGCGGCGATAGGGGGCCTCGATGAAGCCGTACTCGTTGACGTGGCTGAAAAGGGCCAGCGAGCCGATGAGGCCGATGTTCGGGCCCTCGGGGGTCTCGATGGGGCACATGCGGGAGTAGTGCGAGTTGTGGACGTCGCGCACGGCGGTCGGCACGTTGGTGCGGCGGCTGGAACCCGATTTGTGGCCCGCGAGGCCGCCGGGGCCGAGGGCCGAGAGACGGCGCTTGTGCGTGAGGCTGGCAAGCGGGTTGGACTGGTCCATGAACTGGGAGAGCTGCGAGGAGCCGAAGAACTCCTTGATGGCGGCCACGATCGGGCGGATGTTGATGAGCGACTGCGGGGTGATGTCGTCCACGTCCTGGGACGCCATGCGCTCGCGCACGACGCGCTCCATGCGGCTCATGCCGATGCGGAACTGGTTCTGCACGAGCTCGCCCACCGTGCGGACGCGGCGGTTGCCGAAGTGGTCGATATCGTCGACATGCTTGGCCTCATCGCCCTCGGAGAGCGCGATGAGGTAGCGCAGGGCGCAGACGATATCCTGCTCGCAGAGCACTTTCCGATGGGGATCGACCGAGATGCCGAGCTTCTTGTTGATCTTGTAGCGCCCGACGCGCGCGAGATCGTAGCGCTGCTCGTTGAAGAACAGCCCGTCGAGGAGCGAGCGGGCCGAATCCACGGTGGGGGGCTCTCCGGGACGCTGGCGGCGGTAGATCTCGATGAGAGCGTCCTCGCGGGTGGTCGCGACATCGCGCTCGAGGGTGGTGCGGACCGTGTCGGAGGCGCCGAGAAGGTTGACGATGTCGTCATCCCGCTCGGCGATGCCGAGGGCGCGCAGCAGCAAGGTGGCGGACTGGCGGCGCTTGCGGTCGATGGACACCACGAGATGGCCGCGCTTATCGATCTCGAACTCGAGCCAGGCACCGCGTGCGGGGATGAATTGCACGTGGTAGGTCATGATGCCATTGTCCATCTCGGAGGAGAAGTAGACGCCGGGCGAGCGGACGAGCTGCGAGACGACGACGCGCTCGGTGCCGTTGATGACGAAGGTGCCGTGCTCGGTCATGAGCGGGAAGTCGCCCATGAAGACGAGCTGCTCCTTGATCTCCCCGGTGTCCTTGTTGACGAAGCGCACCTCGGCGAAGAGGGGGACCTGGTAGGAGATATCCTTTGCACGGCACTCCGCTATGGTGTGGGCGGGTTCGCCGAACAGGTGGTTGCCGAAGGTGATCTCCATGGTGCCCGCGGAATTCTCGATGGGGGAGAACTCGGCGAAGGTCTCCGCAAGGCCGGCGGTCTGGAAGCGCTCGAAGGATTCCTTCTGGACCTCGATGAGGTTGGGGAGCTCCATCGACGGGAGAATCTTCCCGAAGCTCTTGCGCTCGCGCGTAACGTGCTGTTCAGTAATGGAAGCATGTGCAGTTGCCACCTGGTTTTTCCTCCTTAAACAGGCAGAATGGTGGAATTATCGCAAAGTATGATTCTAGACGAGGGGATTCCGTTCATCAAGAATAACCTTGACTTTTTCTGATCTATCCAGTAAGTTCCAGTATTCCCGCAGGAAAATAAGCAGGCTCCCCCCGAAAAATATGAAGAACTTGTGGCATGCGCCGCCGCCTGCGGATCCTGATCGGGTATACGGGCTTCGCTTGCGGGAGACTCCCGCGCCCTGCGCGGCGATCTAGCGCTCGGGTATCGGCGCGCAGGGTATCGTCACCACGAACGTCGCGCCAGAGGTTGAATCCCCCACGGACACCGTCCCCCCGAAAGACTCCGCCGCATGTTTCACGATGGCGAGGCCGAGCCCCGTGCCCCCGGTCTCGCGGGAACGGCTCGTATCGATGCGGTAGAAGCGCTCGAATATCCGCTCGCGCTGATCGCGTGCGATGCCGCTCCCCTCATCGGATACGGTCAGCACGACGTCTCCGCCGCTTCGGGAAACGTCCACTGAAACGGTGCCCCCCTCCCTGTTGTACTTGACGGCATTGTCGATCAGGTTGTAGACCATCTGGTCGGCGAGGGAGGGCTCGCCGGCGATCGCCGCATGCTCGTCCGCATCGAGCGCGAACACGATGCCGCGCTCGCGCGCGGTGGGCTCGAGCCGCCGTATCGCACGGCGGCAGGTATCGGCAAGGAACACGGTCCCCGTCTCGGAGCATGCGTTCTCGTCGAGGCGGGAAAGGGTCAGCACATCGTCGATGAGCAGCCTCATCGACTCCGACTCGCCGCGGATGAGCCCTGCGAACCGGGGCACGTCCTTGGCATCGATCATCCCGTTCTCCATCAGCTCGGCGTAGCCGCCTATCACCTGCAGGGGCGTCTTCATCTCATGGCTCACGTTGCCGGTGAATTCACGCCGCATCATGACGGCACGCTCAAGCTCACGGCGCTGGTCATCGACGCGTTTGAGCAGGGGCTGCAGCTCCGCGTACGCATCGTTGCCGAGGGGGCTCGTCAGGTCGACCTCCCGCAGAGGCCGCGCCACCATCGCGGTGAGCGCACGGGAGGACAGCAGGCTGAGGATGAATATCGCGACGAGCGACACGGCAAGCTGCGGTGCCATCCCACCCAGAAAGGACGCATGGGATATGCGCGTCTCCGCGAGGCGCAGCACGATACCGTCGCGGACCTCGATCGCCGCATACAGCATATCGGTGCCCAAGGTCTCCGAGCGCCGCATGATCGTCCCCTGCCCGGATTCCCGGGCGGCAAGGATCTCGGCACGGCCCGCATGGTTGCCCATCGTCGATGGGTCGACGTCGCTATCGAACACCACGGAGCCGTCGGCAGCGATCAACGTGCAGCGCATGCCGACGAAGGGGATGCCCTCCAACCTGGCACGCATCCCATCCTCATCGCCAAGAGGCGCGACCAGGGCAGCGTACGAGGAGGCTCGCGACAGCAGGAGCTGCTCGGCTTGAGCCTCATATGAGGAGAAGCTCGCCGCCACGCTGGCGATCGTCGCCGCGAGCATCACGACCAAAGACATCGCGAACAGGGCGGCGAACAGCATGGTGGCGAGGGTCTTGCGCCCGGCCACCCCTAGCCGCCTTCCTTGATGCGATAGCCCACGCTGCGCACCGTCAGGATGAGCTCGCCGGACCCGGGAGAAGCCTCGTTGAGCTTCTTGCGCAGCGTCTGCACGTGCGTATCGACGGTGCGCGTCTCGCCGGCGAAGGAGACCCCCCACACATCCTCGAGCAGCTGCGTCCGGGAGAGGGCGCGGCCCTTCTCCTCCATGAGCTTCCGGAGGAGGTCGAATTCCTTGGGGGTGAGGTCGACGGGGAACCCGCCCGCCTCGACCTCATGCGCGTCGGCATCGAGCTGGATGCCCCCGCATGTCAGCACGCTGCTGCGGGCGGCTTCGCGCGCGGTCCTCCGGAGAAGCGCCCCGCACCTGCTCACGAGCTCCAACATGCCGAAAGGCTTGGCCAGATAGTCATCGGCGCCGGCATCGAGCCCCTGCACCTTGTCGTACTCGGTCCCCTTGGCCGTGAGCATCATGATGGGCAGGTCCTTGGTCCGCGGATCGCCCCTGAGCTCGGCCAGCAGGGAGAGCCCATCCGTGCCGGGGAGCATGATGTCGAGGAGCACGAGATCGGGGATGCTCCGTGCGCACGCCTCGCGGAAGGACGGGGCGCCGGAGAAGCCCTCGGCCTCCAATCCCGCCTTCCTCAGAGCGTAGAGCGCGAGCTCGCGGACATTGGCATCATCTTCCACATAATAGATCATGGTCTATTCCATCCGTTCACCGGGAGCGGGTCCCCGCCGGCTCCGCCAAGCTCGCGCAAAGCCGCCTTCCCGCACCCGAAAACCCTCCGCAGGCGCGGGGCAGCGCATGGGGCCCTCGGCGGGCCCCCGAACCGCCGCCCATCGGCCCGAAAAGCCGGGCCACCGAACTTTGCACATTCCTTTCAATATTCTGACATAAGCTTTGCCGGCTCTTTTCAAGGCCTTTTCACGGCGATGGTTCAATGCTGTTGGGCTCTGGAAACGCCCGCATGGAAGATTATCACCGCTCGAAAGGAAAGACATGGAAGAAAGAAACGGCATGGAAAGAAGATCCTTCCTCAGGCTCGCGGGTTCTCTCGCCGCTTCCGCGCTGTTCGCAGGCCCGTTGGCGGCATGCGTCAGCCCGGATGCATCCAACGATACCACCGGTGCGGCGCTCTCGGGAACCATATCCCTGAACGGCTCGACCTCTATGGAGAAGGTCGTCGGGTCGCTCTCGGAGGCGTTCATGGAGGCGAACAGCGGGGTGACCATCACCTACGATGCCACCGGCTCGGGAACGGGCATCGAGAGCGCGCGGAACGGGTCGTGCGACATCGGCCTCGCCTCCCGCAATCTGAAGGAATCCGAGACGGGGTTGAAGGCTGTGGTCGTCGCGCTCGACGGCATCGCGATCATCGTGAATGCGGGCAATGGCGTTGCAGACCTCACCCTCCAGCAGGTCTCCGATATCTTCACCGGCAAGATATCGAATTGGTCCGAAGTGGGGGGCACGGATCTCGAGATCGCGTGCATCGGCCGCGAGAGCGGATCGGGCACACGCGACGGCTTCGAATCGATCACGGGCACGGAGGATGCGTGCGTGCTCTCCCAAGAGCTCACATCCACGGGAGCCGTCATCACGGCGGTGGGCAGCTCCGAGAATGCCGTCGGCTACGTCTCCCTCTCGGCCGTCGAGGGCCAGGGCGACGTGCGCGCCGTGATGGTCGATGGCGTCGTCTGCTCCGAGGACACGGTGAAGGATGGGAGCTACGCCATTCAGCGTCCGTTCAACCTGGTGATCTCCGAGAGTGCGACGCTATCCGACGCAGCCCAGGCATTCATCGATTTCGCGACGAGCGACGAGGCATCCGACCTCATCCGCGGAGCAGGCGCCATCCCCATCAACTAGGGGATGGCCTCTGCAATGGATCCATTCCGGGCACCTCGATACCAAGGAACCTGCATATGAGAAAGCACGGCAAACCCGTGGAGGAGATCTTCCACGGCGTGTTCTTCGCATGCGGGCTGCTCTCGGTGGCATTCGTGCTGGGCATCACCGTGTATCTGGTGGTCTCCGGCATGCCTGCGATCGCCGAGATCGGCCTCGGCGATTTCCTCTTGGGAAGGGTATGGAAACCCAGCGGCGGCCAATACGGCATCCTGCCCTTCATCTTCACCAGCATCTACGGCACCCTGGGTGCCGTGGTGCTCAGCCTGCCCCTGGGCCTGCTCACGGCGGTCTTCCTCTCGAAGTATGCGGGAAAGAGGTCCGGGCGCCTCATCCGATCGGCGGTCGAGCTGCTGGCGGGCATCCCCTCGGTGGTATACGGCCTTGTGGGGATGATCGTGCTCGTACCGGCGATACAGGCTGCCTTCGGCCTCGCCTCCGGCGCCACGCTGTTCGCCGCGATCCTCGTGCTCGCGGTCATGATCCTGCCCTACATCGTGAACGTCTCCACAACGGCCCTCGATGCGGTCCCGCGCGAGTACGAGGAGGGCTCCCTCGCGCTCGGCGCGACGGATACCGAGACCTACTTCAAGGTATCCATGCATGCCGCGCGCAGCGGCATCGCCACGGCGATCATCCAGGGGATCGGGCGGGCGCTCGGGGAGGCCATGGCGATCATCATGGTAGCCGGCAACGTGGCCAACATGCCCGGCCTGTTCAAGTCCGTCCGATTCCTGACGACCGCCATCGTGAGCGAGATGTCGTATGCGTCGTACGGGAGCCTCCACCGCGATGCCCTGTTCTCCACGGGCCTGGTCCTCTTCCTGTTCATCGTCGCGGTGAATATCATCCTCAACGTGATCACCCGACGGGAGGACGCCTAGATGGACGCTCGTATCTCCAAGGGACGCCGGATGAGGGACGGCATGACGAAGGGGCTGCTGTACGCCAGCAGCCTCATGGTCTGCCTCATACTCCTGTTCATCATCGGATACATCTTCGCGCGCGGCGTGCCCGGCATCACCGCCGAGCTGCTCTCCACCCAGAGCAGCTATGTGCGCGACACCATCGGCATCCTCCCCAATATTCTGAATACCCTCTACATCGTGCTCGTCGCCATGGCCGTCGTCATACCCCTCGGCGTGTGCGCTGCCGTATACCTCAACGAATACGCCGTGAGCAAGCGCTTGGTGAGGCTGATCGGCTTTGCCGTCGAGACGCTCGCCGGCATCCCCTCGGTCATCTTCGGGCTTGTGGGCATGCTGCTCTTCATCCAGATGCTCGGCCTGCAGGCCGGCATCCTCGCAGGCGGCTTCACCTTGGTGGTCATGGTGTTGCCCACCATCCTCAGCAACACGCTGGAAAGCTTGAAGACCGTGCCCGACTCGTATCGCGAGGGGGCGCTGGCGCTGGGCAGCGGGAAGTGGTACATGATCCGCACCGTCGTCCTTCCCAATGCGATCGAGGGCATCGTCACGGGGTGCATCCTCGCCGTGGGTCGCATCGTCGGCGAATCGGCGGCGCTCCTCTACACGGCGGGTTTCGGTCTCGTCCTGCACAGCTTCATGACCGCGCTCCAGTCATCGAGCGCCACGCTGACCGTCGCCCTCTACGTATACGCGACCGAGCGGGGCCAGATCGGCGTGGCGTTCTCCGTGGCCACCGTCCTGCTCGCCATCACGCTGCTTCTCAACGTGGCGGCTAACATCTCAGCCTCGAAGCTCAATCGAAAGGAGAAGGTACGTTGAATACCTTCGAAGTCGTCGATCTGAACCTGTGGTACGGGAGCAATCAGGCCCTGCGCGACGTGCGCATCGACATCCCGGCAAACCGCGTGACCGCCCTCATCGGTCCGAGCGGCTGCGGCAAATCGACGTTTCTGAGGACGCTCAACCGCATGAACGATCTGATAAGCACGGTCAGGATCGAAGGTTCGGTGCTCTTCAACGGACGGGATATCTACGCGCCCGCGACGGATGCCGCCGAGCTTCGCAAGCATGTGGGCATGGTGTTCCAGAAGGCGAATCCCTTTCCCATGAGCATCTACGACAACATCGCGTACGGGCCGCGCGTCCACGGCATGCGCCGGAAAAGCGAGCTCGATACGGTGGTGGAGGATTCCCTGCGCAGGGCCGCCCTCTGGGATGAGGTGAGCGATCGCTTGAAGAAGAGCGCCCTCAGCCTTTCGGGCGGGCAGCAGCAGCGCCTCTGCATAGCACGCGCGCTCGCCGTGCATCCGGAGGTATTGCTGCTCGATGAGTCGACGAGCGCGCTCGACCCCATCTCCACGGGCCAGATCGAGGAGCTGGTGGGAGAGCTGAAGAAGGACTACACCGTCGTCATGGTCACCCACAACATGCAGCAGGCGGTGCGCGTATCGGATCACGCGGCGTTCTTCCTGCTGGGCAATCTGGTCGAGTTCGCGCCGACCGACAAGCTCTTCAACAACCCCGACGATCCGAAGACCGCCGATTACGTGTCGGGCCGTTTCGGCTGAGGGTCGCGGCGGAACCAAGCCCGCCGCGCCGATGCGTGTCTCCCCAGCACGGCTCCTACCGACTGCACAGCCGCCGGAGGGCGTGCTGGGCAAATGCTCTCCGGGGTCCTGCGCGCATATCCCTCCCGACACGTTTCCCCAGCGGGGTCTTTATCGACTGTGCAGTCACCGGGGCCCTTGCTGCGGGAACGGCGGGCAGGGATCCGTTCCAATCACGACCACCCGCATAGCGGGCGGTTTGTCCCTAGGGTATAACCCTAGGATCCCAGGCCGGGGGCTCAAGCCCCCGGCCTGGGCTGCGTTCAGGCCCCATGGCCCCTCGGCCCGTGGCGCGCCGGTCGAACCGGCAGCGCGCCTACCTCCCGCCCATGCTTCGGCGCGGGCACGGCGCAGTGCCTGCGGGGCCGGCGACCCGGACAACCACCATGCCAAGGGGGAGGTGCCCGTAGCTGAACAAAGGTGGGATCCCCCCGCTGAGCGGGTGGATTCCCATGCCGCGCAAAGGACGCGCGGCACAGGGTTGAAGACCCAGATGGAACGAGGCCGGGGCAAAGCCCCGGCCTCGCGATAAAGAACGTCGAGCAGAGGTTATTTGAGGGTGACGGTGGCGCCGGCCTCCTCGAGCTGCTTCTTAGCGGCCTCGGCGTCATCCTTCTTGGCACCCTCGAGAACGGGCTTGGGAGCGGACTCGACAAGCTCCTTGGCCTCCTTGAGGCCGAGACTGGTGAGGGAGCGGACGACCTTGATGACGGCGATCTTGTTATCGCCGAAGCTCTCGAGCACGACGTCGAAGTTGGTCTTCTCCTCCTCGGGCTCTGCGGCGGCGGCAACGGCCGGACCGGCGGCAACGGCCACGGGAGCGGCGGCGGAAACGCCGAAGGCATCCTCGAGCTCGTGGACGAGGTCGGCAAGCTCGAGAGCGGGCATGGCCTTCAGGGCCTCGATGATTTCGTCTTTGGTGACAGCCATTTCAATTCTCCTTTGCAAGGGGACGCCGCATGGGGCATCCGTGTTCGGACAAGCGGGGTGCCGCTATGCGGCGTTCTTCTGATCCTCGATAGCCTTGAGCGCGGTGACGAGACCACGGGCGGGACCTGCGCATACGCTCGCGATACCCGACAGGGGCGCAGCGAGGACGTACAGGAGCTGGGCGATGAGCTCATCATGGCTGGGCAGGTCTGCATAGGCCTTGGCCTGGTCGGCGCTGAGGGCCTTGCCGTCGGCGATGCCGCCGACGAACTGCACCTTCTTGAGCTTCTCGGTAGATGTCTTGATGGTCTTGGCCGCATCTACGGGGTCGTTCTTGAAGAACACGTATGCACAGGTGCCTTCGAGCATATCGTCGAGCGCGGGGAGGTTCTTCTCCTTGAGGGCGATCTTGACGATGTTGTTCTTGTAGACCTTCATCTCGGCGCCGACTGCGCGCAGCGAGCGACGGAATTCCTGGGTCTCCTTAACGGTAAGACCGCGATAGTCTACGACGAACATGCCCTTGGAAGCATCGATCGAGCCGTTGACCTTCTCGAGCATCTCGTACTTGGACTGAGCTGGCATGTGAACACCTCCTTCATGTGAAACTCGGGCACGCAACCGCCGACGCGGGCGGGCCTTCGCACCACATGGAAAGGCCCCGCTTTTGGCGTGCCAAAGCGGGGTCCTCGAGGCTGCGATCTCTCTCAAGGCCACCTCGGCAGGCGGGAAGCTCCCTTTAAGCCCTTGCGGGCGCCGGCTGTCTTTGGCAGCGGTCGTGCTGGTGAAACTGCGCATCTATTGTGGCACCGCACATGACGGGAGTCAAGTGCGGCGCCGCAGATACATCGAATCTAATCCTCCATGAACGCGCGGGTGCGCAGGGGGTCGATCTTGATGCCCGGGCCCATGGTGGTGGCGACGGCGACGGTCTTGACGTAGCGGCCCTTCGCGGTGGAGGGCTTCACGCGGATGAGCTCGGTGAGCAGCGCAGCGTAGTTCTCGACGAGCTTCTCGACGGGAAACGACGCCTTGCCCACGGGAACGTGGCAGATGCCGTAGCGGTCGGCACGGTACTCGACGCGCCCGGCCTTGAGCTCGCCGACCATCTTCGCGACATCCATGGTGACGGTGCCGAGCTTGGGGTTGGGCATGAGGCCGCGGGGACCGAGGATACGGCCGATCTTGCCGACCTTGCCCATCATATTGGGCGTGGCGATGGCAGCATCGAACTCGATGACGCCCTTCTGGATATCGGCGATGAGCTCGTCGGAGCCGACGACATCGGCACCGGCCGCCTCCGCCTCGCGCGCCTTCTCGCCCTCGGCGAAGACGGCGACGCGGACGGTCTTGCCCGTACCATGGGGCAGCGAGATGGAACCGCGGACGTTCTGGTCGGCTTTGCGGGTATCGACGCCGAGGCGGATCGAGACCTCGACCGTCTCGTCGAAGTTCGCCTTGGCAAGCTCCTTGGCAAGCGTCATGGCCGCCTTGGGGCTATAGAGCTTTGAGCGGTCGATTTGGGCTGCGAGCTCGTTGTACTTCTTTCCGTGCTTAGGCATGATAGGTACCTCCTGTGGTAATCGGGCTTCCGGCCCTCCCACGTCTTCCTCCCCTTCTGGGGAGCCCCGTAGTTCTCCTCCGGCTCAGCGCTTCGCAAGATCGCCCAGGAGAATACAGGACTCCTGGCGGAAGAACCGGCCGCTTACTGCACGAGCGGGCACGAGAGCTGGATCAGCCCGCCGCGATAGTGACGCCCATGGAGCGGGCGGTGCCTGCCACGATGGCCTTGGCGGCCTCGATGTCGTTGGCATTGAGGTCGGGCATCTTGATCTCGGCGATCTTGGTGAGCTGCTCGTCGGTGAGCTGGCCGACCTTGTCGCGCTGGGGGACGCCGGATCCGCCCTTGAGACCGAGTTCCTTCTTGATGAGCTGGGCTGCGGGGGGCGTCTTGCAGACGAAGTCGAACGAGCGATCCTCGTAGACCGAGATCTCGACGGGGATGATGTCGCCGGACTTATCCGCCGTAGCGGCGTTGAACGCCTGGCAGAACTGCATGATGTTGACCTGGGCGGCGCCGAGCGCGGGGCCGACGGGGGGCGCAGGGTTGGCGGCGCCTGCGGGAATCTGGAGCTTGATGAAGCGAACGACCTTCTTCTTGGCCATGTCGATCCTCCTGAGTGAAACCGAACCTTCTATCTGAGACCGGGCCCGAGAAGCAATCCTCACCGATTACGGGCCGGGATGGTGCGCTAGCTGATGAGCGAGATCTGATCGAGCGTGAGCTCGACGGGAGTCTCGCGGCCGAAGATCGTGAGCATGACCTTGACCTTGCCCGCATCGGCGTTGACCTCCGACACCGTGCCATCGAAATCCTGGAGCGGCCCCGAGAGGACGCGGACGGACTGACCGACCTCGATGTTGGTGGCGGTGCGCTTGGGAAGCTGCCCGGCCTTGGCGCTGCGGCGCATGATCTTGTCGAACTCGTCGCGCCGCAAGGGCGTGGGTTTGCCATCGATGCCCACGAAGCCGGTGACGCCCGGGGTGTTGCGGACGACGGCCCAGATATTGTCATCGATCTCCATGCGCACGAGCACGTAGCCGGGGAAGACCTTGGCCTCCTTGGTCTTGCGCTCGCCGCCGTCCTTGACCTCGGTGACCTCCTCGGTCGGGATCTGGATATCGACCACGGAATCCTCGAGGCCGTATGCCTCGATACGGTGTTCGAGATCGGCCTTGACCTTGTTCTCGTAGCCGGAATAGGTATGGATGACGTACCAGCGCTTTGCCATGCTAGCCCCTCAGTCCCGTGAAGCCGACGAGAAGCGCCACGATACCGGTATCGACGGCCCAGATGACCACGCCGAAGATCGCAAGCATGATGACAACGGCGACGGTGTAGCTGTTGCGCTCCCCTGCGCTGGGCCACGTCACGCGCTTGAGCTCGGTGCGGACATCAAGCAGGTAGTTCTTGATGCGGCCGAAGAACCCGGCTTTCTTAGGGGAAACGGGTTTGCCGGCATCCTTGGCGGCCTCGGCTTTGGCGAGCGCCGTCTCGATATCGGGTGCCGCACCAGATGCGACCTGCGCCTCGGCCCTCTGGACGCGCCCCTCGGCGCGCGCCTTGCGTGCACTCCTCTTGTTGCGATCCTTGTTGGCCATGGCCTGTTCCCTCGGACTCTCTCGTATCTGCAACACCGGCCTGCCCATAGCTGAGAAGGCCGGTGGTGTTGACTGGCACGCCGGGAAGGACTCGAACCCTCAACCAACGGTTTTGGAGACCGCCGCTCTACCAATTGAACTACCGGCGTGTGGGCGAGCGACCCGGCTCTAGCGGGTCTCCCGATGAAGCGTGTGCTTCTTGCACCACGGGCAGTACTTCTTCAACTCCATGCGATCGGGGTTGTTCTGCTTGTTCTTGTCCGTCGTGTAATTACGGCGCTTGCATTCCGTGCATGCAAGAGTGACCATCGTGCGCATGAAACCCTCCTGAACCGAGCCACATCGTCGTCGATATGGCGCAAGTGAAGATGGTACCTTCAAATGCCTTGCCCTGTCAACTGGGGAGTATGCGTTAGCCTCGCCCCACATAGAAACTCAACCGAACAAGAGCAGAAGACCCGGCGTGCATGACGCCGGGTCGAAACGGTGAGACGAACGGCGCTAGTCCTCGATGGTGGAGACGCGGCCGTCGCCGACGGTGTGGCCGCCCTCGCGGATGGCGAACTTGAGGCCCTGCTCCATGGCGATCGGGTGGATGAGCTCGCAGACGACCGTGATGTGGTCGCCGGGCATGGCCATCTCGACAGCCGAGCCGCTCTGGTCGCGGAGCTCCTGGATATCGCCGGTGACATCGGTGGTACGGAAGTAGAACTGGGGACGGTAGCCGCTGAAGAACGGGGTGTGGCGACCGCCCTCGTCCTTGGTGAGGACGTAGATCTCGCCGGTGAACTTGCGGTGCGGGGTGACCGAGCCGGGCTTGCAGATGACCTGGCCGCGCTCGATCTGCTCGCGCTTGATGCCGCGGAGCAGGATGCCGACGTTATCGCCCGCCTCGCAGAAGTCCATGGACTTGCGGAACATCTCGATGCCCGTGGCGACGGAGTTCTGGGAGGCGCGGATGCCGACGATCTCGACGGGCTCGTTGAGCTTGAGCTGGCCGCGCTCGACACGGCCGGTGGCAACGGTGCCACGACCGGAGATGGTCATGGTGTCCTCGATAGCCATCAGGAACGGCTTCTCGTTGTCGCGTGCGGGCGTGGGGATGTAGGTGTCGACCTCATGCATGAGCTGCAGGATGGCATCGCGCCACTGACCCTGATCGCCCTCGAGGGCCTTGAGGGCGGAGCCGCGGATGATGGGCAGATCGTCGCCGGGGAAGTCGTACTCGGTGAGAAGGTCGCGGGTCTCCATCTCGACGAGGTCGATGAGCTCCTCGTCGTCGACCATATCGCACTTGTTCAGGAAGACGATGATGTAGGGGACGCCGACCTGGCGGGCGAGGAGGATGTGCTCGCGGGTCTGGGCCATCGGGCCGTCGGTGGCGGCGATGACGAGGATGGCGCCATCCATCTGGGCAGCGCCGGAGATCATGTTCTTGATGTAGTCGGCGTGGCCGGGGCAGTCGACGTGTGCGTAGTGGCGGTCATTGGTCTCGTACTCGACGTGCGCGACGGAGATGGTGATGCCGCGCTGACGCTCTTCGGGAGCCTTGTCGATCTGATCGAAAGCGGTGAAATCGGCCTTGCAGCCCTCGGTCTCGGAGAGAACCTTGGTGATAGCAGCGGTAAGCGTGGTCTTGCCGTGGTCAACGTGGCCGATGGTACCGATGTTTACGTGCGGCTTCGAACGATCGAACTTTTGCTTGGCCATTACTTCCTCCTTCTTGGAACTCCCCGTATGGGCGTTGCCAGCTCGTACTCTTTATGTTGAACAGCCGATATGGCTGCGCAAACTCTGGTACCGGTGACTGGACTCGAACCAGTGGCGTCGCGGGTATGAGCCGCGTGCTCTAACCAACTGAGCTACACCGGCACGTGGGGTGCCTGCCTGAATGGAGCCCGCGACCAGACTTGAACTGGTGGCCTCCTCGTTACCAACGAGGTGCTCTACCGACTGAGCTACACGGGCGTGGTGGGGATGCCTGGACTCGAACCAGGGAACCCAGAGGGAGCGGATTTACAGTCCGCCGCAGTTGCCGCTGTGCCACATCCCCATATACCGCTTTCAAGCAACTCCATGGGCTGGAACTCATAGAGCAAAAGAATGGTATGCCGATGGGAAACAGTTGTCAACACATACCACCCATCCGGGCGTATCTTCTCCATGGAAGGCGCAAAGTCCGACGGTTTCGATGGCCTGTCTCCAAGCGGATACCTGCACGCCGATGCGCAGGCTGCGGTACCAAAACGCCCTTTTCCACCGGCTTTCGCCCCTTTTCCGGCACCAGAGAACCTTATTCCATGGAACAGGGCTTTCCGGTACCGGTTTTGTGTGGAATAGGCCCTCGTGGTACCACGGCCCGGACGCGCAGGGTCGCCCGGTCCGTTCGCGAGACGAGGCGCCCGCCCGAAAAAGCCGCGCTGCGCTCAGCGCCCCATCCTCTTGAAGCCCTCCCCGAAAGCCTCGTGCATCTCCGAGATGAAGATGATCGCCTCGGGATCGCATTCCGCCACGATCTCCTTCAGGCGCGCCGTCTCGGCGCGGCCGAGCACGCACATCAGCACGGGTCGCTCGTTGCCGCTCCACACGCCGCGCGCCTGCAGCTCGGTGCAGCCCCGGTTCAGACGGTACATGATGCGCTCGGCGATGGCGGCGTGCTCGCCGGAGATGATGTAGGCGGCGCGCATGGTGCGTGGGCCATCCACCACCGCATCGCAGACGCGTCCCGAGATGAAGATCGACACGAGGGCGTAGAGGGCGTTGCGCGGGGAGAAGGCCAGCGCCGAGAGGGTGATGACGATGAAGTCGGAGACGATGAAGGTGGTGCCTACGGGCACTCCCGCATGGCGCTGGATGTACTGGGCGATGATATCGGTACCGCCCGTGTTCCCGCCTCCGCGCATGACGAGGCCGATACCCGCGCCGCAGATGGCACCACCCCAGATGGATGCCAGCAGCATGTCATCGGTCATCTTGGGGACGAGGGGCTCGATCGCGTCGATCAGCATGCCCGATGCGAGGAACCCCACGATGACGCGGACGAGGTAGTGATTATCGCCCGAGCGCGCCACCAGCAGCATGAGCAGCACGTTGATGCAGATGGTCTGGATGCCCACGGGAAGCGGAACGCCCCGGAGGGAGGCGAGGTGGCTCGTGATGGTGGCGAGGCCCGAGACGCCGCCCGCCGCAAGGCCGTTGGGCACGAGGAACATGTCGATGCCCGCCGCGAACAGGGCGCAGCCGATGAGGATGGAGGAGAAGTCGACGACGGATCGGCGCCAGGAGAAGCCGCTAGCCATGCATCTCCCCCCCGCCTGCCGACCAGCGGTGGAATGCGATGATGAACTTATCGAGATCGCCTTCGGAGAGGACGCTGTCGACGTTGCCCGTCTCGCAGTCGGTGCGCAGGTCCTTGACCAGCTGGTAGGGATAGAGCACGTAGCTGCGGATCTGGTTGCCCCACGAGATGTCGTGCTTGGGGCCGCGCAGCTCGTCCACCTCGGCTGCACGCTTCTCCCGCTCGAGCTCGAAGAGCTTGGAGCGCAGGATGCTCATCGCGAACGCCTTGTTCTGGAGCTGGCTGCGCTCGTTTTGGCAGGTGACGACGATGCCCGTGGGCAGGTGGGTGATGCGCACCGCAGAATCGGTGGTGTTGACGCCCTGCCCCCCGTGGCCGCTCGCATGGTACACGTCCACACGCAGGTCGTTCGGACCGATATCGACCGCGATATCATCGGGCAGCACCGGCAGCACCTCGACGCCTGCGAAGGTGGTCTGGCGGCGCTTCTTGGCATCGGTGGGCGAGATGCGCACGAGGCGGTGCACGCCCTGCTCGGCACGGAGCATCCCGTAGGCGTTGCGGCCCGAGACGGTGAAGGTGGCGCGGTCGAGGCCGATCGCCTCGCCCGCAGGCGCATCGTTGACGGTGACCTTCCAGCCGCGCCGCGCGCAATACGCCTGGTACATGCGCAGCAGCATCGCGCACCAATCCTGCGCCTCGAGGCCGCCTTGGCCGGGGTTGACGGTGACGATGGCGTCGCCATGGTCGAGCTCATCGGTGAACCAGCTCGAAAGCTCGAGCTCGGAGAGCTCCTCCTCGAGCGTCGACGCCAAGCTCCGGGCCTCGGCGAGCAGCCCCTCGTCGGCCGTCTCGCTTCCCAGCTCGAACGCCATCTCGGCATCCTCGAGCTTGGCGCGGGCGGACTCGAGCGCCACCACATCGTCGCGTGCCGAGGCGAGATCGGCCATCTGCCTGCGGGCGGACTCGGCATCGTTCCAGAAATCGGGGGCGGCGCCGGCTCTCTCGAGCTCGGAGATCCGCGCGCGGAGCGCATCGAGATGGAGGTAACCCTCCACCTCGGAAAGACGCGCCGAAAGCGCATCGAGGACGGTCCCGTCGAAGTCTGCCATCTAGCGGTTCCTGCCGTGACAGTTCTTGAACTTCTTGCCGCTCCCGCAGGGGCAGGGCTGGTTGCGGCCGACCCCGACATAGGGGTCGGAGTCGTCTGCCTTGCGGTAGGTGCGCGGCTTGTCGGGCGCGGCCTGGGCGACCCTGGGGCCCGCGTTGGCGGCACCGCCCTTGATGGTCGCCGCAGGTGCCGCACGCCTTCCCTGATCGCCATCGACTTCGGCAGGACCCGAATAGCGGGCCCCCCTCAGGGCGGAGGACTCCTCCTCGGCGGGGGCGAGCACGACCTCGATACGCAGGATCGTGCGCAGATAATCCTCGTACATGGTGCTCACGAGCTCGGCGAATGCGGCATAGGCCTCGGTCTTGTACTCGACGAGCGGGTCGCGTTGGCCGAAGCCGCGCAATCCGATGCCGGTTTTGAGGTAGTCCATCTCCTCGAGGTAGGACATCCAGCGCGTATCGATGACGCGCAGCATCACGCGCGACGAGAGGTCGTGCATGATGGTCTCCCCCAAACGCTCGGCCTTCTCGTTGTAGCAGCGTTTGACGTACCCGTGGTATTTGTCGACCAGATCCCCCGTGGTCTCGCCGTCCTCGATCGCAGGCGCGTCGGAACGGCCCGTGAGGTTGGAGAGCCAGGCGGCAAGGCCGCGCGCATCCCACTCGTCGGCGGGGACGTTCTCGGGGCAGTAGTCGAAGACCTTGCGCTGAACGGTATCGTAGGCGACCTCGGAGACATGCCCGACGAGGTCCTTGCCGTCGAGGATCTTGTTGCGCTCGTCGTAGATGACCTCGCGCTGCTTGTTCATGACGTCGTCGTAGTCGAGGACGTTCTTGCGCATGGCGAAGTTGACCTCCTCGACCTTGCGCTGGGCGCTCTCGACCGACCTGGTGACGATCTTCGCTTGGATGGGCTCGTCGGGCGGCATCTCCCAGCGCTCCATCAGATCGGCGATCTTGCCCATGCGGTCGCCTGCGAAGAGCCGCATCAGATCATCCTCGAGCGAAAGGTAGAATTGGGTCTCGCCCGGATCTCCCTGACGGCCCGAGCGGCCGCGCAGCTGATTGTCGATACGGCGGCTCTCGTGCCGCTCGGTGCCGATGACGCAGAGGCCGCCCGCTGCGATGACCCTGTCGTGCTCATCGGCGCAGACGCGGCGTGCCCGCTCGAGCGCGAGGGCAGCCTGGACGGGAAGCAGGGCACGCTCCTCGTTGAGACGGCCGAACAGGGATCCGAACCTGTCGCGCGCCTCCGGGGAGATATCTCCGATCGCCGCCTCGAGCTTATCGAGGAACTCGGCGAGATCGATCTGCCCATCCTCGGGAATCTGCGCGACGAGGCCCTTGGGGCCATCCTCGATGGCAAGCAAAGAGCCGCCGAGGACGAGGTGGCACTGGAGCTTGTCGTCGAGGATGACGAACTCGGGGACCCCCCCATCCTCGTCCCTGCCCGCAGAGGCCTCCTTCATACGTTGGGCGAGCTCGGCATCGGCGAGTCCGGCGAGGTCGAGGTCCGCCGCCACGCCCGAGAGCTGCTCGGCGGTGATGCCCTCGACGGCCGCGCCCTGCTCGCGCAAAAGGTCGAGGGCAAGGTAGCTGGGGCTGCCGCCCAGCAGGATGTCGGTGCCGCGGCCGGCCATGTTGGTAGCGATGGTGACCGCGCCCAAGCGGCCTGCCTGCGAGACGATCTGAGCCTCGTGGGCGTGGTATTTCGCGTTGAGGACGTTGTGCGGGATGCCGCGCTTGTCGAGGATGCGCGAGAGGCGCTCGGAGTTCTCGATGGAGACGGTGCCCACAAGGCAGGGCTGGCCCTGCGCATGGCGCCGGGCGACATCCTCGGCTACGGCTGCGAACTTGTAGCTGATGGAGCGGTAGACCAGATCATCGTGATCGACGCGCGCGATCGGCTTGTTCGGGGGGATGACCTCGACCGGCAGGTTGTAGATCTCGCGGAACTCCGCATCCTCGGTCATGGCCGTGCCGGTCATGCCGGCGAGCTTCTCGTAAAGGCGGAAATAGTTCTGGAGGGTGATGGTCGCGAGCGTCTGGTTCTCCTCACGCACCAGCACGCCCTCTTTCGCCTCGATCGCCTGATGCAGCCCCTCGGAGTAGCGCCTGCCCTCCATAATGCGGCCCGTGAACTCATCGACGATCTTGACCTCGCCATCCATGACCACATACTGCTGGTCGCGATGGAAGAGGTATTCGGCTTTGAGCGCCTGCTGCAGGTGGTTGACGAGCTGGCCGGAGGGATCGGCGTAGATGTCATCGATCTTGACGGCGCGCTCGATCTTCTTGAGGCCGCCGTCGGTGGCGGCGATGGTGCGCTTGGCCTCGTCCATCTCGTAGTCCGCATCGCGGATGAGGCCGCGGACGGCCCGCGCGAAATCCTTGTAGGTGCTGGCGGACTTGGTGCCGGCGCCGGAGATGATGAGCGGGGTGCGCGCCTCGTCGATGAGGATCGAGTCGACCTCGTCGACGATCGCGTAGTTGTGGCCGCGCTGCACGCGCAGGTTGGGGCGCGTGACCATGTTGTCGCGCAGATAATCGAAGCCGAACTCGGAGTTCGTGCCATAGGTCACGTCGGCATCGTAAGCGGGCTTCTTGAGGTTGGGCCTCATGCCGTTCTGGAGAAGCCCCACATCCATGCCGAGGAGGCGGTAGATGGAGCCCATCCACTCGCTATCGCGCTTGGCCAGGTAGTCGTTGACCGTGACGATGTGGACGCCTCGGCCGGGAATGGCATTGAGGTAACCCGCGAGCGTTGAGACGAGCGTCTTGCCTTCGCCGGTCTTCATCTCGGCGATGGTGCCCCTGTGCAGGGCGATGCCGCCGATGAGCTGCACATCGAAATGGCGCATGCCCAACGTGCGCTTGGAGGCCTCGCGCACGATGGCGAACGCCTCGGGAAGCAGGGAGTCGAGGGTCTCGCCGTTTGCATGGCGCTCGCGGAAGAGCACCGTATGCTGGGCGAGATCGGCATTTCCGAGCCTCTCGTAGGTCGGTTCGAGTTCATTGACCTGGCGTGCGATGCCCTCGAATTCCCGTATCTCTCTATCTGCCCCGAACGACAGCAGCCTGGAAAGGAAGCCTGCCATGGACAACCCCATCTCGTGATGCGATTCGATCCGTCCGATCTTCTACTTTACCCGACGCGGGGCGGAGCGGAGGATGCGCCATCCATCTCTCACCAAAAGCGCACCCATCCATCACGCCTCCCGGGCGATCCCGTAGGCGATGCCGTCGTTTCTCGGTTGCACGGTATCGAGCAGGGTGCCGATGGCAGCGCGCAGCTCCCGCGAAGGCGGTCGCTTCTGTGCCCGTGCGATACGTCTGGCGTGGGCGCGATAGCACCTGATGGCCTCATCGACCCGTCCCGAGGCCTTGAGCGCGCAGATCAGCGCGCACACCGCGTCCTCGCGTCCCGCATCGCAGAGATGGGCGGCTTCGGCAAAGCACGTCGAGAGCCTGCGCTTCCCTAAGCGCAGGGCCGATTCGGCGCCGAGCACCATGACATCCGTGTAGAGCTTGCGGTACTCCCGCGCACGGGCCTGCATCATCCCGCTCACATCCTGGACAGGCACATAGAGGTCCCCCTTATAGATGGCATCGATGCGCTGCGCGGCCTCCACCACCTCCTCATCCGAACCCTCTCTTCCGATGATCGAATGGGCGAGGCCGACGAAGGCGTCGACATCGCAATGCACCTCATCGGGGTTAAGGCGGATCATGCCATCGTTGCGCGGGAGCACGATGGGGTCCAGCGATCCGTCGATCTCCCGTACGACGCGCCTGATGCGGCTCGCAGCCTGATAGATGCGCTCCTTACCGCCGATGAGATCGTTGCCGGGCCAGAGGGCCTCGATGAGGCGGATGCGCGCGACCCGATGCTGGGGGAGGGCCGCGAGATAGGCGAGCACTGGTTTGGAGCTGCGGCCGGCGAGCTTCCGCTCGGGTATCTCCCGGCCGTTGACAGCCAGCGAGAAGCCCCCGAGGACATTGAGCGCGATGCCCGCGTCCTCATGGCGGGCATCCACCTTCCCGGGCTTTTCACCCGAGCGCTCCCGCGCGATCTCGACGGGCCGCCCACGATCCTGTGAGAGCTCGGAGAGGCGGCTGCTCCACGCTGGATACATCAACGCCCCGAACTGCCGGGAGAACGTTCCCGGCAGGCTCGCGAGCGCGCGCACGAGCCACAGCAGCCCCTCGGGCACCGGAGCGCTTGCCGGCAGATGCTGCTCGTCGGAAAGCGCTGCGCAAGCCAGCCTGGCGATATCCTCGAGGGGTCTGCCCGACCAGCTCCGCCTCATCAGGGGCTTGTAGGCGTAGGTATCCTTGAGGGTGAACGAGGCGACGGCTTGGAGCAGCGCCGCTATGTCTGCGAGCGCAGCGCAGCCCGCTTCGGCGGCGAGCGACCCCGAGCGCTTCGCACGTACGCCGGCGCTCACCGGAGCACGCCGTATCAGGCCCTCGAACGCGGCGACGCACCCGAGTGCAGCGGCAAGGACCGTATTGCCCCGGCGTTCGGCACGCGATACGCTCTCACCCAGATCGAGGCCGGATTCTTTCCCTGCGAGGACCTGGCGGACGGCATCGAGCACGGCACCCCATCCGGCGAGCACCGTGAACCCCATCCGCTCGAAGAAGGCTTCGGATTTGCGGATGGGCAGATCGTCTGTGACAGATTCGTCGCACATCAGGAGGCGGGCCACCTCCCTGTCGATGGCGAGCAGCGCCTCGGGGAGCCTGTATACGCCGCCTTCGCGGGGATGCGACATGAGCATGCTGTAGCATTCCGCGATGCATCCACCCCCGAGCAGCCTCAGCGCTTCGGCGTGCAGCGCCAATCCGGCAGCGATCCGATCCCTGCGGATAATCGGCAGGGACCCCGCGCAGCACGCGGTGCCGCCCAGGATCTTCCGCGCGAGGACGATCAGGCTCGTCAGCTCTGCATCGGCCTCGTCGTGCGAGGAGGCGAACCCACGCGCAGGGAACACATCGCCCCTCTCGGTGAACGCGGTGGACCATAGGGCATCATGTGCCTGCACGAGCATGCCGTGGGCATAGGGAGACGCATCCTCCGAGAAGGAGCTCTCGGAGAGCGCCTCGCCGACGAGCGCGGTCTCGCCCGCAACGAGGAGCGCAAGCCCGTGCCTGAGCGCAAGTGATGCCCGCCGTGGCGCCTCGAACCAGGAGATGATGCGTGCCGCCCGTTCGATCTCGTCCCTCTCCATAAGACGGTCCACAACTGCACAGGCGCAGCCCGGCCAGCGTTCCACGGCCTCGCGGAGGGCATCCGAGCAGAAGAGGAGCCCTGCATCGTCCTCGAGCCCGACGCAGGAAAAGGCACCGTCGCCATAGCCGAGAACGGCAAGAGCGGCATCCTTGAGGGCCCCTTCAACGGTTCCGCGCGGGCAACCCCCCACGAGAGCCCCGAGCTCGTCCCATGTTCCCGATCCGAGGAGCAACGCGCAGAACCGCAGCATCCGCTCATGCTCCAAAAGGGTCCCCCTCAGCGAGGCGCGCGCGATCTCGCCGAGCGCCTCTCCATAGGAGGGGAAGAGGCCGCAGGGTATGTCCTCGTCGGCGCGCTGCTCCTGCAGCGCTCCGACGAGCTGGGGGATCCCGCAGCTGGCACGCATGATCTCATCGGCCCGATCCCGAGGGGAGATCTCGGTTGCCCGCACCATGAGACCGGCTTTGCCCACGCGCACGCATCCGTCGACGCCCTCGAGGAGCTGCTCCGCCTCGGGGAGCAGGGTGATGATGAGCGTCGCACCGAGCTTGCGCAGGCGCATGAGGGAACGTGCCATACGGTCGACCTCATATTCGTCGGCCGGACTCGCATCGTCGCATATCACGCAGAGTTTGCGGCCCCTGCGCAGGTGGGGCGCGAGGCGCCTCGTCTCCCGTGCAAGGCGATCGGCGGCCATCTCGCCATCCAACCCGGACAGGTTGATCCATACCACCTCATCGGGAAGGAGACGCTTTCCGATCGCATCGGCAAGCTGCGTCTTGCCCATGCCCGGATCAGCGCAGAGGGCGATCACCTCGCCGTCGCGGGCGCGGCTGGCGAGCGTGGTCTCGAGGAAGGGCCTCGCCACACCCCGGCACGCCATGCCCCTCGGAGACCTCGAAGCCCCGTATGACCTGCGTTCGCTCGTGTGCGTCTCACTCATGCTCGCCTCCCTATCGGCGCCAGAAGCGGCGGGAACGACCGGTCTCGGGGCACCCGGATGGAATGCGTCCCAACCCTAGCATGAAGAAAGGCGTGTGAGATGCTAACTATCAATCGTCCGGCAATTCATGCGGCAAGCTTGGAGGCAACTATGTGACAACTAGGGAAAATGAATGGATAACGAACAGGAGGAGGGGCTGCTCCACCTCGAGGAAGCTCACTGTATACGAATAGGGAATATCAATTGTTATGCGCTGTCCCGGAGACTGCACGTCACCTTCGGACTCGGCTCCTGCCATCGGGGGGATTCGGCGAACGGCACGCGGGACGTGTCGTGGAGCTGGAATCCGCTCCCGGCCCCTTCCCGCAGCACGGTCCCCAACGGCTGTGCAGCCGATAGAGGCCTTGCTGGGAAACCATACCGAGAAGGACCCGAGCGCAGGGGCTCCGGAGAGCATGTGCCCAGATAGGTCTCTGGCGACTGTACAGTCAATGGGAACATTGCTGGGCAAACGTGCCGCAAGGGCCATCCGAAAAAGGCGCAGAACGACGTTTCCCCAGCATGGCTCTCGGTGACTGTGCAGTCGCCAAGGGTCGTGCTGGGGAAACGTCGGGCCGTGACACAAGCAAATGCCCCTTGTTGGTCAGCGACGTCCTGCTCTCCCACGGACTACTCCGCAGTACCATCGGCGCTCGGGGGCTTAACTGCTGGGTTCGGAATGGGACCAGGTGTACCTCCCCTGCCATGGTCGCTGACCAACAAGGGGCATTCGGTTGTCAAGGGGCACTCCCCTGTACCCTGAAGGCCGCACAGCGTGACATCTCGATTTCCGCATACGATCGCATCGTTCGAAATAGAGTGAAAAGAAGAGCTCGACCGATTAGTACCGCTCGACTCAACGCCTCGCAGCGCTTACATCTGCGGCCTATCAACCTCGTAGTCTACAAGGGGTCTTACCGAAAGGAAATCTCATCTTGGGATGGGCTTCCCGCTTAGATGCTTTCAGCGGTTATCCCGACCGGACACAGCTACCGAGCAATGCCATTGGTTGACAACTCGTACACCGGAGGTCCGTCCACCCCGGTCCTCTCGTACTAGGGGCAGCCTCCCTCAAATTTCCTACGCCCACGGAGGATAGGGACCGAACTGTCTCACGACGTTCTGAACCCAGCTCGCGTACCGCTTTAAATGGCGAACAGCCATACCCTTGGGACCTGCTCCAGCCCCAGGATGCGATGAGCCGACATCGAGGTGCCAAACCTTCCCGTCGATGTGGACTCTTGGGGAAGATCAGCCTGTTATCCCCGGAGTACCTTTTATCCGTTGAGCGACGGCCATTCCACTCTGAGCCGCCGGATCACTAGAACCTGGTTTCCCATCTGCTCGACTTGTGGGTCTCGCAGTTAAGCCTGCTTATGCTCTTGCACTCAAAAGGATGGTTGCCGACCATCCTGAGCAAACCTTACGTGCGCCTCCGTTACATTTTAGGAGGCGACCGCCCCAGTCAAACTACCCACCAGACACGGTCCCCCGCCCGGATCACGGCACGGGGTTAGGCTGCCAGAACGCCGAGGGTGGTATTCCAAGGGTGACTCCATAGAGACTGGCGTCCCTACTTCACGGTCTCCCACCTATCCTCTACACGACGAACCGGCAGCCAATGTCTAGCTGCAGTAAAGGTTCACGGGGTCTTTCCGTCCTTCCGCGGGTAAGTCGCATCTTCACGACTACTGCAATTTCACCGGGTCTATGGTTGAGACAGCGCCCAAATCGTTACGCCTTTCGTGCAGGTCGGAACTTACCCGACAAGGAATTTCGCTACCTTAGGACCGTTATAGTTACGGCCGCCGTTTACCGGGGCTTAGATTCGCTGCTTCGCCGAAGCTGACAACTCCTCGTGACCTTCCGGCACCGGGCAGGCGTCAGACCCTATACGTCGTCTTACGACTTCAGCAGAGTCCTGTGTTTTTGATAAACAGTCGCTTGGGCCAATTTACTGTGGCCGGCCAGAGCTCGGGGAGCAAGTTCCTCCACCCTAGCCGGCACCCCTTCTTCCGAAGTTACGGGGTAATTTTGCCGAGTTCCTTAACCATAGTTCTCCCGATCGCCTTGGTATGCTCTACCCACCCACCTGTGTCGGTTTGCGGTACGGGCTCCTCAGAGCTCCCTAGAGGTTTTTCTTGGAAGCATGGGCTTACCGACTTCACTCAATCGCTTCGTCCTGACCCTCAGCCTTCGCGAGAAGCGCATTTCACTGCTTCTCAGCCTACGGTCTTTCACGGGGACGTCCAGAACCCCGCTCGGCTACCCTTCTCCGTTGCCCCATCGGTGATAACGTTCTTTCGGAGGTGCAGGAATGTCTACCTGCTGTGCATCGACTACGCCTTCCGGCCTCGCCTTAGCTCCCGACTGACCCTGGGAGGATTAGCCTTGCCCAGGAAACCTTGGGTTTACGGCGGAGACGTTATTCTCGTCTCTCTCGTTACTCATGCCAGCATTCTCACTTCTGGGCAGTCCACCATGGGTTACCCCACAGCTTCACCCCGCACAGAAAGCTCCCCTACCACCAGTCAAAAGACTGATCCGCCGCTTCGGTACCATGCTTAGCCCCGTGTATTGTCGGCGCATGTCCACTCGACCAGTGAGCTATTACGCACTCTTTAAATGAATGGCTGCTTCTAAGCCAACATCCTGGTTGTCTAGGCAAACGCACATCCTTTGCCACTTAGCATGGATTTAGGGACCTTAGCGGGCGGTCTGGGCTGTTTCCCTTTCGAATACACAGCTTAGCCCACATATTCTGACTCCCGGATTCTGGACCAACGGTATTCGGAGTTTGATTGAGATTGGTAGGCGGTGAGGCCCCCGCACCCATTCAGTGCTCTACCCCCGTTGGTAAACATCCGAGGCTAGCCCTAAAGCTATTTCGGGGAGAACGAGATATCTCCAGGTTTGATAGGCCTTTCACTCCTATCCACAGGTCATCCCCCCAGTTTTCAACCTAGGTGGGTTCGGCCCTCCACGGGGTCTTACCCCCGCTTCAGCCTGCCCATGGATAGCTCACCTGGCTTCGCGTCTACGGTGTGCGACTATGACGCCCTATTCAGACTCGCTGTCGCTGCGGCTCGCTTGCTAGCTTAACCTCGCCACACGCCGTAACTCGCTGGCTCATTCTACAAAAGGCACGCCGTCACAGCATAAAGCTGCTCCGACTGCTTGTAGGCACACGGTTTCAGGTACTATTTCACTCCCCTCTCGGGGTGCTTTTCACCTTTCCCTCACGGTACTGGTCCACTATCGGTCACAGGAGAGTATTTAGCGTTGGAGGGTGGTCCCCCCGGGTTCCCACCGGGTTTCACGTGTCCGGCAGTACTCAGGTGCCACTCGGCAGTCCGCGCGGATTTGCGTACGGGGCTCTAACCCTGTCTCGCCGGCCTTCCCAGACCGTTCTGCTTCCACGCGGTTTTGTAACTGCACGATGAGTGGTCCTACAACCCCGACGGCGCCGAAGCTACCGCCGGTTTGCGCTCGGTCCCCGTTCGCTCGCCACTACTAGGGGAATCTCGGTTGATTTCTCTTCCTCGGGGTACTTAGATGTTTCAGTTCCCCCGGTTACCTCTATCCAGCCTATGTGTTCAGCTGGAAGTGATGGGCAATGACTCCCATCGGGTTTACCCATTCGGAGATCCACGGGTCAAGGGATATGTGCTCCTCACCGTGGCTTATCGCAGCTTATCACGTCCTTCATCGGCTTCCTGTGCCAAGGCATCCACCGTGTGCCCTTACCATCTTCTCTTCGATGGTTCGAACATACGTGCTTCCGACGATTCGCATCGTCAAAAGCCATAAAGATGCGATCTTCATATAAGAAAATCTTCTGTCACGCTATGCAGCTTTCAAGGTACAGCGAGAGCGAACCCTCGAAACCGGATACTGGATGCGTGCGCATTATGAAGACAATCAGCGGGAATAGACGGTTCATCCCATCGAATAGCTGTCTCTCTCGAGAGGTTATGCTCCCTAGAAAGGAGGTGATCCAGCCGCACCTTCCGGTACGGCTACCTTGTTACGACTTCACCCCCCTTACCAACCACACCTTCGGCACCTCCCCCCCTTGCGGGTTAGGCCGGCGACTTCGGGTGCAATCGACTCGGGTGGTGTGACGGGCGGTGTGTACAAGGCCCGGGAACGCATTCACCGCGGCGTGCTGATCCGCGATTACTAGCAACTCCGACTTCATGGAGGCGGGTTGCAGCCTCCAATCCGAACTGGGACCGGCTTTGGGGATTCGCTCCTGCTCGCGCAGTGGCAGCCCATTGTGCCGGCCATTGTAGCACGTGTGCAGCCCAGGACATAAGGGGCATGATGACTTGACGTCATCCCCACCTTCCTCCGGCTTAACGCCGGCGGTCTCGCATGGGTGCCCGGCCGAACCGCTGGCAACATGCGACGAGGGTTGCGCTCGTTGCGGGACTTAACCCAACATCTCACGACACGAGCTGACGACAGCCATGCACCACCTGCATAGGCTCCTTTCGGCCACGACGTTTCCGCCGCTTCACCTACATTTCAAGCCCTGGTAAGGTTCTTCGCGTTGCATCGAATTAAGCCACATGCTCCGCTGCTTGTGCGGGCCCCCGTCAATTCCTTTGAGTTTTAGCCTTGCGGCCGTACTCCCCAGGCGGGACACTTAATGCGTTAGCTGCGGCACGGAAGAACTATTCCCCCACACCTAGTGTCCATCGTTTACGGCTAGGACTACCAGGGTATCTAATCCTGTTTGCTCCCCTAGCTTTCGCTCCTCAGCGTCAGTTGTGGCCCAGAAAGCCGCCTTCGCCACTGGTGTTCTTCCAAATATCTGCGCATTCCACCGCTACACTTGGAATTCCACTTTCCCCTACCAAACTCAAGCCTGCCGGTATCGGAAGCGTGCCGGGGTTGAGCCCCGGGATTTGACTCCCGACCAAACAAGCCGCCTACGAGCGCTTTACGCCCAATGAATCCGGATAACGCTTGCCCCCTACGTATTACCGCGGCTGCTGGCACGTAGTTAGCCGGGGCTTCTTCTGCAGGTACCGTCACCTTGCGGCCTCGTCCCTGCTGAAAGCGGTTTACAACCCATAGGGCCTTCATCCCGCACGCGGCGTCGCTGCATCAGGCTTTCGCCCATTGTGCAAGATTCCCCACTGCTGCCTCCCGTAGGAGTCTGGGCCGTGTCTCAGTCCCAATCTGGCTGGTCGGTCTCTCAACCCAGCTACCCATCATTGCCTTGGTAGGCCGTTACCCCACCAACAAGCTAACAGGCCGCGGGCCCATCTCTTGCCGTATGCGCTTTCCCGTCCCCTCCATGCGAAAGGTACGGAGTATCCGGTATTATCCTCGGTTTCCCGAGGCTATCCCAGAGCAAGAGGCAGGTTGCCCACGTGTTACTCAGCCGTTCGCCACTTTATTCACACCCGAAGGTGCTTTAACCGTTCGACTTGCATGTGTTAGGCGCGCCGCCAGCGTTCATCCTGAGCCAGGATCGAACTCTCCGTTCAAATGTGATCCGGCATGGCCGGAACGATGCGAAGTGTTGGACGATCCGTCTCTAAGATCCCGCTGATCTCGGATTCGCAGAAATTGACTGGCTCTGAACTTGATGTTCAGGCATTCGATTTCGCTGTGCTATCTTCATCGATCTTTCGATCGCAGTATCCGGTTTTCAAGGTTCGCAGCGCGGTTCCGGGTCTATGCCGTTGAAGTCGCGCGGGAAATAACTATATCTACTCGGGGATGTTGCGGGAGCGGGAATCTGTTCGTTCACAGTTCCTTCACATCTTGTTCCCCTGCCGGTCCGGATGCGGATGGGCCCCGATCGCGGACGGAGCCGAGACCGTGCCTAGATACCCGCCTTGACGAGCGAGCAGGCAGCCTCGAGGAGCTCGTCGCGCTCGCGCTCGCCGGATGCCTCGGCATAGATGCGCACGATGGAGTCGGTGCGGGAGGGGCGCATGAGGACCCAGGAACCGTCCCCGAAATCGAGGCGCAGGCCATCGGCGTGGCTGACCTCGCTCGGGACGCGCCCCGCGATCATCTCGGGATTGAGTCCGGGAAGGATATTGCGGAGGGCGGAGATCTGCCCCGCCTCGAGGCGCACATCCCGGCGGATGTAGCAGCGCCTGCCGAGGCGCTCCTCGCTGCGCGCGAGGAGCTCGGAGAGGCTTGCGCCGCTTAAGGCGACCATCTCGCACAGCAGCAGGCAGCCCAGGAGCCCGTCGCGCTCGAAAAGATGGCTCGGGATGACGACGCCGCCGTACTCCTCGCAGCCGATCAGCACGTCCTGCTCGCGCAGCTCCCTATAGAGGCGCGCGAAGCCCACGGGCAGCGACAGGACCTCCAAGCCGAGCAGGTTCGCCTGATCGACGATGCTCGAAGAGCTCGAGAGCGTGGTGATGACGCGCCCCGAACGCTTGCGGTTGACGACGAGATGCTCGATGAGCAGCGGGGTGATCTGGCACGGCGTGAGCAGATGCCCCGTCTCGTCGACGGCGGCGAAGCGGTCGCCGTCCCCGTCGAGGAGCAGGCCCATCTGCGCACCGGAGGCCACCACGGCTTGCTCGCACTTATCCGCCCAGGGATCGATGGGTTCCGGATGCAGGCCCGAGAAACCCGGCATCGGATCGTCATGGATCTGGGAGACCTTCCAGCCGAGGCGCTCGAGCGCGGAGGCGAGATGGCCGATTCCCGCACCGTACATGGGATCGACGACGACGCTAAGCCTTCTCCGGGCGAAGACGCGCGCGTCGACGGCGGCGACGAGGCCCTCGAGGTAATCGCTTGCGAAATCGACCTCGTAGACCTCCCCGCGCGCCTGCGGGGCCCGTGCGGGGATGAGCGCCTCGATCTTGTCGAGGAAGGC
Source organism: Coriobacteriales bacterium OH1046 (assembly GCA_004010535.1). Classification (GTDB taxonomy): domain Bacteria; phylum Actinomycetota; class Coriobacteriia; order Coriobacteriales; family Atopobiaceae; genus RUG721. The sequence goes on along the minus strand of RQYE01000002.1, from coordinate 84,099 downwards.
GCGGCTCGCGGAGCTGCCGTCGGAAGCCCGCACGAGGATGCCGCCGTATTCGCACGAACGCTCGGAAGCCGTGAGCACGACGGCGCCGATGGCGCGCATATCATGGGCGCAGGCCCATTCCACCGCCGGCGTGGGGACGGGCACGGTGGAGATGCAGGCGCGGAGCCCATAGGACGCCATGATACCGCCCATGGTGCGGGCGAAACGGCGGCCGTTGTGGCGCGTATCGAAACCGATGCAGACCGTCGACCCCGGTGCCCTGTCAGCCCATGCGAGGCCGAGGGCGTCGGCCACGCGGCCCACATTCTCCTCGGTGAAATCCTCGTCGAAACGCGCGTGCCAGCCGTCGTTGCCGAACCTGATTATGGCGTCGCGTCTATCCAAGGCGGTCCCGGGCCTCGCGGCCCAGCGCCTCGAGGAAGGCATCGGAGCTTTCGGGGTCGGCGAGCGCCATGCGGGCATTGGTGGCCGCCCACGCGGCGGGCGTGCCCGTATCGCAGCCCTCGTCGGGATCGACCACGAGCGCGTACAGCTCCTCCTCGTCGAGCAGGCGCTGCAGGGCGTCGGTGAGCTGGATCTCGCCGCCGGCACCGGGATCCTGGGTCTTGAGGAGCCCCATCACGCGCGGGGTGAGCAGGTAGCGTCCCACGATGAAGAGGTGCGAGGGGGCATCCTCGCGCTTGGGCTTCTCGACGAGCCCGGTCACCTTCCAGATGGCGCCCTCCTCCTCGCCTGCCGCATCGTAATCGGGGTGGCTGCCCACGCATGCGCCTGCGATGATGCCGTAACGGCTCACCTGGTCCTCGGGCACGGGTGCGACGGCGATGACCGAGGCGCCGCCCCGTGCGGCGGAGACGTCGGCCATGCGCACGCACATCCTGCGGTCGGGCACGAAGTAATCGCCGAGCAGCACGAAGAAGGGCTCATCGCCCGCAGCCTCGGCGCCGCAGAGCACGGCATGGCCCAAGCCCTTGGGGTCATCCTGGTACGCGAAGGAGACGGGCAGGCTCGACGCCTCATGGACCTTGGCGGCGAGCGCCTCCTTGCCGCTGCGGGCAAGCATCGCCTCGAAGTCCTCGTCCACCGAGAAGTATTTCTCGATCTCGGGCTTCTCGTGCGAGTTGATGATGCACACGCCGTCGACGCCGTCGGGTTCGAGCGCCTCCTCGACCACGTACTGGATGACGGGCTTGTCGAGGACGGGCAGCAGCTCCTTGGGTGTTGCGCGCGTGGCGGGGAGAAACCGGGTCCCGAGGCCTGCGGCAGGGATGATCGCCTTCATGTGCGGCTCCTTGAATCGATGGGGCTAATCCTCGATGAAGATGCCCTTGTCCTTGAGGTGGTCGACGAGCAGGTTCATGGTCTTGGCGGAGAGCACATGCTCCATGAGGCATGCCTCCTCGTTGGCAATCTCGGGATCCACGCCGATCTCGTCGATGAGGAAGGCGCGCAGCGCCCGATGGGCACGCCAGACCAAGCGCGCATAGGCACGGCCCTCGTCGGTGAGCGTGACCTTGCCGTAATGCTCCTGATTGACCATGCCCCCTTCTTTGAGCATGGCGAGCGCCTTGTTGACGCTCGCCTTGGAGACCTTGAGGTCCTCGGCCACATCGACCGATCGCACGCTGCCATCTTCCCCTCCAAGCGAGAGCACGTAGATCGACTCGAGGTAATCCTCTCCGGCCCTCGTCAAGGCATGGCCTCCGTGCAGTTCGAATTTTGCCATGGCGCTACCTTCCGAATCCGTTCGAGCTGTTCGAGAGATGCTGTCGGGCCACATTATAGTGGGCCTTATCCGGGAATATCGCCCTCTCCTCCACCATCGGCAGCAGTTTCTCCGCCACCCTCGTCTGGGGACCCGCCGTCCGCCGTCTCGGCGCTTTCCTCGGCGGGAACGGCCTCTTCCTCGTAATCATCCTCGTAATAGTAGGTCGGCTCCTCGTAGGACACGGGTTGGGACGGCATGCCGGAGGTATCGACCACCAGATCCTCGACATAGGGGCCGGGATCGTCTCCGCGGTCGATGATCCCCATCACCTCGTCGAGCTGCCATTGCGAGACGAACACGTAGGAGATATCGCCGAGCATGGCCGCATACGAGGGGGCATGTGCCGTGTAGATGTCGCTCTCGACATCGATGCCGCGCAGCTCGCTCGCAAGCGCGATGATATCCGTCGCCGAGAGGTCGGTCGTGACCATGTTCGCGCAGGCATCGACCACGTTGAAGAGCTTCATGGGATCGGGATCGTCGAGCACTTGGCGGATGATGGCCTTGATGAACTCGCGCTGGTGGCGCATGCGCGTGTAGTCGCCGTCGTAGAAGTTGCGGCAGCGGGTGTAGAAGAGCGCCGCCTCCCCGTTCAGGAGCTGGTAACCGGGATCGAGCGAAACGATGTGGTTGAAGTTCTCATCGTCGTATATGGGCATATCGACATCCACCCACACGCCGCCGAGCGCATCGGTGATGTCTGCCAAGCCGTCGAAGTTGACCTCGGCGTAGTGGGAGATCTGCACGCCGGTGAGGTCCTGCACGGCCGTGATCATGCCGGCGGCTCCATCGTAGAAATGGGCCGAGTTGATCTTCATCTCGGAGCCCTTGTAGTAGACGTGGGTATCGCGCGGGATCGAGAGCATCGTCAGGCGCTTGTGCGCGGGATCGACGCGCACGAGGATGATGGTGTCGGCGCGGTAGTCCTCCTCGCCCGCGCGGCCATCGGTGCCGAGCAGGAGCACGTAGTAGGGGTCGCTCGGAGCGGCAGGCTCGGAGAGGACGGCGCGCAGCTCGTCGTTGATCACGCTCTCGTTCTGGAGACGATCGTTGATGGAGCTGATCCAGCTGGCGACCGCGAGCGCGATACCGACCAGAAGCGCGATGAGGACGGCGACGATGCCGGCGATGATGCCCCTGCGGATGCCTTTGCGGGCAACGCGCTTGCGATATCTCCCCACGTTCTCCCGGCTGTACTCGGAGCTGTCAAGCTGTCTGCGCACCACGCGGCCTCCAAATGCTAATCTGTGAAAACATCCTCATCGGGCACGGTCGTGCGCACCGCAGCCGCTCCGAGCGCTTGCAGCTTCTCGACGAATCGCTCGTAGCCGCGGTCTATGTGGCGGATGTTGGAGACCACGGTGGTGCCATCCGCGACGAGGCCCGCCATGACCAGGGCCGCGCCCGCACGCAGATCGGAGGCCTGCACCTCGGCTCCCGAGAAGGCGGGGACGCCGCGCACGATGGCGTGGTGCCCCTCGATGGTGATCTTGGCGCCCATGCGCTGGAGCTCGCTCGCGAACATGAAGCGGTTCTCGAACACGTTCTCGGTGATCATGCAGGAGCCTTTGGCCAAGGCGAGCAGGCACATGGTCTGCGCCTGCATGTCGGTCGGGAAGCCGGGAAACGGCAGGGTCTGGATATCGACGGGCAGGATGTCCCCGGACCGCGAGGCTGTGACGCTCCGCTCGCCATACTGGATATCGATGCCCATCTGCTCGTATTTGCGCAGCACGATGCCCAGATGGGCGGGATCGAAACCATCCACGGTGACGGGACCGCCCGCAAGGGCGCCGGCAGCGATGAAGGTGCCCGCCTCGATGCGGTCGCCCACCACGCGGTGCACCACGGGATGGAGCTCCCCCACGCCCTCGATCTCGATGACGGGCGTGCCCGCGCCGACGATATGCGCGCCCATCTCGTTGAGCATGGTGGCGAGATCGACGATCTCGGGTTCGCGCGCGGCGTTGTCGATGATGGTGGTGCCCTTGGCGAAGACCGAGGCCATCATGAGGTTCTCGGTGGCACCCACGCTGGCGAACGAGAGCATGACCGTGTTGCCCGAAAGGCCCTGGGGCGTGCTCGCATTGATGTCGCCGTGGTCGATCCTGAACGACACGCCCAGCGCCTCGAGGCCGAGGAGGTGCATGTCGATCTTGCGCGCGCCGATATTGCAACCGCCCGGCATGGCCACGATGGCCTTTCCGAAGCGGGAGATGAGCGGACCCATGACCGCCGTGGAGGCGCGCATCTGCGAGACCAGGCTGTACGGGGTCTCCCATCTGTCGACGGAAGAGGTGTCGATGGCGAGGGTATGCTCGTCGAGCACCTCTATGGTGGCGCCCAGCTCTTTCAGGACCTTGCCCATGACATGCACGTCGGCGATATTGGGCACGTTGGTGAGCGTGGTGACGCCCGGCGCCATGATGGTTGCGGCCATGAGTTTGAGCGCCGAGTTCTTGGCACCCTCGACCAGCACCCTGCCCTCGATATGATGGCCGCCTTCGACCTCTATGACATCCACGGGACCTCCCGTACGCCTGGTTATGGTGTGCTGAATCAGATAGTATACCAGCGGGAGTCCGCCTGTCCCGCATGCCGGGCCAAGCCGAACGGAATGTCCACGTGCGGATGCGCGGAAGAGCCGCGCCGCGCGATCTGGAGACGGTTTGCCGCAGTGCAGCGTGACAAGGGGACAGGTCACTTGTCACGGTGTGGTTTCCCCAGCACGGCCCCCGGTGACTGTACAGTCGATGGCAACCGTGCTGGGCAAATATCCTTCTACAGCCCTCCCGAATGCCCTTCTCGGCATGTTTCCCCAGCATAGCCCCCGGTGACTGTACAGTCGCTGGAGGCCGCGCTGGGGAAACACCGGGGAGAAAGCGCCGCTGCTGCGGGGGCTAGCGGTGCTCGCCCTGCGCGGCGTCGGCGTATCGCAGGAGCATGGAGAACCACTTGATCTTGTTCTCCCAATAGGCACGGCGGTTGTCGTCCTCATCGAGACCGGCAAGCGTGGCCTTGGTCTCGAGGATGAGGCGCTCGGTCTCCTCGAGGTCGATGTCATCGGTGCGGCGGGCGTGATCTGCGAGGATGATGACGGTATCGTTCTTGACCTCGGCATAGCCGCCCGAGACGATGACGTTCGCGACGCCGCCGCCATCCTCCTTGAGCAGGTTCAGACGCACGATGCCATCGCCGAGCGCGCAGATGATGGGAGAGCGGCCGGGCCAGATGCCCCGCTCGCCCGTATAGGTGGCGAGGATGACGCTCGCGGCCGGACCCTCGTACATGATCCGGTCGGGGCGGACGAATTGCACCGTGAGCGCGGCCACGGCCTATCCCTTCTTGCCCTTGGCCATCTCGGCTGCGCGGGCACGTACATCGTCGATATCGGAGGCGTAGCGGAAGGCCTGCTCCGGGATGTCATCGCACGCGCCATCGACGATGGCGGCGAAGGATCGGACGGTGTCCTCGACACGGCAGTACACGCCGGGGTTGCCCGTGAACTTCTCGGCAACATGGAACGATTGCGAGAGGAACTGCTGCACCTTGCGGGCGCGGCTGACGACCTTCTGCTGCTCCTCCGTGAGCTCGTCCAAGCCGAGAATGGCGATGATGTCCTGCAGGTCGGAATACTCCTGGAGGATCTCCTGGGTCTTCTGGGCCACGCGGTAGTGCTCCTCGCCCACGATGGCGGGGTCGAGGGCATCGGATGAGCTTGCCAGCGGATCGACTGCCGGGTAGATGCCCAGCTCGGTGATGGAGCGCGAGAGGACCGTCGTGGCGTCGAGGTGGGTGAAGGTGGTGGCGGGCGCGGGATCGGTGAGGTCATCGGCGGGCACGTAGATGGCCTGGACCGACGTGATCGAGCCCTCCTTGGTGGAGGTGATGCGCTCCTGCAGATCGCCCATCTCGGTGGCGAGCGTGGGCTGATAGCCCACGGCGGAGGGCATGCGGCCGAGAAGGGCCGATACCTCGGAGCCCGCTTGGGAGAACCGGAAGATGTTGTCGATGAACAGCAGGACGTCTTGTCCCTGGTCGCGGAAGTATTCCGCCGTGGTGAGGCCGGCGAGACCGACGCGCAGGCGCGCTCCGGGCGGCTCGTTCATCTGCCCGTATACGAGGCAGGTCTTCTCGATGACGCCGGATTCGGTCATCTCGAGGAAGAGGTCGGTGCCCTCGCGGGTACGCTCGCCGACGCCCGTGAAGACCGAGGTGCCCCCATGCTCCTGCGCGAGATTGTTGATGAGCTCCTGGATGAGAACCGTCTTGCCCACGCCCGCGCCGCCGAAGAGCCCCGTCTTGCCGCCGCGAACATAGGGTTCGAGCAGATCGATCGCCTTGATGCCCGTCTCGAAGATCTCGGTCTTGGTGGTGAGATCGGAGAAGACGGGGGCAGGATGGTGGATGGGATAGTAGAGCACGCCCTCGGGCACCCCGCCCCCGTCGACCGGCTGGCCCATGACATTCCACACGCGACCGAGCGTTGCCTGGCCGACCGGCATCATGAGGGGATGGCCGGTATCCTTTGCCTTGAAGCCCCGTTGCAGGCCGTCCGTGGAGGACATGGCAACGGTGCGGACAACGCCGCCGGGCAGCTGCGACTCGACCTCGAGCACGGTGGAGAGGCGTCCCATAGGCGTATCTGCCTCGACGGTGAGCGCCGTGTAGATCTCGGGCACCTGCTCTTCGAAATGCACGTCGACGACCGGTCCGACGACGCGGATGATGGTCCCCTCGCCCACGCTGCGGTTCATGTAGTTGTACGCCGCGTCCTCGAGTGCGGTGTGCGTCTCCTGCTTGGCATCTGCCATCAGCTGTCCTCCTCCAAAGCGGAAGCTCCGCCGATAATCTCGTTGAGCTCTGTGGTGATGGATCCCTGACGTGCGCGGTTGTACGCGTGGGAAAGGGTCTTCAGGACTTCCTCGGCGCTGTCGGTGGCCGCCCGCATGGCGCGACGGCGGGCACCGTGCTCCGCTGCAGCGGAATCGAGGAGCGCATGGTAGACCACCGTGCGCACGTGGGCGGGGATGAGGTAGCCCAGCACCTCGGTCGCGGACGGATCGAACTCGAACTCCGTCTCCAAAACATGCTCGATCTCGCCCAGGGCCTCGTGGGTGCGGGGCTTGTTGGGCATCATGAGGCCGGTCTGGGAGAGCGGCAGCAGCTGCTCGCTGACATAGGTCTGGTCAACCCGGTTCTTGGCATGCCAGTAGTAGATCCTCACGAGGTCGAAGTCGCCGTCGGCATAGCCGTCCATGACGAAGGTGGCGATACGGTCGGCCTCATCCTGGGTGGGCTCCGACGATATGCCGATGAAGGTCATGGCGGGCGTGATGCCGCGCGCGATGAAGTACTCGCTGGGCTTGCGGCCGCAGGTGATGAGCTCGGATGCGATGCCCTTGGCCTCGAGCTCGGCCATCTCGCGCTCGACTTGGCGCTCGGGGATGATGTTGAAGCCGCCGGCGAGTCCGCGATCCGAGGCGATGAGGATGAAGAGGACCTTCCTCACCCGATCGTGCTTCCTGAGCAGCGGTTGGCTCCCATCGCCCGCCGTCCCCGCCACATTGGCGAGCATGCCCGTGAGGGCGTCCTTGTAGGGCATGGCCTCCTCGGCACGGTCGAGGGCGCGGCGTATGCGCGTCGTGGAGATCATCTCCATGGTACGCGTCACCTGCATGGTGCTCCTGATGGAGTTCATGCGCCTCTGCATGTCGTGGAGGTTGGCCATCTATCGTGCGCTTATCTCGGCAGTGGCCTCGAGATCGGGGCGCACGCCGCGGTTGGGGTGGTCGGCAAGGAACTGCTTCTTGAAGGCCCCTATCGCCTTCTCGAGCTCCCGGCCGGTCGCATCGGAGATCGTGCCCGCGCGGACTGCCTCACGCAGGTCGTCGTGGTGATTCTGCATGTAGGTTGCAAGCTCGTCACGGAAGAGGACGACGTTGTCGAGGTCGAGGTCATCGGTGTAGTTCTCCTTGGCGGCATAGATGGCGATGGTCTGATCGGCCACATCGAGCGCCGAGAAGCGCTTCTGCTTCAGGAGCTCCATCATGTGCGCGCCGTGGTTGAGTTGGAACTGCGTTGCCTCATCGAGATCGCTCCCGAATTGCGCGAATGCCTGCTTCTCGCGATAGCCCGCAAGATCGAGGCGCAGCGTGCCCGCGACCTGCTTCATCGCCGCCTTCTGAGCGGCACCGCCCACGCGCGACACCGAGATGCCCATATCGACTGCCGGGCGCTGCCCTTGGAAGAAGAGGTTGCTCTGCAGGTAGATCTGCCCATCGGTGATGGAGATCACGTTCGTGGGGATGTAGGCCGAGACATCGCCTTCCTGGGTCTCGATGATGGGGAGGGCCGTGAGCGAACCCGCACCGTTCTCATCGGAGAGCTTGCATGCGCGCTCCAGAAGGCGCGAGTGCAGGTAGAAGATGTCGCCGGGATATGCCTCGCGCCCGGGTGGCCGGCGCAGCGTGAGCGACATCTGGCGATACGCGACGGCGTGTTTGGAAAGGTCGTCGTAGACGACGAGCACATGCCCGCCGGGATGGGAGGCGTCGGCAGGATTGCCGTCCTTGTCGTTGTACATGAAGAACTCCCCGATAGCGGCACCCGCCATGGGGGCGATATATTGCATGGGCGCGGAATCGGATGCCGTTGCGGAGACGACGACCGTCTTGTCGAGGACGCCGTGCTGGGAGAGGGTCTCGCGGATGGAGGCGACCGTGGAGGCCTTCTGCCCGATAGCGACGTAGATGCACACCATATCGGTATCGCGCTGGTTGATGATGGCATCGATGGCGATGGAGGTCTTGCCGGTCTTGCGGTCGCCGATGATGAGCTCGCGCTGGCCGCGTCCGATGGGGATCATGGCGTCGATGGCGATGATGCCGGTCTGGACCGGCTCGCAGACGGGCTGGCGCGCCATGATGCCGGGGGCCTTGAACTCTATGGGGCGATAATGCGCGGTCTCGATGGGACCGAGCCCGTCGATGGGCTGGCCGAGCGGGTCGACCACGCGGCCGAGCATGCCGCGACCGACGGGGATGTCCATGATGCGGCTGGTCGATGTGCAGAGATCGCCTTCCCGAATCGTGTCGACATCGCCGAAGAGAACGGCGCCGATCTCGTTCACGTCGAGGTTCTGGGCGAGGCCGTAGATGGTCTTGCCCGTAGCCGAGCTGGTGAACTGGAGGAGTTCGCCGGCCATGGCGGATTTGAGCCCCCCGACATATGCCACGCCATCGCCGACCTCGATGACCGTCGTCGACTCGCGGCGGTCTATCGTGGTCTCGACGGAGGCGAGCCGGGAACGCAGGGTCTCCATGATGGATGCGGCGCTGAACGTTTCTGCCATTTTACGCTGCTCCCCCTCGTGTCGATGCCGAAGCGAGCCTCTTACGGATGTTGGCGAGCTGGGCGCGCACGCTGGCATCATAGCGCTGGCCCCGCGCCTCGAGGATGATGCCGCCCAAGATGGCGGGGTCGATGCGCTCGACCAGGTAGATGGCGGCATCGAAGAGCCCATGCGCTTTTTCGAGGACCTTCTCGCGCAGATCGTCATCCATGGCGACGGCAGTGGTCACCGTGACCATGACCGTGGTATCGTCTGCGGCGACAAGGGACTGGAGCTGCTCGTATACCTGGGAGACGAGCTGCGGGTTATCCTCGGCCTGGAGCGCAGCCAGGACATCGAGCACCTCGGGCGAGAACTTCACCGCATGTCGCCATTGGACGAGGTCGGCGTTGGCGCGCCCCTCGGATTTCGCCGCATCGAGCAGGATGCGGGCATACCGCTCGACCTTGCGTCTGTCGCTACGACCGGCTTGCATCGGAGCACCCTACTTCCTGGAGGTATTTCTCGGCGAGGGACCGGTGCTCTGCGTCGGTGAGGTCGTTGCCGATGATCCTGCCGGCAATCTCGACCGAGAGGTCGACGACGGATTTGGAAAGCTCCTCCATGGCATGCTTGCGCTCGGATTCGACGACATCCTTGCCACGCGCGATGGTCTCCGCAGCATCCTTCTGGGCAGCCGCGAGGATCTGGGAGCGTTCCTTCTCGGCCTTGCGCCTCGCAGCGGCAACGATATCCGCGGCCTCCCGTTTCGCCTTGGCGATCTCGGCCTCGACCGCATCCTTCTCGGCAGCGGCGGCCGCCTTGAGATCCGCCGCATCTGCGACATCGGCGGCGATCTTATCCTCGCGCTCCTCCATCATCCTGAGCACCATGGGCCATGCCGTCTTGGAGAGGATGGCGAAGATGATGATGAATGAGATGAGCGCGGGGACGAACTCCGCAGGTGCCGGAAGCAGGAGCTGGATGCCGCTCGGGGCTTCCTCGGCGTATGCAGCCGTCGGACAGGCCGCGACCATGCCGATCGCGACACGCCCGGCCCAACGCAGATTCCTGATAACGTGCGTGTTCATTCGATCTCCCTTGCAAGTAAGATCTCGGGGCGGCCCGCGCTACATGATGGAGACGACGAAGCCGATCAGGCAGAGGGCTTCGATGAATGCGGACGCTAGGATGAAGACGGTGAACAGGCGCCCCTGCACTTCAGGCTGGCGGGCCATGGAGTTGGCGACGGCGTTCGCCGCGATGCCGATGCCGAGCGCTGCCCCGACCACGCAGATACCATAACCGATGACGTTCACTGTTCCTCCTTTGCCTGCTGCCGAGCCCGCCCCGGCAACCTCGATACCATGCAGATGCAGGCGCACCGGCTGCGCGCCGCCGACCTAATGCCCGGCCGCCTCGGCGAGCTGGACGTAGACCGCCGAGAGCAGCGTGAAGATATACGCCTGCAGGAAGGCGATCAGGAGCTCGACCGTATAGATGATCGTGAGCAGCGCCATCCAGAGGATGGACATGCTCGCCGTGCCCAGGGCTGCTGCGGAGAAGCCCTGGAGCAGGGGCTGGACGAAGATGGTGCACATGAGGGCGAAGGTGCCCATGACCACGTGGCCTGCGAACATGTTGCAGAACAGGCGGACGGCCAGCGTGACGAGGCGCAGGAAGGTCGAGAAGACCTCGATGACCCACACGAGCGCCGCGATGGGCGGCATGAGGCCCGCAGGCGCAAGGCTCTTGATGTAGCCCCAGCCGCCTTTGGCCTGGATGCCGCGGACGATGAAGTAGACGAAGGAAGCCGAGGCGACGGCACCGGTCATGCCCGTGGAGCCCGTACCGGGCTTCAGGGTGGGGAGCATGCCGATATAGTTGCCGAAGAGCACGAAGAAGAAGACCGTCGCCAAGAACGGGAAGTGCCTTTTCCACGAATCGCCCAGATTCGCGATGCAGATATCGTTCTTGATGAAGTCGAGCAGATACTCGATCGCATTCACGAAGAGGCCGCGACCCACGAGGCCCTGCTTCTCGCGCTTTGCCTTGTAGACGAGAAGCACCGCGAGCAGCGCGGCGCAGGCGATGAGCATCCAGAACAGGTACTGCGTGAGGCCGACCGTCTGGGTGCTGCCCACGGCGGCATGGGGATAGAAGCTCTCGATGAGCTCGCCCATCTCATCCGATACGTGCTCGAACGCCTCTCCCATCGCGCTTCCTCTCGCCTTTGGACCGCCGGATTCGCTCTAGGGAAGTCTAGTCCTCCCCGCCGGCGTCGGATGCTTGTTTGCAGCGAAAGCACTTTTGCGTCACATTGCGGCAACCCGGATGGATGATCTCGACCCTACCGGAGCACCCGCCGCGCATGAACCCATTATATGCTCACTCCGAGCAAGCCGCCCGCTGGCCTCGGTCGCACACCGGGATCTATCGTAGCGCTGCATCGATATGGTTTCGCACGCGGGGATGCCGGAAGGGTCCTTCAGGGCTTCCTCCCAAGCACCGCGGCAACCACCGTCGCAAGGAATGCCAGCACGGAAGCCAGCCCGAAACCGATGATCCGATCTCGGGCCAGCAGGCGCACGGCGAGGAACATCCCGCTGGCAAGAAGGAAGGTGATGATGACCGCGGCGAGTCCGGCGAGCATGCTCCCCCGACGCAGCGCAAGCGCGAAGCCGCCCCCGCAGGCGAGACCGAGGAGGACGCCGATGAGGATGTGCGAGATGCCCACAGCTGCTGAGGCTCCCCTACTTGGTGCCGTAGATGCGGTCGCCCGCATCGCCGAGACCGGGCAGGATATAGGCGTTCCCGTTGAGCTGGCGGTCGATGACGCAGGTGTAGAGACGCACGTCGGGATCATAGTCGAGGACGGCCTTGACGCCCTCGGGGCAGGAGACGAGCGTGAGGCAGCGGATATCCTCCACGCCGGCATCGCGCAGGAACTTGATCGCCGCGGTGAGCGAGCCGCCGGTGGCGAGCATGGGATCGACGATGAGGCAGGTGCGCTCGGAGACCGAGGGAGGGAGCTTGCAGTAGTACTGCACGGGCTCGTGGGTCTCGTGGTCGCGGTACATGCCGATATGGCCCACGCGCGCGGACGGCACGAGCGAGAGGATGCCGTCGACCATGCCCAGACCGGCGCGCAGGATGGGGATGACGGCGATCTTCTTGCCCGCGATCTTGCGGGCGCGCATCTTCTCGAGCGGGGTCTCGATCTCGACTTCCTCGAGCGGCAGATCGCGCAGGGCCTCGTATCCCTCGAAGATGGCAAGCTCGGTCACGAGCTCGCGGAAGACCTTGGTAGAGGTATCCTTGTCGCGCAGGATGGCCAGCTTATGCTGGACGAGCGGATGATCGACGACGGTCAGGCGGCTGGCATCGTAGGCATACTCGTTCTCGGGCATAGGCGCTCCTCATCTCGTGCGGCTGTTGGCGTCCCTATTGTAGCCCTGTAGAACGTGGGAGTGCTTTAGGACGCGGATGGACGCGTCGAATGGCACGGGTCCTGCGCGGGCAATGTCACCGCGCCCCTTAAGCTTCGCTTTAGGCCCATCTCCTACCATCGTCAAGCGAACAGCGGCATCGTATCGTCTGCAAACGCGAAAGGAGACCGGCTATGTCCAACCTCTCCCGCCGATTGGGCCTCGATCTTGTCCTCACCATCATGCTCGTACTCGAGATGTTCTACTCGATCACCGGAAACACGCTGCACGAAGCGGTGGGCTTCGCCTTCTTCTTAGGAGTCGGCATGCACCTGCTCTTATCCCGTGCATGGATAGCAGGCGCCATCCGCACCATATCCTCGGACACCAAGACGCTCTCGCCCAAGCGCGCGCGGCTCGCCCTCGTGGCGGGTCTGCTCGTTGCAGATGGCGCGCTGCTCGTGTTCTCCTCGCTGGTCATCAGCAACACGCTCTACAGATGGGGAATCGGTCTCGGGGCGCTCAACACGAGCGCCTTGTGGGCCACCATCCACACGGCAAGCGCCTACGGCCTATGCGTCCTGGCGGTCGCCCATCTCGCCATGCACTGGCCGCTCATCGCCAAGAGCCTCCGAGTAGCTTATGATCCCAGCAGGAGAACTGCCATCGGATACGCCGTCGGCGCAGCAGCGGCCGTGGGCATGTTCGCCATCGGCAACACCGGGCTCGCCAAGACCGCCGGCTTGCTCGAAGGAGAGCGCACCGACGGCGAGACCGTGGGGGCCGGCGAGGGCGTACCGAGAGAGGACGGCGCTATCGTCGAAGACACGGTGTATGCCGCCAACGAGGATGGTGCCTTAGCGGGTCAGGTCGTCGAAGAGGAGAACGAGGCCCAGGCGCAGGGAAGCGTCGAAGAGGTCACCGCAGATGAGGCACCTGCCGAAGGGGCTGAGGCGCAAGAAAGCGAGCCGGTTGGCACCTGCCCGCTTTGCCGCAACCATTGTCCGCTCAGCTCTCCCGGCTGCAACCGTCCTTACGACGAGGGGATCCTCTCGTGAAGCCGATCGACCAGATGCCGTCATGCCTTTTCCCAGAGCAGGGGTATTCCCCTTGAGAAAGCTCGCCACCTGAAAAGAAAGAGGCATGCGGCTCTTCTTGGAAAGCTACCCCAGCTCGGGATAGAGCGGGTGCGCGGCAAGCAGCCCATCGATCTCCGCTGCAACGGCTGCAAGCGCGGCCTCATCGCCGATGTGCATGACGACCTCGCCGATAAGCTCGCCGATGCGCCCGCATTCATCCTCTCCGAAACCGCGCGTGGTAACGGCGGCAGAGCCCACGCGGATGCCGCTCGTCACGAACGGCGAGCGCTTCTCGCCGGGGATGGTGTTCTTGTTGACCGTGATGCCCACGGAATCGAGGGCCTTCTCGGCATCCTTGCCGGTGACATCGCCTGCCGGCGTGAGATCGACGAGCAGCAGGTGGTTATCGGTACCGCCCGTCACCAGACGCAGGCCCTTGGAAGCCATGCCGCGGCCTAGGGCGCGGGCATTGGCCAGCACCTGCTTTATATAAACGGAGAAGGAGGGCTGCAGCGCCTCGCCGAAGGCAACCGCCTTGCCGGCGATCACGTGCTCGAGCGGGCCTCCTTGGCTTCCGGGGAAGACGGCGGAATTGAGCGCGCCGGTAAGGGCATCGTCGTTCCAGAGGATGAGTCCGCCGCGCGCACCGCGCAGGGTCTTATGCGTGGTCGAGGTAACCACATCGGCATACGGCAGGGGGCTGGGATGGGCGCCTGTCGCCACAAGGCCTGCGATATGGGCCATATCGACCATGAGCTTGGCGCCGTTATCATGTGCGATCCGGGCGAAGCGCTCGAAATCGATGGTGCGCGGATAGGCGGACGCCCCCGCGATGATGACCTTGGGTCTGCATGCGGCCGCCAAGGCGGCGACATCATCGTAGTCGATGCGCTCGGTGACCGGGCTGAGGCCGTATGACGCGATGTTGTAGAGCTTGCCCGAGAAGTTCGCGGGCGAGCCGTGCGTGAGATGGCCGCCATTCGAGAGGGCCATACCCATGACGGTATCTCCCGGCTTGGCGAGCGCGGCGAGCGCGGCATAGTTTGCCTGCGCGCCGGCGTGGGGCTGCACATTGGCGAAAGCAGATCCGAAGAGCTTCTTAGCCCGCTCGCGGGCAAGTTCCTCGACGCGGTCGACCGCCCGGCAACCGCCGTAATAACGCTTCCCCGGCAGGCCCTCGGCATATTTATTGGTGAGCGGACTGCCCGTCGCCTCCATAACCGCAAGGCTCACGAAATTCTCGCTGGCGATGAGCTCGATCGAGGCGCGTTGGCGATCGAGTTCGTCCGAGATGGCAGAAGCAAGCTCGGGATCGGCATCAAGCAGGTGGTCGAAGTGCACAGCGCTATCCTTTCGTCGTGGTCTCTATCTGCCAAGCCGGCGGCCTTCGGGGCATCAGCGCCTCGAAGGCGGGACGTCCTTGCGATGGTGCGCCCCTCCAAGGTTAGCGCAGCAGCGGCATCTTTTTCGCAGATGCCGCCGAATCGTAAAAAACCATGGCGGTTCGGGCCTTACACGTAGGCGAGCAGATCGAGCAGGCCTACGTTGGCGACCTCGGCGCCGCCGTCGAGATCGGCGTGGATCTGCACAAGATAGAGCGCGCCGCGCGTATCGGGCGCGACCGGCTCCCCATAACAGAGCACGAGGTAGTTGGTGCCCGAGACGATCTGGGTGCCGAGCAGCGCGATCGGCTTGAAATCCACGCCCTCGACTCCTGCCATGGCCTTCTCGAACAGCTCCGCCACCTCGGCGGAAAGGACATCCGACCCGGGTTTCGCGACCGTCCACGCACCAACCGTCTCGGCATCCGCCGGATCCTCGGAGAGGACGGGCTGGGTGATGTCGAGCTCTTTGATATCGAGCAGCCGAACGCCTCCTCCAAGGTCCTCGTAGATGCCCATCACGTGCCAGCCGACGCCTCCGCCCGGCGAGACAACCGTTCCCGTGCAGAGGTAGGCGCGGTTGGTGCCGGAAACGAGCTGGGTGGCGATCACGGCAACGGGCTCGTAATCAAGGTCCGTAAGACCTTCCGTGGCCTCCTCGAAGAGCTCCCGCTCGTCATCGGAGATCGACGATCCGGCCTCGGCCGCAATCTCCCAACCACGCGCGACGGGATCGTCCACCGGCTTCCGATCCTGCCCTCGGCCTGCGCATCCGGCAAGCATTACCAGCAGCATGGCTGCACCTGCAGCCGCTGCCTTTGCAAACCTGCCCACGCTCCCGTCCTTTCCAAAGGATGAATCCCGTCTTGTCCTCTATGGTAATACGAACGAAAGCGACCGTATGGCGGAGACCCGCAGCCCCCTCATGCGGGGCGCCCCGGCAACCCCGCTATGCCAGCGCTTCCATGATGCGCTCGCGCGGGATGGCACCTTCGCGCAGGATGCGCGGCTCGGAACCCGCGGCATCCACGATCGTCGAGGCGAGGGCGAGGGGCGCGGGGCCCGCATCGAGCGTGAGGTCGGCAGCCTCCACGATGCGGGGCTCCACCGTCTCCCCCGAGACGGCCGCTGCCTCGCCGTGCGTGTTCGCGCTGGTCGTGGCCAAGGCGCAACCGCAGCGGCGGGCAAGCTCGCGCACGAGGTTGGAGTCGGGAAGGCGGAGCGCGATGGTCCCGTCGGCACGGCGATACTCGGGTGCGACCTCCTCGGATGCCCGCACCACCAGCGTGAGCGCACCGGGCCAGAACGCGGTCGCGAGCGCGATGGAGGCAGGCGCGAGGTCGACGGCATAGCGCATGAGGTCGTCCGCATCGGCGATAAGCCACGGCAGGGTCTGGACGCGGTCGCGGCGCTTGATCGCGAAGATGCGCTCATGGCCGGGATTACCGGGCTGCGCGGCGCAGCCGATGCCGTACACGGAATCGGTGGGCATGACGACCACCCCGCCGGATGCGAGTACGTCCACGGCCTGATCGATGGCCCTGCGGTCGGGATACGTCTGGTCGATGAGCATCGAACGGCCCATCTCACGCTCCTTTCCGCCAAGCGAGGAGGATGCGGGGCCTGTGCGTGAGATCCTCGCGCACCTCGACGCGATCCCAGCCCTCCTCTGCACGGACAAGATCGGATGCGGTAGCGAGCGCACCTTCGAAGAGCTCGCAGGCGAGCAGCCCGCCTGCGGAGAGCATCCCCGGGGCGAGCCCGAGGATGCGCCGGAACACGGCAAGGCCGTCCGCCCCCCCATCGAGGGCGAGCGCGGGCTCGAAGTCACGCACCTCGGACGGGATCTGCCCGGCGAGGATGGCGCTCGGGATGTAGGGCGGGTTGCTCACGAGCACGTCGAAGGTTCCGGCGAATTCGGGGGCCACGGCATCGGCAAGATCGCATTCGAGCACGTCGACCCAGCCCTCGAGGCCGAGCGCACGGGCGTTGCGCTCGGCGAGCGCCGTCGCGGCCGGCGAGATATCGGTTGCGACCACCACGGTGTCGGGATGTTCCCCCGCTATCGAGAGCGCGATGCAGCCCGTACCCGTGCAGAGGTCGAGCACGCGGGGCGACCCGCAGCCTGCAAGCTCCTCGAGCACGGCATCCACCAGCACTTCCGTCTCGGGACGCGGGATGAGGACGCCGGGTTCGCAGCGGAGCACGATATGTCTGAAAGGCATCTCGCCCGTCACGTATTGCAGGGGCTCGCCCCCCGCGCGGCGCTCTATGCCCGCATGCATGAGCGCGAGCTCCTCGGACGCGAGCGGCCTATCGAAGTTGGTGTATATCTCCACGCGGGAAAGCCCGGTCGCGGCCGAGAGCAGCCATTCCGCCGAGAGGCGCGGACGCTCGTCACCCCTGCGACCAAGGTATCCTACCGTCCAATCGAGCGTGCGCTTGATCGTCCAAACCCCATCTGCCACAGAAACCGCCCCTCATCGGCTGGGAAACAGCTACCAGTATACGGAATGAGCCGTCCTTCTTCCGCGCCAGGGCTTACGCGCATGAGACTGCAGGCACTGTTGCAATCCAGCATCTACATCATCGCATCCGGCTCCCAGGAACAGCGAGCTGCGGGTCCATCCGCAGCCCAACGGAAAATGCCTCTCTCTTAAACCCCTTACACCGCGGCGGCCAGGCGTTCCGCGCGATCGGCAGCGGCGAGGGCATCGATGACGCTCTGCAGCGTATCGCCCAGAAGGACGCCGTTGTAGGTGCCGTTGAAGCCGATACGGTGGTCGGTCACGCGATCTTGAGGTTGGTTGTAGGTGCGGATCTTCTCGCTGCGGTTGCCGTGGCCGATCTGCGAGAGGCGCGTGGCCCCCTGCTCGGCCTGCCGCTTCTCGAGCTCCATCTCGAAGAGGCGGGCGCGCAGCATCTGCATGCAGACCTCGCGGTTCTGGATCTGGCTGCGCTGATCTTGCGACTGCACCACGGTGCTGGTGGGCAGATGGGTGATGCGCACAGCCGAATAGGTGGTGTTCACGCCCTGGCCCCCCGGACCGGAAGCGCAGTAGGTATCGATGCGCAGATCCTCTGCTGCGATCTGGATATCGATCTCGTCGGCTTCGGGCAGCACCGCCACGGTTGCCGTGGAGGTTTGGATGCGACCCTGGCTCTCGGTCTTGGGAACGCGTTGCACGCGATGGACGCCGCTCTCGTACTTCATGACCGAGTAGACCTTCTTGCCGGTGACCTTGAACTCGATGGTCTTGAAACCGCCGGCTTCCGACGGGCTCGATGAGAGCACGTCGATCTTCCAGCCGCGGGCGACGGCGAAACGCTCGTACATCTTGAAGAGATCTCCTGCGAAGATGGCGGCCTCATCGCCGCCTGCCGCGCCTCGGATCTCCACGATCGTGTCCTTCTCGTCGTTGGGATCGCTGGGGATGAGCATGAACTTGATATCTTCCTCAAGGGCGGGGAGCTTGGCCTCGTTCTCGGCGATCTCATCCTGGAGCATGGCCTTCTCGTCGGGGTCGGTGGTCTCGCGCTGCATTTCCTTGGCGGCCTCGATATCGTCGAGCGCTCCCAGGTACTCGTATGCCCTGCCTGCAAGCTCGGACTGGCTGGCATGCTCTTTGGCGAGGCGTGCATACTCCTTGGGGTCGGAAACGACCTCGGGATCGACCAGTTTCTTCTCGAGCTCCTCGTAGGCCTCGAGGAGCTTCTTGAGCTTGTCCTGCATGATGGTCTCCTTAGGAAACGCCGCGTGCGGCGCGAAATGCCAGCGTAGGAATGATACCACGCGCCCTGCTGCTCTATTCGCGGCGACGAGGCGACATGGAGACGCTGTAGAGGGTACACTATCGGTATGGACGCAGACGCCGTGACAGAGGATCCCTGCGGGACCGAGCCCATCGAAATCCCCGACGGGGCTCTGGAACCGCGCGGCGCCGACGACGGCATCGCCGCCGCCGTTGGGCACCCGCCCATCGCGGATGCGGCGGCTGTGCCCGGGGCGGAAGATGGCGACGCGCAGCTCTCCACGCGGAAAAGGAACCGCGCCCTTGCGGGCGTCAGAAGCTATATGAAGCTCCATCCGCGCGGAACCGCCGTCCTCGTGCTGGTGGGTTTCGTTGTCGCGGCTTTCCTCGCCCTCGCGTGGCACCGCAGCAACAATCTCCCCGATCTCGCCCTCATCGAACAGGACGCACGCGAGCGCATTGAGGCGCCCTCCTACAGCGGCGGCTCTTTCGGCAGCGATGACGGCCTTGTCCCCACCCAAGTCACCGTAGGCGCGCGCCAGCACAGCGATCGCGCGCCCGAGGGGGCGGAACTCGAGGAGACCTTCGCCGCGACCAGCTATGTGACCGCAGATGTGATGGTCAACTACCAGAACGGCTCTGTCATCGCAACGAAGACCGCGACCCTGGGCTATGCCAAGCAGAACCAGACGTGGATCGATGCCGGTGTCGTGAGCAACGAGCAGGTCTCCTTCCTCGCCACGTGCGGTGTCGATCAGGAGAAGACCCTCGGCAATATCGGGCAGGTGCTCGAGCAGGCCGGCAGCGGCATCCCTGCGAAGAAGGGCGTCCCCTCGCTTACCTCCCTCTACGAGGGAGCCTCGTTCGAAGTGATGAGCTCCACCTTCGACGAGGGCGCCCAGACCGACACCCTGACCATCCACGCGCGCAAAGGCGGACGCTTCTCCTCCTATGAGTGCGATATCGTCGCGACCTTCGCGTTCGTGCAGGCCAGCGGCCTCTGGGAGCTGAGCGAGGCCCACGTGACCGACGACGCATGGGTACGCCGCTTCGATCCGCTGCTCGGCACCTGGGAGGGCACTTTCGAAAGCCAGACGGTGAGCAGCGGCGCAAAGTGCCTCGCAGGTGGATCGACATCCCTCTCGCTCGCCATCTCCTCGTGGGCGGATACGGGATCCGGCGCACGCCTCTCGGGAACGCTTACCGCAGTGGCGCACTACCATCGCAGCCCCGAGACGGATGGCAACGCCAGCGAAGGGGATACCGTGCTCGAAGCGGTACCCTTCACCGCGACCCTCTATGAGCCCGAAGATGCCCAGCTGGAAAGCGGGGCGACCTTTATCGCCACGCTTCCCGAAGCCGCAGGCGGAACCGTTTCGCTCACCCTCGTGTTCGGCTCCGCAGAGGACGAGGCTACAGTGACGGCGACGGTCACCACCGAGTACAGCTTCGAGGATACCTTCATCCTCGTCCCCTACCAGAACAAGGTCATCTACGCCGATACCTATGAGCTCATGCTCGCGCAGCCCGTATCGGCCGACTCCCCCGGAGGACGCGGCCAAGAGGGGGAGGCGAGTCGGGACGAGGGAGCCGAGAAGGCCGAGCCGACCGAAGGAGCAGGACGGCCGCAAGCCTGAACGGGTCGGCTACGACGGCCCGGATATCCCGTTCAGGCCGTCAACCAGCAGGCTCTCCCCTCTGGACCATCGCCCCTGTACCTCCTCCCATGCTGCAGAACCCATAGGGGATCCCCGCCCGATCGCAGACATCGATGAGGTCGACCAGCAGGGCCTCGTCCCGACTGAAGAAGCGCTCGAGCCCGCGCGGGAGATCGTCTCCCCAGCCGAGCAAGCCGCCGAGGGAGGCGCATGCCCGCTCATCGAGCGAGAGCCTGTGGCAGACGGCGTCCTCTCCGAAGGCGAGCCGGGTGAGGCTCCCCCGGCTGTACTGCAGAAGATGCACGCCCCCCTGCCCGGACGGGACGAGATGGATGCTGCGGGTCTCGTCTGGGAACGCGAAGCGGGAGATCAGACGCCGTTCGATAGCATGCATGGTGCCTCCTCATCCGAAGATACTATGCGAACAAGTGTACGTATCCCTCCAGACAGAAACCCCGCCTGCATGGCTGCCGCGTGGGATAGGCATGGATACACGAACAGCCCCGCTTCTGCGGGGCTGTTTCGAACGACCGTAGGGAGGCGCACGCTTATGCTTCGCGCGTGATGGTCTCGGTGCCGCCCATGAAGGGGCGCAGGGCCTCGGGCACAGCGATGGAGCCGTCCGCGTTCTGGTAATTCTCCATGATGGCAGCCATGGTGCGGCCCACGGCGAGACCGGAGCCGTTCAGGGTGTGCACGAACCGCGTGCCCTTGAAACTGGCCGGATCGCGGTACTTTATGTTGGCGCGACGGGCTTGGAAATCCCCGCAGTTGGAGCAGGAGGAGATCTCCTTGTAGCTGTTGTAGCTGGGCAGCCAGACCTCGAGATCGTAGGTCTTGCACGCCGAGAAGCCGATATCGCCCGTGCAGAGCGTGACCACGCGGTACGGGAGCTCGAGGAGCTGGAGGATGGTTTCTGCCTCGGCGGTCATGGACTCGAGCTGGGCCATGGAGTCTTCGGGTGCGGCGAACTTGACCATCTCGACCTTGTCGAACTGGTGGACGCGGATGATGCCGCGGGTATCGCGGCCGGCGCTGCCCGCCTCCTCGCGGAAGCAGGGGGTGAAGGCGGTATACCACAGCGGGAGCTGACTCGCATCGAGCGTCTCGTCGCGGTGGAGGTTGGTGAGGGCGACTTCGGCAGTGGGGATGAGGAACATATCGCCGCCCACATGGAAGGCATCCTCTTCGAACTTGGGCAGCTGGCCCGTTCCGAACATGGTATCGCGGTTGGCGATGACGGGCGGCCACCATTCCTTGAAGCCCGCCGCAGCGTGGGTCTCGAGCATGAAGTTGATGAGCGCGCGCTCAAGACGGGCGCCCTGGCCGCCGAGCACGTAGAAACGCGATCCGGCGAGCTTGACGCCGCGGTCGAAATCGATCATGCCCAGATCGGGGCCGAGATCCCAGTGCGCCTTGGGCTCGAAGCCGAATACGCGCGGAACACCCCAGCGACGCGCCTCCACATTCTCGGAGTCGTCCTTGCCGTAGGGCAGGCTGGCATCGGGGATGTTGGGGATACGGCACACGAGATCGCGCAGGGCCTCATCCGCTCGGACGCGCTTCTCGTCGAGCTCGGCGATACGCTCCTTGCCAGCGGCGACCGCAGCCTTGGCGGTTGCGGCCTCATCGGCCCTGCCTTCCTTCATGAGCTGGCCGATTTGCTTGGACAGGGTGTTGCGCTCGGCTTGGAGGCGCTCGACCTCGGCGATGTAGGAGCGGCGGGCACCGTCAAGCTCGAAGAAGGCCTCGCGATCCCACGACGAGTTGCGGGACGCCATGGCCGCATCGATCGCATCGGGATTCTCGCGGACAAACTTGATGTCGAGCATAGCCACTCCTTTTTCGTCGGGCTCCCGGCAGGTTCGAGCCGTTGTACAAGTATATACTTGTACATACTCAGACGTAGCCCCGCGGGAGGTCGATATATGGAAGCAATTCTCGACGCGTTCTCATGGCTCTTCAACGACCGGACCGGCGTTCTGGTCCTCATCGCGGGCGGTATCGTCGTGTTCCTGATCATCGCATTCGTGCTCGAGCGCCGCACGCGCAAACACTACTTCAACCACGAGAAATCCGAGGATGATTGGGACCTGTTCGATGACGAGGAGAGCGGCTGGTCGGAATTCGACGACGATAACAAGTAGCTGCACGCCATGCCATAGGCCGTGTCATCTCTGAACAAAGCTGTGATGGGCGGAGAGGGGCATGCCCCTCTCCGCCCATCCCCCGCCTGCCCGCCGAGCACCCGCACGGACAGCTGGCTTCTCACGGGGACATCCCCGGGATTCGCACGCAGGCCCGGAGCTTGCGCCTCTCCGCACGGGTTGCGGGCTTTGCGCGCTGTACGGTTCGCGAAACATACGGCCGGTTCGCGAACCGCGTGCATGAAAACCGTACTGTTCGCGAACCGTACTGAAAAAACCGTGCGTTTCGTGGGGAGAGGGCACGGCATGGGGAAGCCAGCCGAGTTATATGCGGAAAAGCCCGCCGCAGACGCGGCGGGCCCGTGCTTGCATATATACTCGCGAAGCGTTAGCGCTTGGAGAACTGCGGACGCTTGCGGGCCTTCTTGAGGCCGTACTTCTTGCGCTCGACCGCGCGGGAATCACGGGTGAGGTAGCCGGCCTTCTTGAGTTCGCCGCGGTAGCCGCCAGCCTCGAGCAGGGCGCGGGCGATGCCGAGGCGGAGAGCCCCGGCCTGACCGGTGACGCCGCCGCCATCGAGGTTGGCGAACACATCGAACTTGTCGGCTGTCTCGGTGAGCTTGAGCGGCGCAAGGGCGCCCTCGACAAGGCGGAGGCGTCCGAAGTAGGCGATGCCATCCTTGCCGTTGCAGGTGAGCTTGCCGGTACCGGGAACGAGACGGACGCGGGCAACGGCCTCCTTGCGGCGACCGGTGCCCCAATAGGTTGCGGTGTTGTCAGCCATCGCTTATGCCTCCACTTCGATCTTGACGGGGTTCTGAGCCGCATGCGGATGCTCGGGGCCGGCATAGACCTTGAGCTTCATACCCTGCTTGCGGCCGAGGGTGGTCTTGGGAAGCATGCCTTTGATAGCGTGCTCGACAACGCGCTCGGGATGGGCCGCCATGGCCTCCTTGAACGACTCGAACCTGATGCCGCCCAACCAACCGGAGTAGCGCCAGTAGCGCTTATGGTCGGCCTTGACACCGGTGAGGACGACCTTGTCGGCGTTGATGACGACGACGAAATCTCCCGTATCGGTGTTGGGGGTGAACTGGGGCTTATTCTTGCCGCGAAGGATCATGGCGGCCTTGGTGGCAAGACGTCCGAGCGTGAGGCCATCGGCGTCGATGAGCACCCATGCGCGCTCGACTTCGCCCGCCTTGGCGTAATGAGTCGACTTTTTCACTTGACTCCTCCACTTGCGTTGGTGCGGCGGCATCTGGACATACCGACGCGGGTCTTCTTGTCAGAGATTACGGGGCTCTGCAAAGAAAGCTTCAAAATTGTACTACAACTCAATCGCAGATAAACGCGCGAATTTCGTCTATCCTCGATTCTGCTTGGGCGCGGCCCTGCAGATAGAGGTCGAGGAGCGGCGCCCCGTCCCTCTCCGAGACGCCCACCGTGACGGGCTCCTCGGGGGCGATCACGAGGATCCTGCCCTGTTCTTCCAGCTCGAAGAGCTGTTCACGCTGTTCGTTATAGCGCTGCCCGCGCGTTTTGAGCGCTTCGAGGAAATATGGGAAATTATCGTAGCGATGCGTGCGGATCGCAAGTTTTTCACAATCGGGGCGCTTGCGATAGGCCCGATCCTGCGTGAGGACCACCAGTGCGCGATCCGCCGGCTCGTATCCCTGGGGAGGATCGGAGTCCGCAAGACCGAGCGCAGCGGCAAAGGGGACGGAGTCCGCGGTGCCGCCGTCCAGAAGGCGCATGCCGTCGATCTCGACGGCCTGCGAGATGCCGGGGAGCGATGCCGACGCCTGGATCTTGGGCAGATCATCGGGCATCTTGCTCACGGCGAGGTAGACGGGTCCCCCGAAGACCACATCGGAGGCAACCGCGTACAGGGGCGTGGGATTGGCGTTGAAGGTTTCGTTGTTGAAAGGATCGAGATGGTTCTGGATCTCGTCGTACATGAACTCGGGGCTGGTGATGTTACCGGTCTTGGCGAGCGATATGAGCGACATGAGACGCGGATCGTCGCGGAAGGCGAGCATGACGCGCATGGTGCGCCCTATCTGGCGCGCAAGGAAGTTGCCCGCATTCATGGCGCCGGCCGAAACGCCCCAGACCGATGAGAAGCGGTCGACGCCGCGCTCCATGAAAACGTCGAGCACACCGCCCGTGTAGATGCCACGGTATCCGCCACCCTCGAGGACAAGTGCCACGCCTGCCATGATAAAGCCCCCTCTGTTTCGTTTAGGCTAGTATAGCGCCATCAGACGCTCCCCCTGCTACACTGCAAGGTGATGTCCTCGCGCGAAAGGGGCCCACCATGCTCATCCGATGCGCCGTCGATGCCGATCTGCCCGGCATCCGCCGCCTGCTCGGCCAGGTGCTCGCGGTTCATGCTGAAGGACGTCCCGATCTCTTCCGTGCAGGTACCCGCAAGTACACCGACGACGAGATCCTCGGGCTTATCGCCGATACCGAGCGTCCCTGCTTCGTGGCGCTCGACGAAGATGCCGCGCCGGGCGCGCTTCTGGGATATGCGCTCTGCGCGGTGAGGGATCGCCCCGCATCGCACAGCATGCAGCCCATCCGTACGCTCTACATCGACGATTTCTGCGTCGACGAGGACTCACGCGGGCAGCATGTAGGCACCGCGCTCTACGAATATGTGCTCGATTGGGCCCGTGATCAGGGATTCTACAATATCACCTTGAATGTCTGGGAATGCAACCCCTCGGCACGCAGATTCTACGAGGCCATGGGGATGCAGGTCCAGAAGACGGAAATGGAGGCCATCCTATGAAGCTCGTGATCGCATCCGATATCCACGGTGCTGCCACCTGGTGCGGGAAACTCCTGCGCGCCATCGAGGACGAGCATCCCGACCGCGTGGTGCTCCTCGGCGACCTGCTCTATCATGGGCCGCGCAACGACCTGCCCGAAGACTACGCTCCCAAACAGGTCATCGAGATGCTCAACGGCATCGCCGACCAGGTGATGGCCGTGCGCGGCAACTGCGATGCCGAAGTCGACCAGATGGTGCTCGACTTTCCCTGCATGGACGACTACGCCACGATCGACGATGCGGGACGCATTATCTTCCTCACCCACGGACACATCTGGGGACCGGGTTTCCACAACAGCATCGAGCGCATGCCCGAGCTGGTCGAGGGCGACGCCCTGCTCTATGGCCATACCCACATCAAGGTGCTGAGCCAGATCGACGGCGTGACGATCTTCAATCCTGGCAGTGTGGGCATCCCCAAGGACGGCACGCATTCGTACGGCATCTACGAGCACGGGCGCTTCGAGCACCGCGAACTGTAGGCGGCTCCTGTGGATACCCTGACCGAACCGCATCGAGATCTCATCCGCTCCTGCCCGCTGTTCGCGGGCGTCGGTCCCGCCGAGGTCGGTGCCGCGCTCGACGCACTCCATGCGCGCGTGCGCCGCTTCAAACGCGGGGAGATCATCTTGCGCGCAGGGGAAGCGGTGCCGAGCGCAGGCCTCGTCCTTGAGGGCGTCGTCGAGGGATCGTTCGTCAGCGAGCAATTCAATCAGGTGGATATGGAGCGCTTCGGAGCCGGATTGCTGTTCGGCGAGGCGATCGCCTGCCTCGGCGGGACGAGCCCCATCCAGCTGCGCGCCGCAGAGGCGGGCTGCGTGCTCTTCCTCGACGTCGCATCGTTGGTCGAGCAGATCCCGAGCCGAAACGGTCTCATCGGCGCGCGGCTCCTGTCGAATCTGGCCTTGAGCCTCGCCCGCAAGGATGCGTTCCTCAACATGAAGGTGCGCATCCTCTCGCAGCGCGGCCTGCGCGACCGCATCCTCGCGTACCTGCAGAACCTGCCCATCGGGAAGGACGGCTGGGTTACCCTGCCGCTCACGCGGACCGAGCTCGCACGCTATCTGAGCGTCAACCGCAGCGCCCTCTCCCGCGAGCTCGGGCGCATGGTCGATGGGGGCATCATCCAAATGGATGGGAAGCGCCTGCGTGCACTGTAGCTGCAGCCCTATGCGAGCGAGAGGAAAAGCGCCATCTTGAAGCGCTTGTCGGCACGCACCGCATGACGGCCGCCGGCGTCGAATTTGAAGGCCTCGCCCGCATGGAGCAGGTGCTCCTTTCCCTCGTAGGCGATCGTCGCCTCCCCGTCGAGCGCGAAGACGAGGGCCTCGCCTGGGGCGGCATGCTCCGAAAGGGCCGTGCCGGCATCGAAGCTCATGGCTACGACCTTGTAGGCGGGGCTGCCCGCAACGTCCATATTCACGATGCGACCATCCTGATACGGCACGAGATCCTTGAGCGAGAACACTGCGCCGGTTTCGATGATGGGGTTCATAGCGGTCTCCTTATCCATAGAAAGCTCGATGAAGACGGCGTTCCTATCGGCGCGCATGCCGACGGGGACATCCGTGGGGGTGACGATGGTGCCTCCGGGCCCGAGCAGCGCGCTCAGAGCACCGGTGGCCTGGACTTCTCCCGCAACAGCCATCTGCAGCTTGGGGTAGCCATAGAGCTCCGCGCTGATATCGGTGCCCTCCGCGAGCGAGAAGCACGCGAGCGACGCCGTAGGCGCCTGCCAAACCGTACGAGACGCTGTGCAGCCCGGTACCGGGAAGTTCTCGGCAGCGATGGAGAAAACCTTTCCTGTCTGCTCATCCATGGAGTCCCCTACCTTTGTCCATCGACGAGGATCTCGCCGGGCTTGGGGGGCATGGCGGCAAAGCGCTGGACGACTTCGAGCGCGCCGAGGTACTCCCCGGCATCGTCGTAGACCTCCAAATAGCGCATGCGAATGGAATCGGCGGGGCGGGCTGCTCTTCCAGCGCCTCCGGCTCGATCGTCTGTAGCCCGCGACCGCAAGGCCACGCCCCTGCTGCGCCGCCACAACCGTGCCGAGCGCCACGCCCCTCGCATACGAGCCTTTGCGCAGAGTCATGATGCGACCCATCGTCTGCAGCATGCCCGGTTTGTCGATCTCGCCGAAACCGCCTCGAAGACGGGCACACCGAGGTCGATGTGCTTGCCTGCCATATCGTCTCCCCTTTTGAGTTAGAAAATTCTTACTTCCGTCTTAAGGATACTGGTTTGATAGGATTTATTCTGTTGCTATAGCAACATTCTCAGCAGAGTGTAGTCCGAGATCCGCATGCGCACGCCCGCGAAGCAAGATGCATCTCCCCCGTCTCATCGAGAACCGTAAGGGCAGGAGAATAGAGGCCGTTACGGTTTTATGATTGGAGAAAGGCGACTGGATCCAAAGGATGTTGCGCAAGGGTCCGTTCAGAGGCCCGAGCTTGTGAGGGACATGGCGCTGTTCGTCCTTGATACCGTGGTGTTGAGCATCCACGTTGTCGCCATGCTTGGCGCAGCGATAGACTATGCCCGCACCAAGGATCGCCTGCTCCTATTCGAGACCGATCAAGACCTCGCTAAGATTGGCCCGCTCAAGATCTCGGAGACCAAGGTCGCCCGCACCATCTTCGGCGGCAAACACGCGTTGGCCGTCCTGCTTGATATACGCGGCTTTCACCAAAGTCATGAAGGGGCTCTTTCGGGCTGACGAAGGCGCCCTCGACATTGAGTTTGTACTTTAAAAAAGTGACGCAGGCACAGAGTACAAACTCAAGGTGCATCATTCCACATTTTTCCAGTTAACGGTCGGGTAACCTGTGTCGAGTCTGTATTCCCGTAGGTCACAAAGTACAAACTCAACCTTATATAGGGAAATTTTCGTCTGCAGATCAGGCTCTGAAGCGGTTTTCGTCCCCAGAATCACGCCCCAACAGACGCGCGACCGCGGGCGAAGGCCTCGAGATTGGCGCCGACGGTCTTGGGCGGGACGCGGCGCCTGATGGCATCTTCCCACTTTTCCACCGCGAACGGCAGGGCCGTGGAGAGCGCACCCACAAGCACCACGTTGGTCGAGCGAGGGCTACCAGCCGAGCGTGCGATCTCGCCCGCATCGATGCGGATCGCGCCAATCTCATCCAGATGCATGGCAGCCTTCTCGGGCATCCTGAAATTACCCACATTCACCGAGACGGGCACGATCTCCTCGTCGTTGACAAACATCGTGCCGCCCTCACGCAGGTACTGCTGGGCACGGAGGGCCTCGACGATCTCGAACGCAACCACGATGTCGGCGCAACCGGGATCGCAGACCATGGATTCGACCTTCTCGCCCACGCGGATGACGGTCGATACGGATCCTCCGCGCTGGCTCATGCCGTGGATCTCGGAGACCTTCACGTCAAGCCCCGCCTCGGCCGCCGTCATGGCGAGGATATTGCCGGCCAAGATGGTTCCCTGGCCGCCAACACCCACGAGCAGGATGGTGAGGGTGCGGTCGAGCTCTACGCGTTTCTCGCCTATACCGATCGATCCGTCCATGATGCTGTGCGCCATGTCTATCCCTCCTGGGTAATGCAGCCGAACGGGCACGACTGGGCGCACTGCCCGCAGCCGATGCACTGGGCGGGGTCGATAACGGGATGGCCCGTCTCATCTTTGCCGAGCGCGGGGCAGCCGATGTTCACGCAGGTGCCGCAGCGGCGGCAATCGCGGATAACGGGCATGGGCCGTTTCGAGCGGTCGAGCAGACGGCACGGTGCCTTGAAGATGATGACGGAAAGTTTGTCGGTATGGTTGACAGCGCTCTTGAGCGCAGCGCGGATAGCCTTGAGATCCTGGGCATCCACAAGCTCGACCTCATCGACGCCGATGGCCTCGCATAGCCTCACCAGGTCGAGCGGCTTGCCGGACGGGTTGTCGAGCGGACTCACGCGGGCGGCCTGCTGCGCGAGCGTAACGCCGTTCACGGGGTTGCCCTGCGTGCCGGTCATGGCCGTGGTGCGGTTGTCGAGGATGCAGAGCGTGCCAGTGCCCCCGTTGTAGACGGTGCCGAGCAGGCTCGTGATGCCGGAATGCGCGAAGGTGGAGTCTCCGATGACGCCGATGACCGGACGACCGGTTTGCCCGCTCACCCCCGCCAGCTCCATGCCGTGCGCCATCGAGAGCGACGCACCCATATCGATGACGGAATCGACGGAACGGTACGGCGCGACGGCACCGAGCGTGTAGCAGCCGATATCGCCGGTGACGATGGCCTTGATACGGCGCAGCTCGCAGTAGACGAGGCGATGCGGGCATCCGGTGCAGAAGGCAGGCGGGCGCGGGGGCAGGCCCTCGGCAGGAGGCAGGTGCGACGGATCCTCGATACCGAAAGCGGTGCGGATATGTGCGGGCGTGACCTCGCCGGAACGCGGCAAGCGGCCAGCGGGAGGATCCTGAACCGGCATACCCAGCGCACGAATGCGGGTCTCGAGGTAGGTGCAGGCCTCTTCCACCACGTACAGGGCATCGACCTCCCTGGCGAATTCAGCGATCCTGCCTGAGGGCAGCGGCCACGTCACACCCAGCTTGAGCACCGACGCCTCGGGCAGCGCCTCGCGCACGTGCGTGTAAAGGGCTCCTGCGCAGATGATGCCCACGGTCCTGTCGCGCAGCTCGATACGGTTGAGCGGCGTCTCGTCGGCCCATGCGAGCAGAGCGTCCTCGCGATCGTTGGCAGCGAGCGTGCGGCTCACGGCGTTCGCCGGCATCATGACGTACTTCTCGGGATGGCTCTCGTAAGGGGGCTGAGCGGGAACCGTTCGCTCGCCGAAGACCTCGACCATCGTGCGCGTGTGCGCGATGCGCATGGTCTCGCGCAGCATGACGATGGTATCGAAGCGCTCGGAGATCCCGAAGGCGGCACGGGCCATCTCGTAGGCCTCTTGGCTGTCGGATGGATCGAGGCAGGGGATGCGTGCGAACGCCGCATAATTGCGGCTATCCTGCTCGTTTTGGCTGCTGTAGCAGCTGGGGTCATCGGCGGCGAGCAGCACGAGGCCCGCGTTGACGCCGGTATTGGACACGCTCATGAAGGGGTCGGCCGCCACGTTGACGCCGACATGCTTCATAGCGACGAGTGAGCGGACCCCGCCCAGCGACGAGCCGATGCCCATCTCGAGGGCGACCTTCTCGTTGGGAGACCATTCGCAATAGACACCGTCCTTGGCGACGAGGGTCTCGAGGGCCTCGGTCGAGGGGGTACCGGGATAGCCCACGCCCACTTTGACGCCGGCCTCCCACGCTCCCTGGGCGATGGCCTCGTTGCCCGAAAGCAGCTGCTTGCTCATTGCATTCCCCTCCTTGCAAGGAAAGGGTACCCCTTTCCCCGCATCCTTATGCTTGGTTCTCGCGGTCGACGAGGTTCTCGGCACCGTACTTGGCACGCAGCGCGGGTTTCTCGATCTTGCCCGTGGGGTTGCGCGGCACGGGCGCGAAGATCACGCGGCGCGGGCGCTTGTAGCGTGGCAAGTCGAGGCAGAAGTCCTCGATATCCTGCTCGGTGATATCGACGGGGCTGCCGCCAGCGTCGAGGTGGTTGGGCTTGAGCTGGATGATGGCGCAGCTCACCTCGCCGAGACGCTCATCGGGGATGCCGATGACGGCCACATCCTGGATGGCGGGATAACCCGCGAGGAAGTCCTCGATCTGCACCGGGTAGATGTTCTCGCCGCCCATGATGATGACATCCTTCTTGCGGTCGACAAGCCAGATGAAACCGTCCTCGTCCACGCGCGCCATATCGCCGGTAAGCAGCCAACCATCGTGAAGCGTCTCGGCCGTGGCCTTGGGATCGTTGTAGTAGCAGCGCATGACGCCGGGACCCTTCACCCAAAGCTCGCCGGTCTGTCCCGGCGGAACTTCGGTGCCCTCGGCATCGGAGCAGACCTTGCACTGCCAGCGGTAGCCGGGCACGCCGATGGCACCCACGCGGTCGATGTTCTCCATTCCCAGATGCACGCAACCCGGGCCGGTGCTCTCGGAAAGGCCGTAGTTGGTATCGTAGTCGTGATGGGGAAAGACCTGCTTCCACCTGCGGATGAGGCTCTTGGGCACGGGTTGGGCGCCGATATGCATGAGGCGCCACTGGCCGAGCCGGTAGTCCTCAAGGCACAGCTCGCCGCTTTCTATGGCCGTGAGGATGTCCTGCGCCCACGGCACGAGCAGCCACACGAGCGTGCAGCGCTCGTTGCTCACCGTCTCGAAGATGGCCTTGGGAGAAGCGCTGCGGAGAAGCACTGCACGGCCGCCCGTATAGAGCGAGCCCATCCAGTGGAACTTCGCACCCGTATGGTAGAGCGGCGGGATGCAGAGGAAGACATCGTCGTGGACGGTCTCGTGGTGGCGGGCCTCCATCTCGGCGGCTTGGGCGAGCGACATGTGCGCATGCAGGATGGCCTTGGGAAAGCCGGTGGTACCGCTGGAGTAATAGATGGCACCGTCCTCGTCGAGCGAGATGGGGATGCGCGGATCGTTGCTCGGACAGTTGCACGAGAGCTCGAAGTAGTCCTCGGCGAAGTCGGGGCAGACGCCGCCCACGAAGAAGAGCAGGCGGTTGCGTGAGATGGACTCGAGACGATCTTCCACGCGGCTCACGAACTCCGGGCCGAAGACCAAGGCGTCCACCTCGGCCTTGTTGACGCAGTACTGGATCTCCGCGCCGGTATAGCGAAAGTTGAGCGGCACGGCCACGGCGCCGGTCTTCAGGATGCCGAAGTAGATGGGTAGCCATTCGAGGCAGTTGTAGAGCAGGACGGAAACCTTGTCGCCCTTGCCGATACCGCGCGAGAGCAGCAGGTTGGCGAAACGGTTGGCCTTCTCGTCGAACACACGCCAGCTGATCTGGCGACGGTAGGGCTCGGTTTCGGTGGAGTGGACGAGATCGAAGTCGCGCCATGTGACGCGATGGGGCTCTTGGACCTCGGGGTTGACCTCGACGAGCGCGACCTCGTCGGCGTAGAGCGCGACGTTCTTGCGGAGCATATCGACGACGGTCATCGCGGGCATGGGCTCGGACATGACATTCCCTTCGAAGCTAGGGAGAACTCCGAACAGGATAGCGCACGCTCAGGCCGCCATCGCAATCTGCATCAACGTGTTAACAAGCGGAACCATGTGCGATGCTCGCGCACCGGACATGGCCAAAAGATCGAGTTTGTAACTTGCGCACGCGAGGGTACAAACCCAAGCCGCGCATTTCATGCCACAACTGGGCAAACACCGCCGGCATACCACCCGAGTTTGTAGCTTCTACATGACTTTGCTCCAGAAAATACAAACTCAAGATCCAGATGGGGCTTCAGATACCCGAAGCCCCTGCAAGTCACGACTACCCACGCAGCGGGTGGCCCGCTTTTAGGGTATGGCCCCGCAGGCTAGGATCTCGTCGAGCACGGTGCAGGCGAACGCGCAGTACTCGCCGCAGTGCTCCCAAGGGTTCTCGGGCACACCCTCGGGTTGGCCATCGTCGCCGCGTGTGCAGTCATAGCCACCCAGCAGCTCACGGCAGCACATGGTGCCATAACGCTCGAGGAAACGGTCCTCGAACTCATGGATCTTGGCCTTGAGCAGGTCATCCCTCTCACCGGGATTGGGCTCGTGGAAACCATAGGCCATGCTTATCGCCACTGCCGCCGCACTCACCGTACCGCAGACCTCGCCGTGGAAGAGACCTCCGCCCAAGCCCGATGAGATACGCAGGGCATCGTCCTTGTCGCGCCCGAGCACTTCGGCGGCGTGCATGAGCACGCACTGCGAGCAGTGGTAGCCCTGATCCATCATCTGGTTGGCCAAGGCTTCGGTCATCCTCTCCGCCATGCCGGCCCCCTCCCTGCCCTAGTTGCAGTTGTAATCCGTCACGATGGGCTCGCGGCCCAGCGCCTTGTCGTTGAAGTACTCGTACAGGCTGATGCCGAGGAACGAGCCGCTGATGTTGCTGACATTGGACCAGCCGCTGCCCCTCAGGAAGCACAGCGCGTAGTAGCTGCGCTGGCTCGATCGACAATGCAGGTAGACGGGGACATCGCGGGGAATCTCGCCCGTGCGTGAACGCAGCTGCGAGAGCGGGATGTTGTGGGCGCCCTTGAGATGGCCTCGGGCGAACTCGCCCTCTTCGCGGACATCGACGATATAGGCGCCCTCCTCCACCAGGGCACGCACCTCCGACACATGCACTTGCGGCATGCGGCCGGCGAGCACGTTCTCGGCCACGAGCGCGGCGAAGTTGACCACGTCCTTCGCAGTCGAGAAGAGCGGGGCGTAGCACAGCTCGAGATCTTTGAGATCTGCGATGGTGCCGCCCATGGTAACCATGGTCGCGATGACATCCACCCGTTTGTCAACCTCGCCTGCGCCGATTGCCTGGGCACCGAGGATCTTGCCCGTGGGCACCTCGAAGACCAGCTTGGACGCCATATAATGGCTGCCGGGCATGATGCCGACCTTATCGGAGGGGAACAGGAGGACCGAGTCGTAGGAATAGCCCGCCGCTTTGGCGGCCTTCTCGGAGAGACCGGTGCAGGCCGCGTTGCGCCCGAAGATGCGCAGGCAGGACGAGCCAATGTAGCCCCTGTTGGAGACCGGCATCCCGCACATGTGATCGGCAGCGGCGCGTGCCTGCCGCTGGGCGGGCCCGGCAAGCGCGAGCCTCCCCCAACGATGTGCGAGCGCATCGTAGGTCTCGATGGCGTCGCCTACGGCGTAGATATCGGGGTCCGAGGTCTGATAGTTGTTATTGACGCGGATGCCGCGCGCCTGGCCGATCTCGAGACCCGCATCGGCTGCAAGCTCGGTCTCGGGCGCGACGCCGATGGCCATGATGACGGCTTGAGCGGGCACGAGCGCCTCCCCCTGCGGGGTGCTCACCGTGACGCCCTCATCTCCGATGGCGGTGACGGTCGAGGAGAGATGCAGCTCGACGCCGTTGTCATCGAGCTCCTTATGCAGGATCTGGACCATATCGTAATCGAATGGGGCCAGCACCTGATCCATCCCCTCGATGAGGGCCACCCGCTTGCCGACCGTCTTGAGGTTCTCGGCGACCTCGATGCCGATGAATCCTCCGCCCACCACGGCGACGCTCTCGACCTGGTCGATACACTGCTTGATGGCGACGACATCGCCCACGTTGCGCACGCTGAACACGTTGCTGCGATCGATCCCCGCGATGCTGCGGGGCATGATGGGGCTCGCGCCGGGCGAGAGCATGAGCTTATCGTAGGGTTCCTCGAAGGTCTCGCCGCTTGCGAGGTCGCGGACCGTGACCGTCTTGCGATCACGGTTGATGGCGGTGACCTCGCAGCGGACGCGGACGTCGAGGTCGTGCTGGCGCTTGAGCGATGCGGGGGTCATCAGGATGAGGTCGTCGCTCTGCTCCACGACCCCGCCCAGGTAGTACGGGAGGGCGCAGTTCGAGAAGGACACGTTCTTGCCGCGCTCGAAGACGACTATGTCCGCCTTGGGATCGAGGCGCCTCATGCGCGCCGCAGTCGACATCCCGCCGGTGACACCGCCAATGACAACGAGCTTCATGCCCATCACGCTTCCTCTCGGCTTAGGTTCTGCTCTCACGGAAAGAAATCCAAGTAACGAGACCATTGTACTCTTCAATCCGTGTGCGCCCGGGCCTCGCAACACCCCGTATGGCCCTCGGGAAGAACCCCACGATCTCCCCCACGCGGCAAGAGCGTGCCGTTTCGAGGCGGCCCGACCCCAACCGGAAGCGCTGTCTTGGATATGATCGGGCTTCTCGCCGCCAGCCATCCTCCCCGCACCAAAAAGCCCCGGCGCGTTGCCGCACCGGGGCCTGAACCTGCATGGTGGAGGCGCGGAGAATCGAACTCCGGTCCAAAGCGCATTCCCGATAGGTGTCTCCAGGCTCAGTCGCTTGGGAAGGTTCGGGTGTTCGGTGCCAAGCGACCAACTCCGCACACCCTAGCCGGTTCGATCTTGGCTGCGCGGCATACCCGCCACGTCCGCGCAGTGCATCTCCCTGAATGACGCTTCCTTGGGAACAGGAGAAGATCCCCAGATCAGCGGCTGCTAGTTACTTAAGCAGCGAGGGCATAGCCCTGATAGGTGTTGTCGTCAATTCGTTTGACGGTACCCCTGTTTAACGTGGCGAGGAGACCACGGCCTGCTGCCCGTCTCGAACACACCCTGTCGAAACCAGTCGCCCCCAGGTTTTGGGGCTGAATCGCCACCATGCGGATGTCAAGGTACGTTGTCGAGATCCTCGGTCTTTGAGAGTATACCCTCATTCGATGCCGATGTTGCACGGGATCCGGCGTTCAGGCATGCGACACCGTAGATGCGCCTAGCCCCTATCCCGCAAAGACAGAGCGATGCTGACGATGGCGCAGAGCAGGCCGCCGACCACCCACCAGATCCAGAAGAAGCGCTCGAAGAACGATCCGGGATTCGCCCGCCCCCAGAACATCGAGATGAGCCCGAGGATGGTGGCGACGATCATGATGATGCCGCACAGGGCCCCGTTCCAGCGGTTCTTGCGGACCTTGGCGAGCACTTGGGCCGCCCGCGCCTCGCCTACGATGGAGGCGACCTCCTCCTCGTTGAGCTCGGACAGGGCGTCTATGTTGTAATCCTCGATATCGATGCGATCGACCAGGAAGACCGCGTGGACGATGAGGAAGACGCCGATGGCCGCTCCCACGAAGAAGAGCGCACCCGCAAGCCGGGACTCGAATCCCGCGCTCAGGGCTGCGGAAAGGAGGACGGCCGCGATGCCGCCCGTGAGCTCGTAGCCGAACGCGCGACGCACCCGATCTTTCTGCTCGGAGGTGTAGAAGTCCTCGATGAAGGGATGGGACTTCTGATAGGCGGAATCCGAGATGCCCGCAGGGATGATCAGCGCCAAGCCGATGGCAAGGCCCCCGAACATCGCGATGGCGGAGCCGGCATCGGGATCGGCCAGCTGCGCCGTCATCCCCTCAAGAAACGTTGCGCCGCCAGCCCCCAGAAGGATGATAGCGACACCGAGCGCGATGTTTCTGGCGAGCTTGACTTTATGCTCATCGTATCCGCAGACATCGGCAAGCGCGGCTCTCGCGGGGATCGAGCGCGCCGCTTCGGGAGCCCGTCCGGTAAGGTCGCCGGAAACCAGTTCGTCGATGGTGCAGTCGAAGATCTGGGTGAGCTTGATGAGCTTGTCCATCTCGGGGTAGGCCCGTTCGGCCTCCCACTTGGTCACCGATTGGCGGGATACGCCCATCAGCATGGCAAGCTGCTCTTGGGTCATGTTGCGCGTGGCGCGCAGGTGCTGGAGGTTGTCGCGGAAACCCATGATCGTGCCTTTCGTCGAGTGCCTTTGGATGCCGGCACCATCTACAGTATGGTAGCGCGACTGCCCGGGCCACCAATCCGAGGCTGCTTTTTCCGCTATCCCGATGCGCCTTCCGGTTGCAAGGCGCAGGTCACGGGCGTGGCACCCGTGAAGAGCTTCTATCATTTTGCATATCGCGGGAATAAACTGGGTAGGATAGTGCATCTTCGGATCGAAGGCCCGTACGGATCCGACGAGACGTGCCGCTGCGAACGGAGGCGCATATGAACGGGATGATGCTCCAGGGCTTCAGCTGGTACCTGCCGCCCGACGGGCAGCACTGGCGCCGCATGGCCGAGCGCGCCTCAGATCTTGCAGCACGCGGCTTCACCGCCGTGTGGCTGCCTCCCGCCTACAAGGGCCAAGCGGGCACCGCCGACGTGGGATACGGTGCCTACGACCTTTGGGATCTGGGCGAGTTCGACCAGAAGGGCGCCGTGCGCACCAAATACGGCACCCGCGACGAGTATATGGATGCCGTGCGCTCGCTCCAAGGCGCGGGTATCCAGGTTCTCGCCGATATCGTGCTCAACCACAAGATGGGCGGCGACGAGCTGGAGCAGATCGAAGCCGTCGAGGTGGACTCCCACAACCGCACCCAGGAGATCGCCGATACCGGCGTGATCAGCACATGGTCGCGGTTCACCTTTCCGGGCCGCAAGGGGAAGCTCGACCGCTTTACCTGGGACGCAAGCTGCTTCACCGGCTGCGATTGGAACGAGGCCGAGCAACGCCCGGGCATCTGGCGCTTCGGCGGCAAGACCTGGGCCGACGATGTGGATCTCTCCGAGAACGGCAACTTCGACTATCTCATGGGCATGGATGTCGACCTCTCCGACGAGCGCGTCTACGCCCAGCTCGCCACGTGGGGACGCTGGTATCTGCGCACCACCGGCGTCAACGGGCTGCGCCTCGATGCGCTCAAGCATATGAGCCGCAGCTTCTACCAGCGCTGGCTCGCCGATATGCGTGCCTCCGTCGACCACGAGCTCTTCGTGGTGGGCGAATACTGGACGCGCGACCTCGCCGCGCTTCAAGACTATATCGGCGACGAGGAATCGCTCTCGCTCTTCGACGTGCCGCTGCATTTCAACTTCTTCCACATGGGCGAGGACCCCGAGGGCGCCGACTTCAGCCGCCTTTTCGACGGGACGCTCGTGGCCACCGACCCCATCCGTGCCGTCACCTTCGTGGAGAACCACGATACCCAGCCCGACCAGGCGCTGGAATCCACGGTGCAACACTGTCTCAAGCCGGCTGCCTACGCGCTGATCCTGCTCCGCGAGGCGGGCTACCCGTGCGTGTTCTTCGCAGACCTCTACGGTCTGCCCAATGACGGCATCCCCGCCGTGGCCGAGCTGCCGCTTCTTATGGAGATCCGCGAGCGATGCGCCTTCGGCGAGCAGCGCGACCGCTTCGACGAGCCCGATGTCGTCGGCTGGACACGCGAGGGTTCCGAGGAAGGTCCGGGCTGCGCCGTGCTGGTCTCGCGCCGCGACGGCGCTGTGAAGCGCATGGAGGTGGGCGGCGGCCATGCCGGAGAGCGCTGGGTATGCGTGCTCGGCGAGGAGGGTCTTGTCGAGATCGACGGGGACGGCTTCGCAGACTTTCCCGCCGCAGGCGCGCTCCTCTCGGTCTACCTGCCCGAGAAAGCCGCCGAAGCCCTCTCGAACATCCCCATCATCGTGAGGTCCGACCGCGCTTAGGATGTGATCCCGAAGGGGTCAAAAGGGGCTATGCCTCCCGCGGGAAGGCGAGCTGGAGCACGAGCAGGACGAGCAGGACCGGCAGGACGATCCGCCCCAGACCCCACGCAAGCGAGAAGAGGAGCGCCAGAGGTAGGAGGAGCAATCCGAAGAGGCCGAACGCGAGGCGCATGACCCCGCCGAGGCACCTCAGAGCGAACCCGATGGCGTGGACGCCGATCGAAAGGGCGAGCAAGGCGATAAGGGTCATGGTGATCATGGCGATCTTTCCTTCAGATAATCCGCAGGCGCCTCTCGCCCGCACTGGATATAGATATACCCGACCAACATGAGGAGAAGATGAAGGGCGGATGAATTCGCGGTGATTATGCCGTTTCGTCCCCGACAGGCACGGGGCTTCCGATGTTTAAAAGCTGCCCATGCTCCCGTTTCCCGGATTCCACGCGATTCGCGCGATCCTAATGTGGGAATGATCGGATCTTCGTCCAACTCAACTGGGGGAAGTCGCGACTTCGGAGCTCTACAAGATGAACCAGGATACGCTTGCGGATGGCTCGGGGCGCAGGTGTGCCTACCGGGCGATGAGGATGCCCATCCTCATAGGAGCGGACGGGGCCGCGCAGCATCGCGCGGCCCCGTCCGGAAGGAAGGAGGGCGGGAAAACCCTGCCGTATACGACCCGATCAGTACTCGAGGTTCCGCTCGTCGGCCTTGGAGAACATATGGATGAGATCGCCGCCGAAGGTGAATGCGACGTCCTGAGCGATCGAGAAGCCCTCTTTGCGGGCGCCCATGATGTCGGTGGTCTGGACGATGACGATGACATCCTGACCGAGGGAGACAAGGTGCAGGTGCACCGAGGAACCCATCATCTCGGAGACCTCGACGGTGCCGTGGAGCGTCTGGCCGGTCTCCCCGAGCAGGGACACGTGCTCGGGACGGATACCCAGCATGATGGGCTGCGACTGGACGTCGTGCGAGAGCAGCCGCGCCTGCTTCTCCGCATTCGGGACGACGGCGATGCCGCCAACCCGGACCTCGTACTCGTCGTCGGTGCGGACGAGCTCCGCGTCGAAGTAGTTCATCTGCGGGACGCCGATGAAGCCCGACACGAAGAGGTTCGCGGGATGGTCGAAAACCTCCTGCGGTGTGCCGACCTGCTGCACCACGCCGTCCTTCATGATGACGATGCGGTCGCCCAGGGTCATGGCCTCGGTCTGGTCGTGCGTGACGTAGATGAAGGTGGTATCGATGCGCTGGCGGAGCTTGATGATCTCGGCCCGCATCTGGTTGCGGAGCTTGGCGTCGAGGTTGGAGAGCGGCTCGTCCATGAGCAGGACCTTGGGCTCGCGCACGATGGCGCGGCCGATGGCCACGCGCTGGCGCTGGCCGCCCGAGAGGGCCTTGGGCTTGCGGTCGAGGTACTCGGTGATGCCGAGGATCTCCGCCGCCTCGTTGACCTTGGCGTCGATCTCATCCTGCGGGAGCTTGCGCAGCTTCAGCGGGAATGCGAGATTGTCGCGCACGGTCATATGGGGGTACAGGGCGTAGCTCTGGAAGACCATGGCGATGTCGCGGTCCTTGGGAGCCACGTCGTTCATGAGCTTGCCGCCGATGCGGAGCTCCCCGCCGGAGATGTCCTCAAGACCGGCGACCATGCGCAGCGTCGTGGACTTGCCGCAGCCCGACGGGCCGACGAGCACCACGAATTCGCGATCGGCGATCTCGAGGTTGAAATCTTGGACGGCCAGTACGCCCTCATCGGTGACGAGCAGGTTGTGCTGCTTCTCGGATCCGCCCCGTATCGTGCGCTTCTTCTCGGTATTGGGATATACCTTCCTGATATGCTTGAGGCTCACTTCTGCCATGGCTATCGAGCACTCCTTCCGTATCGTTTCGTTGCGGCGGCGATGCGCGCGGCCAGCTCGGGCGAGGCTTGGCCGGGAAGCAGGCGCCATTGCCAGTTGTTGCCTATCGTACCGGGTGTGTTGGTGCGCGCCCATTCGCCCAGCTCCAGATAATCCTGCATCTGGGCCACGAACAGCTCCGCAACGCTGGACATGCCGCCCCGGATGAACCCCCAGGTAAAACCCTCGTCGTCGTTGAGGCCGAAATAGGCGCGCGCCAGCTCGACGTCTGCGGGGACGGCTTCCTCCTTCCACGCCATGAGCGGCGCGTTGTCATGCGTGCCCACGTAGCATGCGCAGCGCGGGCTGTAGGTGTGGGGCATGAATGCATCCCCATCGCGCGAATCGAACGCGAATTCGAGCACCTTCATGCCAGGCAGCCCCGAATCGGCGAGGAGCTTCGTCACCTCGGGCGTGGTATAGCCCAGATCCTCGGCGATGAAGCTGGTATGCGGGAATCGCCTGATAAGCGTACCCACGAGCTCCATCCCCGGGCCCTTGACCCAACGGCCGTCCTTGGCGGTCCTCGCACCCGCAGGCACGGCCCAGAAGCTCTCGAAACCGCGGAAGTGGTCGATGCGGATCATATCGTAGAGACGGGCTGCGCCCGCGACGCGCCTGATCCACCAGTCGAAGCCATCGGCCTCCATGGCCTCGTAGTCGTAGAGCGGATTGCCCCACAGCTGGCCGTCGCCGGTAAAGCTATCGGGCGGGACGCCCGCGACCTCGACAGGCAGATTGCGCCCGTCGAGCATGAAGCCCGTCGGATACGCCCACACGTCGGCCGAGTCGAGCGCCACGTAGATGGGCATGTCGCCGATCAGCTTGATGCCCTTCTTGCGCGTGTAGGCGTGCAGCGCCTCCCACTGCTTGAAGAAGAGGTACTGCACATATTCGTTGAAGCGCACGTCATCGGCGAGGAGCGAGCGGTAGTGCACGAGCGCCTCGGGTTTGCGCAGGCGTATGGCCTCATCGGGCCACTCTATCCACGACTTCATGCCGAAATGGCGCTTTACGGCCATGAACAGCGCATAGTCGTCGAGCCATGCGGCGTTGTCCCGCGCGAACGCCTCGACAGCTGCGGCATCGCGCTCCCATCCGCGCCTGTATGCTGCGCGGAGCAGGACCTCGCGTTCCTCGAACAGGCGACCGTAGTCCACGCGTGCGGGGTCATCGCCCCAGTTCACGGCACCGATCTCGTCCTGGGTGAGGAGCCCATCGGCCACCAGCTGGTCGAGATCGACAAAATAGGGGTTGCCGGCAAAGGTGGAAGGGCTCTGATAGGGCGAGTCTCCGAAGCTCGTGGGGCCCACCGGCAGCACCTGCCACCACAACTGGCCTGCGTCCGCAAGGAAATCCACGAAATCGCAGGCAGCTTGCCCCAGCGTGCCGATACCATGCGGTGACGGCAGCGCGTAGATGGGTAGGATGATGCCGCTCGAGCGTTCCATGGCCTAGCCTTTCACGGCGCCGGCAGCGACACCCTTGATGATGTGCTTCTGCGCGGCAAGGTAGAAGGCGATGACCGGGATGATCGACAACAGGATGAGCGCCATCGTGGCTCCCAGATCGACCGTGCCGTAGCTGCCCTTGAGGTACTGGATGTGGATGGGGATCGTGCGGTACTGGTTGATGTCGAGCACGAGCACCGGCAGCAGATAGTCGTTCCACACCCACATGATCTCGAGGATGCCCACCGAGATGAGCGTGGGTTTGAGCATGGGCAGCACCACCGAGAAGAACGTGCGGACGGGACCGCAGCCGTCGATGGCGGCCGCCTCCTCTATCTCGAGCGGGATCGACTTGACGAAGCCCACGAACATGAAGATGGCGAGACCAGCGCCGAAACCCAGATAGACGATGGGAATCGTCCACGGCGTGTTGAGCTTCAGGGCATCGGCCGTCTTCGAGAGGGTGAACATGACCATCTGGAACGGCACGACCATCGAGAAGACGCAGAGGTAGTAGATGATCTTGCAGAACTTGGAGCTAACACGTGCGATATACCACGCCGCCATCGAGCAGAAGATCAGGATGAGCGCGGTAGACAAGATGGTGATGACCGTACTGTAGAGCACGGAGCTCGCGAACGGATAGTTACCGAAGGTCATACCCGTGATGAAGTTGTCGAAACCCGCATAGCTCTGCTCGGTGGGGAGCGCGAACGTCTCGGTCTTGACGAAGGTGTTCTGCTTGAACGAATTGATGACCACGGCGACCACGGGCAGGACGTAGATGACGCAGATAACGGCGAGCACCGCTGACAGGATGGTCTTGCGACGCTGCTCGGCCGCGAGGGTCTGCTCCTTGTTCATCATTGCTGCACCTCCCGCCTGCGCGTATAGGCAAGTTGGGCGAGTCCGAGGCCGGCAACCAAGATGAAGAAGATGACGGCCTTGGCCTGGGCTACGCCGCGTACACCGGCACCTGCGGTGTAGAAGGTGTTGTAGATGTTCAAGGCCAGCATCTCGGTGGTGTTCACCGTCGAG
The DNA here is from genome assembly GCA_004010535.1 of Coriobacteriales bacterium OH1046. GTDB lineage: Bacteria > Actinomycetota > Coriobacteriia > Coriobacteriales > Atopobiaceae > RUG721. The sequence goes on along the minus strand of RQYE01000002.1, from coordinate 41,219 downwards.
CCGTCGGGTTGGATGATATAGGGAAGGCCGCCCGTCAGCGCGAGGTTCTGGTCGAACAGCTTGAAGCCGTTGGTGAGCGAGAGGAACATGCAGATGGTGATCGAGGGCATGACGTTGGGGATGGTGACCTTGAACAGGGTCTGCCACTTGGTGGCACCGTCGATCTTGGCAGCCTCGAGCATATCCTCGGGCACGGCCTGCAGGCCCGCGATGTAGATGATCATCATGTAGCCGACCTGCTGCCAGCACATGAGGATGATGAGACCCCAGAAACCGTAGGTGGTATTCAGGAGGATCGAGGTGTTGTAGGCGGCGAGGATGCCGTCGAAGATCATCGACCAGATGTAGCCCAGCACGATGCCGCCGATGAGGTTGGGCATGAAGAACACCGTGCGGAACAGGTTCGAGCCCTTGATGTTCTGGGTGAGCACGTAGGCCACCATGAAGGCAAGCACGTTGATGAGCACGAGGCTCACCACCGCAGTGAGCGCCGTATACCAGAACGAATGCTGGAAGCTGATATCCGCAAGCGCCTGGCCGTAGTTGTCAAGACCGGTGAGCTGCGCGTCGGAGATGAGCTTGAATCTGCAGAACGACAGGTAGATGCCCTGGAAGAAAGGCCAAACGAAGCCGATGATGAACGCCGCGACGACGGGGCCGAGGAACAGCCACGACCAACGCCGGGTAGCGCTCCTGATGGAATTCTTGGTTGATGCCATGCTCGTGTCAACTCCTTTCACCTTGATATGAACCGGGGCGGGCGGAACTCCGCCCGCCCGTCCCGGTTATGGCAACGGACGGAGCGGATCTTTAGGCGTTGGCAGCCTTGTACTGGGTCGCCCAGCCATCGACGAAGGCAGTACGGACCTTCTCCCAGTTGGCGTCCGACTGGTCGGCGTTGTAGGCGTTGAGCGCGGAGACCAAGGCGGCGCGGTACTGGTCGACGTTGGGCTGGTAGGTGGTGACCCAGTCGAGGACATAGCAGCCCATATCAGTGTAGGAGGCGGCATCGTTCAGGAAGCCGTTGGTGGACGGCGCGGAATTCTTGTACGGCATGATGCCGAGCTGCTCGACCAGTTTGGCGGAGGCGTCGGGATCGGAGACCAGCCACACCATGAAGTCCATGGTGGCCTTCTGGTTCTCCTCGGATGCGTTGGCGTTGACGGCCCAGCAGTTCTCGGTGCCGCAGTTCAGCCCGGCCTTCTCCTCGCCGGCAACGCCGCAGTAGTACGGGAGCATCTTGACGTTCGGCTGGGCGGCTGAGATGCCCGTGTAGTCCCAGGAGCCGGTGAGGAAGAACGCGGCCTGGCCGCTGGTGAACTGGTTCGCGGGGTCATGGCCACCGGTGGCCAGCGCGGTGGGCTCGACGATGGAGTTGTTGATCATGAGATCGTAGAGGTTCTTGTAGTTCTCCATATAGGTGCCTTTGAGCTCGGCGGGGCACTCGGTCCAACCGCCGGCGTCACGAGCCTCGTAGTAGTACTCGAGGTTGGCGAGGTGGCCGGTGACGCGCCAGTTGGAAGAATCGTCCATGTCGGTAGCAACGAAGGCGTCGAAGCCCAGCTCGGCGGCGCGGGCATGGATATCCTCGACGACGGTCTTCAGGGACGCGAAGTCCTTGATGTCATCGACGCTGTGGCCGGCCTTCTCGATGAGGTCGGTGTTGGCGACGATGCCGTAGCACTCGTAGCAGTAGCCCATGGAGACGAGCTTGCCGGCCTCATCGTACAGGTTGTAGGCGTCGGTGGAAAGCTCGGACTCGATGGCGCTGCCCTTGAGGTCGAGCGCATGGTCGCCCCACTCCTTGACGCCGGCGGCATTGCCGATGACGAAGAGGGTCGGGGCCTCGGACTTGTCCATCTCGGCGATCAGGGTCTGGTTGTAGGTCCCGGATGCGGCGGTGACGACCTTCACGGGTACGCCGGTGGACTCGGTGTAGGTGCCGGCCAAGGCCTGGAGCGTCTCATCGAGCTCGGGCTTGAAGTTCAGCCAGTACACGGAGCCGGCAGCGGCAGAGCTGCCGCCCCCCTCTCCGCCTCCCTCGCCGCCGTTGTTGCATGCGGCGAGCGTTGCGGCCATGAGGCCGGTGGTGCCCAGAAAGGCCCTACGGGAAAGATTGGTGCTCATAACAAACTCCTCCTGTCTTCGCTCAGCGTCCTTCACGCCAAGTCTGCGGATGTAAGCGGTCCACGGTGCCCCCGGGCCTCAGGGTCGTCTCAAGCCGGACGTGGCTGCAGGGAGCCTTGCCGTCCAGCACGTCAACCAAGATCTCCACAGCCTTCTCGCCCATCAGCGCTTGCGGCTGGACAAGCGTGGTGAGCGTAGGCGTGGTATAGAGCGACATCTCGATGCCATCGATGGCGATGATCGAGATGTCTTGCGGTACGGAACGGCCCGCATCGGAGATCGCCTTCATGGCGGCGATAGCCATGGAATCGGCAACCGAGAAGAGGGCCGTGACATCGGGGCGCTCCTCGAGCAGGCGGATCGTGCGCTTGTATGCGGCCTCCATCGTAAAATCGATGGTCTGGCATACGAGCCCCTCATCAAGGGGGATCCCGGCATCGGCGAGGGCCGCGCAGTAGCCGCGGTAACGGCGCTCGCTGATGGAGCGGTCGTGTATGGAGTCGAGCAGAGCGGCGATCCTGCTGTGCCCGCGCTCGATAAGCAGCTCGGTTGCGCGATACGCCTCGGTCTTGTCATCGATGGAGACCGACGAGAAGGACGCGGGGTCGAGATCGCCGAAGTGGTTGGTATAGCTGCAGCATATGAAGGGAACGCCGAGCGTCGAAACCTCTTCGCCGGTGTAGTCATAGCGACCGCCGAGCAGGATAAGGCCCTTGAGCCGCTTGGACTGCACGAGCCTGGCTCCTTCGCCCACCTCGTCGGCGCCTGTAGGAATCTGGTGGAGGGACATCGAATAGCCCTTGTCCTCGCAGCTGTGCTCGATGGCGCGGATGATGGGCGTGAAGAAGGGGTTCTCGGCACCGCGCACCACGAGGCCGATGGAGTCGGTCTGCTGGTGGGCAAGGTCGCGGGCGCTGCTGTTGGGAACGTAGTGGAGGTTGCGCGCAGCGCTGAGAACCCTCTCGCGGGTATCGTCGCTCACATCAGGGTGGTCGTTGAGCACACGCGACACGGTACTCACGGCAACGTTGCAATATGCTGCAATGTCCTTGATGGTTGCCATGGGTCTCCTTTGAAGATGAGACGGGCGCGATAAGGGACGGTAACGTTACTGGTAGCGCTACTGGTAGCGTTACTGGAAACGCTTCCATATCAATAATGACCTGTTAGGGAGGATTATAGTACAAGGAATGCTACTTGTATCCTGCGAGCGTTGCCGTTTAACCGGCAAACGGCATTGCTCGCATCCTGCAGGGGCTCGCTTTCACGATGAACGACAGGGCAGGGCACGGGGCGAAGCCAGCCACGCGTTCACCGGCGAGCTGCTCCGATTTCATGCGTAGGGCGGTGGCGGTGCCGCACCTCCATCCTAATGATTTGGACGCGCATGCGCCCGAGCAACCGATGCAGCGGTCGATGAAACCGCCCTGAATCCAGCCGAGCGCGCTTCTCCTACCCCTCGTTGCTGGATGAGCTCATAGTACAGGTCGGTGAGGTTCTGGCACGCCGTATAGTTGCTGTTGTACAGAACCGAGTCATAGAACGCGTATTCTCCGCCCGTCCCCATCGTTATCGTTTTCCCGGAATCCAGAACGACGAAAAACACGTTGTCCCGCCCGCCGCTCATACCGCCCGGTATGTTTATCGGGGTTTCCGACGAGCATGAATCGAGGGAGACTAGGAACACACCGATCACGTTCTCGCCGTTCGCGTGCTCTCTCGGGCTGCCGGCCTCGTCTTCTGGGTGCCCATCATCGCGCCCCGCAGCAGGTTCTTCTGCGCATAGCGCACTCCAAAGGACCGATGGAAAAGCAAACGCTGCGAGGGCGAACCCTCTCTCTCCTTCTAAGCATCATACCCTCCGGTTGCAGGCGACGGACAGCGTTGATCGTTCTCAACGATGCTCCGCGAGGCCTCTATCGTATCTATTTGCCTCAATGCAGTTTAATACGGTAGCAAGCGAGGAAAGCTTCTCGTCCACCCGTGGGGTAAGCCGAGAGGGTATCGGCAAACACCAGCTTCGAGTTCAGCCAACCCAATGCCCCTCGTGCCATGATTGCCGAAGCTGGAAACGATCTCCCGCTAATCCCATTTCGGCTGGCTCGAAGAGCTGCTGCAGATACGCTTCTTCACGACTGTTCTCTTCTCAGATCTGTAGGCGGTACCCCGATCCTCCTCCTTTGGCAAGATAGCCTGGAGTGCACGGCGATAATCCGAAAACAGCGCAGCATTCTCCGAACGGCAACTCCCCCGTTGCAGTCCGGCTGGGCCTTGCAGAACCGCGTGGAACGCTTGCAAGCCAAAACGCTAGACTTGAGAAACCGCAGGTAGCTGCTATACTTGTCGATGGTTCATATTCAAGGCGGCAACAGCCGTCTCTTCTTTTGGGGGAGGATGGCATGCCCCATAAAATCAACGGCAAGCTCCAGCAGATGGTCATCTACTCGGTATTCGTGCGCAACCACACGTCCGAGGGCACGTTCCGCGCGCTCGTCGACGACCTGCCGCGCATCCGCGCACTCGGCGTGGACTGCATCTGGCTCATGCCGATCCATCCGCTGGGCGAGAAGGCACGCAAAGGTTCGCTCGGCAGCCCCTATGCCATCCGCGATTACCGCGCCGTCAACCCCGCATACGGCACGTTGGCGGATTTCGAGGCTCTCGTCGACGCCATCCACGGAGAGGGCATGCAATGCATGATCGACGTGGTCTACAACCACACCTCCCCCGATTCCGTGCTTTGGGACGGGCATCCTGCATGGTTCTACAAAAGGCCCGACGGCACGCCCGGCAACCGTGTGGGCGATTGGACCGACATCATCGACCTCGACTACAGCTCCGATCCCGCGCTCTGGGACTATCAGATCGACACGCTCGTGCAGTGGGCCCGCATCGTGGACGGGTTCCGCTGCGACGTGGCCTCGTTCGTGCCGGTGGCGTTTTGGGAGCGGGCGCGGGCCGAGGTCGAGAAGGTCCACCCGGGCTGCATCTGGCTCGCGGAATCGGTGCACCGCGCCTTCGGTGCCGAGATGCGCCGTCGCGGCCTCTACAGCGCCACCGATACCGAAGCCTATGCCGCTTTCGATATCGAGTACGCCTACGACATCCAAGAGGTCTTCGATGCGTGGATCGAAGGGTCCGCACCCCTCTCCCACTACCTCGACCTCCTCGATTTCCAGGAGAGCGTCTACCCGCGCGGTTTCAACAAGCTGCGTTATCTCGAGAATCACGATCTGCCGCGCATCGCGTCGCGCCTGGGGCGCGGGCTGGATCTGGCGAATCTCACGTCCTTCATCTACCTGCTCAAGGGAGCCACGCTCATCTACGCCGGCCAGGAAGTCGCATCCGATCACGCGGTCTCGCTCTTCGACCGAGACCCCCTCGGATGGAACACGGGAACCGATCTCTCGCCGCTGATGGCGCGGCTCGCCCATATCAAGCATGAGGTTCTCGGATGCGATGACTTCTTCTGTGCGCGCGCATACGACGAGGACGAGGTCGCGGTGCTTGAGCGCGCAGGCGCTTGGGGACGCGCCCTCGGCGTGTTCTCGCTCTGCGGGAAGCCGGTGGAGGTGGCCGTCGATGTATCGGACGGCAGTTATGCCGACCTGCTCGATGGCCTGCCCATCGAGGTGCGCGGCGGCAAGCTCGCCTGTTCTGGGGCGCCTATCGTCTTCTTGGCCTGAGGGCGCCTGCCCCTCTCGCCGAAAACCGCAGAGCGCCTGCCTGCTTTTGGAAAACTCGAGGGTATAGAGGCACATGGGCCGATAGGCGATCATGGGCTGAGGCGGCGGGGATCGGGGTAAGCGAATGGCGGGGGATGGGGGTTGACGGAGGCATGGCCGGCGAATGGTAGATTTCCTGCAGTATGCGCCCTGGAGATGAATCGCTGCGGATTCAGAGGTACCATATCTAAGCGGAACATAATTGCGCACAGATTGGCATTCTCATGGATAGCTTCACGGGAAACGACGACTACCTCCTCTATCAGATCGCGAAGATGTACTACCTCGACGAGATGCCGCAGGACGCCATCGCCAAAAAGGTGGGGTTCAGCCGCTCGTATATCTCGCGGCTGCTCGATAAGGCCAAGGAGCGCAAGATCGTGACCTTCGTCGTGGTGAACCCCCTCGATCGCACCGTCCAAGATCTCGAGGAGCGCCTCCGCGCCGCCTACGGACTGAGGTTCGTCGCCATCGCCGACGTATCGGAGTCCGAGTACAAGCGCTCGCTCTTCCATCCGATGAACGAGATCCTCGCCGCTAAGGCGAACGCCATCCTCCCCGACTTCCTCTCGAAGAGCAGGGTCGTGGCGCTGGGCTTCGGCGCCGCCCTCTACACGATGTCGAAGACGCTCCCCCGCGGGCATCTCTCGCACGACGTCCTCTTCATGCCCGCCGTCGGCACGACGGGCGCCTGTTCGCCCCAAACCCAATCGAACACCATCGTGGACAATATCGCATCGGCGTTCGGCGCGCGATCCTATTACACCAACATCCCCATCGTCATCGATCAGCACGAGGTCGCGAGCACGCTCTTCCCAAGCCGGTTCGGCGAGCTCATGCAGCATTGGGGCGAGGTCGATACGGTCATCGTGGGACTCGGCGTGCGCTATCACGAGGCGGGCGATGCGTTCAGCCTGAACGAGGCTTCCGAGGAGTACCGCGAGGCGGTTGCCAAGGCGGATGCCGTGGGCGATCTCCTCACCCGCTATTTCCGCGAGGACGGCAGCGAGATCGAACTCGACAAGGCCTACGTGAGAACGGCCATCACCCTCGAGCGCCTCTCCGAGATCGAGCGGGTGCTGTGCGTTGCGGGCGGCCCCGCGAAGCTGCGAGGCATCCGCACGGCCATCAAGTCCGGTTACGTGAACTGCCTCGTCACCGATCTGGTCACCGCCCGCAAGCTCATCTCGCTCGAGGAGAACGCGTGATGCGAAGGATGCGGATCCCGCCCCAACATCCGTCCATGATGGGCTATTCTGCCAGCTCGTACACCCTCACGATATCATCGCGGTAGAGCTTGATGCCGCGGCCGATATAGTCGTTCGCCGATTGCTCGATCGCAAGGTCGGCCATGGCGCCGAAGCACTCTGCGGTGATACCCACCTGCGAGAGGCGCGTGGGAAGCCCGATATCCCTGATGAAGTGCTCGAGGTTCACGATGCCCTCCTCCACCGTCGCCTCGGGATGCCCGAAATCCATCTTCGCGCCGAAGCACCTCACGGCGAGCCTCGTGAAAAGCGGCAGGTTCATAGGGCTGCAGAAACGCATCCATGCGGGGAAGAGGATGGCAAGCATCTCGCCATGCGTGCGGTGGAAGGTTCCGGTCAGGGGCTTCTCGAGATTATGGACGCAGTAGCCCCGATCGATGCCGGATGAGAGGCTGTCGTCGAGCGGCACGTAGGCAACGCGGCATATGTTGGCGCGGGCCGTGTAATCGCGCGGATCGTCGAGCGCCGCGCGCACGCTTTTCATGACCTCGTTGATAACGCCCTCATAAGCCGCCAATGCGAACTCGACGCCCTCGGGCACGCAGAAGTAGTCCTCCATGGAGTGCGCCATGATATCGAAGCAGCCTGCGGCCGTTTGGAACGGCGGCAGCGTGTAGGTGAGCTCGGGATCGATGATCGCGAAATCGAAGCGCAGCTCACGTGCGAATACGCAGACCTTGCGCTCGGGTTCGACGGTGTCGTCGCGCCACACGGCGGCGGTGCTCACGTCGCTGCCGGTGCCGGGCATGGTGACCACGGCGCCGTGCGGGAGGATGCGGGTGGAGATGGGCGCGAAGCCCGGGTGGTCCCAGATCTCGCCATCGTAGTAGGCGCCGCATGCGATGTACTTGGCGCTGTCCATGGTGGAGCCGCCGCCCACAGCGAGCACGAAGTCGATGCCGTTTCCGCGTACCAGCTCGCAACCCCTCCGCATGAGGGAGAGCTTGGGGTTGGGCACGACGCCGCCCAGCTCGAACACCTCGATGCCCGCCTTCTCCAAACATGCGCGGATACGTGCGATGAGCGGCAGGATGAAGTCGCCGGCATCGAAATGGATGAGCACCTTGGTGCCGCCGCAGGCCGCAACCTCCCGGGCCACCTTGTCCTCGGCACCCCTCCCGAAGATGATCTTCTCGGGGTTGTGATGCACATAATCGGAAAGCATGCGATTAACCTCCTAGCATCATGAGAAGCCCGTTCCTGCGTCCCCGCGATGACGGGCATCTTCTTGTAGCAGTTGGCGTTTGCCTTTATCGTCCCGGGAGAGCCGTTCTGCCCTGAAACGGTCGAAACGGCCATGCCGCCCAGAGATTCCATGGCACATGGGGGCAGCGGCCCTTGCCCGCCGCCCCCGTGCGGCAGGAGGGCTAGATGATGCCGATGGCACCGAGAACGGCACCGATGACCACGATGAAGACGAGCATCTTCGTGGAGGAGACGCCCTTCTTGTCCATCAGCCACCACACCAGCAGGGTGAGGCCGAGCGGGAGGATCCTCGGCATGATGGCATTGAAGAAGTTCTCTTGCAGGTTGAACTCGCCCGTGGTGAGCGGGATGACGACCATGGCGTCGAGCTTCACGTAGTTGGCGGCGAGGGCGCCCATGACGGTGCAGCCCATGATGCCCGCTCCGACGATGACCTTGTTGATGGCGCCGCTTTCGAGCAGCTGGGCGATGCCCTCGTCGCCCTGGTTATAGCCGATATTGAAGAACAGGCGATGCAGCACGATGACGATGGCGATGAACGCCGCGAAATAGAGCACGGGACCCATGACATTGCCGCCTTCGCCGATACCGATGGCGATCGAGAGCAGCAGCGGCGCGAGGATGGCCTGCATGAGGGTGTCGCCGATACCGGCGAGCGGCCCCATGAGACCGGTCTTGACGGAGGTGACGGTCTCGGCAAGGCCCTCCTCGCCTGAGGCGATGCGCTCCTCCATGGCGGCGGTAAGGCCGATGATGGCGGTGCCGACGCGCGGCTCGGTGTTGAAGAAGGCGGCGTGACGCGTCATAGCGGCGGCCCTGCCCTCCTTGTCGTCCTTGTCGTAGAGGTCGTCGATGATCGGGCACATGGAGTGCAGGAAACCCGTCCCTTGGAGACGCTCGTAGTTGTAGCACGCGTGGGCGAAGAACGCCCAGTACCAGAAGCACTTGTTGAGTGCGGTCTTGGAGACCTTTCTGATCTCGTCACTCATCGTCATCATCCTCCTCGGCGAATGCGAGCGCCTTCTCGGCGCCATCACCCTTGAGATTGACGTAGACAAGGGCCATGAGCAATGCGAACAGGGAGACGGCGACCATGTTGAAGTCCAAGTAGACGACCATCAGGAAGCCTATGAAGAAGAACAGGCGGGCCTCGCCCTTGAAGATCGCCTTCATGTTCATCGCGATGCCGATGACGGGCAGCATGCCGCCGATGACGCCTATGACGCGGATGGCATTGGAGCCAGCGAGCGAATCGACGATGCCGGCCAGCGCGGGGGCACCGTAGTAGCAGGCGAGCGTGCAGGGGATAGCATAGATGAGGAAGAGCGCGACCTGCGGGAACACGACGTTGGCATACCAGATGCCCCTGGTGTTGCCCTCGGCGGCGTATTTATCGGCCATATGCACGAATGCCGTCGCGGTGACCATGCGGAAGTTGTAGAGGACGGTTCCCAGCAGGCCGATGGGAACCGCGATGGCGATGGCCTCCTCAGCCGAGAGGCCCGCCGTGATGGCGGCGGCGGTGCCCATGATGCCGGCCAGCGCCTGATCGGCGGGGAACGATCCGCCCGTTGACATGACGCCCAGATAGATCAGCTGGATCGTGCAGCCGACCATGGTGCCCGTGATCGGGTCGCCGAGGATGAGACCGGTGAAGAAGCCTTGGATGAGGGCCCTTCCGAAGGTATAGAAGCCTACGCCCACAAGCCACGTGCCGGCGCTCATGTAGTAGCAGATACCGCACAGTAATGCTTGGAATATGCTCATTACCTTCCTCCTTTCGGGAACAGCAAGCTATTAGAAATACGTCTGCACATCTACCGGCGCATCGGAAGGTACCAGCTGGTACACCAAGGCAGAGCCCTTGGCCACGATGCGCTTCATGCACGCGATCTCCTCCTCGTTGGCGGCGACATTCCTATTGAAGACCTTGCGATCTCCGCGGATACCCATGCCCCCGAGGATGACCTTGGGTATGGTGATGCCGGCGTCGAGGAGGGCCTCGATAACCGCAGGGAATTTGACCAGGACGAGGATCGCCTCGTCATCGGTCTTGGGATCTCCCTGGATGTAGGGGATGGAGTCGGCGATGCTCTTGATGATGACCTTGACCCCGGGCGGGGCGGCAGCCTTGAGCACGCGCTTCATAAGCGCATCGTCGGGAAGCCCATCGTCGATGATGAGCACCTTGTTGGCATGGGCATCCTTCATCCACTGGGTGACCACCTGACCGTGGATCAGGCGGTCGTCGATACGGACCAGAACCAGATTCTTCATTCTCTCTCACCTCCTTCGGACATGACGGTCCCTGTACGCGCAGGATCGTCCTACCGCAACAGGACCTATATCCCCGCAGCTTGGGACATGCTGGATTGAGGTGTTGGCTATATGCGGTTGCCCCGGAGGCAGCCTGTACCAGATGCCCACCTCAGGTGGGCATGATTAGAAGCGCTCTTCAATCAAGATGACGTAGATCATCGCATTCATGTCGTTTCGACCTCCCCCTCGAGCAGACAAGGAACACGGCTTCCCGCCCGTATCCTTGGAGCCACAGCACCATTCTCGCCATTTGTTTAACGAATATTCTGCACGTATGTGTCATCTATGCGAGAGGTACGATGGGAACGGTGAGTGGCGGCAGAGGGAAATCGGCCGGGAATCACCGGCCTACCGACGGCAATCCGAGCGGCCTCGACCCATCATGGGCGTGACAAGTGACCTGTCCCCTTGTCACTGGCGTGACAAGGGTGACGCGTGACAAGGGGACAGGTCACTCGTCACGCGGGCAGGGGGGCACGGGGAGAGGTTTAGGCCTGCTCCGCCGCGCCGGCGTCCTTCGAGAACAGCGCCCTCACATCGGTGGCAGCCACGATCGCGCCGATGATGATCACGACGGCGCAGATAACCCCGCGAGGCTCGGGAACCGTGCCCACGAGCAGGAGCGCGAACGGGATGGCCCACGCCGAGTAGGTGATGTTGAGCGCCATGGCCTTCTGCGACCCGAGCGCGGCGATCGCCTTGTAATAGAAGATATAGGATGCCGTGCCGAGCGCGGCCGCAAGCGCCACGATCGGCATCGCGGAGCTCGTGAGAGCCGAGATGGCGACGGGCCATGCTCCGAGCAGCGGCAGCAGGATGAGGGCATAGGTCACGGCCGAGGTGGTCTGGCGTATCTGCATGGCCACCTCATCGTCAACCGCAGTGCTCTTGAGGCCCCAATCGATGATGACCGCTTCGGATCCCCAACCCACCACGCACACGAGCGCGCCCATGACGCCGACCGTCCAGTCGCCGGGAACGCCATCGGCAGGCGTGTAGCCGAGCACGGCAATGGCGGCCACGGCCACGATGAGTCCCGCCCACTGGTAGGGCTTCAGGTGCTCGTGGAGGGTGAAGGTGGCGAGCAGGGCCCCGAACGCAGGGAAGAACGCCGAGATCGCCGCGGCATAGCCGGCGCCGATATTGTCGATCGCCGTCACGTAGCCCGTCATGCCGATGGGGCCGCCTATCAACGCGGCGCCGATCACCACGAGACCGGCCTTGCTCCTAAGCGTCCTCCAGGTATCGGCGAGTTTGCCGCGCAGCCCCATGTAGATGAAGGCGCAGGCAGCCGACGAGGCGTCGTGCAGGAAGGTGCTCACGAAAGCCGCAAGCGCCACGGCCTGCGGAGTCGAGGTGAAGGCCGCGCTGGAGAGCGCGATGCCGAGGATCACCGTGTCGAGCGCCCACGTGAGCGCGGCACCGAGGCCGAATCCGAGTCCCATCATGTCCTACTCCCCACCCTCGCCGCTCTCGTACCAGGAGAGCGCCATGTCGATATAGTCGATGCAATAGCTGTGATAGATGTCGAGCCACTCGCCCACGCCCGCACCCTCGGCCTCCTTCTCGAGCGCCCAGACATACCAGCACCAACCGCCGAGCACCACGCACGCCCAGAAGTGGCGGCGCTGCTCGAAGGAAGGGTTCCCATCGAAGTAGGCGGCGAGCGCCGCATCTCCCTGGGCACGATCGTACTGGCTGCAGATGACGAAGGTGCCGAAGTCGTTGCCGGGATCGGACATGCCCGCGAACTCCCAGTCGATCACGCTCATACCGCCGTCCTCGTCGAAGAGAAGATTGAGCGGCAGGTAGTCGTTGTGGGAGAGGACCTTCGGGTAGCCGTCCGCCGCACGGTACGCGTTGAGGCGGGCGACCTTCTCGCGCGTCTCGAAATAGCCGGGGATATCGATGGGCCCGTGGCCCTTGAGGAGCGTCTCGTACCCCACGCCGTTCTCGAAGAAATCGAAGTCGGTGTCGATGCCGACCCCCGACTCGTGTATCCAGCGCGAGGTCTCCATGGCACGGCGCACCTGCTCGGGATTCTCGGGGTCGAGCGTGCGGGCATTCCTGACGAAACGGGAGATCTTCCAGCCCCGGCGCTCGTCCTCGTAGATGAAGGTCGGATCGACGCCGAGCTCGTAGGCGGCCTTGTCGGCCTCCGTCTCCGCATGCCGGTCGATGAACTTGTCGGTCCCCACGCCGGGATGGCGGTAGACGTAGGATGCGTCGCCCACGTCGAACTTGAACGACATGTTGGTGAGGCCCTGCTCGAGCACCTCGATTCCCCGCACGTCCCTCCTCGTGCAGCCGAGCGTCGCGGCGATGTTGTCGAGGACGGAGGAGTCCACCTCATCGATGAAGCCCGGATCGAAGCCGCAAGCCTCGTCCAGCGAGTCGAACTCGTGGATGATGCCGTGATAGCGGCGGACCTCCATGTCGAATGCGCCGACATGGTCGGCATAGATCTGCTCCCAGAGCTTGGACGCGGTCTCGGGGAGATCGTACTCATTTTCCAGGATCTTGACGAAACGATCGGAGAACGCCCGATCGAAATAGGCGTGGCCCAGCATGTACCATGCATCGGAACCGCCGATGGCGACGCCGATGATGCGATCCTGCCGGTCGAGCTCGAGGCACCATTCCCGGGTCGGCCCCTCGGCATATTCCGCGGCGTAGTAGGCCTTGTACACATAGCGCTCGAACGGATTCTCGGTGAAGTAGTCGTCAGACGAGCAGATATAGGTGTTGGAGAGCCGGTCACGCACGTGCCAAAGCGACGAGTTGTTGTTGCGATCGAGATAATCGGGATTCACCACGATACGCACGCCGAATTCCTGCTCGAGGTAGGAGAACTTCTCCCCCAGGTAGCCGACGATGAGCGTTATGTCGTCTATCCCCGCATCGCGCAGCTGGCGGATCTGGCGCTCCACGAGCACTTCCCCGCGAACCTTGAGCAGGCCCTTGGGAATCTCGTAGGAGATGGGGGCGAAGCGGGAGGAGACCCCGGCTGCCATGATGACGGCGTTTTCGACCCGGTAGGGCTCGAGAGCAGCCATGCCCGTATCCGTGATAGCCCCGTCCGCCACGAACGCGCGCCGGTCACAGGATTCGAGGATCCCGTCGACGGCGTCTTCAGGCAGGCCCGTGGATGCTGCTAAGGCATGAGGGGAGCAGGCGCCGTGCTCGCGAAGCTCCCGCAGCACGAGGAATTCGCCTCTCGTAAGCGTCATCCCATCCCTCCGATCGGTCGATGATGTACAGCATGCACCATCCTAGTTAATCTGCAGGTCGCGCTCAACTCTCCCCTGAAAAGACTATGGGATGGACATCGACGGGTTGCCGAACGACTGCATATCGAGCAGAACGTACGCCCGGCCTCCGAACGCCGGCGAAGGCCGGCGTGCCCTTCCATGCCACCGGGACGCCCTTCGCCACAGCTGCGGAAGCGGCGGTCGCCGCGCTGAGAAACGGGGCCGCCATGGACCTGCTCGACTCGCCCGCATAATGAGCAGGGGGCCGCAGCATCATGCTGCGGCCCCTCGCGAAGGTCCTTCCTGCAAGCCGAGGCACCCTACTCGGCGGGGACCGGTTCCCCTCCGACATAGGTCGCACGAAGCGACAGGTCGGGGGCATAGACGTTGAGATCGGCATCGCGGCCGGGCAGGATGAAGCCGCACTCGAAATCGATGCCCGCAGAGCGCGCGGCAACCTCGCTGCCCATGCGGATGGCCTGCTCCGCGCCCACGATGCCCCAGTCGGCCATGTTCTTGACCCCTTGGGCGAGCGTGAGGATCGAGCCTGCGATGCTGTCCGAATCCTCCAGATAGCAGAGGCCCCCCTTGAGCACGACGGGCAGGCCGCCGCTCATGTAGCGCCCCTCGGGAAGGCCGCCGCAGCCGAGGCAGTCGGTGATGAGGGCGACATGCTCCCATCCCTTCGCCTTCACGAGGGCCTCGCAGGCACCGGGAGCCACATGGAGCCCGTCGCAGATGAGCTCAGCGTAGGTATCGCGGGTGACCATGGCGCACCCCACCAAACCGGGATTGCGATGGTGAAGCCCGCTCATGCCGTTGTAGGTGTGCACGAAGACCGTGGCACCTGCATTGACCGCCGCGATGCCCTCTTCGAAGCTCGCATCGGAATGGCCGAGCGCCGTGATGACGCCCTCCGAGGCGAGCCGGGCGATATAGGCGGGCGCCTCCTCGTGCTCGGCCGCGAGCGCGCTCTTCACGATGAGGCCCCGGGCATGCTCCTGCCACAGGGAGAAATCCTCGTAGGACGGAGCCTTGAGATAGGCGGGGTTCTGAGCGCCCTTGTGCTTCTCGGTGAAGAAGGGGCCCTCGAGGTAGATGCCCGGAATACGCGCGCCGATGAAACCTTTCTCGCGGGCGTCGCTGGCATCTGCGATCGCCGCGCACTGGGCGGCGATGCTCTCCACGGAATCGGTGAAGGTGGTGGGGAGCCATGCGGTGGTGCCCCGGCGCGCGAGCTCGAGGCTCGCCTCGTTGATGCCCTGGGGATCCCTATCGGTCGTGGCATGCCCGAAGAAGCCGTGGATGTGCGTGTCCACGAGTCCGGGACCCACCCAGGAATCCCCCAACTCCACGATCTCGCAGCTCGGCCGCTCGGCACTCCAGGCGCCGAACAGCCCGTCGGAGACCATGAGATAGCCCGCTCCTGCAAGACCTCCGGGGAGGACGAACCTCTCGGCATGCAGCGCATATGAAGACATGGCCGGCTCCTCAAACCTCGATCGGATGGATGGTGACGCCCTTGACCACGCGGTTGACGGTGCCGTTGGCGGAAGGCGTATCGGGGGTGTTGCCCACCTTGACCGACGCGTTCAGGGCGAGGGTCTGGGCGAACATCGCGAAGGGAAGCGCGAGATAGGCTGCGGGGAGGATGGGATAACCCTCGAAGGAGAAGCTCCTCCCCGCAAAATCGGCACCCGTCTTCTGCTGCACGGCAACCACGGCGCACGCGACCTGATCGCCGGCGATCTCGTGCAGGATGTCGAGATCGTACTGGCGCGTGTAGGGATCGTTGCTCACGAGATCGAAGACCAGCGTCCTGTCGTTGACGAACGACTTGGGCCCATGGCGGTAGCCCATGGAGGAATCGAAGGAGGTCGCGATCTTCCCGGCGCACAGCTCGAGGATCTTGAGCTGCGATTCGCGGGCGAGGCCGGAGAGCCCTGCGGAGCCGAGGTAGGTGACGCGATCGAAGTCGAGGCCGACAAGGTCGAGGATCTCCCCCTCGCGCCCGATGACCTCCCTGCCCATGGCGGCGGCCGTCTCGACCCATGCGCGTTTGTCGGCCGAGGAGCCCGTGTCGAAGATCAGCGTGGCGAGCAGCGTCATGCAGCTATAGCTGCCGGTCATGGCGAAGCCCTTGTCGTTCGCCCCTGGGATGAGGAGTGTGAGCGCATGCTCGTTGCCCGCGCTCTCTTGGGCGAGGCGTCCCTCGGGGGCGCAGGTGATGTTGAGGAAGAGGACGTTTTTAACCACCTTCCCCACCACATCGACGGCCGCCACGCTCTCGGGGCTGTTGCCGCTGCGGGCGAAGGAGACCATGACGGTGGGGTCGTCGGGGTTCACGTAGTCGAGCGGGGCGCTCACGATATCGGTCGTGGCGACGGCTGCGAACGCGAAAGCGTCGTTGTCGCCGGCGCGGCGCAGATAGGGGACGACGGTATCGCTCACATAGGCGGATGTGCCGGCACCGCAGAAGATGACGCGTGTGCGGCGCGTGCCGCCGAGCGCGCGGGCGCGGGTTAGGAAGTCCTCGATCGAGGATGCGTTGTCCTGGTAGATGCCGAAGGCATCCTCCCAGAGATCGGGCTGCTGCTTGATCTCAGCCGTGGTGATAGGGGCACCGAGGAGCCTCAGAGCCTCCTCGTCTTTCTCGAACATGCTTGCACGCTCCTTTCGCGAGGGGACTCAGCCCCTCTGGTGGGATATCTTGTAACGGAACTGATCGGCACGTGCGACGCTGCGCGTGTACTCGATGACGGTGCCGTGTATGTTGCGGGTCGTGCGGTAGAGCCTCAGCACGGGGGCCCCCTCGGCGATGTCGAGGATCGACGCCTCGTTCGCCCGCGCCACGCTTGCGCAGAATTCCTCATCTGCGACGCGGACGACCTGCCCGTAGTCCTTCTCGATGATGTCGTAGAGGGGCTTGGTCTCGACGTCGCTGCGGCTGAGCCCCCTGAACTCGCGCGCCGGCAGGTAGGTGCGCTCGACCATCATGGGGATCCCGTCGGCGATGCGCAGCCGGCTCATCCTCACCGTCTGCCCTCCGAGCCCGATGTCGAGCTGCTCGGCGATATACCTTGGAGCCTCGCAGTACTCGAACTCGAGGATCTCGGTCCTCGGATTCCTCCCCAAGGATCTCATCTGCTCGGTGAAGCTGTAGGCATCCATGAGATTCGACGGCTCTTGGACGGTATCCGCGACGAACGTGCCCCTTCCATGCCGTCGCACGATAAGGCCCCGGGCCTCGAGTTCCGCCATGGCAAGGCGTACCGTCGTGCGCGAGAGGCCGTACCGCTCGCAGAGCGTGCGCTCGGAGGGCA
The DNA here is from genome assembly GCA_004010535.1 of Coriobacteriales bacterium OH1046. GTDB lineage: Bacteria > Actinomycetota > Coriobacteriia > Coriobacteriales > Atopobiaceae > RUG721. Next base: position 24,000 of record RQYE01000002.1, on the reverse strand, counting down.
GCGGGTCGCCGGGATTCAGCTCGTTGTCGATCTTGTCGTGGATCAGATCGAATAGCTGATCATACAGCGGTTGCTTTTTGGAAACTCTCGGCATGATCTCATCCTCGACTCAAATGGCGCGGACGCGTAACCCGCACCCGCGCCATCCACACGTCCATACGTTCCGGATCGGCCTGCCAAGAATATAGCATAGCCTCTTCGGCGGGCAGGAATCATCCGGAAGGCAGGCGGACCTGCCTTCCGGATGGGGAGGGGGGTGCTCAGCCCCAGATGCTCGGCCACAGACCGAAGGGGCCGGCTCCGAGGATGCCGATGATGAGCACCAGGACGATGCCCTTCATGGGCGTGAAATTCTTCTTGGAGAACAGGTAGTACAGGAGCATGACGATCGAGAGCGGGACGAGCTTGGGGCAGATGCTGTCGAGGATGTTGGCGATGCTGATGTTGACCGGGGAGGTGACCTTCTCCATATAGGTGACCTCGGCGTAGCCGTTGCCCAGATCGTTCACGCCGGCGCTGATGCCATCGGCGCTCACGAGGGCGGTGGGCTCGGCGGCGGAGGGATCGGCGTAGACCATGTCGAGCATGCCGTCGACCTCCTCGGTGGGAAGGGTCACCGTGTGGGCCACGTAGGATTCGGTGGTGCCGTTGGGGATCACGGCGTTGATCTGGGTGGGACCCATGGCGACGGTGAGGCAGCCCACCACGAAGACGCCCAGGATCGAGGCGGCGCGGGTGAAGGCCTTCATGCTCGCCATGAGGGAGTCGAGCGCGTCCATGCCCATCTTGTAGGACCAGTTCATGAGGCCGAAGCGCAGGGCGAACTGGACGGCATTGAAGATGATGAGGAACAGGATGGGGCCGAAGATGCTGCCGCCGATGGCCATGTTGGAGCAGATGCCCGCCGAGATGGGAACGAGCGTCATCCAGAACAGGGCGTCGCCGATGCCGCCCAAGGGGCCCATGAGGGAGACGCGGACGGCGCGGATGGTGGGGATGTCTATCTTCTTCTGCTCCATCGAGAGGACGAGGCCCATGGCGAAGGTGACGAGGAACGGGTGGATGTTGAAGAACTCCATGTTGTGGGTCATCGCGGTGGCGAGGTCGTCCTTGTCGGTGTGGATCTTCTCGAGGCCCGGGAGGATGGAGTAGAGCCACCCGGCAGCCTGCATACGCTCGTAGTTGAAGGACGCCTGCAGGAAGCAGGAGCGCCACGCCATCTTGTTGAGCGTCTTCTGGTCCAGATCGGGGGCGGTGCTCAGGTTGGTGTACTCGGTCTGGTCGTTAGATGCCATCTTCCTCACCTCCATCGAATCGTGCAGGAGCGGAGCCGCCCAGCTGGGTCCTCTGCTGGTAATCCCAGTACGCGATGCCGAAGCCGATGAGGGCCAGGATCAGCAGGGCCGGGGTGGCGAGGGCGGCGGTATTGGTAACGACCAGCGCGAGGCCGAAGCCCAGGAAGTAGAAGCCCCACATGTCGCGATTCATCATGAACTTGAGCAGGATGGCGAAGCCGACGAAGCGCATCATGCCGCCGGCGGCGGAGAGGCCGTTGCTGAGCCATAGGGGAATCGCGTCGACGACGGCCTGCCCCATGGTCGCACCGCCGATGAAGAAGAGGGTGACGACGATGCCGAAGACAAGGCCGAGGAGCGTCATGGAGAGGTAGTTGATCCTCTCGATGCCCTCGGGGTTGGCCTCGGCGGCGTACTTGTCGGCCACCGACATGAGCGGGGACATGAGGGTGAAGATCAGGGTCACGCCGTACTGGCCGAGCAGGGAGAACGGGATCGCGGTCGCAACCGCGATGTTCGGCTCGAGACCGAGCGAGATGGCGATGACCGTGGCCATGATGCCGCCGATGACCGCGTTGGGAGGCTGGGCGCCTCCGATCGGCATGTTGCCGATGGTCATGAGCTGGTACGTGCCGCCGACGATGAGGCCGGTCTGCACGTCACCGAGGATGAGGCCGATCACCATGCCGGTGACGATCGGCTGATACAGAGACTCGAGGAAGCTGAACTGGTCGATAGCTGCGATGAACGTGACGATGAAGACCAAGATCACCTGGAGAGCTGAGTATTCCATCCTTGTTCCTCCTTTCTTCCAAAAACCATTGATTGCCGTGCTTCTGACTGGGACAGAGCTATCGCCAGCACCTGTTCTCCCCGAGGTGCCATACGATCCGATCGGTTGTTTGCCTGCGCCGCGCAGGCGCACGGGGTGTTACCTGAAGAGCTTCTCGGGGTCCTCGGGCGCGATGCTCGGGACGCGCTGGATCTGGAGCTCGACGCCCAGGTCCTTGAGCTCGTGGAAGGCGGCGACATCGGCATCGTCCACGGCGACGGTGGTGGCCACCTGGCGCTTGCCCTCGGACATGTGCATGTTGCCGACGTTGAGCTTCTTGATGGGCACGCCGCCCTTGACGAGGCGCAACGCATCGGCAGGGCTCTCGACGATGATGAAAATGTGCTGGCGCGGCGCGGCCTTGTGGATGATGTCGATGGTCTTCTGAATGGAGAAGTACCTCGTGTCCACGCCTGTCGGAGCCGCCATGTTCATCAGATTCTGGCGCATCTTGTTGCCGGCAACCTCATCGTTCGCGACGAGGAGCAGGTTCGCGCCGAGCGTGCTCGCCCACTGCGTGGCGATCTGCCCGTGGATGAGGCGGTTGTCGATTCTCGTGAGCAGGATGTTCGGTTCGGCCATCTTGTGTTACCCCTTCCGCACTGCAAAACCCTAGTTGACGATCTTCTGGATGGCGTAGCGGGATACCTCCACGACCATCCCCGACTTGACCTCGACATCGCACGTTTCCGCGCCGATGCGGACGAGCTTCCCGTACAGGCCGCCTGCGAAGGCGACGCGCTGCCCGACCTTGAGCTCCTTGTGGATCGCGGCAAAGTAATCCTTCTGCCTGCCCGCCCTGACAGCGCTGTAGATCGCATAGACGATACCCATCGCCGTAAGGAGGATGAGCAGAGCCGCACAGGACGACAGGATGCTCTCGAGGCTCATCAGATGCCATCCGCATCGAACAGCTCATCGTCGTCTGCATCCTCATCGACATCGAGCCGCGCATGCGCGATCGAGGTCATGCCCGCCGAAACCGCCTCGTCGGCAAGGCCGGCTGCCGTGGACATGTCGCCCCGGCCCATGAGCGCCTCGAGGAGCATCGGCAGGTTCGTCCCCACGACGACCTCGACGCCGGGACGGGCTTGGGAGACGAGCATGGCCTGATTGAACGGGGTGCCCCCCATGAGGTCGCAGAACACGACGGCCGATCCGCACCTCTCCAGAGCCACGGTGATGGCTGCGGCGAGAAGCCGGGGATACTCCCCGGCTGCATCCTCGTGGAACGCGACGGTATCGAAATCGGGCTGCGGCCCGGCGATCATCTCGACCGAGCTCGCGAGACCGGGCGCGAAGTCGCCATGACCGGTAAGCACGAATCCCACCATCTCGCTCACTCCCTCTTCCGGAGGCACCATCCTGATGCCCATGATATGTTCGAGAAGCACAGGGCCAACGATGCCGAAACGATTACTGGTTACAACCACTTTTCTGCTTGCACAAATTCTACAAGAGATTTGCTCGACTTTTGTTCATATGAAGATTTTTTCGATATATGACCGTTTACGTGTATTTTAATACCGTTCACAGTAATTAATATGATTTATTGGTCATATTTTTATAATACCACTTGCTTTTTTATTTGTATTATGAGTCAAACATGCTATTGTTTTAAGCGAAAAAAGTGCCTAAACGCACCTCTGTCTGTGAAATTGGTATTAGAACTGGTATTAATTTTAAAAGCCACCGCACGATCTCGGACCGGAGGGGCTCGCCATGATCTTGACCATCACGCTCAACACCTCCATCGACAAAGCCTACCGCCTCGCGGCGCCCCTCGTGAATGGCACGGTGATGCGCGTGGAGGAGTGCATCGACAATGCGGGCGGAAAAGGCCTCAATGTGTCCCGCTCGATCATGACCTGCGGCGAGGAGGTCGTGGCCACGGGATTTGCCGGAGGCAACAACGGTCGGCTGCTCCGCGAGCTCCTCGACCGCGACGGCGTGCCCCACGACTTCGTCTCCGTTGCGAATGAGACCAGGTGCTGCATCAACGTTCTCGAACCCAGCGGCCGTTCGACCGAGTTCCTCGAACCCGGCCGCACGGTCGGCTTGGAGTCGCTCGCGCAGCTCGAGCAGAAGATCTCGTCCCTGCTCCCCGCAGCGGACGTGGTGACCATCAGCGGGAGCATCCCCAAAGGCCTTCCCACCGATACCTACTCCCGCCTCATCTCGCTGGTAAAATCTCATGATAAGCCGTGCATCCTCGACACGTCGGGCAGCGCGCTCATGGCTTCCATCGACTCGCTCCCGACTGCCATCAAGCCGAACGCCGACGAGATCGCGCAGATCCTCGGCAAGGAGGCGGGCCCTATCGAAGAGCTTGCCGACGCCGCCCGCGAGCTGCGCGATCGTGGCATCGGGAAGGTCATCGTCTCCTTGGGCGGAGACGGATCCCTCGTGGCATGCGCCGAAGGGGTTTTCCGCGGCACCGCGCCTAAGATCGAGGTCGTGAATCCGGTCGGAGCCGGAGACACCATGGTCGGGGCCCTTGCGGTCGGCATGAAAAGGGGGCTTGCAGCACCCGAGCTGCTGCGCTATGCCATGGCATGCGCCTCGGCGAACTGCCTGTCCGCCTCGACCGGCCATTTCGAGATGGAGGTCGCCGAGAGGCTCCTCGAGCAGACCGTCGTCGAGCGGATGGCCTGAGGCGCAGCCCCGATGTGGACCGCGCCCGAAACGTGGATCCGAAGGCAAGGATCGGCCCTGCGCCGGCCTTATGAAAGGAGAACCCTATGCTCGTCACCACCAAGGACATGCTGGTCCGTGCGCAGGAGGGCCGCTATGCGGTCGGCGCCTTCAATGTGGAGAACCTCGAGTTCGCGATGGCCGTCGTCGCGGCCGCCGAAGCCAAGCGCTCCCCTGTCATCATGCAGACCACGCCGGGCACCGTCAAGTACGCCTCGCTCGACTATTTCGCCGCCCTATGCCGGGTCGCCGCCGAGAGCGCCAGCGTTCCCGTGGCGATCCACCTCGACCATGGGGATGGCTTCGACCGCTGCATCCAAGCCATGCACGCCGGCTACACCTCCGTCATGATCGACGGGTCCCACGTCCCCTTCGAGGACAACATCGCGCTCACGGCGAGCGTGACCAAGGTCGCCCGCCCCCTCGGCATCCCGGTGGAAGCCGAGCTCGGCAAGGTCGGCGGCAAGGAGGATGACGGCCCCGCGGTGGAAGGCGAGAGCCCCTACACCGATCCCGATGAGGCGGAGGAGTTCGTCGCGCGCACCGGCTGCAGCTCGCTGGCCATCGGCGTGGGAACCGCGCACGGCGTCTACGCAGGTACGCCGCATATAGAGCAACGCGTGCTCAAGGCCATCCGCAGCCGTCTCGACATCCCCTTGGTGCTGCACGGGACCTCCGGCGTGCCCGACGACCAGGTAGCCGAGGCGATCGCCAACGGCATCTGCAAGGTCAACTACGCCACCGAGCTGCGTCAGGAATTCATGCGCGGCTTCATGGGCTACATGGGCGGCAACCCCGACGCCTTCGACCCCAAGAAGCCCGCCGGAGCCGGCATGGCCGCCATCCAAGCCATCGTCGAGAGCCACATGGACAATCTGGGCAGCACCGGCAAAGCCTAGCGCCCCATCCACCCGTTCCGCTGGCGCAACCGCAAGGTCGCTAGGCCCAGGCTATCCGACGAGCCTCACGTGGATATCTTCCGATAGCTTATCCACAAGGCCGAAGTCGCCCAGACCCGCGCACATGGCAACGTTGCCGCCGGTTGCCATAGCGCGTACCAGGGCGCTCTCCACCGCGGAGCGATCGAAAAGCCACGTCGAGAGGAATCCCGCCAACGACGCATCGCCCGAGCAGGTTGTCGAGAGGACATCCACCTTGGCTGCGCTGGCATGCCAGACATGCTCGCCGTTGTAGAAATAGGCGCCTTCGCCGCCCAGCGTGAAAAGGATATTACGGGCTCCCCGACCGCCGATTTCGCGGAGCGCGCGGACGGCATCCCCCTCGCTGCGGATCTCGATTCCGAAGACATCGGAAAGCTCCTCGTCGTTGGGCTTGATGAGCAAGGGGCCTTTCTCCACAAGCTCCGCAAGATGCCCATGGGAGATGTCGAGCACGAATTCCGCGCCCTTCTCTGCGACCACGGCGATAAGCTCGTCGTAATAGGACGGGTCCACACCGGGCGGCAGCGAACCCGAGATAACGAGGCACGCGAGATCGTCGAGGCTGCGGATGAGTTCGAGCATCTCCTCCTGCTTGGCGCGGCCCACCGGAGCCCCCGCGTTGGGAAGCTTGTATTCTCCCTGCGGCGTGGTGACGAAGAGGTTGATGCGGGTGATCCCGTCGATGCGGACGGGTCTGACCGGGCAGATCCTAGCGGCTCCATCCACGATGTAGTCGCCTGAAAAACCACCGAAGAAGCCGAGGATAACCGAGGGAACCCCATAGTGGCGCAGCGTGAAAGAGACGTTGAGCCCCTTCCCATTGGGGGTGTAGACGGCATCGCTCGTGCGATTGACCGTCTCGGTGGACATGGTGGAGGAGTTCACGTTCATATCGATTGCGGGGTTGGTGGTGAGCGTGTAGATCATGGATGCTCCTCTCGGCGGCTGGCCGCATTGTATCGTACCCGCCGGACCGAGATGAGATGGGCCCGACAGCGCACAAGAAAGACCCGATGCGGAAGCACCGGGTCTTAAGGATGCAGAAACAGGGGCGCCTACTGGACCTTCCGGCCGTTCTTATCGTAGTCGTACTTCTTGAAGGCGACGAACAGGACACCGCCTGCAAGAGCGCCGATCAGGATGGCAAGCACCCAGAGGCCGCCGCCCTCGACGACGGGCAGGACCAAAAAGCCCCCATGCGGGGCGGGGTCGTGGACGCCGAAGAAGATGGTCAAGATGGCGGCGATGGAGGAGCCGAGCATCATGATGGGCATGACGGGCCAGATGTTCTTCGTCATGAAGGGAATGGCCCCCTCGGTGATGTGGGTGGAGCCCAGGATGAAGTTGACGATGCCCGCATCGTGGTCCTCTTGCGAGAAATACTTCTTGCCCACGATGACCGCGAAGGTGGTGATCAGCGGTGGGACGATGCACGCTGCGGAAACGGCGGCCATGAAGTTGGTGCCGAAGTTGTAGGTCTCGGTGCCCACGCCGGCAGTGAGCGCCTCGGTGAGCAGCGCGGTGCCGGTAACGTAGGCGGCCTTATTCACGGGGCCGCCCATATCGAACGCGCACATGCAGCCGATTGCCAGGCCGAGGACGATCGGGCCGGAGGAGGAGAGTCCCTTCAGGAAATCCATCATCGCCGTGTTGATCGCCGCCATGGGTCCGGAGATGCCCAACATGATGAGGCCGACGACAAGCGTGGAGAGCAACGGGTACAAGAAGATCGCCTTGAGGCCGTCGAGGTTCTTGGGAAGCCCGACAAGGAGCTTCTCGAGGCCCAGGATGACGTAGCCGGCGATGAAGCCGCCGACGATACCTCCCAGAAAACCGAAACCGACGCCGGATCCGCCCGCATCGATAAGGCCTGTGGCAGCATTCACCGGCAGCCCCTGGATGGCGATCATGCCGGCGACGAAACCGGGAACGAGTGCCGGACGCTTGCCGATGGACTCGGCGATATAGGCGGAGAGCACGGGCACCATAAGGCCCATGGCTATTCCGCCGACGATCTTGAGGCATGCGGCGAAGCTGTTGTAATCGGCCGCCGTGGAATCGAAGGATGTGATGCCCCACAGGAAGGAGACCGCCGTGAGGACGCCTCCCGCGACGACGAAGACCAGCATGTGGGATACGCCGTTCATCAGGTGCTTGTAGATGACGTGCCCGATGGATTCCTTCTCGGCGGCGGAGTCATCTGCGGCTGCGGAAGCGACCTCGGCGGAAAGCGTGCCGGAGGCTTTGGCGGCGAGCGCCTTGTCGATGAGGGCGTTGGCATCCTTGATGGCGGCGGTAACACCAACGGAAACGAGGGGCTTGCCAGCAAAGCGCTCGGCCTGGACATCTTTATCCGCCGCGATGATGACCGCCTTGGCCGCCTTGATCTCTGCGGGGGTCACCTCGTTCTCGATGCCGACTTGGCCGTGGGTCTCGACTTTGATGGCGAGCCCCCTGGCCTTAGCTGCCTTCTCGAGCGCCTCCTTGGCCATGAAGGTGTGCGCGATGCCCGTAGGACAACCTGTTGCGGCGATAAGATCGAACTCAGCCATTCAACACTCCTTTCCCCATGCACTGCCGGAATGCCGATCCTTGCGGCCGATCTGCCGGCCGCACCTACGGGGAGCGTGCGAGCAGGTTTCTACATACTTCCTCCCCATAATATCTATATATATAACATATTCGATGGTGTTGAACATACGCCGCAGAGGCATCTCCTCGGTGCCCCCCGCAAAGCCGAACGACGCCGTTCGTCTCGGCAGCACGCTATCTCAAGATGAGGACCGCCCTCCACCCTCGTGATCCATAGTAGGAATCCGCTCCGTTGTGGAACGTGAACACGGCGCCGTAGCGACGCTCGCAGAAGAGCGCGCCACCCAGCTTCCGAATCTCTGCCGGAGTGGATATCCAACTGGAGGTCTTCAAGTCGAACTCTCCGAGCGTCTGAAGGTAGCGATACTGGGCCTCATCCATGACGTACGCGCCCATATGCCGCACCTGCTCCTCGACGCTCGATCGGGGCGGGTTCCTCTTCCTCCCCGCCCGTGCAGCCTCGTCGTAGCAGAGGCTCCTGCGTCCGGAAGGCGACTCCTTCGAACAATCGCAGAGGGCGATCGAGCCGTTGGGGAATAGGAGGGCGTCCGGCTCCCCGCCCGTTTCCTCCATAATGCGGAGCGTTTCAAGCGCCGAGGGATTGCCTGCGAGGCACTGCTCCACGTCATCCCAGCTCAAACCCTCATGACGTTCCCTATTCGCTTCGAATCTGCACCTCAGCGCATCCAGCATGTTCCCTCCAGGGCCGACGGGGTCCAACGGTTCGAACGCACGCACCTCGTAGCATACAGCTGCCGCCCCAGCGCCTCGCCAAGAACCTTTCGGCAACAAGCTTTTGGACGCGCTCGAGCTCGACCGGACGCCTCGGACAGGGTTTGCGGCAGCTTTGAAGACCGTACATTCGGAGTTGTAGGAAGATTGCCGACCCCCTTCATGGAAGCGCAGTCTGCAGAGCTCGATCTACCTGCGGAAATCGATCCGCCCGCGCATGCGACGCGGAGAGCAAGCGCCAGATCTTCCTACAACTCCGAATTGCTCATAGGCACGGTCTCGGAAAGCGCTAAAGTCGATGAGCTCATGGGCGGATACGAGCCGGTGATCTGGCGTTGCTCATTCAGCCTCCAAAAACGCCCCGGTCTGGCGGTCCCAGAGGGTCCCGTAGACGCCGCCCGCGCGGGAAAGCTCGGCATGCGTTCCGTCCTCCACGATGGCGCCACCCTCGATCACGACGATGCGGTCGAGCGAGGCCACGGTGGAGAGGCGGTGCGCCACCACGATGCTCGTACGTCCGCGCATCAGGTTCTCGAGCGCGCCCTGCACGGCGGCCTCGGACTCGGAGTCGAGCGCCGAAGTAGCCTCATCGAGCACGAGGATCGGGCAGTCGGCCAGCATCGCTCGGGCGATCGCCACGCGCTGCCTCTGCCCTCCGGAGAGCTTGACGCCCCGCTCGCCCACCATGGTGTCCATCCCCGCCGGCAGGCGGTCGATGAACTCGAGCGCGTTGGCGAGCCGGGCCGCCTCGCGGATCTCGTCCTCGGCCGCGTCCGGCCTGCCGTATGCGATGTTCTCGCGGATGCTCCTGTGGAAGAGCAGCGCCTCCTGCGGCACATAGGCGATCTGGCGGCGCAGGCTCTGCTGCGTGCAGAGGGAGATATCCTGGCCGTCCACGAGCACGCGGCCCTCCTGCACATCGGCTAGGCGCAGCAGCAGTTTGGTGAGCGTGGTCTTGCCTGATCCGCTGCGGCCCACAAGACCGACCCGCTGCCCTGCCGGAACATGGAGACCGAGATCGCAGAACACATAATCGCCCTCGGCGGCATCGAGATAGCGGAACGAGAGGCCCTCGAAATCGATAGCACCCTCGCGCACCACGAGCGGCTCCGCATCCGGCATGTCCTCCACCAAACGCGGCTCGTCGAGGATGCGCGTCATCTCCGCAGCGTCGCCCACCGCGCGGTTCATCCGCTGCATCATCGAGCTGATGTAGTTGAAGCGCATGGAGAGCTGATAGGTGTAGGAGAACATCATCACGAGCGTGCCGGCGGAGATACCGTACCAAGCGTTGCCGCCCACCACGAAAATCGAAGTCACCAGCATGATGACGGTGATAAGCGCAGACGTCATGGCGCCTCGGCGCATCATGGCGTCCATCGAGCGCTTCTCGGCTGCCATGGCGTCTTTGTCGGCGGCGTCGAACAGCCCCCGCTCGTGGTCCTCGCGGCCGTAGGTCTTGACGGCGAGGATATTGGTCACGGCATCGGACAGCACGCCCGAGAGCGTGTTCTGGGCAGTGGATGTGGCAGCCGAGAGGGGAAGGATACGCTGGTACATGATGTAGGCTACCACCACGTAGAATATGAGCAGCGCGAAAAGGATCATGACGAAGAGCGGGGCCACGGGCGCTAAGGTGATGATGGTGCAGATGATGCTCGCGATGGTGGGGATGAGCGAATACACCACCACATCCACGAGCCCGGTATAGCCGCTCATGAACCGGCTGGTCTGGCTGACGAGCGCACCGCCGAACCGGCTCGTGTGGAAGGTCATCGACTGGTTGGAGAGCGTATCGAAGCAGAGGCGCGCCAGATGGTAGTTGCCGTTGAGCTCGAGTTCCATGACCGACCAGTCCTGCAGCTTGGAGCACGCCTGCCCTACGGCATTGATGGCGAGCAGGGCCAGCACGTAGGGTCCGAACACGGCGAGGACCTGATCGGCCGAGACGGGCTCGGCCTGCACGCGGTCGACGATCCTGCCCATCATCCACGTGTTGGCATAGGTGAGCAGCGCCGTATAGGCGACGGACGTGAACACCGCCATGAACGCGGCGAAGGGCTTCTTCTTGGTGACCCACCAGAAGCGGTGGAGGGTTCGGCGCACAAGCGAGCCGGGCAGGGGCGCAGCGCTGCGTTGCGACATACACTTCTCCTAGAATCGAGCGCTCGATCGGTTGGTTTTGCACAGGCAATGGTAGCACGGCGTAGCGGGAGGCAAAGCGGTCCCCAGCGGTCGTCGCGCCAAGGCACGTGACAAGGGGACAGGTCATTTGTCACGCCTCTTGCGAGCGTGACAAATGACCTGTCCCCTTGTCACGTTCACGTTTCGTTTTCTTGCCACACCTGTCACACCCCTGGAGATGGCGCCTCTCGTCAAACTGTAGAAAGAATTATCATTTTTTAACCGAATTTTTAATCTATAATATACCGAAAGAATAGAAGGGGATCGAATGGAGAGATATTATCCTCGCATAGCGGACCAAACGCTCGCCTTCAAACTGAGGAGTTGCGGTGCGGTATGGATCAAAGGTCCTAAATGGTGTGGTAAGTCCACTACTGCCGAGCAAGTCGCGAAGAGCGCCGCATACCTTCAGGACAGGTCGACGAGCGCACAGCAGATCGCTCTGGCAAAAAACGCTCCAGAGCTCTTCCTTGCAGGAGAAAGCCCCAAGCTCATCGACGAATGGCAGGTCGTCCCGTTCATCTGGGATCAGATTCGCTACGAGGTGGATCACCGCGACAAGATGGGGCAGTTCATCATCACAGGTTCGGCTACCCCATTGGATGACGATGACGACGCGCGCGAGCATAGCGGCATAGGCCGCATCACGCCCATGATCATGCGCCCCATGAGCCTTTGGGAGTCTGACGACAGCACGGGGGGCATCTCTCTCAGCCGGCTCTTCTCGGGTGAGACCCCAGGACCCGCCCAGTCGAGGCTCGGATTTCGAGACTACGCCTTCCTCACCTGCCGAGGCGGTTGGCCCTCCGCACTCGGGCTCGCCGACGATGCAGCTCTGGAGCAGGCATATATCTTCTATAATGGCCTCGTGGAGGACGATCTCAAGCGAGTCCTCAAGAACAAGAGGAATCCTGAGAGGGTCAGAAGGCTCATGCGCTCGCTAGCGCGGGCAGTCTCATCCGAGATGCCGATAGCGACGATCCGCAAGGACATGATTGCCAACGACAACGATGCCATGGACGTAGACACCATAGCTTCCTACCTCAACGCCCTCGAAAGGCTCTACGTTGTGGAGAACCTCGCGGCATGGAATCCCAACCTGCGCTCTAAAACCGCCGTGCGGACCTCGGAGACACGGCATCTCGTCGATCCTTCCATCTCCTGCGCGGCGTTAGGCTTGGGGCCGGGTGATCTCCTTGCCGACCTCAAGACCTTCGGATTGCTCTTCGAGTCCCTGTGCGTGAGGGATCTGCGCATCTTTACCGAGGCCCTGCATGGAGAGGTTCGCCACTATCGGGACTCCGGAGGTCTTGAGGCGGATGCCGTCCTTCGTCTGCGCGGAGGCGCGTGGGCGGCAGTCGAAGTCAAGCTGGCGAGCGAGGATTCGATTGATGAGGGGGCGGAGCATCTCAGGCGACTGGCTGCAAAAGTGGAGGGGCGCGGGCCGGAATTCCTCATGGTTCTCTCGGCCACCGGCGTCGCCTATAAGCGCGCTGACGGCGTTTGGGTGGTTCCCCTCGGGTGCTTGGAGCCATAGACCGCACATTTTTACAGCGAAAGCTGCCGTCCCACAGCTACGTGGCAGGCGCACGGTGGCGGGGCCATATTGAAAACCCCCGACCCCGGCGAAAGAGCCTGTGGCCGTGATTCGGGATGCCTTCCTAGGCGGATCGAACAGGCGGCATTCCGAGCAGGGGGAACTTATGGTAATGCCCCTCCCCGCTCGGGATGTTCTTGAGCGGTATTTGCGCAGATAGCGTCCTACGGTATCATCATGCAGCACGCTCCGGATTACCATAAGCCCACTGAGCTCGGTTGAATCATGTGCAAGGGGGGCTTCGATACAGCCTCTGACAAGGGGACATGACAAGGGGACAGGTCATTTGTCATGCCTCTTGCGGGCGTGACAAATGACCTGTCCCCTTGTCACGGGTGGCATCAGTATCGAGTGGTGGTGCCCCCACGGGGAATCGAACCCCGGTTGCCGCCTTGAAAGGGCGATGTCCTAGCCGCTAGACGATGGGGACGTAGCACAAGCGAGTATAGCAGAAAATACCCGTGTTCTACCACACCAGGTCAACTCAGCCCGACTGCCTTCTCCGTTCCGCGCTATGCGCAGCCACCCTCTTATGCCGACGGGGCCGGCACGCCGTCAGGAGGCGTAGCGTCGGAATGAGAACGAGCAGGGCAAACCCCGCCACTCTCAACCAGCGCTCGGCGCGCAGCTGGATCGAATCGCAGGGGGCGAGAGCCTCGGAAATCGCCCTGACCGGACTGAAAGGAGCCAAGCTGTCGAACCCGCCGCCATCCAACTCCCCCGTCCCGCCCGCCGAGCCTGGCTGGACCCGTTCGAAGAACACCAGGTAGCGCTGAAGGCTGTACCCATAGGGGTGGCAGGTGAGGACGGTGACGATATCGTGACCGTTCTGTATCGCGATCGCCTCGGCATCGTTCGGCGAGATGATGCGCGATTCCACGGCCCGATACGACAACGTCTCCCATCTGGTCTCGATGGTGAGCGTATCCCCCGGCTGGATGTCCTCGATATCCCTGAAGAGCGTCCCCCGATGCCCCGCTATCACGACGTTCGAGGTAGGCTGTCCGAGCGGGGCAGACGTCCCCGAGATGATGGCGCATCCGCGTTCCATATGATCGTATGATGCGCCGAGGAATATCGGCACCTCGAGATTGAGGCGCTCCACACGCAGCACGCCCACCACTGCATCACGGATGCCCACACTCTCGAGGGCATCCGTGTCGCTGCCGAGCCCCCAAGGGTCGTTCACGGCCCCGGCGGTCCCGCCGATAACGTGCTCGTTGTAGGAGAGGAGGAAGCGATAGGCATCGTCATCGGGCATCGTTTCCGCAGCACTGGGCTCCGCATCCTCCCGCAGCGTGAGACTGTCCCTACCGAGAAAGCTCTCCAGCTCCCGGTCGTACCCCCGCTGAAGGCGCAGGACGTCGAATCCGGGCAGAAGGAAGATGAAGGCTCCCGCCAAGAACATGAGGGTGCCTATGATGGAACCCGCCGAGACGCGCCTAATCCTCACGGCGCCGCCTCCTCCGCCTGATAACGATGAGGACCACGATGGCGATCGCCACGGCGATGGCAGCGCCTGCAAGCGAGTAGAGCCACAGGGGCGGCCCCTCGGGGATGATGGTCTCCACCGACCGGACGACCGGACCGCTGCCATCAGACCACTCGGGCGGAACGTCGCAGCGCTCGGCATGCACGAGCAGGCGGTGCGTGTTCACCCCGTAGGGGGTGCAGGTGACGAGCGTGACGAGATCGCGTCCGGGATCGACGGCAAGGCTCTCGACCTGCTCGGGCAGAACAGTCTCGATCGCGGTCACACGGTACGCATGGTCCTCGCCGAGCACTTGGATGACGAACCAGTCGCCGACCTCGATCTCGTCGAGCCGGTTGAATATCTCCGCAGTCGGCAGGCCCGTATGCCCGGCGAGGACGCAATGCGCGGGCGCGCCTCCTATCGGCAGGGAGGTCTCCGGCAGATGGCCGACGCCATGGGCGAGCACATCTTCGGTCGTGTAATGGTATATGGGCAGGTCTACAGCGATGGAGGGGATGGCCAGACGGCCCATCACGCCGTCGCCGACGACATTCAGGACGGCCTCGTACTCGTCGTTGCCGGGAGCGCTGTCGTTCTCATCGAACGGGTCGACCACCTTGACGCTCCCGTCGAGGAGGCGCTCGTTGTAGTCGAGAGCCGCTGTTCTCTCGGCGGACAGATCCTCCTCGTTCAGGACGCCGACCGCCGCTATCTGGTTATCGCTGATCTTGTCCTGCGCGATCTGGTTGAGGAGGTTGCTCACGAACGGATAGCTGATCAAAAGGATGCCGGCAAGGCAGACGGCGAGCGCGATCACCATCTGGATGCGGTAGCGCAGCGCGCCTTGCCCGCGCCGCAGGGGAGCAGGAGGGCGCATATGCTGCCCTCCTGCTCGGGAGACACGTGTCAGTTCCCTACCCATGAGAAGCCTGAATGGGATCGAGGATCCTGCTCCTACTGCTCGCGCTGCTTCTTCTGGGCACGGAGGATCACAACGCCGCCGGCGGCAAGCAGGCCGACGCCGACCGCCGTGATGATGAGGGTGCCGGCACCGCCGGTCGTGGGCAGCGTGGGCTGATCGGGGTCGACGACATCGGCCGTGGCGACGAGGTAGTTGTTCTCGGTCACGCCAGCGGTCGCGGGGTTGTCCGCAGTCGCCGTGGCGGCACTCAGCGTGAAGGTCTGGTCGGGAGCCTTCAGATGGCCAGCGGGAACAACGGTCTCGGTGGCGGTATAGGTACCAGCGGCCAGGTCCTCGAACCAGATGTAGCCGTCCGAACCGGACGTGGAGGTAAGCACCTCGCCGTTATCGAGCGTGATCGTGAAGGTCGCACCGGCAAGGTCGCCCCCGTTGGCGTCTACCTTCTTGAATACGTAGCCGTAGGTCTGGACGGTGGTGTCATCACCCGGCGTGACGGTGGTGTTCTCATAGGGGTTCGGGTTGAACTCGACCGTCGCGGTGTTGCCGGTCACATCGTCGGCGGCATGGGAGAATGCAGCGGAGGTGAGCTTCGCGTTGTAGGTCACCGCAACGGCCTCGCCGGGGTGCGCGAGGATGTAGTCCTTGCTGTAGGTGATGGTGTAGCCGCCCGTGGTAGCAACGATCGTGTACGCAGCGCCGTTAGCTGCATCCACGCCGTTGACCTGGATGGATGACACGACGATCTCAAGGCCGGCCGACGGCGTGTCGGCGATGATGAAGGTGGCGTTCGTGGAGTCAGCCGGGTAGCTGGGGATGACGGTCTCGACCTTGAAGGGAACCTCGTCTCCGACGGAGTACTCATCGGTGGACTCGGTGTAGTTGGCACCGACCGTCTTTGTCACGGTGACATCGGTCTTCTTGACCTCAACGCTCACGTCGTCATGCGGATCATAGGTACCGCCGTCATTGGCCTTGGGGCTCACATCGACCACCATGTTCTGGTAGACGCGGGTCTCGCCGTTCGTACTCGTAACCCGGATCAGGTAGTAGCCGCTGCCAAGAGCGAGCTCGGCCGATGTGCCGCTCGCGGTAGCGGTGGTCGCCGCCGCCACGCCGGCATCGGACAGGGACTTCGCGATGGCTGCAGCGGCGTTCTGCATATCAGTGCCCTGCGTGAAGGCGTAGCCGTCGGACGTGACCGCGACGAGCTCGTCGATCGTGTCATAGGCGGCGGGAAGGTTCCCGGCCATCGTGTAGGTGAGGTTGTTCGTGTCGTCGATATCCGCATCGGCGATCAGGTAGGCGCTGACCGTATCGCCGTCGAGCAGACCGGTGATGGTCACCGTGCTGTCATCGACATCCGTCACGCTGGTCGGCGCCGCAAGCGCGGCGGGTGCCAGAGACACCGCTACGGCAAGGGCTGCGAATGCAGCGCCCAGCTTATGGAGGGTCGTTTTCAGATTTCTCCTCATGGTACGTTCCTTTCGATCGATTGCTCTCTCTACTGCTCTTCACTATGCTCTGCGACAGCATGCGCGCAGTTGTCTGCCTGTTGTCGCGGTAACACCGAATCGGTACGCCCGGATTCCCGGGCTTTGCGGCCTTGGGGCTACTCGCGCTTCATGTGGCGCGGGCTATAAGACCCTCCCAAGCTCCTGCGTCCGCCGCGCCTCCGCACATGGAGGGCTGCCGTGCCTCCGCCGAGGACTAAGGTCGATCCCGCAAGGAGGATGCCGACGATGCCGGCGCCTGCCGTCCCCGGAAGGATCGGAAGCGGGTCGTCCGCGATCGTTATGGTTGCGATTCCACCTGCAATCGGAAGCGCGGCACTCGTTCCGGCGCTGTCAAGGGTGCTGATGGTCCCGTCCGCAGCGACGACGATGGCATGGGCTTGGGCGTCGAGGTTATAGCCAACGGGGGCACGCGTCTCCTTCAACCAATACGTCTCGCCCGCGATCAGGCCATAGAAGGCCGCCTTGCCATCGGCACCGGTGGTCACCACCGACCCGGGGATCTCAGTCGTCAGGGCATCGTCGCTGTAGGTTGTCGCCACAGCGTCCCCGTTGCCGAAGACTCCGTCGCCGTCATCGAGGTAGAGCGTGAACTGCGCTCCTCCCAGCGCGGGAGTACCGTCTCCGGAGCTCTGCTTGAGGACGGCGACGGGAACCGCCACGTACTCGTTGATGAACGTCGCGCCGTCGGCATCATACTCGGCAGTCGCCTCCAACGTGCCGTCGCCGTTATCGGTGACCGTGACGGTGATGTTCTCGGTATGCGTATCATTCACATAGCCGATGCCGCCACCCTCCGATTCGACGATGGTGTACCGGTAGGTGCCTATCGCGGTGTACGTGATCGCATCGAAGTCGACCGTGCCGTCATCCGCGTTCTTCTTGACCTGCGATACGCCGTCATCCGCGCCGGTAAGTGTGAACTCGAACTGATCGGCCTCGAGATCCCTCCCATTGAGGATCTTGGTCGCGGACAGCTCCACCGAGCCGGATGCGGCATAGGTATTGGCGATCTCGAAGCTGCCGGCCTGCGGCAAAAAGCCCGCGAGCGTCAGCGTAGCGCCGGAAGCCGAGGACGTGGCACCCGACGTCGCTGCCGTCACCGCCGAGGCCGTGTAGTACGAGGGGAGCATCTCCTCGGCAAACGTGTAGGTATGCCCGGTCGGTCCGGCGGGAACCTCCAAAGTGGTGGTGTAGACGTTCGGGTCGCCTGCCGATGGCGTCAGGGTAACGTCGTAGGTCTTCTCATCGGCTGTCCCGCCATCGCGCGTGACGGTGCCGTGGAGCTCGGTCGGCCGGCTTGGCGTGGTTTGGTCATGATCGTCGCCAACCCAGCGCTTGGTGAGCGTCAGGGTGGACGTGGGAGGCGAGGCGACGGGTTTGTTGTAGGGGGATGTCTGCGGTCCGGTCACCGTCGATGTCGTGCCGCCGCTGGAGGAGGTCTCCGTCAGGATCGTGCTGAATGTGATGGTCGCATGGTCGTTGTCGTTGGAATAGAGGCCCTCGGCATCGTCCACCCCATCGCCGTCGTTGTCACCGGATTGCAGCGGTGCCGTTCCGTCGGCGATGGCGTCGTAGGCCGCTTGGGTAGGCTTCACCTTCACGGTTATGGAGTAGGTGACATCGTTGTCGAGCACGGTATCCGCGTTCGCCTCGGGCCTCCACGACAGGGATTTGTCGCCGAGGTCGAACGTGGGAAGCTCGTAGTCCCATGTACCGGTGAGCATACCGGTCGCCGAATCGTAGGTGGCGATCTCCTCGCCGGTGGATACGCGCGTCTTGGTCAGGACGTACTCCGGCGTGCCGGCCGCCCCGATATCCGCGAAGTCCATATTCACGGCGTCGAGCCTGTCGTCGACGGAGACATCCTTGTACGTGATGGTCTTGGTGATGACGGCGGCGATCTGATCGAGCGCGGCCTGCAGGGCCGGCGTATCGGAGGCCTGATAGTAGTACGTACCGCCGGGGTTCCCGTTGGGGTCGCCCGTGTAGGCGTAGTTCGTGAGCTGGTTCAGATAGTTGTGCCCCCCGTACATGTAGACCGAGTAGAGGTGGTAACCGGCATCCACGATCGCCTTCGCCTCGTCGAGGGAATGCGCATATCCAACGTCATTGTCAACCCAATTGCCGGTCTTGTCCTTGGTGGGCAGGCCGTCGGTCACGAAGATGACGTAGGTGGGATCGCCATCGGCGGCCTTGGCATCGGCAACCTGCTTTCCCTGATCCAAGGCGAGCTCCCAGTTCGTGCCGAGGTCGGTTCCCATCCCGTTCGTCGCGCCTTGGAATGTGCCGAGATCGGTGGTCCAATCGCATTCGAGAGTCGTACCGGTGTTGAAGGACAGCAGGGCCATCTCGACGATATCTGCGTTCGCAGCGGTGTTGAGGCCGAGCAGGGTCGACGAGAGCTGGTTGACCGAATGCTTCGCGGCCGCCAAACGCGTCCCATACACAGGAACCCACGTTTCCATGCTCGAGGAGTTGTCGAAGATGACGAGCACGTTGGCACGCTGCTCTGCAATCGCCGAGTCCGTCTCGCCCCGGACCGTCAGCGTAAGATCGTAACTGCCGTCGCCGTTGTCGCCCAGCTGTTTCCGGTGGATCGGAGGGGTGGTGATGGACACGCCCGGCTCATCCGCAGATGCGGCGAGGGGCGGGCAGATCCCGATGATGAACAGGAGAAGAGCCAGCAAGGCATAGAGCCTTCTAGCTATTGAATGGCGCCCCCCCGCGCTGAATTTCAAGATCATATCATTCTCCATCATCTCTCCCGGCCCCGCATGGGAGCCTGACATCCTCTGCCCTTCTCGCACGAGCCTGCGGGGACCGAACCCGACCGTCCAACAAAAAACAGCCAGCTGCATCATTCCATGGAACGGTGCAGCTGGCTGCCAGTAAAGGCCCTGTAGCTTTGCGTCGCCGCCTTTCGGCGGGTTTGCCGGATACTGCTATTCTCTTTTCGAATGGGAAGTGTAGAGCATTATTTGAAGACCGTCAACGGATTCTCTCCGTGCGGTCATAAAATCGTCCCCACAGGACTATAAAACTGCATAGTATTCTCGTGCGCATGCATATGCCGCCCTGTCCTGCGCCAGCCGGCGGCCCTGCTCCCACCGTTGACGCCCCTCCCGCCTAACCGCGGATTCAGGGCAGGCGTGGCAAGCTCGGGACGAGCGCGGAGAGGTACCGGAAATGCCCGAGGCCCCTCGTTGCATAGTATAATCAAGTCGATATGCCATCGCCTCAAGACGGCAGAGAGCGTATCAGCGGAAACTCCCGGCAGCGGCCCGGCACAGAGAGGAGGCGCCTCCCGTGGAGCATACCTCCGAGGATGCGAACGCCCGGCAGAGTCGTCCGTTCGATGAGATCTTGGCAACCTTGCTGGGCCTCAACAGGATCACTCCTTACATAGACCGGTCCATCACCATCTCGAACCTCCGCTATGGGACGACGTTGGCATCGGTCGCCGCCATCCTCGAGGTCCTCATGATCAGGAACAGCCTCGCCATGTCCCAGAATCCCGAGGTGATCGCCAAGGTAGGCTGGGAGTGGATCATCCATCACGGGATAGCTTACTGCGTCCAGCTGCTGAGCGCGCTTATCCTCGTGGCCGCCTTCCTCCTCGCGAGGCGCGGGGAACGGGATGGGCGGAGCCTGCCCCTGCTTCCCATAAAGATCGTCATCGCGCAGTTCATCGCCATCTCCCTCGCTTTCGGGATCTACATCTCCGGTGGCGACCTCGAGCGCGGCAACGGCCTCTACGCCTTTCTGACGCAAGCGATAAGCATCGTATGCATCTTCGTGATAAGGCCCGTCGCCCTCGCCCCGCTGCTGCTCGGCTCGTTCGCGTACATGATGGACACCGCCGAGCAAGCGGGAGCGCTGAGCCACGGCACCTCCATCAACCTGCAGATGCTCTGGCTCATCCTCACGATCTCGAGCTGCATCAAGTACTACCGCCATATGCGCGAGGCCGCCCAACACGAGCGTCTCATGGACCAATCGTATTGCGACGCGCTGACAGGACTCGACAACCTGCGCGCTTTCCACCGCGACATGGGGCAGCTGGCGGGTCAGGAGGTCACGCTCGTCATGCTCGATCTCGACGACTTCAAGCTCTTCAACGACCTCTACGGCCACGAAGCGGGCAACCGGGCCCTCTCGCTGCTCGTCTCGATCCTCCAGATGGAGTTCGACGGCACCGCCTCCCTCTACCGCATGCACGGCGATGAGTTCATCATCGTCTCGCTCGCCTCCCAGCGGGAAGACACCCTCATGCGCGCCCGCTGCAGCCGGGAGGTGCTGCAGCGCCGGGCTGTACGATACGGGTTGATTGCGGACGGCAACCCTTTGAGCTTCTCGATGGGAACGGCGAGCGGCACCATCGATGGCACCGATAGCATAGAGAAGCTCATGCGGCAGGCCGATGAAGCGATGTACGAGGAGAAGGCGGCACGGCACGCCGCGCGTGATTGAGATCCCCGCCCGTTACCAATCGAAGCCGTGCGCATCCGCATAGGAGCGCGCGGCGGCGCGTACAACGGGCTGATCCTCCGCCCACAGCGCGAAGTCGGGCACGTCGACCACGATGGGATCGGCCTCGTGCACGGCGAACAGAGCCTCGGTGAAGCTGCACGGCGCGCAGGCAGGCCGGTCGGGCATGTAGGTGTCGACGAGTATGGGCCTGAGCAGGGCGTAGGCACCCCCTTCGACCAACGCCGAATAGCCGGCGAGCGCGCGGCGGGCAGCGCTCATGCGGCCCAATTTGAAATTCAGTATCACGCGGGCGAGAAGCGACCAAGCACTGCTCGCATGATCGAAACGGGCGTCGAGCGCCTCGAAGCCCGCCTCGTCCTCGAGGCGGGCATATGCAAGCACGGCGGAATGGCGGCAGCCGAGCGTATCGAGGGGCGAGAGCGCAAGGCTCTCCGCCGCCTTTCCGAGCGCCATACCGTACCGCGCGGTCTCCATGCAGGTACGCACCACCGCCGCCCGAACCCTCAGCTGCGGACGCAGGAGCACGTCACTCCATGCGTCCCCCTCGGCCGCGATCGCATCCTCCATATCGAGGAGGATGCCGAGCAGGGCCTCCGCATTGTCATTCTCGGCGAGCGCTTTGAGCAGATGCGCATCGGTGCATGCGGGATCGATGGCAAGGATCTGATCGCAATCCGAGACCATCCGCATGTGGCGGAGCCGACGTGCCCGCAGGTACGCATCATCATCGAGCGCATCGTCTCCCTCTCCGTCCCTCTCGAAGCGCTCGACCGCCACGCAGACCAGATAGAACGCCTGGTTGGCAGGGGTGTCGATGAAGGACTCGGGGGCATCTTGCACCGCCCGCTTAAGCTCATCGAAAGCGCTGTCCGATATGCCGCCGAGCGTTGCGCGGCGGGTCTCGGCCAAACGCATGACCAGTTCCTCGCGCGCCCTCATCGCAGCTCTTCCTCAGATTCTGCGAGCTCGCGCAGGTCTTGGGGTGTTGCGAGCCGGCGCGCCTCCTCCTCGACCCAAGCGCCGAAGGGGTAGCGGCCATCGAGCAGAAGCACCGTCGCCTCGGAGATTGCGAGCATGAGCTCATCCTCGCTGCCGGGGCCCACGGCCAAGCGCGAGAAGACGCCTTCGGGCAGCTCCTTCTGATCAATGAGGTCGAGCACGGCGTGAGGGTAATTCTCGGTGATCCGGCGCAGCTGCACCCGGGCGCCGTCGAAGTCGCGCCGCTTGAAAGCAAGCGCGCAGCGCGAAAGGAGCATCCATGCGTCCTCCGCTCCGATACCCCGCTCGAGCTGGGCATTCTTTGCTGCGAAGGTATCGAGGCCCTGTTCATCCTCGAGCTTGGCGTACGCGAGCGCGCAGGTGAAGCGCACATCTGCGCTGTCTGCGGGATCGAGCTCGAGAAGCTCATGCGCGAGTTGGATGCAGGCGCGATTGCGGCCGCAGATGAGGGCCTTCTCGGCGAGGCTCGCCATCCAGCGGTAGTAGGGCCGCATGGCGATCTCGGCTGCCAGATGTGCACGCTCGGCGGATGCATCGGCAGCTTCGCGCGCAGCCTGCTCGCGGCATGCGGCAAGCACCGCGCGGGCACCCTCGCGCAGGAAATCGTAGCTGTTCTCGAAACTGGGATGCGCTCCTGCAAAACGCATCCGCACGGCATCATGGCAGAGCACGTCGAGGGAGAGCGCCTCGTCGATCAGCTTCCCCGCACGGGAGACGAACGGCTCGACCTGCTCGTCGGTTACGAAGGGAAGCTGGTAATCGATGATGACCGCCGCATCCGCCACCAGATGGAAGGCGCGATCGGCATCGGATTGCGGCAGCGTGTCGCGCATGCGCGCGAAGCGGCGGCCGAAGGTGGAGAAGGCGCGCATGGCCCCCGCAGGATCGCCGCTATCGAGACCGCGCGCGAAACGGAGGCCGAGGCGCTGGTAATCCTCGCGCCTGGGATCGAATGCCATGTGCCCCACCTCCTCTTCCGTATACGCGATAGTGTACTACGAGCGGGCTCGGGCGATCGTAGCGCCCCCCGCCCAAGACTGCCGGGTACCTGGTTCTCCCGGAGAAGTGCGCGCACAATCCCTGGTACATCGAGCCACCGCGTTTCACCAGCACACGTTAGAGCCGGCTCAAAGATCTAGGCTGCCGGGGTCCATCAGGAAATCGAAGACGCTCATCATCAGAACCCCTTCATCGTCGTAAAGCGGGGCCAACGCGTCTTTCGTGATGATGATCTTTTTGAATCCATCTCCGGTTAACAGGAGCGACCGCTGCTCCCGCCTCCTTTTCTCCGCGTTCGTCATCGAGAACGCCGACTTGATGCAGTACCTCTTCGACCATCTGTTTATTATTGCGCGAGTAGAGAAGCGCGTGGGTCGAGTCCTGACCGCCGCCCCTTTGCATGGCGCCATCGGCGTTGCCGAGCATAGATTTGACCGAGCAGCCATCTGACCCTATGTTCGATGACATTCCTGACCGGATGGCACTTGGGCCGATGTTTGATCGGAGCGGGAACGCTTGTCAAGGCCGCAGAGCTTTAGGGGCCGCATCCCCCTGCTCATCGTACAGCTTCCCCGATTGCGCCCACCTCAGACCGGGAAGGCCCCCGCAGTCTTGGATAATCTCATGGATGCCAGCGGCACCAGGAGGAGGGGGCGGGGAGGATGGGCGGAGCGGCGACCGCTTTCAGGGGCAACTCGCCGCCAGCAGACAGGTCCGGGCGGTTCTCCCTCCCG
>RQYE01000001.1 GCA_004010535.1 Coriobacteriales bacterium OH1046 | reverse complement strand
TTCTCCACGTCCGACACGGTCACCCACCCGATGGAGGTGTCGGGGTCGCCGTAGGGGACGGCCGTGTCCGCGGGGATGTTCAGCGTCCAGCTGGGCGGGTTCTCCGGGACGCTGGTGGTCACCGTCTGGGTGCCCTGCGTGTCGGCCAGCGCGGCGGTGGACAGGCAGCACGCCGCCAACAGCGCGAGGGCGGGGGCTAGGAACCTTCTCATGGCAATTCTCCTTCGCGTCCGTTGTTCCGTCATCGATCTTCCTGCTCCGGGCGGGGGTCGTGCTTGCGGTGGCGCGCGCCCAGGAGCGCGAGGCCGCCGCCGGCCAGCGCCAGCCACAAGGCCGGGGAGGCCTCGTCGCCGGTCCTGGGGATCCCGCCGGGCCCCGAGGGCGTGCCGCCCGGGGTCCCGCCGGGCGTGGAGGGCACGGCGCGGAAGGTGACGGTCAGCTCCGCATCGCCGCCAAGGGCCGGCGCGGTGTATGAGTTCCCGGAGAGCCCGCCGGTGACGTCGGCGCCGTTGTAGATCACCTTCTCGACCTCGTAGCCCTTGTCGGGCGCGAAGGCATAGGTGACGACGGTTCCCAACGGGCGCTGGAAGGAGCCGTCGCCTGTGTAGTCCGTCCCGTCGACCGTGGCCTTGCCGTGCGCCCCCACGTGCAGCACCACCGTGCAGGGCACCTCGGTCGTGAGCTCCTGGGTGCCCTCGGTGGCGGCGAGCGCCGCCGTGCCCAGGCCGAGCGCCAAGAGCAGCGCGCAGGCGAGCGCCGCCCAGACCTTGCCTCTCTTCATTATCCGCATTTCTTCCTCCTTATCGTGACGTGCGCTGGAGATCGTGGCAGCTTTCTCGAGCACGGATTAAGAGAAGGGTAGATATGAGATATACGTAATCGTTGTGGAGTATTCGCCCGGGACCGCATTGTCCCACGCCTCCTGCGTTACAACCATGTAGAGCGGAGAGGTTCCCGAGTCGCCTGGGGAACTAAAGCTCCAGGCTTCATCGGGATTGGGTATGCCATCTATCCCATCGCTCGACAGCGTGTAGGGAATCTCTGTCAGGATACTCGGGGTGGCATGTGTGAAGCTGCCGCCGTCTCCCCACCAGACGACTAGGCGGCCAGGATCAAGATCCCAGTCCTCGCCCACGGTGACGGTGTGATTACCGAGGAATTGGGGGCCTACGATCCCATAGGTGATGGTGGTGTCGGCGGGGATGGTCAGCGTCCAGCTGGGTGCGGGCGGGTCGGCCAGCGCGGCGGTGGGCAGGCTGCACGCCGCCAACAGCGTGATGATGGGGGCTAGGAATCTTCTCATGGGATCTTCCTTTCCAGTTTCGCTGTCCTGCCTTGAGGGCGGGCAGCCCTCTGCTCCGTTGGGGGTACCCTGTGATTATCGCATGCCCGGGCCTTCCCTGGCAAGCTATTAATTGTGGTAGGTTGGCATAAAAAAGGCGGTAGATCGGCATGAAAAGCGGCTCCGGGTGCTGTCGGAGCCGCTGTTTTGGCCACGGGGTGGGGGAACGCCTCATTGCCCCTGCCCGTCTTTTCCCGCATCGGCAGGGGATGGATCCAAGGAGCCGAATCGGGCGAACAGCTCTGCTCGGCTCCCTATGCCCAGCTTCCTGTAGAGGTTCTTGATGTGGTAATTCACGGTGCTCGTGCTGATCTTCAGGAGCTTCGCGACGTGCTTCGCGCTCTCGCCTTGAAGGAGCAGAGTTGAGACCTCGATCTCGCGGGGGGAGAGCCCGCAGTTCTCCAAGGCGCTTCTCCCCTCGGTTTTCAGGGAAGGGGGAGGCACATCAAGGGGGCGCCCTCTTCTGAGCCCGCAGCTGCCGTGTCGGCCCCGCGCGGGTCGTCGGATCTATCGGCGGAGAGCAGGTAGGTGGAATACGCGGACGACATCAGTATGAACACGGCGAACAGCGTGCCGGCTACCGTTGTCGCCACCAGCGGCACGTACTCGGGTGTATAGGCGGAGATGACGCCCGGGATCACGTAAACGATCATGCTTGCAGGCAAGGTGACGACGAGGAACAGCTTGAAAAGCCGGAAGTCCCCGTGCTCCTTGAAGACGCAGCCGAGGAGATAATAGGCGGCGATGTATCCCATCTGCTCGAAGCCGTGGACGAAGCGTCCGATGCAGCGCAACACAGAGCCCTCGGGTGCGAAGTACAGGGCGTATGATGCCGTGATGGCGACGAAGAACAGGTTGCACATGTTCCAGACGCTGTGCTTGGCGATGAACCGCAGCGCAAACGCGAGGAAGACGACCGCGATCCCCGTCGCGCCGTTCGCTATGGCGGCCTCCGGTAAGGATGTGCCCGGCAGGTACGTATAGAATACCTCGACGAGGTAATGCGCCACGAAGAAATAGAGCGTCAATGCAAGGGCGGGACCGAACGTCGTCTCCGGCTCGGCCTCCACAGCGGAGAAATCATCGGCCTCGTACAGCAGAAGGCACATGCAGGTTCCCGTCACGAGCGCAGCCAGATACGCCTTGGGGAACAGGCCCGATATGAGCGACAGCCCGAATTCGAGCTGGTTGAATGCGAAGAAGAGCGAGATCGCCGCCGCACCGAGGAAGCGCTCCGCCTCATTCAAGACGAAGATATATGCGCAGGACGCACATGCGGTGCAGCCGCCCAAACCCGCTGTGAACAGCATCGCGGCGATCAAGCCCGCTTGGCCTCTGGGCAGCATCAGCCAGAGTAGGAAGGCACCTGCCGTGGCAACGGCAAGCGCGCGGGAGAGCTTGTCGATCGTCTTCGGCTGCGTGAACGCGAACAGCAGCCCCGCGCCCGCGCAATAGGCGCTGCCTGCCAACGTCATCGCATCGAGTTCGAGCAGATGCATGGTATCGCCGAACAGCGCTTCCTGCATGTTCGCGAAGACGGGGGCCAAGGGGAATATGAGCATGTATTTCAGATATCTCAGGCGCACCGTGCGGATACTCAGGCGGTCTTTCGAACGGCGCAGTCCGAGGGCCGAGGTTATGACATTGTTGTTCCCGTGTTCTGTCATGTCGTCGGCACCTCCTCGCTGCAGTGGCCCTGATGGGGATCCCCGTCGTTTTCAGATGAGGTGAAGCTGCTCTCGTATGGTGTTATATCCCATGGTATATGCATGCGGAGGGTGTGCCTAGGGCGTGCGGATGCGCACTCGGCCAAACGGCGCATAAATCCCGCGCATTGTCTTTCTCTACCTTCTTTTCTGCAGCAAGGACCTTGGCGGCTGTACCGTCGCCGTGAGGCTTGCTGGGCAGACGTGCATCCCTGCTGCATGCCTGCACGAACATCCCGTTTCTTATGCGAACATCCCCGGGATGTTCGTGTTCCGATGGGGATGTTCGTGGTCGGGGTTCAATGAATAGGAGGGGAGCGCCCCTCTCTGCTCACCGCTCGCGAAACGTACGGTTTTTTCAGCCCGCTTTGCGAACCGTGCGCACGTTTCACGAAACGTTCCCTGCCCTTCCTGACATTTCCCCGGCACGCCCTCTGGCGACTGTGCCGTTACTTGGAGGACTTGCTGGGGAAACGTGCTGAGAAGGGTGTACGCAGAGAGCCTGCAGCTAGAGGTTGGAGGGGGGCCTAGCCTCCCCCTTCTCCGGCTCCACCGCCGCCGGTATCTCCGCCGGTGCCGCCGCCGGTATCTCCGCCGGCGTCGCCTCCGTCACCGCCGCCACCGGCATCTCCGCCGCCTCCGGCGTCGTCGCCCGTGCCACCGCCGGCATCTTCGCCGGTGCCACCGCCTCCGGTGTCTCCGCCGGTGCCACCGCCGCCGGCATCTCCGCCGGTGTCTCCTCCGGGACTCTCGCCCTGCTGGTTCTGCTGGTTCTCCTGCTCTTCCTTGAGCTTCTCCTCGGCTTCCTGCTTCTTGCGCTCCTCCTCTTCCTGCCGCCTGCGCTCCTCCTCTTCCTTCTGGGCGAGCTCGGGGTCGTTCAGCGATGTCGAGGTTCCCACGAACTTCCAGGTGGTGTTGGGAAGGTACTCGGGACGGGAGCCGCTGTCGGGGAAGGGCTCGTAGGGGAGGCCCTCGAGGATCGAGCACATGAACTCGGCGAAGATGGGCTGGGGGAGCTGGGCGGTCTGACCGTTGAGGCCTTGGAAATACACGGTCTCGCGCGCTTCGAGGATGCCGTTCCAGACCGCCGTGGTGTACTGGGGCGTGTAGCCCACGAACCACAGGTCGGTGGCCTCGTCGGAGGTGCCGGTCTTGCCTGCGAGCGGCTGGTCGACGTACCAGCGGGCCCCGACCTCGTAACCGGTGTTGTAGCCGCTCACGACCTCGCGCAGGATATCGGTCGTCGCCTCCGCGATGCCGTCCTCGAGCACCTTCTCGGGATTATCGGTGTGCTCGTAGACCACGTTGCCGTTGCGGTCCTCGATGCGCGTGATGCAGCAGGGGTCTCGGTGATAGCCCCCGGTCGCGAGCACCGAGAACGCCTCGGCCATCTGGATGGGCGGCACGCCCACCGAGCCGATGGAGACCGAGAGGTACGCCGGGATGTCGACGTCGATGCCCATGAGCTTGCAGGTCTCGATGATCTTCTCGGCGCCGATCGCCTCGGCGACCTGGGCATACGCGGTATTGGACGAGATGGCCGTGGCGCTCGTGAGCGAGCGAGTGCCGTAGTTGGCGTTGCCGTAGTTCTGCACGCGCCACGTGGGCGTGATCTGCATGGGGGAGCTGCAGTTCAGGGTCACGTTGGGGTTCATGCCCGAGCGGAGCGCCGCCACGAGCGTGTAGACCTTGAAGCTGGATCCGCACTGGCGGCGTGCCTGCGTGGCGGAGTTGAACTCGCTCGCGTTGTAATCGCGGCCGCCGACCATGGCGCGGACGTAGCCGTTGGCGTTCTCGATGCACACGAGCGCGCCCGTGAGGGCGTCGTTGTCTGACATCTCGAGGCGCTCGGCCATGGCGCTCTCGGCGGCATACTGGATATCGGGGTCGATGGTGGTGTAGACCCTGAGGCCTCCTTGGAGGATGGTCGCCTCATCGAAGTCCTCGAGCAGGAGCGAGCGCACGTGGTCGGTGAAATAGGGGAAGGTGCCGATGGGGTGTCCGAGCGAGCCTGGGTTCAGGACCAGCTCCTCGGAGGATGCCGCATCGAACTCCTCCTGGGTGATGTCGCCCTCGCGGAGCATGCGGTCGAGGACGATATTGCGGCGCGCGAGGGCGAGATCGGGGTTGACCGTGGGATCGTAGGCGGACGGCGACTGGGGCAGGCCCACGAGCAGCGCCGCCTGGGCGAGGGTGAGCTCGCTCGCGTGCACGTTGAAGTAGGTGACCGCAGCGGCCTCGATGCCGTAGGCGCCGTTGCCGTAGTAGATGGTGTTGAGGTACATGTTCAGGATCTGGTCCTTGGTGAACATCTTCTCCATCTGAAGCGCGATGTAGGCTTCGCGCACCTTGCGCCTGACGGTGTAGTCGAACTGCTCGGCCGAGAGGACCGTGTTCCTCACCAGCTGCTGGGTGATGGTCGACGCGCCCTCCGAGCGTCCGGTGAGCTGTGCGAACACGGCACGCACGATGCCCTGCGGATCGATCCCGTTGTGGGTGTAGAAGCGGTGGTCCTCGGTATCGATCGTGCCGTCGATGACATACTGCGAGACCTCGTCGAGGCCGATCGAGCGGCGCTGCTGCAGATAGTACTCGGCGATCTGCGTGCCATTGCAGTCGTAGATGATGGTGGGCTCGGCGACGAGGTAGGCCTCGGCGGAGGTGTAGTCGGGCAGATCCTCGAGCCATCCCGAGACGATCGTCGAAAGCGAGAGCGCTCCTGCGACGGCGAGCATGGCGATGAAGCCGATGAAGCCGGCGATGCCGAAGCCCAGGACATGGGTCTTGGAATGCGAGCGAGCCCTGCGGGAGCGGATACCCATAGTGCCTCCTTACGTACACAGATACGGGTATATTATACGGGCAATCGCACTGCGGATCGGAATTCTCACGGCATTGTCACGAGGCATGCCGCACGTTGATCCGCAACCCCATCGAGACGCTCCCGAGACCCAGCGGAGCATGCATCGGTTTTCCCGCTATTCGCAGAAACCATCCACCACGGCAGTCCCGCTCCTCTGGTCGCGATGGATCTGGATGAGCCCCAGCGAGCTCGCCTCATTCAGCAAGTCGGTGAAGCTGCGGTAGCCATAGCTGCGCTCCGAGAATTGCGGGCGCTTGCGGCGCATCGTGTCTTTCAGACGCGATGCCAGCAGCGCCGAGTCGCTCTCGCCCTGCGCCGCATCGATCGTCTCGAACAGCAGCTGGTAGCACTCGTGTTTCTCCTTGGGCACCTTCGCGGTGAAGTCGGGGATGCGTCCGGCGCTCACGGCATCCTCGTAGAAGATGAACTCGTCGCAGTTCTCGGCCAGAAGCGAGCTGGTGGATTGCTTCATGCCCACACCGATCACCGTCTTGCCGAACTCCTTGAGCTTCGATACGAGCGGCGAGAAGTCGGAGTCGCCCGACAGGATCGCGAAGGTATCTATATGGTCGCGGGTGAGGCACATCTCGACCGCATCCACCGCCAGGCGGATGTCGGCGGAGTTCTTGCCCGTGTAGGCGCGATCGGGGATCTCGATGAGCTCGATTCCCAGCTCATGCAGAGGCGTCACGGCCGTATCGAAGCGCTGCCAGTCGCAGTAGGCGCGCTTGGCGACGATGCGGCCCTTGTCCACCAGACGCTCGAGGATGCGTTTCACGTCGGGCGCGGGACCCGGCTCCTGATGCCCGCCGCGCTTGCGCTTGCCCGTGCCCAGGGCCAGGTTCTCGTAGTCGATAAGCACGGCCATCGAGCTCTGTGCGGTCTCATTCATTGGCTATCGGTTCCTTTCTCGTCGTTATGCATGCAGGGTCCGAGCCCCGCGTCTAGGATACGACCGGCTGTGGGGGCCCCATGATGCCCCTACCGATGATGCGATCGTTCCGATGTCCGCGGAAGCCGCAGCGGTGGCGCCTTCCGGTGGAAGCGATGGGGTCAGGCGAGCTGCAGGGGGCCGCCCATCCCTCCCGATCATCCGATTATACCAGCGGCTTCGGGAAGCGTCCGAGTACGAGGCGATTCCCTCCGACCGCAGACGGCATGCGCGTGATGCGTGGCGGAATGCCCGCTGTATCTGCGGCGCATGCTGTGCGACAATGGCAGGCAGCCGATCATGGTTTCCCGGGTAGAAGCAGGGGTCGTCATGAAGAACCGCAGATTTTGGCCGGCGCAGCTCGCCGTCATCCTCACGCTCGCACTGGGCTTCCCCGTGCTGGGAACCTTCCATCCCGCATGGGCGGAGGAGCCCGTACGCGAGGAGGAGGCCGCCATCGCCGAGGATGTGCTTGGAGAGCCCGGGGAGGTTCCCGAGGCCGAGCCCTTGGAGGAGGATCCCGCCGAGGCTGCGCCCGCCGAAGAGGGGGAGCCTACCGAGGTGGGGGATGGGCCTGTTGCCGAAGCGGGGCAGGCCGAATCTGCGGACGGTCTCGAGACACGGGAACTCGCGGCGGAGGATGCCTCGTGGTCGGTCACCGTCACGCCCCAGCGCAACATTACCCAGGCGACCATCACGGTAGAGGAGCTCGATGCGATCCTCGCCTCGGGAGAGGCCGACGCGATCGTCGTGGATGCCACCATGTCGTATAGGGGGACCATCACCCGCAGCGTCTCCAAAACGCTTGCGCTTGCCGACATCGACGCGGCCACCGCAGCCTTCGACATGGATTTCGAGAACTTCGGCAGGTTCACCGTGACCGTGCGTTTCACGTTGGATGGGGCGACCGTTGCCGGTTCGACGAGCTCCCAGACGGTGGGTATCGTGGCCGACGAGTACAACCTCGCACCGCTGACCGCCACCATGCCCGTGACCATGTTCTCGCTCTCGCTCTGGGGTGAGGGCAGCATCCGCACGGCGGGTCCGACCATCGCCCTGCTCATGCGCGCGGGCGCCTGGGATTGGAATGCCCTTCCCGGGCCGCGCGACGGCATGTACGGCGTGTACGCGCTGCCCTATCTCACCGAGGAGGCCATCGCCTACCAGTCTTCCGACTATGCCGAGGAAAGCGCGGTCTTCCGCAGCAATTTCGAGGCGTTCGATGCCTATGTCGAGGATCTCCATACCCTCGACCCCTCATCGCGGTTCAACCTCTACCTGGGCGACAACTTCGTGTGGATCATCCAGGAGGTGCTCTATGCGAACAGGATCCCCTCCGATCGCTACACCATCACGGTCTTGAGCGACGGGACGGGGTCGTACGCGGCCTTCTCCGCCACCTACGACGGGACCTCCCTTGCCGAGAACGAGGCCATCCATAACGACCTCAAGGCCGGCTGGGAGGATGCGCGGCAATATGCCTACGGCAACGGCGAGGTGATGGCGGGCTACACGGCGGAGCACTACAACGATAACAACAGGCGCACCTGGGCCGCCATCGCCAGCGAGGGCAGCGCGACGTGGTGGCTCACCCGTCCCGCCCTCCTCGTGACAGATGGCGATGGGGATGCGTTCGGCGCTGCCGTCCGCGACGGATCCGTCGGAGAGGGGATCATCAGGTTCTATATAGATAGGCGCCTCTCCGCCATCCAGGCGGCGGGTGATGGGGCCGTCGCCGAGTTCAAGGCCCTCTTCAACTTCAACGACGGGTACTTCTCGGCAGCCGAGGAGTCGGGCAAGGATGTCATGCTGCTCCTCGGCTCCACCTATCCAGACGATGAGCCTGATTTCGAGGGCTATGCGCGCTTCGTCATGACCTACTACGGCGACGCGTATGCGTACTATTACAAGGGCCATCCCGCCACCCCGACCGACCTGAATCCGGCCAAGGTCGCCCAGCTCGCGTCCCTGGGCATCACGGATGTCGACTCCTCGATCGCCGCCGAGCTCATCTTGTTCTTCAATCCCGGGATCCACCTCGTGGGCTACGGATCGACCACGTTCTC
This sequence comes from Coriobacteriales bacterium OH1046, assembly GCA_004010535.1. GTDB lineage: Bacteria > Actinomycetota > Coriobacteriia > Coriobacteriales > Atopobiaceae > RUG721. Next base: position 541,243 of record RQYE01000001.1, on the reverse strand, counting down.
GAGCGTTCCCGAGGGCATGGCCAAAGGTCTGTTCAATAAGACCAAGGCCGAGGGCCTTGCCGATGAGATGTACCGGAACATGGAGTTCTGGATGAAGCGCGTGGACGGCTCCGCCCCTGCTGAGGTGCAGGCGCTCTGCGTCGCAGGGCACGACACCTACCTCGTGGAGTTCTCCGATGCCGTGGGCGCGGCCGAGGGTTACGACATCGCCATCTGGGATGCCACCGATTCCGTGATCGTCTACTACAAACTGCAGGCCGACGGCAGCTATGCCAAGGTGGGCGACGAGCAGGGCTCGCAGGCGGGCGCCAAGCTTCCCGAGGGAACCTACATCATCCAGTCTGCGCTCGAGGCCGGCCAGGTGCTCGACGTTGCCGGCGAGTCCGCTGAGGACGGGGCCAACGTGGCGCTCTGGACCTACGGCGGACGCGCGAACCAGCAATGGAATCTGTCGTATGACGATGCGGGCTACGCCATCTTCACCAACGCCAATTCCGGCCTTGCACTCGACGTGAACGGCGAGTCGAGCGCGAACGGCGCCAACGTCGCCCAGTGGACGCCCAACGGCCGCCCCTCGCAGCAATGGCGCATACAGCTGAATGCCGACGGCAGCTCTACGCTCGTCTCGGCTGTGAACGGCAGCTCCGTGCTCGATATCGTGGGGCACGCCTCGGCAAACGGCACGAATGCCAACCTGTGGGCCCCGAACGGCGGCAGGAATCAGCGCTTCCTGCTCATCCCCGTTCCTCCCCAGGTCGACGCTGCGGGCATGGTCGAGCTGCCCGAGGGGCTGTACGCGCTGACGCCTGCCGTGAACACCGACGGGCGGCTCGACATCGCCGGCGAGAGCACTGCGGCAGGCGGCAATGCCATCGTGTGGACGGCGACCGGCATGGACAACCAGGCCTTCGAGATCTCCCGAGCCGACGACGGCTTCTACGTGATCGAATGCGCCCTCTCGGGGAAGGTCCTCGACATCCCGAGCGGAAGCCCCATAGCGGGTGCGGATGTGGTCCAATCCGAGCGTATCGACGGCCAGGCGACGCAGGAATGGGCCATCTACTCCCGTGTAGGAGGCAGCTACGTGCTCAAGAACGTGGGCACGGGCCTCATGCTCGAGGTCGCGGGCGGATCTGCTGCGGCGGGGGCCGACGTGCAGGGCGGCAGCGAGGATGGGAGCGCCGCGCAGCGGTGGCGCATCGTGCGCACGACCACGGCCCGCGCCGCCCTCGATGCGCTCGCCCGCCAGAACAAGAACAGCGTCCGTGCGGGCGGCTACGTCATCCAGACGGTCATGATGGACGGCCAGGTGGTCGGCGTGCGCGGCGCCTCGTCCGTACCGGGCGCGAACGTGGAGCTCGGAGGCTACGCCGCGCTCCCGAGCCAAACATGGGAGATCGCCTACGACGATGACGGCTACGCCACCCTCGCCAACGCAGGCAGCGGCCTCGTCCTCGGCATCAGGGGAGATTCGCACTACGCTGGGGCCAACGTGCAGCAGGAGCGCCCGTCGGGCGCCTACGGCCAGAAATGGATCATCCGTCCCAACGGCGACGGCAGCTACACGCTCATCTCGGGCGTATCGCCCAAGATCGTGCTCGATGTCACCGGCGAGCAGACCTCAAACGGCGCCAATATCGAGACCTGGACATCCAACGGCGGCAGGGCGCAGAGCTTCCACCTCCTTCCGCTCGAGCCCTTCATCCCGAAGGTGGGCATGGCGAACGACCTCTCGGGCGTCTACACCATCGCGCCCGTCCTCGCCCCCGGGCATGCCCTGGACGTCGAGGGCCAGGACATGGCGGACGGTGCCAACATCATCTGCTGGACCGCCCATGGCGGCGCCAACCAGCAGTGGCGCTTCACGAGGCTCGACGATGGCTTCTACCGCATCGAGAGCGTGCTCTCGGGCAAGCTGCTCGATGTGTCCGGCTCCACCGTCATCCCCGGCACCAACGTGATCCAATGGACGGGCAATGGCGGCCTCAACCAGGAATGGGCCGTATACCGCCGGTCCGACGGCAGCTACGTGCTCAAGAACGTGGGCACGGGCCTCATGCTCGACCTGTACGGCTCGAGCACCGAGAACGGCGCCAACGTCGATGCCTACCGCGAGAACGACGCGGCTTCCCAGAGGTGGACGCTCACCGAGGCAGCGGGCTAGCGCCTCTGCGCACATATGCCCGAGCGGCTCCCCCGATTTCGATGCTGCTGGGGGAGTCGCCGTCCCTCATGTCGTCGTCCTGCTACAATAATCGATTGGCGGGAATCCGATCAGTGGAGGGTGGAGCGTTGCTGCCTGTAGAAGAACAGCTCAAGATCATCACGTCCGGCACCATGCAGATCGTGCCGGTGGAGGAGCTTACGGCCAAGCTGGGGCGGGGCGTGCCGCTGAACATCAAGCTCGGCGTCGACCCCACGTCGCCCGACCTGCATCTCGGCCATGCCGTGCCGCTGCGCAAGATGCGCCAGTTCCAGGATCTGGGCCATCGCGTGACCCTCATCATCGGCAACGGCACCGCCCTCATCGGGGATCCCTCCGGCCGCGACTCCACCCGCCCGCCCCTTTCCGAGGAGCAGGTCGAGGCGCATGCCAAGACCTATGTCGAGCAGGCCATGAAGGTGCTCGATCCCGAGCGCACGACCATCGTCCATAACGGCGACTGGTTGAAACCCCTCGACCTTTCCCAGATGCTCGGTCTTATGAGCAGGTTCAACGTGGCCCGCATCCTCGAGCGCGAGGATTTCCATAAGCGTTATGAGAACGGCCAGGCCATCGCCCTGCACGAGTTCATCTATCCGGTGCTGCAAGCCTACGACTCGGTGGTCATCGATGCCGATCTCGAGATGGGCGGCAACGACCAGATCTTCAACCTGCTCGCCGGCCGCGACCTCATGCGCGCCATGGGACTCGAGCCCCAGGTCGCGCTCACGGTGCCTTTGCTCGTGGGTCTCGACGGCGTCAAGAAGATGTCCAAGAGCTACGGCAACTACGTGGGCCTCACCGATGAGCCCAACGACATGTACGGCAAGATCATGTCCATCAACGACGATATCATCCCGATGTACTTCCGCCTTTGCTCCACGCTCACCGTCGACGAGGTCGATGCCATCGATGCGGCGTTCGCCGATGGCTCCGCCGACCCCTATGCGATGAAGCGCGCGTTGGCCCGCAACATCGTGGATCTCTATCATGGGGATGGTGCAGGCCAGGTTGCCGAGGGGGCCTTCGACAGACAGTTCAAGCAGAACGAGGTCCCCGAGGATATCCCCGAGTTCGCGCTCGAGCTCGCAACCAACGACGACGGCCTCGTCTACCTTGCCAAGGTGATGGTCGAGGCCAAGCTCGCCGCGTCCGCAGGCGAGGCGCGGCGCCTCATCGACGGCGGCGGTGTGAAGATCGATGGCGAGGCCGTGGCTCCCAAGAGCTACAACGTGGAGCCCGCGCTGCTCGCCGGCGCCCTCATCCAGGTTGGGAAGCGCAGATGGGCGAAGCTGGTGTAGGTGGCCGATCCCCTTCGCAAGGCACCCGAGCTTCTGGCTCCCGCAGGGGAGCCGGATGCATTCCATGCAGCGCTTGCGGGGGGCGCCGATGCCATCTACTGCGCGCTCGGCAACGACTTCAACGCGCGCCGGATGGCCGGCAACTTCACACCCGAGTCCTTCGAGCGGGCTTGCCGTGCCGCCCATCTCGCCGGTGCGCGCGTCTACGCGGCCATCAACATCATCATCCAGAACGACGAGATGGAATGCGCCCTCGAGGCGGCGGCGCTGGCGTGGAGGCTGGGCGCCGATGCCCTCATCATCCAAGATTGGGGCCTGTTCTTCGAGGTCGGGCGGCGCTGGCCCGAGATCGAACGCCACATCTCCACCCAGGCCAACATCCATGATGCCCGCGCGGTGCGCTGGTGCGGGGAGCAGGGAGCGGCCCGCGTGACCCTCTCGCGGGAGCTCTCGCTCGACGAGATAGCCCTCATCGCCCGCACGGGCGTGGAGATCGAATGCTTCGGCCACGGCGCCCTCTGCTTCTGCTACTCGGGCATCTGCCTCATGAGCTCCTTCTTCGGCGGGCGCTCGGCCAATCGCGGCATCTGCGCCCAGCCCTGCCGCCTGCCCTACGAGCTGCTCGACGGGAGGGGCGAGCCGCTGCTCGTATCCGGCCGCGATCGTCCGCTGTGCCCTAAGGACCTCTGCTCCCTCGACGACCTCGAGGCCCTGGCTAGGACGGGCGTGGGCGCGCTCAAGGTCGAGGGCCGCATGAAGGCGCCCGATTACGTCTATGCGGTCATCTCCGCGTATCGCGGGGCGCTGGATGATCTGGTGGCCGGACGGGTGCCCGCGCCCGGTGCCGATGCCGACCGCAGGCGTCGGCTCAAGCGCGTCTTCAACCGCGATTTCACCGATGCCTATCTCAAGGGCGGCTCGGGTGACGAGATGATGAGCTACGACCGATCCAACAATCGCGGCGAGCTCGTGGGAAGCGTCGTGTTCTCCGAGCAGCTCGAGGACGAGCTGCGTGCCACCAAGCCTGTGGGGGGCGGTCGCACGAGGCTCAGGCGACATGGGCGTGCCCGCCTGCGCGTGGCCCTCTCCGCTCCCGTGGGCGCGGGCGACCTCCTCGAGATCCGCCCCAGCTCCGACCCCGCGCAGTATTTCACCGTGCATGCGGACAGGAACGCCCGGGTGGGAGACGAGATCGAATGCGTGGGCGTGCGTGCTGCGGCTATCGGCAGCGCCGTGCGCGTCATCCGCAGCCAGGGCGCCCTCGACGATGCGAACCGTGCGCTCTCCCGCCCCATCGCCCGCAAGCGGGCGGTGGACGTCCGCATCCGCGCCCGGCTCGGCGAGCCCTTCGCGGTGGAGCTGAGCTGTCCTGAGATAGGCGTCGCAGTCTCTGCTCAAGGTCGTGCCGTCGAGGCGGCGCGCACCAAGGAGCTGCAAGAGGACGAGCTCGTCGAGCATGTGTGCCGCATGGGATCGACCCCGTTCGAGCCCCGGTCGGTTTCCTGTGCGCTCGACTCCGGTTGCGGCATGGGCTTCTCCGCAGTCCATGCCGTGCGTGCCGAGGCATGCGCCCTGCTCGAACAGGCGCTGCTCGCCCCGTACGTGACAAGGGGACGCAGCGTGACAAGGGGACAGGTCGTTTGTCACGGGGCCGGCCCCGTGACAAACGACCTGTCCCCTTGTCACGCTGCGTCCCCTTGTCACGGTGGCAGTTCCGAGATCTGCGCGCTGGTTGCGTGCCCCGAGGCTGCGGAGGCCGCCCGTGCCGCCGGAGCGGAGCGCATCTACGCAGCGGCGGATGCGCTCGCCGAGGGAGCTTGGCCTGCCGATACCATCCCCTGGCTCGACGAGGTCTGCCGCGCGGCAGACCACGCGCGTCTCGATGCATGCGTCATCTCCGGAGACGCCGTTGCCGTGGGCACCATATCCGAATTCGCCCATGCAGTGCGCATGGGGGCGCTGCCCGAGATCCGCCCGTGCATCCCCGTCCATAACACCAGCTCCATTGCGGCCTTCGAGCACTGGGGTGCCCGCGCCTTCTGGCTCTCGCACGAGATCACCCTCGAGCAGATCAAGCAGCTTACGGCATGCGCCCATGTTCCCGTGGGTGCCGTGGTGTCGGGCCGTGTCCGCGTGATGACCTCCGAGCACTGCGTCCTGCAGGCCGCCGGCCGCTGCATCCATGATTGCGTGCGCTGCACCCTGCGCGCCGATGACATCCGCCTCAAGAACATCGACGGCCGTCTGCTGCCCGTGCGTACCGATCCCCACGGCCGCTCGCGTATCTACAGCGCCTGGCCCCTCGATATGACACCGCATATCCACGAGCTCTCCCAAGCCGGCGTCACGCGCTTCATGGCGGATTGCACGTTGCTCGAGCCCGGCCGGACGGCCCATGCGGTGGCACGCATCAAGCAGGCATGCGAAGCCTATCGTGCGGGGAATCGTCCGGCGGAGAAGGAGCCCAACACAACGAGCGGGCATCTTTTCTCGGGAATTGGGTAATATCTAAGCTGTCAACCAAGCACCGGACCGATTGGAAGGTTATCGTCATGTCAGTCAACCGCGAGCTCCTCGATTCGACCCTGAACGTCATCCGCCAGAGCCTGCAGGCCGACGGCGGCGACGTCGCGCTCATAGACGTTACCGATGACGGCGTGGTCACCCTCGAGATGCAGGGTGCGTGCGCCGGCTGCCCGCTCTCATCCTACGATATGAGCGAGGGCATCGAGCGCATCCTCGTCGAGCACGTCCCCGGCGTCAAGAAGGTCCAGCCGGCCGTCTAGGCCCCGCCTGCCATGTGGCTCGACGACCTCTACCATAGCCTCGATCCCATCGCCTTCGCCCTCGGCCCGTTCGAAGTGCGTTGGTACGGGCTCGCCTATCTGGCGGGCTTCGTCTGCGCCGGCGCAGTGATGAGCAGCTATGCCAAGCGTTGGAAGCTCGACCTCACGTTCGACGACGTCTACGCGGTCATCCTCGGCATCGCCTTCGGCATCATCGTGGGCGGCCGTATCGGGTACGTGCTCTTCTACGGGGCAGGCTACTACCTCGAGCATCCGCTGGAGATCCTCATGCTCAACCAAGGCGGCATGAGCTTCCACGGTGGGCTTGTGGGTGCGGTCGTCGGCTGCGCGGTGGTTGCGCGTTCCCAGAAGCTCAGCCTCCCCACGCTGGCCGATCTCATCGCGTGCGGGGCACCGCTCGGGCTCTTCTTCGGGCGCTGCGCCAACTTCATCAACGGCGAGCTCTGGGGCAAGGAGACCGACCTTCCCTGGGGTGTCATGTTCGAGACGGGCGGCGGCATCTACCGTCATCCCTCCCAGCTCTACGAGGCCCTTCTCGAAGGTCTCGTCATATTCCTCGTGCTCTTCGCGCTCTCGCGCAAGCTCCCCGCCCAACCGCAGGGCAGCTTCCTCGGCACGTTCCTCGTGCTCTACGGCATCTTCCGCTTCTTGGTCGAGTTCGTCCGCGTACCCGATGCCCAGCTCGGCTATCTCTTCGGGTTCATCACCATGGGTCAGCTGCTGTCGCTCCCGCTCATCGTGGCGGGAATCGCCGTGCTCATCTGGTCGGCACGGGCCAAGCGCAAGCAGGCCGGTCATCTGGGGTAGGAACTCCCGTATCTTTTGCGCGTTCCTCCCCGCATGCCGTCGCGACATTTGCTAGACTTCAAGCAACCATATCCGAGGGCATGGCCGAGCGTCTGTTATGCCGATCATGGGATCCCGGTTCTACCCCGGGCCAGCACAGCCAGCTATGCTCAACCTGCCCTCTTACAACCCGCATGGCTGCGGGAGAGGAGGCGGGCTATGAGGACCCCCATGTCTACCGTTATCCGCACGTTTCTGATCGCGCTGGCCTGCGCATTGCTCGTGCTGCCGGGTCTTGCCCGCGCCGCAGGCGAGAAGGTCACGATCTCGGTCATCGGCCCCGACGGCTCCGATGCACCGGTCTACTACGCGCCCGCCACCCAGGTCGAGCTCGCGGAAGGCGATGACGCGTGGACCGCGACCGCAGCGGTGCTCGAGGGCGCGGGCCTTGCCTACGATGCGGAGAATTCCGCCTACGGCGTGTTCTTGAACGCCATCACGAGCCCGGTCGATAGCAGCATACTCGCCTTCGATGAGGCTACCGGGCGGTACTGGCAGCTTTACGTCGATGGTGTTGCCAGCGAGGTCGGCATCTCCGAGGTCGAACCTGCCGACGGCATGCAGATCGTTTGGTGCTACTCCACCTTCGGTGACGAGCTTCCCGCCAGCGTGGGCGCGTTCGCCACCACGGCTGCACCCGCATCCGGTTCGGGCTTTGGCTCTGCAGGGATCGCCGTCGCTGCCGTCGTGGTGGTCGCCGTGGTCGCAGGCGGCATCTTCGCGATGCGCACGCGCAAGGCCGCGTAGCCTTCCATGGATCGGACGGCGTTTGAGACCTTCCACCCCGCAGTGCCCACGGTGCTGTTCGCGGGGCTGATCGCGCTTGCGATGCTCTGTCTCGAACCGCATCTGGCGGCATCCTCCCTTGCATGCGCGCTGCTCTTCTCGCTCATCACGCAGGGGATCGCCGCAGTCCTCGATAGACTGCGCTGGCAGCTGCCGTTGCTCGTCCTCATCTGCATCATCAACCCGCTCTTCTCGGCGCGCGGAACGAACCTGCTCTTCAGGCTCGGACCCTTCCTCGTGTATGGGGAGAGCATGGTCTACGGCCTTGTGATGGGGGCGCTGCTTGTCTCGGTCCTCACATGGATCGAAGCTGCGGCCCTTATCATCGGCCATGACGAGCTGCTCGCTTTGGGTGGAGGCGCGTTCCCGACCATCTCGCTCGCCGCCTCGATGACGATGCGGCTCGTGCCGCAGCTCATAGCCCGTGCCGCAACGGTCAGGACGGTGCTTCTGGCGACCACCTCCGCGCAGGATCCGCGCAGTGAGAAGGCTTCGCGTGTCCGTGTGATGGACACGCTCATGTCTTGGGCGCTCGAGGACTCGCTCGAACGTAGCGATGCCATGCGCGCCCGGGGTTGGGGCGCCTCATCCCGGCGGAGCAGCTACGATGCCCATCCGTTCCGCCTGCGCGATCTCCTCGCCCTTGCGCTCGTATTGGGCCTTATCACGCTCGCGGCATTCGGCGCGCACGATATCGTTTCCGACTGGCGGTTCTATCCGCAGATGGCAGGCCCCGTGCCCGCGCGGTCGTTTTTACCGCCTGCGATCCTATTCGCGCTGCCCGCGCTCTGCGTCGGCTTGGAACGGCTCTGGTGGGTGCGCCATCCATGAGCGCCGCCGTCGAGATACGCGACCTGTCGTTTTGCTATCCGGGGTGCGCCGATGCGGTGCTCGAGCATGCGGAGCTCAGCGTGGATGCGGGCTCCTTCGCGGTGCTCTCCGGTCCCACGGGATCGGGCAAGACCACGTTGCTGCGCCTGCTCAAACCCGAGCTCGCCCCCGCAGGCGAGCTGTCGGGGGAGCGCCGCGTCTTCGGGAATGCTGTCGAGGAGCTCGGGCTGCGCGCATCCGCCGAGAACATCGCCTTCGTCTTCCAAGATCCCGAGAACCAGATCGTCTGCGATACCGTATGGCATGAGCTCGCCTTCGGTCTCGAGAACTTGGGTGCGCCCCCCGACGAGATGCGCCTGCGTGTGGCCGAGACCTGCACCTACCTCGGCATCGGGCCGTGGTTCAGGATGCGCTGCGAGGAGTTGTCGGGCGGGCAGCAGCAGGTGCTCGCCCTGGCAGCCGCGCTCACGATGCGCCCGCGCCTCATCCTGCTCGACGAGCCTACCTCCATGCTCGACCCGGTGGCGGAGAAGGGGTTCCTCGCCCTGCTCTTCCGCGCCAACCGAGAGCTGGAGACGACGGTCATCGTGGCGACGCACCGCGGCGAGGCCTACCGCCCCTATGCGACGGAATCGTTCATGCTGGAGGGCGGGCAGATTCGGAAGGCCCCGCTCGCGGGCCTCGTATCCGAGCGATATGGGGCCGAGGACCTCGCCCCGGTAGCCGAGGACCGTGTCGTGCGCCTTTCCGATGCCTGGTTCCGCTACCGCCGCGACAGCGCCTGGGTGCTGCGCGGCTTCGATCTTTCCGTGCCCGGGGGGGCGGTGCACGCGCTTGTGGGAGGCAATGCGAGCGGCAAGTCCACCGTGCTCGCGCTCGTCGCTGGGCTGCATGCGCCGCAGCGGGGCGGGTGCGCGAACGGTCTCGCCTTCTCGCAGGCCTACCTGCCCCAGAACCCCAAGGCGCTGCTTGCCCGCGAAACCGTCGGCGAGGAGCTCGCCGAATGGGCCCCTTCCTGCGGTTACGGGGAGGACGAGATCGTCGCCGCACTCGAGCGCTGCGGTCTCTCCGACAAGCGGGGGAGCCATCCCTACGACCTCTCGGGCGGGCAGCAGCAGCTGCTCGCCTTGGAGAAGCTCCTGCTCACACGGCCTCGGCTCCTGCTTTTGGACGAGCCGACCAAGGGCTTGGATGCTGCGTCGTCCGATGTCGTCGCACAGCGTCTCAAAGCTGCGCAGGCTTCGGGTGCGACCATCCTGCTCGCCACGCACGATGCGGCCTTCGTGCGCCGCATGGCCACGAGCGTGACGCTGCTCTTCGATGGGCAGGCGGCCGCCACGCTCCCGCGCGATGCGTTCTTCTCGCGCAGCTGGCTTCTCGGGGCGTAAAACCTATGCGCGCATGATACCCTATGGGGAAATGCCCGAACACGAAGGGGAGTCCAGCATGGGTGTCAAGGTTTCGGTCGTCGTGCCCGTCTACAACGTGGAGCGCTATGTCGAGCAGTGCGTGCGCAGCCTGATGGGGCAGACGCTCGAGGATATCGAGATCATCATCGTCAACGACGGCTCCACGGATGGCTCGCGCGCCATCGTGGGCGGGCTTGCCGAGAAGGATCCGCGTATCCGCATCATCGACAACGCCAATTCCGGCTACGGCGTCTCCATCAATACCGGATTCGCTGCTGCGACGGGCGAGTACCTGGGCATCCTCGAGTCGGATGATTTCGCCGAGCCCGATGCCTTCGAGAAGCTCTACCGTGCCGCCGTCGCCAACGACGCCGATATGGTCAAGGCATGCTTCAACCTCTATTGGACCGATCCCGAGCGCTTCAAGTACTTCGATATCTTCGAGAATACCGACATCCCCGAGGACAAGGCCGGGCGTTTCGACTACAGCTACGCCAACCGCGTCATCAAACCGCTCGATTACGAGCACATCTTCTATGTGAAGGCCTCCATCTGGTCGGCCATCTACCGCGCGGATTTCATCCGCGCCAACGGCATCGCCTGCCGCGAGACCCCCGGCGCCTCCTATCAGGATGCATCGTTCACCTTCAACGTGCTCGCCAAGGCGCGGCGCCTCTACCTCATGCGCGATGCGGTGATCAACTACCGCCAAGACAACTCGAACAGCTCGGTCAATTCCAAAGACAAGGCCTTCGTGCTCTTCGGCGAGTACGAGGAGATCGAGCGCATCATCGACGAGGATGGCGTGGAGAGCCCCGACGAGCTCCGCAGGGTTGCCGCGCTGATGAAATTCGATGCGTACATGTGGAACTACAACCGTGTGCATCGCACGTACCATGCCGAGCTCGCGCAACGCATGAGCGAGGAGTTCAAGGCCGGGTTCGCGCGCGGGACCCTGGATATCGAGCGTTTCGAGTCGGGCAAATGGTATGCGCTGAACCTCGTCGCCAACGACCCCGAGCGCTTCGTCCGCGAGTGGGATACGGGCGATAAGACCCGGCAGGAGCGTCTCCAGCAGAAGCTCTTCAATGCGGCGACGATCGTCCAGAAGGAGGGTCCTGCGAGCTATGTGGGCCGCGTCTTCAAGAAATTCGTGTTCGACCGCTTTGGCGATCCCGAACCAGCGCCGCGTCCCGATGAGGGGGTGGAGTGGGAGGACAGGCCTCCGGTGACCCTGCCGCTCTGCAACAACTGCCTCGTCTCCATCGTGATGCCCGCCTACAATGCCGAACGCTATATCGAAGAGACCGTGCAGCGCATCCTCGACCAGCGCTTCCGTCTCTTCGAGCTCATCATCGTCGATGACGGCTCCACCGACCGCACACCCGGGATCCTCGAGCGCTTCGCCGCCCAGGACAAACGCGTGCGGGTCATCCATCAGGAGAACCAAGGCGAAGGCGCCGCCCGCATCGCCGGCTTCCGGGCCTGCCGCGGTGACTGGCTCGTAAGCGTGGACGCCGACGATCTTGTGGAACCCCTGCTGCTCGACCATCTTGTCAGGCGGGGCTACGAGACCGATGCCGATATCGTGATCTTCCGCGTCGAGACGCTCGACGACCAGACGGGCGAGAAGCTCCCCTGCGACTGGGCCTTCAGGACCGATCCCGCCCTAGGCGATGTGTTCGCGCCCGAGGATATGGCGCCCACGCTCTTCAACTCCTTCCAGAACTGGGTCTGGAACAAGATGTTCCGCATGAGCTTCCTGCGTGAGAAGGGCATCGCGTTCCAGAGCGTGCGTCGTACGGCAGATCTGCTCTTCACCTGCTCGGCGCTTGCCTGCGCCCGGCGCATCGCCCTGCTCGACGAGGTCCTCTACCGCTATCGCATCAACAACCCCGCAAGTGCCTTCGCGACCTCCGATTCCGCCCCGCTCGACTTCTACCACGCGTTCTGCGCGCTCAAGGATTTCCTCTGCGAGCACGGCCTCTACGAGACCTACCAGCGCACCTTCCGCAACTGGGCCTCCGACGGCTTCCGAGCCAACCTCATGGTCATGCGCTCGCTCGATGGTTTCAGGACGGTCCTCTCCAAATTCAAGGAGGAGGGCTTCGCACGTCTCGAGATCGACCGGATCGGGGAGGGGGAGTGGTTCGAGAAGGACCACTACGACTTCTGCCGCTACATGATCGAGCACGATCTGGAAGAGGGCCTCTACTTCGTGCTCTCGCGCGTCAAAGCCGAGAACAACGAGCTCATGACCTACTCGTCGGGTATCCGCAAAGATCATTCCGATCCGCGCGTGCTCGCCCGGGAGCTCGCAACGCGCGTCATCCGCAAGGCTAGGAGCACGATCAGGCTCTAGGCAAGGGGGTCGCCATGCCCGAGGTCAGCGTCATCATGCCCGTCTACAACGCCGAGGCCTTCCTCGAGCGTGCCGCATGCAGCATCCTCGACCAGACCTTCGCAGATCTCGAGCTCATCTGCGTGGATGATGGATCGACCGATGCCTCGGCGGCCATCCTCGAGCGCCTCGCCGCGCAAGATCCGCGCGTGCGCGTCATCACCCAAAAGAACCAGGGGGAGGGTGCCGCCCGCGTCGCCGGCTTCAAGGCCGTGCAGGGAGCATGGCTCTATTCCATCGATGCCGACGATTACGCGCTTCCCACCCTGATCGAGCGCTGCCTCGCGGCGGTCGAGCGCGAGCACGCCGACATGGCGATCTGCGCCGCCGGCATGCAGGACCATACGACCGGCGAGGTGGTCCCATGCGAGCGTGCCTTCAATCCGAGCGTCGAGATCGGTTCCGCACACACCCCGCAGGAGCTCGCCGCCACGCTTTTCGATGACTTCGAGTGCTGGGTTTGGAACAAGCTGATCAATGTCGCATTCCTCCACGAGCACGGTCTCGTCTTCCAGAACCAGAGGCGCATCGCCGATCTTTCCCTCGTCTATTCCGCAATGGCCTCGGCCACGCGCATCGCCTTCGTCCCCGAGCAGCTCTACCACTACCGGATCGGTCTCCCCACCAGCGCCTTCAATACCATGGACACGGCTCCGCTCGACTTCTATTCCGCGCTCTGCGCATGGCAGGACCATCTCAAGGAGGAGGGGCTCTACGAGACCTTCCGCTCATCCTTCATCACCCGTTCCATGCATGAGGTCTATGCGAATTGCGTCGTGGTGAAGAGCCCCCAGGCATTCCGGGCCATCCTTTCCACGCTCAAGGAGGAGGGCTTCCCGCGTCTGGAGATCGATACGGCCGAGCGTGCGGATGCCTATAACACCGACGAGTACGACCTGTGCCGGTACCTCATCGAGCATGATTTCGAAGAATGCGCTTTCTACCTGCTTGCTGTCGATCGCGCTACCATTGCAGGCTATAAGACCTACAGCTCCAACCTGCGTCTGGGGCAGGCAGACCTGCTCCGCCAGGTCGATGCGCTCTGGAAGGAGAAGGGCGAGCTCTGGGAGAAGATTGCCGGCCTCGAGCAGCGCTACGCCGATCTCGCCTACTCGCGTAAGAGCCTTCTCGCGCAGATAGCATGGCTCACCAAGGAGAGCATGGGGAGGAAGCGGTCGTAGGGAAGCGTGTCCATCGCATGGATATCCGTGCATACCTGCGGCTTTTGCTTTAAAATAAACAATCAGGCCTGTTACTCGAGTAAACGCACTTTCTTGGAGACCCGCTATGAGTCAACGGATTGCCCCCATCATCGCCGCCCTGCTGCTTGCCGCGGCGACGCTGGCCCTTCCCTTGGGCGTGGTCCGCGCCGATGAGGAGCCTGCGCCCGCAGATCCCCCCATCGTCGTCGAGGAGCCTGTCGCCGAGAACGGCGATGAGCTCGCGTCCCCGGCAGAAGACGAGGTCCTTCCCGAGGAAGAGCCTTCGATGGAGGAGGAGCTTCCCGCAGAGGACGCCTCCCAGGATGAGGCCCTTCCCGAGGAGGTCATTGCCGGCGACGAGATCGCCGACGAGACCGCCGATGAGGTCGATACCTCCCAGATGACCGAGGATGAGCTCTGGGCCTACCGTGCCGAGCACGACCTTGCGAACAGCTTCCGCTTCCAAGACGGCCTGCCCATCGCCTCCTACGACGAAGCCGGGCTCGGAGGGTTTCACCTCATGTCGCGATCGCCTGCGCCTCCCGCCTGGTCGTATACCGCGAACGGCTGGGTCAACAACAGGGGTGCGGTCATCGAAGGGGCCATCGCCAAGGGCATCGACGTGAGCGAGTGGCAGGAAGATATCGACTGGGAGCAGGTCAAGGCCGACGGCATCACCTTCGCCATCCTGCGCGTCGGCTATAGCACCTATAAGGATGATTATTTCGAGCGCAATGCCCGGGAGTGCGAGCGCGTCGGCATGCCCTACGGCGTCTATGTCTACTCCTATGCCCGCAACGCCGACGAGGCGGCCCGGGAGGCCGAGGCGGTCATCGGGTATCTCAGGGGCTTCAATCCCACCTATCCGGTCTACATCGACATCGAGGACCTCGGCAGCCAGGGCGATCTCACGTCCGCCCAATTCACCGAATTGGCGACCGCCTTCTGCAGCCGCATCGATCGGGCGGGCTACACCGCCGGCGTTTACTCCATGGTCAGCTGGTGGGACGCCTACTTCACCTCGAGCGTCTTCGACAACTGGTCCAAGTGGATCGCCCAGTACAACGACGTCTGCGAGTACGAGGGCGACTACCGCATCTGGCAGTGCAGCGGCGCGGGCACGGTCGCGGGCATCAGCGGCCCCGTCGATATCAACTTCGAGTTCGGATCCGCGCCGCCCGTCGGCCTTCCGCCCAACAACGCCTCGGGCAGCTACGCGCATCCCATCGCGGCGGGGGAGTACAACATCATCTCCGGCCTGTCCTCCGCAAAGGTGGTCGATACCTACAACAACAGCACGGCAGCCGGGGCCAACATCCAGCTCTGGACCTATACGAACGGCGGCGGAGACCGTTTCAAGCTCAGCATCGACAGCCGGGGCCTCTACACCATCCGGAATGTCAACTCGGGCAAGTACCTCTCGCTGTATGCGCGCGCAGACTCGTTCGGCCAGAACGTGGTCCAAGCCGATTCCCCCTCCACGCTCGCCCAGAAATGGATCATCGAGAAAAGCGGCAGCGGCTACGTCATCCGTTCCGCCTACAACACCGATTACGTGCTCGATGTGTCCGGGCAGTCCACCGAGAACGGCACCAACATAGGCGTCTGGACCGCCAACGGCGGCGCCAACCAACGCTGGACCTTCCGCTCGCTCTCCTATTCCGCGAGCAGGACCGTGGAGAACGGTACTTACTACATCGCCTGCTCCTCCGATACGGGCATCGTGCTCGACATAGAGGACCAGTCAACATCGAGCGGTGCCAACGTGGGTTTCTGGACCGGCAACAAGGGTGCCAACCAGCAGTTCAAGATCACCTACAACGGAAACGGCTACTACACGATCGTGGGCGTGGGATCCGGGCTTGCCGTGGATGTGTCCGGTTCCAGCAAAAGGACGGGAGCCAACCTCATCCAATGGACGCTGGGGAACAACAAGGACAACCAGCTCTGGGCCATCGTCAGGAACAACGACGGCAGCTACTCGCTCGTGAGCAAGCTCGCCGGCCTCCTGCTCACGGCGAGCGGCGGCGTCGCCAAGGGGGCCAATGCGGAGACAGGCCCCATGGACTATGCTGCCAACCAGCGCTTCAGCCTCGTGAAAGCATCGGGTGCCCAGCCCGATCCGAACAGGCCCATCGCCGATGGTACCTACGTCATCGAATCCGCCCTGGCGTCGGGGCTCGTCCTCGATGTCGAAGGGTACTCGAGCGCGGACAGCGCCAATATCCAAACGTGGCAATCCAACGGCGGCAGGAACCAGCAGTGGACGGTGACCTGGGATGGCGCCACCAAGCACTACATCATCGCATGCGTATCCTCCGGAAAGCTCCTCGATGCTTCCGGAGCGCAGGCCACGGCGGGCACCAACATCATCCAATATGCCCCGACCGGCGGGCTCAACCAGCGGTGGGATATCGTGGCCGATGGAGCCGGCTACCGGATCCGCTCGGCCCTGGATCCCGATATCGTGGTCGACATCGCCAACCAATCCAAAACCCCCGGAGCGAACGTCTGCCTGTGGACGGAAAACGGCGGTGCCAACCAGCGTTTCAGCTTCTTTCCCACAAGCAGCGCGCCAGCAAGCACCACGGGCAGGGTGGTTGCCAACGGCATCTACGAGATCGCCTTGGCCTCCAATCCCAACCTCATCCTCGACGTGGCGGGCGAGTCGACGGCGGACCGCGCCAACGTCGGCATCTGGACCGATCATAACGGCTCGAACCAGCGTTTCAGGGTCACCTGGGATGCCGCTTCCCAAGCGTATATGATCACCAATATCAAATCGGGGTGCGTCCTCGATCTGGCCGGATCGGTTGCGAAGGCGGGTGCCAACGTGCAGCAGTACCATGCGGTGGGCTGGCTGGACCAGCGCTGGGTCATCACGAGGACATCCACCGGCTACCTCATCGCCTCGGCAGTCGACCCGTCTTTCTTCCTGTGCCTTGGCAGCGGCACCCCCAAAGCGGGGTCGAACGTGCAGCTGGGCAGCTCCTCGAGCGCCGTCACCTTCCAGATCAGAGCGGCCTAGCATCGGCATGGAGGGGCGGTACGGCAGCGCATCTCGGAAGAGCCTGCAGGGGCTTTCCCGGTTCCTGCGGGCCCTCGAGCTGCCCGCTCTCTGCGCTGTGCCCATCGTTCTCGTCGTCTTCCTTGCAAGCGATGTCCCTGCGACGGCCGCCCTGACCCTTGCCTGCGTCATGCTCGCCCTCGTGCTCATGCTCGGATCGCTCGAGCTCTCGCGTCCAGCGCTCCGCCAGATCATGCCCACCGTGGTCTGCGCTGCCACCGCCGCAGCGGGACGCGTGTTCTTCGCGGCGTTTCCCGACGTCAAGCCGGTGACGGCGATCTGCATCATCGCGGGTGCCGTGCTCGGACGCCGGAGCGGTTTCGCCGTGGGTGCGCTCGCAGCGCTCAGCTCGAACTTCTTCTTCGGGCAGGGCGCGTGGACGCCGTGGCAGATGTATGCGTGGGGGCTTATCGGCTATCTCTCGGCCATCCTCGCCGAACGGGGTCTGCTCGAGTCCAAGCGCTGCGTCCTCGTCTGGGGCTTTACGGCGGCGATCCTGTTCGGACTCATCATGGACGGCATGCACATCGTGGGCTATGTGCGTCCCTTCACGTGGCAGGCGAGTGCGGCCGCCCTGCTCGCGAGCCTGCCGCTCGATGTGCTCCACGGTGCGGCGACCATCGCATTCCTCGCGCTGATCTGGGATCCTTGGCGCCGTCAGCTCAAGCGCATCCTCGCCAAATACGCGCTGGGGTAGCCCGCGCGGCAGGATACCGTATCGTGCGGGCTTGCTTGTTTTTACGTCCCGCCCGGCGGTTTTTTAGTATCATGGGTATGTTTTACACATTCGGTTTGAGGAGATGGGTATGTCAGGACACTCTAAGTGGGCGACTACGAAGCATAAGAAGGCGGCTATCGACGCCAAGCGTTCCTCGCTGTTCTCCAAGCTCTCCCGCAACATCACCGTTGCCGCCAAGACCGGCGGCGACCCCAATCCCGACAACAACGCATCGCTTTCGGCCGCCGTTGCCCGCGCCCGCATGGTTTCGATGCCCAATGCCAAGATCAAAGCGGCCATCGATAAGGCCTTCGGCGCCGGCGGCGAGGTCGTCAGCTACGAGGAGATCGCCTACGAGGGCTACGGTCCCGCAGGCGTCGCCTTCTATGTCGAGTGCCTGACCGACAACAAGAACCGCACCGCCGCCGATGTGCGCTCCGCCTTCACCCACTCCGGCGGCAACCTCGGCACGTCCGGCTCCGTTGCGTTCCAGTTCGAACGCAGGGGCACCATCGCCGTCGATAAGGTTATCAAGAGCGATGACAAGAAGGTCCCCGATCGTCCCAACGCCGTGGACGAGGACGAGTTCATGATGGCCGTCGCCGAGGCGGGCGGCGACGATTACGAGGATGCGGGCGAGGAGTGGATCGTCTGGACCGCCTACGATAACATGCAGGAAGTCCAGAAGGCCCTCGAGGCCCAAGGCATCGAGGTCAAAGGTTCCGAGCTCACCCGCATCCCCATCACGCCCACCTCGGTTTCCGTGTCCGATGCCAAGAAGGTCCAACGCCTCGCCGACAAGCTCGATGAGCTCGAGGATGTCCAGAATGTCTACAACACCATGGATGTCACCGACGAGATCGCTGCCGCGCTCGAGGAGGAATAGACCCTCGTCCAACGCATGTTCCCTGCAGCGGCCTTCGGGCCGCTGTTTTTTGCAGCATGACCCTCGGCGGCTGCATGGCCAACGGAGGCCTCGCTGGGCCGGTCGCATCTCCCGTCGCGTAGGCGCGTGGCAGGTCGCCGTGGTTAGGATGAAAGATCGCGACGGGATATGCGGTTCAAGACGGTTTCGCTGCAGATTTTGTCTGAATCCGCATATTCAGATGGTTCGACACGCGCCGTGCCCCCATGCGGCATGCGGTTTCCCGAGAGGCTCTTCCAGACGCGGATTAGCGCAAGCGCAGGGGGAACAGACGCCCCCTCTTGGGGTATCCTTGTACCAAGCTGCATCGCGCTTGCGGTATCGCCTTGTCGAAGGAGTGCCCTATGAACGGGTTCAAACGCTTCTGCACCATCGTCTTCTCTCTTGCGGGCATGCTCTGCCTCGCCGCGCTTGCTCTTCCCTGGATCGGCCCGTGGCAGCGCGAGGCTGCGGGCCTCATGGGCCTCACCGTCTACTTCGCCATCGTGGAGGTGGTGCTCTGCATCACCGCCCTCGGTCTGGCCATTCTCTTCTTCCGCGCCATTTTCGCGCGTTCCAACAAGAAGAGCATCATCGTGACCTCGGTCGACGGCGGCCAGATCACCGTTTCGCGCGACGCCATCGCCAGCCAAGCCGCCCATATCATCGAGGAAGACGGCACGTTCACGGCCGTGCGCGTGGACGTCGACACCCGTAAGCGTTCCAAGATCAAGGTCCATGCGCGCGTGCTGCCGAGCACCTCGGTCGATGTCGCGGCCAGGGGAAACGAGCTCCACAATCGCCTTGCGACCGGCCTTGCCGCTGTCTGCGGTAACAACATCTCCTCGATCAGCCTCGAT
This sequence comes from Coriobacteriales bacterium OH1046, assembly GCA_004010535.1. Lineage (GTDB taxonomy): Bacteria > Actinomycetota > Coriobacteriia > Coriobacteriales > Atopobiaceae > RUG721. Next base: position 521,908 of record RQYE01000001.1, on the reverse strand, counting down.
TTCGAGGAGCCCGAGGAGGTCACCTCGGCCGTGTCCCATGCATCTTCCGTCTATGATCCGGTCTACGAGACCGTCCAAACCGCGCTCCCGCAGGCATCGCCATCCGGGGCCGGGGCAGCCCCCGAGCCTGCGAGCGAGATCAGGCTCGATATGGCGACCTTCCACGCTCCCGAGGCCCCGACCGAAGCCGAGCAGGAGGAGTAAGCTATGGCTGATGAGCACAAGGTACCCAAAACAATGGTCGAGCAGCACCCATCCGCCGATCCCGCGCCCGAGTCCGATGCCACGTCCGAGCCCGGTCCCGCGCCTGCATCCGAGCCCTTCTCGCTCGCGAGATCAGCAAGCAAGCTGCGTGCTTGGTTCAAGCGCGCCTTCCCCGGACATGAGCATGCCGTCATCTTCGGTGCCGTCGGCCTTGTCGCGGCCATCCTCATCTTCGTGCTGGGTATCTGGCGCACCCTCGTCATCGCCCTTTTCGTGACGGCGGGGGTGGCGGTCGGCCAGATTGCAGACGGCGATCCCCAGATCCTGCACGCCATCCGGCGCTTCCTCTCCGACCGGCGCCATTGATGCTCGTCATCTCGATGCAGTAAGGAGCACACCATGGCAGATACCAACGAACCCCAGCTGATCGAGGCTGCCGTCGAGGCGGAGAAGGCCGCGCAGCTTCCCACGACGGCGGAGGCGGATCCTGGGGATGCCCTGATGGGTGTCTCCGAGCACGGCGTCTTCGCCGCGGAGGAGTACGAGAAGGCCGACGAGCTCGCGAGCGATGACTCGCTCACCTTCTCCAACGGCGTCATCGAGAAGATCGTCGCCATCGCCATGCGCGGCGTCCCCGGCGTGCTCTGCACGAAGGGCAGCTGGTTCGACCGCTTCCAAGGGGCATTCGGCATGGACGACACCACGAAAGGCGTCACGGTCGAGGTCACCCCCGAGAATGCCGTTAAGGTCAACATCTCCATCCTCATCGAGTACGGTGCCTATGCCCCGCAGGTCTTCGAGGACACCAAGCGCGCCGTCATCGAGAGCGTCCTCTCGATGACCGGCCTCGAGGTCTCGGGCGTCAACCTGCGCATCGAGGATGTGCTCACGGCCGATGAATACGAGCGCTACCGGGCCCGACGCGAGGCCGAGGCCCGGGGCCGCCGCAATGCGGATGAGAAGCAGAAGGAAACGGCCCAGGAGGGGGACGAATAATGTCAAAGGTCATCGTGTTCGGTTCGCTCAATGCGGATCTCTCCATCGAATGCGACCGCATGCCCCGCTCGAGCGAGACGATCCACGGCCGCGAGTTCTTCATCAATTCGGGCGGCAAGGGCGGCAACCAGGCTGTCGCCGCCGCGCGCATGGGCGCCTCCACCGTCATGCTGGGCTGCGTCGGCCCCGATTCCTTCGGCCGCGACCTCATCTCATCGCTCGTCCGCCATGGCGTCTCCTGCGAGAACGTGTGCGTCTCGCGCCACTATCCCACCGGTACCGCCATCATCATGCGCACCGAAAGCGACAAGCGCATCATCATCGATCCGGGTGCCAACCTCCGCACCGATTTCGATACGGTGCGCACCACGCTGCGCGGCCTCGCCGAACCCGGCGATATCTTCCTGACGCAGCTCGAATGCGACTTCGAGACCACCGTCGCCTCGGTCATCTTCGCCAAGGAGATGGGCCTTGTGACGGTGATGAACGCAGCGCCCGCCGTCGAGCTTCCCGACGAGCTCTATGCCGCGCTCGATATCCTCTGCATCAACGAGGCCGAATGCGAGGAGCTCTGCGGCATCGATCCTGCAGACTCGACCTCCATGCGCCGCGCGCTCGCCTTCTTCGCCGAGCGCGGCGTCGGCCGCACCATCATCACGCTGGGGTCCAAGGGCTCCGCAACCCTGATCGATGACAAGGTCCATGCAGTCCCATCCTTCTACGTCGAGATCAAGGACACCACAGGTGCCGGCGACGCCTATCTGGGCGCGCTCGTCACCGAGCTTGCCGCCGATCGCCCCTTCGAGGAGGCCATGATCGTGGCATCCGCCACGGGTGCGCTTGCAACCACCAAGGACGGTGCCCAGCAGGCGATGCCCGGTTATCATGAGGTCATCGGCTTCCTCGCTGAGAACGGACATGAGATCAGCTGGAGCAGCTGATGGGCGATCTGTCCCGTATCAGGTCCATCGTCATCACGGGTGGTCCCTGTTCGGGCAAGACGACCGCCCTGCACTTCCTGCGCACGCAGCTCGAGGGGCGGGGTCTGCGGCTCCTTTTCGTGCCCGAGGTCGCGACCGAGCTCATCTTGGGCGGCGTCGCCCCATGGACCTGCCGTTCCTACGACCATTTCCAGCGAAGCGTCTTCGAGATGCAGCTCGTCAAGGAGCGCGTCTTTTGCCATGCTGCCGAGGAGATGGACGAGGGTGAGGTCATCCTCATACACGATCGCGGCCTCATGGATAATGGCGGATACATGACGGAGGGCTGCCTCGCCGAGACGCTCGCCGCCTACGGTCTCACGCAGGAGGGCGTCTACGAGCGCTACGATGCGGTCTTCCATCTGGTGAGCGCGGCGAAGGGTCTGGAAGGCGCCTATATCCTCGGCAACAACACCGCTCGTGTCGAGACGCCCGAGCAGGCGATCGCTGTCGACGATCGCCTCATCGCGGCATGGGAGCGGCATCCCCATTATCGCATCGTCGGCAATACCGAGGACTTCCAGGAGAAACTCGATGCGCTTCTTTCCGAGGTGCTGGCCTTCCTCGAGGACTGACGGCCTCCCGAAGCCCTTCCGCAATCGCTCGGCGGGTTCGTTTCCCACGCGCACCTCACCGCCGGGCAAGTGTCGTATGATGGGCATATCGCCGGTTTGCAATCCCTGTGGAGGTGGCTGCATGATCCATACCGTAACGTTCAATCCCAGCCTCGATTATATCGTCCGTCTCGACGAGCTGGTGCTGGGCGAGATCAACCGCGTCGGCTACGAGCAGATACTTCCCGGCGGCAAAGGCGTCAACGTGTCCATCGTGCTGGGTAATCTCGGCCATGCCAACCGCGCACTGGGCTTCGCTGCGGGGTTCACCGGAGCCGAACTCGAAGCGCTCCTCGAAGAATACGGTGTGACCTGCGATTTCATCCAGATCGAGAAAGGCATGACGCGCATCAACCTCAAGGCGAAGGCACGCGAGGAGACGGAGATCAACGGTATCGGCCCCGATATCCAGTCCGCAGACATCGATGCGCTCTTCGGCAAGCTCGATGAGCTTGCGACGGGCGATATCCTCGTCGTTTCGGGTTCCATCCCCTCGATGCTCCCCGACGATATGTACGAGCGCATCATGGCCCGCATGGAGGGCCGCAGCGTCGATATCGTCGTGGACGCCACCCGCGACCTCCTCATGCGCGTCCTCCCGTACAGGCCCCTCTTCGTCAAGCCCAACAATCATGAGCTGGGCGAGATCTTCGGCGTCACGCTCAAGACGCGCGCGGAGGTCATCCCGTACGCCAAGAAGATGCAGGAGCTCGGTGCGCGTAATGTCCTCGTCTCCATGGCGGGGGAGGGTGCCGTGCTCGTCGCCGAGGACGGCTCCGTTCACGAGGGACCTGCTCCCGTCGGCGTGCTCGTCAACTCCGTCGGCGCAGGCGATTCCATGGTCGCGGGCTTCATCTCAGGCCTCATCGAGTCCGCCGGCGACTATGCCGAGGCGTTCCGCTGGGGGGTCTGCACGGGTTCCGCGAGCGCCTTCTCTCCTAATCTGGCAACGCGCGCCGAGGTCGAGGGCCTTCTCTCACGCTACGGGGCGTAATCTCCCGCTCTGCTGGAGAGGGCATATGGGGTCGTTCGCGCATCTCGCCAGGGTGCTGGCTCAGGTCGGCGCCCTTTTCTTGATGTATGCGCCTGTCGCGGTCGTTCCAGAGCGCGCCGTCCGCTATTCCGGCTTGCGGTCGCCCGGGGCCTTGCCCCAATGCGCCCTGATGTAGCGCGAGAGGTTCTTGCGGTCGTTGCCGGGGACGTAGAAGTGACGCGTGCCGGGCATTCCGTTGATCCGGTACATGACGGCGACGCTTTTGCCGCCGCGTGTCGATTGGAACCAGATCTCCTTGACACGGCTCCATTCGGTCGTGAAGCCGCCGTTGCCCACGATTCCCCGCTCGGTGAGGCCACCGCTGCCGAGGCCGAAGAAGACGAAGAAGATGAGTGCGATCAAGAGGACCGCGAGGCTCTCGGGGGAGGGGTTGTCCCATAGGTACCAGATACCGTAGGCAACCAGGACTGCGGGCGGGATCACGGTGAGAACGTTGAGATCGCCCGCAAAGGCCATCTCCCTGCGCTGCACGAGTACATAGAAGACGATCCAGAGGATGAGGATGGTGGCGAGGATGATATCGGCGATGATGATGGGGCTGATAGGGGGCATGGTGCTGAGATCCTTCCTCGCGCTGCGCAGGGCCGATCAAGCCGGCCCCGGCACAATTCGTCGGCCCGAAGGCGCACGGAGAACCGTGCGGGGCTTTTTTCGATCCTCTTCATCGTGCGCACGCTCCCCGGCATCGAGCCATGCGCTAAACTAATCGTATTATGGCATACAGCATGCCGAGGGATCGGATCGTTCGGGCCATGCCCCAAAGAGAGGATTGACTATGAGCGGCTTCATGCAGGCGTCCCACGTGTTCCTTGATAACCCCGCAACCACCATCGAAGAGGCGCTTACCTTCCTGTCCGGGAAAGCCGTCGAGCTCGGTGTCGCAGATGACGCCGCTGCCGTTCTCGCTGCGTACCATAAGCGCGAGGAAGAGGGCTCCACGGGCATGGTCAACGGCTTCGCCATCCCGCATGCCAAAGCCGACGCCATCAAGCAGGCCGCTGTCATCGTCGTGAAGTATGCCAACGAGATCTCCGACTGGGAGACCATGGACGAGGATAAGATCACCTGTGCCATCTCCCTGCTCGTTCCGGGTGCCGAGGCTGGCACCACCCACCTCAAGCTCCTCTCCAAGGTCGCCGTCATGCTGATGCAGGAGGACTTCCGCGAGACCGTCAAGGCATCTTCCGATGCCGAGGAGATCGCCGCCCTCATCAACGCGAACCTCGAGGATGATGAGGACTCGCTATAAACTCCAGCTCGTCGTATGCGCCCGCAGCCCGGCATCACCATGCCGGGCTTTCCCTATGCGTGCAATCAAAACCGAACCGTTCTTCAATGCTTTCGTTTTGCTAGAATAATGCCTATATACGAAAGCAATCCGTAGGTTGGAGCATCATGGGCCAAGGCGACGAGAAGAGCCTCCCGCGTGCCTTCCGCGTGGAAGAGCGCCGTAGCGAGATCGCGCGCATCCTCGAGACGGATGGGTCGATCACCGTCGATCGCATTTGCGAGCGGTTCGGGGTCTCGGCCGTTACCGCGCGCGGCGATCTCAACGAACTCGAGCGCCGGGGCCGCCTCCAGCGCGTGCATGGTGGTGCGCTGCCCCTAGACCACACCCTCGTCGTCGCCGATATCAACGATCGCATGGGGGTGAACGTCTCCGCGAAGCGCAAGATCGCACGCCTCGCAGCCGGTATGGTCCGCGATGGCGACTCCATCATCGTCGACTCGGGTTCCACCACATTCGAGTTCGTGGTCCAGCTCGAGAGCAAGTCGGATATCACCATCGTCACGCATGACCTCGCCATCGCGAACCTCGTCAACAAGCGTCTGCCGAATGCCACCCTCGTCCTGCTCGGCGGGACGCTGCGCTACAACCACCATTACTTCTGCGGTGCGCTCACGCTCGAGCTCGTGCAGAAGATCTACGTCGACAAGGCGTTCCTCGCCACCAATAGCTTCACCGAGGAACAGGGCTTCATGACCGAGAACGAGGCTGCGGGGGAGATCAAGTCCACGCTTCTGGGCCACGCGCGGCAGCGCACCATGCTCATGGACTATTCCAAGGTCGGCTTGCATAATTTCGTGCGATTCGCGACCCTCGGCGACCTCGATCGGATCATCATCGACAGGGATCCAGAGGGTTATATGCGCAAAGCGGTTTCCCGGATCGAACATGGCCCGCAACTTTTGATCGCCTAAAACGAAGGTAGAACGGAAGTTATGCATGTTGAATTACCATTCAAGGTGAAAAAAATACCGTTTAAACCTTGCGCTTAACTTACGTGTCGCTTACACTAGCTTTCGATATAATGGAGAAGACGTCGAATGGGACGTCTTCGAGTTCTCCGATTCACCTGTGGGGCGTTCAGCTCGCGTCGGCAGCCAGCCGTGTTGGAAGGAGAAGCACCGTGAGGAAATTCAAGTTCGGCGTCGATACGTTCATCTGGAGCGAGGTCTTCACCGAGGAGGATCTGTGGGTCATCGCCAAAGCTGATGAACTCGGCTTCGAAGTCATCGATTTCGCCGTCGCGCACCCCGATACCTTCCCCGTGGAGCAGGTCAAGGCCGAGCTCGCCAAGACCGATCTGATCCCCGTCACCACCACCACCCTCGGTCTCGATACCAATCCCATCTCGCCCGATCCCGCCATCCGCGCCGCCGCCCTCGCGCACATGAAGCTCATGGTCGATGTTTCCAAGGAGCTCGGCGCCACGATCTCCGGAGGGGTCAACTACGCCGGTTGGGGCTATATCACCCGCAAGATGAAGACCAAGCAGGAGTGGGCGTGGGGTGTTGAGAATATGCGCCAGGTCTGCGAGTATGCCAGGGAGACCTATCCGGAGCTCACCATCGTCGTCGAGTGCGTGAACCGTTTCGAAACCCACTTTTTGAACACCGCCCTCGAGGCGGTCGAGTTCTGCAAGGCCGTCGGCACCGATAACATCAAGGTCCATCTCGACTGCTTCCATATGAGTCACGAGGAGAGCAATTTCGTCGATCCGGTCAAGCTCTGCGGCAAAAAGTACCTGGGCTACGTCCATGTCAACGAGAATCAGCGCGGCATCCCCGGCACCGGCATGGTCAACTTCCACGATTTCTTCAACGCGCTCGAGGATATCGATTACGACGGATACTGCGTCATCGAGTCCTTCGATCCCAACTTCGAGGAGCTCGCAGGCAACTGCGCCATCTGGCGCCGTTTCTGCGAGACCGGCGAGGAGCTCGCTGTCCGCGGTCTCGAGAACCTTGCGCGCATCGCCGATGAGGTCGATGCCCGCCGCGAGCCCGGCCCCGGCCTCCAGCTCGCCGACTAGCGCCATCGCCTTTATTGTCTTCCGAGGAAGAAGGAGTTCGAAATGCTTGCAAACATGTGCCAAATGCTCAAGGACGCCGAGGACGGCGGGTATTGCATCGGTTGCATCAATACCCCGAACCTCGAGACGGTCCGCGGCGTCATCGCTGCTGCCGAGGAGGTCAACGTACCCATCATCATCGATCATGCCCAGGTCCATGACGAGGGCGGCATCAAGGTCGAGGTGGTCGGCCCCCTCATGGTCGAATATGCCAAGAAGGCCAAGGTCCCCGTGTGCGTCCATGTCGATCATGGTGCGGATTTCTCCTTCGTCCTGCGCTGCATCCGAGCCGGCTTCTCCTCGGTCATGTACGATCTCTCCCGCCTTCCGTACGAGGAGAATCTCTCCAAGGTCAAGGAGTTCGTGGAATTCGCGCACAGGATGGGCATCAGCGTCGAGGCGGAGCTGGGCATCATGACGCTCGCCATGGGAGAGGGCTGGACGCGTGAGACCATCAAGACCACCTTCACCGATCCCGCGCAAGCGGCCGACTTCGCCGAGCGCTCCGGCGTCGACGCCCTGGCCGTCTGCTTCGGCACGGCCCACGGTATCTACGCCGAATCCCCCGAGCTCGATATCCAGCGCGTCCGCGATATCCGCGCTGCCATGCCCCCGTCCTGCCGCGTCGTCATGCACGGCGGCTCCGGCGTCGACGAGGACCAGATCCGCGCTGCCATCACCGCCGGCGTCTCCAAGCTCAACTACTACAGCTATCTCGGCCAGGCCGCCACGCAGAACATGATCGAGCTGCTCAAGGGCGAGTATGCCGGCAAGCAGTGGCATGATGCCCAAGAGGCCCAGGTCGACTTCATCAAGGAGTACACGAAGAACGTGCTTACGCTCTTCAAGAACGGCAAGTGATTATGTATAATTTGTGGAGCCGCTTGGGATGATCCCAGACGGCTCCACGGTACGCGACTCGTACAAACCCGCATCAACCGTATCGGATACGCGAACGAGGAGGTGAAACAACATGAAGAAGCTTTCAGAGATCAAGGTTTGCGTCGGTGTCACCTCATGTGCGACTGGCATCGCCCATACCTACATGGCTGCGGATGCGATCAAGAAGGCGTGCAAGAAGCACGGCATCAAGGTCAAGGTCGAGACCCAGGGCGCCATCGGCGTGGAGAACGAGCTCAAGCCCTCCGAGATCGATATGGCCGACCTGATCGTCTTCGCCAATGATGTCCAGGTCAAGAATGCCGAGCGCTTCCACGGCAAGGAGGACATCCTCTTCACATGCCGTCCCGGCGACGTGATCGCCAAGCCCGACCTGATCTTCAGCAAGTGCGAGCAGTAGCCTCGCCCGTTCTGCTTCCAAGCTTTTCCGAGTGGTTCTGTATAAACACGTTTTTGGAGGGGATTCTTTTAATGGACGAGAACAAGAGCATCGGACGTCAGATTCAGGGCGCCCTCATGACGGGTGTCTCCTATATGCTTCCGTTCGTCGTTGCCGGCGGCATCTACATCGCCCTCGGCTTCCTTTTCGGCGGATATGATATTCCCAGCACCGTCGCCCAGGGCGCGAACTTCGCCTCCACCACATTCTGGATCGGCAAGATCGGCCTCGATACCTTCATGGTGCCCATCATGGCCGGCTTCGTTGCCTACGGCATCGCGGATAAGCCCGGTATCGCCCCCGGTATGTTCGGCGGTTGGCTCGCCCTCGACCCTTGGGGTGCCTCCGCTCTCGGCAGCTACGGTCCGTCCGGCTTCATCGGCGGCATCGTCGCCGGCCTCCTCGCGGGCTATATCGTCAACCTGCTGAAGAAGATCCCGCTGTCCGGCATGCTCCGCTCCCTGCTGACCACGCTCATCATCCCGCTCGTCGGCGTCGGCGCCGTGTGCTATCTCATGTACTATGTCGTGGGCGCACCCCTCGCGGCACTCAACGCCGCCCTCACCAGCTTCCTCGCCGGCCTCAGCCAAGGTTCCAAGATCCTCTTGGGCATCGTCCAGGGCTGCATGCTCGCCTTCGATATGGGCGGTACCGTCAACAAGATCGCCTACGCGTTCGCAGTCGGCATGCTCGCCGAGGCCACCAACCCGGCTGACCCCGCCTGCATGCCCATGGGCGCCAACTTCGTCGCCTGCTGCACGCCTCCCCTGGGCATCGCCATCGCCGTCCTCGTCGCCAATGCGATGGGCAAGAAGAAGTTCACGTCCGAGGAGCGTTCGACCGGTTCCGTCGCCGGCTGCTTCGTCGGTGCCGCCTGCATGATCACCGAGTTCGCCATCCCGTATGCCGTTGCCGATCCCCTGCGCGTCATCCCGTCCCTCATGGCCGGCTCCGCAGTGGGTGCCGTCCTCTCCTACGTCATGAATGTCGGCATCATCGCGCCCCATGGCGGCGTCTTCGTCATCTTCTTCGCATGCTCCAACATCCTCGGCTATTTCATCGCCCTGCTTGCCGGCTCCTGCGTGACCGCAGCCTGCCTGCTCGCCCTCAAGAAGGACGTCGAGGACGAGGAGATCGAGGAGGACGAGGATGGTTGGGCATAAGCTCTGACCGCTTCGCTTTTTCTCCGGGCCGGCTTCCATGCCGGCCCGAAATCTGCCCTATCGTACGAGTCGAGTCGCGCATCTGATGGAATCTTCGCGAAAGGAACCGCACCATGGCCAAGCTCATGGATATTCTCGAGCACTTCCCCTTCGACCCCGATAAGAAAGTCCCGATGCTGATCAGGAAGCAGGATTACTCAACGGCCCTGTATCCGCCCAACGATGCGTCCACGTCGGATAACACGTTCACGATCATCACCACCGATACTTTCATGCTGGGTATCTACGAGCTTGCCCCCGGTTCGTGCTTCATGCCGCTGGATATCCATCCCGGCGATGAGTCCTACTATATCCTCCAGGGTCCTGTGGTCCAGAGGAGCGGCAACGGCCAGTTCTGCTGGCTCGAGACCGGTGACGGTCTGGTCATGCCCAGGGGGGCATGGCACTCCGGCCATAACTTCACCGACAGGAAGTCGCGCATCCTCTACTTCATCGCCCCGAAGGCTTGGGACGAGCACATTCCGCCTGCGGTCATTCCCTCAGACGAGGAGACCAAGTACTACAAGGGCGCGAACAACGACACGCTGCCCGATATGAGCGGCAAGATCGAGACCATCTCGCGCGAGCACTGCACCGACGATCTGGGCACGTTCCCCGTCGACGGCCCCTCGATGCGCGAGACCGGTGCCATCTATCCGGTTCGTCACCTCGACAAGCTGAACAACATCCACGGGACCAAGCACCCCATGCTCCTCCGCTTCATTACCGCCAATGACTTCGGTAACTTCGGTGAGATGATCCTTCCCGCCGGCGGTTACGGCCCGCGCTACTCCGAGCCGGATAAGCACGAGGGCGACGGCGCGATCTACTGCGTCGACGGCCCCGTGACCATCAACCTCGACGAGCTTCAGGAGAGCTTCGTGCTCGAGGAGGGAGACAGCTTCTTCCTGCCCGCCGGGACCTCCTACCAGCTCGTGAACTTCGAGGCGAAGCCCATCAAGTGCGTCTTCGCCATCACGAAGCTGTAGGGTGCGGATTGCGGTAACGGGGGCGCCGGTATATTCCGGCGCCCCCTTCTCTTACGGAAAGGATGGGGCGATGAAGATCGTGCTGGGAAGCGACGAGGCCGGTTTCGACCTCAAGAACCAGATCAAGGAGTATCTCGAGGCCAAAGGATACGAGGTCGTCGATACGGGCTGCCACAGCGCAGAGCCGGTCCTCTATCCCCTCATGGCCGAGGTTGCCTGCGAGAAGATCGTGGACGGAGAGTGCGAGCGCGGCATCCTCGTCTGCGGCACCGGCATCGGCATGGCGATGACCGCCAACAAGATACCCGGCATCCGCGCTGCGGTGGGCCATGACATCTTCAGCGTCGAGCGCGCCGTCCTCTCCAACAACGCGCAGGTCATCTGTTTCGGCGCGCGCATCGTCGCGTTCCAGTACGTGACCCGTCTGGTGGATAGGTTCCTCGAACTCTCCTATATCGATGGACCGTCCACCCCCAAGATCGAGTGCATGACCGAAATCGAAAACAAGCATGCGGGGAGATAGCCATGCAGAGAATCATCAACGATCCCAACCTCGTCGTCGAGGATATGCTCAAGGGTTTCCTGAAGTGCCACAAGGATAGGCTCCACGCTGATCCCGCCAATCCGCGCTCCATCGTCTCGAATTCCTTCAACGAGAAGCCCAAGGTCGGTATCGTGACCGGTGGCGGCTCGGGCCACAAGCCCGCCTTCATCGGCTATTGCGGCCGCAACATGGTCGATGCCGTCGCCGTGGGCGAGATCTTCTCGTCTCCCACCGCCGAGGCGTTCGAGCAGTGCATCCGCGCCGTCGACCAAGGCTTGGGCGTCGCTGTCCTCTACGGCAACTACGCGGGCGACAACATGAACGTCAAGATGGCCAAGCGCGCTGCCGAGAAGGACGGCATCGGGGTCGGCCTCGTCGTCGCCAACGACGACGTCCCCTCCGCCGCTCCCACCGAGCGCGACAAGCGCCGCGGCGTGGCAGGCGAGATCATGATGTGGAAATGCGGCGGTGCCAGGGCCGCTCTGGGCGGCAGCCTGGACGAGGTCATCGCCTGTGCCCAGAAGGCCGTCGACAACACCCGCTCGGTGGGCATCGGTCTCGGTCCCTGCACCATTCCCGCCAACGGCAAGCCCAACTTCCACATCGAGCCGGGCACCATGGAGGTCGGCATCGGTCACCACGGCGAGCCGGGCGTCCGCGTCGAGCCGCTCAAGAGCGCCGATGAGATGGCGCAGGAGATGGTCGACATCGTCCTGCCCGACCTTCCCTTCGGTGCCGGCGACGAGGTCGTCGTGCTCGTCTCCGGCTTGGGTGCCACGCCCATCATGGAGCAGTACATCCTCTTCTCCAAGGTCTACGATCTGCTCGAGGAGAAGGGCATCAAGGTCTACAAGTCCTACGTGGGCGATTACTTCACCTCGCTCGAGATGAACGGCATCACCCTTACCGTCATGAAGCTCGATGACGAGCTCAAGACCTGCATCGATATGCCCGTCGAGTGCGATGGGCTCACCCAGCTCGGGTTCGAGCCGGCCGTCGAGGCCGCCGCCGTTTCCCCCGTGGCCGTTGCCGCCGTCGCCGGGGCTGCCGAGAGCGCTCCCCTGCCTGTCAAGGCAAAGGACGAACGCGAACGTGTGGGCGCCACCATCAAGAACGCCGGAAATGCGGGCATCGCGCTTGCCATCTGCGCTGCCATTCACGAGAATGCCGCCTATCTCAGCGAGATCGATGGAGAGACGGGCGATGGCGATCATGGCATCAACATGAACAAGGGCTTCCTCATGTCCAAGGATCGCATCACCGAGGACATGTCCCTCGCCGAAGCCCTGAACACCATCGGCGAAACCCTCGTCAAGGACATCGGCGGTTCCATGGGCCCGATTTACGGCACCTTCTTCGAGACGCTTGCCGACGGCCTCGATGTGCCCGAGTTCGACGCCACCGACCTCGCCGACACCCTTGACAACGTCGTCGCTGCCCTGAAGGACCTCGCGGGTGCCGAGGAGGGCGATAAGACCCTCATCGATACCGCCGCTCCTGCAGCCCGCGCCTTCCGCGTGGCCGCCGAGGAGGGCAAGGACCTTGCCGGCTGCATCGCCGCCATGGAAATGGGTGCCGCTGACGGCTTGGAGTCCACCCGCAGCATGCAGGCCAAGATCGGCCGCGCAGCCCGTTTGGGGGAGCGGAGCATCGGTCATCTCGACGCCGGTGCCGCATCCTGCTGCATAATCCTCACCACGTTCTCGAACGGGCTCGCAGCCCAGCTCTGACATACTGCACAAAGAGGACCGTCCCTAGTGCGCAGAAAAATGCACAGCAGGGACGGTCCCCGTTGTGCAGGCGAAAGGTTCCTATATGAAACCCATCAGGCTCATCCTCACCGACATCGACGGCACCATCCTGCCGCGCGGGCGGAAGGTCGTCTCGGCGCATACGCGCGCAGCTATCCGCTCTGCCATCGATGCGGGCATCCGCGTCGGCGTGGCCACCGGGCGCGCCATCTCGGGCGTGCTTCCGACCTTCGACGGGGATACCGCATGCATCCGGACCGCACTTGCCATCAACGGCATGCAGGTCTACCTCGATGGCGCGCTCATCCACGAGGAGTATCTCGACCACGGTCAGCTCGCATATATTGCCGACGCCGTACGCGCTGTACCGGGCGCCGGCTTCATCTGCTTCGGAGGACCGCAGGTTGACGAGGTGTACCTCGTCTCAGGCAAGGTGGACGACCTCGCCGCCGCCTTCCCGTTCTACGCAGAGAAGGCGCAGCCCATCGTCGCAGTGCCCGAGGCTCCCATCGTGAAGGCCAACGTCTTCGTGGCGGGGGATATGGCGGCAACCCAGGCCCTCATCGATTTCTTGCGCGAGGAGGTCCCGGGCATAGGGTTCAATCTCCCCATGCCGGGTTTTCTGAACGTCGTCCCGCTCGGCTACAGCAAGGCCACCGGCATCGACTATCTCTGCGGGGCGATGGGCGTGGGGCTCGATGAGGTCATGGTCTTCGGCGATGGCGGCAACGACCTCGAGATGCTCCAGCATGTCGAGAACTCGGTCGCTGTGGCGAATGCCGTCCCCGAGGTCCTCGAAGCAGCACGCTACCGTATCGGTGATTGCGCCGACGAGTCCGTCGCAGCTGTCATGCTCGCGCTTGCGGCGGGCGAGAACCCGTTTGCAGGATAGGGAAGGTCCGGCCCACGGCCCCCTCCGCGTCCCGGCGGACGCGAGGAGGCCGTGTCCGCGCCCATCCTGCCACGGGACGGTTCCCGTTCACAGAATATCGTGGGATGGGAGGGCGCACTGCGTCACATAACGTTGCGGGATAAAAAACTAACCGAAACCCTATCATGGCGCTGGCCCATCTAGCGTAGAGTGTTCCCTTGGAGTCCCTATACCCCCGATTAAGGAGATGCCATGCCCCAAGACGATGTCGAGACCATGGGCGCCGTCGATTCCCCCGATGCCATCTACGACGCACGCACCCTCGGCACGCCCAAGATGGTGCTGTTCGGCCTCCAGCACCTCTTCGCCATGTTCGGCGCCACCATCCTCGTTCCCGCGCTGACGGGTCTCTCCGTCCAGGCAACGCTTTTGTTCGCGGGCCTCGGGACCCTGCTCTTCCATGTTCTGGCCAAGGGCAAGGTGCCGGCGTTCCTCGGCTCATCCTTCGCGTTCATCGCGGGCTATGCCGCCATCGCACCCAACGGCGAGGCGGCCCTGCTGCCGTATGCCTGCCTCGGCGTCGCCTGCGCGGGCTGCCTCTACCTCGTGCTCGCTGCCCTTTTCAAGGCCTTCGGCACCGAGCGTGTCATGCGCTACTTCCCGCCCGTGGTCACCGGTCCCATCGTCATCTGCATCGGCCTCATCCTGTCGAGCTCGGCCATCGCCAACTGCTCGACCGACTGGCGCGTCGCCTTGGTTGCCATCATCGTCATCATCCTCTGCAACGTATTCGGAAAGGGCATGGTGAAGGTCGTGCCCATCCTGCTCGGTGTCATCGCTTCCTTCGTGCTCGCCGCCGCCCTCGGCGACGTCGACTTCGCCAAGATCGCGGCTGCCCCTTGGGTCGGCCTTCCCGTTGACTGGAACGGCACCGTCTTCAGCCTGTTCACCGGAGGGACCATGGATACCGGCCTTGCCATCACGGCCGTCGTCACCATCATGCCCCTCGCCCTTGCGACCATGATCGAGCATATCGGCGATATCTCCGCCATCAGCTCCACCTGCAACCGCAATTTCATCAAGGAACCCGGTCTGCACCGCACCCTGCTCGGAGACGGTCTCGCCACCATCATCGCTGCGCTCTTCGGTGCGCCCGCCAACACCACCTACGGCGAGAACACCGGTGTGCTCGCCCTCACCAGGGTGTTCGATCCCCGCGTCATCCGCATCGCCGCAGGCTTCTCCGTCCTGCTCTCCTTCAGCCCGAAGTTCGCAGCGGTTATCGGCGCCATGCCGGCGAGCGTCATCGGCGGCGTGTCGCTCGTGCTCTACGGCATGATCTCCGCCGTGGGCATCCGCAACCTCATCGAGAACAAGGTCGACTTCACCATCACGCGCAATATCCTCATCGCCGCGCTCATCCTCGTCCTGTCCATCGGCATCGCCTACAGCTCCGCCGGTGCCGTCATCATCCCCGTGGGTTCGGTGACGATCTCGCTCTCGGGCCTTGCCGTGGGCTCGATCGTGGGTATCGTGCTCAACGCGATCCTGCCGCGCGGATAGCGCCTCGTGTGGGTAGAGAGGATCTCTCGCGCCCGCGCGTGACAGGGGGACACGTGACACAAGCGCAGCGTGACAGGGGGACAGGTCATTTGTCACGCTCAAGCGTGACAAATGACCTGTCCCCCTGTCACGCTGTGTCCCCCTGTCACGCTGCTTGCCGTTTAGCCGATGTCTTGCCTGTGTGTGCTGGGAAGATCAGATGTCGAAGCAGCGCTGCAGCGCGCGTGTCTCGCCGAGTACGAGCATCGTGCAGTCCTCGCCGAGGACGGTCTCGGAGGATATGCCCATATCCAAGCTCCCATTGCGTTTGAATGCCATGATATTGACACCGTATACGCGGCGGATATCGAGCTCGCCCACGGTTTTCCCCACCCATTTCCTCGGTACCGAGACCTCGAAGATGGAATGGCGCTCATCGAGTTGGACATAATCGAGGATGTGGTCCGCGCTGTAGCGGATGGCGGTCCATTTGGCCATCTGCGCTTCGGGGTAGACCACTTGGTCGGCTCCGTTGCGCAGCAGGAACTTCTTCTGCACATCGCTTTCGGCACGGGAGACGACCAGCTTGCCGCCGAGCTCCTTCAAAAGGGAGGTGGTCTCGAGCGAGCTCTGGAAATTATGCGCGATGGCCACGATGCACACATCGTAGTTGCCTATTCCGAGCGTCTCGAGGAACTCGGCGTTGGTGCTGTCGCCGATCTGGGCGTTCGTGACGAAGGGGAGGATGTTGTCGACCCGCTCCTCGTTGCAGTCGATGGCCATGACCTCATGTCCGAGTTCGTTGAGCTTCTCGGCGATATTCTGTCCGAAACGCCCGAGCCCGATAAGCAGAATGGATTTCATCTTCCTATCCTTTATCCGACGGTGATGTGCTCATGGGGAAGCTTGGAGAGGCTTCTCCGCATGTCCTTCGTCGCCGCATAGATGAGCGTGAGCCCGCCGACGCGCCCGAGGAACATGAGCATCATCAGAATGATACGCGATGCCGTGCCGAGCTGGGGTGTGATCCCGAGGGTGAGTCCGACCGTGCCGATGGCCGAGGCGCACTCGAACAGGCATGACAGGTAGGGGAGTCCCTCGATCAGGCAGATGGTGACGGCTCCGAGGAGGATCAGTCCGATGTACATCATGAAGATGGCACCCGCCTGCTTGATAACGTCGTCATCGAGCCGGCGCCCGAAGAAATGAGCTTCCGATTTGCGGAATGACACGGCGGCGAAGTTGGCCAGCAGCACGGCGAGCGTCGTCGTCTTGATGCCGCCTGCGGTCGATCCGGGGGAGCCGCCGATGAGCATGAGTATGATGGTGAGCGCCTGCCCCGGCTCGCTCATCTTGGACATGTCCTCGACATTGAAGCCTGCGGTACGCGTGGTGACCGATTGGAAGATCGAGGAGAGCACGCGTTCGATCGGGGGGAGGGAGTCGTATTCGAAGAGGAAGAAGAACAGTGCGGGAAGGGTGATCAGTAGCGCCGTCATCGCGATGATGACCTTGCTCTGCATAGAATAGCGCCTGAAGTTCCCCTTGTTGCTGCTGATGTCGTTCCACGTGACGAAGCCGATGCCGCCGAGCACGATGAGCGTGCTGATGGTGAAGCAGATGAGCGGGTTGGTCGCATAGGCGGAGAGCGAGGGGAACAGGTAGTCGAGCCTGCCCATGATGTCGAATCCTGCGTTGCAGAATGCCGAGACCGAGACGAAGAAGGCCATCCAGATGCCGCGGAAGCCGTACTCGCCGCAGAGCGTGGGCATCATGATGAGCGCGCTCACGATCTCGATGGCGAAGGTGACCCTGAGGATGAAGGTCGCCATCCTCACCATGCCCTCCATGCGGGGGGCTGCGAAAGCCTCCTGCATCATGCTCCGTTCCTTGAGGGAGATCTTCCTGCCGGAGAGCAGGGCGAACGTGGCCGATGCCATGACCACGCCGAGACCGCCGACCTGGATCATCAGCAAGATCACGGCTTGGCCGAAGAACGACCAATGGGTGGCCGTGTCTTGTACGACGAGGCCGGTCACGCAGGTGGCGGAAACCGCTGTGAAGAGGGCATCGCCGAGCGATGAGGGGACGCCATTGCGCGAGGATACGGGGAGCGAGAGCAGGAGCGTGCCGATGAGGATGATGCCGGCGAACGCCAAGATGGTGATCCTGAACGACGAGAGCTTCTTGCGTGTGATTGCTGCTGCCAACGAGCGCGCTCCTTCTCGCAGAACCTAGAGACACAAGGATAGCAGGTTTGCGGCGATGCGGTGCGCGAATCCTTGCACGGGGGAGCTGCGGGGACGGGGCATCGGTTCGAACCGCATGGAGCGGAGCCTATCTACCGTGGTGAAGCGCCTCCCTCGACGTGCGTCTCGGGTATGCCGGCGTGCGGGGCACATCCGCCCCCAGTATCATAGCGATGGGCATCGCCGAATGCAATCAGCAGCGCAACGTGCATAGTTTCGGTGCAGATGCCTTTATGGGAGAAGTTGCTCGCAGCGGCAGGCCATGCTGCGCTATAATGCACGCAACGGGAGCTCGCGGCAAGGCGGGCTGAGAGGGGCGCCGGCGCCCGACCGCACCTGATCTGGACAATGCCAGCGTAGGGAGTATGATGCATCCTTCCCATAAAAAGCGCGTGGTGCCCGCTGTGGCGGTTGCCTCCCTGCTTGTCATGTGGCAGGCGGCCTGCTTGTTCGGGCTCATCCCCGCGTTCATGCTGCCGAGCCCTCTCAACGTGATGGCTGCGCTGCTGGGCGATGCGCCGCTTATCGCGAGCCACACGCTCACCACGCTCGCCGAGGCCGCCATCGGCCTTGCCATAGGCGTGGTGCTCGGCTTTGCGCTCGCGGTCCTCATGGAGCGTTTCGAGACCTTCTACCTGGCGGTCCAGCCCCTCATCACGCTCTCGCAGACCGTGCCCACCATCGCCATCGCACCGCTTCTGGTGCTGTGGCTCGGGTACGGCATCCTGCCCAAGATCGTGCTCATCGTGCTCACGACCTTCTTCCCCGTGGCCGTCTCGCTCGCCGATGGCTTCCGTTCCGTCGATCGCGATATCGTCGATCTCATGCGCACCATGAACGCCTCCGATCTGCAGATCTTCCGCTACGCGAAGCTTCCGGCCGCCGCCGAGCAGTTTTTCTCGGGCCTTAAGATCAGCGCTACCTATGCCATCGTGAGCGCGGTCATCGCCGAGTGGCTCGGCGGCGCATCCGGGCTCGGCGTGTACATGACGCGTGTCCGCAAATCCTTCTCGTATGACAAGATGTTCGCCTCGATAGCGGTCATCTCCGCGCTCTCGCTCGCACTGATGAAGCTCGTCGGACTGCTCGAACACATCTGCATCCCTTGGAAACAGATAGAAAGGATCGAATCATGACCATGCTCTCCCGCCGCGCATTCCTCGGTACCTGCTCCGGTCTCGGTGCGGCCGCCCTTGCAAGCTGCGCTCCAGCTTCTGGCACGGGTGGTGCTTCGATAGAAGGGCAGGATGGTGCCGCCAGCCCATCCGACGGCCTCGCGAGGATCTCGTTCGTGCTCGACTATTCGCCCAATGTCAACCATACGGGCATCTACGTGGCGATCGACCAAGGTTTTTTCGCCGAGGAGGGTATCGAGGTCGAGATTGTTCCCGTGCCTGCCGATGGATCCGATGCCATGATCGGAGCGGGAGGGGCGGACATGGGCATGACCTATCAGGATTTCATCGCCAACAGCCTTTCGTCCGCCAATCCCATGCCCTATACCGCCGTGGCTGCGGTGGTGCAGCATAACACGAGCGGCATCATGAGCCGTGCCGAGGATGGCATCGTGCGTCCCAAGGAGATGGAAGGCCATAGCTATGCCACGTGGGGGATGCCCGTCGAGCAGGCCACCGTCAAGCAGGTCGTCGAGGCGGACGGGGGGGATTTCTCCAAGGTCTCGCTGGTGCCCTATGAGGTGGACGACGAGGTCATGGGTCTTCAGGCGGGTCTTTTCGATACCGTTTGGGTGTATGAGTGGTGGGCCGTTCAGAATGCGAAGCTGCAGGATTATCCCGTGAACTATTTCGCATTCGGCGAAATCTCCCCCGAGTTCGATTTCTATACACCCGTCATCGCGGCAAACGATGCCTTCGCGTCCGCCCAGCCCGAGCTCGTGCGCGCCTTCCTGCGCGCGTGCGAGAAGGGCTACGAATTCGCCGCCGTCTCTCCCGATCAGGCCGCCGGCATCCTCTGCAAGGCGATTCCCGAGCTCGACGCCGATCTCATCGCTGCGGCCCAGGCCTCGATCTCCCCGCAGTACATCGCCGATGCGACCCGCTGGGGCGTCATCGACCGCAGCAGGTGGGCGCGCTTCTACGGATGGCTGAACGATGCCGGCCTCGTGGAGAACAGCTTCGATCCCACGCTCGGCTTCACGAACGAGTACCTCGAGGGATAGGTCGGCATCGTGGCACGGCCGTTTCCGACATCGCGCGGGAGCCTCTGGCGGGGAAGAGGCGCATTTTTAACCGAGATGCCGCATATTCCGCGTTTTTGGGGTCTCGTGTCGCCATCGGGGCCGGACAAGCCCTGTATATGCGCAGCTCAGCGAATCGGGTATGTGCGCCCGATGGGCGAATCGCAGCTAAAAAGCGCGGAATATATGCGGTTTTGGTTAGATTCGCTCCCATTCCAGGCACGAGGTGTTGGGGCGGTGGCCGTATGACCGTTCCGGCGCTCGAAGCATGCCATCTCAAGCTCGTCTGGGAGGATCTCGCTGTTGCCGAGGATATCTCGCTGCATGTGGATGAAGGCGAGATCGTCTGTTTGGTGGGCCGCAGCGGCTGCGGCAAGACCACGCTCTTCCACGCGCTCGCAGGTCTCGAGAAGCCTGCGGAGGGCACGGTCCTGCTCCATGGCGAGAACATCACCGGCGTGCCCGGCCGCGTGAGCTATATGCTCCAGAAGGATCTGCTGCTGCCGAGCAGGACCATCCTCGGCAATGCGATGCTCCCACTCATCCTGCGCGGTATCGATCGGGATGAGGCGCGCGCGCGGGCACGGGATCTCTTCGCGACGTTCGGCCTTTCGGGTACCGAGGACCTCTGGCCCTCGCAGCTCTCGGGCGGCATGCGCCAGCGCGCGGCCCTTCTGCGCACCTATCTTATGGATAACGACGTGGTCCTGCTCGACGAACCCTTCTCCGCGCTCGATGCCATCACGCGTGTTGAGCTCAGGCGCTGGTTCGCGGGTATGGCACGCGAGCTCGGTCTCTCGGCGCTCGTCATCACGCACGATATCGACGAGGCGGTCGATTTGGGGAGCCGCATCTACCTGCTCGACGGCAATCCCATGCAGGGTTCGGTGTCGCATCTGATCGCCGAAGCGCCGGTCGACGCACAGGATCGCGGCGCGGCCAAAGCTGCCGTGGGTGCCTTGCTCGGCTTGGCTTGATTTTCCGCTCCGGCTCTGGCCTCCGACGGCCCGTGCGCATTCGAGTGCGGTGATGGGGACCCGAAATGGAGCAGCTGCCATGCCGCTCTCCGACTCCTGCGACCCCCCGTGGTGCACATCGCTCAATCTTCGCCGTATGAGAGCACAATTCGATCAAGGGGATTATATGCGATCGATAGGAGAGGACATGAAGTTCGAGAAACTGCTGTCATCTGGCAAGATGGGCTCGTTGGAACTCAAGAACCGCTTCGTGGTCCCGCCGATGGGAACCAACCTCGGCACCTACGAAGGCTATGTCACCGAAAATATGTGCATCTACTACAAGACCCGTGCGCTCGGCGGTTACGGGCTCGAGATCATCGAGGTCACGGCTGTCGATCCTCGGGGCAAGGCCATCCTGAACGAGATCGGCCTTTGGGATGATGCCCAGATTCCGCTGTTCGCCAAGCTGATGGATGCCATCCACGAGGGTGGGGCCAAGGTCGTGGTCCAGCTCCACCATGCGGGACGTCAGACCGCCAACCCGTACATTTTCGATGAGACTCCCGAAGCACCCAGCCGCATTCCGTGCCCGCTGCTACAGGTTCCGGTCGTCGAGATGACGAATGAACGCGTGTGGGAGCTCATCGGGCAGTTCGGCGATGCCGCCCTGCGTGCCAAGAAGGCCGGCGCCGACGGTGTCGAGGTCCATGGCGCCCACGGCTATCTCGTGGCCCAGTTCATGAGCCCGCAGGCTAATAAGCGTACCGATGAATTCGGAGGCAGCTTCCTCGGCCGTACCAAATTCGCCCGTGAGATCTTTGCCGACATCCGCCGTAAATGCGGCGAGGACTTCACGTTGCTCTTCCGCTTCGGTCACGATGAGAAGGTCCCCGGCGGCCGTACGCTCGAGGAGTCCGTCTCTGTTGCCCGCATGGCCGAGGAAGCCGGCGTCGACTGCCTCGATATCTCCATCATGACCTACCAGTCGCTTCCGTACATGTCCGCGCCTCCCGCCCTGCCGCACGGTTTCAACATGTTTCCCACGCGTGAGATCAAAAGCTCCGTCTCGATCCCGGTTATCTCCGTGGGCCGCTACACGCCCGAGATCGCCGAGAACGCGCTCCAGAGCGGCTGTGCGGACTTCATCGCGTTTGGCCGCGAGTCGCTCTGCGATCCCGAGATCCCCAACAAGGTTGCCGAAGGGCGCCTCGACGAGATCTGCCCCTGCATAGGTTGCACGCAGAGCTGCCTGGGTTATCTCAACGCCGGCGGTGTAGCGAGCTGCCTCATCAATCCGGTGACCGGCCACGAAGCCGAATACGATCTCGGTCCCGCCGAGAATCCCAAGAAGGTTCTCGTCGCGGGCGCCGGCCCCGCAGGCCTCATGGCCGCGATGACGGCTGCACGCAAGGGCCATGAAGTCGTGCTTGCCGAGAAGACCGGCAGGATCGGCGGCCAGTTCCGCCTTGCCGCCGTGGCACCCACCAAGCAGGATATCGCGACCGCCATCAAATACTACGGCACCATGTGCGAGAAGCTCGGCGTCGATGTGCGTCTCGGCACCGAGGTCACCGAGGATCTCGTGCGCGAGCTCGCACCCGATGCGGCGGTGCTCGCCACCGGCGGCCTGCCGCTGCGCCCTGACATCCCCGGCCTCGATGGATCGGATGCCGTCGATGCGATCGATGTCCTCGATGGCCGCATCTTCCCAGGCCCTCGTGTCCTCATCGTCGGCGGCGGTATGACCGGCGTCGAGACGGCCGATTATCTTGCCGAGGCCAACCACGATGTCACGATCATCGAGATGAAAGCCGATATCGCACTCGACGAGGCTGCCGCAGCGCGCTACTTCCTCATCCCGCGCCTCAGGGAATACGGCGTGAAGTGGGAGGTCAACGCCACCGTCAAGAGGTTCGTCGCAGGAGGTGTGATCTACGAGCAGGACGGCGTCGAGAAGGCGCTCGGAGGCTTCGACACCGTCATCCTAGCCCTCGGCGTATGCTCCTACAACCCGCTCGAAGAGACCGTGCGCGGCCTGGTCGACGAGGTCTACATCGTCGGCGATGCCGAACAGCCGGCTCCCGCCAACCGTGCCACCGAGACCGGCCTCGCGGCGGCCCTCGCCCTGTAGGGTCTCTTGCGATCTGATGTGCTCATCCGACGCGGCAGGACAGACGGACGCCCGACGGCTCCCCCGAGAACCTGATGGCCGGAGATACCGTGCGGTTTTGCAGGATCGGATGGGTCGCATGCAGCCTGTTCCTGCGGCCCTTCATGCATAGGCTAACCCTGAGCCGGCGTCTCCTCGGCCTGATCGGGCACGATCTCGGATGGCTGCACCGGATCCGCAGCTCCGTCTGCGGGGATCGGTGCCTCTCCATCTACGGGCGGCTCTTGCAGGAGATCCTCGCCGGTGCCGTCCGGCACTGCATCCGTTTCCGGGGTTTCTTCCGGCTCGGCCGGCTTGGTCTGCTCGGCATCCGCCTCATCCGCAGCGGCCCCGTCTTCTAGGGGAGCCGCGCCCTCTGCCTCCGGCTGTTCAGCTGGAACGCCCGTCACGTACTCGATCACCGTTGCCTGGGTCCCGATGCCCTGGCCACCCGTTGCCGCTGTGACGCCTGAGGCATAGATGCCCACGGCGATCACGCCTACGAGCAGGGTCGCGGCAACAGCGCCGAGCACAGGGCCGCGCGATCTGCCGGGAGCGGCATCCTTGCGGGTGTCGATGCCGCGGATACCCTCCACCGAGTGCGAGATCATGCTCTTGTAAAGCTGCCCTGCAACGCTCGCCGCCACGGAGCCCACGGCTGCGCCGATCACCGAACCCGCTATGCCGATCCTGTGGGAGAGCGCGAACGATGTGGCTGCCGCCAGCGCGCCTGCCGCCACCTGCGTTATCGTGAGATCCCCGAAGAGGGATTCCCTGTTCTTCTCGGTCTCCATACTCGCCTTCCCGTGCACGGTCGGTTTCACAAGCACCTATGCTCCCACAATGCGCGGGTATCCACGGTAACGCCATCAAATCATGACGCTCCGTTCACATAGCGGACCGCTGCGATCGCGCATCATGACCGCGTGCTGCGTGCCCGCCGCCGATTCTTTCTGCATCCCCGGCTATTACGGCTTCAGCGCCCCGTGCCGCGCGGTAGAATGATAGACGCAGGCTCTCCGTGCCCACCGACCATTGGAGGTTATCATGCTTGTCAACGCAACCCAGATGCTTCAGTCCGCCGAGAAGGGCCACTATGCCGTTGGTGCGTTCAACACCAACAACCTCGAGTGGACCCGTTCCATCCTGACCGCTGCCGAGGAGCTCCAGTCCCCGATCATCGTCCAGTGCACCGCCGGTGCCGCCAAATGGCAGCAGGGCTTCAAGGTCGTCACCGATATCCTGCGCGACCTTTGCGACTACATGAAGATCACGGTGCCCGTCGTCATGCACCTCGATCACGGCTCCTACGAGGACTGCTTCAAGGCCATCGAGGCCGGCTTCACCTCCATCATGTACGATGGCTCCCATGAGGCGAGCTTCGAGATCAACCTGGAGCGCACCGCCGAGATCGTGAAGCTCTGCCATTCCAAGGGCATCTCCGTCGAGGCCGAGGTCGGCGGCATCGGCGGTACCGAGGACGGCATCACCGCCAAGGGAGAGCTCGCCGATCCCGCGCAGTGCAAGGCCATCGCCGATCTGGGCGTCGACTTCCTCGCCTGCGGTATCGGCAACATCCACGGCCTCTACCCCGATGATTGGGAGGGCCTTTCCTTCGATCAGCTCGCGAAGATCAAGGCCGAGGTCGGCGATCTGCCGCTCGTGCTCCACGGCGGCACCGGCATCCCCACCGACCAGATCAAGAAGGCCATCTCCATGGGCGTCTCCAAGATCAACGTCAACACCGACCTCCAGGTCGCCTTCGCCAAGGCCACCCGCGCGTTCGTCGTGAGCGGCAAGGATCTCGAGGGCAAGAACTACGATCCGCGCAAGTTCCTGAAGCCGGGCTTCGACGCCATCGTCGCCCGCACCAAGGAGCTCATGGTCGATTTCGGAAGCGACGGCAAGGGCTGGGCATAGGCGCCGCGGTTTCTTGAGTAAGGATCATGTGGCCCGAGTTCTTCATAGCGTGCTCCCTGGGCGCGGCATTCCTGCTGTGCCCAGGGTATCTTTTTCTGCGGATCTTCAGGATGGCGCGCGGGCACGCGGCCTGTGCGGCTCCGCTGTTCTCAACGCTGCTGTTCTCGATCTTAAGCATCGTATACGAATCGATCGGCATCTTCGCAGATCCCGTCTCCGTCATCCTCATCCCGACGGCGCTTCTCGCCCTGGTATCCGGTGCGCTCCTGGTAGCTAAGGATACGGCACGGGGCGATCGGGCGGACGGCTCCCCTGGGATCATCCTCCTCTATGCGGTGGCGGGGCTCGTCGCGGGCGCGCTCGTCTTCGTGAGCCGGCTTGAGGGGCCGCTCTCGTTTCTCGAGTCGTGGGACGAGGTCCATCATCTCAACGGAACCCAGGCTTTCGCAGAGTCCGGCGTGTTCTCATTCTTCCACAGCTCGTCGTATACTGCGCAGGAAGCGGCCACCATAGCGCCTCTTGAGGCGGGGGGCTTCTATCCCTCGGGATGGCAGGTCGTCTGCGCCTTGGTGGTGCAGGCGGCGGGGGTCCCGGCGTCCCTTGCGATCAATGCGGTCAACTACATCTACTCCTCGCTGGCGTTTCCCTTGGGGATGGCGCTTTTCCTCGATACGCTTTTCGATCATGACGGGAGGCTGCTGGCCATCGGCTCTCTGGTGAGCGTATCCTTCGCGGCATTTCCCTGGCTCCTCATCTGCTGGGGTCCGATCTTCCCCAATCTCGCCGCCTACTGCATGGTTCCCGCTGCATGCGCGCTTTTCCTGAGGGCATATGGAGGGCAATCCGCTCTGGAGCTTGCCAAGGGCCTCGCCCTCTTCCTGCTCGGCCTTCTGGGCATCGTGTTCCTCCAACCGAACGGGATATTCGTGGTCGCGGTCATGATAGGCTCGTTTTTGGTCCGAGAGGCTTTGCAAGGCCGCCTGCAGGAACGGATCGGATTCGTCTCGAAGAACCATCCTCGCGATGCGCTGGTGCTCACTCTCCTGTTTGCGGCGCTCTGGTTTGCCGTCAACAGGATGCCCCCTTTACGTGGGATAGTCGACTTCAATTGGGAGAAATACCAATCTCCGGTCCGCGCGCTCATCAACTTCGCCACCCTCGGCTACGTCGACGGTTTCTTCGCGGGATCCGCTGCCCAGCCGGTGTTGGCGGCCCTTCTCGTCTATGGGATCGTGCGCGCTCTCCAGAAGAAGAGCTGCACATGGCTCTTCCAGTCCTATCTTTTCTGGGGGATCGCCCTGGTGCTCAGCACATCCACCGAGGGGCTGCTCAAGCATCTTTTCGCCGGATTCTGGTATACCGACCACTGCAGGCTCGCATCTGCCGCCGCGATCAGCGCTATCCCGCTCGCCACCATAGGGGTTGGCGACCTTCTGCAGCGCCTCGCCGGGGTTTTCGAGGGCAGGCTGCCAAAGGGCGGGGGAAAGCTGGCTGAAACGGCGATGCTCGCCCTCTACGCGGCCGCCATCTTCTTCCCCACCTTCCACATCCCGGGCATCTCCGAGGTGCAGACCGGATTCGGGCGGCTCTGCTCGACGATAGAATCGGATTACAGGGCTGAGGGGGGGATGATCGATACGGACGAGCTGGCCTTCCTCGAGGAGGTCGCGGAGATCGTCCCGGATGGCGCGATCGTTGCGAACAACCCCTTGGACGGCAGCGTCTTCGCGTATGGTGCGTACGATATCCATATCCTGTATCGCTCCGTTTCCGGCTACGAATCATCCGAGCGGGGAAGCAGCAGGATCATCCGCTCCAGTCTGGGCGAGCTCCCCTCGGATGACGCGGTGGGGGAAGCGGCCGATGATCTGCGGATAGAGTATGTGCTGCTCCTCAATGTCGACTCCCCATCCGCAGGCTATATCAATTCCGTGATGGGAGATGGCACGGCGGAGTGGGCCGGCCTCTACGGCATCGACGATGAGACCCCCGGTTTCACGCTGGTCCTCGAAGAGGGCGCTATGAGGCTCTACAAGTTGGATGAGGCGGCATAGTGGCGGAGCACGGCTACGCCATAGTCTCCGCGCTCTACCATCCCCATACGGGCGGGGTGGAGAACTTCACGCGCCATCTCGCCCGTGAGCTCGTGCTGCAAGGGAACACCGCGGCGGTTATCACCTCCCGTCTCTCCGGGAATGAACCGGAGGTCGAGGAGCAGGATGACGGCGTGCGCGTCTATCGGCTGCCCTCCCGCATCCTTCTAGGGGGAAGGCTGCCGCTGATGCGCAAGAACCGCAGGTATGGGGAGCTCTTCTCGGAGCTTGCGGGGATGCCGTTCGATCGCGTGCTCGTCAACACGCGCTTCTACCCGCTCAGCATAGAAGGCCTCCGCTTGGCGCGCCGTCTCGGTGCGAAAGCCGTCGTCCTCGATCACGGCTCGGCGTACCTCACGCTGGGCAATCCGTGCATCGATGCCTTCATCCGCAGATACGAGCATGCGATGACGGCGAGAGCCGCATCGTTCCATCCTGTTTTCGCGGGCATCTCGAAGAAGAGCTGCGCGTGGCTTGCGACCTTCGGCATCCGCACGTCGAACGTGATTCCCAATGCCATCGATGCCCACGCGTTCAGGAGCTGCGCGTCCCAGCGGGATTTCCGCACGGAATTCTCGGTTGGTGCGAACGCGAAGCTCATCGCGTTCGTGGGGAGGCTTGCTCCGGAGAAGGGAGCCGAGCAGCTCGCCGATGCAGCGGCGCTCCTCGGCGACGGCTATTCCTTCCTGCTCGCGGGGGAGGGGAGCCTCCGCGGCTCGATCGAGGCGAAGGGCCTCTCGAATGTCATCCTGCTCGGCAATATCCCCCGAGGCGATATCTCCGCGCTTTTGAGCCAAAGCGATGCGTTCTGCCTTCCCACCCGTTCCGAGGGTTTCTGCACCGCCCTGCTCGAGGCGCGTGCATGGGGCTTGCCCTGCGTCGTCACCGATGTCGGCGGGGTGGATGAGGTTTTCGGGGGAGACTCGCAGGCGGCGTTCATCCTCGGCAGCACCTTGCCGGCAGAGATCGCCGGGAAACTCGATGCGGCCGTGCGCGCACCTGCCGCGACGTGGTCCGGGACGAAGGTGACCAGCTGCTCTTGGAGCGATACCGTTTTTGCTGTGGAGCAGGCCTTCACCGCCTTCCAAAGGTAGATAATCATCTAGTCGCTCTGTTCCGAAGGATGGATGGCTCAGGTTCGTGTCGGATAGCATCAAGCAAAGCAAGGCTGGCCTGTTCTGGAATGCTGCGGGAAGCACCTCGATGGCGCTCCAATCCTTCGTGCTGCTCATCGCGGTCACGAGGATCTGCGGGGCTGAGATCGCGGGCACCTATTCGGTGGCCTTCGCCGCCGCGCAGGTCCTATGGACCATCGGCGTCTTCGAGGCCACCACGTTCTTCACGACGGATGCCGCAGATCGATTCTCTGCAGAGCAGTACCTTGCCTTCAAGATATGCTCCTGCGCCCTGATGCTGATCTCCGGACTGGCGTATGTTCTGATCCGCAGCCTCCCTCCCTACAGCGCCTATCTGACCATAGCGCTATGCTGCTTCAAGTTGGTCGACGCATTCAACGAGTACTTCTTCGCCCTCTTCCAGAAGAACGGGAAGCTCGAGGTGGCCGGCTTCTCGGTCTTCTGCCAAGCGGTGCTGTCCACGGCGATCCTCATCGTCTCGCTTGTGCTGGGCAGGGATGTCCTTTTGGCCGTGTCTCTCGCAACCGTGGGGAAGATCATTTTCAGCAACGCCTACAATCTGATGATGACGAAGCGCTACGTCTCCCTGGGTTTGCCGGACTTCTCGCTGAACGACCTCGCCGGTATCTTCTGGAGCCTGTTTCCGCTTTTTCTGGCAGCCTTTTGCTCGAATTATATTGCGAACATCACGAAATTCGCCATCGAGCAGTCTTCCGTCGCCTCGCTGCAGGCAGCTTACAATATTCTCTTCATGCCGTCATTCGCCATCAACCTGCTCGTGCTGTTCTTCCTGCGCCCGTCTCTGACCGCCCTGGCCGAGTATTGGCGCGTCTCTGCACTATCGAAGCTCAGGGATAGGATCGTAAAGCTGCTCGCCGGAGTCTTGATCGTTTCCATTCTCGTCATGCTCGCCGCCGGTGCAGTGGGTATTCCTCTTCTGGAAATGGTGTTCGGGATGGACTTGGAGGGGCGGACCCCCTGCCTCCTCGTTCTCCTGGTCGGAAGCGGCCTCGCCTCCGCATCCTTGGTTTTCTATAACGTATTCATCGTGATGAGGAAGCAGGGGATCGTGCTTGCCGTGTACTGCTTTGTGGCCCTCATCTGCTTTCCCGTCTCTAAGGCGATGGTCGATGCGTGGGGTCTTATGGGAGCGGCGTATTCGTATGCGGTGGTATACGGAATCATGTTCGCGATCTTTGCTGCAAGCTACCGTATCCCGATGCGCTCCGTCTTGGCGCACAGGCCGGGAGAATAGGAAGGGACGGCTTTCATGGCGGCTGCCATTCGGACGTTGCAGGTCATCCGCAAGATGGATCGGGGGGGAGCAGAGACGCTCCTCATGAACCTTCTCCGGGCTATCCCCTCCGATGAGGTTACGTTCGATTTTGCGGTGCACACCGATGAGGTCGGCGACTACGATGAGGAGATACTATCGCGTGGGGGTTCGATCCTTCGTCTTCCAGCCTTTACCGGTGTTAACTATGCTGCGTATAGGAAGGCCTGCAAGCGCTTGTTCGGCTCGGCTCGGCACTATGACATAGTGCACGGGCATCAGGGAAGCTGCGCCGCAATCTATCTTGCCGAGGCGAAGAGATGCGGTTCTTCCGCCGTCGCCCACAGCCATAATACGAAAGGGTCCACGCCCCCGCTCCAAGCTCTCGCGTTCGATCTTGTGGCCCGACCGGTCAGATGGGTTGCGGACTATTTCATAGGATGCTCGAGGCAGGCCGGCGTCGATCGCTTCGGAGAGAGGATAGTCGAGTCCGACCGGTTCAGTTTTCTGCCCAACGGAATCGATTCGGCTGCATTTGCCTTCTCGGCGGAGGCGCGTAGAGAAATCCGGCATGACCTCGGCGTGGGAGACGATCTTCTCGTGGGCCATATCGGGAGGCTGACATATCAGAAGAATCACGTGTTCCTCTTGGATCTGTTCGCGAACGTGGTGGGGAGAGATGACTCGGCGAAGCTGCTCCTCATCGGACGGGGCGAGCTCGAGGACGAGGTGCAGCAGAGGGCCGGGGAGCTTGGCTTATCAGATCGCGTGTTGATGTTGGGGGTGAGGGATGATATCCCCGCGATCCTATCTGCAATGGATATCTTCGTCCTGCCTTCTCATGCAGAGGGGCTCCCCTTGGTGAGTATCGAAGCCCAGGCTTCTGGATTGCCCTGTCTTTTCAGCGAGGGAATTCCCCATGATGCGGTGCTCTCGGACCGCGCGCGAATCTTGAGCTTATCTCTCGGAGCCGATGCGTGGGCGGACGCCGTCGTCTCGACCGCCCGTAGACATGCGCAGGATGATCGACGCGCTGGGATGCGGATCGTCGCGGATGCCGGATATGATATCGCTGACTGTGCGCAGAAGCTGTACTCGATCTATGCTAGGCTGAGCAGCCGGGGTTCTGCGGAGGAGCTGCGTTGATGGGGCGAAGCTCCTGAGCGATCCCCGTTCTACCGTCTTTTTTCGCCGACGAGTCCGCATGAGAGGTGCCAGACGTGGCCGATAGAGCATATCGTCAGTATGATCCGGATGTCCTGCGCAGGCTCCAAGCCGCCGAACTGGAGGTATTGAAGGCATTCGACGGGATATGCCGCGAACTCGGCCTGCGCTATTTCGTCCATTACGGCGCGCTCATAGGCGCCCTTCGCCATGGCGGCCCCATCCCGTGGGATGACGATATCGACGTGGCGATGCCCCGGAAGGACTTCTCGGCTTTCGTAGCCTACTGCGACGAGCATCCCGAGATGGCGTGGGGCTACATGGATCCAGCCCATCATCCCGACTGCGCGAACACCGTCCCGATCTTCTATAGGAAGGGAACGATCTTCGCGGAGGACGATATCGGATGGCAGCCGGGGATAAGCATCGACATCTTCCCCTTCGATCATGTTCCGGATGACGAGAGGGAGCGGGAGAGGGAGATACGTCGGGCTGATGTCCTGCGCAGGCTGCTCTATCTCTGCTACCGCGATCCCCGCATCCCGCTTGAAGGCTGGAGATACCACGCTGCGAAAGCTCTGTGCAGGGCCGCACGAGGGGGGATCGCGCTTCTCAGGGTGAGAGGTGCGGATGTCTTCCGTTACTTCGAGTCGAAGAACAGGCAGGCCGACCAGAGGAATGCCTGCAGCGCGCAGATGACCACGTTCTTCGATATCGATCCGCGGAAGAACCTCCTTTCCCCGGATCAATTCGAAGGACCCGACCTGCCGTTCGCCGGGACGACGATCCGCGGGCCGAAAGACCCCGATAGGCTTTTGAGACCGGTCTACGGAGACTACATGCGGATCCCGCCGGAAGAAGAGCGCGTGAACCACTGCCCCGCCCATCTCGATTTCGGCGATGGGCTCGGCGACGTCCTCCGGTAACCCGTCTCGGTCAGTCCCGTTGCCCAACACGCAAGTCGCCGGTTGTCTCCTCGTGCAGCGCGATGCTCTGTGCGAGGAGATCGACCTTGTGCTTGAGCTTGGAGATCTCGGCCGAGTTCGAGAACTCCTTGACGAGGAGGATCGCTATCACGGCGAGGAACACGAAATTGCTCGCCGACATGAAGCCGAGCAGATTCGAGAAGAACGTCGGGATCCCCGGAAAGACGGCGCACAGTACCAAGACGGCTGCGAGGACGATCCAGAAGACGGAGTCCTCGATCTGGATCATCTCCTTGCGCACGCGGCCGACGACGATGAGAAACGTTACCGCAGCGCCGATGATGAGAAGGATGCGAAGCGCACCGGACATCTGATCTCCTATCTGAACCATTGGAAGAGCAGGATGGAAAGGCATGTCCTCGACATGTACCGGATGATATTCGCCATGTCGAAATAGCTGGTGCCGCCCTGCCGCTCCCGCATGCGCGCGGGGATCTCGACGATGCGCCTGCCCTTGCGCGCGAACAGGGCCACCGCATCGGGTTCGGGTGCCAGATCGAAGCTCGCGGCATATATCCCGATGAGATCTCTGCCGAACATCCTCATGCCCGATGTGGGATCGGTGATACGCGTGCCGGTCGTGATCTTGATGAGCCACGAGATGAGCGCGGAGCCGATGCCGCGCGCGCCGACAGGTCCCTCTCCTGCGAGCACGCGTGATGCGATGACGATATCCGCTCCCTGCGCGATATGGGAGGCCATTGCGGGAATGTATTCTGGAAGGTGCTGGCCATCGGCATCGAACTGGACCACCGCATCGTAGCCATGCTCCAACGCATAGCGCATGCCGGTCTGAAAACCGCAGGCAAGGCCGCAGTTGACCGGCATGGTGAGGTGCGGATACCCGTTCGAGCGGCAGATGTCCTCGGTGCGGTCGCGCGAGCCATCGTTGATGACGAGGAGGTCGACGTCGGGGCATGCATCCTTAAGATGCGCAACGGTATCCTCGAGGCAAGCCTCTTCGTTGTATGCGGGGATCACCGCCAGTACGTTCATGTGGTGCGCCTTCTCCGATGCCAGCATGGTTCCATTGTACCGTGTCTGCTACAGCGGGCAAACGCCGGCGCCGTCGGGTCCGATGAGGTCGGCGAGCGTCTTGCTGTCGAGGAAGGCGGAGGTCACCTTGCCTAGGTCGCGCCAGATATCGACCGTGGTGCAGCTCTCGATCTTGGGGCAGAGGACACCCGTCGAGCAGTCGAGGCACGAGACGGGCGCGAGGTTGCCCTCGGCGGCACGCAGTATCTCACCCAAGGTGTACTCATGCGCCGGGCGGGCGAGGCGGTAGCCGCCATGCTTGCCGCGCTGGCTGGTGACGAGCTTTGCCCTGCTCATGAGGGCGATGATCTGCTCAAGGTACTTGCGCGAGATCCCCTGCCGCTCGGCGATGTCGCCGAGCGAGACCCAGCCCTCATGGGATCCGATGTCGGCCATGGTACGCAGGGCATAGCGGCCCTTCGTCGAGAACATCTCAGCCATGGCGGCCCACCTCAGCGCTCGCGGTATCAGGGCAGCGCTTCTCGAGCATCTCCTCGAGGGTGCGCCATGCCAGCTCGGCGCACTTCACCCGCGCCGGCATATGCGAGATATCGCGCAGGAGCACCGCCTCGTCGAGCCGCTCCAGCTCGTCCGCATCGGTTATCTCGCCGCGCACCATGCCCATGAAGAGCCGGCAGAGCCCGACGGCCTCTTCGGGCGTCTTATCGATCACGAGATCGCTCATGATGTCGGCGGATGCTTGGGAGATGGCGCAGCCGCGGCCGGTGAAGGCGGCCTCTTCGATGGTGCCGCTGTCGGCGAGGCGTATCGAGAAGGTGAGCTCGTCCCCGCAGGAGGGGTTGATGCCCTCGTGGCTGCAGGTGGCGTCTTCCATCTGGTACTTGTAATCAGGATTATGGACGTGATCCATGAATTGGGCATTGTAGAGATCGAGCTCAGCCATTGAACACCCTCCAAACGTTCTCGAGGCCGTCGACGAGGCGGTCGATATCGGATGCGTCGTTGTAGAGGGCTACGCTTGCGCGGCACGTGGAGTTTTGGCCGAGATGCTTGAGGAGCGGCTCGGCGCAGTGATGGCCCGCGCGGATGCACACGGTATGCATATCGAGTAGCGATGCAACATCGTGCGGGTGGACGCCGCGCACATTGAAGGCGACCGAACCGATATGGCGCTCTCCCTCGGCCGGTCCCACGATATCGATGAAGGGCAGGGCCGAGAGGGCATCGGCGAGGGCTCGGGCGAGCAGGGCCTCGCGCCGCTCGACGACTGCCATGCCGATGCCCTCGAGGTAGGCGATGGCTTCGTCGAGCGCGACGATGCCGCCCCCGTTCTGGGTGCCCGCCTCGAATTTGGCGGGAAGCGGTGCCCAGACGGCGCCCTGCTCGGAGACGGAATCGATCATCTCGCCTCCCGTGAGGAAAGGGGGCATGGCCTCGAGCAGCGCGCGCGTGCCCCAGAGCACGCCGATGCCCATGGGGGCGAGCATCTTGTGGCCGGAGAAGGCCAAGAAGTCGCAGCCGAGCTTCTCAACGTCGGTGGCGATATGCGGTACCGACTGGGCACCATCGACCACGCAGACGGCACCCGCCTCGTGGGCGCGCGCGGCGATGGCCGCGATGTCATTCGCCACGCCGAGGACATTCGAGACCTGCGTCACCGAGACGATCTTGGCGCGCGGGGAGATCTTGGCGAGCTCGTCCTCGGAGATGCGGTAATCCTCATCCAGATAGAGGTAGCTGAGCGTCGCGCCGCGTTCTGCGCAGATCTGCTGCCAAGGGATGAGGTTGGAGTGGTGCTCCATGATGGAGATGACCACCTCGTCGCCCTGCCCGAGGAGCAGACGTCCCAGCGAACGCGCCGCAAGGTTCAGCGATTCGGAGGCGTTGCGGGTGAAGATGATCTCGGCGGGGTCTGCCGCGCCGATGAAGCGGGCGATACGCGAGCGGGCTTCTTCGGTAGCGGCAGTCGCCTCGACGGAGAGGCGGTAGAGGCCGCGCAGGGCATTGGCGTTCATGGTCTCGTAGAAACGCAGGGCGGCGTCGAGCACGCTCCTCGGACGCTGCGAGGTGGCGGCGCTGTCGAGGTAGACGAGGCCGGGGTTACCCGCCAGAAGCGGGAAATCGGCGCGGTAGGGATTCTCACGGATGGAGGCGAGCTCGTTCTCGGTAAGGGACACGGCTAGACCCCCCCGAAGAAATCGGTGCCGAGCGCCTCGAGGGAATCGCGGCTGGCCTCGATACCGAGCACGGCCTCGGCGCGCTGCGCGACCGCTGCCGCCGAGATGGCCTCGGGGGCGTGGATGAGCGCGTCGTCGAAGATGGAGCGGGCGAAGAGCGCCACGGCCTCATCCTCGGATAGACCGCGCACCTGCAGGTAGGCGAGCTGCTCGGGGCTGATGGCTCCGATGGTGGCCCCGTGGTTGCCCGCCACATCGTCCTCATCGCAGAGGATGACGGGCAGGGTCTTGTTGCGGATGTTCTCGCCTGCGATGAGGACAGTCTCGGCCTCGTTGCCCTGCGAGCCCTTGGCGCCGTGGATGAGATCGATGGTCTCGCGGAGCGTCTTCGTCGAGCCATCGGCGAGCATGCCCGAGACGGCCATGTCCTCGCGGGTGTTCCGGCCGCGGGCGCGCACGATATGGTTGATGTCGAGGGTCTCGCCCGTGCCCACGAGATAGCGGCAGGAGAGCTCGACGGTCGCATCGTCGCCGGCGAGGTTGGCGGCGAATCCCGCGGCGACGGTCTTGCCGCCGAGGAAATACTGGCGCACGTCCACATGGGCGCCGTGCGCAGCATCCACGCCGAGCCCCTCGAGATGGCGGAACGAGCCGCTAAGGGCGATGATCTCCATGATATGGACCTTGGAGAAGCGCTCGGCGATGATGCGCGTGAGGGCGGACGTGGTCGCCTCGCCCGGAAGCGCCGCGCCTGCGACGATGACGATGGTGGCCTCGGCGCCCTCGCGCACGCAGATGCCCGTATCGGCTGCGGTGTCGCGCTCGGCGGCGATATCGACCACGATGGGATCTACGCGCGTGGTGCGGGCGGGAACCTCGATGTAGCGGGCGTCGGGGGTGCTTGCGACGATCCAATCGCGCGCCTCGTCGCCGATGCCGCACTCGATGCCGTCGAAGATGCGGGGCAGCCGGTTGAAGGCGGCGCCCTGCTCCCTGGGAACCGGCACCTCGATCGCGATGTCGTTGATGCGCAGATAATTCCACGTTTGCGCAGGAGGGGTGTTGACGTGGGCGAGCTGTATGGTGCCTGCCATCATCCGATCGCCCCTTCCATCTCGAGTTTGATGAGGTTGTTCATCTCGACGGCATACTCCATGGGGAGTTCCTTCGAGATGGGGTTCGCGAAGCCGTTCACGACCATCGTGCGCGCCTCGCCCTCGGAGCAGCCGCGGCTCATGAGGTAGAACACGGTCTCGTCGGCGATGCGGCCGATGGTGGCCTCGTGCCCCACGCTCGCGCCCGCGCAGCGCACGTCCATCGCGGGGATGGTGTCGGAGCGGCTCATGTCGTCGAGCATGAGCGACTGGCACGATACCGACGCGCGGGCGTTCTCGGCGCGGGGGCCTATGATGACCGAGCTGCGGAAAGTGTTGATGCCTCCGTCCTTGGAGATGGATTTGGTGTTCACGCTCGCGTTGGTGTTCTTGCCGTTCATCGTGACCTTGCAGCCCGTGTCGAGGTCCTGCGTGGCGCCGGCGAAGGTGATGCCGGTGAACTCGCAGTCGGAGTTGTCGCCCGCGAGGATCGTGGAGGGGTAGAGGTAGGAGACATGGCTGCCGAACGAACCCGACACCCACTCCATGTGGGCATCAGCGCCGACCGTCGCGCGTTTGGTGTTGAGGTTGAACATGTTCTTCGACCAGTTCTCGATGGTGGAGTAGCGCATGTGCGCGCCGGAGCCCACGAAGATCTCCACGGCACCGGCATGGAGGTTGGCCACGTTGTATTTGGGGGCCGAGCACCCTTCGATGAAGTGGAGGTTGCCACCTTCCTCGACGATGATGAGGGTGTGCTCGAATTGGCCGGCGCCCTGCGCGTTCAGGCGGAAGTAGCTCTGGAGCGGGAAGGGGAGGGTGACGCCTGCGGGTACGTAGACGAAGGAGGAGCCCGACCACACGGCGTAGTGCAAGGCCGAGAACTTATGCTCGGTCATGGGTATGAGCGTGCCGAAGTGCTTGCGCACGACGGGCTCGAGCTCGGGGTCGGCGAGGGCATCCTCGATGGTGGTGTAGATGACGCCCTGATCGGCCACGGACTCCCGCATGTTGTGGTAGACGATCTCGGAGTCGTACTGGGCGCCCACGCCGGCGAGCGTCTCGCGCTCCGCCTCGGGGATGCCCAGGCGCTCGAAGGTCTCCTTGATGTCTGCGGGGACATCGTCCCAGCTGTTGGTGCGTTTGGCGTTGGGGGCAACATAGGTCGATATATGGTTCAGATCGAGCCCCTTGGTGGAGGGGCCCCAGTTGGCGGGCATTTGCATCGTATGGTAGCGCTCGAGTGCTTCGAGGCGCATCTCGAGCATCCAAGCGGGTTCATGCTTCTTCTCGGAGATGGCCCGCACGATAGCGGGCGTGAGGCCGTCGGCGTAGCGCTCGGCGTCGACCTCGGGCATGACGAAGTCGTAGAGCGAGCGGTTGATATCCTGCACATGGGTACGTGCCATCTCAAGCCTCATCTCCGAGTTCGCATTCGTAATGCTCGAAGCCATGGGCATCGATCTCGCCTATGAGCGAGGCGGGGCCGTCTGCCACGAGGCGCCCTCTCACCATGATGTGGGTGCGGTCAACCTCGAGGCGCTCGAGGATGCGCGTGTTGTGGGTGATGACGAGCAGCGACCCGTCGCAGCGTTGGCGGTAGGCCTCGATGCCCTTGGAGACGATCGAGAGCGCGTCGACGTCGAGGCCGGAATCGGTCTCATCGAGGATGGCGAGCTGGGGCTTCAGGAGCAGAAGCTGCAGCATCTCGATCTTCTTCTTCTCTCCGCCGGAGAAGCCCACGTTGAGCTCGCGCATGATGAGCCCCTGATCGAGGTCGAGCTCGTCGGCGAGCGCGCCGACTTCCTCGCGGAACTTGCGCGCGGTGGTCTTGAGTTCAGGGCGCATCTGGCAGATCGTGCGCAGGAAGGTGTAGAGCGGGAGCCCCGGCACCTCGACCGGCGCCTGATACGAGAGGAACATGCCGGCAAGCGAGCGGTCGGTCGGGCTCTTCTCGGTGATATCGGCGCCATCGAAGAGGATGCTGCCTTCCATGACCTCGAAAGCAGGGTCGCCCATGATGACGTGTCCGAGCGTTGATTTGCCCGCACCATTGGGGCCCATGAGCACGTGCGCCTCGCCGCGTGCGATCTCGAGATCCACGTTATGCAGGATGGTCTTGTCGGCCACGCCTGCGGATAGGCCTGCTACCCTGAGCAGCGTCTCTGCCATATATGCTCTCCTATCGTTCAAGCGGGGATCCCGCGTATTCGCCTAATTCATAGTAAGTTTCAGGTATTTAAAATGCAAGGGAGAATTGCAGCTCTGTGACAATCGTGTGATTCCATTGCGCGGGGACAGATACTGGTGCTCGGCGTGGAGCGGCCCTCGGGATTGTGTCTCGCGGGCCGATGGGGATAGGGGAGCGTGCGATGCAGGCATGGAAACGGCTCGGCGATGTCATCGGCCGTAACGTAGCGGTCATCTCTCCTGTGCTCGTGCTGCTGGCGGTATTTTTCCCCGACTTCTTCTCGGTCCTCGTGCGCTTGGTTCCCTTCATGTTCGCGATCATCACCTTCCAGGGATCGCTTGGGAACGACTTCCATAATCTGGCCGAGGCCTTCCGCCATCCGCTGCCGTTGCTCATCACCCTCGCGCTGGCAACTCTTGTGCTGCCGCTGCTCGCGTTCCTTCTGGGGATCCTCATGTTCGGCGGTAACCCCAACCTCGTCACGGGCATCGTCTTGGAATACAGCGTCCCCGTCGCCGTGGTCTCGATCATGTGGATCGACATGTATGCGGGAGACTCGTCGCTCGGCCTCGCAACGCTGCTGGTGTCGACGGTGCTCTCGCCGCTGTCGATCCCCCTCACGTTGCACGTGCTGCTGGGTGCGCGCGTCGAGGTCGATGCGTTGGGCATGGTATGGTCCATGATCGTACAGGTCGCCCTTCCCGCTCTGGCGGGAACCGCCCTGAACCACGTGAGCGGCGGATGGGGCAAAACGACGCTGTCGCCTGCCATCTCCCCTGCGACGAGGATGATGTTCTGCCTCGTCATCCTCGCCAATTCCACAGCGGCGGCGCCCTACCTGCATGCGCTCACACCGCAGTACGCGGCCGTCATCGCATTCATCGGCGTGTTCACCTCCGGCGGGTTCGCGCTGGGGCTTGCGGCTGCCCGCGCGCTGCGCCAGCCGCGCGACCGCGCCGTGACGATAGGCTTCCAGAGCGGCCTGCGCAACATCTCGGCGGGAGCGGTCATCGCAGCGCAGTATTTTCCGGGAGAAGCGATGCTCCCGGTCATCGCGGGCGTGCTCTTCCAGCAGGTGATCGCGGCGCTGTTCGGCAACTTCATCGAGCGGGGATGGGAAGGCGCCGGCACGCACTCCGATGCGGCGGCCTAGCTTCCCATGCCGAGGGCATGGCCGGGACGGGCGATCCCTCAACTGCCGAACATGATGACGAGCACCTCGCGGCACCACTGCACGAGCCGTGACGGGAGAGGCGTTGCCGCCGCGCAGGGAATCGCCTCGATGCCGAGATCGCGTGCGATTGTGGTGGCCCGCCACAGATGGTAGTCGCTCGTGATGAGGACGATCCCGCCCACGGCATCCATGCGCTCGATGAGCGCGAGCGAGTACGCGAGGTTCTCCTCGGTGTTCAGGGCGCGGTCCTCGGGGATGATCTGTTCGGCCGGAATGCCCGCATCCGCAAGGTAGGCTGCCATGACGGCGGCCTCGCTCCGCTCGCTCGGATCGGAGATACCGCCGCTCACGACGAGGCGCATGCCAGGGTGGCGTGCCCAGAGCCCGTATGCCTTGTCGAGGCGGCATGCCAAAGTGGCCGAGGGGTGACCGTCCTTCACGGCGCAGCCGAGCACGATGGCCACGTCGGCGTCCGAGGGTTCCCGTGCGGGCTTCGTGGCTGCGATCATCCGTGCGAACCAGACGCACATAAGAAGCATGGTGCCTGTGCCGAGCAGCGCGCCTGCGAGGGCGAGGGGACTGCCGCTCGCGAGGTAGGCGGCAAGCGCAGCGGGACCTACGGCTGCAAGGGCTATCGGCACGATGCCCACGCTGATCTCGCCGCGCAAGATGGGCCGGAGACCGAGGGCGTACAGTGCGAGCGATAAGGCGATCAGCAGGATGCCGATCGGCGCGAGGGGCCATGCCGCATGTGCGCAGAACGCGACGACAAGCCCGCAGGCGCCGAGCAGCGCGAGGACCCGCTTGGCCCAGGCGCGCTCGGTCGAGATGATGGTGTGCGGCTTCTCGTCCATGGGACCATCTTCGCATAACAGCGTGTTCTCAATAGTTACGAGGGCTCGCTACAGATAGAACCTTTTGCCGAAGAATCAAGGTTGCTTGCGAGTTGTCAGAAAACTAGCACGGGAGGGAAACCACGTTTAGGTTGTTGGTCGGCGGTACATTAATGGATCGGGTGCGGCTGGTGTTCCGTGCTCGGGAATTGGAGAGCTCCCCCTACATTATGGCGTCTCCTATTGGATAGAGATAGAGGGAACCGTGACTGGGACATGTGCTGTTGCTGAAGTGGTTCCATGGGCGAGAATATATAGGATGTACATGGGCGGATGAGAGCGAGATCCGCAGTTTCCGACCAAGGGGTGTGGCCATCAGCGGTTCATGCCCCCTGTATTCTATCTATAACAACGGCACAATTAGCGGCAACAAGAGAATCGACCTCTATGGGCTTGCCGTCTTCTAAGGCGCTCAGACCATCATCACTTAGACCCGTCAACCTTAGAAAAGCGCCCCTTTCGATTAACTCACTCTTGATCACTTTTAGAATTCTATTGGAAAAACTTCCGAATAATCTCGTCTTACCACTACATGCATTTTCCTCGATCACAGTCTTCACAAGAAGATTTGCGCTTTTTGGACAAACAAGAAAGGATATTGCCTCGCCATGCGTATCTCTTCCAACTAGTTCCCAGCTCAGGTCACCGATCCAGCCATCACTCATGGTTATTTTCATAATTGCGAATTTCCCTTCATGTCTGCCTGGAGTGTTTAATGCTTAGAAAACAGGCCGATGGATGGATTTTGGTTGATTGCCAGGGAAATTGCAACCGCGTTAGATAAAGTGCATGTTGACCGGTTTATCCCCAAATCCCCTGTCCCGCTATGATGCGAGGGAACCTTATGAGCTGTGTTGCGGCGCGCAACCCCGCACGGGTTTGCCTGCGAGCCGTGCATGATGTCGGATCGGTAGGGGCTCGGCCACTATTTTTGATGGCGAGAAGCTTGTTGGACATACGATAGCTCGGATCCAGACTGCGTTCCGATTTGAAGCCGAGGTACCATACTGCTTGACAATACCTCCCTCCGCCCCGCCTTAAAAGGTGCGGCGGAGGGGTTTGCTCAGATCGCATCGGCACGCAGGGCCTCGACCACATTCAGGGCACGGCTCCTCCGCAGCGCGTAGATGACCGAGATGCCGAGCACGGCGGCCACGCCGAGCGTCGCCCCGAGCGCATGCGCCCATGGATAGCTGAAGGCGATACCGCCGAAAGCCACCCCTGAACCCAGGTAGAGGAGCCACGCCGGGAAGAAGGAGAGCACAAGGCCCCAAACAAGCCCGCGCAGTGCATAATGGGCGCATTCGAGCAGGAGCATCCGGGCAAAATCACCGGCATCCATGCCGCATGACTGCAGCACCGCGAACTCCCGGGTGCGCAGGATGATGCTGTTCGAGAGCGTGTTGAAGACATTCGCGATGGCGATGAGCATGGTGATGAACGCGAACAGGAAGACGAAGGTATCGATCATGCTGACGACGGCGCGCATACCCGCTGCCCTGTAGGCGATGTTGTTGAAGGCTACGCTTATGCCGAGATCCTCGGCAAGGCCCTGCAGCGTGTCCCCCACCGCTCGCGGGTCGAGATCGGGCGAGGCGAGGGCATAGCCCACGGCGGTCTGGATCTCGCCGCGCATCTTCGCGAAGACGGGGCTCGCATCGAGGCTCTCCGCAGGCAGGACGATGGTGGGAAAGGTCAGGTACGGGGAGACATCCAGAAGGATGGGCGCCGTCTCGCCGACCAGATCGACCACCTGGTACTCCTCCGCGACGACGCCCGTCTCCGCGAGGGAGAAAAGCTCCTTCCCCGTGCCGGAAGGGCCATCCTCATCCAAGCTCTCCATCGATGCGAGCGGCGTCCCGCCCTCATCGAGCACGATGCCGTCGGAGAGATAGCCTTCACGGGCAGGTGTCGAGTAGAGCGTGATGGTACCCGTATCCGCATAAGGGGCGGCCGTGATGTACCGGCCTTCGTCCGAGACCACGTACCGATCGATCAGAAGAGCGCTGCCGTGGCGAGGGGCCGCATCGCTCATCTGCGCCCACGTGGCGTCATCAACGAAGACGACGAGGGGCGTAAGGGCGGCCGAGCCGTCGCGGTAGACGCCGCGCCAAAGGTGCTCATCCGTCTCATCGGGATCGGGGGCGGCGTAGTCGATGCTTGCGCGGGAGGCGGGATCGATGATGCCGGAGGGGAAGGTCGCATACGCATAGCCCCTGCCGTAGGAGCCCAAGCATACCGCCTCTTCGATCGATCGGGCGGCATCCATGAAGCGGTCGATCGAGGTGCGCATACTGCTGTTCTCACCCGGATCTTCTTCGGCGAAGAAGATGGCGTAGATGTCTGCGGGGCTATCCGGGCCGTATGTCATGCCTGCGGTATCGGTAACTGGAGCGAGCGAGATGCCGATGCTTCCCGAGAACACGAGCAAAAGGAAGCTCACGGCAAGGCTTGCCACCACGATACGGCCCTTGGAGTTTGCACGCGAGAGGTTGCGCGTGGTGAGCAGGCCTGCTATGCCGAAGAGCCGTTCGCGGATGCCCGAGGGGCCGGCAACCGCGATGCCCGCGCGCTGCCTATGCTCGAGGCGCTTTCTCGTGCGACGGTCGAGCTTGACATCTTTCGCCTGCCGCAGGGCGTCTATGGCCGAGACGCGTCCGGCACGCAGCGCGGGGATCCACGCGCTCACGACCAGGACGAGGCATGAGAGCCCCACGATGAGGATGACCACGGGCGGACGGACCACGACGGGTACGGATCCGCCCGTGAGGGAGATACCGAATATGTACTCGAACGCATCGGCGGTGGCGTGGAGCGTGGCGGCGACGCCGGCTATCCCGAGAAGGACGCCCAGGGGAATGCCGACGATTCCGAGGACGAGCGCTTCGATGAAGACGGTGCGCCTCAGCTGGCGACGCGATGCCCCGAGGGAGGAGAGCAAGCCGAACTGGCGTGTCCGCTCGGCAACCGAGATGGCGAACGAATTGTAGATGAGCGACGCAGCTGCGACAACCACGACTGCGGCGAGCGTCCCCGCCATGATCATGAGGCTCTCGCTGATGGCGGAGCTGGTGTCTATGCCCTGGTAGGTGAGGAGCTCGGTATGCAGGTAGTAGTCCTCCTCGCCGAGGAGGGGATCGATCCACTCCTCGAGGGCGTCTTTGGACGGCAGGCCCTGCGTGTCGATCCAGACCGCCGTGTGGAGGGCACCTGGCGCATCGGCGGAGGTCAATGCGACGAGGGTGCTTTCGGCGCCGGAATAATCGTTCTGGGCGAAGCTCTGATCGCGATAGAAGCCTGTGATGCGGTAGCTCCGCATGCGGACGTCCTGGAGCGTCTCGGTCCGGTCGTAGGGGCCCCAGTCCGCGTCCTGGTATCCATGCATGAAGGTGAGGTGCTCGCCATCTTCCCCTATGCGGGCGCCGAGGAACAGCTCGATCGTGGAGCCCACGGCGAGCGCTCCATCGCAGGATGCGTAGCCCTCCGCGCCCTCGGGTGCGGCGAGCACAACGCCTTCGAGCGAGATCGGGAGCATGATCTCGTCCTCGGTTGCAGGCGCGCTACCTTCGAGGATCTCGGGCATGATGGCGAGGCCGAGCGCCTCCTCCTCCCCTGCGAGCACGCGCGGCATCGTGCGCACGGTGATGAGGGGATAGGTGGGGTCCGTATCCTCGGCGAGCCCGTAGCGGGAGCTGCCGAGCTCGGATGAGGCGATGGCGCTCCTCACGTGGGCATCGGAGGCGAGGAGACCCTCCGCGCCCTCCTCGGCGGCAGGATCGAAGATCTGCCAGGATCCCTCGATCGCCTCGACGCACCCGACGAGGGCGCTCTCGAGGCTCGTGACCGTGGTGAACACCGCCATCATGAGTGCCGTCGAGAGCACGACGCCGATGACGGAGACGATGGTGCGCGCGCGATTGCGCGTGAGCGAGCGCTGCGTGAAGCTGCTGAGTATGCCCATGGCGCTCACCCCCTCCGCTCATCGGCGACGATGCGGCCGTCTTCGAGGGCGATGACGCGATGCGCCATGAGGGCGATGTCCTCGTCATGGGTGATGACGATGAGGGTCTGGCGCAGGTCGCGGTTGGAGGCGCAGAGCAGCCCCATGATCTCGGCGGAGTTCTTGGAGTCGAGGTTGCCGGTGGGCTCGTCGGCGAGCACGATGGAGGGCGCGTTCATGAGCGCCCGCCCTATGGCCACGCGCTGCTGCTGTCCGCCTGAGAGTTGGTTGGGGAGGTGGTGCTCGCGCCCTTCGAGGTCGAGCGCGTGGAGCAGCGACCCGAGACGCTCCTCGCCCACCGTGC
The DNA here is from genome assembly GCA_004010535.1 of Coriobacteriales bacterium OH1046. Classification (GTDB taxonomy): domain Bacteria; phylum Actinomycetota; class Coriobacteriia; order Coriobacteriales; family Atopobiaceae; genus RUG721. The sequence continues at coordinate 477,511 of RQYE01000001.1, read as the reverse complement.
GGCCATCGAGGCGCACGGGAAGCGTCATGTTCTCCACGACATCGAGCACGGGGATGAGATTGTAGAACTGGTAGACCAAACCCACCTCGCGGCGCCTGAATATGGCGAGCTGCTCGTCGGTGCGTTTGAAGATGTCCTCGCCGTTCATGCGGACGGTCCCCGACGTGGGGCGGTCGACGCCGCCGATAAGGTGCATGAGCGTGGATTTTCCCGAGCCCGATGCGCCCACGATGGCGATGAAATCGCCCGCTTGGACGGTGAAGCTCACATCGTCGAGCGCATGCGTGGCCGCCTCGCCCGCTCCGTAGATCTTCGTCAGGTGCTCGATTGATAGGATGTCCATAGTTGCGTCTCCTTTTAAGCTTGCCTGCGGTTCTCCGCATCCTGCAAGCCATGATGGACGGCCCGGCTTGCGCGGGCGTGACGCGCGGGTGACGCTTCTGTCATACAAGCACCTTGAAGAAGGCGATGTCGAAGCGGGCGCCGGTGACGATTCCCTGGGGAGAGCGGGCATTGGAGGCGCGGACCTGCCCGCCCTGGCCCCTGATGAGGGCGCGGGCGAGCGAGAGCCCGATGCCGAAGCCCTGGGGATCTTGATCGGTGCAACCGCGATAGAAGCGCTCGAAGATATGGGGCAGGTCCTTATCGGAAAAGCCGGGGCCGGTGTCCTCGACGCGGATGCGGCAGGCGAGGGCATCCTCGCTTGCCGTCACCCCGACGCAACCGCCCTCGGGCGTGTGCTCGAGGCAGTTCTTGAGGATGTTCGTGAGGGCCTCGCGCGTCCATGACGGGTCGCCTTCGAATGCGATGCCGGATGCCACGCTGCTTTCGAATGCGACTCCCTTGAGGTCGAACGGAACCGCGAGCGGGGCGAACGCGGCATCGACGAGGGAGGCGACGCCCACGCTCTGGCGTGTGAGCCCGACGTTTCCCGAGTCGAGGCGCGCGAGCTTCAGAAGCGATGAGACGAGCCACTGGATCTGCTCGAGCGACGATTCGCTTTTGCGCAGGCGTTCGCGCAGCTCGGGCGTCGAGGCGCGCGTGCGTGCGAGCTCGAGTTCGAGCACGAGCGAGGTGAGAGGGGTGCGGATCTGATGGGATATGTCGGCGAGCGCATCGGCGAGCGCGTCCTTCTCGCGTGCGAGGTCCTCATTGGCGATGGCGAGCTGGGCGATGGTCTTGCCGACGACGTTTGCGAGGATGGCGAGCTCGCCCTCGCTCATATCGGCGAAGGAAACGGTGCGTTTGCCCTCCAACGCTTCTTCGACGCGGCGGGATAGGCGCGCGAGGGCATAGATGCGCATGGCGGTCACGGCGAGGAACAGCGCCGCGAGGGCGAGGCCGAGTGCGGCCACGATGCATGCGGCTTCGACGCCTCCGGCGGGAAGCGCTATCGAGCTGGCGATGGCAACGGCCGCGAGGCTTGCGAGGAGTTGGATGAGGAGGCTCCGGTTCCTGAGCATGGTCAGCCGGCTGTCCGGTAGCCCACGCCGCGCACCGTGGAGATGAGCAGGGGATTGGCGGGATCGTCCTCGATCTTGTCGCGCAGGCGCTTGACGTAGACCGAGAGCGTGTTGTCCTCGACGTAGGCGCCCGCGTCCTCCCACAGGGCCTCGCGCATCATCTCGCGCGTGACCACGCGCCCGGGATTGGATGCGAAGAGCAGGAGCAGCCGATACTCGATGGCGGAAAGCACGAGCGTGGCACCGCCCTTGGCGGCGATCCCGCGGACCGCATCCACGGTTACCGAGCCGAGGCGCAGGAGCTGCCCGGCAGGTTGGCGGCGGCGCAGGACCGCCTGCATGCGGGCGATGAGCTCGCGCGGGCGGAAGGGCTTGGCGATATAGTCGTCGGCACCCATGGAGAGACCCGCCACGGTCGAGAACTCGTCATTGGAGGCCGTGAGGAAGATGATGCCGGTCGAGGGGGAGGTCTTCTTGAGGGCGCTTGTCACGGCGAAGCCGTTGCCCTGCGCGAGCGTGATGTCGACGAGCGCCACATCTGCGGGGAAGGTTCCCGCCGCCGCGATGGCGTCATCTTGCGTGCGTGCGGCAACGACCTCGTAACCCTCGTGTGCGAGCAGCTCGCTGAGGTTTCTGACAATGGTACGGTCATCCTCGACAAGAAGAACGCGCAACATCCCACCTCCCGATGAGCCTATACTTGCAATCATGTCGAGTGTAGCGAAAACGGTGCTGTTCTGCCTTGTGCAGCTCGTGTGGGGCTTGCCCCAAACGGTTGCGGGCCTCGTCATGTTCGTGCTGGTGCCGGGCGATAAAAGCGAGCGTTTCCGCTGCGCCTTCGTGACAAGATGGTCATCTTCGCGCGGGCTTTCCCTCGGACCGTTCATCTTCGTGCCCGATCCTGCACGAGCGGCACCCTCCGTGCGTGCATCTTCGGCTCCGCGCGCCGAGCGCCTGCTCGTGCACGAGTACGGCCATTGCATCCAATCGCTCATCTTCGGCCCGCTCTACCTGCCGCTGTTCGCCATCCCCTCCATGATCTGGGCGGGGGTGCCCGTGCTCGAGCGCATGCGCTTATCGTGCACTTGGCCGTATCACCGCTTCTACACCGAATCGTTCGCCAACTGGCTGGGGGAGCGCGTTACCGGCAAGGAGTCGCTTCGCGATTAAACCCCGGTTGCGTCTTCTGCGGTGAGCGTGGTGACGAGTCTGCCCAAGGTGAGCGCGAGCGACTGGAGCTCGGCATCGGGGATATCGGAGAAGAGCCGCTCCATCGCATCTGCAATCGCCGGCGCATGCTTTCGCAGGCAGTTCCTGCCCTTGCGCGTGGTCTTGACGTTCAAGGCACGTGCATCGAAGCGCGAGACCATCGTCTCGACATACCCCCTGTTCTCGAGCTGCTCGATGATCTTGCGTGCATTCTGGCGCGTCGTTCCGATGAATTGGGCAACATCATGCACGCTCTTCTCAAGTGCCCCCATCCGCTCGATCATCATGAGGAAGAACCACTGCTTGTAGGTGATATCCGAGAGCTCGGCATCGATAACGGCCGCCATGCGGTTCGAGATGAGGGACGTGGCACCGAAGACGTACTGCTCGATGCTTGCGCGTTGCGGCATGCTCGCTCCGTTTCGTATGCGTGGGCGTATCGTCTCCCACTATAGGCAAGATATTGCGCTATGGCAAGGATGGACACGGGGAATGCGCGGATTTTCCCTGCATCTGTTGCGGAATGCCCGGTGGGCGCTTGCAAGACGTGCAGGACGGGGCGCTCCTACGTGCACACCAGCCGCTCCATGAGCTCGAGAGTGCAGTCGATGCCGTCTGCCAGGCTTGCGCCCTCGATCCATTCCCCGCGCGTGTGCGCGCCACCGCCGCGGATCACGCCCACGGTCGTCGCGGGGATACCCAGCGAGAGGGGAACGTTGGCGTCGGTCGATGACGAGCTGCGCTGCGCCTTCATGCCGAAGATCTTCTCGATTGCATCCTCGCAGATCCTGATCAGCGCCTCCTGCGCATCCTCGGCTATCGGGCCCTCCCCGGGGCGCTCGCCCAGCAGCTCGAGCCCGAAGCGCACATCGCCAACCGTATGATGCGCCGCCAGCTTCTCGACCCGCCTGCGCATGATCATGAGGCATGTCTCCGAGACGGAGCGGTATTCGACCAGCGCCTCGGCGCGCTGGGCGATGGAATTGATGCTGGTACCTCCCTCGATGAGACCCGCATTGACGGTGACCAGCTCCCCATGGGGGCGCTCGAGCGCATAGAAATCGCAGATGAATGCACTCAAGCGCTCGATGGCGTTGGGTGCGCCGAAGTCCGCGTAGCTGTGGCCGCCCGGAGTCGAGCAGGAAACGCGCCAACGGTGCGAGCCCACAGGCCGGGCGACCACATGCGGCATATATCCATCGAACGAGACGAACGTGGATACCCGGTCCGCCACGCGCGAGAAGAGCGCCTTGGTGCCCTCGAGGTTGCCGAGCCCCTCCTCGCAGGAATCGGCAACCGCCATGAGGCCGCGCTTCGGCGCGAGCTCGCCCGCTGCGATGCGACGCAGCAGCTCGCGGTAGGCGAGGAGCAAGCATACGAGGTTCGCGGTGTCATCGCCCACGCCGGGCGCGCAGATGCGCCCATCCTTCTCGCAGAGGGGGAGCGGCTCGGTATCGGGAAAGACCGTATCGGTGTGGGCCGCGAAGACCGCAAGCGTATCGAACGAATCCGCCGCATAGGTGCTGGTCACGTTGAGCGCATCGTCTATCTGGGCGTCCATGCCCCGCTCGGCGAGCCATGCGCGGATGAACTCAGCGCGCCGGCCCTCGTCATGGCTGGGGGCGGGGATGCGGGCCAAGGTGACGAGGAGCTCATGCGCCTCGTCTGCGATACTCGATCCGTAACCCATGGCGCCTCCTAGATGGTTCCTTCCTCAAGCCATTATGCCGCAAAGCAGACCGCTTCTGTTACGAAACCACTACGCGCGTTGCACGTGGCCTGCGCGGGTGCTATGGTTCTCGGCAGATAGAGGAGCGAGCATGAAGACGCTCGGGGGAGCCGGCAGGCGCAGATCCCGGGCAGGGGCAAGGTTCGCCGAATCTCTCTGTCGGGCGCGGCAGGGAGGTGGGCCCGCGGGAAAGACCCACGGGACTGTCTGCAGATGCAGGTGCGCTATCTTAGAGGACACGGGTTCTCCTAAGGACCATGAGGCCGATAAGCTGCGCAGCTTATCGGTTTTTTGTTAGAGAGGGGGATGGCATGGCCAAACGCGTGTTCATCGGGCGCGAGGCGCTCGAGGAGCTGTGCCGGTGCTATCCCACGCCCTTCCACCTCTACGACGAGCGCGAAATCCGTTCCCGTGCCCGCGCGCTCAACGCGGCCTTCTCGTGGAACTCCGGTTTCAAGGAGTACTTCGCCGTCAAGGCCACCCCCACGCCCGCCATCGTGCGCCTGCTCGCCGAGGAGGGCTGCGGCTGCGATTGCGCCACGGGCGTCGAGCTCATGCTCGCCGCCGCCTGCGGTGTGACCGGTGAGAACATCATGCTCTCATCAAACGATACCCCGGACGATGACTACCGCCTTGCCGCACGCATGGGAGCCCTCATCAACCTCGATTCCGCCGATATGGTGGAGTGCCTTTCCCGCGCCCTCGGAGGTGCGCTGCCCGAGACCGTGTGCCTGCGCCTCAACCCGGGCGGCAGCTTCGAGGTACCCGATAATCCCGCGGGCCGTCCCGCCGAGTCCAAGTTCGGCATGACCGAGGAGCAGATCTTCGAGAGCTGCCGCAGGCTCCGCGCTGCCGGCGTGGAGCATTTCGGCCTCCATTCGTTCCTGCTTTCCAATGCCCAAGGCAACGGGTACTATCCCGCATTGGCGCGCCTGCTCTTCTCGCGTGCAGTGCGCATGCGCGACGAGCTGGGCGTCGCCATCTCCTTCGTCGATCTCTCGGGCGGTGTGGGCGTGGCCTACCGCGAGGAGGATGCCGAGGCCGATATCGCCGTTATCGGAGCCGGGGTGCGCACTGCATACGAGGACATCCTCGTTCCCGCAGGTATGGGCGATGTCGCCATCTTCGCCGAGCTCGGCCGCTGGATGTGCGGGCCGGCGGGCGCGCTCGTGACCAGGGTTATCCATAAGAAGGAGACCTACCGGACCTTCCTCGGGGTAGATGCCTGCGCAGCCGATCTCATGCGCCCCGCCCTCTACGATGCCTACCACCACATCACCGTGATGGGCAAGGAGGATGCGCCGCGCACGCACGCCTACAACGTGGTGGGAGGGCTCTGCGAGAACAACGACCAGTTCGCCCGCGATCGGATCCTGCCCGAGACCGGGGTCGGCGACCTGCTCTTCATCCACGATACGGGCGCCCATGGCCACGCCATGGGATACAACTACAACGGTAAGCTACGCTCCGCCGAGCTGCTTGTGGGAGAGGACGGTTCCGTGCGGCTCATACGCCGCGCCGAGAAGCCGGGCGATTATTTCGCAACACTCGATATCGACGAAGATTTCACCGCTGCGCTTACAAGGGGGAACCGACAATGGAAATGACCGGCATGCAAGGTTCTGTGGTTGCGCTCGTCACACCGTTTACCGAGGATGGGTCCATCGATTTCGGGGCGCTCGAGGGCCTCGTGGACTTCCATCTCGCCAACAAGACCGACGGCATCCTGGTGCTCGGCACCACGGGCGAGTCGTCCACGATGACCGACGAGGAGGATTACGAGGTCGCCCGTACGGTCGTCGAGCGCGTGGCGGGCCGTGTGCCCGTCATAGGCGGCGCCGGCTCCAACTCCACGGCCGAATCGATGCGCAAGGCCGCCGGCCTCGAGAAGCTCGGCGTGGATGGGCTGCTGCTCATCACGCCCTACTACAACAAGAGCAACGAGGAGGGCATCTACCAGCACTTCAAGTACGTCCTCGACCGTACCGGCATCCCGAGCATCCTCTACAACATCCCCGGCCGCACGGGTTGCTCCATCAGCGTGGCCAACGTGGCGCGCCTCGCAGCCCATCCCAACGCCTGGGGCATCAAGGAGGCGTCGGGCAACATCTCCTATGCCATCGACGTGGCCCGCTATCTTTCCGATGACTTCCACATGATGAGCGGCAACGACGACATGGTCGTCCCCATCATGTCGGTCGGCGGCTGCGGCGTCATCTCGGTCTGGGCGAACTGCATGCCCGCCGTGGTGCACGACATGTGCATGGACTATCTTGCGGGGGACATCGAGGCGGCGCGCACGGCCCAGCTCGACAACCTCGAGTTCATCCACGCGCTGTTCTGCGAGGTCAATCCCATCCCTGTGAAGGCGGCGATGGCGCGCATGGGCCTCATCCGGGAGCGCTATCGCCAGCCGCTCTGGCCGATGGCCGAGAAGAGCGCCGAGCGCCTCGAGGGCGCCATGAGGGGGGTCGGTCTCCTTGCCTAGCGCGGTCATCATCGGCGGGGGGCGCATGGGCACGCTCATCAAGGGAGCCCTCCTCGCCGACGGGGATTTCGAGATCCTGGGAACCTACGACATCGGCAACGCCGCAGAGCTCTACGATACCGCCCCCGCCGCCGACCTCGCTGTGGACTTCTCGCATGCAGCGGCGCTTCCCGGCGTCTTGGCCTACGTCGGCCGCACCCATGCGGCGCTCGTCTCGGGCACGACGGGCTTCTCGGAAGACGATAGGGCGGCTATCACCCGGCTCGGCGAGCTCGTCCCCGTGGTGCACTCATCCAATTACTCGCTCGGCGTGGCCGTCCTGAGGCGCCTTGCCGCCGAGGCCGCCGCCGCGCTCGGCGATTTCGATATCGAGATCGTCGAAACGCATCACAACCAGAAGGCCGACGCTCCCTCCGGCACGGCCAAGCTCCTGCTCGAAGCCGTCGATCCAGCGGGGGAGCGTTCGGTGGCCCATGGCCGCGCGGGCTTGGTGGGTGCGCGCCCGTCGCGCGAGATCGGCATGCACGCCCTGCGCGGCGGGACCGTCGCGGGCGTCCACGAGGTGCACTTCTTCGGCACGGATGAGGAGGTTGCGCTCACGCACCGCGCCACGAGCAGGCAGATCTTCGTCGCCGGCGCCGTGGCGGCCGCCAAGCGCCTGCTCGGGCGCAGACCCGGTTTCTACACCTTCGACGACCTGATGTTCTGATGCCCGCCCTGCGCTCGCCCCTCCGAGCCGCCCGGCGCGCAGATGAGAGGATGCACATGGATGCTGAAGAGCTGATAGCCCATATCGCCACCGCCCCTAAGACCACGCCCGTGAAGGTCTATCTCAAGCTGGCCGAGGGTGTGCCGGCGCCCGATTTCGGACCCGATGCGCACGTCTTCGGGGCAGGGGATCTCATCGTGATGGGCAACTGGTCCGATGTCGCGCCCGCGCTCACGGCTGCAGCCGACGATATCGTTGATTGCGTGATCGAATGCGACCGTCGCAACTCGGGCGTTCCGCTCCTCGATCTCAAGGACGTGAACGCGCGCATCGAGCCCGGTGCCATCATTCGCGAGCAGGTCGAGATCGGAGATGCCGCCGTCATCATGATGGGTGCGATCATAAACATCGGGGCACGCGTGGGTGCGGGCACGATGATCGACATGGGAGCCGTGCTGGGTGGCCGCGCCACGGTGGGCGCGCACTGCCATATCGGCGCGGGGGCCGTGCTCGCAGGTGTGATCGAGCCGGCGAGCGCCACCCCCGTCATCGTCGAGGATAACGTGCTCGTGGGCGCGAATGCCGTGGTCATCGAGGGCTGTCGCGTGGGCGAGGGGGCTGTCGTGGCGGCCGGAGCCGTCGTGGTGGGGGACGTGCCCGCCCACAGCGTGGTCGCGGGATGCCCCGCCCGTGTCATCAAACAGGTCGATGGGAGGACTGCGGGCAAGACCGCCCTGGTCGAGGCACTCCGCACCCTGTAGTCGTCCCCCACAACATCAGCCGCCCACCACAAGCACCGATCCGCGCGAGGCCGATCATGGGACCGTCAAGGAGCTCTTCCGTAAGATCATGGCGTAACCTCTTTTCCGCAACGGTGTCCTATGTGGGCTGCTCGACAATCAACCCACCACATTTTGCCGGCCGAAATGTGGTGGGATTCTTATGCGCCCAGATCAGAAGCTCGGTAAGCGGCTGCCTCAGGGGAAAGCGTGGCGAATCAGGAAAAAACCGCACGTTTCGCGAACGGCCTGCGGGCCGTCCGCTTCCCAGCCCACTTCGTGCGGCAGGCGTCGACGAAGGCTGTGAAGAGCTGCGGTGTATTGGCGATGATCTCGGGGTGCCATTGCACGCCCAGGAAGAAATCCTTCTCGGGGAACTCGAGCGCCTCCGGCGTGCCGTCGGATGCCCGAGCAACGATCTCGCCGCCTTTGGCGCTCTTGCAGATGGCCAGGTGGTGCAGGGAATTGACGCCCAGTTCGGTAGTTCCGAGAATCGCTGCGAGCTTGGAATCCCCCTTGATCGAGACCGTGTGGACGGCCTCATCCTGACGGTCGAGGACCACGTGCTCGATGTGTTTGCCATCGAGCTCGGAGATATCGCGCACGAGCGTGCCGCCGAAGGCGACGTTCATGACCTGCAATCCACGGCAGACGCCCAGCGTCGGAAGGCCTCTGTCCCATGCCGCGTGCGCAGCTGCATATTCGAATGCATCGCGTTCTGCCGAGAGGAACGAGAGCTCGGCCATGCAGTTTTCGGCATAGGGATGTCTTCCGAAGCATTCGGGGCAGGGATCGCCGCCACCGGTGAGCAGCAGGCCATCGATAAGATCCACGATGGAATCGGCATGCTTGGCGGCTTCGAAGCCATAGGGCAGGGCGATGGGGATGCCGCCCGCCTCCTCGATGCGGTGTAGGTAGCGGATATCGACGCTCGCGTGGTCGGGGTTGTCGCCCACGCGCATGCTGATGCCGATGATGGGGTCATGGTCCATGTTCTTCCTTTCAAACGTGTCGATAGTAGCACTCTGGGTCCGCAGACACCCGGTCCGTTTGCCGAATCTGGTCTACAATCTGTTGCATGGACACGTTGTTCACCGACATCGAGCGCTACAAGCGCAACCTCAACGCCCCGCTCGCCGTGCGGATGCGTCCCCAGACCCTCGAGGGCTTCGTCGGCCAGGAGGCGGCGGTGGGGGAGGGCTCATGGCTGCGGCGCGCCATCGAGCAGGATGCGCTCTCGTCGGTCATCCTCTACGGGCCTGCGGGCACGGGCAAGACCACGCTCGCGCGCATCATCGCCAACACACCCACGCCGCGTTCATCGAGGTTTCCGCCGTCACCGGCACCGTCAAGGACCTGCGCCAGGCAATCGAGGCCGCCGAGGGCAGGCTCCTCTCATCCGGCCAGCGCACCATCCTGTTCATCGACGAGATCCACCGCTTCAACCGCACCCAGCAGGATGCTTTGCTCCATGCCGTGGAGGATCGCGTGGTGGTGCTGGTGGGCGCCACCACCGAGAACCCCTTCTTCGAGGTCAATTCCGCGCTCATCTCGCGCTCGCGCGTCATCGAGCTCACCACGCTCTCCGACGATGCCATCCGCACGCTGCTTGCCCGTGCACTCTCCGACCAGGATGGTCTGGCCGGCCGCTATGTGCTCGAGGACGAGGCGGCCGATGAGATCGTCACGCTTGCCGGCGGGGATGGGCGCGCCGCCCTCACCACGCTCGAGCTGGCGAGCCAGATGGCCGCACCTGCCGATCCTGCCGGGGCGGATGCCCCGCTCCCCATCACGCGCGCGCATGTCCTTGATGCCAGCCCGAGGCGCGGCCTTCCTTACGACAGGCACGGGGATATGCACTACGACATCATCTCCGCCTTCATCAAGTCCATGCGCGGGAGCGATCCCGACGCCGCGCTCTACTGGCTCGCCCGCATGATCGACGCCGGCGAGGACCCCAAGTTCATCGCCCGCCGCATCATGATCCTCGCCTCCGAGGACATCGGCAACGCCGACCCGCAGGCGCTGCTCATCGCCGAGGCCGCATTCAAGGCGACCGAGGTCATCGGCTATCCCGAGTGCCGTATCAACCTCGCGCAGGCTGCCCTCTACATGTGCCTCGCACCCAAGGGCAACGCCGCCGAGGCGGGCATCGATGCGGCGCTCTCGGAGGTGCGCACGGGACCGCGCCGCGAGGTGCCCGCCCATCTGCGCGACCGCCACCGTCCCGGCTCGGACGAGTACGGCCCCTACCTCTATCCGCACAACTATCCCGCTGGCTGGGTGGCCCAGCGCTATCTTCCCGAAGGCTTGGAGAAGGGCGCCTTCTATATGCCCGGCCCGCGCGGTTGGGAGGCGTGGCGCGTCGAGGCGGCCGCACGCGACCGCTTGGAGCAAGACGACGGCAACGAAGCCCGTTTTGACGGGTAGAATAGGAAGCGTGTATTCCCAAGGGGTCGGCCCGAACGAGGAGGAGCTATGGATTACCTGCAGATCGCCCTTCTGGTGCTCGTCGCCGTCGGCGTCTGGGCCGTCGTGGAGCTTGCGCTCACGATCCGCACGGCCCGCAAGGCCGTCGACGAGCTCTCGATCACCGCCAATGAGACCGTCGGCCAAGTCCAGCCCATCATCGGCAAGGTCGATGGGATCATGGATGAGCTCGATCCCACCATCAAGCAGGTTCCCGAGCTTCTCGGCAAGGTCGGGGCGACGGTGGATTCCGTGAACGGTATCCTCGGCGATGTCTCGGGCACCACGGGTGCCGTCGCCACCGTCACCTCAGGTGTCAGCCGTGCCGCCACCGACGCTGTCAGCTCCGTGTCCAATGCGGTCGGACGCCTCGCCGGCAGGCGCCGCAAGGGCAAGGAGCCGAAGTCCGATGCCCAGCTCAAGGCTGCATCCATCGAGGAGAGGCCCATGGTGGCGGCCGCCGAGCCCGCGGTTGGGAAAAAGGATTACGTCACCTATGCCGAGAGCACGCCCGTGCCCGCCCCTGTGCCCGACGACGGCGTCGCGTCGGTCGAAGATACGTCAGAGTAGGTCCGGTTCCCATGAAGACAGCCCGCATTGAGCTCTCCGTTCCCGCAGAAGCCGTGTTCGCACGTTCCGTGCGCATGATGGCGGCCAATCTTGCCGTGTGCATCGACATGAACGTCGATGATGTCGAGGAGGTCCGCATGGCTGCGGAGGAGGGCTTCGTCCTTTCCTGCGCCACCAAGCCCGGGATATGCGCCATCGGCTTCACCCTCTCGGATCAGGGCATCGCCATGGACTTCTCGCTGGGAACGGCGCTCGAGGATACCGGCGAGCTCGAGCTCGCCCGCCTGCTGCTCTCGGCAGTATGCGACGAGTTCGCGATCGATCGGGCGTCCGCAAAGCTCCATCTTATGAAGAGGGTCAGCTAGCATGCCGAGCTATCCCGATGACGAGTACGTCGAGTTCGCCGACGAGGATGACGCCGATGAGCGGGATCTCCTCGATCGGGACGGGGTGGACGACCCCGATGAGGGGTCCGAGGAGCCGGATGATGCCGCTTCCGGTACCGTCTCGCGTCCGGCTAAGTGGAACCGCCTGCGCACGCGCCGGCTCTTCCGTGCGTTCCATGCCGGCGATGCCGCCGCACGCCAAGAGCTCATCATGGCCTACGACGGACTGGCCCGCTACCTCGCGCGCAAATTCAAGAATCGCGGCGAATCCGATGAGGATCTCGAGCAGGTCGCCTATCTCGGCTTGATCAAAGCCATCGACCGCTTCGAGCCCGAGCGCGGCTTGGAGTTCTCGACCTATGCCACACCCACCATCATGGGCGAGCTACGTCGCCATTTCCGCGATAAGGGCTGGTCGGTGCGCGTGCCGCGCCGCCTGCAGGAGCTCTCCCAGAAGATCAACCGTGCAACCGACGATCTGGCCGTCGCGTTGGGGCACATGCCCTCGGTCCCCGAGATCGCCGGTCATTTGGGCGTTTCCGTCGATGAGGTGCTCGAGGCCATGGAGTCCTCCAGCGCTTACAGCGCGGTCTCCTTCGATACGGGTTCCGGTACCGACGATGAGGACGCCCCCGCCCTCATCGATCACTTGGGAGACGAGGACAAGGACCTTGCGGGCATCGACGATCGTCTGCTGCTCGAGGAGACCATCTCGGAATTCTCGCCTCGGGAGCAGCAGATCGTGCGCATGCGTTTCATCGAGGGCCTCACGCAGGTCGAGATCGCCCAGCAGCTCGACATATCGCAAGTCCAGGTGTCGAGGCTCTTGCGCAAGACGCTCCGGCGCCTGCAGGAGAGAATCGACCCCGAAAGCCTCGTTTTCTAGCCGCCTGCGCATCTTGGGATCGGTGCCATACGCCTGTCCCGGCACTATCGCTCCCGAGCGAGGGCGCACTATCGGCCCGATTCGGGGAGGGCCATGGAATCGGCGTCCCGCTTGGCGCAATGACACACGCTATGCGGTATAATTCATCGATTGTGCATACGACGTGCCTGCGTTTGCAGGCGCAGACAGGTGAGGGAGCAAGAGCAGCATGTCCGACTACAAGACGATGACCACGGCGCAGATCCGCGATGATTTCCTAGCATTCTTCGAGTCCAAGGGCTGCAAGCTCTATCCGTCATCCTCGCTCGTCCCGGATGATCCGTCGCTTTTGCTCACCAACGCGGGCATGAACCAGTTCAAGGAATACTACCAGGGCATCAAGACCATGCCCGAGATCGGTGCGTGCTCCTGCCAGAAGTGCCTGCGTACCAACGATATCGACAATATCGGCGATTCCAGCCACCTCTCGTTTTTCGAGATGCTCGGCAACTTCTCGTTCGGCGGCTACTCCAAGGCCGATGCCATCGCATGGGCGTGGGAGTTCATCACCGGAGAAGAGCATCTGGGCCTTCCCGCGGATCGCCTCTATATGACCGTCTTCGAGGATGATGATGAGGCGATCGAGCTCTGGCATGGGCAGGGCGTGCCCTACGACCATATCTCGCGTCTCGGTGCCGACGATAACTTCTGGGCTGCCGGCCCTACCGGCCCCTGCGGCCCCTGTTCCGAGATCTACTTCGATCAGGGCCCGGAGTTCGAGGGCACGGCTCCCGGCGATGATGGAGATCGCTACCTCGAGTTCTGGAACCTCGTCTTCACGCAGTACGACCGTCAGGAGGACGGCTCGATGCCCGAGCTGCCCCATCGCAACATCGATACGGGCATGGGCCTCGAGCGCATCGCAGCCATCATGCAGCACAAGGGCACCAACTACGATGGCGATGTCCTATCCTCGCTGATCGGCGTGGGTGCGGCTCTCTCGGGCAGGACCTATGGCGCGGATGCGGCCGCCGACCGCTCCCTGCGCATCGTGGCGGACCACAGCCGTGCGGTCACCTTCATGATCGGCGACGGCATCCTGCCCTCCAACGAGGGCCGCGGCTACGTGCTGCGCCGCCTTTTGCGCCGCGCCGTCTACCACGGCCGTTCGCTGGGCATCCAAGGCGCGTTCCTCTCGGCGTACTCCGAGGAGGTCATGCGCCTCATGGCCGATGTGTATCCCCAGCTCGTCGAGAATAGGCCCCTCATCCTCTCCCTGCTCCGAGCCGAGGAGGAGCGCTTCAATGCCACGCTCGATGCGGGCGAGGCGAAGCTCGGCACGGTGCTCGCCGCGCTTCCCGAAGGTGCCGCGCTTCCCGGAGATGTGGCCTTCCAGTTGCACGACACCTACGGCTTCCCCATCGACCTCACACGCGAGATTTGCGCGCCGGCAGGCCATGCGGTCGACATGGAGGGCTTCGACCGTTGCATGACCGAGCAGCGCGAACGTGCCCGTGCCCATGCCGAGCAAGATGCCTGGGGCACCTTCAGCGATGTGTGGGTGGCCCTTTCCGACAGACTTCCCGCAACCGGGTTCGTGGGTTACGAGATGGAAACGGTCGGTGCCGAGGTGCTTGCGCTCGTTTCCGAAGGTTCCGAGATCGGCCGCGCCGATGCCGGTGCTCCGGTCGAGGTGGTCCTCTCCGCCACGCCCTTCTATGCCGAGATGGGCGGCCAGGCGGGTGATACGGGCCTCATCGAGGCCGAGGGCGTCCGCGTGCGCGTGACCGATACCCGCCACCACGAAGGCGGCATCTACGCCCATGTCGGCAGGGTCGAGGAGGGCACGCTCGCGGTCGGCGCCACCGTCACCGCGACCATCGACCACGGGCGCCGCGAGCTCATCCGACGCAACCACACGGCGACCCATCTCCTCGACGCCGCCCTCAAAGCCGTGCTCGGCGCGCATGTCAGCCAAGCGGGTTCTCTCGTGGCGCCCGACCGGCTGCGTTTCGACTTCACGCATTTCGAGGCGATGACCGCCGATGAGATCGCCCGCGTCGAGGGCATGGTCAATGCCGAGATCTTCGCCGCCAAACCCGTCATCACCCAGATCACGGGCATCGATGAGGCCAAGGCCTCGGGCGCCGTCGCCCTCTTCGGCGAGAAATACGGCGATATGGTGCGTGTCGTCTCCTGCGGTGCCGAGGATAGGCCCTTCTCACGCGAGCTCTGCGGTGGCACGCACGCCGGCAACACCTCCGAGATAGGCCTGTTCAAGATCGTCTCCGAGGGTTCCGTGGGCAGCAATGCCCGTCGCATCGAGGCGGTGACCTCGATGGGAGCCATCAACTACCTCGATAGCCGCCTCGCCGAGATCGATGCCGTCGCAGCCTTGCTCAAATGCCGTCCCGCCGATGTGCCCGCGCGCGTCGCGTCGCTTGTCGCCGAGCGCGCCGAAACCGAGAAGAAGCTTGCGGCGGCCCTCACCGGCGGACAGTCCGCAAAGCTCGCAGCGGCCCTTGCCGGCGCTATCGATAAGGGCGCCTACAAGCTCGTCATCGCCCGTCTCGATGGCGTGGGGGGTAAGGAGATCCGCAGCGTATGGGATGGCATTCGCGAGCACCTGGGAGGCTCGTGCGCATGCGTCCTCGCCTCGGCGACCGAAGATGGCAAAGTGGCCCTTCTGGCCGGAGCCACCGACGATGCCGTTTCTGCGGGCTTCTCGGCGGGCAGCATCGTCAAGGAGATAGCCGGGCTTGTGGGGGGGCGCGGCGGCGGCAAGGCCAATATGGCTCAAGCCGGCGGCTCCAACGCCTCCGGCATCGACGCGGCGCTTGCCGCCGCCCGTGAGATGCTGGGGTCATGAGAGCCCTCGCCCTCGATATAGGCGATGCGCGCATCGGGGTCGCCGTGAGCGATCCGAACGGACGCGTGGCAACACCCGTCTGCGTGCTCAAGGCATCCGATGTCTATGCAGACGCGCCCGCATGGAGGCGCGTGCTCGCGGACTGGGAACCCGATGTGCTTATCTGCGGGCTTCCCCTTACCCTTGAGGGCGAGCCGGGCCCCCAAGCCGAGGCCATCGCCGCGCATGCGCGGGAGATCGCGGCAAGATGCGCTCTTCCCTTGGAATTTTTCGATGAGCGGTTCTCGTCGGCGGAGGCGAGGCGTATCCTACATGAGCAGGGTTTGAGTGAGAAGGACATGCGCGGCAGGATCGATATGGTCGCCGCCTCGCTCTTCCTCCAGTCCTGGCTGGACGCCGGGCAGATCGATAGGGCTTGAGAGACCATGGCAGCACGCAGCGCTCCCGATAGCGACCGAACTCCCGGCCGGCACGGCCGGGATCATCTGGCGGTGACCACCTCTGGAGAGGCCCGACCCGCTGCCATCGAAGGCCTCGAGACCCTCAAGGGCGTGCCCGACGCCGCGAATTCGGTGCTCGGAGGGCGTGTTTCCTCCCGTACGGCGCGCATGACCTCCCGCGCCCAAGAACGCGCGGGCAAGACCAAGCTCAAGCGGCGCACGCTTGCCAGCAAGATCCTCTCGGCGGTCATAGGCGTCGCGGTGCTGGGCGGTCTTGCCGCCACGCTGTACTATGCGGTCCTGCCCCGCCTCGTCGGCTCGGCCGCCAGCGACCGTCCTTCCGTGGAGAAGGGCGTCGAAACCGAGATCCTGATCCCCGATGGAACGGGCGCCGGTGAGATCGCCGAGCTCCTCTACCAGGAGGGCATCATCGATGATCGCACGGCCTTCCTGCAGGCCATCAAACGCCAGGATGCCGAGCAGTTGCTCAAGAGCGGTGCGTACCGCCTCATCACAGGCGCCGACCCTGCCGAGGTCGTGCGCCAGCTCGTCGAGGGGCCCAACTCCACCGTGGGCAGCTTCACCGTGCCCGAGGGTCTCACCGTGGCGAAGACGGCCGATCTCGCCGAAAGCCGCTTCGGCATCGCGCGCGATGCCTTCCTCGCGCAGGCGAAGGCGTCGAACTATGTGGACGAGTATCCGTTCCTCGCCGACGTCGCGAACGATTCGCTCGAGGGCTTCCTATTCCCCAAGACCTACGATTTCACGGGCCAGGAGGTCACGGCCGACCTTATCATCCGCACCATGCTCGATCAATACGCTGCCGAGATCTCCGGTATAGACTTCGAGGGGGCACGCTCCACGCTCCAGGATCGTTACGGCATCGAGTTCTCCGACTATGACATCATCACGATGGCCTCCATCATCGAGCGCGAGACCAACACCGACGAGGACCGCGCCACGGTGGCATCCGTCCTCTACAACCGCCTCGAGCTCGATATCCCGCTGCAGTCAGATGCCACGACCGAGTATGTCGTGGGCCGCGAGGTCTACCAATCCGACCTCGCGGAAGACAACCCCTACAACTCCTATCTGAACGGCGGGCTCACGCCCACGCCGATCTGCTCGCCCGGCATCGCCTCGATCAACGCGGCGCTCGATCCCGAGCAGACATCCTACCTGTTCTTCTACATGGATGGCGATTACCACGTGTTCTCCGAGACGATCGAAGAGCACGAGCAGGCCATCGCCAACGCGCCGGGAGACTAGGCCATGGGAATCTTCCACGCATGGCGCTACGTTTCCCGCGTAGAGCTGATCGATCTCGACGCGCTGGCGGCGGCGGGTATCCGCTGCCTGCTCCTGGATCGCGACAACACCATCGTGCCGCGCGATACCAAGCGGGCTCCCCATGAGGTGGCCGCGTGGATCGCCCGTGCCCACGAGCTGGGATTCTCGCTCTGCTTCGTCTCGAACAACATCCACACCCGGCTTGTCGCGGCAGATGCTGCCGAGTTCGATGCGGGCTACATCGATCGCGCCATGAAGCCGCTTCCCCTCGCGGTCAAGCGCGCCCTCGATAAGATGGGCGTCTCGGCCGATGAGGCGGTCCTCATCGGCGACCAGGTCTTCACCGATATCTGTGCGGGCAACCTGGGAGGCGTGCGTACCATACTCGTGCGCCCCCAATCGCGGCGCGATCTGTGGTACACCTACCTTTTCCGCGTGTTCGAATCGCTGACGCTGCTCGGCAGGCGCTTCGAAGGGGAGTAGCGGGGAAGGGTCGCCGGCGTCCCCTCCTTCCACGCGATGGAACCTTTCCGGCACCATGATGCGCGAGCGCCAACCGAGATGGTCTCCTTATGTGCGGGACTGACAGCATGGCCGCCGAGATGCTAGAATCGACACGTTGAAACCTCGAGGAGACCTGCGTGGGTGATTTGGGACACAACGTCGTTGTCCATGATGGCTGCGACCATATCTTTTTCGTCGGTTTTCTAGGTGCCGGCAAGTCAACGCTGGCCCGCAATCTCGGCGAGCTCTTCCATCGCACCTACGTCGATACCGATCGCATGGTCGAGCTCTCCCTCGGCAAGCGCGTGATCCGGATCTTCGAGGAGGATGGCGAGGACGCGTTCCGCGATGCGGAGACCCGCGTGCTCAGGAATTTGGAACAGCGCAAGTCCCTGCTCGTGAGCTGCGGGGGCGGCATCGTCGAGCGTCCCGAGAACTGCGAGCTCATGCGCGGCATGGGCGTCGTGGTCTTCCTCGATGGCGATTTGGAGGATTCGCTGCGCCAGATCCAGTGCCCCGAGCGCAGGCCCGACCTCGGCGACCGGGAGAACGCAGCGCGTGTTTACCGCTTCCGCCGACCCCTCTACGAGCAGGCCGCCGACCTTACCATCGATATCCGCAACAAGAGCTTCGAGGACGTGGCGGCTGCATCCGGCCAGCTGCTTTGGGAAAGGGGGCTGCTATGACCGAGACGGTCGAGAGCGTGCTGGTGCGCCAGTGGGTCACCATGCCTGGCGGCTCGATGGACGCCCGTATGGGCGTGGGACTTGCAGGCCGCGCCGGCAAAGAGCTCAAGTCCACGCTGGGCACCCCGCGTCTCGCCGTGCTCGCCTGTACCGAAGATGCCCCCGCCGATCAGATCGAGCTCATCCGCCGCTCGCTCGCCGATGCGGGCTTCTCCGTGGAGCGGATGGCCCTCCCCTCGGGAACCGCGGCGCTCTCGCTCGAGGCCGCCGCTCCCGTTCTCGCCGCACTCGACGGCCTCGGCGCCACCGCTGGCGACGGCTTTGTCGCCGTGGGCGATACCGGCGCGTTGAGCCTGGCGTCATTCGTGGCCAAGAGCTGGTGCAACGGGATCTCGCTCATGGAGTACCCGCTCGATCTGCGTGCGGCGCTCGAGGGAAGCTGCACCCCGCTCGGCTTCACCGTGGGCACCCATCCCGAGATGTTCGCATTTCCCGCTGCGACCCGCTATGTCTACTGCGATTTCGAGCTCATGGAGCCCTCCTTCGAGAGCGAGGAGGAGCTGTTCGGCCGTGCTCTCATGGTGTGCGGCGCCGTGGCGGACGCCGAGAAGGCATTCGGCAAGCTTTGGGACAATATCGACGCGTACATGGAAGGCGATGCCAAGATCAGGGCCACGGTGATCGGGGACGCATTCCGCAGCCGCGGACGCGTGATCTCGTCCACCTCGGTCATCGTGCGCGATTCCCTGGGTTTCGGCCGTACCTTCCTGCGGGCGCTCCGCCCCCTCGTCCCAAGCGCCGTCCCCTCATCCTCGCTCTTTGCCGAGGGCATGCGCTTCGCCGCGCGCCTTGCGGCTGGGGAGGGGGACTTCGCCCTCGACGATGTCAGCGCCATCGACGAGATGCTCGACGTCTTCGGGTTGGGCTATGTGGAGGATGCCGTTTTCACGCCCGAGGAGATGGCGAAAGCCCTCAAGGCGGAATGCTTCCTGCGCTCCAATCGCTTCCAGATGCTCACACCCAAGTCATTCGGCCGCGTCCGCTTGACGACGCTCTCGGACGAGCTTCTCGCCGAGCATGCCGAGGCTTGGGTCGGCGCACGCGGCTAGAGGGGTACTGGTTTCTCGTCAGAGGGAGTGGGATAGCTATGTCCGATGAAACAACGGTTATGAAACGCATCGCGCGCTTCCGCGCGCTTCTGGCCGAACGCGGCCACGATGCGGCGATCGTACGCGATACTGCGAGCCTGCGTTGGCTCACCGGAGCGGAGCGTGTCTTCGATTCCGAGCATGCGCATGCCGCCTTCATAACAGAGGACGGCCTGTGGCTCCACACCGATGCGCGCTATTTCAACACCTTCATCGAGCGTCTCGGTGCAGACGGCCCGTGGATCTTCGATCAGGAGCAGGTCGGCGCAGCGGAGTGGGCCGCCGGTAAGGTCGCGGCCTCCCGTGCGCGCATGGTTGCCCTCGAGGACAGCGTCGAGCTGGCCTTCTACGACGATCTTCTCGTCGAGTGCAATAAGCTGAGCGTGGCACCCCTGCTTCCCCGCATGCACGCCGACATCGCCCGCCTGCGCATCGTCAAAGACGAGGAAGAGCTCGCGCTGCTCCGCAAAGCCCAGGCCATCACCGATGAGGCCTTCACGCACATGTGCGGCTTCATCAAACCCGGTTTGACCGAGAAGGAGATCCGCGTGGAGCTTGAGAACTACATGCTCACCCATGGTGCGGATGGCCTCTCCTTCGAATCCATCGTCGCAGCGGGTCCCAACGGTGCGAACCCCCATGCCCAACCGGGCGACTACGCGGTCAGGAAGGGCGACTTCATCGTCCTCGATTACGGTGCGCTTTCCTGCGATTACCATGCCGACATGACCCGGACGGTCATCCTCGGCGAACCCACGGAGGAGCAGCGCAAGGTTTACGATGTTGTCCGTCTCGCCCATGAGACCTGCGCGGCCGCCGCGAAGCCCGGCTGCATCGGCCAGGATATCCACAATCTGGCGGTGAAGATCATCTCCGATGCCGGCTACGGCGCGTATTTCGCCCACGGCCTCGGTCACGGCGTCGGTCTCGAGATCCACGAGAAACCCGTCTTCGGACGCACCTATACGGGCCCTGTGCCGGCAGGCTCGGTCATCACCATCGAACCGGGCATCTATCTGCCGGGCAGGTTCGGCATCCGTCTCGAGGATACCGGCGTCATGACCGAGGAGGGCTACGTGTCCTTCGCAAGCTCTCCTCATGAGCTGGTCGTCATCGATTGCACGTAGCCTTATTGGCTATACTTTCTCTGTTAGAGGGATTTTCCCGGGCTCTATCCGGGTTGGAAAGAAGGGTGCTCCCATGGCAACTCTCGGCATCACCGATCTCAAGGCAGGCCTAGGCGTCAACATCAAGGGCAGGGACTGCGTCATCCTCGAAGCCCAGCACGTCAAGCCCGGCAAGGGCAATACCTACGTGCGCACCAAGTACCGCGACATCCGCACGGGCCGCGTGAACGAGGAGAACTTCCAGCAGTCTGCCAAATTCGAGAGCGTCAACATGCAGACGCGCGAGATGCAGTACCTCTACAACGATGGAGACCTGTACTACTTCATGGACAACGATACCTACGAGCAGATCGAGGTCGGCATCGATATGATCGGCGACAACGCCAAGTGGCTCAAGGAGAACGATGCCTGCCTCCTGAACTACGCCAACGGCGTGCTCTATGCCGTGCAACCGCCCATGTTCATCGAGGTCGAGATCATCGAGACCGATCCCGGCTTCAAGGGCGATACCGTCCAGGGCGGATCCAAGCCCGCCACGGTCGAGACGGGTGCGCTCGTGCAGGTCCCGATGTATCTCAACGTGGGCGAGATCATCAAAGTCGACACGCGCGACGGCAAGTTCGTCGGCCGCGTCTAGCGCGAGCGGGTGGGACGGACGTGGCAGGGAGCGTGACAGCGTGACAGGGGGACAGGTCATTTGTCACGCCTCTTACGGGTGTGACAAATGACCTGTCCCCCTGTCACGCTGTCACGCTCCCTGCCACGTCCCTGTTCACGTTTGGCCGTCGAACGTCTATACTCTATCGATGAGAAGGAATCTGCTCTGCATGCATACGCGCGAGGAATGGCAGGAGGTCTTTGATAATGGCTTCAGATGAGCTCTTCATCTCTGGGATCGGCATTTCCCGCAACGTGATTAGCACGATCGTCTCCCGTGCAGCCGAGCGCGTCGCAGGCGTTGCCACGGTAGGCGATAAGGACATCGCTTCGAGCCTCGTCTCCGTGTTCACCAAGAGCGCCAATCCCGTATCCGAGCCGGTCGAGGCTGCTGTCGTCGATGATAAGCTCGCTATCACCGTCCATCTTGCGGTCTTCTACGGCTATCCCTTCACCAAGCTCGCCGAGGATGTGCGCTCGGCCATCGCCGAGGCGATACGCGGCCAAGTCGGCTATGAGGTCGGCAACGTCGACGTCTGCATCGACAGCTTGGTCTTCCCCAAGGAGTAGGCTTGAGCAGCGTGAGGATTCTCGGGCGTACCCGCGCGCGCAGCCAGGCGCTCCAACTCCTGTTCCAAGCCGAGGCGGTCGGCCGTTCCGTCGAGGAGGTGCTTGGAGGCGAGTATGCGCTCTCCGATGGCCCGCTCGACGGATACGCCGTTGAGCTCGCGCTCGGCGTCGACGGCTTGAGGCACGATCTCGATCGTATCATCGCCAGATACAGCCATGCTTGGAGCATCTCCCGCATGCCTGCGGTCGATTGCAATCTCATGCGCATCGCCCTCTACGAGATGATCTGCGAGGATAGCGTGGGGATCCCCGTTGCCATCGATGAGGCCGTCGAGCTTGCCAAGGCATATGGATCCGATGATACGAGCCGTTTCGTCAACGGTCTCCTCGGCCGCGTCGCTGCAGATATCGAGGCCGGCATCGATGTGCTTGCCGAAGAGGCGCACGTGCGGGAAGGCGGCGCGTAGCATGGCCAAGAAGGTCGATGTCTCCGAATATCAGACGTTCTCCCAGATCAGCAGCCGTCTTGACGATATCGTCGACGCTGTCCGCGACAAGGATACCTCGCTCGAGCGCTCGCTCGACCTTTTCGATGAGGCCATCGCATTGGGCTCCAAGGCGGTCGATATGGTCGACGCGACGGATTTCTCTCCCGAGGAGGAGGCCCAGCTCGCGCAAGCTGCCGTCGACGCAGGGCAAGACGGTATCGCGGGCGATACGGCGGCCTCTATCGCGCTCGAAGGGCCGGAAGGAAGCGCCGAATAGGTGGCACGCAAGCGCCGTTTGGATGAGGAGCTGGTCGCGCAGGGTTTCTTCGCAACGTGCGACGAGGCGTTGCGCGCCGTGCTTGCCGGCAGGGTATCCTGCCGCGACAGGCGGCTCTCGTCACCGGGCGAGCAGGTCGAGCAGGGTCTGTACCTGCATGTGCGCGGTGAGAAGGGCTACGTGAGCCGCGGCGGCCTCAAGCTCGAGCGCGCCCTCGACGCCTTCTCGATCGACCCGGACGGCAAGGACTGCCTCGACGTGGGCTGTTCCACGGGCGGCTTCACCGACTGCCTGCTCGCGCATGGCGCGGCGCATGTCATCGCCGTCGACGTTGGCTATGCCCAGTTCGCTTGGGAACTTCGTAACGATTCCCGCGTCGAGCTCCTGGAGCGCACCAATATCGTGGATCTGGCCGTACCCGATCGGCTGGGTACGGTGGATCTGGCCGTGTGCGACGTCTCGTTCACCTCGGTTGCGACGGTCCTGCCCGCCGTGCGTGCGCTGCTGCGCAACGGCGGCAGCTTCATCGCGCTTGTCAAGCCGCAGTTCGAGGTCCCGCGCGGGGATGTGGGGGAGGGCGGCATCGTGCGCGACGAGGCGCTGCGCCGTGCGGCTTTGGAAAAGGTCCGTAGCGCATTCATCGCCCAAGGGCTCCAGATACTCGGGAGTTGCGAGAGTCCCATCGCAGGCGCTAAGGGCAATATCGAGTATTTGCTGGCTGGCCGGGCTTGCGACGCGCGTGACGGGGGGACGGGTCATTTGTCACGATCGTAAGAGGCGTGACAAATGACCCGTCCCCCCGTCACGCGCGTCGCAAGCCCGGCTCCCCGTTCGAGGTCGTGCGAGCATGCTCTCCGCCATCCCTGTGCTACACTCGAAGCGATTCGCCCGATATCTGTAAGCGAGGCCGGCCGTGAAGATTCTGCTTGTTCCCAACTACTCGCGCAAGGAAGCCATCCTCGGCGCGCGCGAGCTCGAATCGTGGTTCGGCAACAGGGGCGTCGAGATCCAGTGGGCCCACGACAAGAGCCTCTTCCCGGGCAAGCTCATCGATACGAGCGGCTGCGATCTGGTGGTATCGCTCGGCGGAGACGGAACGCTGCTGCGCGCGGCGAAGATCGTGGGGTACAGCGAGATCCCCATCGTGGGCATCTCCTATGGCCATCTGGGTTTTTTGACGGCAGCGGGCCCCGAGGACCTCATCAAGACGGTTGCCGACGCGCTTGCAGGCGAGCTTCACGTAAGCCATCGGGCCACCCTCGAGATCATCGCCGACTTCGAGCGTGCGGACGGCACGTGCTACTCGATGACCGGGTTCGCGTTGAACGACCTTGCGATCTCGCGCGGCGGCCAAGGCGATATGGTCGAGTTCGATATCTCGGTTTCGGGCCGCCATATCGATTGCCTGCGCGGCGATGGCTTCATCATCTCCACGGCCACCGGCTCCACGGGCTATGCGCTGGCGGCCGGCGGTCCCATCGTCACCCCCGAATTCACGGGCATGGTCTGCGTGCCCATCGCCCCGCATACCATCATGGCGCGCGCGTTCCTGACGAGTCCGTCCGATGTGGTCGAGATCTCCATGTCGCCCGAGCGCCCCGCCAAGCGCCACTTCTTCGCCGATGGCCAGCCCATGGGCGAGGAGGGAGATGGCAGGGGCTTCGAGGGCAAGCACGTATCGGTCCGCCGCGGACCTGGGGATATCCTCCTGCTCGACCGTTCCGCCCAGAGCTTCTACGATTCCGTCTCGCGCGTGTTCTACGGAAAGACGGGCGGCAAGTAATGCTCGAAGCCCTCCACGTCCATGATGTCGCGCTCATCCACGACGCGGACATCGAGCCCGCACGCGGGCTCACGGTGCTCACGGGCGAGACGGGCACGGGCAAGACCGCGCTCCTTTCGGCGGTGAAGCTTGCCGTGGGCGAGCGCGCCGATGCCTCGAATGTCCGTGAAGGTGCGGTCCATCTCGAGGTAGAGGCCCTGTTCTACCTCGATCCCGATGACAGCGACGGCACGGTCGTGCGCAGGCGCCTCTCGGCTGACGGTCGCGGGCGCGCATCCATCGACGGCTCGATGGCGAGCGTCCGCGAGCTTGCGGAACGCATCGGATCGACGGTCGACCTGTGCGGCCAGCACGAGCATCAGCGCCTGCTCTCGGTCTCCACCCATGTCGAGCTCATCGACGCATGGGCGGGAGCGCGGGCAGCTTCCGCCCGCGCTGCGTACCGCGCGGCGCTCGATGAGGCGCGTCATGCCGCAGAGGGGCTTGCTGAGGTCCGCGAGCTCATGCGTGCGAGCAACGAGCGTTTGGCCGATGCCGAATTCGTCCTGCGCCGCTTCGGCGAGGTGAATCCCCGCGAAGGGGAGTTCGAGGAGCTCCGCGAGGAGCTTCCGATCGCCGAGCATGCCGAGCAGCTGCTCAGGAGCGCCGAGGGCGCCTACGAGCTGCTTTCGGGCGACGAGGGCGCCCTCGATGCCGTGGGTTCCGCGCATCGCCTGCTCGAGGGCGCCGCCATCCACGATAAGACGCTCGGCGCCTTCGCCGATGCGCTTGACGGTGCCATCGCCGTCATCGAAGATGTGGGCCGCGAACTCCGCAGCTACTGCGACCGTATGGATATCGATGAGACGGAACTTGCGCGCCTGCAGGCGCGGTATGCATCGTTCCAAGGGCTTTTGCGGAGTTTCGGCCCCGACATCGCGAGCGCCTTCTCGCGCAAAGCCGAAGCCGAGGCGATCGTTTCTGCTGCTCAGAGCGGAGGGGAGCACGAGCGTGCCGCCCAAGCCCGCGTCGATGCCGCCGAGGCCGCCCTTGCTTCCGCAGCTGCCGAGCTCGCCCGCGTGCGCAAAGCGGCGGCTCCCGAGCTCTGCGCGGCCATCTCTGCTCAGATGGCCCGCCTCGAGATGGGAACGGCCGAGGTGGAGCTTGCGTTCGATGACCTGCCGCGCGCCCAGTGGACGGGTGCCGGGCCCTCGCGCGTGGAGCTGCTCTACCGTCCTGCTGCGGGTATGGCCGCGCAACCTCTGAAGCGCATCGCATCGGGTGGCGAGATCAGCCGCGTGATGCTCGCCGCCAAGGTTGTTCTCGGCGCTGCCGACGCGGTGGATACGCTCGTCTTTGACGAGGTCGATGCCGGTGTGGGCGGTGCCACGGCCGTGGCGCTCGCTGCCGTGCTGGCAGATCTTGCCCGCACCCACCAGGTTCTCGTCGTCACGCATCTGGCCCAGGTTGCAGCCCGTGCCGATCGCCATTACGTGGTCGAGAAGACGGGAGGCGATCTGCCCGAGACCATCATCCGCGAGGTCGAGGGCGAAGCGCGTGTACGCGAGATCGCCCGCATGCTCTCGGGCGATGCCACCGAGGCTTCGCTCGCCCATGCGCGCGAGATGCTCGGTGCCTAGCGATTCTATTGCAGGATCTCCTTCCGGAGGATGCCTGCAGAGGTGCTTTGATCGACGGCGGGCGCGCTGCGTTGCACGCGGATGTCGGCGCGGACGATGATCATGGAGGGCTGGGGGCCGCAATTGAATCTGGCGCGCGCCGTACGCGAATACCTGGGCTACCTCGCCATCGAGCGGGGCTCTTCGTCCCATACCGTCGAAGCCTACGGGCGCGATCTCGATCGCTACCTCGCCTATCTCGATGAGGCCGGCGTACACGATCCCGAAGATATAACGCGCCCGCTCATAGAAGGCCACATCGCCACGCTCGTGGGGATGGGGCTCGCCCCTGCGTCGGTAGAGCGGGCGGTGTCCGCCATCAAGGGCTTCCATCGTTTCATGGTCGCCGACCAGATCTGCTCGGTCCACCCCACGGCCGATCTCCCGCTCCCCTCCAAGCCCAAGCATCTGCCGGATGTGCTCTCGATCGAGCAGGCGCGCGCCCTCCTCGATCAGACCTTTCGGGAAACCGCCCTCGACCAGCGCGATCATGCCATCCTCGAGATGCTCTACGGTTGCGGCCTGCGTGTCTCGGAGCTCTGCGGACTCGATCAGCGCGAGGTCTTCCTCGACGATGAGATGCTGCGCGTGTTCGGCAAGGGCTCGAAGGAGCGCGTGGTGCCCATCATGGGGAGCGCCGCCTCGACGCTCGGCGCCTATCTCGTGCGCTGGCGTCCGCAGCTGGTGGGGAAGCGGCTCTCGAGTGCCGTCTTCCTCAATGCGCGCGGTGGGCGCATCTCGCGCCAATCGGTGCATGCGATCTGCGAGAAGTACGGCCGCCTTGCCGGCATCGAGGGGTTGCATCCGCATACGCTGCGGCACTCGTTCGCCACGCATATGCTCGAAGGCGGGGCCGATCTGCGCATCGTTCAGGAGATCCTCGGCCACGCATCCATCGCCACGACCCAGCTCTACACCCACATCGACCGCACCCATGTGCGCATGGCCTACCTCGCCGCACATCCGCGGGCGCATATCTCGTAGAGCTTCTCTCCCTGCGCGGGGATCCGTCTCATCTGGATATGCGTTTCCAGACACAAGGGCGATCGATTCTGTCTTAAAACGCATATCCAGACGAAACTGACAGTTTTCTTTCCGGGACGGTTTCGCGTCGGTCGAAAAAGACGGCCTGCATCAGGCAGCATCGGATACCGTATTGTTCGACTACGATGAGGGGGTCTGCATGAGCGCCAAGAACACCGAGCATTACGAACGCCTGCTCGATGCGGCCGAGCGTCACGGACGCTGCCTGGCGCCCAGCAGCCCGAGCGCCCGGCGTTATCTGGACCGGCAGGTTGCGCATGAGAAGCTGGTCAGGCCGTTTCGAGGTGTATACGCCCGCTCTGCAAGCTGGAGGATGCTCACGCCTTTGCAACAGCATCTCCATATCGTTCGTGCTCTCGCGTTCGAGCATCCCGACTGGGTGTTCTCGCATTTCACTGCGGCCGTCGCCTACGGTCTCTCGGTATCCTATGCGGATATCGGATCGATCCACAGGATCGTGCCGAAGCATGCTCCGCGATCGTCGTCGAGAGGCGTGAGCTGCCATGCCGCTCCAAAGCGGACGGCCCATCTCGTCGGCGGCATCAACGTGACCTCGTTTGAGCAGACCGTTTCCGATTGCCTGTGCAGCTTGGACTTCGCGCACGGCGTGGCGCTCGCGGACTCGGCCCTGCGCATCTCCGGTATGACGGGCATGCAGCTCTGCGAGCTTCTCGATGCTTACGTTGCCGATGGAACGCATGGGATCGTCACGGCTCGCCGAGCCGCCTGCTTTGCCGATGGCAGGGCGGAGAGCGGCGGCGAGTCCATCGCCCGCGCGCGGATGCTCGAACTCGGATTCATGATTCCCAACCTGCAGGTGGAGTTCCCGGACCCCATCGATTCCCGGAAGGTCTATCGTGTGGATTTCTGCTGGAACACCCCAGACGGGCGGACCATCATCGGAGAGCTCGACGGGCGCGACAAATATACGGACCCCGTGAAGACCGGCGGCAGGAAGACGGTGGATGTTCTTGCCGATGAGCGCTTGCGCGAATCACGCCTGAGCATGCACAAGCACCCCATCATGCGATTCTCCTTCCGCGATGCCCTGGACGGCAGCGTATTCCGCCAACTTCTCGTGGGTTTCGGGATACCGTATCTGAGACGCAGGGCGAATGGGGAGCCGGTTCTTCTGGTGCGTGGCAAGGACATGGTGTTCAAGGGGATCGGGTGCAGGGTGTGGCGCATCTACCCCGTAGCAGCCTGACATGGTGGCGTCCATCTTGCTTGGATAGCAGCTCGTCTCATCTGGATATGCGCTTCCGGTCATAACCGCATCCGATTCTGTCTTGAAACGCATATCCAGACAGAACGGGCGAGAATTGCGGAGCATCTGTAGAGGGTGTTTGTATCCCGAACATCCATTCCCACAACATCTTGTATATGCTGCTCGGTCAGGCTGCCGTTCGCCCGCATTTATCTTCAAGAGAATGGCATTGTGGGGAAAAATGTTTTGAAATGTTGCAAAATAGGTATATAGTTGGTTCCAAGCAATCCAACCTTGGGCCACGGCCTTGCGAGAGGAGGAAGGGATGTACCTGACCGGCACCTACCAGCACAATCTGGATGCCAAGCAGCGTCTCACCCTTCCCGCCGATTTCCGTCGCCAGATCGACGGCACCGTCTATCTGGTCAAGGTGCTGGATTGCGTGTACGGCTTCACGCCCGAGGAGCACAAGAATTACGTCGATTCGCTGTTCCCCGGAGGCTTCGATCCGCGCGATCGCAAGCAGGATGCGCTCCGACGCGCCATCAATGCCCAGACCGTCATGTCCGATGTCGATTCGGCAGGTCGTGTCAGCCTGAGCAAGATGGATGGGAAGGTGCACGCCATGCTGGGTCGCGAAGTGGCTGTCGTGGGCAACACGGACCACTTCGAGATCTGGAACGCGGCAACGTGGGATGAGAAGCAGGCCGCCCTCACGGACGAGGACTTCGCAGCCCTCCTGTTCAACGAGTAGGCGTGTGGTCGACTTGACAGCTGAATATCGGCACGTACCCGTGATGCTCACCCAAGTGATCGCCGAGCTGGATCCCAAGGAGGGGGAGGTCGTCTGCGACTGCACCCTCGGCGGGGCCGGGCACTCGGTGGAGCTGGCGAGGAGAATCGCGCCCGAGGGTCTCCTGATCGGCATCGATCAGGATCATATGGCCCTCGACGCCGCGTCCGAGCGCCTCGCACGCGAGGTTCCGGAAGCGGAGGCGCTCGTCCTCAAGGGGAATTTCTCCCAACTTGACAGCCTCCTCGTCTCGGCGGAAGTCCCCGGCGTCGATTGCTTCCTCTTCGATCTGGGCGTCTCCTCGCCGCAACTCGATATCCCGGAGAGGGGCTTCTCGTATACCGAGGATGCTCCGCTCGACATGCGGATGGATTCGGAGAACAACACCCTAACCGCAGCAGAGGTCATAAACAACTACAACGAGACCGACCTCATCCGAATCCTCCGCATGTACGGAGATGAGCGTCATGCTCCGCGCATCGCAGCCAGAATCGTAGCCGCGCGGAGCAAAACGCCCATCATGTCGACCCGCGAGCTTGCCGAGCTCGTCAGATCCGCCATCCCCGCTGCGGCACGGCGTACCGGCGGGCATCCGGCGAGAAGGACATTCCAAGCCCTGCGCATCGAGGTCAACCGCGAGCTCGAGGCACTCGAGGAGGGTCTTGGCGCCGCGATCCGCTGGGCGAATCCGGGGGGACGCATCTGCGTCATCTCCTACCATTCGCTCGAGGACCGCATCGTGTCGCATATCTTCTCCGAGATGAGCAGGGGATGCACCTGCCCACCCGATTTCCCGGTGTGCGTCTGCGGCAACGTGCCGATCCTCCACGTGCGCACGCGCAAAGCCGTGCCGGCAAGCGCGGACGAGGTGGAGGGAAACCCGAGGGCGAGAAGCGCCCTCATGCGCGTGGCCGAGAAGCTCTAAGGCCCGGCGCACACGATCCAGGCACCGACGGGGCAACCCGTTCGCGCGAGAACGAACGAAGCACCAACGCAGCAGGACGCAGCATAAACGCACCACATCCGCACTACGACCGCAGGACACACGAACAAGGAACGACGATGAGAAGTTCAGCAGCGCACGCCATCGAACGCGAGGAGATGCTCGAGCCCCGCCCTGAGCGCGGTCTCGGCATGGAATCGCAGTTCGAGCTCGTCGAAGGGGGCGGACTCGATGTCCGCGTCCGGGCCGGCGTCTCGCCCGAGTTCCTTGCGCGCGTGAGGATGGTCGTCATGGCGACTATCGTGCTCTTCATCCTCGGATCTCTGCGCGTGGCCCTCACCTCGGCAACCGTCGCGCAGCTCAGCTCGAACGCACAGGCGCGCGACCAGATCGAGACCTTCGAGACCAGCAACGACAGCCTCCGCGTCGAGCGCTCCCTCATGGCGAGCTCCACACGTATCGACCGGATCGCGACCCAGAATTACGGCATGGTCGCCGCCTCCTCGTATGATTCGATCGTCATCGAGCCCGAGGCCGAAGCCGCAGCAGAGGGGGCGGAGGAGGCCGAGGCGGCGTCGGGGGAGATCGGTGCCGAGGATAGGGCGGGAGACGAGGCCGCCTTAGGCGGAATGGATCCCCTCTTCGGGGCGCCGCAGCTGGCAGCCGGCCTGTAAGCAGGCGGTCCCGGCAACCGTGGCGAGGAGCAGCAACAACTCGTATCGACGGCACACCATGCCCGAGGCCTCGTACGACGAAGCCTCCCGTGCGCGCTATAGACGCCGTGCAGCGCGGGCGGGCGGCTCCGGTCCGGGCGGATTCGATCACGGCATCTCCATTATCCAAGTGCTTTTCCTCGTCTTCTTCGCGGCGGTGGCCCTGCGCCTCGTCTGGCTTCAGGTCTTCCAGGCCCGCGAGCTCTCCGATGCGGCGGAAGCGCGCAGGACCAACGTGGTGACCCTCTACGCGCGCCGCGGAACCATCTACGATCGCAACGGCAACGTGCTTGCGATGAGCGTCGAATGCAAGACCATCTACGCCAACCCCCAGGATATCGAGGATCCTGCGCGCATCGCCCAGATCCTCGCCTCCGTGCTCGGCGGTGCGGCGGCGGACTATATGGATGACCTCACGGCCGACACGACCTTCATCTACATCCAACAGAAGGTCGATGGCGAGGTAGCCGAGCAGATCCGGAAGCGGCTCGACGACGAGGATCTCGTCGGGGTCTATTTCCTCGACGATACGAAACGCGTCTATCCCTATGGACAGGTTGCCGGCCAGATCCTCGGCGTCGTCGGAACCGACGGCGACGGCCTCACGGGGCTCGAGTACTACTACGATGATATCCTGCGGGGCGAGAATGGCCAGATGATCGTCGAGCAGGGCATCGGCGGCGTGCCCATCGCCGGCGGCGCCTCGCAGATCGTCGAGGCGAAAAACGGCACCGATATCGTCATCTCCATCGATATCAACCTTCAGGAGAAAGCGGAGGCCGCGCTTGCCGAGGCGGTCGAGACCTACGAATCCGAATCGGGCTCGGTCATGGTCACCAACCCCCAGACGGGTGAGATCCTCTGCGCGGCATCCACGCCCTACGCCAACCTCGACGATCTCTCGCGTACCTCGGCCGAATCCCTCAACCTGAAACTCGTCACCGACTCCTACGAGCCGGGTTCGGTCTTCAAGGCCCTCACCATAGCGATCGCGATCGACAACGGCCTCGTGACGCCGAGCACGGTGCTCACGGTCCCGCCCTCCGTCCTCGTCGGCGATGACTACGTCTACGAGCATATCGAGCGAGACTATGACGTCCAGCTCACCGTGCGCGACATCCTCGCCCAGTCCTACAACACCGGTACCGCCCTCATAGCCCAGGACATCATCGGCGATCAGCTCTTTGCGGAGGGTGTCGACGCTTTCGGCATCGGCCGCCTCACGGGGATCGATTACCCCGGCGAGTCGAGCGGCATCGTGACGCCTTATAAAGATTACGATGGATCCACCTGCGGTTTCATGTCGTTTGGCCAAAGCGTCGCCTTTCCCATGGTCCAGCTCGTGCGTGCGTTCGGCGCCCTTGCCAACGACGGCATGCTCACCACCCCCCATTTTTTGATAGCACGCGGGGGCGAGCAGGTCGATTGGGGGGAGGGGCAGGCCGCCATCTCGCCCGAGGCCGCCCATCAGACGATCGAATGCATGCGCGCGGTCATGACCGAGGGCACGGGCGTGAACGGTCAGGTTGCCGGCTACGATATCGCAGGTAAGACCGGCACGGGCGAGCAGTCGGGCACCGATTCCGAGGGTTACACGGACTTCCACTACACCGCCTCGCTCTGCGGTTTCGCGAATGCCGATAACCCCGAGGTTCTCGTCTACGTCGGCCTGAACGGCGTGCGCTATCTTGCAAGTGCCTCTACGGCCTACCTCTTCTCGACTATCATGGAAGAGGCCGTGGGCGATCTCGGCGTCCAGCCTGTCACCTGAAGCACGGGGTAGGTACCATGCTCGATATATCAGCACATGATCTTGCCGTCCAGACCGGTGCGCACATTCTCGCCGAGGGTGGGGAGCGCATCTGCGGCGAGACGGTCATCGATTCGCGTGCGGTCACCCCCGGCTCGCTCTTCGTCGCCTTCGCAGGCGAGAAGAGCGATGGCAACGCCTATGCCCTTTCCGCCCTCGAGGCGGGGGCAGCCGCCGTCGTGCTCTCGGGAGCGCCCGGCCAGGAGCTGCTCGCCTATGCAGATGGCTGCGGCCGCACGGTCCTGCGCGCCGAGGGCGACGATTGCGAGGAGTTCCTTCTGCGCCTCGCCTCCTCCGAGCGCAGCCGCCATCCCGAGTGGCTCGTCGTGGGCGTGACGGGGTCCGTGGGCAAGACCACTACCAAGGATATGCTCGCCGCCGTCCTCTCGGCCGGCTTCGCGACCCACGCCACCGTCGGGAACTACAACAACCTCATCGGCATGCCGCTCACGCTCCTGAACACCCCCGAGGGCGCCGATGCGCTCGTCCTCGAGATGGGCATGGACGGTCTCGGCCAGATCGGGCGCATGGCACGTGCCGCGCGGCCTACGCTCGCCGTCATCACGAACGTGGGCGTGAGCCATCTCGCCCTCCTCGAGACGCGCGAGAACATCGCCCGTGCCAAGGCCGAGATCATCTCGGGCATGCAGGCTCGGGGCGCTATCGAGCCCACGCTCGTGCTCACGAGTGCGAACGACTACACCGGTTTCATCGTCGATGCCTTCGCGCGCCCTGCGGGCGTGCGAGCGCTCACAGTGGGTACGCGGGCAGAAGATTTCGTCCGTCAAGGCGCGGTCACCCTGCACGAGGATGCGACCACCTCGGCTCAGATCATCTTCGCCGATGGCACGGACAGCGAGCTTTCGCTTTCCATCCCGGGCATGAGCGCCGTTCTCGATGCCATGCTCTCCCTTGCCATCGCACGCTGCGCCGGCGTTGACGAGGCGGCTGCGATCCAGGCGCTTGCCTCCCTGAAGCCGACCGCCATGCGCCTTGATATCCGTACCTCGAAGGCGGGTGTGCGCGTGATCGATGACAGCTACAATGCGAGCCCCGCCTCCATGGCCTCCTCGCTCGCCGTCCTCGCCTCCATGGCCTGCGCGGGCAGGCGCTTCGCCGTGCTGGGAGAGATGCTCGAGCTGGGCAGGGACGAACGCCAGATGCACGCATGCGTGGGCGCCTATGCCGCCGCGCTCGGTCTCGATATGATCGTCTGCATCGGAGGCGAGCGCGCCGCCGCCATCGCGGAAGGCGCCCGCACCGTAGGCGCCTCGGATGACGTTCTTTTGGTGTTCGGTTCGGTATCCGATGCCCTCGCGGCGCTCGCACCCGTACTATGTGAGGGCGACCTGCTGCTCGCCAAGGCATCGCGCGGCAGCGGCCTCGACCTGTTCGTAAAGGGAGTCCTCCTATGATGATCGGCAACCCGTCATATCCCACCTACCAGGTGTTCATCGCGATCGGACTTTCCGCCGCCATCGCCTTCGCGCTCATGCCGCTCTTCATCCGCCTGATGAAGCGCGAGGGCATGGGCCAGCAGATCCGCGCCGACGGCCCGCGGCGCCACCTCACCAAACAGGGCACGCCCACCATGGGCGGTCTCATCATCCTGCTGTCCATGCTCGCCACCTGCCTCATCTTGGCCGACTGGAAGCCCGAGCTCATCCTCGCCGTGGTGGCGACGCTGCTCACGGGTGCGCTCGGCCTGCTCGACGATATCGAGTCCGTGGCCCACGCGCGCTCGCTCGGCCTCACGCCATCGCAGAAGATGGCCGGGCTCATCGCCATCTCGGTGGGTTTCTGCCTCTATGCGGTGAACGTCTGCCATGTCGCTCCCGCGATCGCCTTCCCCGGGGGCTTCTCCATCGATCTGGGGGTTCTCACCACGACGATCCCCGTGGGTGCCTTCGGCCTCCGCATCCCATGGCTCTACCTCGTCTTCGTCTTCCTGCTCATGGCCGGACTCTCGAACGCCGTCAATCTCACCGATGGCCTCGATGGCCTGGCGGGCGGTTGCTCCATGGTCGTGATGCTGGTCATGGCCATGGTCGCCTTCCGCTACGGGGAGCTCGGCCTTGCCATCTTCGCCGCCTCCCTCGCCGGCGCGTGCGTGGGCTTTCTGTGGTTCAACTCCTATCCCGCGACCATCTTCATGGGCGACACGGGATCTCTTGCGCTCGGAGCCGCCTTCGCCGCGCTTGCCGTCCTCACCAAGACCGAGGCGACCTCGCTCGTCATGGGCGGGCTGTTCATCATCGAGGCGCTTTCCGTCATCATCCAGGTCGTCAGCTTCAAGAGCACGGGCAAGCGCGTGTTCCTCATGGCACCCCTCCACCACCATTTCGAGAAGCTGGGCTGGAGCGAGACCAAGGTGGTCATTCGCTTCTGGATCATCTCGGCTGCGTTTGCGGCCGTGGGATTCGCCCTGTACTTCCAGCTGGGCTAGGGGATGGCCATGGAGGGATACGGAGCTGTCTGCGTCTTGGGCCTGGGCCGCGCCGGTCGCGCGGCAACCCGCTATCTGGCGGGC
The DNA here is from genome assembly GCA_004010535.1 of Coriobacteriales bacterium OH1046. Lineage (GTDB taxonomy): Bacteria > Actinomycetota > Coriobacteriia > Coriobacteriales > Atopobiaceae > RUG721. The sequence continues at coordinate 442,307 of RQYE01000001.1, read as the reverse complement.
CTTCTCGGGAGCGGGCGCGTGAGCGTGCTCGACGCCTATGCCGGGCTCGACGCTGCGCCCGATGACGAAACGCGTGCCCTCGAGGCTCTCGGCGCACGTGTGATCTTCGGCACCGAGGATATCGCGGGATGCTACGATCTCGCCGTCGCCTCGCCCGGCATCCCGCCCCATGCCTCATTCTTCCGCTCTGCGCTCTCCTGCTGCACCGAGGTCATCGGCGAGCCCGAGCTCGCGTGGCGCGAGAGCCCCGAGCGCTGGATCGCCGTGACCGGAACCAACGGCAAGACCACCACGACCGCGCTCGTGGGGCATCTTCTGCGCACGGGGGGCCGCGCGGTGCGCCTCGTGGGCAATATCGGCGATTCCGTGAGCGCCGAGATCGCTGCGCGTCCTGCAGGGAGCTGGTTCGCCGCCGAGCTCTCGAGCTTCCAGCTCGCCGAGACGCGCCTCTTGCATCCGCGTGCGGCCTGCCTGCTCAACATCACCCCCGATCACATCGATTGGCACGGTTCCCTCGAAGCGTACGCTGCGGCCAAGGAGCGCATCTTCGCCAACATGGGTGCGGGCGATCTCGCGGTCGTCTCGCGTGAGGATAGGTGGTGCCGCGCCATCATCGGGCGTCTCGGTGCACGCGGCGTGCGTACCTGCGCGCTCGATGTGCATGCCGAGCCCGATGGCCCCTGCGCCGCCTTCGCGCGCGATGGACGCCTCGTCGTGCGTCTCGACGGGGTGGAGCATGCGCTGCTCGCCACGGGCGAGCTTCCCCTCCAAGGCGAGCATAACATCCAGAACGCACTCGCCGCCTCGGCCCTCGCGCTCGAGGCGGGCGTCGCGGACGAGGATATCCGCACGGGCCTTGCCGCATTCACCGCGCTCGAGCATCGCATCGAACCCTGCGGCGAGCGGAGCGGCGTGCGTTTCATCAACGATTCCAAGGCCACCAACACCGACTCGGTGGAAAAGGCCCTCACCGCGTTTCCCGCAGGCCGCATCCTCATCCTGCTCGGAGGCCACGACAAGGGTACCGGGCTCGGATCGATGGCGGCCGCCGTCGCGCGGGCCTGCAAGCTCGCGGCCTGCTTCGGCGAGGCGGGCCCGCGCATCGCATCCGCCCTGCATGCGGCTGTCGCAGCCGGGGAGGGTGCGCTCGAGATCGTCGAGGTGCCCCATATGGGGGAGGCCCTGCTCGCTGCTGCGGGGCGTGCCGAGGCGGGCGATGTGGTCCTGCTCTCGCCGGCGTGCTCGTCTTTCGATGAGTTCGATGACTACGTCCAGCGCGGCCGCGCCTTCAAGCGGCTGGTCGCCGAGCTTATCGGGAAGGACGGGGTGTAGGCGGGATGGCGGGCGGCAAGACGAGACAACGCGAGCGTGCGATCAGGGGCGTTCCGGCGCGATTCATGTCCCCACGCCTCATCTTCTGCGTGTGCGTGGCCGTTCTTTCGCTCTTCGGCCTCCTCATGATCTACTCCGCCTCATCGGTGACCTCGCTCATCTCCGAGTCGACCAATTTCGACGCCGCCTTCTATGTCAAGCGCCAGGGTATCTTCCTGGCTGCGGGAGCCGTCGCCGCGCTCGTCCTCGCGCGGATCGACTACCGCGTATGGTCGGGGCCCGTCCTCACGATCATCTGGGTCGTCACGGTGGTCCTGCTCCTCGCGATCTTCCTCTCAGGCTCCGGTGAGGATGCCTACGGCGCCGTGCGCTGGCTCGCCCTCGGCGGCTTCAGCCTGCAACCCTCGGAGTTCGCCAAGGTCACGGTCGTGCTCACGGCGGCGAACCTCGCCCAGCGCTACTTCGACGATGCCTCGATCACCTTCGATAGCTTCGTCAAGCTGATGGGCGTCGGGGTGGGTATCCCGCTCGTCCTCATCCTCGCACAGCCCGATAAGGGCACCACGATGATCCTCGCGGCCACGCTGCTCGTGATGGGCTATCTCGCGGGCTTGCCGCGCAATCTCATCGTCTTCCTCGCGATCGTCGGCGTCGCGGGCTTCCTCGTCCTGTCATTGCGCGACGACTACTCGCGCGCGCGCATCGTCACCATGTTCGACCCGTGGCGCGATTACTACGGCGATGGCTACCAGCTCATCCAGGGCTTCTACGCATTCGGTTCGGGCGGCCTCTTCGGTGTCGGCCTGGGTTTCTCGCGCCAGAAGTACTCGTATCTGCCCATGGCCCATAACGACTTCATCTTCGCCGTCATCGGAGAGGAGCTCGGGCTCGTGGGCACGATCTGCGTGCTCGCAATCTTCGCGCTTCTGGGGTGGGCCGGCGCGCGCATCGCCAAGAACGCCCCCGATCTCGCGGGCCGCCTCGTCGCCTCGGGTTGCACGGGCCTCATCATCATCCAACTGCTCGTGAACGTCTGCGGCGTGCTGGGCATGATCCCGCTTACGGGCAAACCCGTCCCCTTCATCTCCTATGGCGGCTCCACGATCCTATCATGCCTGATGCTCGTCGGCCTCACGGTGTCGGTCTCGCGTTCCTCGCGCCTTCCCGAGACGGTCCATGATCGGGCTCGCGATCGCTGGCAGGTCGACGAGCGCAGCGGGGAGGAGAGGTACGCCTCGACTCCCCAAGCTGGGAGCTCCCCTATGCCTACTCCCGCCTACGGCGCGCATCCGACCGAGTTGGCGCATGGCTCGTTCACCATCGTCGAGGGCGGTGCGCCGCGCCCGCGCAACGCATCCGATGGCTCCGCGCAGAGCCGGACACGCATCGATTTGGGGCCGAGCGCGGCTGATCGCCTGCGCGGACGGCCCGCGAAAGGGGATACGCGCCGATGAAGGTCGCCATTGCAGCAGGCGGGACGGCAGGCCACATCAACCCGGCCCTTGCCTTGGCGGAGGAACTGCGCGCGCGCGGCCACGAGGTCGTGTTCGTCGGGCAGATGCGCCGCCTCGAAGCGACGCTCGTCCCCGAGGCGGGGTTTCCGCTCGTGCCCATCGAGGTCTCGGGCTTCGACCGATCGCATCCCTGGACGCTCGTCACGGCCGCGAGGCAGATCCTTGCCGCGCAGCGCGCGTTGGACGCGCATTTCTCGGCCGAGGGCGCGCCCGATGCGGCCATCGGCTTCGGCGCCTATGTGGAGCTGCCGCTTGTGCGCTGGTGCGCCAAGAGGGGCGTGCCGTACCTTCTCCACGAGCAGAACTCCGTCGCCGGCCTCGCGAACAGGGTCTCCGCCAAGGGAGCCGCTGCGGTCTGCATCGCGTTCCCCCAAGCAGCCTCCGCGTTCTCGGGCAAAGCGGAAAAGATCGTCGTCACGGGAAATCCCGTCCGCGCGAGCGTGATCTCGGCTTCCCGCAAAGACGCGCGCGGAGCGCTCGGCCTTGCCGATGATGAGACGCTGCTGCTCGTCTTCGGCGGCAGCCTCGGCGCACGCCACATCAACCAGGCGGTGTGCGGCCTCAAGGATGGGCTCCTCGCCCGACCCAGGCTCAGGATCCTGCACTCGACCGGCAAGGACGGATACAGCTCGACCGTCGAGGCGCTCGCGCTCACGGGGGGCGAGACGGCCCGTTGGACGGTCGTCCCCTATATCGACGATATGGGCGCGGCGCTTGCCGCAGCCGACTGCGTGCTCTCGCGCGCCGGGGCCTCGAGCGTCGCCGAGATCGCGGCGCAAGCCGTCCCGTCCCTCCTGATCCCCTATCCCTTCGCCACCGCAGACCATCAGACGCTGAACGCGCACCTGCTCGTGGATGCCGGTGCCGCCGATATGCTGGGCGATGCCGTGCTCGATACCCCCGCGTTCTCGGGACTGCTTTTCAAGCTTATCGATGACCCCTCCAAGCGCGCGCTCATGCGCGATGCTGCGGCCGCGCTCGGCGCCGCCCGTGCGGCCCAGGCGCTTGCCGACTGCGTTGAGAAGGCAGCGCGCTAGCGCCGATAGAAGACCGCTGCGCCCCTCTTCCCGCCTACGTTGACGGATCCATGGCGATGCCGCGCAGGGTACGGGTTCCATGCGAAGTGCGCCGCGGCGATCCCGAGGGGATCGTTTTCGGGTAGAGTAGTACTGCACGTTCAGGGGAGCGTGGATTCTGCCGTGGAGAGGGAGCTGCTGTGGACGCGAACGAGATTTCCAGCGCGCATTTTATCGGCATCGGCGGGGCGGGCATGAGCGGCATCGCCCTCGTGCTGCACGAGCGCGGTTGCAGGGTCACGGGTTCCGATCTCAAGAGCTCCTACTACGTGCGGGCGCTCGAGGACGCGGGCATCGAGGTCCATATCGGCCACGAGGCGCCCACCATCGATGCCGCCGCCCCCGATGTCGTGGTCATCTCCACGGCGATCCCCGAGACCAATCCCGAGCTCATCCGCGCCCGCGAGCTGGGCATCCCCGTCTGGCGCCGCGCCAAGATGCTCTCCTATCTCTCGCTCGATACGGTGACGATCGCCGTGGCGGGCACGCACGGCAAGACCACGACCTCGTCCATGATCGCCTCCATGCTCGACACCATGGGCCTCGACCCCACCTTCCTCATCGGCGGCGTGGTCGAGGGCTACGGCACCAACGGCCGCAACGGCTCGGGCGGCTACTTCGTGTGCGAGGCGGACGAGTCCGACGGTTCCTTCCTCTTCCTCGACCCCGATATCGTCGTGGTCACCAATATCGAGGAGGATCATCTCGACTACTATGGCACGCTCGAGAATATCGAGGAGGCCTTCCGCACCTTCATGGATCTCGTCGGCGACGCCGGGACCATCGTGGTCAACGGCGATGCCGCGCATCTGGTCGAGCTCGCGCGCTCGACCGGGCGCCGGGTGGTCACCTACGGCTTCGATTCGGGTTGCGATTACCGCTGCACGCCCGGCGCGACGCACGGCATCCAGAGCGCCGCCACGGTCAGGACCCCTTCGGGCGGGATCGCGAGTTTCACCATCCAGGCGAATCCCGGCACGCACAACCTTGCCAACGCCACTGCCGCGCTCGCCGTGGCCGAGGCGCTCGGCACCGATGTCGATCGAGCTGCCGAGGCGCTCTCCCAGTTCAAGGGCGCGCGCCGCCGCTTCACCCATGTGGGCGACGTGGAGGGTATCACCGTCATCGACGATTACGGCCACCATCCCACCGAGATCGCGGCCACGCTCGAGGCTGCCTCCGCGCTCGGCTTCGGGCGCATCGTGTGCGTGTTCCAGCCGCATCGCTACTCGCGCACCCAAGCGCTCGAGGAGCAATGGGCGCACGCCTTCGACAAGGCCGACATCCTGCTCGTCATGGATGTATTCTCCGCAGGCGAGCTGCCCATCCCCGGCGTGTCGGGCAAAACCGTGGCGAACTCCGTCAAGAAGGGCGGGGGATGCGGGCATGTGGCGTATGTCCCCAATGCCCGCGCCCTCATCGATCTCCTTGTCGAGATCTGCAGGCCCGGAGATATGCTCATCACCCAGGGTGCGGGCGACATCACCCAGATCGGCCCGGCCTTCATCGAGGCCAAGCAGATGACCGGGGCAGACGCCTCATGAGCATGTTCAATGCCTACATGCAGCTTTCCGGCGCCATCGACGCCGACGTCCTCAGAGGCGAGCCGCTGAGCCGACGGACCACGCTGCGTATCGGAGGTCCCGCCGATCTCATCGTCGTGGCCCACAGCTACACCGCACTCGTCCATACCCTCGATGTGCTGGCCCACGAGCGGGTGCCCTGGGTCATCCTCGGCAAGGGCTCGAACGTGCTCTGCTCCGATCGCGGCTATCGAGGCTGCGTCATCTGCTTGGGACGCGAATTCGCGCGCCTCTCGGTCGAGGATACGGCTATCACCTGCGGAGCCGCCACGCTCACCTCGAAGCTGGTGAACCGCGCCCTCACATCGTCCCTTTCAGGCCTCGAGGCCCTCTGGGGTATTCCCGGTACCGTGGGCGGTGCGCTCGCTATGAACGCGGGCAGCCGCGATGAGTGGATCGGCTCGTCGGTGCGCGATGTCGTCGTCACCCGCCCCGGAGAAGGGCTCGTGCGCCGCAAGGCATCCGATATCATCTGGGGCTACCGTTCGGCCTCGTTCGCTCCGGACGAGGTCATCCTCGAGGCGACCTTCGATCTCGTGCCGGGCGAGAAGGACGCGATCGCCCGTCGGATGGAGGCGTTGCTCAAGCGCCGCAAGCTGACCCAACCCCTAGGTGTTCCCACTTGCGGATCGGTCTTCAAGAACCCGAAGGACCGCTCCGTCGGCACCCTTATCGAGGCATGCGGGCTCAAGGGCGCCTCCTGCGGCGGCGCGCGCATCTCGGCGCGCCACGCCAACTTCATCGTGAACGAGAACGGGGCGTGCGCCGACGATGTATGCTCGCTCATGAAGACCATGCAGGAGAGCGTGTATGAAGCGCATGGAATCGCACTCGAACCAGAGGTGCGCTTCCTGGGATTCGGAGCGTGAGCCATGGCCGGAGACGATCCTCGCCGTGCAACGCCCCGCACATCCAAGGGCAGCGCAAGGATTTTGCAGAGAGACACGCACGGCCTCGGCGGGGTTTCCCCGACTCGCCGGGGTCCTTCGAAGAGAGTCGTCCTTGCCGAGCCCGATGGTGCGCGCCAGCGCAGGGCGAACAGGATGGGCGCAGGGCAGCTGGCCGGCCTCATCGGGCGTTTGGCGGTCGTGGCCGCCATCCTCGCCGTCGCGGGCGTCCTCGCGTTCTATGTCATGAAGATGCTCCCGGTCTTCACCATCGTCTCCATCGACACCGAAGCTACCGAGCATCTCACGCAGGAGGATATCGCCAATCTGGCCAACGTGGTCGAGGGGACGACGCTCCTGAATGTCGATGAGGAGGCGATAGGGAAGAACCTGAGGAAGAACCCCTGGGTTGCCGAGGTCAGCGTGCATCGCGTGTTTCCCGACAAGCTGAGGATCGAGGTGCGCGAGCGCAGGATCACCACGCTCGTGCTTATGGGCTCGAGTTCCTTCGCGTGGTATATAGGGGAAGGAAACGTCTGGCTCGAGCCGGCCACGCTTTCGATTGCAGAAGATCAGACTGCCAAGGATGCCGCCGCCGCCCTTGCAACTGAGAAGGGGGCCCTCTTCGTCACCGATGCGCCTGCGACGATAAGCCCGTCGGCAGGCTCCGAGGTCGCCGATGAGGTGCTGCTTGCCGTGGATACCTACGTGAGGGAGCTTCCCGAGCAGATCGGCTCCCAGGTGGTGTATTACTCGGCATCGAGCATAGAGGGCATCTCCTGCGTCCTCTCGAGCGGCATCGAGGTTTCGTTGGGGGCACCTGCGCAGATAGAGCAGAAAGCTGCCGTCCTTGCGCAGATCCTCGAGCAGTATCCCGGTGAGATCACCTATGTCAACGTTCGCGTGCCCGCGAGTCCCTCATACCGCCGCATCGATTCGGGAACCGTGCAGCCTGGGACGGGCGCGTGATAGCCGATCCGGCAGCAGGTAAAACATACATCCTATAGCTTAACCTTAATGTTGGCAGAAGTATCGATGAGGGCATCTACCTGCTCTTATGATGACTTAATGAAAGAATTTGACGCGCTCGGGAGCTTTATGCAAATATACTGCGCTCTTTGTATGGCTTTGATCTTAACTTGAGCTTGAATGTTTGTCTGCACACTTTGAAGGAGGACGCAACCATGGGCACTTTCGACGTTCCGAACAACTACCTTGCGGTCATAAAGGTCGTCGGCGTGGGCGGAGGCGGCACCAATGCGGTGAACCGCATGATCGAGGAGGGCATCCGCGGCGTCGAGTTCGTGGCCGTCAATACCGACGCCCAGGCGCTCGCCATCTCCGATGCCGATATCAAGGTCCACATCGGCACCGATATCACCAAGGGCCTCGGCGCGGGTGCCAACCCCTCAGTGGGCAGGGAAGCCGCCGAGGAGAGCCGCGATGAGATCAAGCGTGCGCTCGCCGGTGCCGACATGGTCTTCATCACGGCAGGCGAGGGCGGCGGCACGGGTACCGGTGCGGCACCCATCGTCGCCGACATCGCGAAGAACGACGTGGGCGCCCTCACCGTCGGCGTCGTCACCAAGCCTTTCTCGTTCGAAGGCCGCAAACGCTATCGCTCCGCCTCCGATGGCATCACCGAGCTCTCCGAGAACGTCGATACCCTCATCGTCATCCCCAACGACCGCCTGCTCGACCTCTCCGAGAAGAAGACCACCATGCTCGAGGCGTTCCGCATGGCCGATGACGTGCTGTGCCAGGGCACTCAGGGCATCACCGACCTCATCACCGTCCCCGGTCTCATCAATCTCGACTTCGCCGACGTCTGCACCATCATGAAGGGTGCCGGCACCGCGATGATGGGCATCGGCACCGCTTCCGGCGACAACCGCGCCGTCGACGCCGCCACCGAGGCTATCTCGAGCCGCCTGCTCGAGACCTCCATCGACGGCGCTGCCCGCGTGCTGCTCTCCATCGCCGGCAACAAGGACCTCGGGATCCAGGAGATCAACGACGCCGCCGATCTCGTGGCCTCCAATGTCGACCCCGATGCCAATATCATCTTCGGCACCGTCGTCGACGAGAGCTTGGGCGATCAGGTGCGCGTCACCGTCATCGCGGCAGGCTTCAACGAGGGCAACGTGCAGCAGATGCTGCCCACCTTCTCGATCGAGCGTCCCGAATCCGCCCAGGCTCCCGCGTCCGCGCAGCGTGGCGGGCGCAGCTCGGCGCAGAGGCCTTCCCATACGCCCGCACAGCCTGCCGCCTCCGCATCTGCGTCCGCCCGTGCTCCGCAGAGCAGCAACGACAAGGAATTCGATATCCCCGATTTCCTCAAGCGCAGCCGTCTCTAGGATGAGATGTCCTCGCTGACGAGATATACCGTCGATGGCGTGACCCTGCTCGGCGACGTTCACCGTCCCGGCGGGGTCGCGTTCGCATTCACCGAGCGGACGGGCGGCGTCTCGGGCGGCCCCTACGCCTCGCTGAACCTGGGCGATGCCTGCGGCGATGACCCTGCATGCGTGGAGGAGAACCGTACCCGCGCACTCGCCGCCCTAAGCCCTGCGGCCGACATCTCCAAGCTCATCGTCCCCCGTCAGGTGCATGGCGACACGGTCGTCCGCCTCGCCGCATGCGACGAGGCGTCCATCGCCCGCGCGCAGTCCGAGGCGCGCCGCGGTGCGGACGCCGTCGTGGTGAGCGCCCCTGGCGTCCCCGTGCTCCTGTGCTTCGCCGACTGCGTTCCCGTCGTCATCGTCGCCGAGGGCGGATTCGCGGTCATCCACTCGGGCTGGAAGGGCACTTATGCCCGTATCGCCGCGCATGCCGCTTCTGCCCTCTCCCGTGCGACCGGCACCCATCCGAGCGGGATGGGCGCCTACATCGGCCCGCATATCCTCGGCGACGAGTACGCGGTCGACGAGGGGCTTGCCGCAAGGTTCGCCGCCTCCTTCGGCGCAGGTGTCGTCGGAGCGGGGCGCACCCTCGATCTCGGAGCCTGCATAGCCGCTACCCTCGGGGCCGCCGGATTCGATCCCGGCAGCATCCACGACGATCTGATCTCCTGCGTCTCGGAGGGCGCGCGTTTCTTCAGCTATCGCGCAAGCGGCGGGATCTGCGGACGCCAGGGGGCGCTCGCCATCATGGGGGCATGACCGATATGGACTACCGGTCGTTTATGCATGCGCGTCGCGCGGAGATCCTCGAGCGCATCTCCGGAGCCTGTGCCAGAAGCGGGCGCGCCCCTGCCGACGTGACGCTCGTTGCCGTCTCCAAGACCGTGGGCATAGACGAGGTGGCGGTCGCCTGCGAAGCGGGCTATACCGCCTTCGCCGAGAACCGTCCCCAGGAGCTCAGGCGCAAGCGGGAGGCCTCGGCCGCATTTCCCGAGCTCTCCCGCATCCGCTGGGACATGATCGGCCATCTCCAGACCAACAAGGTGGGTCTCGTGGTCGGGCAGGTCTCGCTTATCCACTCGATCGACTCGCTGCGCGTGGCGAAGGCTGTCGACGCCCGTGCCGCTGCGCTCGGGTGCAGGGTCCCCATCCTCATGGAGGTCAATGTGGCGGGGGAGGAGAGCAAGACGGGCTTCTCGACCGATGAGGCGAGGAGCGCGAGCGCCGGGATCTGCTCCCTCGAGCATCTTTCGCTCGAGGGCCTCATGGGCATGGCGCCGGCGCATGATCCCGCTGCTGCGCGGCGGGCCTTCTCGGACCTGCGCGAGCTTCGCGATACCCTCGCGCGCGATACGGGATGTCGACTTGATGAACTCTCATGCGGCATGAGCGACGATTACGTCATCGCCATCGAGGAAGGCTCTACAATAATCAGATTGGGGAGGACGGTGTTCGATCCTGCCTACGCCTTACAATAGGGGTGGGGACGGTACCGGTCGCATGGGGCATCCCATGCCATGAAGAGGAAGGGCGTGTTCGCATATGGGCTTTCTCGATACGATCCGCGAGCGGTTCGCACGCGATGATGAGGACGACTACTACGACGATTACTACAGCGAGGACGATGACGGCGACTTCTACGAGGATCAGCCGCGCGAGCGCGGCAGGGGCCTTCTCGGCAACACGCCGCGTCCCGAGGCCGAGAGCGTTTCGGTCTACACGCGCTCCGGACGCCAGCTCTCCGGCAACAGCGCCCAAACCGCCGGCGCACCATCCTACGCGCCTTCCGCAGGCTATGCTCAAGCCACCGCCGGCATGCGCATGCCCTCCGGCAACCTGCCGCCCTATGTGCTGCGTCCCGTCTCCTATGAGGACGTGCAGACGGTCGTCCGCCGCGTGCGTACCAACCAACCGGTTGTCTTGAACTTCCGTGCCACCAACATCGATATCGCCAAGCGCGTGCTCGATTTCTCCTACGGCCTCTCCTTCGGCATCGACGGCGAGATCGCCGAGCTGGGCGACCGCGTGTTCGCCGTGCTGCCGCATGGCCTCACGCTCTCCCAATCCGACATCGACAAGCTCGTCGCCGATGGCGAGATCATCAGGTAGCGCCATGGATCGCGCCGATGTCCGGATCGCGTTCGTGGGTGCGGGTGCCATGGGTGGCGCCATCGCCCGGGGCATGCTCTCCGCAGGGGGCATCGCCGCATCGCAGCTTGCCGTCGCCGAGGTCTCCGCAGAGATCCGCGCATCCTTCTCCGAGCTCGGCATACCCGTCTACGCGGATGCCGCCGAGATGATCGCCTCCTTCGATCCCGATGCCGTGATCCTTGCGGTGAAGCCCCAGGTTGCCGCCGTCGTCGTGGCGCCCATCGCCGCGCTGCTCGGCGGCAGGCTCATCGTCTCCATCATGGCGGGCGTGCCGCTCTCCAAGCTCTACGGGCTCTGCGCGAGCGAGCGCATCATCCGCCTGATGCCCAACCTGCCCGTTGCCGCGCGCCTCGGTGCCATCGCCCTTGCGCAGGGCGCCGCTGCGACTGCGGAGGATGTCGCCCTTACGGTCGATCTGCTCGAAGCCCTCGCCGTGGTCAAGCCCATGCGCGAGGATCAGCTCGATGCAGCGGGCGTGGTCTCGGGCTCGTCCCCCGCGTTCTTCGCCCTCTTCGTGGACTGCCTCACCCGCGCCGGCATCGAGGCGGGCCTTCCCGCTGCGGATTGCCGCGAGATGGTCGAGGCCACCATGCGCGGAACCGCCCAACAGCTGCTCGATTCCGGAGAGCATCCGCGCAGCTACCTGGAGCGCGTCTCGTCACCGGGCGGTACCACCATAGCGGCCCTGCGGGCCATGGAGGGCGGCGTGTTCTACGCCATCGCCGCCGCCGTCGATGCCGCGCTCGAGCGCACGCGCGCGCTTTCGGAGAAGTAGGGGAGGCTCATGATCGGATACACGCTCATCCGTTTGCTCGATCTTTACGAGGTGCTTATCGTCGTGTGGTGCATCATGTCGTGGATCCCGCACGCGAACGAGACCGTCGAGCGCATCCGCAGGGCGCTGGGAACGCTCGTCGAGCCCTACCTGGCGGTCTTCAGGCGCTACATCCCTCCGTTCAGCGGCATCGATTTCTCGCCCATAGTCGCGATCATCGCGTTGCGGCTGGTGCAGCGCGCGATTAGCCTTATACTCTATATCTAGGCATGTAGTGGCCGTCTCCTGCATGAACGGCCTTGCGGAAAAACGAAAGGGAAGAACATGGCAATCACACCACAAGACATCGAGCAGCAGGCCTTCTCCGCCGCAAAGCAAGGGTACAACACCGAGGAGGTCGACGATTTCCTCGAGCTCCTCGCAGGAGAGGTCGATGCCATGCTCCAGAAGATCGCCGATCTCAAGAGCCGCCTCAACAATGCCGAGGACCAGCTCGCCGCCGCCCAAGCCCAGCTCGAGGCTGCACCCAGCCGCACCGAGACCGCTGCGGCCCCTGCTCCCGATTACAGCGTGAGCGAGCGTCAGATCTCCCAAGTCCTCATCGTCGCCCAGCAGAGCGCCGACCGCATGGTCGCCGATGCCCGCGACAACGCCGAGCGCATCCGCAACGAGGCCGACGCCAAGGCCCGCGAGGTCATCCGCCAGGCGCTTGCCGAGAAGCAGAACGAGCTCGATGAGATCGACCGTCTGAAGGCCTCCCGCGAGGAGTTCCGCTCCGAGTACAAGAACCTGCTCCAGCACTTCATGGACGACGCCGATGCCGTCTTCCCCAACGGCGGCGCGGCTCCCAAGTCCGGCTCGGCCCCCTTTGCCGAGACCCCGCGCTACGAGGCCCCTGCCGTCTCCGCTCCGGTTGCGGCCCCGATCGACGCCACGAGCGATTTCGGCGACCTCGACTAGCCACTGCCCTCGGCAGCGAATCGGTATGGCCCCGCATCTCATGCGGGGCCATTTCCTATGCGCCATGGTATCATTCCATCTGTTGGGTGGGCTGCGTCTCCATATGGGAAGAGGGGTCGGTCTTCCGTGGTTTTCTCGAGCTTCGCGTTCCTGCTTGTCTTCTTCCCGCTGCATATGCTGGCCTACCTCCTGGTTCCCGAGAAGCTCAAGAACCCGGTGCTTCTGGCCTCCTCGCTCGTCTTCTATGCGTGGGGCGGTCCGCGTTTCGTGATCCTCATCGTCTCCGAGGCCCTTGCCAGCTGGTTCTTCGCGCTGCGCATCGAGGCCTCGGAGGGCGGCCTGCGCCGCCTCTGGCTCATCGCCGAGCTGGCGTGCCTGCTCGGCCTCTTGGGCTACTTCAAGTACTGGACCTTCATCCTCGCCAATACCCATAGCCTCTTCGGCGTTCCTGCCGAGATCCCCTCCATCGTGCTGCCCATCGGCATCTCGTTCTACACCTTCCAGCTCATCTCCTACGTGGTTGATGTCTACCGGGGCTCCATCGCCGCGCAGCCCTCGTACGGGAAGCTCCTGCTGTACTGCTCGCTCTTCCACCAGTGCATCGCCGGCCCCATCGTGCGCTACGAGACGGTCGCCGCCGAGATCGACCACCGCAGCGCGTCGGAGCGCGATATCTACGAGGGCGTGCGGCGCTTCTCCATCGGCCTCGCCAAGAAGGTGGTGCTCGCCAACTCCTGCGCCGCCGTGGTCGACAGCCTCCTGCCCATCGGCAGCCCCGCGCTCGCCACGCAGGCCATGAGCGGCTATTGGCTGGGCATGGTCTTCTACGCGTTGCAGATATACCTCGACTTCTCGGCCTACTCCGACATGGCCATCGGCATGGGCCGCATGATCGGCTTCCATTACCTCGAGAACTTCGACCATCCCTACCAGTGCTCCTCGGTGCAGGACTTCTGGCGCCGCTGGCACATCTCGCTCTCGAGCTTCTTCCGCGATTACGTCTATTTCCCGTTGGGCGGCAGCCGCTGCAGCCGGACCGAGTACATCCGCAACATGGCCGTGGTGTGGTTCCTGACGGGCCTGTGGCACGGTGCGAGTTGGAACTACATCCTCTGGGGTCTCTACTTCTTGGGTTTCCTGCTGTTGGAACGCTTCGTCATCCAAGATAGGCTGCCCAAGCCGCTGTCGCATCTTTCGGCGCTTCTGGTGGTGCTCGTGGGCTGGGTGCTCTTCAAGTTCGAGAGCTTCGCCGATCTGGGTTCCGTGCTCGCGGGCATGATCGGCGCCAACGGGGCGGGATTCACCAATCTTGCCGTCCATACGGTTTTCTTGCAGAACATCTTCCTTTTGGCGGCGTCGATGCTCGCCTGCACGGGTTTCGGCCCGTGGCTGCGCACGCGCCTCTCCTCGCTCGCCGGCACAGGCGACAGCGCCGTGCGCCTCTTCGGCGCGCTCGAGATGCTGACCCCGCCGCTCCTCCTGCTCGTGTCCCTGGCCGCGCTTGCCGGTGCGAGCTATAACCCGTTCATCTACTTCCAGTTCTAGGGGGGAGCCATGGCTGAGAAGAAACGCGCGCGGTCCAAGCATCCGGCTTCCTCGGCAGCGCTGCGCGCCCGCCACCGCACGCTCATGGACATGCGCCTGCTCTCCGTCCTCGGATTCTCCGGCCTGCTCGCGATCTTCGCCGTGGTGGGGCTCCTGTTCTTCGTCCGCCCCGCCACCTCGGAGGTCGAGCGGCGCGAACTCGCGGCCTTTCCCACGCTCACCGTCGAGAGCGTTCTCGATGGCTCGTTCTTCTCCGGTTTCGGTCTCTGGTACTCCGATACCTATCCGCTGCGCGAGCTGCTCGTCGCCGCGAACCTTGCGTTCAAGAACCTCTACGGCTTCCAACCCGCCACGCAGATGGTCGGCGGCAACGTGATTGCCGACAACCTCCCGCCCGAGGGCGCGGATGATCCTGCTTCGGGCGGCCCCGCCGTGGTGCCGGGCGTGAACGACGGTCCCGTGGAGGTGCCGACCGCCCAGTCCGTGCAGGAGGATATCCAAGCCAATATCATGCAGGGCCTGTACATCAAGGATGGCGCCGCCTACAGCGTCTACTATTTCGTGCAGTCTGCTGTCGAGACCTACTGCCAAGCTCTCAACACCTGTGCCGACAACCTTGCGGGCGAGGCAACGGTCTACTCGATCCTCGTGCCCAACAACTCGGGCGCGATGCTGTCCGAGGAGGAGCTCGCCGGACTCGGCGGCACCGATCCACGCGAGGCCATCCGCTACTTCAACAGCCTCTTCAATGAGAATGTGCATCCCGTCTTCATCTACGATACGCTGCGCGCGCACAACGACGAGTACCTCTACTTCCGCACCGACCACCACTGGACGCAGCTGGGCGCCTACTACGCATACGTGGAGCTCTGCAAGGCCAAGGGAACGGAGCCCGCCGACGTGCTCAATTGGGAGCATATGCGCTTCGAGCCGTTCCTCGGCTCGTTCTACGACCAGCTGGGCCTTGGGGAGATGGAGGCCAATCCCGATTATGTGGACGCCTATATCCCCACGAGCACGAACGATCTCGTATTCTGGGACGGCGAAGGTGCGCGCTACGATTGGCAGATCATCACCGATGTGACCGATTGGGCGCGCAGCTCCAAGTATGCCGCCTTCATCGCGGGCGACAAACCCCTCACGATCATCGAGAATCCCACGATGGATGAGGGGCCGTCCTGCCTTGTCATCAAGGAGTCCTACGGCTGCGCGTTCGTGCCGTGCCTGGTGGACGATTACAAGACGGTCTACGTGTTCGACTGCCGTTACTCGGACTACAACATCCCGCAGTTCGTGCGCGAGCATGGTATCGACGATGTCATCTTCATCAACAACATGACGCTTGCGACCACCGACACCGTTGCCGAGCGCCTGCTCTGGATGAGCTCCGAGTAGGGATCGGTTGCCTCCGTGACAGGGGGACAGGTCATTTGTCACGGCAGCTGCCGTGACAAATGACCTGTCCCCCTGTCACGCATGTCACGCGCTCTGATATCGCTCGGGTACGTAAGCGCCGGGGTTGCCGGCTCTAGGGTCGAGCTCGGGCAGGTCATCCCAGAAACGCTTGGGCATCCACGATGCGCGCAGGTCGTAGCCCCGCTCATCCGGGCCGCGTCCGTCGAGCGCGAGACTATCGTACAGGCGTTTCCACATGGTCCGCACGTAGCGCTCGTCGGGCGAGACGTCATCGCGTGCCGCGAGCGCGGCGGCGAGGGCTTGGTCGAGCTGTATCACGTGGCAGCGTCTATCGCCTGCCTCGTGCAGGGCCGCCACGCAATGCACCGGATCGACCAGGCAGAAGCGCTCGGTCCCCATACGGCGCGCGAAGTGCGCTGCCACGAACGGCACGGTATTGGCCTTGGGTTTGAATGATGCCAGATACGAGCCGTCGGCCAGAAGCGAGAAGCGCGCGAACTGGCGGGTGCGCTCGCATTCGCCGAGGACGAGCCGGGCCAGGCCGTCGAGCTCTGCCACTGCCGGGTGCGTCGTCATGGTGGCGATGGCGGATCCCACGTTGAATGCAAGGCGCACGTAGCGGTGCACCGCCTCGGGCATGGAGGGCTCGTCGGCGGCGCATGCGTAGGCGATCTTGGTGACGCAGGCCCCCTCGCAGCGCCCCGAGCACCGTCCCCTCCGGGCGCTCGGACAGCCCTTCGCCACGGAGGAACCGAGCCCGCGCCAAACACGGTCGGCGAGGGCGAGCATGCACTCATCCATCGTGAAAGGTCCCGCGATACCCTCATCTAGGCACGCTTGGGCATGGGATGAGCTCACCAGCCGCACGCGCCTCTCGTCTGCATGGGCGAGATAGGCTACGCCCACCGAGCTGAGGATGCCCTCGAGCGTGGGTATGCAGAGAAGCGCGACGCGACCGTCCTCGCCGCAGGCCTGTCCGAGTGCGCTGACCGCACGGCCAAGCGCATCGGCGACCGGTGCGATCGCAGATGCCGCCGCATCAGAAGAGGCGCGGTTGGTTTGCCTCGATGCGGCACCGTGTGCTGTTATAGCTGCTCGCGCGGGCATCTTCCACCACCTTCCTGCGTACGAGCTCGGGATCGAGCGGACTCGCCGGATCGCGCTTACCGGCGCAGGAAAGAAAGTGGCGGGCACGCTTCAAGGTGATGTTCAAAGCCTTGAGGTCATCGAAATCGAGGCGCTTGGCGCGCCGCGCGCCTATGATGCGCCGTGCCCCGATGGGGCCTATGCCGGGCACGCGCATAAGGAGCTCCAAAGACGCCTCCATCACCTCCACGGGGAAGCGGTCGATGTTGCGCAGCGCCCATGCGAGCTTGGGGTCGATCTCCAGGTCGAGCCAGGGCTCGTCGGGCGTGGCCAACTCGTCGGGCGAGAAGGCGTAGTAGCGCATGAGCCAATCGGCTTGGTAGAGGCGGTGCTCGCGTCGGAGGGGGACGGGCGTATCGCACGCGGGCAGCCGCTCGTCATCCATGATGGGCAGGTAGGCCGAGAAGAACACGCGCTTGAGGTCGAACTGCTCGTAAAGGGAGCGCGACAGTTGCAGGATGCGGTTGTCATCCTCGGGCGTGGCGCCGATGATGAGCTGGGTGGATTGCCCGGCAGGTGCGAAGCTGCGACGGGAGGGTCCTGCGGCGGTGCGCGGGCGCAGGGTGAGTGCGGGCCCGCTTGTGCGCAGGGGAAGGGGCGAGGCACCGTCGTAGGGCTTCTGGAAGCGCTCGGCGGGGGTCGCGCTCTCGGTGGGCAGGTGCATCGCCTCGTCTGCGCGGGCATCCCTGATCTGCGCCATGGGGCGGGCGATCTGGGCGGCGTTCTTATCGGGGCAGAGGGTCTCAAGCGAGCTCCTGCTGGGGAGCTCGAGATTGACGGAGAGCCGGTCGGCAAGGCGGCCCAGCGCATCCACGAGCTCGGGCGCGGTGCCGGGGATGATCTTGGCGTGCACATAGCCGTTGAAGCGGAGGCCCCGGCGCAGGATCCGCAGGCATTCGATCATGCGCTCGGCAGTGGCATCGGGCGTGCCGAGCACGCCCGAGGAGAGGAACAGCCCCTCGATGTAGTTGCGCTTGTAGAAGTCGACGGTGAGCTCGGCCAGCTCGCGACCGGTGAAGGTGGCGCGTTGCACGGACGCCGAGCGACGATTGGCGCAATAGGCGCAGTCGTAGGAGCAGGCGTTGGAGAGGAGCACCTTCAGGAGCGTGATGCAACGGCCGTCGGGGGTGAACGAGTGGCAGCAGCCGGCTGATGATGCCATGCCGAGCTTTCCTGCCTGCGGAAGGCGCCCAACGCCCGATGAGGTGCAGGCGACATCGTATTTCGCCGCTTCCGCGAGGATGCCGAGCTTGGTATAGGTGTCCATGGCGTGCGCCTCATTCCATCGAATACATGTTCGATTACTATAGGGCACTCTCCGGACAAGAACAAGTGTTCTATCCAACTGGCAAAAGCACGGAGACGCTCGCCGGCGACGGGCGGGCTTGCATGAAACGTGCGGATATATCGGTACGGTTCGCGAAACGGCCGTACGCTTCGCGAAACGTGCGGAGTGCGGCGCGCTGCCTATGCGCGCTGGAGCGCGATGAGGGCCGCGCCGAATGCCTTAGCCTCGTTGCCGAGGGTGCCGCATTCGACAGGGATGCCCGCGATGGCCGAGCGCGTCTCGGCGAGTCTGAACGCGACGAGCTTGCCGAGATGCTGTTGATCGCATTGCGTTGCTCCCGAGAGCACTATGGCCTGCGGTGCGAGATGGGCGCACGTTTCCGCCACGGTCTCGGCCATCCTGCCTGCCAGCCAGTCCACCGCCCGCTTGGCGATCGGATTCTGCCGACGCGCCTCTTCCATGACCTGCGACGAGCGTATGCGGCCGAGGCCGATGCCCGAGAGATCGATCGCGCTCTCATCGTCTTTACCAGCCAGCTCGCGTGCCTCCAAGAGGAATTCGCCCTCGGTGGCAGCTTGGGCGGGAAGCTCGTCGTTCTCGACGGATGTTCCGCCGATGGCCATGGCGACCTCGATGAGGGTGCCGAGGCGGATGAGCGCGAACCTATCGAACGGCATGCCTGCGCCGTAATGCGCCTCGCCCACGGCAGCTGCCTGCGCGTCGTTGGCGACGAAGACGGGGGCCGAGATGTGCATGCGCGCGATGGTCCTCACCGGCATGGGATCGATCCATCCGAGGACGGGGGAGAAAGCGCGCCCGCTCTCATCGTCGACCATGCCGGAGACGCTCACGCAGATGCCCTCGATCGCGTCGACGTGGTATCCCGCCTGCTCGAGCGCTCTGGAGGATGCCGTGCGGACATCCCCCACCGTGGTCTCGAAGGTCCCGTCGATATGCGTGGGCGCGTTGGCCAGCGCGATCATATGCAGATCCTCGTCGATGAGGGCTGCCCGCGTGGTAGCGCTGCCGATGTCGATGCCGAGAAACGCCACGGAGCTCCCTCTGCCGCTGCGCCGATCCTACCGAGAACGATACCACGTTTAGGGGGTGGGAAGCTGCGAAGCGGGCCCGTAAGCCGGGTTCTGTCGTGGGCGGCCATTTATCTAGGGCCTGCGTTGCCGCAGGTCTCGAGCGCGCAACCCGAGCGCGGTGCGGGCCACACCATAGCGCTCCTATTTGCGTTTGCTCCGGAAGGGGCTTGCCAAGCCATCCTGTCGCCAAGATGCTGGTGGTCTCTTACACCACCGTTTCAGCTTTTCTCTCACCCGCGCGCGGCGAGCCGTCTGCGGGCAGCGGGAGTCTTCTTTTCTGCGGCGCTTTCCGTCGGGTCGCCCCGCCAGGCTGTTAGCCTGCTTCCTGCCCTGTGGAGCCCGGACTTTCCTCATGTGC
The DNA here is from genome assembly GCA_004010535.1 of Coriobacteriales bacterium OH1046. Lineage (GTDB taxonomy): Bacteria > Actinomycetota > Coriobacteriia > Coriobacteriales > Atopobiaceae > RUG721. Next base: position 422,783 of record RQYE01000001.1, on the reverse strand, counting down.
GACGAATCGCACCCGCGGTCGCCTGGACCCGCTTCGCAAGGACGATTGTAGCATGCCGGGGGTGTTTGCGTACGGTCCCACTCACCTGAGCGTTCCCCGGCGACAGACGGCCGAAGACCCTCGATGAGCACCTATCGAACGTCGAAAGGTATCTCGCAGTACGGTGGCATCTATATAGGAGATACAAGCAGCGGAAATCGAGGGGGCGGGAAGCGTTTCACGGAGCCCGCACGCAAGCAAGACGCGGAACGGTAAAAGCAAGGCGGCGGGTTGACAAAACTATCCCGTCGGCCTATTTGGATCTCTCTACAAAATCGATCTACCTACATCGCCTCTTCGAGCATGAATCTATCGCCGTCTTCCACAGCAACATGCATGAATTGGCTTGACCCTTCCGAAATAAAGACAAGCTCCCCGTCTCCTACGGAAAAGCGGAAGACATTTTCATAGCCGCTTGTCTCAGTCAAGGTCAGGATGCCACTCTCAACTTCCCAAGTTCCCAGTCCGATATAGCTGCTGAGAAACCCCACACTGTATTCGTATGTGCCGTCCTCGTTCAGCTTGATGGTAAAGTCGCCGCCAAAGCCCCCGTTCTCCCATACAAACGTATTGCCGCCGAGTCCATTCCCCATGGCTGCGTCATTCGTTGAACAAGAAGCCGCTAGGAATACCGTTCCCAAAACAAGGAGCATGCAAGCAAGCCGTTTCATCGGATCTCCTCTTCGTCAAATCGGCGTTTATCGCGCATGGAATTCCATCCCTATACTATATTGCCTGGGTTTTATATGCCTGGTCTATGCTTCGCCATGGCCACCCAACTGCCAAGGGACGAGTATCTTGGGTATGTTTACTCCATAGAGAAAGAGGCGTCAATACATCCGAAAAGCGTTTGCCAAAACGCTTCATGGGGCGCGGTGGAGGACCCATTCACGGATACATTCCCATCGGGTGACGTCGCCGCATTAAACTGGATGCAGTGGGCAGAATCTGCGGTGAGGAGTGTGGAACAATGTCGCATCTTTGGCTTGCCATCGCGTGCCTTATCCTCATGGCCGCGTTCATCATCGCCGAGCATCGCGAGAGCTATACCGTCGGGGTCGTCCTCAAGGGTCTCGCCTCGGTCTGCTTCGTGCTGCTCGGCTTTATGGGAAGCCGGGGTGCGGCGGATGCGCGTTTCGCGGGTTTCGTCGCGGCGGGACTTGCCGTGGGAGCTGCAGCGGACGTGCTCCTGAACCTGCGCTACGTCTACAAGAAGTGGGGGACGCTGCTCTTCGCGGCGGGTACGGTCGTCTTCCTTATAGGTCATGTGCTCTATACGGTGGCCGTCTGGCCGCGCGCGGCGGTCCCCTGGCTTTTCGTGATCATCGGCGCTGCGGTAACCTTCTTCATCATGCGCTGGATCTTCTCGCAGATCGAGGCGCACGGCGCCCTCAGCGTTGTCGGCGTGCTCTACGTGGGCATCGTGGTGATCTTGAACTGCCTGTCCCTTTCGGCGCTCTTCGTGTATGCTAGCGCCCAGTCGTTCATGTTCCTTGTGGGCACGCTCCTCTTCCTCGTGAGCGATATCATCCTCATCCTGAATACCTTTGGCGGAAATCCGCAGTTCAAGCAGCGTATCCTCAACCTTGCGCTCTACTATCTCGGTCAGATCCTCATTGCTTTGTCATTGCAGCTGGGTTGAGGTCTGCGCAGGTTGCCGGACGCGATGTCGGTGGCGGCGCGGGTTCGAGACCTGTCTTAGAGCGAGCTCTTTCGATCTGCGATAACACCACGCTCGGTCCCGGCAACTTCATCTGTTGGGAAGATAGTGTCGAGATGGAGCGCGGCGCGGATGACGAGGATACTGGGCCGCCCTTGATCTCCGAAGGCCGTTCAATGTGAATTATTCGGGGCCATCGTGCCCGCCTCTGATCGAGTTTGTTTTTTGCGAGAGAGATGATACAAACTCGATTTCGCTATTTGATGACATTCATTAAATGGTAAGGCTGCCAGCAGGCAATTATCGAGGAGCAATTCTTTTGATGAAGACTCAAACTGTATCTCACCGTTCAGCAGTCACTCGAATGATACAAACTCGGCGTCTTGGCTAAGCGGTATAAGGTTGATCCGCCATTCTGACAACCTCATCGACCCTCAGAGTAACCCCTCTAACTGGAGGTGTATTGTCCGGTAGACAGCGAAGCCCGACGATGGGGGGCGGTACGGATATCGGATTGCGATGCCGGGGGAGAGTTGTAACGAGTAGACTTGAGGAGGCGAATCGCATAGGGCGCACGCACAGATCTTTCAGCACGATCGGAAGCGAGACTATGGCAACAGGCGAGGACAGCTACCGTACGCTTGTCCAAGGTTTCGAAACCTTGGGCGCGTTCGAGGATCGCAGGAGCCGCTTTGTCGCGAGCGTTCGCCACGTGGCGAACGCGGCGGAGGCGGAGGCGCATCTTGCGGAGATCCGGGCCCTGCATCACGACGCCCGCCACCATGTGCCGGCTCTCATCTTGGCGGGCGGCATCGAGCGCTGCTCAGATGATGGCGAGCCCCAACGCACAGCGGGCCTGCCCGTGCTCGAAGTGCTGCGCGGAGCCGGTCTTGCCGATGTGAGCTGCGTGGTCACGCGTTACTTCGGCGGCACGCTCTTGGGTCCGGGAGGGCTTGCGCGCGCCTACACCGCTGCCGCTCAGAAGGCGATCACAGCAGCCGAGAGAGATGGCACCATCATCGAGATGCGCTTGGTCACACCCGTGGTGGTTCAGATACCCTATGCTGCCTACGACCGCGTGGTGCGCATGGTCGCAGAGGGGGGCGGCAAGGTGAAGGATTCCCTCTTTGCAGAAGACGTCCAGCTCGCCTGCGCCTTCCCTACAGGCGACGAGTCGCCGTTCATGGAGGCGCTCCGCGAGCTCGCGTCGGGCGAGGAGCTCGCCCGTGCAGGCGATCCGCGCTTCGCCGCGTTCTAGCGTCTGGTGGTCCTGCCGTCCTGCCGTCCCGTCCATGTGATTTCGGAAGCCTGCTTCCTCCTTCGACGGGAAGAAGCACGGGTGGAACATCATTTCTCCACATGTCACAATAAATGTGGAGGGTTTTATGGACATCAGGGTCTACAGGCTCGTCGATTATCTTCGAACCCATGATCACGCCACAGCAGCCTTCCTTGCCGAATACTTCGGGGTGTCTGCACGTACGGTGCGGACCTACGTTTCGAAGGCAAACGACGCGCTTGAAGGTATCGCGCGCGTGGTCTACTTGCGGGGGAGCGGCTACGCGATGCACTGCGGCGATGAGGAGGCCCTTGCGCGCCTCATGTCCCGCTCCGGCGAGTCGCTGGGGCGTTTCCCATCGACCCCCACTGGGCGTATGCTCTATCTGCTCGATGACCTTATCAACAGGGATGGCTGGATAACCGTCGGCGAGCTCGCCAAGATGCTGGTTGTCTCGGAGAAGACCATCTCTTCCGATCTCGGCAGGGTCGGGGATGTGCTCGCGCGTTTCGGCCTCGCACTCGAACGGCGCTCTCACTATGGGGTACGCGTCAGCGGCGGCGAGGCTGACAGGCGCCTCTGCCTGGCCAGTATCATCGTCGAGGGCAAGGGATGTCCCGAACTCGTCCTATCTGCAACCGGTGACGAGACGATCCCGAGCATAGAGCGTTGCGTCGCACACGAGCTCAGGGAAAGGTCGGTGCCCATCAGTTCGATCGCCCTGCGGGGCCTCATCGTCCACATCCGCGTCGCACTCCAGAGGATCCGCAGGGGTTGCTACGTGCCGATGGATTCGGGTTTGCTCGAACGGGTGCGCCCGCTTCGGGCGTATGAGGCGGCCTCATGCGTGGCGGCGCGGCTCTCCGAGGAGTTCGGCGTCGACTTTCCCGAGCAGGAGGTCGCCTATGTAGCCATCCAGCTGGCGTCTGGGGAGTCGCTCGATGTATCCGGCATAGCCGGGGCCGGAGCCGGATTCGTGGTGTCCGATGACGTGTGGGGCGTCATCTCCGAGATGCTCGACGTGGTGAGGGACGAATTCCATTTCGACCTGCATGGCGATATCGAGCTCAGGATGAACCTCGCGCGGCACATCATGCCGCTGGCGCTGCGCCTCCAGTACCACGTCGGCTCCTCGAACCCCCTGCTCGACGATATACGGGAGCACTATCCGCTCGCCTATCTCATGGCCCTCGAGTCATCCAAAGTCCTCGTAAGGCATTACGGTTCCATGCCCAGCGATGACGAGATAGGCTACATCGCGCTGCTCATCGCCCTCGGCATGGAGCGTCAGCGCGCTCAGGGCAGCAAGAAGAACGTGTTGATCGTTTGCGATGTGGGTCCGAGTGGGATGGAGCTGCTCGCCGCCCGCTGCCGCAGGGAGTTCGGCCAGCATGTCGGGGCGATACACACCTGCGATGTCTCGGGCCTCGACGGGGTCGATTGGTCGGATATCGATTACGTCTTCACCACGATGCCCCTCGAACGCAAGTTCCCGGTACCCGCGTGCCAGGTGAGCGTGTTCTTGGACGACGAGGATATACGCAAAGTGAGGGGGGTGTTCGCGGGCAAGCCGTCCCCGCGCTCCCTGTCGAGGAACTTCTCGCCGGAGCTCTTCCTCGCGCATCAGGTTCCCAGCTCGAAGGGGGAGCTGTTGGAGGTCCTCTGCGATTTGCTCGCGCGCCACGAGGGCCTCTCCGGGGAATTCCTCCAGAAGGTGCTCCAGCGCGAGGCGGCAGCGCGCACCGCCTTCGGCAACCGTACGGCCATCCCCCATCCCATCGAACCCATGGGTGAGCGGACGATGGTCGCAGTCGCCCTGCTCGACAGGCCGATCGAGTGGGATGGGAACCCCGTCCAAGCGGTTTTCCTCATCTCGGTCGCGCAGGACGGAGAAAAAGAGATCAACGAGTTCAACCGTGAGATGGCCGACTTCCTCTCCGATAGGGGGCTCATCGACCAGCTCATAGCGGATCAGCGATACGAGACCTTGGTGCGCCTGCTCGACGCTCCTGCAGATCGGGCGCCGAACCGTGCGCGTGCGAGAGACGGGGGGAGGTGAGAAGCGTGGATGAGCATGAGGCAGAGGAGATCGTCATGAATCTGGTGGTCCACGGCGGCGAGGCCAGGAGCTGCGCCATCGAGGCTATCGCGGCCGCGCGCGCCGGCGACTTCGCACGGGCGGACAAACTCATGTCCGCGAGTTCCGATGCGCTCATGGCGGCGCATGGCTACCAATCCCGGCAGATAAGCGCCGAGATGTCCCCGGAGGGGGGCCGGGCCGTGTCGCTGCTTATGGTCCACGGGCAGGACCACCTCATGAATGCGATCACGACGCATGACCTGGCCGTCCAGATCATCGGGCTGTGCCGGCAACTGTCCGGGAACGGGATCTTGACGCCCCAGGTCGACGGCGGCATGCGTGCTGGCGAAGCGGGCATGAGCTGAGGAGAGTGGAAAAGCATGAGAAAGATCTATCTGTTCTGCAGCGGGGGGATGTCCACCAGCCTCCTCGCCAAGAGGATGCAGGAGGTCGCCGACGCGCACAAGCTTCCGGTGGAGGTCGATGCGTTTTCTTCCACGCAGGTCGATAGCCTTGTCGAGACGAATGCGCCCGACTGCATCCTGCTGGGTCCGCAGCTGCGCTTCATGCAGGACTCGATCGAGGAGAGATACGGCACGAGGATCCCGGTCGGCGTCATCGACGCCCAGGACTACGGCAGCCTCGACGGCGAGCGGGTCCTCAAGGCCGCGATCCTCCTGCTGCAAGGCAAGGACAAGGCGCGCTAGGAGCTGCATCCCCCGCATGCGCCGGAGAAGCGGAATTGAGAAGAAGGGGTTGAGAATCATGAGTTTGATGGGTAGGTTCGAGGAAAGGCTTGCGCCCCTTGCCAAAAGGGTGGGCGGCAACTGGTTCCTGAATGCATTGCGCGACTCATTCGCTGCGATCATGCCTCTGCTGATCATCGGATCCATGTTCACGCTCGTCGCCAATTTCCCCATAGCGGCGTGGACGGACTTCCTGACGACGACCACGGTGGGGCCGTATACGCTCAAGGCCCTCATCTCGATACCGGCATCATGTTCCGTGTCGATGATGGCCCTGTTCATAGCCTTCACGGTGGGCTACAGCTGCGCCGAGCACATGGGGGTGAAGGACAGGCTCTCCGCCGGTATCGTCTCGCTTACAAGCTGGCTCATCCTCATGCCGCTCTTCACCGAGTACACCCCCGAGGGTTCCACAGAGGTTGTCGAGATTGCTTCCATCCCGTTCGGCTGGGTGGGGGCACGGGGCGTATTCGTGGCTCTGCTGACGGGTTTCCTCGTGGTCAGGCTCTTCGCCTGGGTCATCGAGAGGAACTGGACCATCAAGATGCCCGAGGGTGTGCCCCCTACCGTCTCGCGTGCCTTCTCGGCGCTGATCCCCATGGCAGTCGCGTTTACGGCCGTGTGGCTGGTGCGGGTCCTGTTCACCCTCACTCCTTGGGACGATGCGTTCACGTTCATCTATACCTTCCTGCAAGCCCCCTTGCAGCAGCTCGGGGGTACGGTCCTGGCACAGACCCTCGTCTATCTGTTCGCCCACGTGCTGTGGTTCTTCGGGATCCATGGGACCAACATCACCGATTCCGTCTACCGTCCCATCCTGACGGCGCTTTCCGTCGAGAACCAAGGCGCACTCGCCGCCGGGCTTCCGCTTCCCAATATCATCAATGCGCAGTTCCAAGACCTGTTCGCCACGTATGGTGGTGCGGGTTCGACGCTTTCGCTACTCATTGCGGCCCTCTTGGTATGCCGCTCCGAACGCATCAAGAAGCTCTCCAAGCTCTCGATAGCGCCGGCTATCTTCCAGATCAACGAGCCGATCATCTTCGGCCTGCCCATCGTCATGAACCCCATCCTGCTCATCCCGTTCTTGCTCGTGCCGACCGTCAACATACTCACGACCTATGCGGTCATGGCCGCAGGTCTCGTCCCCATCTGCAACGGCGTCCTGCTCTCCTGGACCACCCCGCCGATCATCTCCGGCTTCCTCGTCAGCGGGTGGCAGGGTGCCGTATGGCAGGCCGTCCTCGTTGCCGTGGGAGCCTTGATATACCTGCCGTTCATGCGGGTTCTCGACAGGCAATACCTCGATGAGGAGGAGATAGCCGCAGCTGATAGAGGTTCCGGCATCGATGCCGTCAATCTCGATGAGATCGCGCTTTGACCTGTCCGCCAGATTCCCACGGGTGCCCGCCCCAGATGGCGGGCACCCGTCCGCACGAAGGAGGCCGCGATGCATCATCTGGGCATATCCCTCTATCCCGAGCGATCGACGCCCGAGCACGACGAAGCGTATATGGCGGCAGCCGCCAAACTGGGCTTCGACAGGATCTTCACCTGCCTGCTCTCGGTGCGACGTTCGCGCGAGCAGACGCTTGAGGAGTTCGGACGCTTCGTGGCCACGGCGCACGGCTACGGATTCAGCGTCGCCGTGGATACCAATCCCGAGGTCTTCGCCCGACTCGGCGCCACGCCCGCCGACCTTTCGCCCTTCGCCGAGATGGGCGTCGATACCATCCGTCTCGACGGCCACTTCGATGACAAGGGCGATATCCAGATAACGAGGAATCCGCAGGGTATCAAGATCCAGTACAACGCCAGCTCGAATATGGCGCTCGACCTCATGATCGAGCGCGGTGCCGATCTGCGTAACATGTGCGTCTGCCACAACTTCTTCCCCGAGCGCTTCACCGGGCTCGGGGAGGGGCGCTTCTCGTGGTTCTCGCGCAAATACCGCTCCCTAGGGCTTTCCGTGGCAGCGTTCGTCTCGAGCCGCGCGGAGGACACCTTCGGTCCGTGGGATGTGTACGAGGGGCTTCCCACCTGCGAGGATGACCGGACGCGTCCCATCGGCCTGCAGCTGCGCCACCTCCTTGCCACGGGTCTCGTCGATGACGTGCTGGTGGGCAACTGCTTCGCCTCCGATGTGGAGCTGGCGCAGATGGCATCCGTCGATACGACGAGGGTCACGTTCGGCATCGTGCTCGATGAGGATGCAAGCGGGGAGGAGCGCCGCAGCCTATGGGGATTCGATCACATAACGCGTACGGATGCCTCGGATTACCTGCTGCGCTCGTCCATACCCCGCGAGGCCTACCGGCAGACGAGCATACCGGCGCGGCCGGTGCCGGGAGGGCTCCTGCAACGGGGGGATGTCATGATCGTGAACGATAACCTCGCGCACTATCGGGGCGAGGTCCAGATCGCGCTGCGCGATATCCCCGATGACGGTACCCGCAACCTCGTCGGGCGCATACCGGGGCAGGAGCTGTTCCTGCTCGACTACGTGCTGCCCGAGCATCCCTTCGGCTTCATCCGCTGAGGGGAGGGTGCGGAGGCCTGCCGCCGGCCCTACACCTCCAGCCCCAGCTTCCCGAGGTGCCTCTCGAGCTCGTCGGCACCGGCGAAGAGGTGGGCCCTCATGCCCGCGACCTCGGCTCCGCGCACGTTCGCGGCGTTGTCATCCACGAAAAGGCACTCCTCGGGCCTGAGCCCGTAGCGCTCGCAGAGCGTGAGGTAGATCGCAGGGTCCGGCTTCATGAGGCGCTCGAATGCCGAGGCGATCCATCCGTCCATGCAGGGCAGGCTCGGGATACGGTCCTTCTGGAGCCAGAAGCGGGTGCCGGCGTTCGAGAGGATGTAGCAGCCGTAGCCCGCCTCATGCAGGCGAACTGCGAGTTCGTTGGTCCCCTCGATGACGGGCAGGTGATTGTGCCAATCGGCGAAGCACTCATGGAGCGTGGATCTCAGGCGCTCGGGCAGGGTGTCGGCCGCCACGCGCTCCATCGTCTGCTCGCTGATCGCGCCGGCGTCGAGGAGCGGCCAGAACGGGCTCGAGAAGAGCGCCCCGTCGATCAGCGCCGCGTCCGCATCGTCTTCAACGTACGGTCGGGCAAAGAGCTTGCCGTCGAAGCGGACGAGCACCCCGCCTACGTCGAAGATGATGTTCTTGACCTGCGATCTCCCGCCCATGCGGCTCGCCTCCTCCGCGTCGCGCGGCAGCCCATGCCCGCTGCCGCCATCATGTCCACCGGCTCTGCGCCCTGCACGCGTGCATGCTCGGGCCTTTCAGTTCGGTGCACCTACGCGAGCGATCCCATGGGATCCCACGGCTCGAGCACGGTGGGCTCCTCGGTCTCGTAGATGGTGCGGTCCTCGCGCCCGAGGTACTTCTTGTCCACGACGACCTGATAGACGTACTCGTCGAACCATGCGTCGGAGAGGGTATCGAAGCCGTCCCTGCCGTGATCCTTGCCCCAGCTGTTCTCGACCTTCCATGTGGTCGGCGTGCCGTCGGCATCGAGGTTCACGCCCTCGAGCACCATGGCATGCGTCATCATGCTCTCGTCGTAATCGAGGCGCTCGGCCTTGTCCATGCAGCTTTCGACATCGAATCCCAGCAGCGCATCAAGGTCGAGCGCGGCGGTGTCCATGATGCCCTCCTCGCGCAGATAGCTCTGATCAACATCGCAGCCGAACCACACGGGCAGGCCGTCTTTAAGCTGGGCGATCGCGGCCTGCTTGAGCTTCGCGGGCTCGAGGTTGAGATAGCGCACGCCGCCCCCTTCGACCACGTTGCCCAGGCGCGCCACGGTGTAGGTATGGCGGTAGGGCTTGTCGGCGGTGGGGGCGGAGATGAGCGAGATGTAATCGTCGAGCTCCATGCCCACGGCTTCCGCGAAGAACTCCTGGGGGGTGAAGCTTCCGGAGAGGACGAGCTTGTCGTCCTTATCGCGCAGGCGGGCGTCGAAGCGTGCGGGAGGCTCGCCGAGGCAGGTCACGAGCAGACGGTAGACCTCGTCCATCATGGCCTTCTTCATCGAGCGGAGCTCATCTGCGGCAACTCCGGCCGCGTGGCTCTCGCGAAGCCTCTTGGCACCGCCGCGCAGATAGCGTGTGAGGTACTTGTCCATGTCGTGGGTGTTGCGGCTGTTGGCGGTCTCGGGCATGGCCTCCTTGGGGCAGACGCCGTACTTCTTCACGAGGCTGCGGAACATATCCCATTGGCCGCCGTCGCCGATGGGATCGGCGAGCAGGAATGCCATCAAGCGTCCCGAGAGGGGCTCCTCGAGCGTGTCGAGGATATTCTCGAAGAACCAGTTGCTCTTCTCGAGCTTGTCGAAGAACAGGGGGTGGGCCTGGGAGAGCTCGAAGGTCTTGAGGCCGTACTTCTTGATGATGCGATAGCGGAAGGTATTGAGGCTTGCGAACATCCAGCACCGTCCGCTGCGCTCCTGGTTGGTACGCTCCCCTTGGGTGACCTCGATGTCGAAGGCACCGACGGCGTTCGCCGCCAGGGCCTCGGGTACGCGCGCTACCGTGCGCAGCCCCTGTGCGGTCACGGCGTTCTTGGCGATGATATTCGCGCGCTCGGCGAAGAAGCCGGCGCGCGAGGCGTCCAGATCCTTTCGGGTGATGCTGACCATAGCGTCCATCGTGGGCTCCAATCCTGAGAGTTGTTCAGCCGCAATCGAGCATAGCACGCTATACTCGAAACGATGCACACGAAAAGGATTTCAATGGCTCATCGCATTTCCGAACTTCCCTCCTATGCCGCTGCGGTGCTGGCGGCGCTTGAATCGGCTGGTTTCGAGGCGTGGGTCGTCGGCGGCTGGGTGCGGGATGCGCTTCTGGGCTCGGCCTCGCATGACGTCGATGTCTGCACGGCGGCTCCGTGGCAGGAGAGCGAGCGGGTACTCCATGCGGCCGGCTTCGCCGTCCACAGGACGGGGACGGCCCACGGCACGGTGACTGCCGTGGCGGAGGGCAGGCCCATCGAGGTCACCACCTACCGCGTGGACGGCAGCTATTCCGATGCGCGGCATCCCGATTCGGTGCGCTTCGTCTCCGACGTGCGCGAGGATCTTTCCCGCCGCGACTTCACCATCAATGCCATGGCCTACCATCCCGAGCGTGGGCTTCTGGACGCATTCGGCGGCGCGGGGGATCTGGAGGCGGGGCTCGTGCGCACGGTGGGCGATCCACGCGCACGCTTCGAGGAAGATGCCCTGCGCGTGCTCCGCGCCGTTCGCTTCGCCGCCCGGTACGGCTTCGAGTTGGAAGCATCGACGCATGAGTCCCTTGCCGCCTTCGCATCCCGCCTCGCCCATATCGCACGAGAGCGTATCGGTCAGGAGCTGGCGGGCATCTTCGCCACGGGCCGCATGGCTTGGGCGCTCAGGTGCGAGCGGGAAGTCATGACCTGCGCTATCCCCGAGCTCGCGCCTCTGGTGAATTTCGATCAGAACAGCCCCTACCATACCCTCGACGCCTACGGGCATACGGCTCGGGTGGTTTCCGGGGCGGAATGCGTGACCGCCGGCTGCGCGGGTCCGGCGCTGCGGTGGGCGACCCTTCTCCACGACATCGCCAAACCGGAGGCCTACAGCGAGGACGCGTCCGGACGCGGCCATTTCTTCGGCCATCCCGAGCTCGGCGCCGCGAAAGCCGCTGCTATCATGCGCCGTATGGCCATCCCTGCGGAGATCGTCCGCGAGGCCTGCGCCCTCATCAGGCTGCATGACCATCCCGTGACCCCGCGCGCCCGCTCCCTGCGCCGCACGCTCCTGCGCTGCGAGGAGCTCTGCCCGGGGAGGGGGGGCGCGCTCGCGTTCGAGCTCCTCGACCTCAAGCGTGCGGATGCGCTCGGCAAAGCTCCTCGGTGCCGGAGCTACTGCTCCGAACTTGATGAGGTGGCGGCGGCCCTTCGTCGCGAGCTCCGCGCAGCCGCGCCGCTCTCGGTGCGCGACCTTGCCGTGAACGGCTCAGATGTCATCCGCGAGCGCGGCCTCGAACCGGGTCGCGGCGTGGGCATGGTGCTCGAGGGCCTTCTCGCCGCCGTGATCGAGGGAGGCATTCCCAATACCCGCGACGCCCTGATGGAGCTCTTGCGCTTTGGAGGCTGAGATGGGGCTGAAGCCCCCCTAGCCCTTGACCTCCTCCCACAGGCGCTCCGCCTCGTCCTTCCAGGCAACCGCATAGGGCGCAGTGCGCGCGCAGAGATCCTCGACGTTCTCGGGTGCGACGTAATCGGTCGAGGGTGCCTCGGCCTCATGCACCAGCTGGGGGAGGATTTCGGGATTCTCGAGCATGGGGCAGGGCATGAGGTGGTTCTCGTTCCAGGGATACTGTGCGCGGTAGGCCTTAAAGATGGGTTGCCGGAGGCACTCGAGCAGGCTTTTCTCCTTGATGTTGGCGTCCGAATAGTGGATGAACACACAGGGCTCCACGTCCCCGCGTGCGTTGATATGGCAGTAGGCACGCCCGCCTGCGATGCATCCGCCCACGAACTGGCCGTCATTCTGGAAGTCCATCGCGAAGATCTGCTTGCCGTCCTCGAAACCGCGCACCTCGCGGATGCGATGCAGGATATATGCGCGCTGTTCGGGCGTGGGCATGAGCTCGGCGATGGCACCGTCGCCTACGGGCATGTAATGGAAGAACCAAGCGTAGCGGCAGCCCTTTCTGATGAGCAGATCGAAGAACTCGTCGGAGGTCACGAGCTCGATGTTAGCGCGTGTATAGCAGGTCGAGGTTCCGAACATCAGGCCGTGCTCGCGCATGAGATCGAAGGCATGCATGACCTCGTCGAACGACCCGTCGCCACGCCGACCGTCATTGATGGCGGGCTCGAAGCTCTCGAGCGAGACCGAGAAGATGATGTTGCCCAGACGCTGGACCTCGCTGCAGAAGGCCTCATCCACGAGCGAGGCGTTGGTGAAGATATTGAACAGGCAATCTTGATGCTCCTCGGCGAGCCGCAGGATATCGGCCTTCCGCACGAGGGGTTCGCCGCCCGTGAGCATGTACAGATGGCAGCCCAGGTCCGCGCCCTGGGTCACGAGACGATCCATATCCTCATAGCTGAGGTTCAATTGGTGGCCGTAATCCGCTGCCCAACAGCCGACGCAGCGCTTGTTGCAGGCGCTTGTAGGATCGAAGAGGATGATCCAGGGCACGTTGCAGTCGTACTTCTCCGCATTCTCGACCGTGTTCTTGAAACCACGGAACGCCGCCTCGTACCCGCCGCTCATGATGAAGGTCCTGAGCACATTCGGGTCGATCTCATCGACGAGCCTGAAGAGCCACTGCTCCCATTTGGAACCCGGATAGAGCGCCTGGCGTACGCCCTTCTCGAAACCGGGCACGGAATCGCCGATGATCCTGCACGCCATGGTGAGATAATCGCCGACGGCCTTCTCGCGGCTCTCTCCCGCAGCGCTCTTGATGAAGCGGTCTGCTGCGATCTCGAATGCCTTGCGCTCGGCTGCGTGTGCGAGTTTCGACTGCATAAGTGTTTCTCCCTTCGGGAAATGAGCGATCCCTCTCATAGTGCCCTATCGATGCACGGCTCTTTCACCGCCGGGGAAGTTCTTTGACATATGGGATCTACTGTCATTTCATGTGTCCAACAGTGTCAAAATCCAGGAAAATAGGATGTGGCGCAACAGGCATGTTGCTTCTTCGAGGGGGTGCTTGCACTGATGAGATCAGATACGCGCAAGGCATTGTTTTCCCAAGCTCTTCTGGATCAGCTCTCCGCCTCTTCCACCGATCAGATCAGCGTGTCATCCATCACCAAGGCGTGCGGCCTCTCACGGCAATCGTTCTACTACCATTTCCATGATCTCCACGAGCTCTATGCATGGACGCTCCACCATGAGCTGCTGAAAATCGTGCGGCCGGTACGGGATGAGGGCTGGCAGGCGCAGATGCAGGCGCTGCTCGAGAGCATGTGCGAGAAAAGATCGCTGGTCGAGCGGATCGTCCAGGGCAATGGCAGCCCGGATATGGATGCGTTGCTCAAGAACGAATTCGGAATCCATATCATGCGCGCTGTGGAGGAATCTGCCGCAGGACTCGACATTCTTCCGAGCGACCGAGCGCTCATAGCGCGTTTTTACACAGCGGGATTGGTGGAGATCATCAAGATCTGGGTCGATGGCGGCATGCGTGAGACACCTGAACGACTCGCCCATCGCCTGGGGATCTTCATCGTGAGCTCATCGGAGCTCCTCGACAACTTCAATCGCAGCAGATGAGTGCGCGGCGCCTATCCACCGGGCCCTAGTCTTGCGCATCCCCGCCCCGGAGCAGCTTATCGCGGGCAGACCGCCCCAATGCGCGGATCTCGGCAAGACCGGGCGCATGGATGCGCATGCGCGGGAACGCATCCATCACGCGCCGCTCCTGCGCCGTGAGCGCTGCAGAGAAGGATTCGGCGAGATCGCGGCCGATATCCTCGATGGCAACCGGTCCGGGCATGAGTTCGCGCAAGCGCACGTAGGCGTGTCCGAGGGGACCCCGCTTGAGGCGCTGGACATTGTACGCGACCACGTTGTCCCCTTCGGTGAGCGCAGCATAGAGATCCTGGGCCTGCACGGTGAGCTGGTCGCAGTAGGCATCGATCTTGTTCCGGAAACCCGAGAGGCCGATATGGGTGACGAGCAGGTCGATGGCGAGGACGGCGATGAAGATGCCGCAGATCGCGGAGAGCAGCTGCGGATCCGTCATTGAGAACAGCGCTTCGAGCGCGGGCTGGATGACGCGTACGACAAGAACGACGAAGAGTCCGAAGAGCAGCGTTGCCGGCACGCAGATACGGCCGTTGAGGTTGAGGAAGCGATCCGAGTAGTCCCACCAACGCGTATGGTAGATCTTCTCCATGACCCATGAGGTGAGGTACTCGAGCAAGCTGCAGACGACGGCACCCCAGCAGAAGAGGCTCATTCCGTCCGGCTCTCCTCTGAGGAAGAGCACGGCCGCGAGCGCGCCCGCGCCGTAGATGGGGCAGATGGGCCCGTTCAGGAAGCCGCGGTTGATGAAGCGCTTCTCGGAGACGGAGCAGAGGATGCTCTCGAAGAGCCAGCCCGCGCAGCTATAGATTGCGAACGAGGCGATGAGGATGGGCAGGTTAGCCATGGACGCCCATCAGCTTGACCTGGAGGCTCGCGAAGACCTCCTGCACCGAGATGATCTTGTCGACGAGGCAGACCATCCATGCCTCGCGCGTCCTCGGCACCTCCGCCAAGGGGAACATGTGGCTTTCGATGATATCGCCCTCGTGCGCGGAGATGGAGAAGTCGCGTTCGGCATTCTCGCGCGCATAGCTGCCGTGCCTGGTGGCGTGATGCGGGCGCGAGGTCGCACGGTCATGCCAATCGTAGAGGAAATAGTCGTGGAGCAGTGCAGCCCTCACGAGCGCACGCACGTGGAAGCGGAAGGGGAGCGCATAGGCGAGGGATGCGCAGGCATTCGCGACCGAGAGGGAATGCTCCCAGACGGTCGTCGTGCCGTGCTGGATAGCGTTCTTCTGGCGCTCCATCTGGGACGATGCGAGGATATCGATGCAGAACGCGGCTACTTCCGCTGACGGCTCGATCATCGGTGCGGATACCTCCCCTCGGGCTGGTATGCGTGTCCATGATACCCGAGTTGGCGGGAGGTCAGATCAAGCGTGACAATCCCGCCACAAACGAGAGCGCGTTCAGGACGAGCGCCATCGCCCACGGATGCTCGGCTATGCCTTTGGCGCGATAGATGAGCGCCTCGGCTACGAAGGCGGCCAGCTCGAGCACGACGACTGCGGCCACAGGATGGGGAAGGTAGCTGCACGCGCCGATCACCCCTGTCTCGACCAGGGGATTCGTGACGATTTGGGCAAGTGCGACGATGATGAGCGCATCGGCATCGCGGATGCGGAAGAGCAGGCGTGCGCCCGTGAGCTCGATTGCAAGCGTGAGCAGCAGGCAGCGGGCAAGCAGGGCGAGCGGCTCAGGCATGGAAGCTGCTCCGCGCCAAGGCGAGGCCTGCGAGCAGGCATGCCAACGAGACGAGCGAGAGGGCGGCCAGCACGGCCCCGCCTGCGGGCCTAATCCCCACGAACGTGGGGAATGCGCCTATGGCCAGCGAGAACGATGCGATGCCGAAGGCGAGGCCGCGATTGCGCGGCAGGAGCTCGGCGAGCGAGATGAGCGTGATGGGCATCGTGAAGTTGAAGAGGAGGGTGGCGATGATGCCAGCTGCGGGGAGATCATGGGCGAGCAGGAAGAGCGGTGCGGAGATGCCGAGGGAGATGGTCGAGGCGCGCCCGGGGCCTATCGTATCCGCGATGATGCCGCCCATTGCTTTCCCAGCCACGACTGCGCAGACCGAGATGAGCGCGAGCGCGAACGCGCCCTTCCAGGGAAATGCCATGATCATGCCCGTGTAGCTGCGCAGGGCGACGGTCAGGGCGAGCAGCGCAGCTGCTGCTGCAGCCGCCTTCGAGGGCTGCGGCCTCATCAAGGTGCGCTTCTCCTCATGAGCTTCAGGATGGATGAGACCCGCGGTCTGCAGTGCGCTTACGAGGAGCAGCGCCAGCAGGACTCCGTGAAGCATGCTGCCGAAGAGCGATGAGGCGCGCGTCCCGAAAAAGACGCCGAGGGCTCCGGTGGAGATGAAGAGGCCCGAGGGAGCGGCCTTGCCGTGCGAGATGGCGAGCACGTCCACACCGCCCGCGCAGTGGAAGAGGGCGTTTCCGACCGCGGCGAGCATCACAGGGATGGGTGCGGCTAGAGATCCGGGCAGGTAGGTTCCGATGATGCCGAGGGCGATCAGGGCATACGAGAGGAGCGCGGCCCTCGTGCCCGACGCATGGCCGTCGAGGGCGGCGCCGATGGGGAGCTGCAGGGCGAACGCGAACATGTCGTAGGCCACGATCGCGCCTGCGGCGGTGGGGAATCCCGCATCGCCGAGCGCGGGCACGACCATGCAGAGCATGGTCGAGATGCAGGCGAAATCGACGGCGAGGTGGCAGAAGGCGTAGGTTCCTACAAGGCGTCCCACGATGCCGCTAGCGCTTCCGCCTGAAGATGAGGATGACGGCGGCGACGGCAACGACCACCGCGATGCCGGCGATTCCGAAGAGCCCCTCGATATCCGGGACCGAGGGGGGTATTTCGGCGACGTCGGCCAGCGCGGGATGGGCGAAGGCGAGCAGTCCCATGATGGTGATGCCGGGCGCGATGGCGAGCTTCCTCATAGCCGATCCTTTCCACAGGGACACGCATCTTGAAGTATAGCCCTTCCACACACGCAGGGTTGCCCCTCATGCGTCGCGGAGCCTGCGCCAGAGCGTTGTGCGGCTGATGCCGAGCTGGCGCGCGGCAGCGCTCTGATTGCCGCCGTGGCGTTTGACGACCATCTCCACCACGTCGCGCTCGATCTCCGCGAGCTGGCGTCCGAGGTCGATCTCGCTGTCATGCACGGCAATGCCGGGGGCGCGCTGCTGGTAGACAGGGCGCTCGAGTGCAAGCAGCGCGCGCACGTCGCCTGCACGGATGGCATGGTCGCGCGAGCTGATGCAGAGCTGGGAGATGACCCGCTTGAACTGGATGTAGTTGCCCGGCCACGGGTATTCGCCCAAGAGCTCCATCGCCTGCGCGTCGATGCGCAGCACCGTTTTGGGAAGATCGGTGTTGAGCTGGCTGAGCAAGAGCTTGGCGAGCGTCGGTATGCGCTCGCGCGTCTCCCTCAGGGGTGCGAGCCTTATCTGCATGCTTTGGAATTTATCCTTGATATAGGAGATATAGCTGCCGACAAGCTCGCCCCGGGGGTTGCAGGAGAAGATGATGCCGCAGCGCTTGGATGCGCCGGTCGTGGCCAGCGTCGAGAACAGCTCCCTGATGAAGGGTTCGGGGCTCGTCTCCATGTTCTTGATATGCAGCGTCGCATCATCCGAGAATACAGGCGAGTTACGGCTGTTGAGCAGGAAGTCCCGCGACTTCTCGTTGAGCATGCCGCAGTCGATTTCGATGAGCGGATGTGATGAGCGGGGAGAGCACGTATAGGCGAACGATGCGACGGCGGTGCGCCCCGTTCCGTACTCGCCGGTGACGAGGAGCGGTCTTTCCGAGATCGCCACATCCTCGATGACCCTTTTCACGGCGGCGATGTCGCCGGTGAGGCTGTAGGGGCTCTCGAGATATTCCCGTCGCGCCTCGTCGCACGTGAAGGAGGAGATCCCCGCCTGGCGCGAACCCGAGGGCATCCTGCTGCGGGTGAGGTAGAAGGCGACGAGCCGCCCACCGGGTCCCTCCAGCATGCGCGCGCGGATGATGTGCTGATAGCCGCCGATGATGCGCCGTACGGCATCTGCCGTGCCGGCGAGCACGTGGGGAAGCAGCCCGCGCAGGATGGCGAGCAACCGCTCCCCGCCGCCGCGGTCAAGCGTGGTGAGGAAGAGACGGCCGTCTTCGGTGAAGACGACGGTGTCGGCTCCATGGCCGCGGATGACTTCGCGCAGGAAGCGGTTCTCGTTGCGGGCCTCCCGAAGGTGGCGCGCTATACGCAGCGCCTCATCGATGGACGCCCGCACCGATTGGGAACCCGAGCTGATGAGCACGGTGTTGAAGCCGTTTTCCCTGAAGACGGTACTTGCTATGACGTCGCAGAGCACCGTCTCGTATCCTTGGTCGGATAGCATCTGCGCCATCTTCCAGACATCGCTCTCTCCGACGAGGGTGAATATATCGAGGCCGAGCGAGAGGATCTCGCTGGTGTTGCGCGCCGCATCGGCGATGCCCGAGAAGCCTACGACCGCACGGCGTCCGCTGATGCCCTCGGAGAGTTGGACCGCCTGCAGCACGTCGTAGGATGAGGTGCGGATATCGACGACGGGGATGTCGAGGCGGTCGCGGAGCATATCGGCGGTGCCGCCGCGTGAGAGAATAAGATCGAATACGCCCGTGAGCTGTTCGATCGCCCTTTCGACGCCCGCTTCCAGATTGCCGACGACGATGGTCATAGCGACGTTCTCATAGGCATCCGCCTCTCGTTCGAGTACTGCCGCGAGTCCCTCGTAGGGTGCGACCGCGAGTATCTTGACCTGGCTTTCCATAACGCCTCCGCTCAGCTCCCCTATTTTATGTTTCAATTATGAACGATTATGCTAAGTAGCTCAATTAAAGGGGAATATTGTTGCAGATATAAACATTTCTACCTGTTTCATGGATACGAAGATACATCGCCCCTTGCTATGCTCGGTATCGTAGACCGAGGCGATTGGATACTGCGATGGCAGAGCTCCTCGTCATAGCCGATGATCTCACGGGTGCCCTCGATGCCGGCGTGCAGCTGGCGCGCAAAGGGGATCGCGTGCTGGTGAGCC
Source organism: Coriobacteriales bacterium OH1046 (assembly GCA_004010535.1). Classification (GTDB taxonomy): domain Bacteria; phylum Actinomycetota; class Coriobacteriia; order Coriobacteriales; family Atopobiaceae; genus RUG721. Next base: position 403,613 of record RQYE01000001.1, on the reverse strand, counting down.
TCGATCGCGAGAGTTCCTTCGATCGCGCCGCCGAGGCCGATGTCATCGTCATCGATGCCGAAAGCAGGCACGATTCCCCCGACCTCGCGTACCAGAAGGTCTCCCGCATCGTCCGAGAGGGCATCCGCCTCGGTATCCGCCGCGTCTACAAGAAGACCGACTCCGGCCTGAGAGGCAACGTCGGATCCGAGCTCGCGGCTGTCCTCGATGCTTCCGGTGCGGACCATCTCGATTTCGTCCCCGCCTATCCCAAGCTGCACCGTACGACCGAGGGGGGCGTGCACTTCGTCGATGGCCTTCCGCTCGCGCAGAGCGTCTTCGCATCAGATCCCATCGATCCCGTCACGGTCAGCCGCGTCGACGAGCTGATCCATATGCAGAGCGATGTGCCGGTCATAAGCTGGGAGCAGGGTGCGGTACTGCGCGGCATCGTCGTCTACGATTGCGCGGACGACGGCGAGCTGCGCGCGATCGCCGAGACGATCCGCGCCGGCTCCTGCGACACGCCGGCGGCGGGATGCTCGGGCCTGCTCGGGATGTTCCCGCGCCAATCCCCGCACGACGCGCCCGCCGGATATCCGCAGATGCTGCTCGATGCGCGGCTTATCGTGGTTTCCGGTTCCGCCAATGCCGTGAGCGCCTTTCAGCTCGATGAGGCGGAGCGCGCAGGCGCGCTCCGTCGCCAGCTTCCGCTCGATACGATCCTCTCGGGCGGCTGGCTCCGCGAGCAGGCGGAGCGCCTCGTCGACGAGGCGCTCGAAGCCGGCGCGGGCAACCCGATCATCCTCCTCGATACCCTCGGGGAGAGATTCGACTGCGCATCGGCGGGGCTGATCGAGCACGCCGCCCCCCTGATCTCGCAGGCTGCGGGACTCTGCGCCGCCGTTGCGGCCGAGCGCTCGGGACGTACGACGATGATCGTCGGCGGCGATGCGCTGGCAAGCTTCGCCTCCTGCGTGGGGGCAACCCTGCTCGAGCCCCTCGACGAGCTTTTCCCCGGCGTCGTGGTCGCCCATTACGAGGGTCCTGCGGCCGCGGGCACGGTCATCACCAAGTCCGGCGCGTTCGGAACCGTCGGGCTTTTCCATGACATCCACGAGGTGTTGGCACGGCGACAGGAAGGAGCGTGACAATGGCATTGGAGCGCTACAGCTTGAAGCTGCCGAGGGCGGTTTTGGGCGGCGAAGACGCCTTGGGGAGGATCCCGGAGATTCTCGCCCGTGCCGGGGCGGAGAAGGTGGGCGCCTTCACGGATAAGGGCCTCGTCAAGCTCGGGCTGTTCGGCTTGGTCGAGCGCCAGCTCGCAGCGAGCGGGCTTTCCTGGGAGGTCTTCGACGATCTGCCCGCAGAGCCGACCTATACCGACGTCCAGAAGGTCGTCGACCGGTTCAGAGCATCGGGTGCCGACTTCATCGTCGCCTGCGGCGGGGGCTCGGTCATGGATGCGGCGAAGCTCGCGAGCGTCCTGCTCACCGACGAGTACGGCGTCAAGGAGCTCCTCGACGATCCGCTCCGCGCCCAGAAGCGCGCGAGCCTGCTCGCCATCCCGACGACTGCCGGCACCGGTGCCGAGTGCACGCCCAACGCCATCGTCGGCGTACCCGAGCGCAAGCTCAAGATCGGCATCGTCAACGATGCCCTCATCAGCGACTACGTGATCCTCGACGTCGAGATGATCCGCAACCTGCCGCGTCCCATCGCGGCGGCGACGGGCGTCGACGCCCTGTGCCATGCGATCGAGTGCTTCACCTCCAACAAGGCCAACCCCATGAGCGATAGCTTCGCCTTGGAGGCCTTCGATCTCATCATGAACAGCATCGAGCGCGCCTGCGACGACCCCGCCGCCCTCGGTGAGAAGAACCGCATGCAGCTCGCAGCCTTCTACGGCGGGGTTGCGATCACCGCCTCCGGCACCACCGGCGTCCATGCGCTCAGCTATCCCTTGGGCGGGATGTATCACATCGCCCATGGCGTCTCCAATGCGATGCTCCTCGTCCCGGTCATGGAGTTCAACGAGCCGGCCTGCCGCGCGCGCTTCGCCCGCGCTTGGGATCGCGCCTACCACGGCGGCGAGAGGCTCGCCACCGATGAGGAGAAGTCCCGCGCCCTCGTCGCATGGATGGGCCGGATCGTCGAGCACCTGGGGATTCCGACGAGCCTTACGGGTTTCGGCGTGAGCCGTGGCGACCTCGACGACCTCGTCGATGCGAGTATGCAGGTCACGCGCCTGCTCGTCAACAACATGCGCGAGATCACCGCAGACGATGCGCGCGCTATATACGAACGGATCATGTAGCCGGCAACATGGGAAGTCAGATCCGATAAGACACAGGAGAAAGGAAAGGCAATGGTCGAACTCAAGGGTATCGTCGTCCCCATCGTCACACCGATGAACGAGGACGAGTCCATCAACACCGAAGAGCTCCGCCGCCAGGTGGACCGCCAGATCGAGGCCGGCATCCACGGCATCTTCCCATTCGGCACCAACGGCGAGGGCTACATCCTGAACTTCGCTGAGAAGAAGCTCGTGCTCGAGACCGTGATCGATCAGGTGGCCGGCCGCGTGCCCGTCTACGCCGGCACGGGCTGCATCTCCACGAAGGAGACCATCGAGCAGTCAAAGATGGCGGAGGCGGCAGGTGCCGACATCCTCTCCATCATCACCCCTTCTTTCGCGAAGGCCAGCCAGCATGAGCTCATCGTCCACTACGAGACGGTCGCGGCTGCCGTGGGCGTGCCGATCGTACTCTACAATATCCCCATGCGCACCGGCAACGCCCTCGAGCCCGCCACGGTAGCAACCCTTGCCAAGATCGACAACATCATCGGTGCCAAGGACTCCTCGGGCGACTGGGATAACCTCAGCGCTTACATCGAGCTTACCCGCGACATGGGCTTCGGCATCCTGTCCGGCAACGACGCCCTCATCCTCAAGGCGCTCCAGGCGGGAGCCAAGGGTGCCATCGCGGGTTGCGCCAACGTCTACCCCGGGAACATGACGGGCATCTACGAGAACTGGGCGGCGGGCGATCTTGCCGCTGCCGAGAAGTGCCAGGATGCCGTGGCACCGCTGCGCGCCTGCTTCAAGTACGGCAACCCCAATACCGTGGTGAAGTACGCCGTCAACCTCTTGGGCTTCCCGGTGGGCATGTGCCGTGCGCCGTTCAACTATCTGCCCGAGGAGGGCGTCGAGGCGCTCAAGGCGACCCTCGAGTCCGACCGTGCGAAGGGACTGTGCTAGCCATGTCCGAAGCATACCGTCCCATCGTCGCCATCACCATGGGCGATCCGGCCGGCAACGGTCCCGAGATCACCGTCAAGGCGCTGGCCGATGCCGCGCTCTATGGCCGGTGCCGCCCCATCGTCGTGGGTGACGCCAAGATGATTGAGCAGGCCAAGGGCTTCGTAGGCCATCCCGAGGTCACGGTCAACCCTGTCTCGAGCGTGGCGGATGCCGCTTTCGGGTCCGGTACCATCGACGTCTACCACCTCGACCTCGTGTCCGATGTCTCCGCCTTCAAGCTCGGCGAGGTCTCGGTCGAGGGAGGCAACGCGGCTTTCCAGTCGGTCAAGCGCACGATCGAACTCGCCTTGGCGGGCGAGGTGGATGCTACGGTCACCAACGCGCTCAGCAAGGAGGCCATGAACCTGGCCCTCGCGCGCGACAGGATGCACTTCGACGGCCATACCGAGATCTACGCCACCTATACCGGCACGAAAAAGTATGCGATGATGCTCGCCCATCACGACTTCCGCGTCGTCCACGTCTCCACGCATTGCTCGCTGCGCGAAGCCTGCAACCGTGTGAAGCGCGAGCGCGTGCTCGAGGTCATCGAACTCGGCGCTGCAGCCTGCCGCGACCTCGGCATCGAGAATCCCAAGGTGGCCGTTGCGGGTCTCAACCCGCACGCGGGCGAGCACGGCCTGTTCGGCAGCGAGGAGATCGACGAGATCATCCCCGCCATCGAGGCCGCACGCGCCGAGGGTATCGAGGTGGAGGGGCCCATACCCCCGACACGGTCTTCTCGGAGATGAACGGCGGTTGGTTCGATATCACGGTCTGCATGTACCACGACCAGGGACACATCCCGACCAAGCTCCTCGGCTTCGTGTACGATCGCGCGGCGCAGGCTTGGAAGGCCGTCGAAGGCGTGAACATCACGTTGGGGCTCCCCATCATCCGCACCTCCGTCGACCACGGAACCGGCTTCGCCCTTGCAGGGAAGGGCAGCTCGAGCGAGCTCTCGCTCGTGAACGCCATCGATTATGCGCTGCGCATGGCCGCCGGGCGCGCCGGAAGTCAGGGCTAGCCCCGGCCGGGGGCTGCCATGGCATCCGGTCCGGCCCTCAGTTGGAAGAAGCGGCCGGTATCTCCGGTCGTAGGAGGCCCGCCGATAGGGGTGGGCACAACACAGAAAGGAGAGCGTGATGACTACCGCGATGATCCTCTCGCTCGTCGTCCTCGTCGCCATGATCCTGATGATCCTGTTCGACGTGCTCCCATTCGGTCTGCCGCCCATTGCGGCATGCCTCCTGATCGTCGTCTTCGGCCTGGGAGGCGAGAACCCGATCGCCTATGCCTTCGCAGGATTCACGAACTCGACGGTCTGGATGCTCGCATTCTTCATGGTCATCCTCGCCGCAATCCAGAAGACGTCGCTCATCATCAAGGTGAAGGAGGCCATGACCAACCTGGTGAATAGGGGCGGCTTCAAGAGCTATGTGCTGCTCCTGATCGTCGTCATGCTCGGCGCCTCCATCGTCGGCATGGGCTCCACCGCGTTCTACGTTCTGATTTTCTCGCTGGTCGTCACCATGCCTTACAACGAGAAGCTTCCCAGCTCCAAGCTCATGCTGCCGCTCGGCATCGCATCGAATCACCCGCTCATCCCGATCAATGTGGCGCTCCAGTACGGCGTGGCGATCTCCGTCCTCGGAGCATCCGGCATCAGCTCCAACGAACTGTCCATGGTCCAGTTCGGCATTGTGTCGCTGTTCCTCTCCGCCGGATTCCTCCTCTGGGCGATCATCGGATACAACTTCCTCCCATCCCACCCCGTTGCCGAGCCGACTGTCGAGAATGCTGCGGCGCTCGCCGATGCCGGTGACGAGAATGCCATGCCCCGGTGGAAGGAGGCCATCGTCGTAGCGTCCTTCGTCGTCGCCATCGTCGCGATGATGATGGTCAACGTCATCGGCGCCCTCTCCTATATCATCCCGGGTATCTGCGCGTTCGTCATGATCATCGTCGGGGTCATCGACTTCAACGAGTTCCGCGACAACCTGTTCTCACCCATCATCCTCATGACCGCAGGTGTCATCCCCGTTGCCAACTGCCTTGCCGACACGGGCCTTTCCACGTTCGTCGGCAATGCGGTCGCCGGTATCCTCGGCACGGGTATCCCCGCCTTCGCCATCGTGTTCATCTTCGCGCTGCTCGCTTCCACGTTCGCGTGCTTCACCGGATCCCAGGTGGGCATCGTCATGATCTTCGCGCCGCTCGCCATCGCCGTCTGCCAAGGCCTGGGCATCAACCCCATGGCCGCTGCCGTTGCGGTCACGCTCTCCGGCTGGGCCGGTCACTACATGCCCATCGATGGCTTGCCCGCCATGGCCTACGGTATGGGAAAAAACACGATGCCCGAGTTCTGGAAGTTCACCATCCCGCAGTACCTCATCAGGCTGGTCTTCCTCACTGCCGGCGCGCTGATCGTCTTCCCCGCATGAGAAGCCGGCCTTTCGTCCTGCCCCGATAGGGGCGGGCCGTCGATTTCCAGGAAGGAGTGAGTACCATGAGCGTGCAGACTCTGAACAGATTAACCCCCGACGGCCAGCTGTACTACGACAGCGAGATGAGGATCACCGAAGCCTTCGTGAACCCCGGACCCTGGACTACCGCACATGGACCAGGGCTGCTCGAGACGCCTGAGGGCACTATCCTGTGCTGCTGGTTTGCCGGCACGTACGAAGGAGACACCGACATCAACATCGTGGTCTCGCGCCTCGAGAAGGATTCCGACAGATGGTCCGAACCCACCTACATCTCGCATAACGATGACCGCTCCGATCAGAATCCCTCGCTGTTCCCCGCACCCGATGGCGAGATCTGGGCCATGTACACCTCGCAGCTCGGCCGTCAGCCTGGGAAGGACAACATGCAGTATACCGCCCAGATCAAGCGTCAGATCTCGACCGACGACGGCCTTACCTGGTCCGAGCCCGAGATCGTTTTCCCCGAGCAGGGAACCTTCGCGCGCCAGGCGATCCAGGTCCTCTCCAACGGCCGCTGGATCTACGGCACCTGGCTGTGCACCGATTCCGCCTCTGCGCTTGCCGGCGACCTCTCCGCCTTCCAGGTCTCCGACGATGCAGGTGCAACCTGGCGTCAGGTGATGGTCCCCAACTCGGCCGGCCGCGTGCACCCCACCGTAGTCGAGCTCGATGACGGCCGCCTCATGGCGTTCATGCGTTCCCGCGAGGCCGATTGGATCTACCGCAGCGAGTCGTCCGACTACGGCGACTCCTGGACTGAGCCCGTGCCGACGCCCTTGCCCAACAACAACTCGGGCATCTGCGCCATCAAGCTTGCATCCGGTCGCATTGCCGTAGCCTACAACCACTCCAGCGCGCCGCAAGCCTATGGCGCGAAGGGCGCTTGGCCGGGCCTGCGCTGCCCCGTCTCCATCGCGCTCTCAGAGGATGGGGGGCTCACCTTCCCGCTCATCCGCCATATCGAGCGCGGACAGGGCTACGTGGGCGACGAGAACCGTTCCAACAACATGCAGTACGAGTACCCCTGCATCATCCAAGCGGCGAACGGCATGATACACCTCGCCTATGCCTATGAGACACGCAAAGGCGTGAAATGGGTCACGCTCTCCGAAGACGATGTCATGGGCGGGCAGCGCGGCGGCGGCACCTACAACCCCACCTCCGGTGATGTGGGCTCCCATTGTTAGTCACCGGTTTCACGCACGCCGGAAGGCCGAACCTGCCGGCGTGCCACGCAGTGTAAGGATCGCGTCGAAAGGAAGAGAGATGATCTACGACGGACTGGAGGCCATCGGCCTCTACAAGGGCCTCTATCGCGGGCTCGACGTGCTCATCGACTGGTTGGCCGACAACGATCCTGCGGATCTCCCCCTCGGCAAGACCCAGATCCTGGGCGACAAGGTCTTCGCGAACGTCATGAATGCGAGCACGAGGACGTTCGAGGATGCCCGATTCGAGATCCATCGCCGGTACATGGACGTGCAGATCGATCTCGAGGGCTTCGAGTGCTTCAAGACCACGCCCGGCGCGGTCGTCCCGGCAGGCGAGTTCGACGAGGCCGGCGACAAAGGCTACTGCCATGCGGCGCCCGGAAACACGGATCTCCTCGACGGTTCGCTCGAGCATGGGCGCTTCGTCGTCTTCGTCATCGACGAGCCGTACATGCCCAACCTCGTTCCTCCCGGTGCCGAGGTCGGCCCCATCAAGAAGATCTGCTTCAAGGTCGTGGGCGATCGGTTCTGGGACGAGGTCTAGCAGCCCGATCCGGCATTCCTCGGAACCGATCGAGGCTTTATCGTATTTCTGCTTGCACTCGTTTGGACTTTACGGTAATCTGATTTCTCGCGTACGGCAGACACCTTGGGATGTCGTCTAGTGGTAGGACAGCGGATTCTGGTTCCGTCAACGGGAGTTCGACTCTCTCCATCCCAGCCAATGTCCGCCACACGCAAGGTCCAATGGCCCGTTCGTCTAGCGGTTTAGGACATCGCCCTCTCAAGGCGGAGATCGCGGGTTCGAATCCCGCACGGGCTACCAAACTCAAATGCAGGCCGGGCATATCGCCTGGCCTGTTTTGCCACGAAGCCCCCTCCTCTGGCGGATGGTGCGCGTAGGCTGGGGGGCCTGCGGCCCTGTTTTTCCTGACATATGCCCGCATATGTGAAGCGATGCCGCCTTTCTCGGGCCCCCGGTCCGGAGAAGCATAGTATCCTTGCCCAATGCGATGCCGTATCGAGAGGAAGCCAGCCATGCCCCCCTGCCTCATCCTGAGCGACTCGACGTTCGATTTTTCCAGCTCCCAAGCGAAGGCGGAGCAGGTCCGGGTGGTCCCGTTCCACTACACGGATGCGCAGGGCGGCTTCTCGGGCGATGACGACCTGTTCTCCACGATGGATTCGCACGAATTCTACGACGTCATCCGCTCGGGTGCGGAGCTCATGACCTCCCAGCCATCGCAGCTCGAGTTCGAGGAGCTCTTCTCCGCAGTGCGCGACAGCGGCGACGAGGCTGTGCTCTTCTGCATCTCGACCGGCATCTCGGGCGGCTGCGACGGTGCCCATGCAGCGCTGGGGCGCATGTGCGAGCGGACGCCCGAGCTTTGCAGGAGGGTCTTCGTGGTGGATACGCTCGCCGCCTCCACGCCCATGCACCTGCTCGTCCACGAGGCCTGCCGGATGCGTGACCGGGGTCTCTCCGCGCGCGAGATCTACGAGTGGGCGCTCGAGGCGCGCTGGCGCGTTCAGACGCTCTTCATGGTCGATGACCTCGATGCACTGCATCGCGGCGGCCGCATTCCCAAGTCGGTTGCGATGGCGGGAGATGTGCTCCACGTGAAGCCGCTTCTGAACTTCGACCTCGAGGGTCGGCTCGGCACGGCGGGCGCTGTCCGCGGGCGCAGGAAGGGTCTCGAAAGACTTGCGAGGTTCTACCAGACGCATCACGTCGACCCAGCAGGCGGGCCGATAGCGGCCATCGGCGATGCCGATGCGCCGCAGGATGGCGATGTGCTGGCCACCCTGCTCGAAGAGCGCTATCCGGAACTCCGCGTGCTGCGCTCGACCATCGGGCCCACTATCGGCTGCCATGTGGGTCCGGGCATGGTCTCGTGCTGCTTCTGGGGCAGGGACAGGCGGGTCGCGAAGGCGGGTGCGTAAGCAGCCTGAGGGCCCCGTCGCTCCATCTCCCTGCGCAGATACCCTAGCCGGCGAGCGGAAGCGTGCGTTCGAGGCGCGCGAGCACGATGTCCTTCCCGAGCAGCTCCATCGACTCGCCCAGCGGCGGGGAGACCTGGTTGCCGCAGAGGGCCACGCGGACTGCTCCGAAGAACCTGCGCTTGCCGGTGCCGAGGACCTCGGGCAGCGGCTCGAGCGCAGCGTTGATCGCGTCGGCCTTCCACGTGTCATCCGCCACAGCTGCGAGCGCATCGCGCGCGGCCTCGAGCCAGCTGCGCACGCCCTCCTTGGCGATATTCTTGGCCACCGACTTCTCGTCGAGCGCGACCTCGACGCCCTCATAGAGGAAACACGCCTTATCGGCGGCGTCGTGGGGCATGGTCGTGCGGGGTTTCAGGATCGCGGCGAGCAGCGCGTACCATGCATCGTCGTGCATGCTGCCATCGTCGAGTCCCGCCGCGGCGAGCGCAGGCTTCAGGATGTCTGTCACGAACGTCGTATCATCCATGGCGAGGACGTATTGCTGTTGGACCCAGCTGAGCTTCTCGGGATCCATGATGGCGGGGTTCTTGGAGACGTGTTCGAGCGAGAACCGGCTCGCCAGCACGGCGCGCGGGATGATGGTGGTCTCGCCATCGAGCGACCAGCCGAGCAGGGCCAGGTAATTGACGAAGGCATCGGAGAGGAAACCCTGGTCGCGGTACTCCTCGACGCTTGTGGCGCCATGGCGCTTGGAGAGCTTCTTGCCATCTGCCCCGAGGATCATCGAGATATGAGCGAACGTGGGTGCGGGTGCGCCGAGAGCCTCGTAGACCATGATCTGACGCGGTGTGTTGGAGAGGTGGTCGTCGCCGCGTATGACGTGCGTGATGCCCATCCGCGCGTCATCCACCACGGTGGCGAAGTTGTAGGTGGGGGTCCCATCGGAGCGGAAGATGATGAAATCGTCGAGCTCCTTGGCGTTGAAGGCAACATCGCCATGGACTGCGTCGTGCACGACGACATCGCCGCGATCGAGCGGCACCTTGATGCGAATGGTGCAGGGTTCCCCTGCATCTACACGTGCTCGCGCATCGCACGGGTCGAGGGCGCGGCAGGTGCGCTGGTAGCCTTGGAAGGGGTCTTTGCGGGCCACCGCCGCATCATGGTCTTGGCTAAGCTTCTCGGCGCTGCAGAAGCAGTAGTATGCCTTGCCCTCGGCGACGAGCCTCTCGGCGGCCTCGCGGTAGAGCGGCAGGCACTCGGTCTGCCGATAGGGGCCGCATACCCCGCCCACGTCGGGACCCTCATCCCAGTCGAGCCCCAGCCAGCGCATGGCGCGCAGGATCACCCGGGTGTTCTCGTCGGTGGATCGGGTGGGATCGGTATCGTCGATGCGCAGGATGAAGGTGCCGCCCATCGAGCGGGCGAACGCCCAGTTGTAGATTGCCGTGCGTGCTCCGCCGATGTGGAGCTTGCCCGTAGGGGAGGGTGCGAAGCGCACGCGCGCGCAAGAATCGCTTGCCAAGATAGACTCCTAACGCCGTTCGGGATCCCGGCCGTCTGCGTTCGGCCGTCCCTAAGTATATAGCTGTTACGCCTTCCCCGCAGGCACGCCTTGTGCCGGGCCGCGTTCGGGACTCGGCATGCTCCGGGCCCGATGCCCCTTTGCGAAAAAGACCGGCGCCCACCCCTCTCGTGCCGGCACATGGTCGCTCGAGCTGGTACACTTAGCTTCGGAGCTGCATTACGGAGGGGGATGAGATCATGTCCGCTCGTATTCGCAAGGCCGCGATCCCTGCAAGGAATTCCCCGAAGAGCCAGGCAACCCGCGCGCGCATCATGCAGACCGCCACCGATTTCATCTCCGAGCGCGGCTCGACCGATTTCCAGATGAACGAGATCTCCGAGCGCTGCAATCTCTCGAAAGGCTCCCTGTACTACTACTTCATCGACAAGGCCGGCCTGATGGAGGCCGTCTTCGATCAGGTCATCGGCGATCTCGTCGTGCGGGTCGAGGAGGCCGTCGGGCTTGCGTCGACCTCGTATGAGGCCATCGCCCGGATCGTGATGACGCTCGTGGGGTGCATCAGGGTCGAGCGGCCGATCGTATTCGCTATGGTGGAGGAGCTGTTCCTGCCGCCCTCTGCCGGATCCGCCCATTCCTGCGGGCGCTTCGCGCGCGTGCTCGAGCTGCTCGAGGGCCATCTCGATCGGGCGAAGGATGAGGGTCTGCTTGTAAGCGACCTCGACAGCCGCCTTGCGGCGAATGCCATCGCCGGTGCGTGCATCTATAACGCGCTCGCGTTCGCCGACGAGGGCGAGCGCGGCAAGCCTATCGAGGATATCGTGCAGAGGTACCTGATGCTCGTGATGAACGGTGCCGCCACCGAGAAGGGCAGGGAGGCCATCCGCTCCTACGATGGCACCGGATCATAGACGTCCTTCTGCCCGGGAAACATCTTGCGTTTCTTAAACTCGGCCTGCATGGTCTTGAGCATGAGCTTGACGTCGTCGAGGCCCAGGTGTTTCTCGACCTGGCCTTCCCTGAGCGTGCGGCGCCGACGCGCCCAGTTCTCGAGCGCAGCCGGCTTCTGATCGTGCGGCAGCGACCGCGCATCCGGGTCGAGCCTGCGGCATATATCGCGCGAATCGATGATGACGATCCTGCCCTCCTTACGTGCCTGAGCGTATCCGGGCAGGTTGAAGGTGAGCCAGCTATCCTCGAATGCGGCGTTATGCGCGACGAGCGGTACCGTGATGAAGGTGGCGAGCAGGGCCTCGTGGATGGCATGGCTCTCGCGGAATGGGGTCTTGCCTGCGATATCCTTCCAAGAGATGCGGTGGATATCGGCAAGGGGCACGCCTTTCTCCCGGTACATCTCGGGGATGCCGAAGTAGGCGGCATGGGCGTTCTCGGGCTTCGCCTTGGGTGCGAGCTCCATGAGGGCGATGCCGGCATTCACGATGTAGCCGCGCACGGGATCCGCGCTCGTCGTCTCGATGTCGAAACCGCATACAGTGCCCGAGATGGGTGCGGCGGTATAGGCAACTCCCAGGTCGCGCGCTTCCGGCCCAGCCTCGCGGACGACATCTTCGATGGGGCGCTTCTGCATCCAGGCGACGGCGCGGCAGAGATCGCGATCCGGGAGGCGCCGCGCCAAGAAGGGGCTCGAGATGCCGCGCAGGTGCTCTGCGCCGATCTGGTCGCAGAGCGCGCGGTTCTTGTCGGCGAGGCCGAGCACCGTATCGAAGGGGAAGGGTTCTGCGCCTGCCGGGGCGTTGCGCCAGATATCGGCAAGCAGCTCCAGCGCCTCCTCGTTGGCCAGGCGCTCTTGGTTGAGCGTCGCATCGTCGGCGACGAGGCCGGGCAGCGACACCGCGCCGGCGATCTCCAATGCTTGGGCAAGATTCATGGGCGTCTATACCAGCGTTTCGATCTCGATGTACGTGCAGCCTTCGAAGCTGTCCGCGAGGTTTCTGCAGGTCACGTTTCCATCATAGGTGTTGACGCCGCTCGCGATGGCCGGATTCTCCTTGATAGCCTGTTCGAGCCCCTTGTCGGCGATCTCGAGGCCGTAGCGCAGCGTGGCATTGGTGAGGGCGATCGCCGAGGTGCGCGCAACGGCACCGGGCATGTTTCCCACACAGTAGTGCACGATGCCATCCTCGATGAAGATGGGGTCGTCATGCGTGGTCACACGGCTCGTTTCCCCGCAGCCGCCCTGGTCGATGGCGACATCGACGAACACGGCCCCCGGGCGCATCTCCTTGAGGTAGGCCTTCTTGAAGAGCTTGGGCGTGGATCCGCCGGGGATGAGCACGGCGCCGATCACGAGGTCGGCATCGAGGACGGCACGCTCGATGTTGACGTCGGTCGAGACGAGGGTTTGCACGCGCCCTCCGAATAGGTCGTCGAGCTGCTCGAGGCGCTTCAGGGAGATGTCGAGCACCGTGACGTTGGCACCCATGCCCACGGCGATCTTGGCGGCGTTGGTGCCGACGGTCCCGCCGCCGATGATGACGACGTTGGCCTTGGGCGTGCCGGGCACGCCGGCGAGCAGGACGCCCTCCCCGCCGAAGGTGCTCTCGAGGTACTTGGCGCCTTCCTGCAGCGAGAGGCGTCCGGCGATCTGGCTCATGGGTGCGAGCAGCGGGAGGCTGCCGTCGGCCTCGGTGAGCGTCTCGTAGGCCACGGCCTTGACCTTGCCTGCGAGCAGGGCGTCCATCTGCCTGCGGTCTGCCGCGAGGTGCAGATAGGTGTAGAGGATGAGGCCGTCGTGGAAGAGGGGGAACTCCTCGGGCAGCGGCTCCTTGACCTTGACCATCATCTCGCAGCTGCGCCACACGTTCGCAGCGTCGTCGACCATGTGGGCGCCCGCAGCGACGTAGTCGACATCGGCGAAGCCCGATCCCACGCCGGCACCCCGCTCGATGAGCACCTCGTGCCCGGCGGCGGTGTATACGCGCACGTTGTCGGGGGTGAGGCCCACGCGGAACTCGTTGTTCTTGATCTCGCGGACGCATCCGATCTTCATAAAGGGGCTTCCTTTCGTTTTATTCGAACATCTCCGCCGCAGCGGCGAGTTGGGTCACGATATCGATATGCTGTGGGCAGGCGCCCTCGCATTGGTAGCAGCCTATGCAATCGCTCGCCTTGGCCGTGCGCGTGGCGAAGCCGTATCCGTGCTTGGCCGCGTCCGCGCCGTACAGGGCCGCGCGGTTGATGAGCTCCATGATGCCCGCGATATTCATATCAACGGGGCAATCCTCCATGCAGTAGTGGCAGGCGGTGCAGGGAACCTTGATGAGCTCCTTGAGCTTGGCGCGGGCGGCCTCGAGCGTGGAGAGCTCGGCCTCGGTGAGCGGTTGCACGGCTTTCCACGTGGCGATGTTGCCGCGCATCTGCTCGAGCGAGGACATGCCGGAGAGCATGGTGATGAGCCCCTCGGTGTTCATGGCGAAGCGGATCGCCCACGAGACGGGGGAGGAGTCGGGTTCGGCGGCGGAGAGGATCTCCTTGACGGGTCCGGGCGGGTTGGCGAGCATGCCTCCCTTGACGGGTTCCATGATGATGACGGGCTTGCCGTGGGCCCGTGCGACCTCCCAGCAGCGTCTGGACTGGACGCCGGCGTCGTCCCAGTCGGCGTAGTTGATCTGCAGCTGGACGAACTCGGCGTCGGGATGGGCGCTCAGGATCTCGTCGAGCGTCTCGGCGTTGTCATGGAACGAGAAGCCCCAGTGGCGGATCTTGCCCTGCTCCTTGACGTCCTTGATCCAATCCCACAGCCCCCATCTGTCGAAGACCTCGGTGCGCTTTCCCCCGAGATTATGGAGGAGGTAGAAGTCGAAGTAGCCCGCGCCTGTCTCGGCGAGCGAGGTGTCGAGGGCGGCTATGGCCTCCTCACGGCTGTTCATGCCGAGCCATGCGGCATTCTTGCTGGCGAGCTTGAAGCCCGCGCGCGGGTAGCGCTCCACGAGCGCGGCGCGGATGGCGGCCTCGGAGTCGTTGTAGGCGCGGGCGGTGTCGAAATAGGTCCCGCCGGCTCCGATGAACTCATCGACCATCTGCGAGACCTGCGGGATGTCGATCCCGCCGGTCTCGAGCCTGGGCAGGCGCATGAGGCCGAAACCCAGCTTGGGGATATCCTCTCCGAGATATGCCACGGTGCCTCCTTCCCCGAAGATGACTTCATTGTAGGGTACCCCGTGATGGGCGGCCTGCACGGGGCCATCAGTTATTCTTCTGGCAATCTGCAGAGCCGCGGCATCCGTCTTGGACCTCGGCATCCGAGATCCCCGCAGGATCTCGGATGCCGGAAACTGCGTGATGCGCGATCCCCGCAACTCCCGATCCCGCCTACGGGGGACGGCACTCCTCCTAGCTGCGCATCCACGATCACCGCAACAGGTTCCCTCCTCGAAAAATGCGGTATTCGCGAATACCGCAGCTGAAACGCGGCCTCCTCATTGTCAAGACGCACGGAAAGCCTTAAGGTTAAGCCACTCGTCATGAGGCGTCGCACATGCGGCGCATCGAGCGGAGGGACCGAGCCCTTTGATGCTCCGGCAACCACCCCGTAGGGGAACGGTGCCAAATCTCGGCAGGCGGCCGCACGGTACGTCTGGAAGACGGGGAGTGCTTGGACGATCAAGGCTCCCTCAAAGGCCGGGGGCCTTCTCAGAGGCTCCCATGAAGACGAAGGGGGCCCTTCCATGGCATCCAACAGCTATCTCTTCACTTCCGAGAGCGTGACCGAGGGGCATCCCGATAAGATCTGCGACCAGATCTCCGATGCCATCCTCGATGCGATCCTCGCGAAGGAGGCGCGGCTCGAGGCCCAAGGCTATGTCGCGCCGAGCGGGATACCCGCCCGCATCGCCGACGTACGCTGCGCCTGCGAGACGTTCGTGACCACGGGGACGGTGCTCGTGGCGGGGGAGATCCGTACGCAGGCCTACGTGGATATCCAGAAGATCGTGCGCGACACCATCCGGCGTATCGGCTACACGTCGGCAGCGTACGGTTTCGATGCCGATACCTGCGGCGTCCTCAACATGATCCACGAGCAGTCGCCCGATATCGCCCAAGGCATCGACGAGTCCTTCGATGTCCAAGCCGGCCGCACGGCCGACGAGCTCGACCGCACGGGAGCCGGCGATCAGGGCATGATGTTCGGTTTCGCCTGCGATGAGACCGAAGCTCTCATGCCCATGCCCCTCTACCTCGCGCACGGCCTCTCCGCCCGCCTCGCCGAGGTCCGCAAACGCGGGACGCTCGCGTACCTGCGCCCCGACGGTAAGACCCAGGTGACGGTGCGCTATGATGATGGCGTACCCGCTGAGGTCACGGCCATCGTCGTGTCTACCCAGCATAGCGCCGAGATCGAGGATATGTCCCTCGTCAAGGCCGATATGCTCGAGCAGGTGATCGCCCCCGTGCTCGAGGGGGCGCAGATCCCGTGGCGCGATGCGGAGGTTTTCGTGAATCCGACCGGGCGCTTCGTGATCGGCGGTCCTGTGGGGGACACGGGTCTCACCGGTCGCAAGATCATCGTCGACACCTACGGCGGCGTGGGCCGCCACGGCGGCGGGTCCTTCTCGGGCAAGGACTGCACCAAGGTCGATCGCTCGGCCGCCTATGCGGCGCGCTGGGTTGCCAAGAACGTGGTCGCGGCGGGCCTTGCCAAGCGCTGCGAGCTCCAGCTCGCCTATGCCATCGGCATCGCGCGGCCCCTCTCGATCATGGTCGATACCTTCGGGACGGGCGCGGTGGGCGACGAAATCATCGAGCGCGCGGTGCGGGAGGTCTTCGACCTGCGTCCCGCCGCCATCATCCGCGATCTCGACCTGCGCAGGCCGATCTTCGAGAAGACGGCGGCCTACGGCCATTTCGGCCGCACCGACCCCGATTTCACCTGGGAGCGCACGGACAGGGTGGATGAGCTGTGCTCGGCTGTCGCAAATCTGCCATAGTTATCCCATGAGACTGTTCATCGCTGCAGAACTGCCGCAGGGGCTTACCGAGGCGCTTGCGGAGACCTCCGCGCTTCTGCGCGAGGCTGTTTCCGGTCGGTATGTGGCGCCCGATCGCTTCCACATCACGCTCGCCTTCCTCGGCGAGACAGACGCGGCATGCGTGCAGGAGCTCTCGGCACTGCTCATGGATGCCTGCACGGGGTTCCCGCCCATCGAGGTCCATCTCGGCGCGCTCGGCAGTTTCGGACGTAGGAAGCGCGCCGCGCTCTGGCAGGAGGTCCGCTCCGGCGGGCGCTTGGAGGCGCTCGCCGGGAAGATCCGCCGTTCGCTCGATACCGCCGGCTTCCCCTTCGACGGGAAGGGTTTCCGTGCGCATGTGACGCTCATGCGCGCTGCAGACCTTTCGGGCGGTGCGCTGCCCATGCCCCACGCGGCCGCCGGCACCATCGGCACGGTTGCGCTCTTCAAGAGCGATCTCTCGAGGAAGCATCCCGTCTACACGCCGCTTTCCGAAGCTGCGCTCGGAGATGGCGGCTAGGCGAAGCATGCGGCTCGCGCAGGGTCGCGCGTATCGCCCGGGCGGCCAAGACGCTACACTGGTACCGATACCGCGAAGGAGTCCCATGCCATCCGCCAGCGTCGTGCTCGACATACCCACACGCGCCCTCGACCGCGCGTTCGATTACCGTATCCCGTCCGAGCTTGCGGACGAGGTGTCCGTGGGCGCCACGGTGCTCGTGGACTTCTCGCATCGCGCCGCCGTGGGTTACGTGGTCGGCCTCTCCGACGAGGTGCCGCGGAGCATCGATGCCGATAGGATCAAGGATATCCAACAGGTGCTCGCGCCGCCTGCCTTCGACGAGACGGCGGCCTGCGTCATCGCCTGGATGGCCCGCGAATACGCCTGCCCGCTCTCCGAGGCCGTCCGCCCCTTCCTCGCGCCCGGCCAGAAGGTCAAGGTGACCCGTGCGGGAGAGGGCGGCCCATGGGAGCTCACGCACGAGCGTGCCGGTACGGTCGATGACCGCTGGGTGGAGCTTGCGGATGCGGGGTTCGTGCCTGCAGCGCATGCCTCACGTCAGCGCCAGGTGCTCGAAGCGCTCGCCGCCGGGCCCATGAGGCTCGCGGAGCTCTCGGCTCTCATCGGGGGAGCCGCCTCTGCGGTCAAGGCCCTCGAGAAGCACGGCGCCGTGTCATGCGCATCCCGCCGTCGGGTGCGGGGGGGCGATGCCACGACCCTCTCGAGCGCCTACGCGGTGAGGCCCGAGCGGCTCACGCGGGGGCAGCTGGACGCCCTTGCCGCCATTGGGGAGGCGGTCGGTCGGGCTTCGGGCGATTGCGTGCTCATCGACGGCGTCACGGGCTCGGGCAAGACCGAGGTGTACCTCGCTGCCATCGAGCGCGTGCGCGAGCAGGGCAGAGGCGCGCTCGTCCTCGTGCCCGAGATCTCGCTCACCGCGCAGACCGTGGGCAGGTTCCGCTCGCGTTTCGGCGACGATGTCGCCATCCTGCACTCGCGCCTCTCCGTCGGGGAGCGCTTCGACCAGTGGGATATGGTCCGCTCCGGGCAAGCTCACGTGGTGGTCGGCGCCCGCTCGGCGCTCTTCGCCCCGCTTTCCAACGCAGGCCTCATCATCATCGACGAGGAGCACGAGGGCTCGTACAAGCAGGATCAGGCGCCGCGCTACCATGCCCGCGAGCTCGCGGCGCGGCTCGCCCGGGAGCGCGGGGCGGCACTCGTGCTGGGCTCGGCCACGCCCTCGCTCGAGGCGCTCGAGCGCTGCCGCACGGGTTCGTATCGCGGCAGCCGCTGGACCCGCGTGGAGATGCCCGAGCGCCCCGGCGGTGCCCGGCTTCCCACGGTCACCGTCGTCGACATGGCGGATCAGTTCAGGGGCGGCGCCCGCTCGATCTTCTCCGAACCGCTCGAAAAGGCCCTGCACGCCGTGGCCGCGCGGGGTGAGAAGGCCGTCCTGCTGCTCAATCGCCGAGGATTCGCAACCTTTCTGATGTGCCGCGATTGCGGCTGCGTGTCCGAGTGCCCGCACTGCTCCACGGCGCTCACCTACCATGAGCGCTCCCATGAGCTCATGTGCCATACCTGCGGCCAGAGCTGGCCCATCAAGGCCTATCCCGACCCGTCCACAAGCTGTCCCAACTGCGGGAGCCGCTTCTTGGCGGCCTTCGGCATAGGCACCCAGCGGGTCGAGGACGAGCTCCGCATGCTCCTGCCCGACAGCATGGACATCATCCGCATGGATGCGGATACCACGCGCGGCAAGGGAGCCCACCAGGAGCTTCTCGAGCGCTTCGACGCTTCCCCCAGCGCCGTGCTCATCGGCACGCAGATGATCGCCAAGGGCCTCGATTTCCCCGAGGTCACGCTCGTCGGCGTCATCAATGCCGATACCATGCTCAAGCTCCCCGATTTCCGCGCTGCCGAGCGCACCTATGCCCTGCTCGAGCAGGTCTCGGGACGCGCGGGCAGGGGGGAGAAGCCCGGCGAGGTCATCATCCAGACCTGGTGGGCGAACCACCCCGCCATCCTCGCGGCAGCCCGCCATGACCGCAGGCTGTTCGAGGAGGCCGAGCGTGCCGAACGCAAGGAGGCCGGATACCCTCCCTTCTCGCGCCTCGCGAACATCACCTTCTGGGGCATGCAGTCCCGCGCTGTGCTTGCAGCCTCGGATGCCTTTGCGGCAGAGCTGCGCGCACGGGTGGGGACGGATCCCGCGTGGGAGGTGCTCGGCCCTGCCGCGTGCATCAAATCCCGCGTAAAGGATCGCTTCAGGCGCCATGTCATGGTGAAAGCGCCCTTGGATGCGGATCTCGGTTCTGTTCTTTCCGCGTGCGTCCGTACGCTCCCTGCCAAACGGGGTAGTAATATATCGATAGATATCGATGCGTACGACATGATGTAGGAGATCCCGATGGCTTCCTTCGACGATATAGTCCTGTCCCCCGATCCGCGCCTCAAGCAGCGGTGCGCCGAGATCGGCGAGATCACGCCCGAGATACGCGCGCTCGCCGAGCGCATGCTCGATGATATGTACCTCGCCTCCGGTTGCGGCCTCGCGGCACCCCAGGTGGGGGAGCTCGTGCGCCTCGTGGTCATCGACTGCGATTATGCGGGTACCGATGACCGCAATCCCTACGTCCTCGTCAACCCGCGCATCATCGCCGCCGATGGCGCGGAGCGCGATTTCACCGAGGGCTGCCTCTCGTTCCCGGGCATCTCCGTGACGGTGACGCGCCCGTCGCATGTGATCGTGGAGGCAGAGGATCTCGAGGGCGATACGCTGCGCTACGAGGCATCCGACAACCTGATGGCCGTCTGCCTGCAGCATGAGATCGACCATCTCGATGGGAAAACCATGGTGGATTATCTGGGGCCTATCGGGCGTGCGCGCGCTCTGGCGGAGTGCCGCAAGGCCATCGAGGAGGGCGCGGTGCCTGGAGAAGTGGGCACCGGGGAATAGGAGCACGAGCATGCGCGTCGTCTTCATGGGAACCCCCGCGTTCGCAGTGCCCTCGCTCGAGGCGCTCGCCGCGCATCATGAGGTTGTCGCCGTTCTCACCCGGCCCGATGCCATCCGTTCGCGCGGCCGTTCCCTCGAGCCCTCGTCCGTGAAGCTGCGCGCGCGCGGACTCGACCTTCCCGTCCACGAGTGCACCCGCATCACCGCCGAGACGATTGAGCTTCTGGAGGAGGCGCGCCCCGACGCGATCATCGTCGCGGCCTACGGCGCCATCCTGCCCGATGCCCTGCTCGGTATCGCGCCCTTGGGCTGCGTGAATGTCCATGCATCGCTGCTGCCCCGCTGGCGCGGCGCGGCGCCCATCCAACGCGCTATCCTCGCGGGGGATCCGATCGCGGGCGTCTCCATCATGCGCGTGGTGCACGAGCTCGATGCGGGAGCCTATTGCGCCCAGGCATCGACCCCGATCGGCGAGAAGCCCGCTGCAGTTCTGATCGACGAGCTGGCCCGCCTCGGCGCCGAGGAGCTGATAGCTGCCCTCGACCTGCTCGCGCGCGGCGAAGCCGTTTGGATCGAGCAGGACGAGGCCCTCATCACCTATGCGCCCAAGATCGAGAAGTCCGAGCTGTTCCTCGACCCTGCCGACACGGCTCGGGCGAACCGCGCCCGCGTGCAGGCTTCGGGCGATACCGCGCCCGCCCGCTGCCTTGTCGCCGCACGCGGCGTGCGCATCCTCGATGCGCGCGTCTCGTCCGAAGGGCTCGCGGCAGGCGAGGTCTGCGTGCACGCGGGCCGCGTGTATCTGGGCTGTGCCGAAGGGAGCTTCGAGGTTCTCGAGGTCAAGCCTGATGGGAAGCGCGCCATGGCCGCTTCCGCATGGGCCGCTGGGCTGCGCGGTGCCAAGCTCTGGGCTGCTCTCCCATGACGAGGCTTGCGGCTTCCCGGCATGCCGCGCTGACGGCGGTATCGGATGCGCGCCGTCGTGACGGGCGCATCCGCGACATCATCCGCGCACATAGGGTTTTCCAAGGGCTCTCGGCTGCCGACCGGGCGCTTGCGACGCGCCTCGCCATAGGCGCCGTCTCGGCTCGGGATCTGCTCGACGAGCTCATAGCCGAGCATGCGCGGAGACCGTCTTCGCTCGAGCCGCGTGTGAGGGATGCCCTGCGCATCGCGGCATTCGAGTCGCTATACCTCGAAACGCCCCGTGAGGTGGCCGTGAGCCAGGGCGTGGAGCTCGTGCGCTCCGTTGCGCCCCGTGCGACAGCCCTTGCCAATGCGCTCCTGCGCAGGATGGGCTCCGAGCTCGGGCCCCGGATCGATGCGGCGCGGGCTGCGTTGGCCGTGCGCACGGGATGCCTCGACGAGCTGCGGCTCATCTCGGGGCTTCCTCTTTGGCTGCTCGACCGCATCTCGCATGATCGCGGTGCGGCGTCGGCAACCAGCCTCGCAGCCGCCAACCTCGAGCCTGCCCCGGTGTATGTCTTTTCCGAGGATCGTGCCCTCCTTGCGCCCTTCTCTCCGCTCCCCACGGACCTCGATGCCTGCTTCGAGCTTCAGGCGCCGGGCGGTCTTTTCGAGTCGGGGCTCGTGCGATCGGGTGCCGTGGTGGTCTCCGATCTCTCCGCGCAGCGCATCTGCGCCCGCATCGCGACCTATGCGCCGGCGAGCATCCTCGAGGTCGGGCAGGGGAGCGGCACCAAGACGCTTATCATCGCACGGCGCTGCGCCGCCGATATCACCGCGATCGATGTGCTCGGATCCAAGGTCGCAGCCGCACGCGGACGCCTCGGTCGGGCGGGGCTCGGCAATCGCGCAACCTCGCTTGCCTTCGACGGCACGCGTCTTGGCGGGCAGGGCGTGCCGCCCGATCTTGACCGTCTCTTCGATCTGGTCTTCGTCGATGCCCCCTGCTCGGGCACCGGTACCATGCGCCGCCATCCCGAGATCGCCTCCGCGCTCGAGCCGAAATCCGTCTCGGAGCTCGCAGGGCTGCAGCTCAAGCTCCTAAGCGCGGCCTCATCCCGCGTCGTGCCGGGCGGGCGCCTCGTCTACTCGACCTGTTCGGTCCTTATCCAGGAGAACGAGGCTGTGGTCGACGCCTTCCTCGCAAGCGCTGCGGGAGCTCGCTTCATGCGTGCGGGAGCCGACGTGCAGAGCCTGCCCGCCCCAGGCGCCCCGGATGGTCATTTCCATGCCATCTTGGTTTGCGAATAACATACCCTTTAGAGAAATTATTCGGACTCTGTTTTCAAGAGCCCAGATAGTTTGACTAAAGGGCATGTTGCTGAGACAGCTTAAGCGAAGGAGCCCCATGCAGCTCACCCTCAATTCCCTCACCGCCCTGCGCATCACCCGGGCAATTCGGTCACGGCAGATCCCAGGCAACCTTGAGCGCCGCTGCGATATCGTTGCGCCGAGCCCAGCGCCGAACCAGCGCTGGTCTCGAAAGGGCCTGGCATCGGGTCTCGCGCTCCTCGGTCATGTGGCGGCGTTCTCAGAGCAGCGGCCTCTTGACACGCTCGTCGCCAGTAAAGACCAGCGTCTTCAGCTCAAAGGAACGAGGAGCACGTTCCGCTTGGGCGAGTATCCTTCCGGCTCGTTCGTCGATTTGGGGAGCGGCATTGCGATGAGCGGCCCCGAGCTGCTTTTCGTCGAGCTTGCGCGCGTGATGGATCCACCCATCCACCTGCTGTTGGGCATGGAGCTCTGCGGGTGTTTCTCACGTGATGCGGAGAACCCTCGCGGGGGAGATATTACGTACAACCTGAAACCGGCGACGACAATCAAGCGCCTGCGCGCGTTCGCGCAGGAAACGAGCTGGCTTCGCGGAGCAAAGCAGGCGTTGGCGACAATCGACCGCATTGTCGAGAATGCCTGGTCGCCTATGGAGGCGATCATTGCGACGCTTGCGGTGCTTCCCCGCACCGAGCTGGGGTACGACCTGTGGCCGATCACCCTCAACCCGCGCAAGGAGCTCGGCGAGCGGCTCTCGCGGCTGGGCGATACGGATTCCCGTGTGCCCGACATCATGTTCACCGGCACCGCAGTGGGCCTGAACTACGATGGCGAGGATCATCTCCGCCTTGTTGAGATCGCGCGTGCGGCTGTGGCGGCAGACCGTGATCCGGGCAGCTCAAAACGCT
This sequence comes from Coriobacteriales bacterium OH1046, assembly GCA_004010535.1. GTDB lineage: Bacteria > Actinomycetota > Coriobacteriia > Coriobacteriales > Atopobiaceae > RUG721. Next base: position 380,585 of record RQYE01000001.1, on the reverse strand, counting down.
CCCGCGAGCTCGACCGAGCGCTTGCCGACGCCCGCGCGCGGATCGTCTCGGGCAAGCGACGCGACCGAGATCTCATGGCGCTCGGGCTCACGGTCTTCTCGGTCACCGAGGAGGATCTGGAAGAGGACGGCGGCTTCGACCGCGTGATGGGGCGGGTTATCGAGACGATCGAACGATCCGACGCACGCAATTTGATGTGGCACCGAAGTCTGGCGGGAAACGATGCCCTCGTACGGGCACGGCAGGACCTCATCTGGTCGCCGATGCCGGGGCCCCGTGCTGCCACAGCGCGGGAGCGTTTGGAACGATGGAGGCGGATCGAGGTGCATGAGCTTGCGGTCGAGTTCGAGCTCGAGAGCGGGAATGTACGGCTCATCCCGGTCGGAGAGCTGTAGATAGCATACCCTTCGGAGAAGTCATTCGCTCTTGCGGGGGCAGTTCTCGCAGCTGCAGGAATGGGGCTCCGGCGCGCTTGCCTCGGATGAGCTGCCTTTGTCGCGTTGGTCGGTGTTGTAGAAGCCCGAACCTTTGAACACGATGGACGAGCTGGCGAAGTGGCGCTGCGCAGATGAGCCGCATATCGGGCAGACCGCATCGGGGCGTGCGTCCATGGGGTGCTCGACCTCGAAGATGCGGTTGCATGAGGTGCAGATGTAGTCGTAACGCGCCATGGTGGTGTCCTTCATACCGTGCCGAATCGAATGCCAAGGCACCACTTTAGCCAAGTTCGGGATGTCGCGCCACATATTTCGCATTCAACACAGGTATCATCGAAAAAGCATCGCGCGGAGGGCCCATGAGGCACGGCCTTTCCATGAGCAGGGAGGATCGCATGCTGGGAGAAGCCGCCGATCGCAGGCATCTTCGTGGGGGAGACGGGCTGGCGTTGGACAGATTGCTGGAAGAGCTGCGCTATCCTGAAGCCGTCGAGCAGGCCGTGCGGAGAAAGCTCGCCGATCCGGGCATCGGGGAGATCGCAGCCTCTGCATATGCCGGGGAGGATCTCGACATCGCCCTCTGCAGGCGCATGCCGCTCACGAGGCTGGCCGCCGTCACCTTCCTGCTCCTGCAGAGCTATGGGGACTACAGGGAAAAGGGAGCTCCCGATTGCATCATCTTCGACACCTTCCGGGACGTTTCCCTGCGTGCCGGCCTGTATCATGGGAGAACCGGGAAGGTCGGCATAAGCAGAGGGGACGTCGTTTGGTTTCGTCACATCATGAGCGCGGGCATCTTCAAGATCGGTGCCTTGCAGTATCAGCCATTCAAGATGGTGTATCTGGATGAGGAGACGATAGGCGAGCCGTATATGGTGTTCAGCCCGGAGCAGAAGGCGTCGTTGCCGAGTGGCGTGCCCGTGATCAATTGCCATATCCAACGGGGGGCGGATCTTGATCCGGAACGCGTCGATCGATCATTGCGCGATGCGAGGGCGTTCTTCCAGACAGCCTTCCCGGAAAGGCGGTTCCAGGCATTCCTGTGCTACAGCTGGCTGCTCTACCCCAAGATGCTGGAGCGGCTCCCATCACGATCCAATATCCGCCGGTTCGCGGATCGGTTCACCGTCATAAGCTCGTGCGACGATGCCGAACAGGCCATGGAGAACCTGTTCGAGGGTGGGAAACGTGGGACCATCCCGTCGATGACCTCCCTCCAGAGGCTGGCGGTGGACCATAGCGAGTACTTTGGTTTCGCCTGCGGTATCGCTAAGATGGGGTGGACCTCTTGAAGTTCCGCAACCCGCGACCGCGACGGCACGGCGGCATGGTTCTCGACGGGCCAAGATGCGTGGGCTATGCGGATACTCCCGATGCCCGTGCGGAACGGCCTGGAGGGAGAATCGTCCACGCTGCGGATTGCGGGGAGCGGATCCGAAGCGTTCCAGAGGCGACAGGGGGGATGCGCATGGATATCACCGGAGCCATATTCGACTGCGATGGCACGCTGCTCGACTCCATGCCGTATTGGAATAGCCTGTTTCCGAGGGTTGCCGCACGTCATGGCATCGAGGCGAGCAAGGAGGAATATGCGTTCCTCGAGTCGTTATCGTTGCTCGAAGGCTGTCGGATGCTCCATGGCCGTTTCGGTATCGGCGAGGGTCCGGAGGAGCTTTTCGAGGAGCACCTTTCGCTTGCGCTGGACTTCTACGAGCATGACGTAAGGCCCTTCGCGGGCGTGCGCGGCTTCTTGGAGACCCTTGCAGCGGCGGGCATCCCCCTGATCGTTGCGTCGTCCACACCCAAGCGGGCGGTCAGGCGCGCACTCGAGCTGCATGGGCTCGGTCGCTTCTTCTGCGATATCGTGACCTCGGAGGACACCGGGTACCGCGACAAGGAGCATCCCGATATCTACCTCGAGGCGCTTCGTCGGCTCGGCACGGGTAAGAAGACGACCTGGGTGTTCGAGGATGCGCCCTTCGCCGCCCGCACGGCGCAGGACGAGGGCTTCCCCGTGGTCGCTCTGCTGAACGATCACGATGGCCGCGATCCCGTGTACATGCGGGAGCATTCCGATATCCTCGTCACAAGCTATGCGGAGCTCTCGCTCGAGCGGCTGCAGTCTGTTCCCGCGCGGATGGGGAGGTGTATGTGAAAGCCCTGATCATCGATGGTTCGCCCGAGCCTTCGTCATCCGAGCTCGTGGCGTTGCTGGCGCTGGATGCCGATTACGTCGTCGCGGTCGACCGCGGCGCCATCGTCTGCCGTAGCGCCGGCGTGGTGCCCGATCTCTTCTGCGGGGACGACGACTCCGCAGATGCCGATACCGCGGCATGGGCGCGCGCGCATGCCGGTTCGACCATGCGCCTCCCCGTCGAGAAGGACGCGACCGACCTCGCCTTCGCCCTCGATCGTGCAGCCGAGGAGGCGCGGCGTCGCGGCGAGGTCCTCGATGTCTGCCTGACCTGTGCCACGGGAGGGCGCCCCGACCATATGCTCGGCGCTCTCGGGCTCCTCCTCGCCATCAAGGAGACGGGTCCCATGCTCGTCGAGGATGGTTTCGAGCTCGCGATCCTCTCGCCCGAGGGCTGCGACAGCTGGGAGTTCGCCGAAGGCGAGATCGGCAGGACCTTCTCAGCCGTGGCGCTCGAGCCCGGTACGGTGGTTTCCGAGGAGGGGATGCGCTGGCGCCTCGATGGCGCCGAGCTGCCCCTGTTGGGCGATAGGGGCGTGTCGAACCGCATCGTCGGGGAGCATGCCAAGGTTACGTGCCATGAGGGCGCCCTCGCGGCGTTCCTCATCAAGTAAGCGCTTCGACGTCCGTCTCTCCGTTGCGCGGAAGCGATTCGGAATCTTCATAGCTGTATGTTGCAGATGAATGGGTGTGTTGCCCTTTCCTGCTCGATAGTTGACTCGAAGCGCTTCGCGTGGAAGCGGATAACTCGATTCGAGGAGGAGAAGACATGGCGCTCAACAATCTTGGTTATGAAGACGTTGACGTGGTGCAGATTCCGTGGGCTGCTGGCGTACCCGGATCGCGTCGGAAATTTTGACAGAGGTAATCTCCGCTGTTGGCGTGCCGGAGCCACAGGCCGTCAGAAACAACAGGATCCCGCACAGTGCAAATGCCGACAATCTTCTTGCTCTTTTCATGTTTGTCCTCCCTGCGCATTTTTGCTGCGCCTTTATTCTTCGTTGCGCCTTATCGCCTGGTGAGCTTCAATCCGCTTTCCGGCACGCTCGCCGCAACCATTTTCATCTTCAAGCCAAGATCTAAAGGAACTCCACCTAATTCGTCTTGCAAAACTTCGCGGGCCGTGAAGCAAGCTCTACCGGAAAACGCCTCGCCTTGGTTCCCCATCTCCTGTTTTCTTATCTTTTCTTCCTCGGCAATCACTTTTTCTTTCAGCGCCGCTTCTATGCGTGGATATAAATCCTCCAATGAAGAAATGGCGGAAACCTCAGCGGAAAGCTTGCTCGATCCTTTCTTAAATACCAGCATACACAGGACGCCACCGACAATTGCTGCCAGTCCCAACACAGGGCCTAACAGTATGTCTTTAACTCCTGTTCCCCAGTTTTCTCCAATCCAAAGATAAAAAGCAATCCACGCAATACCGAATATGAGGCAACCGATTCCGAATGCCATTAGCGGACCGGTGTCCTCCAAATGCGCCTTGATTTCTTTCCCCGTTATGGTCGCATCCCTGGCCGGGGGCACGGTCTGTTCGATAAGAACCTTTCCACCGGATTGATATTCTTCTTTTCGCACAATGATATAGTATTGTCCCCATACCGCGTCGTCAGGGACGTTTTCGTTGATCCAATCGGATAATTTTACTTTAGCCATTTTCGTTATAATCCTTCCTGTGTTGTTTTTCACTTCCTGTCAGATTGCCTTAAGCGTTCATCATTGTAATAGTAGTCCACGCTTGTTCCATCATATCGTCCACACTGGTCGTACATCTCATGTGTAACAACATCCTTCCTCAGGCCGTATTGTATGTATTGCTCTTCTGGAACCACCGTAAATAACGTCATAACGCCAAACTGACTCAGGATATATTCCACAAGATCGTCTTTTTCTTGTTGGAGGGCTTTCCCCTCATCCTCGCCTCGCGTGCTCTGCTCGGCCTCGGTGTAGGCATCATCACCATGCTGGGTCCTGCCCTTGCGCTGCTGCTGTTCGATGAAGGTGAGCGCACGAAGGTGCTCGGCGCGACGAACTTCGCCAACAACCTGAGCAACATGTTTTTCCTGCTGGTCGGCGGCATCCTGGCCTTGTTCGGGTGGAGGATGACCTTCCTCGCATATCTCGTTGGTGCGATTGCGCTTGTGCTCATCGCAACGCTGCTTCCCGAGCCGAATGCCGGAGGGGGAGAAGACGAGGCCGGCCCGGCAGCGCGCATCCCTGGTGAGGTCTTCAGGATCAGCGCCTTCTTCGGCCTGAACATCCTCCTGCTGATACCCGCGTACCTTACGTTCTCCTCGCTCGTCGTCAGCACGGGCGTGGGCGATGCTGCGATGGCGGGCGGGCTCCTTTCAGCCGGAACGGTCGCCGGTATGGTAGCAGGGATGTTGTACGGAAGGTTCCGCAAGCTGTTCGGGAGCGCGTCGATGGCGGCGTCCTCGGTGTGCGGCCTTGTGTCGGCCCTGCTGCTCGGATCCCTGTTCACAGGCGCCTGCATGTCGCTGCTCATCATCACGGCGACCATGGAAGTGGGCATGGTGTGCCTGCCTGCGCTGACCGCGCGCGCGACCGGCATCGCGATGGGCGCGATGAGCGTGGGCTCGTCCATGGCGTCGTTCTATGCGGGCGCGCTTTCTGGCGTGCCGGGGCAGGATCCGCTGCGCTTCGTGTTCCTGGTCTCGGCGATCGGTTTCGGAGTGCTTGCGGCGGCGGAGCTGCTCTCGATGCGTGGAGCGGTTGCACCTGTCGGTGAAACGCTTTCCGAGGGATAGCGTTTCACCGGAGCAGGTGAATCAACATACCGTTTACACAAACTATTCGGGCTCTCATTTTGGGAGCCCGAATAGTTTGTGTAAACGGTATGTTGATTGGGGGCCACGAATGCTTGTCCTGTGCGGGTACACTGGAAACGATCGCAAATCCGCTCTCCGATCGGAGGTCCCCATGCGCGCGAAGCTCATCCACCGCAACACCCACGTCTACGACCTCGATGCCACGCTCGCGTTCTACGAGAAGGCCCTCCGCCTCAAGGAGCGCCGCCGCAGGGGCCCCGAGGACGGCAGCTGGCTCATCGTCTTCATCGGCAACGACGAGTGCGACTTCGAGCTCGAGCTCACGTGGAATCGCGGCTACAAGGGCTCCTACGACAATGGAGGAGGCGACACGCACGTCTGCGTGCGCGTGGACGATTACGACGCGTTCCACGCGCTGCACGAGGAGATGGACTGCATCGTCAAGGAGAATCCCACGATGGGGCTCTACTTCATCGCCGATCCCGATGGCTGCTGGATCGAGATCGTGCGCGGCTTGGATGAGATCCCGCTCGAAGTCGAGCGCGCGAAGTAACGGTACGTATGTTGCAGGGCTGACGGAGGCCGGGGCCGGACAGCTGCCTTCGCTCCCTGTCCGACCCCGGCTCGTCACGGTCGCGCATGTCTCAAGCATGTGAATTAATCCGCATGCTCCAGCCGGACCTGCTATGGTCATGCCCGGTCATCCAATCGCATGGCGCAGGAGGGGGCTCATGCACGAGGAATTCCTGATGGGCAACGAGGCCATCGCGCTCGGTGCGCTCGCGGCCGGCGTGAACGTGGTCGCGGGCTATCCGGGCACACCGTCCACCGAGGTGCTCGAAGCCGTGGCGAAACGCAATCCGGGCACCGTCTACGTCGAGTGGTCCGTCAACGAGAAGGCTGCGATGGAGGTCGCCGCAGGCGCCGCCTATGCGGGTGCGCGTGCTCTTGTCACCTGCAAGCAGGTGGGCCTCAACGTGGCCTCCGACCCGCTCATGAGCCTCGCCTATATCGGCGTGCGCGGTGGCATGGTGGTCATGGTCGCCGACGATCCCGGGCCCATCTCGTCGCAGACCGAGCAGGACACGCGCACCTTCGCGCAGTTCGCCAAGCTGCCCATCTTCGATCCGTCAAGCGTTGCCGAGGCCTACGAGATGATCCAGGAGGCCTTCGATCTCTCAGAGCGCATCGGCTCGCCCGTCATCTTCCGTGCCACGACCCGCATCGACCACGGTTACGAGGCCATCACGGTTGCCGACGGGGCCGATTGGAGGCGCACCGAACCGACGGGTTTCGCAAGGGATTCCTCCCGTTGGGTCATCTTCCCGCGCCTCTCGCGCGCCAACCATGCCAAGATCGAGGCGAGAAACGCACGGCTCTCCGACGAGCTCTCGTCGTATACCCGCAACTTCATCATGCCCGAGGGGCCATCTGCCCCGCGCGTGGGCATCGCTACGCACGGCATCAGCACGATGTACGTCGAGGAGAGCCTCGCTGCCGACACCTGCCCGCGCCTCTTGCGCGTTGCCACGCCCTTCCCCTTCCCCGAGGACCTTGCATTGGAGTTCCTCTCCGGTCTCGACGAGATCCTCTGCGTGGAGGAGCTCGACCCGGTCATCGAGCGCGCATTGCTCCAGATATGCGGCAAGCACGGTCTCGATGTGCGTATACGCGGCAAGCTCACCGGAGATATCGCGCCTGCGGGCGAGAACACCGTCGCGTCGGTGGGGGCTGCCCTCGCCGCATTTCTGGGCACGGCGCCGCCCGCCCGTGTCGGCCCAAACGCCCTGCGGCTTCCCGTGCGCCCGCCCGTCCCGTGCGTCGGCTGCCCGCATCGTGCGAGCTTCTATGCCGTCAAAAAGGCCATGGGCGTGCGCAAGACCGTCTACTGCGGCGACATCGGCTGCTACACCCTCGGCAATGCCCGGCCGCTCGATATGGTCGACACCTGCCTGTGCATGGGCGCGGGCATCACCGTCGCCCAAGGCATCTTCCATGTGGAGCCCGACACCGCCTGCTTCGCGTTCGTGGGCGACTCCACCTTCTTCGCGAGCGGCATCACCGGCGTCATCAACGCGTTCTACAATCAGGCAGATCTCACGCTCATCGTGCTCGATAATTCCACCACCGCCATGACCGGCCATCAGCCGCATCCCGGTACCGGCCGGACCATGATGGGCGCGACCGTCGAGAAGGTCTCGATCGAGGCGATCCTACGGGCTATCGGCCTCGCGGTCGTCGAGACCGTCGACCCACTCGATCATGCGCATGCCGTCGAAACGGTGCGCCGTGTGGCGGACGAGCCGGGAGTCAAGGCCATCATCTTCAGGAGTCCCTGCGTGATCCTTGCAAAACCGCAGGCCACAAGCCATGTCGATGGCGATTCGTGCATCGGGTGCAAGCGCTGCATCCTCGAGATCGGCTGCCCCGCCCTCTTCCTCGAGGACGGCAAAGCCAGGATCGATAGCTCGCTGTGCACGGGTTGCACCCTCTGCGAGCAGCTGTGCCCTGTAGGCGCCATATCGGGAGGAGAGCGGCTGTGAGCGATAACATCGTCCTCTGCGGTGTGGGCGGTCAGGGCACCGTCCTCGCCTCCCAGCTCCTCGCTGCGGCAGCCATGGCGAGGGGCCTTCCGGTCAAGACGGCGGAGACCATCGGCATGGCGCAGCGCGGGGGCAGCGTCTTTTCCCATGTGCGCATCGGCGACGGCGCGGCTTCCCCGCTCATCGGCTGCGGACGCGCGGACTTGATCATCGCCTTCGAGCCTGCCGAAGCCGTGCGCCAGCTGGCGTACCTGCGTGCGGGGGGCACAGTAGTCGTGAGCTCGCGGCCCATCATCCCGGTGAGCGCCACAATCGGCGGTCCCGCGTACGATCTCGAGGCCATCATGGCGTACCTGCAGGGGTATGTAGAGAATCCCATCGTGGTGGATGCCGATGCCGCTGCTGCCGATCTCGGCTCGGAGAAGTGCCTGAACGTGGTGCTGCTCGGTGCCGCCGTGCGCACGGGTGCGCTTTCGCTCGCCGTCGACGATATCCGCGCCGCCATAAGGATGCGCCTCCCCGAACGTTTCCACGAGCTCAACCTCCGTGCGCTCGAGTGGGCGCCCGTGACAGCATGCGCGTGACAGGGGGCGTGACGGGGGGACAGGTCACTTGTCACGCTGTCAAAGCGTGACAAGTGACCTGTCCCCCCGTCACGCCTGTCCCCTCGTCACGCCCCCTGTCACGCCGCAACGAAAGGAATGCATGATGCAGATCAACGAGATCCAGCTCAAGCAGGTCGATACTCAGGTCAAGCGCTTGCTCGACTCGAACCATTTCTATGGGAAGCGCCTACGGGAAGCCGGTATCACGGGCGTCGGCAGCGTCGAAGATTTCCGTGCTCTCCCGTTCTGCGAGAAAGAGGATCTGCGCGAGGCCTATCCGCTGGGACTCTCCGCCGTTCCCGATCGCGAGATCGTGCGCATCCACTCCTCGAGCGGTACCACCGGCACGCCGGTCATCATCCCCTACACCCGGAGGGATGTGGACGATTGGGCTGCCCAGTTCGCCCGCTGCTACGAGTATGCCGGCGTCACATCCGAGGATCGCATCCAGATCACGCCGGGCTACGGCCTCTGGACCGCCGGCATCGGCTTCCAGGCGGGGTGCGAGCTGCTCGGCGCCATGGCCATCCCCATGGGTCCCGGCAACACCGAGAAGCAGCTCCAGTTCATGATCGACATGCAGTCAACGGTGCTCACGGCCACCGCGAGCTATGCGCTCCTCCTCGCCGAGGAGATCGAGAAACGCGGCTTGCGCGACCGGATCAGGCTCAGGAAGCTCATCACCGGCTCCGAACGCGCGGGCGAGAAGATCCGCAAACGCATCATCGATGCCCTAAGCGTGGAGTATTACGACATCTACGGCCTCACCGAGGTGTACGGCCCCGGCATCGGCATCAACTGCCAGCATGGCCACGGCATGCACGTGTGGAGCGACTACGTGTTCCTCGAGATCATCGATCCGGATACGGGCGAGGTCCTCCCCGATGGCGAGCGGGGCGAGATCGTGCTCACCACGCTCGTCAAGGAGGGCGCGCCGCTCATCCGCTTCCGCACCCACGACCTCTCCCGCATCATCCCCGGCGATTGCCCCTGCGGGCACAACGAGCATCCGCGCATCGATACCATCACGGGCCGTTCCGACGACATGATGAAGATCCACGGCGTCAACGTCTTCCCGGCCCAGATCGAGGAGATCCTCGCCAGCTTCCCGGAGCTCTCGAGCGAGTACCAGATCCGCCTCTCGCACCTCGATGGGCGCGACACCATGCGCCTCTACGTGGAGACCAACGGCTCGGTGGACTGGGAGGATCTGCGCAGGCACGTGGCGCGGCGTATCAGGCACAGGATAGGCTTCACGCCGCTCGTCAAGATCGTCGAGCTGGGACTGCTTCCTAGGAGCGAGAAGAAGACCAGGCGCGTCTTCGACGAGCGTTACGAGTAGGGAGGCGGCGGGCGGCACCCCGAGACCTTCTCGTTGGAAATTAACATACACATTACCGGCTATCCTGCGGTTTCTTCTAGGAGAAGCCGCAGTTGTCATCTTAAAGTGTATGTTATTTGAAGGAGAATGATCTTCCTGGAAGGGATGCCCGTGCGTCTGACCCTCGGTTCGCTCACCGCGCTTCACATAATCCGTGCCATCAGGTGCGGCAAGATCAAAGTCGGCTTGGCAAGGCGCTGCGCTATGCTGCCGCCCGATCCGGGGCCGATGCACCGGTGGACGCGCAAGAGGATCGCCGAGCAGCTCGCCTTCCTCGGCACGGCGGGGGAGTTCTCGCCAACCCGTCCGCTCGATGTCCTCGTACCCGAAAAGGACCTGCGTTTGCAGGTGGCCGGTACCAAGAGCACGGTTGTCTCGGGGGCCCTTCCCAAAGGGTCGTTCGTCGATGTGGGCAACGGTATCGCCGTGAGCTGCCCTGAACTCCTGTTCATCGAGCTTGCGCGTGCGATGGATCCCATCGACCATGTGCTGGTGGGAATGGAGCTCTGCGGGTGCTTCTCCCGCGCGGCGGAAAACCCGCGCAATGGCGATGCGGTCTACGGTATCGCGCCGGTGACTACCGTTGCCAAGCTGAGGGCATACGCGCGGGAAGCCCATGAGGTTCGCGGATCCCGGCAGGCGCTCGCGGCCATCGATCTCATTGCCGAGAACGCCTGGTCGCCTGCGGAGGCGCTCGTTGCCGCCCTTGCAGTATTGCTGGTGGATAAGCTGGGGCTCGATCTGGGTCCTATCGACCTCAACCCGCGCAAGGAGCTGGGCGAGCGCCTCTCCCGCTTGAGCGATGCGGGCTCGCGTGTGCCCGACATCATGTTCCGAGGAACGAATGTGGGCCTGAACTACGACGGCGAGGACCATTTCCGCCTGTCCGAGATCGCCCGTGCTGCGGTCGCGTTGGACAGGGATCCGGGAAACGCTGCCCTGGCGCGTGAGTTCGCCGAAGCGATGGCCGACTCCCGCGCGCGCATCGTCGCGGACAAGCGCAGGGACCGCGACCTTATGCTGCTCGGACTCACGGTCTTCTCCATCACCAAGGAGGATCTGCTCGATCGGGGCGGTTTCGAACGGGCGATGGGGCAGGTGGTCGAGGCGATCGAGCGTGCGGGGCGGCACGATCTGCTCGCTCAGCGGGTTGCATTGGGAAACGAACGGATCTCCCGGGCGCGCCATGGCCTTATCTGCTCGCTCATGCCCGGCCTGCGCGGCAAGCGTGGGATTGTGGATGCGCGGGAGCTCGGTATCTCGCTTGCTGAGGCGGTTGTGAGGTTCGAGGAGGAGGACGGTGACCCTAGGATCGTGTCGGTTGCGAGCGATTAACATACACTTTAGAAGCTCAACGGGCCTTTCTTCTAGAAAAAACAGCAGGAAAGCCCCTGGAGTGTATGCTATTGCAAGCGCACGGTGCTGGGGTATCCGAACCGTCCAACTTGGGTATAAGCATCCATGTCATCTATCGAGCGGCAGGTTTCGCCCGCAACAGCCCGGAAGGAAGCGATCGACCATGCGCCAATTCAAGACCGAGAGCAAGAAACTCCTCGACCTCATGATCAACTCCATCTACACCAATCGTGAGATCTTCCTGCGCGAGCTCGTCTCCAATGCGAGCGACGCCATCGACAAACTCTCGTTCAAGGCGCTCACCGATCCCTCGGTTCAGTTGGGCGAGGAGGATCTGGCCATCCGCCTCTCCTTCGATAAGGACGCCCGCACCATCACCGTGAGCGATAACGGCATCGGCATGACCGAGTCCGAGCTCGACAAGAACCTCGGTACCATCGCGCACTCCGGCTCCGAGGCCTTCAAGGATGAGAATGCCGAGCACCAGGGAGCGGATATCGACATCATCGGCCAGTTCGGCGTGGGTTTCTACTCGAGCTTCATGGTCGCCTCCCGCGTGCGCGTGGTGAGCCGCGCTTTCGGCGCCGACCAAGCCTTCGCGTGGGAGTCCGATGGCATCCGGGGCTACACCATCGAGGCGGCCAAGGCGGGCGAGCGCGACGGCGCGGCCGATCACGGCACCGATGTCACGCTGTTCTTGCGCGCGAGCGGCGAGGACGAGGATCTCGACAAGTTCCTCTCGGAATGGGGCCTGCGCGACCTCGTGAAGCGCTACTCCAACTACGTGCGCCATCCGGTCCAGATGATGGCCACCAAGAGTCGCCAGCTGCCCAAGCCGGATGATGCGGGCGATGACTACACGCCGCAATACGAGCAGTACCAGGAACTCGAGACGCTCAACTCCATGACGCCCATCTGGAAGAAGCGCAGCTCGGAGGTTGAGCAGACCGACTACGACGAGTTCTACAAGGCCACCTTCCACGATTGGGAGGCTCCCGCGCGCACCATCTCGTTCCATGCCGAGGGGGCGCTCTCCTACGACGTGCTGCTCTTCATCCCCGGTCGTGCGCCTTTCGACCTCTACAGCAAAGACTACGAGAAGGGCCTCGCACTCTACTCGTCGAACGTGCTCATCCAGGAGAAGTGCTCCGACCTGCTGCCCGACTACTACAACTTCGTGCGCGGCGTGGTGGACTCGCCGGATGTCGCCCTCAACATCTCACGCGAGACGCTGCAGCAGAACCGCCAGCTGCGCGCCATCGCCAAACGCGTGGAGCGCAAGATCCACGACGAGCTCGCTGCCATGCTCGCCGATGAGCGTACGGTCTACGAGACGTTCTTCGAGAACTTCGGACGCGGGCTCAAGTTCGGCATCTACGAGAGCTACGGTGCCAAGGCAGGCGACCTTGCCGACCTGCTGCTCTTCTGGTCCGCGCGCGAGGAGAGGTGGCGCACGCTCGGCGAGTACGCCTCGGCGATGAAGGAGGGGCAGGACAAGATCCTCTATGCCGCAGGAGATTCGCGCGAGCGGCTCGGGAAGCTTCCCGCCGTGACGAGCGCCCTCGGGCGCGGGTACGACGTGCTGCTCTGCACGCAGGATATCGACGAGTTCATGCTCCAGACCATGCGCAGCTACCGCCCCGTGACCGCTGCGGCCGAGGGCGAGAGCCCCGTCGAAGACGCGCGCGAGCTCGAGCTCGCCAACGTCGCCACGGCCGATCTCGACCTTGCCACCGAGGAGGAGAAGTCCGCCGCTGAGCAGTCGACCAAGGAGAACGAGGCGTTGTTCGAAGCTATGGTGAAGGCGCTCGGGGAGAAGGTCTCGGCGGTTCGCGTCTCGGCCAACCTCACCGATGCGCCTGCGTGCATCACCGCGCAGGGTCCGATCTCGCTCGAGATGGAACGCGTGATGATGAAGGGCCCCGATGCCGGCATGATGCCCAAGGCCGAGCGCGTGCTCGAGCTCAATGCCCAGCACCCGGTCTTCGCCAAGCTCGTCGCCGTGCACGCGGCGGGGGAGGACGATAAGCTCGCCCTCTATGCGAACCTCCTCTATGACCAGGCGCTGCTCGTGGAGGGACTTCCCGTCGATGACCCCGTGGAGTTCGCCAAGAACATCTGCTCGCTGATGTGATCGGCGGACTACCCGGCTAGGCTCCCATGCGCAGCTCCCAGGCCCTTTCCGCGAAGCCGCCGCGAGCCCGCATGGGAGAAAGCGCCCACGTCCTCGACCCCGGCTTCCGGGTGTACGATAGCAATCGGTGATATTCCCGAATCCATCGTCTCGGCGAGCAGCCGGCAGGGAGGGCGCTGCCATGGAATCCGAAACCGCACGCAAGGCTTGCGATGTCCTCATCGTCGGCGCAGGCCCCGCAGGCATCTTCTGCGCGCTCGGATTGCTCCGATCCGGCGCCGCCCGCCATATCGTCATGGTCGAGAAGGGTCGCGCGATCGAGGAGCGCTTCTGCCCCAAGACCACGACGGGGGTGTGCGTGCACTGCGATCCCTGCCGCATCACCACGGGTTTCTCGGGTGCCGGCGCGTTCTCCGACGGCAAACTCTCGCTCTCCCACGAGGTGGGCGGGGATCTCCCCGAGCTTATCGGCACGGAATTCGCCCAGGAGATGATCGGCCGCTGCGATGCGATCTACCTCGAGTTCGGGGCGGACGAGCATGTGGAGGGCGTCGGGCATCCCGATCAGGTGGCCGATATCCGCCGCCGTGCCATCCGCGCGGGTCTCAAGCTCCTCGATTGCCCCATACGCCATCTGGGGACCGAGCGTGCGCAGGGTCTCTATGGCCGTATCGAGCGCCATCTTGTAGAGGCGGGCGTCGAGCTGCTCTTCGAGCACGACTGCACCGATCTGCTCGTCGAGGAGGGTATCTGCCGGGGTGCCGTTGTCTGCGGGCCCACGGGCACGTGCGAGATCAGTTCCAAGGAGACGGTTGTTGCCACGGGACGCCGCGGCGCCGCGTGGCTCGACGAGCTCTGCGAGCGCCACGGAATCGCCCACGAGTCCGGCCCTATGGACATGGGCGTACGCGTGGAGGTGCGCAACGAGGTGCTCGACGATGTGAACAACGTCCTCTACGAGAGCAAGCTCGTGGGCTATCCCTTGCCCTTCCGCGACAAGGTGCGCACATTCTGCCAGAATCCGGGCGGCTTCGTGAGCCAGGAGAACTACGACGGCGATCTCGCCGTGGTGAACGGGCATTCCTACAAGGACAGCAAGAGCGCCAACACCAACCTCGCCGTGCTCGCCACGCAGCATTTCCGCGCACCGTTCAACCGACCCATCGCCTATTCGCGGCAGGTGGGCCAGCTTGTGAACATGCTCGGCAACGGTCATATCCTCGTGCAACGCCTCGGCGACATCCTCGACGGAAAGCGGACCTGGCGCGAGGAGCTCTCGCGCAGCAACGTCGCGCCCACGCTTGCCGACGCCGAACCCGGGGATATCACCTCCGCCATGCCATACCGCGCCATGACCGATATCATCGAGTTCATCAAGGCGGTCGACGTGGTGGTTCCCGGTTTCGCCTCCGAGGAGACCCTGCTCTACGCACCCGAGCTCAAGTTCTACAGCAACCGCGTGGTGATGGACGGGCACTTGGACACCACTATCGCACGGCTTCACTGTCTAGGTGACAGCTCGGGCTGGACGCGTGGGCTCATGATGTCGAGCGTCATGGGGCTTCTGATGGGCGAAGAGCTCGCCGTGCGCTAGGCGCGGGCAAAAGGGACTATCAAACGGCACGGCGCCCGGGATGCGGGTATCCCGGGCGCCGTGCCGTTTGCCGTGCCGTATGTGCGTTCCGTTGCTCTACTTCGTGTAATCGTAGAAACCCTTGCCTGCATTGACGCCCAGCTCGCCGCGGTCGATTTTCTCTTTGAGCAGCGCGCATATCCTGCCCTGCGGGGTGGTGGGGTCATCGGCACCCGGCTTCATCATGCCGATGTTGTAGGCGGTGGTAAGGCCCACGACGTCGAGGATGCGGAACGGGCCGTTGGGGGCGCCGGTCGACATGGTCCAGGCGAGGTCGATGTCCTCGGGTGTGCCGATGCCCTCGGCCCAAAGGTATTCGGCAGCGCCGAGGAAGGGCACGAGCATGGAATTCAAAAGATAGCCCGGCTGCTCCTTCATGACTTTCAACGGTACCATGCGGATAGCCTGGGCGAATTCGAAGACCTCATCGAAGTACCTGGGATCGGTGCCTGCGTGCACCATGACCTCGGCGGTCGGCTGCTTCCAGATATTGTTCGCGAAATGGAGGGCCAGATATTTCTCCGGACGGCCCGTGTAGGAGGCGAACGTGCTCGGCAGCATCGTGGAGGAGTTGGTGGCCACGACGGTCTTCTCGGGCAGGTGCTTGGCCATCTCGGTGTAGAGGGCGATCTTCTCCTGCGGGTTCTCGGCGATGGACTCGATCACGAAGTCGGCATCGGAGAAGGCCTCTTCATATGAGGTGGTGAGCTTGAGGTCGGCATAGGCTTTCTCGACGCGCGCTTTGGCGGCTTCGCAAGCCTCCGGCGTGACCTGGTCGCGTGGAAGCAGCCCATAGGCATAGGCTGCGGGGTCGGTCTTCATGGCCTCGAGGGTATCGAGGTAGATGCCCTTGAGACGGTCGAGCTTGGGCTGGCAGCGACCGATCGAGCCCGGCTCGCGGAGCCAGATGGTGACGGCGAATCCGCTGTATGCGATCTGGAAGGCGATCTGGCTTCCCAGCACACCGCCGCCCGCTACGGTAACCTTCTTGTAGTTCATGGTGCACATCCTTTCTTCCCGTGCAAAATCACTGATTTGATACACTTGTCACAGAAGTTAGTATGACCGAGCGCGGCGATCGGACGTCCTGCAATCGTTTCCTGCACCAAAATGGAATATGCGTCGTCGGAGTGTTTCATGGAGGAGACGAGAAATGCCCACACGGTGGTCCGCACGCGCCTCACGCAGGCGCTTATCGTGCTGATGGCCGAGAAACCCTATGACGCCATCTCGGTGACGGAGATAGCGGTGGGGGTCCAGGCGGCGCACGTCTCCTCTTAGCGCAGCTTCGACTCTAAAGACGATATCCTTGAAAGCCCATGCACGCGGATTGACCGAGGGTTTCCTCGCTTCGATTGCGTCCGGCCCGCGCGCGTATGACTCGCGCGCGTATGTGACGATGCTGCTCGAGCACATGCGTGAGCAGCGCAATCTGGTCTCCCTGCTTATCGATGCGGGGCGCATGGATATCGTGCGTGGGGAGTTCGATCGGGCCTTCGGGGTCGAAGGAGCGCGCGGGCACGATGCGGTTCGTCGCAGTTTTCTCTCCGGTGGGCTGTACAATCTGTTCTACACGTGGGCGCTCGACGGCTATAAGCCCGATCCTGCCCAAATGCCGATTTCGTCTGCGAGATGGTCCATTAGGGCGGAGGGAGATGCGCGATGATCGATATCAACACCAGGATCGTGATCGGCGGCACGAGGCAGCGCATCCACATAAAGACGAACGACACGTCCAAGCCCGTGCTGCTCTTTTTGCACGGAGGGCCCGGCGTCTGCAACCGCCACAACATCATGACCGCCCACCTCGACCTGCTCGACAGCTTCACCATCGCCACCTGGGACCAGCGCGGCTCGGGCGGCTCGGCCTCGGGCGTGAAGGATGCCGACCTCACCATCCGCAGGCTCACCGACGATGCGGCGGAGCTCGTGGAGTGGCTGCGCGCCCATTTCGGCAAGGATAGGATCTTCGTGATCGGCGGCAGCTGGGGAAGCGTGCTCGGCACCTGGCTCGCCTACCGCTATCCTGCTGGGATCGCCGCCTTCGTGGGCTTCGGCCAGGTGGTCGACGGTGCCAGAAACGAGGAGCTTTCCTACGGGTTCGCCCTCGATGCCGCCCGTGCAGCAGGCGATGGGGATTCCATCAGGAAGCTCCAGGAGGTGGGCCCTCCCGTGCGCGGCCAGTACAAGGGCGGCTACGACGGCATGATGGTGCAGCGCCGCATCATGATGAGGTACGGCGGCTATTCCAGGGACAAGGGCAAGCGCAGCTACCTTGCGAGCATGGTCATCCCCATCCTCGCCTCGGGGGAATACAGCCCTCTCGACCTCGCGGGCTACATCACCGGGCACAGGCGCGTGCTCTCGGTCATGTGGCCCGAGGTGGGTGCCGTGGACTTTCCGTCCACCTGCACGAAGTTCGACATCCCCTTCTACATCTTCGACGGTCGCCTCGACATGAACACGCCCTCCGAGCTCGTGCAGGAGTGGTACGACATGATCGAGGCGCCCGATAAGGATCTTATCTGGTTCGAGCATTCGGGCCACAATCCCATGAACGACGAGCCCGAGAAGTTCAAGCGCCTCTTGCGCGAGAAGCTCATGGCCGTCAAGGAGCGCGAGGAGTGCCGCATATGACGAATGAAGCGAAGGCGACCGAGATGCATATCAGCGCCACCACCGAGAAGATGGGGCTCGTCGAGAAGCTCGGCTTCATGACCTTCTCGACCTCCGACAATATCGTCTACCAGTTCAAGAGCCTCTATTACCTGTTCTTCCTGACCAACGTGCTGGGCATCAGCGTGGGCGTCGCAGGCACGGTCTTCGCCATCGGCACCGTGTGGGATGCCGTGAACGACCCGCTGCTCGGCTACATGGCCTTGAACCACCGCTTCAAGAGCGGCGAGAAGATCCGTCCCTACATCCTCTATGCGGTGCCCTGGGCCATCTCCATCGTGGCGCTCTTCTGGGCGTTCCCCGGAAGCGAGCTCTTCAAGGCGGTCGTCGCGGAGGCCATCTATTTCGCCTTCGAGGCCTTCAACACCTTCTGCGGCATCCCGTACAACTCGATGGGCTCCGTCGCGACCAATCGCGATGACGACCGCAGGAGCCTCAATGTCTTCCGCAACGTGGGCGGCTGCCTCGGCACCGCCATCGGCGCGCTCGCCTGCTTGCCGCTCCTCAAGGTCTTCGGCGCCATGGACGTTTCGGGTAACCTCACCGATGCTGCGGGCCGCGGCTTCATCCTCACGGCATCCGTGATGGGCGCCATCTGCATCGCGGGAGCCGTCGTCCACTTCGCCACCACCAAGGAGCGTGTCCACCAGGTCGAGGATAACGAGGAGCGTATCCCCTTCCGCGAAGTCGTGCGCATGCTCATCTCGTGCCCCTCCTTCATCCGCAATACCATCTACGTGGCCTGCTATGGCTGCGGCAATGCGCTGCTGCTCTCCTGCCTCACCTACTTCGCGACCTATGCGCTCGGCTCCACGGCTGCAGCTACGCCCATACAGGCCGCCTATCTTGCGGTCTCGCTCTCCATGAGCCTGCTCGTCGGCTCCATCGATCGCAAGCTGGGTCGTCGCCGCACGATGATCGCAGGTGCGCTCTTCCTGATCGCCTCCAAGGTCTGGTTCATCCTCGATCCCGCGAGCATCGCCGCGCTCTACGCCAATGCGGCTGTGACGGGCATGGGCGTCTCGGTCACCTTCATCATGATGAACACCAACCGCAACAACATCGTCGATCTGGTCGAGGCGAAGGAAGGCAGGCGCCTCGACTCCATGGTCTCGACGGTCGACAACCTCGCGGCAAAGCTCTCGCAGTCCGGGGTGACGTGGATGATCGGCGCCCTCCTCGCCCGCGCGGGCTTCGACGCTTCCCTTCCCGCACAGCCTGCCGCCGTCGTGCCCACCCTGAACTTCCTGCTGGGCTGGGCACCGCTTATCTTTGCCGCGATCATGCTCATCGTCGTCTGGCGCTTCCACATCGAGGAGGAAGTGGCCGAACTCGCATCCAAACGGGAGGAGATCTCATGAACAAGCTGCTCAGACGTGCTATGACCGGAACTCTGGCCGCACTCGGTGCCGGTACGGCGACAACCCTTGCGGTCCGCGCCGCGCGGTTCGCCCCGCCGGTGGAGGAACCCCGCTCCATCGAGCCGGTCGAGGTAGATACCGATGCGGCCGTGGACCATCTGGCCCGCCTCATCCGCTGCAAGACGGTCTCGAACGTCGATCATGCCCTCGAGGATGATGCCGAGTTCGAGAAGCTCATAGGTATGCTCCCCGAGCTCTATCCCCATGTGTTCGCGGCCTGCTCGCTCACGCGCATGGACGATAGGGCCCTGCTGTTCAGGTGGCCCGGTCGCGAGCAGGGCCGCCCTGCCGTGCTCATGGCCCACTACGACGTGGTGCCTGCAGACGAGGGCGCCTGGGAACACGATCCCTTCGGCGGCGAGCTCATCGATGGCGTCCTCTGGGGTCGCGGAGCGCTCGACACCAAGGTCACCATGAACGGCATCCTCTTCGCAGCGAATGCCCTCATCGCCGCAGGCTTCGTGCCGACGTGCGACGTCTACTTCGCCTTCTCGGGTGGCGAGGAGGTGAACGGCCCCGGCGCCGCGCGCATCGTGGATTGGCTCGCCGAACGGAGCATCGTCCCCGAGCTGGTCCTCGATGAGGGCGGTGCCGTGGTGCAGAACGTGTTCCCCGGGCTCGAGCGTCCCTGCGGCCTCATCGGCATCGCCGAGAAGGGCTTCTTGAACGTGCGCTACGGGGCCGCCTCGAACGGCGGCCATGCTTCTGCCCCCAAACCGCACTCGCCGGTCGCCGCGCTTGCCGAAGCTGTCTGCGCCATCGAGGCCCATCCGATGCCGCTTAGGATCTCGGAACCCGTACGTCAGATGTTCGATGTGCTCGGGCGCCACACCACGCCGCTCTACCGCACGATCTTCGCCACTATCGGGGCGTTCACGCCGGTGCTCGACCAGCTCACGCGCAAGGCGGGCGGCAACCTCAACGCGCTGCTGCGCACAACGGTCGCCTTCACGCAGATGCAGGGGAGCTCGGCTTACAACGTGATCCCGCCGACCGCATCCATCGTCTCCAACATCCGCATCAATCCCGACGATACGGTTTCGGGCGTGCTGGCATATCTCAGGGATACGATCGACGACTCCGATGTCACCATCACCGCACTCGACGCCTGCGAGCCGAGTCCCGTCTCGCGCACCGACTGCGAGGGCTACCGCCGCGTGGCCCGAGCCGTCGGCGACACGTGGCCGGATTGCGTGGTGAGCCCCTACGTCATGGTTCAATGCTCCGATAGCCGCCACTATCGCGACCTCTCGGATCGGGTGTACCGCTTCTCGGCCTACGATGTGACCGCAGACGAGCTTGCGACCATACACGGCGACAACGAGCGTATCCGCGTGGAGTCGCTGCGCCGTTCCATCGAGTTCTTCACGCGCGTGCTGCGCCAGTGTTAGGGGAAAGCCATGCAGGTAGAACACATTGCCCTCTGGGTTGCCGATCTCGAGCGGGCACGCAGGTTCTGGGAGACGTACTTCGGGGCGTCGGCGAGTTCCGAGTACGTCAACGCGCGCGGCTTCCACTCGTACTTTCTCACGCTTGATGGAGGGGCACGCATCGAGCTCATGTGCGATGGGACGCAGGTGCTGGGCAGCGATGACCGCCCGCACGATGGCTGGGCTCATGTGGCGCTCTCGCTCGGCTCGGCCGAGGCGGTCGATGCGCTGACGGTACGGTTGATCGCAGATGGCTACCGCTGCGTGAGCGGGCCGCGCACGACAGGCGATGGCTATTACGAGAGCTGCGTGCTCGATGATGAGGGCAACCGCATAGAGCTGACGGTGTAGCATCGCCCCAGCCCCTCATGCGGAGGAGTCGTTGCCGCCTGCGGTGCGGATGAGCAGCGATCGGCTCCCCGGACGTATGATGGGGATCGAACGGTCGCTTTGAGGGGGAGGGGTGGTCGCATGTATTTGACGTCCGAGCAGCAGGCGCTTCTCGATGGGAGCCGGGGCGAGGTGATGGCGAAGATCGTCAAAACCCTCATCATGTACGGCGAGACCTTCGGCGCAGAGCGCATGGTGCCCGTCACGGGCGAGTACGGGCACACGGTGATCAGCTTCGGGTTGGGGGTGATGGAGCCGGTCTACGATCTCTTCGACCAGATCATCGGCGCGGGCATCGCGAGCGGCCAGCGGTTCACGGCCGATCCGCGTCCGTTGGACAAAAGCGTGCCCTCCTCGCTGCTCGAGAACCTCGTCTTCAGGCGCTTCATGTACTCCGAGCAGGAGCGTTTCGAGGCGCAGCTCCAGCGTCTCGGCATCAAAGGGGATGATGCCTACACCTGCGCCTGCTATCTCGACGAGGTGGGCAACCTTCCCAAGAAGGGGGATGTGCTCTCGTGGGCGGAGTCCTCGGCCGTCGTGTATGCCAACTCGGTGCTCGGCGCACGGTGCAACCGCAACTCGGGCATCATCGAGCTGATGGGATCCATCGCAGGCTTCGTTCCCGAGTTCGGGCTCCTCACCGACGAGGGGCGCAAAGCCACTTGGATGATCGACGTCACGTGCTCCAAGAAGCCCGAGGCCCAGCTTCTGGGCTCTGCCATCGGTATGCGCGTGATGGAGGAGGTGCCCTATGTGCGCGGACTCGACCGGTGGCTGGGAGGAGAGCTCACCGACGATGCCACGGCCTACCTCAAGGATTTCGGCGCCGCCACCGCCTCCAATGGCGCGGTCGGCCTCTACCACATCGACGGCCTCACACCCGAAGCCAAGGAGCGAGGCGAGGCGCTCATCGCCGAAGGCGCCAAGACCTACGTCATCGACGATGCGGAGCTCGAGCGCGTGCGCAGGAGCTACCCCGTCATCTGGAAGAACCCGAAGTCCAAACCCGAGCTCTGCTTCGTGGGCTGCCCGCATCTTTCGCTCGCCCAGCTCGAAACGTGGACCGCCGATGTCGAGCGCGGGCTCAATGCGCGCGGTCGCGAGAGGGTTGCCGTGCCCACGGTGTTCACCGCTCCCGTGCGCGTGATCCGCGAGTTCCAGAAAGGCGACGGTTACATGCGCGCCAAGCGCATGGGCATCGTGCTCAGCCCGATCTGCCCGCTCATGTACATGAACAACCCGCTCTGCAAGCTCAAGGCCGTTATCACCTCGTCGAACAAGCTGCGCACCTATACGAGCGCGAAGTACGAGACCGAGGCCGACGTGCTCGACATCATCTGCGGGGGGAGGCGATGACGATGAGGCAGTTCAAAGGTCGCGTCGTGGTGCCGGGAACGTGCACGGCCGAGGCGCTCGTGAGCCACGGCGGCTTCAACACGCTCGCAAGCTACCAGATGGCGCTCATGTTCGGGGACAAGAAGGTCAGGTGCGGCGACCAGAACAACCTCGACCTCTACAAGAGGCCCATGGCGGGCAAGGCGCTCTGCCTGCCCATGACCATCGGCTCGACCACGGGCGGCATGGTGCTCTATGCTGCGTGCGCCATGGGCCGCCAACCCGCCTGCATGCTCTTCTCGATGCCCATCGACTCGCTCGCCGCATCCGGTGCCATCCTCGGCGCCGTGTGGACGGACGCGAGCATGCCCGTGGTCGATGGCCTCGGCGAGGAATTCCTCGACTGTGTTGCCACCGGCATGACCGTCACCGTGGGCGAAGACGGCGTCGTCATCGTGGGATAGCGGCGCGAAGACAGGAGGTACGCATGGACGAGAGCCTGAAGCCCCTCTTCACCCCGTGGAAGATCGGCTCATGCGAGGTCAAGAACAGGATCGTCGTGACCTCGATGGGCGGCACCGACCTCTTCGGATGGATGGAGAAGAACCACTTCGACAGGGATGGCGCGCGCTTCATCATGGAAGTGGCCGAAGGCGGTGCAGGCCTTGTGCTGCCCGGCTGCCAGCCTGTCTACAATCCGATGTTCGGGCAGTGGCTGCACAAGAATGATAGGATGTACCGCGACCTTGCCGCATGGATGCCAAGCTTCCACAAGACGGGCGCGAAGCTTTTCGTGCAGCTCACAGCTGGTTTCGGCCGCTCCTTCACCATCAGCGCCCTGATGGAGCGGCTTTGGGAGAATCCCGTGTTGCGAACGCTCTCGAAGCCCTTCATGGACCTCGACCGCATATGCGCCTCGGCAAGCCCGAGTCCCAACCGATGGTCGGACAAGGTGCCCTCGCGTGCCATGACCGTGCCGGAGATCGACGAGTTCGTGCACTCGTTCGCAGCATGCTCGTGCAAGCTCAGGGAAGCCGGGGTCGACGGTGTCGAGGTCCACGCGGTGCACGAGGGCTACCTCCTCGATCAGTTCACCCTCCCCTATGTGAACAAGCGCGCCGATGAGTACGGCGGTTCCTTCGAGAACCGCTACCGCTTCGCGGTGCGTATCGTGCAGGCGATCCACGAGGCCTGCGGAGACGATTTCCCGGTGTCGCTCCGCTACAGCGTCGTCTCGAAGACCAAGGGCTTCCGTCAAGGTGCGCTCCCCGGCGAGGAGTTCGATGAGGTCGGGCGCTCGATGGGGGAGTCCGAGCGTGTCGCGCGCTATCTCCAAGATGCCGGCTATGCGATGCTCAACTGCGACAACGGCACCTACGATGCCTGGTACTGGGCCCATCCTCCCATCTACATGCCCGAGAACTGCAACCTCGCGGACGTGGAGCATATCAGGCAGTTCGTGGACATCCCCGTGGTGTGCGCGGGCAGGCTCGATCCGCACGTCGCCGCCGCTGAGATCGCGGCGGGACGGCTCGACGGCGCCGGCTTCGCGCGGCGGTTCCTCGCCGACCCGCAGTGGGTGGCCAAGCTCAGCCAGGGGCGCGAGGAGGATATCCGCCCGTGCATCCTCTGCCACAACGGCTGCTTCAACATGTGCCACTACAAGGGCGTTCCCAACGATCAGGACCTCACGGACAGCCTGCATCTGGCCCGCTGCGCCGTGAACGCCGAGATGCTCCAGTGGGACAAGCACCATATCGAGAAGACCGAACGCTCGAAGACCGTCATCATCGTGGGCGGGGGCATCGGCGGCATGGAGTGCGCCCGCGTGCTGGCGCTCCAGGGCAACCATCCCGTGATCTACGAGCGCGGATCCGAGCTGGGCGGCACCTTCATCGCCGCGAGCGCCGAGAGCTACAAGGGCAAGCTCCGCGATCTGCTCGTCTGGTACAGAAGGCAGATGGACGAGCTGGATGTGGAGGTGCATCTCGATACCGAGATCCGCGACATCGCCGAATTCGGCGACCGACCGGTGATCATCGCCACGGGCGCGGCGCCCAAGGTGCTGCGCAGCGTGCCCGGCCACGAACGCATGGTCGAGGCCTGCGAGTACCTGCTGGGGAAGCGCGAGGTGGGCCAGACGGTGGCCGTCATCGGCGGCGGCCTCACCGGTTCCGAGATAGCCTACGAGCTGGCGCTCCAGGGGAAGCGCCCCATCATCGTCGAGATGAAGGACGATCTCATCGCGCAGAAGGGCGTGTGCCTCGCGAACAGCTCGTATCTGCGCGAATGGTTTGCCCTGCACGAGGTCCCCGTGTATCTGGAGACCACGCTCGCGGAGGTGCGCGACGGCTCGATCCTCTGCCGCGATGCCGCCGGCACGGCGTTCGCGATCGCGTGCGACAGCGTGATCGGATCGGTCGGCTATGACCCGGCACCGCTCGTCCCGGCGGGCAGGAACGTGCACCTGGTGGGAGACTGCCTTTCCGTGGGCAACCTGCGCTCCGTGATCTGGCGTGCCTACGAGGTCGCCATGAAGGTGGGGAGGTAACGCGGCCGGCCCTCTTCCCACCAGGAGGCGCTTCGGGCAGAAGCCACGTGCTCTTGGATGAATGCGAGGGCCTTACGCGGACGGCGGATAACATACACGCTATGAGCACAACTGGGATTTCTTTCAGGAGAAACTGCAGGAAAGCTCCTGAAGTGCATGTTATTTTCGGAGACCGGCGCTGCGCTCGCCATGACAAGCGGCGCCGTTCGCGTTTCTTACATAGTCCGTGGGCAGATATGGGTATTTTTAGGTATACACACGGCGCTCGATGATTTGCTAAGACATACTCGGCATGGCGATTATCGGGGGGAGCTATGGGAGCGCGGGCTGTTCCTTGGAAAGCATGCAGCGATTTCGTGCTCGCTTGCGGCAACATCCACGAGCCGTACCGCTTCTGCGTGAACGTGATAGAGAAGATTAGCGATATCATCCCGTACGATCAGGCCGTGTTCCTCCTGCTCGACGGAAACCGCAAGATTGCCCGCAAGCACTTCGTGGGGTTCTCGGAGCGCTGGATGCAGATGTACCTCAACTACTACGCAAAGTCGGTGGATGACGATTTCGGCTTGACGACCGATGTTTTCGAGACCGAGGGCTCTGGCCATGTCGATCTCATCGACTGGCATGAGATCGACTGGATCCAGAACGATTTCATGCGCAACTACATCCGTCCGCGCAGGCTCTCCCAAACCCTCTCGTTCACCTTGTTCGACCTCAAAGGTGCCCCTGCCACGGCATTCGCGCTCGACCGTTTGATCGACGGGAAGTTCACGCAACTCGAGGTGGAGACGGTCAAGTTGATTGCCGCCCATCTGGGCAACCTCTACAAGAACCTCTTCGCTCGGCCGACCGCGCAGGTGCGCATGTGGGATGGTATCGCGGGGGTGGATGAGCTCACGCAGCGCGAGCGCGAGGTGCTGGACCTGCTCTGCCAAGGTATCAAACCGGTGTACATCGCACGTAAGCTCCGCATCTCGCTCGGCACGACGAACAAGCATATCGCGCATATCTACAGGAAGCTCGGAGTGGACAGCAAACAGGAGCTTCTCGTGAAGCTCTTGGGAAAGTAGGGATGGGAGATCGGCACGATGGCTATCATTCATGGCGATGCTGCACGTAAGGCGTTGCTCTCGGGAGTCGACGAGCTCGCGGATACCGTAAGCGCGACGTTGGGACCCAAGGGTCGCACCATCGCGATGCATCAGAAGGCGAACCTCTACGGGGCCGACTACGGCGAGACCGCGCGGGCAGGCGCCCACGTGCTCATCACCAACGATGGCGTCACCATCGCCAAGGAGGTCTCGTTCAAAGATCCCGTCAAGAACATGGGTGCGCAGCTGTGCCGCGCGGCCGCCATCAAGGCCAATGACGAGGCGGGCGACGGCACCACGACCGCTATCGTGCTCGCACAGGCCATCTTGCAGGGCGCATTCCGCAACATCGCCGCCGGCGCCGATCCCTTGGCGCTACGTCGCGGCATCAAGAAGGCGGGTGAGCTCGCTGTGAAGAAGCTTGCGGATTTTGCGGTACCCGTGGAGACGCAGGAGGATATCTCCCGCGTTGCCACCATCTCCTGCCAGGATCCCGCGTTGGGCGCCCTGGTGGGGGAGGCGCTTTATCGTGTGGGCCTCGAGGGTGTCGTCAACGTGGACGACTCGCAGCGGGTGGAGACCGAGCTCACGGTGGACGAGGGCATCGTCTTCGATCGCACGCTCATCTCGCCCCATATGGCAACCGATGCCCGCTCCGGTGAGTGCGTGCTCGAGAACCCCTGCATCCTCATCTGCGATAAGAAGTTCGAGAACGCCCAGGATATCATCCCGGCGCTCATCTGCGCGGCCGAGGATGGGCGCGATATGCTCGTGCTCTGCGACGGTCTTGAGGGTGACGCCCTGGAGCTCGTCATGCGCAACAAGCTCGAGGGCGATATGAACGTGGCCTGCGTGCAGGCACCGGCCTATGGCGAGGGCCGCCGCTGGCGCATGGACGATATCGCCGTGCAGACGGGCGGCATGTACGTGAGCGAGGAGATGGGCATCTCCCTACGCGATGTCACGCGCGACATGCTCGGTTCCGCCGACCGTGTGAAGGTCACACGCACGCGTACCATCATCTCGGGCGGCCGCGGGGATCCCGAGGCCATCGCCAAGCGCGTGGCCGAGCTGCGCTACCGCGCCGGGAACACCGAGTACGAGTTCAACCGCAAGCGCCATGAGGAGCGGCTGGCGGCGTTTGTCTCGGGTGTCGCCACCATTGCCGTGGGCGGCGCCACGGAACCCGAGCAGTGGGAGCGCAAGATGCGCGTGGAGGATGCCGTCAACGCCGCCCGCGCAGCCTATGAGGAGGGCGTGGTCGCAGGAGGCGGCATAGCGCTGCTCGCTTTGGCCCCTTCGCTCGGGGAGCTCGCTGCCGTGCTCGAAGGTGACGAGCGCACGGGTGCCGCCATCGCCATTGAGGCGTGCAAGGCCCCGATTCTCCGCATCGCGGAGAATGCGGGTGCGAGCGGCCGTGCGATCATCGAGAAGCTCTCCGAACTCCCCGTCGGAATGGGCTACGATGCGGCTCTCGATCGCTACGTCGATATGTTCGAGGGGGGCATCATCGATCCGGTGCGCGTGACGCGCTCGGCGCTCGAGGCGTCCTTCTCGGTGGCCGAGACGCTGCTCATCACCGAAGCCGGCGTCACGCCTGTCAAGAGGGGCGAGGTCAATCTGGCCGAGGCGTTCCATGTGGGTGGCGCACGATGATCGACGAGAGCACGTGGCGTGCGTATGTGGCCTCCTACGACATCGAGGTTCCCGAGGAGAGCGTGGCACGGGAATACGAGATGGTGCGTGCCGACATGAAGCACCGCATGATGTATGCGCAGATGAGCGGAGGAGAGACGCACGTCTTTCCCGACCAAGAGCTTGCCGAGATGGAGGACGAGCTGCGCGAGGCGGCCGCGTTCGAGGCCAAGGAGCCGCTCGTGTTGCGCGATCTTACGAAGAAGCTCGACGTAACGGTGGCTCCCGAGGAACTGCTTGCCGAGGCCGAAGCCATGGCTAAGCGCCAGGGCACGACTGTGGGCGAGATTAAGCGCTTTTTCGGAGATGATCTGGCCTTCCTCGAGCGCGACGTGCGCGAGAACAAGATCCGCGAATGGGCGTGCGAACAGTAACCACCGCACCCGGACAGCCGCCTCCGTCTCATCCGTCCGGGTCAAACGTAATCCGCTCGTAATCAAAACACTGCCGTTTACCTGCTCATATACTAAAAATTAGGTACGAAAGATACCCAGCTATGCCCATAACCCGGCGAATGGTGCCGCGCGATACTTTCCTCAAGGTTGGATCATCCATCCTCGAGGAAAGGGGTCTTCTATGGACAAGGAAACGTTGTTCGACATGTCGGCCGATAGCCTTGAGGACGTGGCGCCCATCTCGGAGGTGTTCGATCTCTCCGGCAAGGTGGCCGTCGTCTCCGGATCGGTCGGCCTTGCCCTGTTCGTCATCAACCGCCTCCTCGAGTGCGGTGCCAAGGTCGTCTTCGGCGCCCGTACCCAGGAGTGGGGCGATATGGCCCTCGCGGCCCTCGGCGATCTCGGCTACGAGGACGCGGCCTTCAAGCAGTTCGATACGCGCGACGTTGATGAATGCGCGGGGCTCGTGAGATTCGCCGAGGAACGGTTCGGTCCCGTCGACATCTGCGTGCCCGTGGCCGCCACCTGGCAGGCCCGCGCTTTTCTTGACATGGATGAGGAACTCTACGACGATATCGTCGATACCGATATGAAAGGCCAGTACTTCCTCGTGCAGGCTGCGGCCCGCTCCATGGTCAGGGCGAAGCATGGCGGCAAGATCGTCACCATCGCCTCGGTCGCCTACCGCGGAGAGGACATGGCGCATCTCGCCATGATGACCCCGTACAACGCCGCCAAGGCCGGCGTCGTCGGCATGACGCGCGGCATCGCCAAGGAGCTCAAACAGTACGGCATCAACGTGAACTGCGTCGCCCCCGGCGGCATGGTCACCCCCGGCGCGATCGCCAACTGCGTCGAGACGGTCGCGCGCTACGGGGCCGAATGGCAGGCCGATCAGATGGGCGGCGGCAAGGATACCCCCGTCGCATCGACTCCGGACGAGATGGCCCGCATGATCGTCACCATGTGCACGAATGTCTCCGACTTCATGTACGGCAAGGTCGTCGAGGTGGATGGCGGTGCCGGTTTCAGCTTCCAGGAGAAGCCGTGGAGCTACACCATGGAAGGCGGCCTCCACGGCTAGAAACGCGTCCCAAAACCGGTAATTGCCCGCAGAAGCGGGAGAAGACAAACACTAAAGAGAAAGGAAGCATCATGGCCATCAGCAGCAAGAGCAAGCTTTCCGAGATTCTCGAGGACGAGCGTGCCGTTGCGATCATCGACGAGTACATCCCCGGGTTCATCTCCAATCCCGAGCTCGGCCCCGTCAAGGGCATGAAGATGAAGACCCTCCTCAAGTTCCCGCAGACCGGTCTTCCCAAGGAGACCGTCGAGGAGATCATCGCCCGCCTTGACGCGCTGGATGCGTAAGGCGTGACAAAGAGACAGGTCGCTTGTCACGGCGATCTGCCTTCTCCGATTCAACAGCCTTGAGCGTGACACCGTGACAAGCGACCTGTCCCCTTGTCACGTGTCCCCTTGTCACGCCCCAGTCATACCCGTCTTCACCGGAAAGGAACCAACATGGCTGATAACGAGCATGCCGACATCAAGATGTCCACCGCTTCGAAATCCCGCAAGAACCTCGCCTACCTGCAGAAGATGAAGGACAAAGGCGAAAAGATCGTCCAGATGTGCCCCGCAGAGCTCGGCCCCTTCTTCGCGTTGGCCGCCGAGATGGTCGGCTGCGATATCTGCCGCATCCCGCACATGATCTCCACCCGCACCGGCACCACCGCCGAAGAGGACAAGATCGGCTCCCGCCTCACCATCAAGAAGTTCCGCGAGTATTGCAAGATCATCCACATCAACTTCTACATGCCCATCTCCATGTATGCCGACAAGGTCGACGCTGTGAAGAACGGTGCCGAGCTCGTATTCCACGGTGCCGACTCCATGCTTCCCATGGGCGTCACCAACGACGTTCTCAAATTCATGAGCGACAATTACGTGCCCACCTACGGCCATATCGGCGCCATCTCCGGCTGGCAGACCAACGCCACCGGCTACAAGCGCGTCGGCAAGACCGCCGAGGATGCCTTCAAGATCTTCAAATGGGGCTACGAGTATCAGGAGAATGGCATGGGCGGCATGACCATCGAGCTCACGCCCATGGAGGTCTCGCAGGCCATCGCCGAGAGGCTCCGCGTTCCCGTGGTATCCATCGCGGGTGGCGCGCCCTGCGACGGCTCCGAGATGGTCGATATGGACACCTTCGGCGTCATGCCCAAGCCGGCATCCCACGCCAAGAGCTATGCCGCCCTGCTCCCGTTCCTCTGCGAGGCCTACATGGGCTGGCTCGAGGACGTGCGCGAGGGCGACTACCCCGAGGACAAGCACGGCTACCACATGGATCCCGAGGAGCTCGACAAGTTCAACGCCTTGATGGATGCCTTCGAGGCCTAGGCAGGGCGGGGAGACGGGTTACTCGTCCCGATTCCGGGCGGCGTGCGGCGATGCGCGCCGCCCTTCTCGAAAAAGGGGAATCGCATGAACGACTATCTGGGCTATGCGGGCAAGGTCTGCGTGGTGACGGGTGCGAGCTCGGGCATGGGCCGCGCGCTCGCGGAGATGCTCGTGGACTGCGGGGCCGAGGTTTGGACCGCGAGCAGGCGAGAGGCGGACATTCCCGGCCAGGCAGGTTGGGTCAGGCTCGATCAGGTTTCACGTGACTCCATCGATACAGCGTTTGCGCAGCTTCCCGGGCGTATCGACTGCTTCTTCGGCGTGGCGGGCGTCTCGGGCGTGAAGAACGGCTACATCGACACCTTCATCATCGACTTCGTCGCCAACAAGTACCTGCTCGACACCTACCTCGCCGAGCGCGCGGCGCCGGGCGGATCGATCACCTTCGTCACTTCCACGGCGGGCGTGCGCTGGGCCAAAGGGGAGCTCATCGGCGAGTATCGCGCGATCGTGGAGGCCGACGGCTGGGACGCGACCATCGAGGCCATCCACGACCTCGATATGGACGATGCGGGCGGCACTATGGCCTACATGCTCGCCAAGCGCGCGATGAACTTCCTCGTGGCCTCGAAGACCGCTGGGTTCGCCGCGCGCGACGTGCGCATCAATGCGGTGCTGCCCTGCTCTACGGGTTCGCGCTTCATGACCGAGTTCTACGAGGCCGTGCCGGGTGCTAGGAAGCAGTTCGAGGCCAGCGTGGGAAACGGCAAGCCCATCGCCGACCCGTCCGTCATGGGCAGGGCCTGCCTGTACCTCGGCAGCGAGTTGGCCGAGTACGTGAGTGGGCACTGCCTGGTGGTGGATTGGGGCCTCGAGGCTGCAACGCTCACTTGTCAGGCGCCCGATATGCTCGGCATGGAGCTCATATAGCTGCGCGGCGCTCTCGTTAACATACACTCCATGAGCTCAACTGGGCTTTCTCCTAGAAGAAACCGCAGGAAGGTCTGTAAAGTGTATGTTATTTGAGGAGGCCAACGCTCCGTCCTCTGTGCAGATTCGACGAAAACGCGCGGCGATGCTTTGTGCATTTGCCTGTTGAGAGTTCGGCTCCCGCTCCGCGATAATACCAGTGGCCGACAAAACGTCGGGATACCGGCCGGTAAAATGCGCACTTCTGAGTATTCGGACTGCGGGTGTTCCACGCTACACTCGGTGTGTTTTTCGAACCGGCATGATGCCATGCCGGATATGCATGGGGTTTCGAGCAGCACGTACCGGATAATGGGTTCGGGCACGGGCATCTGCCCGCCGGAAGAAGGAGAGAGAATGGCAGAGATCAAATCCGATATCGAGATCGCGCAGGCGGCAACCATGCTCCCTATCTCGGAGGTCGCCGCCAAGGTGGGCCTTTCCGACGATATGCTCGAGCACTACGGAAAGTACAAGGCCAAGGTCGATATCCACTCGCTTAGGGATAGGCCGGCATCGGCCAAGCTCATCCTCGTGACGGCCATCAACCCCACGCCTGCGGGCGAGGGCAAGACCACCACGTCCGTGGGCCTCGCCGACGGCCTCAACCGTATCGGCAAGAAGACGATGCTCTGCCTGCGCGAACCCTCCCTCGGTCCCGTCTTCGGCGTCAAGGGCGGTGCCGCCGGCGGCGGTTACGCCCAGGTCGTCCCCATGGAGGACATCAACCTGCATTTCACCGGCGACTTCCATGCCATCGGTGCCGCCAACAACCTGCTCGCCGCCATGATCGACAACCACATCAAGCAGGGGAACGCACTCAACATCGATCCGCGACGCATCACCTGGCGCCGCTGCGTCGATATGAACGACCGCCAGCTCCGCAACGTGGTGGACGGCCTCGGCGGTATCGCCGACGGCATGCCCCGCCAGGATGGCTTCGACATCACCGTGGCCTCCGAGGTCATGGCCGTCTTCTGCCTCGCCGCCGACCTCGCCGACCTCAAAGCCCGCCTCGCCCGCATGGTCGTGGCCTACACCTACGATCGCGCTCCCGTCACCTGCGGCGACCTCAAGGCCCAAGGTGCCATGACGGCGCTCCTGAAAGATGCCATCAAGCCCAATCTGGTCCAGACGCTCGAGAACAATCCCGCGTTCGTGCACGGCGGTCCCTTCGCCAACATCGCCCACGGCTGCAACTCCGTCGAGGCGACCACCACGGCCATGAAGCTCGCCGATTACGTCGTGACCGAGGCCGGCTTCGGCGCCGACCTGGGTGCCGAGAAGTTCCTCGACATCAAGTGCCGCATGACCGGGCTCAAGCCCTCCGCAGTCGTCCTCGTCGCCACGGTGCGCGCCCTCAAGCACAACGCCGGCGTCGCCAAGGCGGATCTCGGCACCGAGAATCTTGCCGCCGTCGAGGTCGGCCTACCGAATCTGCTCCAGCACGTCTCCAACATCCAGGACGTCTTCAAGCTTCCCGTGGTCGTTGCCATCAACGCCTTCCCCACGGACACGAAGGCAGAGCTCGACCTCGTCGAGGCCAAGTGTAAGGAACTCGGCGTGAACGTCGCCCTATCCGAGGTCTGGGCCAAGGGCGGCGCAGGCGGAGAGGCGCTCGCCGACGAGGTCGTCCGCCTCTGCGACCAACCCAACGGCTTCAGCTTCTCCTATGATGCGGATGCCCCCATCATGGATAAGCTCGAGGCCATCGCCACCAAGGTCTACCATGCCGATGGCGTCGACCTCACCTCCAATGCCGCCAAGCAGCTTAAAGAACTCACCGATCAGGGTTTCGGCAAGCTCCCCATCTGCATGGCCAAGACCCAGTACTCGTTCACCGACGACCAGACCAAGCTCGGAGCGCCGCGCGGTTTCCGCATCACGGTGCGCAACCTCAAGGTCTCCGCCGGCGCCGGCTTCATCGTGGCCCTCACCGGCGACATCATGACGATGCCGGGTCTTCCCAAGGTGCCCGCCGCCGAGAAGATCGACGTCACCGAGGATGGGAGGATCGTCGGCCTGTTCTAAAGCACCGCTTCGAGGGCCTCCGAGGTTTTTTCGGAAACGTCCTCGCGCAAAGGACGCGCTGCGGAAAGATTCCTTATGGGATCTTCTGGGAGCCTCAGTGCAGGTTTCCCGTATGGCCGGCGATCCTCCCGCGCCGAGGAGATCTTCTCGGCGGACCTTGGGAAGGTCGCGGGCATTACCGGAATTGACTGACAAGGAAGTCGATCATGGCTGGAACCCTTACAAACAAGAGCTGCGTCGAATTCGCCGAGGCGCTGGCCTCCGGACAGCCCGTGCCGGGCGGCGGCGGCGCTGCCGCCTATGCGGGCGCCCTCGGCGTGGCGCTCGCATCGATGGTGGGCAACTTCACCACCGGCAAGAAGGCCTATGTCGCCGTCGAGGATGACATCCAGCGCATGCTGGAGACTGCCGATGCCATACGCAGGCGTCTGATCGCGCTCGTGGACGAGGATGCCGCAGCGTTCTATCCGCTCTCGAGGGCCTACGGCATCTCCAAGGAGGATCCGGGACGCGCCGAGGTGCTCGAGGAGGCCACCCGTGCCGCCATCGTCGCTCCCGTCGAGATGATGCACCAGTGCTGCGAAGCCATCGAGCTGCTCGAGGAGCTATGCGAGAAGGGCTCGCGCATGCTCCTCTCCGACGTGGG
This sequence comes from Coriobacteriales bacterium OH1046, assembly GCA_004010535.1. Lineage (GTDB taxonomy): Bacteria > Actinomycetota > Coriobacteriia > Coriobacteriales > Atopobiaceae > RUG721. The sequence continues at coordinate 346,477 of RQYE01000001.1, read as the reverse complement.
TTGCGGCGTGCTCTTCGCCCGAGCCGCGCTCGAGGCCGCGAGCCTCAACGTGTTCGTCAATACCAAGGTGCTGACCGGCCTCGGCTGCTCAGATGCAGCCAAGAGGATCGAGGCCGGATGCGATGAGCTTCTCGCCGCGTGGTGCCCGCGCGCCGAGGCCGTCGAGGCAAAGGTCATGAATTGCATCAGGGGAGGGGAGTGATGATCATGGCAGAACTGCTCAAGGGTGCCCCGGTTGCCGCCGCGCTCACCGAGAAGCTGATCCCGCGCGCGAGGGCGCTGTCCGAGCGGGGCATCATCCCCAAGCTCGCCATCCTCCGTGTCGGCGCACGCGATGACGATCTCGCTTACGAGCACGGGGCGCTCAAACGCTGCGCCGCCGCAGGCATCGCGGTCGAGCGGACCATCCTCGATGCCGATGGCACCCAAGCGGAGCTCATGGGTGCCATCGACCGCATCAACGCCGACGCCTCCATCCACGGCTGCCTCATGTTCCGCCCGCTGCCCAAAACGCTCGACGAGGCGGTCGCCTGCGCAGCCCTCGATCCTGCCAAGGATGTGGACTGCATCACGAGCGGCTCGCTCTACGGCGTCTTCGCGAACCGCCCGGTGGGCTTCGCGCCCTGCACGGCCGAGGCCGTGATCGAGCTGCTCGATTTCTACGGCTACGGGCTCGAAGGCGCCCGCGTCACCGTCATCGGCCGTTCGCTCGTCATCGGCAAGCCCGTCTCGATGATGCTCCAAGCCAGGAATGCCACGGTCACCATGTGCCATACCCGCACGCGCGATCTCGCCGCCGAATGCGCCAAGGCCGAGATCCTCGTCGCCGCAGCCGGTTCGTTGGGGTGCGTCGGCGCGGATTCCGTTGCTCCCGGGCAAGTCGTCGTTGATGTAGGTATAAACTGGGACGAGGCGAGCCGGAAGCTCGCAGGCGATGTCGTATACGATGAGGTCGAGCCCATCGTGGGCGCCATCACGCCCGTTCCCGGAGGTGTGGGCTCGGTCACGACGGCGGTCCTCGCCAAGCATGTGGTCGAAGCTGCGGAGAGGATGGCTGCATAGATGGCCGGGAAGCTGAGCTACCGTATACTCGATGAGCCCCGTATCGAGGCCGCGATCCGCGAGCTCCTCATCGGCATCGGCGAGGATCCCGACCGCGCGGGCCTTAAGGACACGCCCGGCCGCGTGGCCCGTGCCTGCAAGGAGATCTTCGGCGGCATGCAGGAAGATCCCGGCTCCCACCTCCTCAGGCAGTTCGACGAGCCCGGCAACGAGGATATGGTCATCGTGAAGGACATCCCCTTCTCCTCGATGTGCGAGCATCATCTCCTGCCGTTCGTGGGCAGGGCGCACATCTGCTATCTGCCCGGCAACGGCAAGATCACCGGCCTCTCCAAACTCGCCCGCTGCGTGGACGGCTTCGCCCGCCGCCCGCAGCTCCAGGAGCGCCTCACCCAGCAGATCGCCGACGCCCTCGTCGAGCGCCTTTCGCCGCGCGGCGTTCTCGTGGTCCTCGAGGCCGAGCATACCTGCATGACCATGCGGGGCATCAAAAGCGCCGGCTCCAAGACGGTGACATCGGCCGTGCGCGGATGGTTCAAGGATGATCTCAAGGCGCGCGAAGAGGCCCTCGGCCTGATCGGAGTCTAGCTATGCTGAGCCCTTCGGAGATCGAAGCCGCTGCAGAGAAGGCTGGGGTGGACAAGGCCGGCCTTGCATTGCCCAAGGCCTTCGCGCTCGGCTGCCTTGCCGGCCTCTATATCGGTCTCGGCGCCGCGTTCATGCTGATCGTCAAAGCCGATGGCTCCCTTTCCTTCGGCCTCTCATCGCTGTTGGGCGGCCTCGCCTTCTCGCTCGGGCTCTTCCTCGTGCTCGCCGCAGGCGCGGAGCTCTTCACGGGCAATTCCCTCATGGCCATCGGCATGCTCTCGAAGAAATACAACCTCGGGCAGATGCTCTCCCGTTGGGGCGTCGTCTATGCGGGCAACCTCTGCGGTTCATTGCTGCTTGCGCTCATCCTGCATCTTGCCGTCTTCCGCTCGTTCGGGGGCGGTGCGGTGGGGGAGGCTTCGGTTTCCGTCGCCGCCGCAAAGGCCTCGCTGGCTCCCGGTGAGGCTTTTTTCCGCGCGATCCTCTGCAACGTGCTCGTCTGCCTCGCCGTCTGGATAGGTTTCGCGGCGACTTCGGTTGCCGATAAGTTCCTTGCCGCAGCGGTGCCCGTCGTCGGTTTCGTCGCCTGCGGCTTCGAGCACTGCATCGCCAACATGTTCTTCATCCCGTTCGGTATGCTCACCCAGACGGCTCTGGGCCTCGACGCCATCGCCTTCGCCGGCATGGCGCGCACTATCATCTTCACCACGTTGGGCAACGTCGTGGGCGGCGCCCTCGTCGTCGCCTGCACCTATCGCTTCGTCTATGGGGGGAAGCCCGGCGTATGAGCACAGACTATCGCGTTCCCTTCGATGTTCCGTCTCTCTATTATGGCGATGCGCTCCGCACGCTCCGGGAGACCCTGAGATTCGGCATCTCGCCCCTGCTCGAAACCGTCGAGGAGATGCTCGCCGAGTTGGACGATCCCGATACCCGTTTCGGGTCGATCCAGATCGCCGGTACCAACGGGAAGACCTCGACGTCGCGCTATACGGCGGCCATCCTCATGGGGGAGGGCGTGCGCTGCGCCCTCTACACCAGCCCCGAGCTCGTCTCCTACACCGAGCGCATGGAGATCCAAGGATCTCCCGTTTCGGAGGAGGAGTTCGCCTACGCCGTATCCGCCGCCCTCGAGGCGGGCAGGCGCGTGAACGCACGACGCGCCGAAGCGGGCGAGCGCCCGTACGACATCACCGAGTTCGACCTGCTCACCGTCGCCGCCTGCGTGGTCTATGCGCGTGCGGGGGTCGATGCGGCGGTTCTCGAATGCGGCATGGGCGGACGTTGGGATGCCACGAGCGCCGTCAAGTCCATCCGGTCCGTCGCGGTGACGGGCGTGGGGCTCGATCACATGCACGTGCTCGGCGATACCCTCGAGGCCATCGCCGCCGAGAAGGCGGCCGTCATCAAGCCCGGTCGCACCTGCGTGCTCGGCGTGGGCACTGCCACGCCGTCCTCCGTGGAGGACGTGTTCCTCATGCAGTGCTTTGAGCAGGACGTCACGCCGATGCTGCTGCGTCCCGAGTTCCTTGAGGATGCCGCCGGCGAGATGGGGGAGGGCGTCCCGCGCATGCACGGGGGCCTTCCCCATGCGAGCTATGCCATCACCAAGCATCCTGCACGCTTAGGCGCCCCCCTCGAGCTGCAGGTGACGACGCCGCGCGCAAGCTATCCCGAGCTCGCGGCCCTGAAGCCGGGCTATCAGGCCGCCAATATCGCCTGCGCCGTCTGCCTTGCCGAGGATTACCTCGGGCGCGTCCTCGATCTCGAGAAACTCTACACCTCGATCATCGGCTGTCCCACGCCGGGCCGTTTCCAGCTCCTGCGCCCGGATCCGCCTGTCCTCATCGACGCCTGCCATAACCCGCAGTCGGTCGGGGCCTTCCTCGCCGCCGTGCGCGCCATCGAGCCCGAGACGGCGGATAGGCCCCTCCTGCTCTGCGCGGTCCTCGCCGATAAGGACGTGGAAGGCATCGTGGCGCTTCTCGCCCCCGAGTTCCCGCGCGTGGCCTGCACGCAGACCGCCTCGCGCCGCGCGCTTGCCGCAGGGGATCTGGCGGCTCTTTTCCAAGCCGCCGGGGCCGCTGTCGTAGGCGTCTACCCTTCCGTGGAGGCTGCCGCGTCCGCATTGTGTGGAGATTCCTACATTGCGTGCGGATCAATCACGCTCGCGGGCGAGGTTCTAGCCCAACTGGGTTAGGTGTCTGCTACAATCTATCCTCGTGTGTAGGCATTTCGTGTCGGCTCGATGCGCTAAGGAGCACCTCATATGCAAGAACTTCTCGATCAGCTGATCACCCCTGAAGTCAAAATGGTCCTGTACCTCATGGTGGCCTGCGTGGTCATGCTCTACGTGCTCTCCATCGTCTATGTCATCCGCGACGCGCAGCGCCGCGGCGCCGAGCCGTGGTGGATGTGGGCCGTCATCTCCGTCATCCCCGTCGTCGGCCTGCTCGCCTATGTCATCCTCCGCCCCAGCTCCTACCTCATAGACCGCGAGGAGCAGGATCTCGATATCGCCCTGCGCGAGCATCAGCTCTCGCACTACGGCATCTGCCCCAAGTGCGGCGCTCCCATCGACCGCGATTTCGTGGTGTGCCCCATCTGCAATACGCAGGTGCGCAACGTCTGCCCTACCTGCCATAGGCCGCTCAACGCCGATTGGAAGGTTTGCCCCTATTGCCGCACGCGTATCCAGTAATATAGGAAGCCAGTTAGGGTCGGATGTATCGCGGGTCCGCATCCAATCGTTCCCGCGTGTATCGGAAGAGAAGGGAATACCATGTATTGTTCGCATTGTGGTGCAGGGATACCGGATGACTCTGCGTTCTGCCCGAACTGCGGCACGCCGACTTCGGCGTCGTCTTCGGAGCCGGTCATCGATGCGGCCCAGGCTGCAGTCGAGGAGACCGTCCAAGAAGCCGCCGCTCCCAGCGCCGAGCCCATCCAAGAAGCTGCATCCGAGAGCGTAGATGATGCCCTCGCGCGTCTGAAGGCCGAGATGGACGCGGAGAGCGCGGCCGCCAGCCAAGCTACGGCCCCTGCCGTTGCACCGGTTATACCCGTGGCGGCATCCGCCGAGCCTGCACGCTATGTCGAGAGCGTCCCTGCCGCTCCCAACACGCCCGCTCCCGCGCCTGCGTATACCCCTGCTCCAGCGCCAGCCCAGCAGACCATCCCTGCTCCGGCTCCCGTCCAGCAGGCATACGCCCCCCAGCCCACCTACGCTCCGCCCGCGCCCACGAGCCAGCAGGCTCCCGGCTATGCCTATCAGCCCGCCGCATCGACCGGCGCTCCCATGGGTGCTGCGCCCGCGAAGAAATCCCCCATCGCCAAGATCGCCATCGCCGCCGTCGTGCTGGCGCTTGCGGGCTTCTTGGTGTTCACGTTCTTCGGCAACAGCGGAGACGGCGGCGGGACCTCTGGTGGGGGCGGCACCCCCACTCCCGCGCCCACTCCCGCACCTTCCACTGATTACGACCTGTTCGACGCCAAGGGCAACCCCACCCTCTATTCCGTCGTCGAACTCACCGGTGCCGAGTTCACCCAGGCAATCGAGGATGAGGGCTTCTCGTGGAACAGCGAGCGCCTTTGGTGGGAATCATTCGACGGGAACGACTGCGTCTACGTCTCGGGCAACAATGACTACGAGTTTTCCCGCAGCGAGATCGGCGAGCTGGACCGGAATGCCTCGGGTACCTCCTGCATCTATGTCATCGTCGTCGATGATCGCGATTACAAATCCTCGAAGGACGCCTTCGATAAGCTCGCGAATATCGATGTCGTCGATAGCGAGTGGATCGATGACGGTCTCGGCCTTGCCGTCGTCTCCGGCCCCTCGGGCGGGAACAGCATCGTCCTCGTCAATGTCAACGATGATATCGGCCTCTACGTCCTGAATGTCTTCAACGAGGAAGCCGTAGACTCGGGGTTGCTCGAGGAATACCTCGGCGATGACTATGGATCAAGCATCGCCGAGGTATGGGACAACCTCTTCGGTCGGACGATCGACGGAGGCAGAACGGGCGCCTCGACGACGGCGCCCTCCCTCACCACGGCACCGAGCACTCCCACCGTCGGCACCCTTTCACAGGGTGCCGTCGGTTCTATACCCCCCGGTTCCTATATCGTGGGCGAGGGCCTCCCCTCAGGCGAGTACAAGCTCTACGCCGATGCCGATACCAGCGGCTACTATGCCGTATACGCCGATAACAGCTCAACCGAGATAGAGGACATCGTAAACAACTCCGTCTTCGAATCCTGCTGCTATGTGACCCTGCAAGACGGCCAGTACGTCGAGTTCGAGCGCTGCTCGCTCGATCCCATCTCATCATGCTCCGCCACCGCCGATTGGAGCGCCAGCGGCATCTACAAGATCGGCTTGGATATCCCTGCGGGTACGGTCACCCTCACTCCCGACGGGGAGGATTTCAGCGGCTTCTACACCGTCTTCTCGACCTCGGATCCCGTCACCATGTACGATAGCGTTGTCGCGATCGACATGATCGACGGCCCCGTCTCGATCGAGGTTTCCGAAGGCCAGTATCTGAGCATCTCGTTCTGCAGCGTCGATATCCAACAGTGATCGCGATAGATGGGGAAGCGAATCGCATGAAGGTCCTCTACAACGATGGCACGGTAGGCGAGTGCAGCTCCGAGGAGGAGGTGCACGTTGTCCGGCACAGTGCCGCCCATATCATGGCGCAGGCCATCAAACGCCTCTATCCCGATGCCCGCTTCGGGTACGGTCCCGCAACCGACAACGGCTTCTACTACGATGTCGATCTCGGCGGCGAGCATCTGAGCGAGGATGATTTCCCCGCAATCGAGGCTGAGATGGGGAGGATCGTCAAGGAGAACCTCAGGTTCACCGTCTTCGAGCTCCCGCGTTCCGAGGCCAAGGCGCTCATGGTCGAGCGGGGGGAGCTCTATAAGGCCGAGCATATCGACGATCTCGATCCCGAAGCCCGCATCACCTTCTTCAGCCAAGGCGAGTACGTCGATATGTGCATCGGCCCCCACCTCACCTATACTAAGGCCCTCAAGGCCTTCAAGCTCACGGGCGTCTCGGGTGCCTATTGGAAGAACGATGCCGAGAACAAGATGCTCACCCGCATCAACGGCATCGCCTTTCCGACCAAGGAAGAACTCGATGCGCACCTCGCCTTCATCGGAGAGGCGAAGAAGCGCGACCATCGCAAGATCGGCCAGGAGATGGAGCTCTTCATGTTCGCCGACGAGGGTCCGGGATTCCCCTTCTGGCTTCCCAACGGCACCAAGCTCAAGAACGCCCTCATCGAGTACTGGCACGAGATGATGGCCGACTATGGCTATGATGAGGTCGAGACGCCCCAGATCCTCTCCCGCAAGCTCTGGGAGACGAGCGGCCACTGGGACCACTATAAAGAAAACATGTACACCACGCTCATCGATGACGAGGATTTCGCCGTCAAGCCGATGAACTGCCCGGGGGCCTGCCTCATCTACAAATCCAAGCCGCGCAGCTACCGCGATCTGCCCCTCAAACTCGCCGAGGCGGGCCTCGACCATCGGCACGAGATGCGCGGTGCCCTGCACGGTCTTTTCCGGGTCCGCGCATTCACGCAGGACGACGGTCACATCTTCGTCACACCCGAGCAGATCACCTCGATCGTGCTCGAGACCGCGCAGCTCTTCGATGCATATTACCGTCAGTTCGGCTTCGAGTACAAAATCGAGCTCTCCACGCGTCCCGCAGACTCCATGGGCTCCGATGAGGATTGGGAGCATGCCGAGGCAGGTCTCGAGGAGGCTCTCGGGGCGCTCGGCGTCGCCTACATCCTCAACGAGGGCGATGGCGCCTTCTACGGTCCCAAGATCGATTTCCACCTGACCGATTGCCTCGGCCGCACGTGGCAATGCGGCACCATCCAGCTCGATTTCCAGCTTCCGTTGAACTTCGGGCTCGAATACACCGCGTCCGATGGCGAGAAGCATCGTCCCATCATGATCCACCGTGCGGGTTTCGGCAGCTTCGAGCGCTTCATCGGCATGCTCACCGAGCAGTACGCGGGAAAATTCCCTACGTGGCTCTCGCCCTGCCAGGTCAAGATCCTTCCCGTCTCCGAGAAGGCCCGTGCATACGCGGACACGGTTGCCAAGACGCTCTCCGCCGCCGGCATCCGGGTGAAAGTCGATGAGCGCGACGAAAAGATCGGGTATAAGATTCGCGAGGCGCGCGCTATCGACCGTGTGCCGTACATGCTCATCCTCGGCGAGAAGGAGGCCGAGGCGGGCAACATCTCGGTGCGCGACCGCTCGAACGAGACCGTGCAGAAGGGTCTCGACGAGTTCATCGCGGAGCTTCTCCGCGAGATCGCGATGCGCGAAGGTTAGATTCGGACTCGAGGATTTGGAAGGAGTGTATCATGGCAGTCGATTTCGATGAGCTCAAGGACAAGGCAACGGAGCTGGCCGGACAAGCGGCGGAGGTTGCCGACGATCTGGTCGGCAAGGCAAAGGAGGCCGCCCCCGGCGTCATAGACGCTGCGCAGGATATCGCGGACGATGCCGCCAAGGCAGCGGGCGATCTGGTCGGCAAGGCAAAGGAGGCGGCTCCCGGCGTTGTGGGGGCTATCCAAGACGTTGCAGGGAAGGTTGGCGAAGCTGCAGCGAACGCATACGGTGCCGCCAAGGATTTCGTCGAGGAGAAAACCAGGACGGATCTCGATGGCGACGGCAAGGTCGGAGCCGGGAAGTAGCCCTCCTATCCATACATGCGGGCCTCGGCTTGCTCGGGGCCCTTCTTCTCCTTTGGACCGGTGCATGATGGGGGAACGGCCTCCCCGTGCTTTCTACAGCTTCCCAGGCTCTGCGCAGGAGCTTGCGTATGCCCTGTTCGGATCGGATGCATGCGTCCTTCTCGGGGGCAGCCCGCTTTCCTGCTGCGAGCCCGAGCCCGGCTCTATCGTCGATATCTCGTTCCCAACCTATGGGGGAGTGAATCCGGCGCGGATCAAGGCATGCGCCTATATCCAACATATGGGGCGTGTCCTGGGTGATCGTGCGTCTGGGCTCTACTGCGTGTGGGGGGATGCCGCCTCCTCCGCCGTGTCCCCGCTTCCCGATCATGATGCAGCCGGGCTTGCCGAACGCCAGGATGCGTTCCTCGCTGTTATGCGCGCCGAGAACGATGCGGCTTCGGCGATCGCCCACTATCTTGCCTGCCATCCTCTTGTGGAGCGGGTCTTCTACCCCGGTCTGAAATCGGATGGGAGCTTCGCCGCAGCTACCCAGCTGCTCGCCCATGGTTTCGGCAATATCATCGATTACAGGCTTACGGGATGCGACGAGGTCTTTCGCATACAGGCCTCCTCGGACGATCCTTTCGTGCAGATCGGGAAGCTCGAGACGGCGCTCGCGGCTCTGCGTTGACCGTCTGCCGGCGATGCGGCGGCAAGCCTTCGGTGCCGGAACGCTCCTGTCCGTATGCTCCTGTCCGTATAGTCAACGCCACGGGGCCCCGCCCCATCCGGATATGCGCTTTCAGACAGAAAAGCACCGATTCGTGTCTGAAAGCGCATATCCGGATGGGGCGGGGCCCCGTGGCGCAAGAGAGCCCTCATCCTGCGGATACAGGCGTCCTGCTGTCGCGGGCGTCCATGCCGGCCTCCCCCGCATCCATGGCGAGCGCTTTCGCACCCGAGAGCGCCATAGTGGCGGCCGCGATGGAGATCGCGCAGCTCACGATGCCGATGAGGAGCATAGGGGCATATCCGAGCGGCGTTGCGGAGATGGCTCCCCAAAGCGGGCTCGCGATGACCGCGAAACCGGCGCCGAAAGCCGATACGCGCGATGTGATGACGGTATAGTCTTGGGAACCGAAACATCCCCGCACCAGAAGGGAGGTTTCGATGGAGGTCGAGGCATAGCACACGCCCAACGCCAAAGCTCCCAAGTACATCAGGAGAATCCGTGCCGGGAAGAAGAGCAGGAGCGCGATGCCTGCCGCGCCTGCGATGCCGGCAACGAGAACCCCGAGGCGCAGGGACCTATCGTTGACGAATCCGAGCACGAGCAGGCCCAGCATGTTTCCCACTTGGACGGTTGCCATGATGAGGCCGGAGGCATCGGCAACGGCAGGATAGCTCGCGCCAAGCGATTCGGCATAGGAGGGGATGAACGAGCTCATCGTCTGGACGACCGTGTTCATGACGATGAAGACGACGATGAGTTTGAAGACGGGGGTCCTGAGCGCCGTGGCCGCCGGGATGCCTTTGGGAGCGGAGGCATCGACGATATCGGGATCATCGGCACCGTAGGGCTCGAGCCCCCTATCCGCAGGCGCGTTGCGGACGACGAACATGGTGAAAGGCAGGATGCCCGCCATGATGAGACAGCCGAACAGCAGGTAGGCGTCTCTCCATCCCTCGGGGCCCGACCGGATGATCTGCGTTCCGATGGGATTGAAGATCATGCCGATGATACCCGAGAAGGCCATGCACAGGCCGATGAGGAAGCCCACGCGCTTTGCGAACCACGAGTTGATGAGCGTGGGAACCACGAGGTAGACGAACGGCGTCATGCCTACTCCCATGGTTGCGCCCAGTAGGTAGAACTGCCAGATCGCCGTGCATCTCGACATGAGGGCATAGCTCCCGCCGAGCAAGACCGCGCAGATAGAGAGCAGCACCCGCAGGTCCGCACGTCCCATGAGCCTGCCGATGGGGGGAAGCGCCAAGGCGATGGCCGCGTTGAAGACCGACATATAGAGGACGAGCTGCGCAACAGGTACTCCGAAATACGAGCTCACGGGTGTGAAGAAGATACCCGAGCAGCCGTACATGAAACCCAGCGCCACGCTTGCCATCACCATGCACGCGAATGCGATCGCATAAGCATAGTGGAAACCCCCGCGCTTACCACGCGCATTCCCATCCATGAGCGCGCCCCTCCCGCTATCCGATCCGTCCGCTTGAGAAAACCCATTTATCATATTGCATCTACCATAGCAGTCGCGTATGTACTACAGTCTTGGGGGCGTATCAAATTCGAAACGTTTTCAAAAATCGGAGGGGGAAGCATGTTCGATGTCATCTTGGTCTCGCACGGCCCGCTTTCCAAGGCCATGCTCGAGTCTGCGGAGTTCATTTGCGGCAAGCAGGATCACGTGAAAACCTTCGGCCTGTATCTGGGCGATTCCGTCGATACCTTCCGCGATGAGGTATGCGCCGCCATCGAGGAGAGCCTCTCCCACGGCGATCTCGTCGTCCTGACCGATATCCAATCGGGCAGCCCCTTCAATGTGACATGTGCGGCTATGGGCTCCTGCACGTTCCACCATATCACCGGCATGAACCTGCCCATGGTCATCGAGCTGCTCACAAGCCGGGATCTCATGTCCGCATCGGAACTCGCCGGAACCCTCACGGATATCGGATCCATGAGCGTAGTCGATGTCAACAAGCTCCTCGGCGATTTCCTTGAGACCGATGACTCAGAGTAAGCTGCCGCCCATGCATGGGGCAGTGCCCTCCACCGGAGGTTCTGCCCCATGCGTACATAACTTCTCGGTGTTTTGCAAGAGCTATTACACGCACGGCAAAAAAACATGCGTTCACGGATTTGAGGGACTTTTGTGTGTCACGTAGCGTATAGTTGGTGAGGTGGGGAGAGGTAGCCCCACCGCTTTGGCATGTGCTCGCAGGCAGGGTCTGGATGTTCGAAGTGCATGGCTCACAGGATGCCGTTTTTCCTCGCGGTGTCGCGGGAAGAGGTCTCGTGCGTGGGCGCATGCATCCCGATGCGCGCAATGCGGAGGCGAGCTCGGAACGTGCGGTTTGGAGGCGCCGTTCGGAGCGGGGAAGAACTGGGAAATGTATTCCCCCTTCCCGCATAGGATCTGCCCTTTATCCGGCCAAGGCCACTACTCTTGGCACGAAAACCTTATCCCCACCCCCTTTCTTAGGCTGGTCTCTCTTCCGGCTGCGTACTTTGGAGAGATTCGCATAACGCAAAAGCGCGCACGTTCAAAGGAGAAGCAAGATGGCAGCAGAGATTTCATTGGTCCGCATCGACGACCGCCTCATCCACGGGCAAGTAGTCACCGCATGGCTCAAGTATTATCCCAGCGACGTCATCATCATCGTCGACGAGGCCGTTGCCAAGGATTCCCTCATGCAGCGCGTGCTGCGTGCCGCCGCCCCCAAAGGCTCCACAGTCGTTGCGAAAGGCGTCGCCGACACCATCGCCTACATCAACGGGGGCGGGCATGACGGCGAGAAGGTCATGTTGATCGCCAAGGGACCCGAGCCCATCGAGGAGCTCGTCGACGGCGGTGTGGCGATCAAGGCGGTCGTTCTCGGGGGTATGGGTATCAAGGCGGGGCGTACCAAGCTCAACAGGAATGTCTCAGCGAGCGAAGAGGAGGTTAATTGCATGAAGCGTCTGGTGGAGAAGGGAACCGAGGTCGGGTATCACCTGGTACCTCAGGAGTCCTACATTCCCCTGGACAAGCTTCTCTAGTTCCTGTTGCGGAGCTGTCCCGTCTGTATCACGAAGTACGTGTTCTATCGGATTACGTAGATCGGGTGTTGGGAGGAAATAAGAATGTCACTTTTCCAAGCATTTTTGTGCGGTCTTTTGTACTTCCTTGCCCAGTCGAACGTGACGATGGTCAGCTACGGCACCATCTATCGTCCGCTGGTCAACGGCTTCCTGGTCGGTTGCATCCTAGGCGATCCCGTCAAGGGCGTCCAGATCGGTGCAACGATCAACATGATGTTCATCGGCTTCATTTCCGCTGGCGGTTCCCTGCCGAGCGACATCCCCATGGCAGGTATCCTCGGCACAGCCCTTGCGATCTCCGCAGGGCTCGAGATCGACGCTGCCCTTGCCCTGGCCGTGCCCCTGGGCCTGCTCGGCGCCTTCACGTGGGTCGGCCGCCTCACCGTCGACTCCTTCTTCAACCCGCTGACCGAGAGGCTCATCGAGAAGAACGACGGTCTCAAGGGCCTTTGGCTGCCCACCGTCGTCATCCCCCAGATCTTCCTGTTCTGCATCACCTGCATACCCGTGACTATCGCCGCATACTTCGGCTCCCAGGTCGTGGGCGACTTCCTCGGAAGCGTCGCCTTCCTGATCCCCATCATGTCGGTTATCGGCGGTCTCATGCCTGCCCTCGGTATCGGCATCACCCTGAAATTCATCTTCCAGGGCGAGACCCGCGTCTTCCTGTTCCTGGGCTTCCTGCTGGCCGCCTACACCGAGCTGGACATGATCGGCATCGGCCTTATCAGCCTTATCACCGCCATCATCTACATCCAGCTTACGAGCAAGATTGAAGGTGCAGAATAATGGCAGAGACCAAGAAACTTTCGAAGAGCACGCTGAACAAGTGCTTTTGGACCTGGGAGTGGACCTATCAGGCCTGCTACAACTACGAGAACATGCAGGGCGGCTGCTTCCTCGACGCCATGGCCCCCGCGATCCGCGAGCTTTATGCCGACGATCCCGACGAGTTCAAGGCCGCCGCTGCCCGCCACTTCGAGTTCTACAACATCGAGAACACCACCGGCGGCGGTGTTCTGGGCCTCGTGCTCGCCATGGAGGAGCAGCGCGCATCTGGCGAGGATGTCACCGAGGAGGCCATCCGCTCCATCAAGACGGGCCTCATGGGGCCGCTCTCCGGTGTGGGCGATTCCTACATGCAGGGCGTCATCTATCCGATCATCTTGGCCATCGGCTGCGCCCAGGGCGTCCAGGGCAATACCGCCGTCCCCATCATCGTCATCCTTCTCCAGGCCATCATCCAGATCGGCATCGCGCGCTTCATGTTCAATCTGGGCTACAACAAGGGTTCCGATGCCCTCCTCGATCTTCTCGAGTCGGGTACCTTCAAAAACCTCCTGTCCGGTGCCGGCATCCTCGGCTGCATGGTCCTCGGTGCCCTCATCATGAACTTCGTATCCGTCCACACCGGCATCACCATTCCGATGGGGGAGGGTGCCGAGCCGTTCAGCCTGCAGACGGGCCTGTTCGATACGCTGCTGCCCGGATTCCTCTCCCTTGCCGCAACCCTGATGTGCTATGCGCTCGTCAGCAAGGGCTGGAGCTCCACCAAGGTCCTCCTGCTCCTCGTTGTCATCGGCATCGTGGGCAGCGTTACCGGCATCCTCGCATAGGGGAAGCGAGTCCGGCGCTGCCGCTTACTTCGTGTCTTCGATACGGCGCGGTCTGCAGTCGCTGAGGCGGGCCGCGCCACATATCTGGGATTCCAGAGACGTTCGCATGCAACAAGGATTGGAAGTGTGAAATGCCTTACGGAACGTTCGGCACCACGCAATACAAGATCGGATCCGGTGCCCTCGACTGCCTTGCCGAACTCAAAGGCGAGCGCGTCGGCCTCGTCGTCGATACCGGCATCATGGGCGCACTCGACCTCGAGCCCCGCATCGCCGAGCTCCTCGAAGATGCGGAGGCGTACGAGTACCTCTGCACTATTCCCGGAGAGCCCACGCGCGAGCTGCTCGAGGGGCCGATCAAGGCCTGCCAGGAGTTCGAGCCCACGTGGCTCGTCGCCATCGGCGGCGGTGCCACCATGGATTCCGCGAAGGTCCTCTGGCTCTTCTACGAGCTCCCCCACTATACCTGGGAGCAGGCTTGCCAGCTCTTCGCCGTCGATCCCTTCCCCGGCAAATGCAAAATGATCGCCGTCGCCACCACTTCCGGCACGGGCTCCGAGACCACCTGCTGCGCCATGGCCGATAAGACGGCCGAGCATTTCGCGATGATCCTCGCGCCTCAGGTCCGTCCCACCTACGCGGTTCTCGATTACGACCTCCTGCAGAGCCTTCCCAAGAGCGTCATCGCCTTCTCGGGCATGGATGCGCTCTCCCACGCAGTCGGGGCCTCCACCATCACGTGGGCCAACGAGCTCACCCGCACGGTCGCCATCGCGGCTGCTACGGCGACCATCGAGAACCTCGTCGACTCCTATAACGGCGACCAAGGAGCCCGCCAGCGCATGGCGGTGGCGGCCACCCTCGCCGGTCAGGCAATCGACAATTCCAATTGCGGGCTCGCGCATTCCGTCGATCAGCCGGGCGGAGAGTTCCGTATCCCGCATGGCCTCGCGCAGGCCATAGGCGTCCCTCCCGTCATGGAGCTGTCGAGGCCCCAGCCCGCATACGTGCGCCTTGCCCACCAGGTCGGGTTCTCCGGCGGCGACGAGGAGGTCACCGACGCCCTCATTGAGAAGATTCGCCAGATGTGCCGCGATATGGACGTGCCTCTGTGCTACAAGGATGCCGGCGTCGACGAAGGGACCTACATGGCCCGCGTCCCGGCATGGATAGAGGAGACCCTCGCCAATCCCTCGCTTGACAGCCATGGCTACAAAGCCACGCGCGAGGATCTCGAGAAACTCTACCGCGATCTGTATTACGGCATCGGGTAGGGTGGCGTTTCAAATCCGGTTGTATTGTTCGGCTACAAGGAAAGAGGTACATCATGGCCGATAAAATGAAGATAGTCGCCATCACCGGGGACCACGAGGCATCTGTGCTCGAGGCCGACCTCCCTGTTCCGGGTAGGGGCCAGATCCGCATGCGTGTCGAGGGCTGCGCCCTGTGCACGTTCGAGCAGCGCATGTTCACGGGCGTCGTCCCCGTTCCGCTGCCGTTCATCGGCGGCCACGAGGTTGCCGGCCGCATCGACGCCATCGGCGAGGGCCTCAAACCCGAGGACTACCCCATCGGCAAGCGCATCGCCGCACGCACCTTCTACAGCTGCGGCCACTGCTACGGCTGCCGTCACGACGAGGGAAACCTCTGCACCAACGGCAGCGAGCAGGATAAGAGCTGGATGGCATATCCCGGCATCGGCGGCCTCGAGCAGTATATGCTCATCAACCCAGATATGGTGTTCTTCATGGACGACGGGCTCCCGCTCGAGAAAGCCTGCTTCGCCGAGCCGCTCGCCTGCGTCCTCAATTCCATCGAGAAGGGCAGGATCGAGATCGGCGACGACGTCGTCGTCATCGGCGGCGGCATCATGGGGCAGCTGCACGTCATGTGCGCCAAGGTCCAGGGTGCCCGCGTCATCATGTCCGAGCCCGATGAGGCCCGCCGCGAGCTCGCCCGCGAGCTCGGTGCCGATGTCGTCATCGATCCCACCGCCTGCGACGCCGTCGAGACCGTCAAGGAGCTTACGGGCGGCGACGGCGCGGCCGTCGTCTTCAACACCACCGCCGTCTCCGCCGTCGCGCAGCAGGCCATCGGCATGGTTGCCAAGCTGGGCCGCGTCATCATGTACTCCAGCCAGCATCCCGACGAGCCCATCGAGGTCTCGCCCAACTGGCTGCATAACTCCGAGGCCGTCATCACCGGCGCCGTCTCGCCGTCCCTGCGCAGCTTCCGCCGTTCCTGCGACGCCCTCTCCAAGGGCATCATCGATCCTGGCAAGCTCGTCTCCGGCGTCTTCGGCATCGACGATTGCCAGAAGGCTTTCGAGGCGGCCATCCGCCCCGACACCTTCCGCTGCATCATCAAACTCTAAGTCCGGGTATCCATTGGGCTCCCCGCTGAGGGGTGCCCGCCAAGAGATAGGAGTCACACATGCTTGTTTCTATGGTCGAGACCATGGCGAAGGCCCGCGCGAACATGTACTGCATCCCCGCGCTGTCCGCTGCCAACGAGATCACCGTCAAGGCCGCCATCGCCGCCGCCGAGGAGAAGAACGCACCCCTCATCATGCTCTACATGTTCAACACCGGCAAGGTCGACGACATCCTGAGCTATGGCTACATGGCAACCCGCCTGGCAGAGAAGGCTTCCGTGCCCGTGTCGATCATCCTCGACCACGGCTCTTCCTTCGACCACTGCATGCTCGCCATGCGCGCCGGCTTCTCCGACGTCATGCTCGACAAGTCCTCCGAGCCCTACGAGGTCAACGCGGCCGAGGTCGCCGCCGTGGCCAAGGTCGCCCATGCCGTGGGCGTTGGCGTCGAGGCCGAGTTCGGCCATGTCGGCACTGGCGATAAGTACGACGATGCCGCCGACACCGTCTTCACCGTCCCTTCCGAGGCCGTGAGCTTCCTCGCCGACTCCGGCGCCGACACCCTGGCCGTCTCGGTCGGCACCTCCCACGGCGTCTACAAGGGTACCCCGAAGATCGACTTCGACCTGCTCGCCGAGCTCCATGAGGTCGTTCCCGCACCGCTCGTGATCCACGGCGGCTCCGGTACCGGCGAGGAGAACCTCCACAGGATGTGCCGCATGGGCGCCAACAAGCTCAACATCGCCAACGAGCTCATGCAGGGCTGCGTCCGCGGCGTCGAGTCCAACGACTGCACCGGCTTCGGCGCCTATGGCTTCTTCAACTACATCACCAACGGCTACAAGGAGGTCGCGCTCCATATGTTCGATCTCTGCGGTGCCACCGGCCAGGCATAGATCGTCTGCACCGTTCCATAGGGGGATGGCGGCCCGGGACTTCGGTCCCGGGCCGTGCTGTAAGCGGGCGGCCTCCCGTCGCGATGGATCGCCTTGCGCTGCGGTCTGCATTTTCGATGCGACGCATATTCGGGATGGCAATTCCCAATCGGGATGGTATAGTGATGCTGTTGTTCCGCCGCCTAGCGGATATCCGTTATCCTAGGAGGAAGTCCTGTGCCGGCGCACGTGGCCAGGAGGGCGCGCGGTTCCAGTGCGACCGATTGCCGTGTCACCTTTTTTATGCGACGGGCCCAAACGATGCTCGTTTCCTTCGATGGAGGGACGCTTTGAGTCGGCCGGAACGGATACAGGCGGTTCTGTTCGATATGGACGGCACGACCGTCGATTCCGAGCATATCAAGAACGAGCAGCTTGCCCGGCTTCTCCGCAGCCACGGTGCCGATGTCGACGCCGCCGGGCTCGCGCACGTCTCGGGCATGGATCTCCAAGGGCTTCTCGGTGCCATCCAGGCGATACTCGACCGCTCCCATGCGGCTGCGCGCGCTGCCGATGTCCTCGGCAGCAGTCCCTATGGCCGCGAGGCGCCCTATCTCGATATCCGCTGCAAGCCCATCGAAGGAGCCGTCGAATTCATAGAGGCCCTTCGAGCGCAGGGTATCGCATCCGCGCTCGTCTCGAACACGCCCAGCTATGCCGTCGCCATCGCCCTCGATCGTCTCAGGATGATGGGCTTGTTCGATGTCATCATAGGCGGGGATATGCTCGAGCATCATAAGCCCGACCCGGAAGGGTACGTGCTTGCCATGAGGCTTTTGGACGTCCCCCCGCATGCATGCATCGTCATCGAGGATTCTGCGCCGGGCATCGCTGCCGGTCTGGCGGCGGGCGCCTATGTATGCGCGCTCGACGACGGGTCGGGATCGCTCGATCTCTCGGCGGCGCACGAGCGCTTCTCCTCGTATGCCGACCTCGTCCTCTGGTAACCGTCCTTGTCAATCGTCAGCGTAAGGGTGTTTGGAAATTGGGAGGTAGATATGGTAAGGAAGCCGATTGCGATCGACAGCGTCGATGCGCTGGCCAAGCGCATGCAGCAGATGCGCGCAGCTCAGGAGGTCTTCGCCACCTTCTCGCAGGAGCAGGTCGACGAGATCTTCTATAGGGCGGCGCTCGCTGCGAACAAGGCGCGTATCCCGCTTGCCAAGATGGCGGTCGAGGAGACGGGCATGGGCCTCGTCGAGGATAAGGTCATCAAGAACCATTACGCGTCCGAGTATATCTACAACGCCTATAGGGAGACCAGGACCTGCGGCGTCATCGAGGAGGACAAGGCCTTCGGCATGACCAAGATCGCCGAGCCCATCGGCATCGTGGCGGCGGTCATCCCCACGACCAACCCCACATCGACTGCGATCTTCAAATGCCTCATCTGCCTCAAGACCCGCAATGCCATCATCATCAGCCCGCATCCGCGCGCCAAGGCATGCACCATCGAAGCGGCGCGCATCGTGCGTGATGCCGCCGAGGCAGCCGGCTGCCCCGAGGGCATCATCGACTGGATTCCCCAGCCCTCGCTCGAGCTTACCAACGAGCTCATGCATAACTCCGATATCATCCTCGCCACGGGCGGCCCCGGCATGGTCCGTTCCGCATATTCGTCCGGCAAGCCCGCCCTCGGCGTCGGCCCCGGCAACACCCCCGTCATCATCGACGAGAGCGCCGACGTCAAGCTCGCCGTCAACTCGATCATCCACTCCAAGACCTTCGACTACGGCATGATCTGCGCGTCCGAGCAGTCGGTCACCGTCGTGGGGGATGCCCTCTACAAGAAGGTCAAAGACGAGTTCGAGCGCCGCGGCTGCTATTTCCTCAAAGGAGATGAGGTCAAGAAGGTCGGCAATACCGTCATCATCAACGGCTCCGTGAACGCCAAGATCGTCGGCCAGCCCGCATATAAGATTGCGCAGATGGCGGGTGTCGAGGTTCCCAAGAACACCAAGATCCTCATCGGCGAGGTCAGCTCGGTCGATCCCTCCGAGCCGTTCGCCCATGAGAAGCTTTCGCCGGTGCTCGGCATGTACAGGGCCAAGACCTTCGAGGATGCGCTCGAGAAGGCCAAGCGCCTCGTTGCCGACGGCGGTTTCGGGCATACGAGCTCGCTCTACATCGATACCGCCGAGCGCGAGAAGATCGCGGCCCATGCAGAGGCCATGAAGACCTGCCGCATCCTCATCAACACGCCCTCCTCGCAGGGCGGGATCGGCGACCTCTACAACTTCAAGCTCACCCCCTCGCTCACGCTGGGCTGCGGCTCGTGGGGCGGCAACTCCGTGTGCGGCAATGTGGGCGTCATGAACCTGCTCAACTTCAAGTACGTTGCAGAGAGGCGTGAGAACATGCTGTGGCTCCGTACCCCCGAGAAACTCTTCTTCAAGAAGGACTGCATGCCCGTGGCCCTGCGCGAGCTCAAGGATGTCTATGGCAGGAAGCGCTGCTTCATCGTCACCGACACCTTCCTCTACAAGAGCGGTTTCACCAAGCAGATCGAGGGCATCCTCGACGAGATGGGAATCATGCATGCAAGCTTCTGGGAGGTCACGCCCGATCCCACACTGCAGTGCGCCGAGCAGGGCCTGCGCCAGATGCAGGCGTTCGACCCCGATTGCATCATCGCCCTCGGCGGCGGATCGGCCATGGACTGCGCTAAGATCATGTGGATGATGTACGAGCATCCCGAGGCCCGTTTCGAGGACATGGCCGTCGACTTCATGGATATCCGCAAGCGCGTCTATACCTTCCCCGAGCTCGGCTCCAAAGCCTTCTTCGTCGCCATCCCCACGTCCTCGGGCACCGGTTCCGAAGTCACGCCGTTCGCCATCATCACCGATGCCGAGACGGGCGTGAAGTGGCCTATCGCCGATTACCAGCTGCTCCCCAACATGGCCATCGTCGATACCGCCAACATGATGACCCAGCCCAAGGGCCTCACCTCGGCCTCGGGCGTCGATGTGCTCACGCATGCCCTCGAGGCCTTCGTCTCCATGATGGCCTCCGACTATACCGACGGGATGGCGCTGCGTGCGATGAAGCTCGTCTTCGACTACCTCGAGCGCGCCTACGACACGCCGGGTGACGTCGAGGCCCGCGACCACATGGCCAACGCCTCCTGCCTCGCCGGCATGGCATTCGCCAACGCCTTCCTCGGTGTCAACCACTCCATGGCGCATAAGCTCGGGGCCTGGCACCATATCCCGCACGGCTGGGCCAACGCCGTCATCCTCACCCGCGTCATGCGCTACAACTCCGCCGAGGTTCCCACGCGCATGGGCACCTTCCCCCAGTACGACCATCCCAAGACGCTTGCGCGCTATGCCGAGGCTGCCCGCTTCTGCGGCGTGACCGGCGCCGACGATGCCGAGGTCTTCGAGAGGTTCATCGCCAAGATCGAAGCCCTCCTCGAGTACGTGGGCGTGAAGAAGACCATCGCCGAGTACGGCGTCGACGAGCAGTACTTCCTCGACAACCTCGACGAGATGAGCGAGCAGGCCTTCAACGACCAGTGCACGGGCGCGAACCCGCGTTATCCGCTCATCTCCGAGATCCGCGAGCTCTATCTGGACGCCTATTACGGTCGCCCTGCGTCGAGCTACGAAGACTAATCGAGCGCCCAACCGTTTGGAGGAAACGAAATGCAGCTTTCAGATTGCAAGGTCGAGATCGTCCGCCGCCATAACAAGGTCGTCTACCGTGACGGCGATCGCGTGATCAAGGTCTTCAACGCCAGCAAGCCCGCGCAGGATGTCTTCAACGAGGCGCTGAACTGCGCCCGTATTCAGGAAGCGGGTGTGCGCGTCCCCCGTATCCTCGAGGTTTCCCAAGTCGAGGATGGTTCTTGGGCGCTCGCGAACGAGTACATCCCCAGCAGGACCCTCTCCGGCATCATGCACGATGCTGCAGGCGACGAGCTCAAAGCATATATGGATCAGTTCGTCGAGTTGCAGCTCGAGATCCAAGCCATTCCGGCACCCATACTGCTCAACAATCAGAAGCGCAAGCTCATCGGCATGATCAGCGTTGTCAGGGAGCTCGACCCCACCGCTCGCTACGACTTGCAGATGCGTGCGGACGGCATGCGCAGCGGGCGCACGATCTGCCACGGCGATTTCAATCCCAGCAACGTCCTCATCCCCGAGGACGGCGGCAAGCCCTATGTATGTGACTGGACCCATGTCTCGCGCGGCGTGCCCGAGGCCGATGCTGCCATGACCTATCTCGAGCTCTCGCTCGAGCAGCCCGACTGGGCCGAGCTCTATCTCGATGCCTATTCGGTCAAGGCCGATATCCCCAAGCAGAAGATCCGCTACTGGCTGCCTGTTCTGGCGGCGGCGGAGCTCTCGCGAGGGCGCCATCTCTACGATGAGTTCCTGCTCGGCTGGATCAATGCTGCCGCCGATTTCGAATAGGGGAGCGCTATGAAGACGAGGTTCGAAGCCGCCGTATCCACCCTCTGCGCGCTGACGATGTCGGTCGTGCTCGCTTCCTGCTCGCTCTTCGCGGGCGAGGAGGGTGCCGTGCGCGATGCCGTCGACACTACGATGGGGCTCTTCAAGAGTATCGAGGACTCCGATGCCGCAGACTTCGTCGATCAGAGCGTCATCGAATCGCTCAACGCCTACGGCATCGACGCCAACGAGTTCTTGGGCCACTGCTTCAAGCATCTCGCGTGGGAGATCGGCGATGTCGATGTCTCCGGAGACACGGGTACGGTCGCCCTCTCGGTGACCAATGTCGACCTCGGCGCTGCACTCGATCGGGCGGGCGAGCAATTCGAGGAATTCGCCTCCACCGATGAGGCGCAGGAGCTCTTCGATACGGAAGGGGAGGGCGCGCTCGTCAAGAAGCTCTTCTCCTTCTTCTACGAGCTCGTCGATTCAGGCGAGCTCGAAACCACGACCACCGATGTCACCCTCGAGGTCTTCAAGAACGAGGACGGGGCATGGGAGATCGATCCAGATAACAACGAGTTCTACTCCGCCCTCTACGGAGGGGCTGAGTTCAGCATCTAGGCTTTCGAGTGCTGCGTTTCCCCAGCATGTCCCTTGGCGACTGTGCAGTCACGAGGAGATGTGCTGGGGAAATGCCGGATCGGAAGCTCTCCTAAAGAACTATCGTGGCATATTTGACCAGCAAGGGTCGTGGTGACGGTACAGTCGCCAAGGGACATGCTGGGAAAATGCCGAATCGG
Organism: Coriobacteriales bacterium OH1046; assembly: GCA_004010535.1. GTDB lineage: Bacteria > Actinomycetota > Coriobacteriia > Coriobacteriales > Atopobiaceae > RUG721. The sequence goes on along the minus strand of RQYE01000001.1, from coordinate 324,151 downwards.
GGCCTTTCAGAAGGACCTTCTCGCTGCGTTTGGCCAGCAGGGCATCTGGCGACTGTACAGTCGTTGCCGAACATGTCTTCCTTGCAGGTAGGTTTTATGCAAAGCAGCCTCCACGAAACGCGAACCGTTTCCGTAAAGGATCTGCGCAGGGTGTTGTCTCCTGCCCAGATGGGAAGCAAAGCGTTGACATTGGCATCGAGTATTTCTTGAAAGATATCTGCCATAAAGCTGTCGTCCACCTGATGGTCCGAACCAGATTGTTGAGATGGTAGCGGTACTGCCATGTTACGGTGTCCTCCATCACAGGAGGAGGAGTCCATGCTGTGCCTAAGCCACGCTACCGCAATCAACTTCTGGCGTGCCGTCGGGTCGGGCGAGCAGCCATTCCCATCGAGGATCATCGTATCGGGCCTGCTCGACTGCGTGACCACGGAGAAAGCCGTGCTATCCATGATTCCGGAGAATATCCGCACGCTTTCCTCCAAGGTCGATTTCCTCGTGCCGGGCAAGCAGATGGTGCATGCGTCGAAGCGCATCCGCGCGCACGTTTGCTCCGCCTGTCTTCCCGCTAGCTCCTTCTTCCGTCTTTCCGACCAGTTGCTCGTCTCATCGCCGGAGCTCTGCTTCCTACAGGCGGCGCATATGCGCCGGAACTCGCGCATCGCGCTTGCCGAGCTCGGAATGGAGCTAACCGGGGGCTATTCGCTCAACGACGCCGCCAAGCGCGGATTCACATCCCACAAGCCGCTCACAAACGTTGCGGCCCTGCGATCATTCATCGACGCTTGCCATGGCGTATCGGGCATGGGAAGAGCGAGGGAGGCGCTTGCCTTCATGTCCGATGGATCCGTCTCTCCACGTGAGACGCAGTGCAATCTTGCGCTCACATTGCCCGGGGAGCACGGTGGCTACGACTTTGCCAAACCCGAGTGCAACGCGCGTGTCGATGTGAACGGGGGTGATCGTCGCCTTACCGAGCAGGAGTATTTTTCGGCCGACATGATGTGGCGCGGCGCGGAGGTCATCTTCGAATACGATGGTGATGCCGACCATGGCACGAAGGCCGATTCTGATGCCGATAAGAACCGACGTGGGATTCTCGCTGCCTTGGGGAAGAAGGTCATCGTTTGCACGGGCGCGGAGGCAAGCGATTACTGGAGGTTCGATCGCAAGGCGGAGCAGCTCGCGCGGGCGCTCGGATTCAGGCTGCCGCTTCCCGATGACGATGAGATCTCGATGCGGATGAGGCTGCAGGGCGTCCTCTTCAATCCGAGCCACCATTACAGATCGGAGTGGACGGCGCCTCTGCACCCTAAAAAGCCATGCGGCACGTTTGACCAATACACTTCCCGGTGACGGTACAGTCGCCAAGGGACATGCTGGAGAAAAGCAAAATCAGGGTCCTCTTGGCGACGTATTCAGGCACGTTTGGCCAGCACAGCATACGGTGACTGTACAGTCGCTGGGAGGTGTGCTGGGGGAACGCGGGGGGGGGCGAGAGCGGCTGCTCTGCGATCACAGGTGCTCGTACAGGGCGAAATGGAACGGGATGCCGCGCTCGGTGAAGTCGGTCTCCGTGATGCCGATGCACGACCACGCATCATCCCCGTCCAGATCGGGGAAGTACGTATCTGCATCGAGGACGATATCGTGGAAGGTGACGTAGGCCATGCTGCACCGGTCGATAAACTGCCTGTAGAGCGACGCCCCACCGATGAGCCAAGCCCTCTCTCCGTACGCATCCGCCAGCGCCAAGGCCTCGTCAATCGATCGGGCAACCTCGATATCCTCGGAGGAGGCGAGGTCGCGGGCCCGTGTGAGCACGATGTTGTTCCTGCCCGTCAGCGGACCTCCTGGCAGGCTCTCGAAGGTCTTCCTGCCCATGATGACGCTCCCGCCCATCGTGAGCTCCTTGAAGCGCCGCATGTCGGCCTTGTTACGCACGAGCAGCCCGCCGTCGCGTCCGATGCCCCAGTCCCGCGTGACGGAGACGATCGCATCCATGGTCAGACCGCTATAGGGATGCCGGCAACCTGCGGGCCGAAGACATAGTCCTCGACGATAAGGTCGTCGGTGGTGAATGCGTAGAAGTCATGCACGCCGGGGTTCAGGGAGACCTTCGGCGCGGGATGGCACGGCCGTGCGATGAGCTCGCGCACGATGCCGATATGGCGGTCGTAGATGTGCGCATCGGCGATCATATGCACGAATTCGCCCGGAACCATGTTGGAGACCTGCGCGACCATCATGAGCAGCAGCGCGTACTGGCAGACGTTCCAGTTGTTGGCGGCAAGCACATCCTGGCTGCGCTGCACGAGCAGCATGTTCAGCACGGGCTTCTCGGCTCCCGCATCATGCGTAACGTTGTAGATGACGTTGAAGGCGCAGGGATAGAGGTGCATCTCCGAAAGATCCGCGAAGGTGTAGAGATTGGTCATGATGCGCCGCGAATAGGGATTCTCGCGCAGGTCCTTCAGCACGCGATCCATCTGGTCGTAATCGCCATCCGCGTAGTGCGAGACCTGGCCCACCTGATAGCCGTATGCTTTGCCGATGGATCCCGTCTCATCCGCCCATTCATCCCAGATATGGGGCTTCAAGTCGCGGATGTTGTTGGACTTCCTCTGGTAGATCCAGAGGATCTCGTCCATGCAGCTCTTGAGGGCGGTGCGTCGCAGCGTCAAGGCCGGGAACTCCTCGCGCAGGTCATAGCGGTTGCAGACGCCGAAGCGCTTGATGGTGTAGGCGCTCGCGCCATCCTCCCACCGAGGGCGGACCTTCTGACCCTCGGTGGTGGTGCCGTTCTCGATGATATCGGCGCACATGCCGATGAAGATATCGTCCGCTTTGCTCATCGTCTCGTCCTATCGCCTGAGATGGGAATCGCCCCGATGCAAGTATAGCGAACGGGGGGATCGGAATACCCGTCTTACAGATGCTCATCCGCGAAGAGCTGATCCCAGAGCACGCCTATCATCATGATCAGCTCCGCATCCGCTGCAGACCAGTCTACCTCGAGCAGCTGATCCTGGGAGAGCCAGCGACGGTCGTTGTCATCGGGGATGCGCAGACAAGCCCCCTCGAGCGGGGCGATGAGGACATCCATGGAGAGGGGGCGATCGGGAAGGTCGGCCTCAAGGGTGTCGAGGCGCCAGAGCACATGGAGCCCGATGCCCTGCTCCTCGGAGAAGCTGCGCCGGCACGCTTCCTCAGCCGTCTCGCCCTCCCGTATCGCCCCGCCGGGGAATTCCCAACAGCCTCCATCGGCGCCGCCATCGTGCCTGACGGCGAGCACCTTCCCATCGCAATAGACGATGGCGCGGACGGCGCGCTCGCGCACCATGCTCAGACCCCCTCTGCGCACGTAAGGCGGACGATGGCATAGCTTGAGCCATCTTCGGCGGCGAGATCGACGCAGGCGAGCGGCCCGTCGATACGGACATGCGGAATCACCGTATCTCCTTGGAAGGCCATCTTGCGATACTGGACGTCCAAGGCCGCAGGCACCCCGATCTCGGCCAAGGTCGATGCCGCATCGAGCGCCATGAGCACATATTGCGCGTTGTTGACATGGTCGTTGTAATCGAGATGCTGTTTTCCGACCGCGATGGGCTCGCATACGGTGTAATCGCCGGGAAGGAGGATCTTCTTCTCGAGGGGGCCCATCTCGAGGCGCGGCCGCTCCTCGAGATAGATCTGCTCGCTTTCGGGAATGCGCATGAGCTTGCCGCTCTCGCGATCGAACACGACATACTGGGCGTCTGCCGCGACGAGGATGGTGCCGTCCTCGGCGCGGAGCGCGTAGCTGCGCATCGCGTGCGTGCGCTTCATCTCATAGCAGTAGGTTTCGACGCGTAGGGGATCGCAGAGCTTGGGCAGCGCATGGATCTCGATGCGCCACGAGGTGATGGCCCACGCATAGCCGCGCTCGCGCTGGAAGGCGATGCCCACGCCCAGGCTCTCCGTGTGGAAGGCGGAACAATCCTGCAGGTAGTTGATGAGGGGCACCAGGGCCAGGGTGCTCGTCTCGTCGCATTCGCTGAAGCGCACGGTGCTTGTGAAGGAGAACATGGAACCTCTTTATGTCGGCATCTTAAATTCTCGATTCCCTATCGTAGCGCAAAGCTAGAATTCAATCCTGTGAGCACACGTGACGACATACGAGAAGCCCTGAAGGCGGCCTTCCCCATCATGTTGGGCTATGTCGCCATCGGCGTTCCCTGCGGGGTGATGGAGAACGAGATCGGCATCGGGCCGCTTTCCGCCTTCCTCATCTCCTGCACCTTCTATTCGGGTGCGGGCCAGTTCATGATGTCGCCCCTGATCATCTCGGGTACGCCGCTCGCTTCGATCGCCCTCTCCATCGGTCTCGTCTCGTCGCGCCAGATGCTTTACTCCGCCGCCTTCTCACCGTTCTTCGCCTCCGTGCGCAAGCGCCTCTCCGTCCTGTTCGCGGCTACGGTGACCGATGAGTCCTTCGGCGTCAATATGGAGCGCTATGGCTCGGATGGGGCGTGGGATGAGCGCAGGGCCACGCTCGTGAACGTCTTCTCGATGCTCTCATGGGCCTCTTCGAATGCCATCGGATCTGCGCTGGGCTCCGTGGTCGACCTGCCGCTCGACGTGATGTCGTTCGGCATGACCTCTATCTTCGCGTGCCTGCTCGTGGGCCAGCTCGACAACGCCACGGCTGCGGTCGTCTGCATCGTCTCCTTCATAGCGGTGGGCTTGCTCAAGCTCGCGGGCGCGGGCGGCGTCGCCATCTTCGCGGGAGCCCTTGCGGGCATCATCGCAGGACTCGTCTTCGAGGGGGTGGCGGGCCATGCAGGGGCATAGCTTCTGGCTCCTCTACATCCTGCTGCTCGTGCCCATGCTCATCTTCCGCGTGGTGCCCCTGCTCGCTCTCAAGCATCGCGACCTGCCGCCCAAGGTGCGCGCCGCCCTCGGCCTCATCCCAGCAGCCGCCTTCGCGGCGCTCGTCGCGAACGATATCATGCAGACCGACCTCTGGACGGGAGATCCCCTTGCGGGCCTCGTCCCGGTTGCCGCCATCCTCGTCGTCATCCCGGTCGCGAAAAGGAGCGGCTCGCTCGTATGGTCCGCCGTGGCAGGCATGCTCGCCTATGCGTGTCTGAGCTATGCCGGCGCCTCGTTGGGGTGGTAGGGGCTCGTCCCGTCCACGATCACGCGTATGGCCTGCTTGAGGATGCGGGCCCGATACCCCGTCACAAGGCCTTCGACCACATCGCCGTCTATCTCGAGCGGCACGGGCTCGGATGAGACGACCTCGATCTCCGCACCCCTCTTGTGCGAGAAGGTCGGCCTTCCGATACGCCGCCCGCTCTTGTCGAGCAGGCCGGCGAAGATCGGCCGGGCCAACGCGCCGAAACGCTCTGCCTCGAGGACGATGGCGTCGAGCAACCCGTCATCGAGCCTGCAGTCGGGCACGAGGGCGATATCTCCCTGCATGGTCGCGGTATCGGCGACAAGGCAGGATATGCCCTGATGGTCGGAACGCTTGCCATCGACGGTGAGGTGGAAGTCGACGACCGAGACGTGGGGATGCGCGAAGGCGGCGGCGAAATAGGCCGCCTGGCCCATCGACTGCTTGTTGGGGAGCGCCGCCCGCATGAGCTGCGCATCGTAGCCCATGCCGCTTATGAGCGAGAAGCCGCGGGTGCGCTCGATGCCCTTATCATCCTGCCAGCTGATCTCGCCGAGGTCGAGCAGCGCCGTCGTGCCCGTCCTGCATGCGCGGGCCAATGCGGCGGGTTCGAAGGCATTGCCGATGTTGCTGTAGAGCAGGTTCGCCGTGCCCGATGGGAAGACGCAGGCCGTGACATCGCGGTAGGCGAGGGCGTAGAGCATGTTCGAGACCGTGCCGTCGCCGCCCGAGAGAACGCAGACATCGTAGCGCTCGGCATCGAAGAGCTCGTCGGCGCCCGATGCTTCCGGGCCGAGGATGCGCAGGCAGCATTCATCACCGGGGCCGATGAGCATGCGTTCGAACTCGAAGATGGCATCGGATCCGAAACCCGATTTTGGATTATGGATGATAAGGACGCGCATATGCCTTCCCCGCACGAAAGAATACCGTTTACCCTTAAGATGGTATCGCTAAATACGAGATCGGGCATTGGAGAGTTCAGGTTGTATATCCAAGATGAGCAGACACTCCGCGCTTTCTGCGATCGGGCTGCCGCATCCCCTGTCCTTGCCGTCGACACCGAGTTCCTCCGCGAGAAGAGCTTCTTTCCCAAGCTCTGCCTCATCCAGCTCGGCACCCACGAGGAGGTCGCCGCGATAGACCCGCTCGCCATCCGCAACCTATCGCCCGTGCGCGCCCTTCTCGAGAACGGCGCCATCACCAAGGTCTTCCATGCCTGCGCACAGGATCTCGAGGTGCTCCACCATGTGCTGGGCTGCGCCTGCGAACCGCTCTTCGACACCCAGGTGGCCGCCTCGTTCCTGGGCATGCGCCAGCAGGTGAGCTATGGGGCGCTCGTCGAGACCTTCTCCCATGTGCGCCTGCCCAAAGCCGAGGCGCTCACCGATTGGTCGCAGCGCCCCCTCGATGCGGAGCAGCTCTCGTATGCCGAGGACGATGTCCGCTATCTCCCCGCCATCTACGACTCCATGATCTCCTCGCTCCTCGAGAAAGACCGGCTCGCTTGGGTCCTCCCCGAGATGGAGCATCTCTTCGAGAGCGCCTCCTGTGCGCACGATCCGCGTTCGGCTTATCGGAGGCTCAAGCGCGTGACCTCGCTCACGCGCCGCCAGCTCGGTGTCGCCCGCGAGGTCTGCTCGTGGCGCGATACGCTTGCCGCGAAGCGCGATATCCCGCGCAAATGGGTGCTTTCCGATGAGGTGTGCATCGAGGTCTGCAAGCGTCTGCCCGCGAGCGAGGCGTCGTTGCGCCGTATCCGCCAAACCGAGCAGCTTTCCCCGCGCGATGCCGCCGCCATCGTCTCCGCCGTCGAGGCGGGCCTCGCCCTTCCGCCCGACGCCCTGCCCAAGCTCGAGCACCATGACCGTCCGACGCAGGATCAGGAGAGCATCATCGACCTCATGTACGCGCTCCTGCGTATCATCTCTGCACGTACAGGCATTGCCGTCCAAGTCATCGCTACCCGGGACGACCTGCTCGAGTTCATCCAGTCCAAGGAGGCCTCGCGTCTGTCCGCCTCGTGGCGCTACGATGTCGCGGGATGCTATCTCGAGAAACTCCTTTCCGGCGAGATCGGTCTCACCGTGAAGGGGGATACAATAGAGTTGCTGTAATGGGTATAACAGGAGGAGTGTTCCTTGCTCCGCCCCATGCGGCGCAAGGTGGTTCTTGGACGAAGGGGTCAGGATGTACTATTACGCCGGTTATGATATGGGTTATATGCTCATAGCCCTGATCGCAACGGGTTTGGGCATCATCACCCAAGCCTATATCAGGAAGGCCTACAGCAAATGGTCTGCGGTCGACGCCTCTTTCGAGGGCACCGGCGCCGATGTCGCCAAGAGCATGCTCGCGCATGCGGGCGTGGAGGGTGTGGGATTCGCGCGCGTCGACGGCGCGCTTACCGATCACTACGATCCGCGCGACAATACGCTGCATCTTTCCGAGGACAACTGTTATGGGGGATCGGTCGCCTCTATCGCCGTGGCCTGCCATGAGGCCGGCCACGCCATCCAGCATGCTCAGCGCTATTCTCCCGTCCAGATCCGCACGGCTCTCGTTCCCGTGGTGAACCTCACCCAAGGCACGTGGTCGCTCGTCTTCCTCGCCGGCATCATGCTGCAGATGACGGGTCTCGTGCGTCTGGCGCTCATCCTCTTCGCCGCATCCGTGCTCTTCCAGCTGGTCACCCTTCCCGTCGAGTTCGATGCCTCGCGCCGCGCGCTGGCCTATCTCAGCGCAGAAGGCGAGGCAATCGACCAAAGAGGCGCCAAGGAGGTCCTCACCGCCGCCGCGCTCACCTATGTCGCCGCCGCGCTCGCGTCGGTCATCCAGCTCCTGTACCTCATGAGCAGGACGCGCAGGCGCTGATGGGCGGGTTCCAACAGGAGCAGGCCCTTTCCGTCTCCCAGGCCGTCGCATTGGTGAACCGCTCCCTCAAGGAGGTCGGCACCATCTGCATCGTTGGCGAGGTGAGCGGCTTCAAAGGACCCAACTGGCGCTCGGGGCACTGCTATTTCGAGATCAAGGATGAAGAGTCGACGTTGGCGGCCACCATCTGGAGCTCCAGCTACAGGACCCTCGGCTTCGAGCTCGAAGACGGCCAGCAGCTCATCATGCGCGGCTCCTTCGATGTGTACAAGGGTTCCGGCAAGATGTCCTTCATCATCCGTCATGCCGAGATGGCGGGGGAGGGGCAGCTGCGCCAGCAGGTGGCCCAGCTTGCGAGGAAGCTCGCCGCCGAGGGCCTCATGGATCCGGGGCGAAAGCGCACGGTCCCCAAGTTCTGCGAGCATATCGTCGTGTGCACGTCCTATTCGGGAAGCGTCCTGCACGATGTCGAGCAGACCCTTGCCCGCAGGAACCCCCTTGTGCTCATCGATACGGTCGAATGCGCGGTGCAGGGCGCCGAGGCTCCCGCCTCCATCATCCGCGCGCTTGCCATCGCCGCGAAGGCACGGCCCGACGCGATCCTGCTCGTGCGCGGCGGAGGCTCGTTCGAAGATCTCATGTGCTTCAACGACGAGCAGCTGGCCCGCGCCATCGCCGCATGCCCCGTGCCCATCGTCACCGGTATCGGGCATGAGCCCGATACCTCGATCGCCGATATGGTGGGCGATCTGCGTGCCTCCACGCCCACTGCAGCTGCGGAGATGATCGCGCCGAGCCTCTCGGAGATCGCGGATACCCTGGGCGACCGCGGATTGCGTCTCGGTCATGCCATGCAAGGGCTGCTCGCCGTCAAGCGCCAAGCACTTCAGGCGCTTGCATCCCGCCCCTGCCTCACGAGCCCCTATGCGCTGCTCGACGAGCGCCGCCGCGATCTCGCGCATGTCGAGGAACGCCTCTCGGCCGCTCCGCTCCATCTCATCGATCAGCACATGAGCCGCTTGAAGCTTCTATCCATGCGCCTCGGTGCGCGGGCACGGCATATCTGCCATGCGCCTGCCGCACTCGTAGACCGTCTTGCGGCGGCGCTCTCCGCGCTCTCGCCGCTTTCCGTGCTCGAGCGCGGTTACGCTATCGTCTATGCCGGAGAAGGGCGCGTGGTCTCGTCTTACCGGCATGTCGGGATCGATGAAGCGCTCGCGATCCAGCTTTCCGATGGCAGGATCCTGGCAACGGTCACCGGCACCCAAGAGAAGGAGATCGACAATGGATGAGACCCAGGGCAAGAACATAGAGCAGATGAGTTTCAAGGAGGCGTCGGTCGAGCTCGAGCAGATCGTGCGCTCGCTTGAGACGGGCGACCTCGAACTCGAGGATGCGCTCGAGACCTACACGCGGGGCGTTGCGCTCTTGAAGAGCTTGAAGACCCGTATCGCCGAGGCGGAGCAGAAGGTGCGCAAACTCCTCGAGGACGGCACCCCTGCAGAAGACAGCTCGGCAGAGTAGAGAGGAAACCGCCATGGAGGATTGCGTGTTCTGCACCATCGCAAGCGGTGCGTTCGGCACGGAGTTCCTGTATGAGGACGATCGGGTCGTGGCCTTCGACGATCTTCATCCCCAAGCTCCCATCCATGTGCTGGTCGTTCCCAAACGGCATTTCGACACTATTGCCGATGGCGTTCCCGCCGAGGTGCTCGCGTCCATGGTCGCCGCCGCCAAAGCCGTCGCGGAGAAGACCGGCATCGCATCCACGGGTTTCCGCTGCATCATGAATACCGGGTCCGATGCAGGCCAGACGGTTCAGCACCTCCATATGCACATTCTCGGCGGTGCCTCGTTCGGCGAAGGCCTTCTCGCGCGGAACTAGCGGTATCATTGAGAAGTTGGCAGCTATCCGCGGATGCAAAGGAGTCCCATGAACGTTCTGGTCATCAACGCAGGTTCCTCCTCGCTCAAGTTCCAGCTTCTGGATGTCGATACGCGCGAGGTCTACGCCAAGGGCAATTGCGAGCGCATCGGCATCGACGGATCGTTCGTGGGCTACGAATCGATCGCCGTCGAGGGCAAGCAGACGATCGATGCCGCGCTGCCCGATCACAAGACCGCCATGGGCTATGTCATCGATATCATCGATGCCACCGGCAAGGACTTCATCGGCATCGGCCATCGGGTCGTCCAAGGAGGCTGGTACTTCCCCGAATCCAAGATCGTCACCGATGAGAGCCTCGGCTGGGTCCGCGAGGTCGCGCCCTTGGCACCGCTCCACAACTATGCGGAGGCGGATGCGATCGAGGTCTGCCGCGAGCTCTTCCCCAACAAGGGCAACGTCGTCGTAGCCGACACCTCCTTCCACTATGCCATCCCCGAGCGTGCGCATCGTTACGCCCTGCCGCGCGACGTGGTCGACAGGCTCCACATCCGCAAGTACGGCGCCCACGGCACCAGCCATCGCTACATCTGGCGCGCTACCAAGCAGTTCCTCGGCGACGGCGTCCATAAGCTCGTGAGCTGCCACCTCGGGTCCGGAGCCTCGCTCTGCGCTATCGCCGACGGTAAGAATATGGATACCACCATGGGCCTCACGCCGCTCGACGGCCTCATCATGGGCACCCGCTGCGGTACCATCGACCCTGCCACCGTGGTTTATCTCCAGCGCGTGGGCGGCTACACGGTCGACGAGGTCGACACGATGATGAACAAGCAGTCGGGCCTTCTTGCCGTCTCGGGCATCAGCTCCGATTCGCGCGACATCGAGCAGGCGGCCGATGAGGGCAACGAGCACGCCCAGATGGCCATCGAGATGTTCGCATACCGCACGGCCCAGCTCATCATGGTGATGGCCCAGGCCAATGAGGGCATCGACACCATCGCGTACTCCGCCGGCATCGGCGAGAATTCCTCCCGCATGCGCGCCGAGGTCGCCAAGAAGCTCGCGTGGATGGGCGTCGAGCTCGATCCCGAGCTCAATGCCGTCCGTTCCGACGACATCCGCCTCATCAGCACGCCGAAAAGCGCGATCAAGGTGCTCGTCGTCCCCACCAACGAGGAGTACATGATCGCCCTCGACGTTGCCGAGCTGCTCGGCTAGAAGATGCAGCGCATGCATACGGGGGCGGTTCCCGGCGGAGCGCCGGCCGCCCCGTTTCCCGGGAAGGGGAGGGATATGTCGCGCCACACCATCCGCAAAGGCGATCTCGAGGCGACCGTCGAGAGCCACGGTGCCCAGCTCGTGAGCCTGAAGCGTGTTGGCCATGAGTACCTCTGGCAGGGCGATCCCGCGTGGTGGGCCGGCCAAGCGCCCATCCTGTTCCCCATCGTGGGGGTGCTGCGCGCGGATAAGGCTGTAAGCGAGAAGGGCCCCATCGAGCTCAAGCGCCACGGCCTCGGCCGCCTCTACGAGCACGTGCTCCTCTCTCAGAGCGAGAGCGAGGTCGTCTTCGAACTCCTTGCCAACGAGGAGATGCTCGGCCGCTATCCCTACCCCTTCGCGCTCAGGATGTCGTACCGTCTTGTCGATGAGGGCCTCATCCAGGTCTTCGAGGTCGAGAATACCGGGACGGCGGCCATGCCCTTCGTCGTGGGGGGACATCCCGCCTTCAACGTGCCGATCCCCGGCTTCAAGGGTTCGTTCGAGGATCACGTGCTCAAGTTCTCCCGCCCATGGACCTCTGCGACGCCGTGGGTGGATACGCAAAGCGGCCTCATCGATTATGCCCACTCCACGCAGCTTGTCGAGGACTCCGATACGCTCCCGCTCTCGCGCGACCTCTTCGAGCACGATACCTGCGTGCTCGAGGATGTGCCCGATAGCACGGTATCGCTCGTGGGTCCCCAGGGCCATGGCGTCAGGCTGGACTTCGCGGGCCTTCCCTTCCTCGGCATCTGGTCGCCCTCGGATGCACCGTTCGTGGCGCTCGAGCCGTGGGCGGGCATCGCGACCCGCTTTGACGAGGACGATGTCTTCGAGCGCAAGCGCAACATGCAGTTCGCAGAGCCGGGCGAGACGAAGCGCTACTCCTTCTCGATCATGCCGTTCTAAATGCCCCGATCGTGCGGCGGCTGGCCGCGCTTCCAGTGGAAGGCGATGCGCGGCGTGCCGTCTTCCACGTAGATGATGCCGCAGCGGACGAAGCCTGCCCGCCCGAGGACGGCTTGCATGGGCTTGTTGTCGGCATGGGTGTCGATCCGCAGCGTGCCGAAGTGCTCCTGCGCCCACCTGAGGCAGTGCATCCCGATACCCTGCCCGTGGTATTTCGAGGCGAGCCGGTGGATCGTGCCGTAGGGCATCTGGTCGATCCAAGCTCCTTCGAAGATCTCGGTATAGGTGTGCTCGGGCCGGGTCTGCATGCAGAAGGTGGCGACGATCTCGCCCGTCCCGGTATCCTCGCAGACCATGAACGCGTCATGCCCTATGTCTGCGAGCACGTCATCGAGTGCAGGGTAGTTGCCGGCCCACTGCGTCGCGTTGCCGTTCTCGCGCATGAAACGGCGCGCAGCGTCGAGGATCTCGACTGCGGCGGCGGCATCGCCGATCGTGCCCATGCGGACGGCAAGCTCCATCGTGTTCCGCCTCCCCCGACAGCGTGCTTCGTTTCGCTAAGAGGATACCCCACGCACCTCCATCGAATCATGAGCGTATTGAGAAGTTGTGATTCGGACGGGTTAATTCGAGCGGGGATATTGTTAATTCTTCTTCGACCAGCAGACGCACTGCGTACGATAGACACTGTTGGATCAGGTATCGAGACGGCTGGCGCAGCAGCGAAGCGGGAGGTAGATATGGCAGTCAACGCCGAGCTCCAGATGTATGGGATCGCCCACACCGATGACAAATGCACCGTCGATGCAAGTCCGGCGAAGCTCATCGAGATGGCGGTCGAGAGGAACGAGGGCACGCTCACCAGCACCGGATGCCTTGCCGTCACCACCGGGAGCTACACGGGCCGCAGCCCCGAGGACCGCTTCATCGTGGATACCCCGGACGTGCACGAGAACATCGCCTGGGGCGGCGTCAACAAGCCCATCTCCATCGCGCGCTACCAGAAGATCCGCGAGGAGGTCGTGGCCTATCTCTCCGAGCGCCGCGTCTACATCGTCCATGGCATCGCCGGCGCCGACCGCCGCTTCTCGCGCAAGGTCCTCGCCGTATGCGAGATGGCCAGCCAGGCCCTCTTCGTCCATCAGATGCTCGTGCGCCCCACCAAGGACGAGCTCGTCGATTTCGGCATGGCCGATTTCGTCGTGCTGGCGGCACCCCGGCTCAAGCTCGATCCGCGCGTCCACGGCACCAATTCCGAATGCGCCGTCATCATCAACTTCCAGGAGCGCATCATCCTCGTCGTGGGCACCCAGTACAACGGCGAGATCAAGAAGTCGATCTTCTCGTTCATGAACTACCTGCTGCCCGTCGAGAACAACGTGCTGCCCATGCACTGCTCGTGCAACATGAACCCGCGCAGCCACGGCACCACGGTCTTCTTCGGCCTCTCCGGCACGGGCAAGACCACGCTGTCCGCCGCCGAGGACCGCATGCTCATCGGCGACGACGAGCACGGTTGGGCCGATGATGCCGTCTTCAACATCGAGGGCGGCTGCTATGCCAAGACCATCAGCATCACGCCCGAGACCGAGCCCCAGATCGTGAACGCGATCCGCTTCGGCGCTATCTGCGAGAACGTCGTGATCGATCCCGAGACCCGTCTCGCCGACTACTTCGACGACAGCCTCACCGAGAACGGCCGCACGGCCTATCCGGTCGAGTACATCCCCAACGCCGTCGCCGCCGGGCGTGCCAAGCGCATCCCCGATGTCGTCATCTTCCTCACCGCCGATGCCTTCGGCGTGCTCCCGCCCGTCTCCAAGCTCGATACCGATGCCGCGATGTACCATTTCATCACCGGTTTCACCTCCAAGATCGCCGGCACGGAGCGCGGCATCAAGGAGCCCAAGCCCACGTTCTCGTCGCTTTTCGGCGAGCCGTTCATGCCGCTCGACCCCAACATCTACGCGCAGATGCTCGGCGAGCGCATCGAGCGCGGCGGCACGCGCGTCTATCTCGTCAACACGGGCTGGACCGGCGGACCCTACGGTGTGGGCAGCCGCATGAAGCTCGCCTATACCCGCAAGATGGTGGACGCCTGCCAGTCGGGCATCATCGATGAGTGCGAGTTCGTGCATGACGACCGCTTCAACGTCGATGTCCCGACCTCATGCCCCGGCGTGCCCTCCAACCTGCTCGATCCCAGGAGCACCTGGTCGGATGGCGATTCCTACGACCAGGCGGCCGATGAGCTGGCCCGCATGTTCGAGGAGAATGCCGAGAAGCGCCATCCGGGCATGGATCCCGCGATCCGCGCTGCGGGCCCTAAGCCGCTGGCGCAGTAGAGCTGTCTGAACGTTCCCCGGGTAGTCTTCCCGTCCCGGTCCCTCTGAGAACGCTTTGCGTTATGCTTCTCTCGGGGCCGGGTTCTGTCTTGGGAGCTGCCCGCAGTTTCTCGGTACCGTTCGCTATCCGCCCACCTTGCAAGGCATCTACCTGTTTGGAGATGAGCGCATGGCCGCCTTCCGTGAGACCCGCAGGGCGCTGGTGTTCTGGGGAGCGATTCTATTCGCGATGCCCCATCCGGCATTGGATTCTCTCCTGAAGGTCCGTCCCTTTAGCGTGTCATATGGCCCTATGGCCGTTGCGTTGGTTTTGGTCATCGCAGTTGCGCCCCTTCTCGATTCACATACGGCTGGCTTGCCTGAGGCTCATCGCAAGACGCTATCAATGAGCGGCATGGTTGCGACTTACGCCTTGATTCTGTCCGAGCTTTCCGTCATCGCCATCAACTTGTATTCTCCTAATGGCCAGTTGCTTTCAGAGAAGCCAGAAGTTATTACGATCCAGCAGATGCTTGAATGGGTTCTCACCATATGGACATTCTTTGCGTGGGGCATGTGCCTGAGAGGGCAATGGGAGCGAGGCGCAGCACGGCATCCCCTCGCTCTGTGCGCTGGCGCTCTGCTGCCCATCCCCGTGCATATCGCAGCGGAGATGGCAGGAGAGAATCTTGCGGCGTCTGTATTGCTCTGCATTGCCGTGGGTGTGCTCCTCTATGCAGCCATCAATCGGCTGACAATCGCTCCTGGTGATCCGTCGCTGTGGTGCTGCGGCTTCCTTGCGTTTAGGGTTGCCGAGAAGTGCTTTTTCGATATTTCTTTGCAGTCGGAGATTGGTTTGAGTCCTTTTCCCTATGCGCTTCCAGTCGTCTTCGCGCTTTGTGTGATCGTTTGGACTCTTGTCGAATACCTTCGCAGGAGAAAGATTGATGAACAATCGGATCCGTCTTCTGATGATGGAGAGTCGCAAGACCTGCCCGAGGCTGAAGCACTTATCGTGCAGATGGAAACTAGGGCAGGTTCCAGGCTTTCCGATCGTGAGCGGAGCGTTGTGATGGGCACGCTAAGGGGGAAGAGCGCGCGCACGCTTGCCGACGAATTGTCTCTTGCGCCTTCTACGGTCTCCTCATTTAGGGCGAGAGCGTATCAGAAGCTCCAGGTTTGCGACATGGAAGATCTCATGAGGATTGCAGATGAGGAACGCTACAAAGCTTCTTCCGAAAGCAGCAGTATCGGATTCGCGAGCCATCTAACTACCGGTCGCAAAGCTATCGTGGGGGGACTCTGGCTTATCACCTCTATCGCATTCCTTCTTTTTTCGAGGGCACCCGGGTTGCTTAACGCGGATGGGCAGCCCATGCTTGCCGGTGAGCCATATCTAGCCTCTCTGATCGCCGTCGTGCTGTTAGGCTTGGGCGGCGCTCTCCTTCCAAGCAGTTGCTGTGAAGAGCAATCGCTTGAGAGAAGTCCCTCCTACGGGGGGCTGCTCGATGCTGCCGCATTTTTCGCGCCTTGCTATATCATCTTCAACGCATGGTGGTTTGGGCTTCCCTACAGGGTCTTGGCCGTTGCAATCCTGCTTCTTTCCCTTATCGCCCAAACAGCCATCTCAGGACAAGGTGCTCAAAATGTAAACGGATTGCAAGGCTTTGCCATTTGTGCGCTTGAATACTGTGATGAAGCGATTCGACGTTATTCAATCCACATTCTTGCAGCCTTGGGCTTCATCGCGTCCCTTGGAGTGTCCAATTATGCGGTGTTCTGGCTTCCACAGTGGACCATCCTCGACCTGTATATCCCGATGAATAATATCATTTGCCTTTCTTCTCTCGTCTTCTGCTCGGTTGTAGCTGGGCTTGAGATATATAAGTTCATCCAGTCGCAACGCAGACGGACCGTCGATTCCGATGCGCTCGCCAAACTTACTTCTGCCGGCATCACCGGCCTTCAGGCAACGGTTGCCCTCGACCTTGCGAGGGGCTTGGGGCAGAACGAGATTGTTCGATTGCGCTACGTTGCACCGAGTACCGTCAAAACATATCGGATCCGTACATACAAGGCCTTGTGTATCAGCACTCACTCTGAGCTGCAGAAGTATCTCGGATTACAAGGCTAATCTGCACGTAGGGCAGCTTGTCATCCGCATCGCTACAGACGGATTCCAACAGATTGGCTAATGTCGGCTCATCGATGATGAGACGGGATGCCGATTATGGACAGGAAAAGGCGAACGTATGCTTTCATGCGAATGTCGCTGTTGCTGTTCGCGGTGCCGCTCCTAATAAGCCCCGGCTACGCATTTGCCTCAGGAGCTGGCAATGAGATGACGATGGTGCTCTATGAGCTGCCCGGGGTAGCCACTCTTTCCTCACCCAGTCCTAGGGATGGTATGAGCTTCAGCTTTATTGGCAGCTATCAGACGGCCGCAAGGCACTATAACGGGAATACCGTGGGCATTGAATTCACCGCCGTATGTTCGTCGAGTGGATTCTTTACCGTTCAGCTTGTCAGAGGCGGGCAGGTCATAGGTTCCGCATGGGCAAAAACGAATGGTTTCAGCAATGTGGTTTGGAACAATGTTGGTTCAGGCACCTATTTCTTCCGGATGTATTGCAGCCTGAACGAAACCATCACGCTTTCTAACGTTGTCATGTATAGCTGGTAGGTGGCTTGCATGAGAATCTATCTTCTCACAATGGGGGATAAGCGTCTTTTACGGATTTCGCCAACAACTGCAATCATGCTCAGTTCATTTTAAGGAGGAAAACTTATGATCGCACCGCCAAAGAGGAGGCTGTTAGGAGCGCTCGCTGCTATTGCGCTGGCGCTTTCTTTTGCCGCTCCCGCGCTTGCCCTGTCGTTTACTAACGTCACGCTTGGGCCTTAGTGGGAAGATGTAACCGTAAGGAGCGGCACGAAGAACTACGGGTCGGGGAGTGCGCTTATCTCAGTGTCAAGCAGCTCCCAGAATGGTGCAAACTTCTGGGTTACAAAGAATGGCACCCAATGCTCGTATTCTGTCGATGTGCATGTCGGTCAGAGCAAAGGGTCTTCTTACTACAATAGCTCAACGTCGGGTACCGTAGTCCTTCACGCTCATCAGTACGGATATGGCCCGTCGACTGACACAATCAGCGGTGATGTATACTTCAATAACTAGTTCTAACTAGGGGAGAGAACCACGTTCTCTCCCATTCCGCCGCGAGGGGCCATGACATGGCGAGAGGCAATGACATTCTCCACATCCGTCTCTCAAGAGTCTTCAGCTCGAAGGTATTTCGTGTGGGACTCCTTGTTTCCCTCATCATCATGGTCATCTGCTTTGTCCAGACCTGCCTCTCGTTCTGGGGTCATGATGTGGGAGAGATTCCTTCTGCGGCTGTTGCATGGTCGGGCAACCACGGGAGCATGGGAACGTCGCTATACGGTATGTACCTCTTCTTCCTTATGTTTCCCATCTCATCCGCCGCTGCCTCGGACTGCTTTTATATGGATAAGGCCCGCAATCGCAGCGTATGTCTGGCGCAAAGGTCGGGGACCGTGCGTTATGTGGTTTCTGGTGCCATCGTCTCGTTTGTTGCAGCATTCGTTGCTGTTCTGATTCCCCTGTTCGTGTCGCAGATGTTGGGATTCTTAGCCTTTCCCGTCGCGGCTGGCCAGGATGCCTTCGCGCAGGGATTCAATACACCCGCATCGTATCTGGGAGGATGGGGCACCGCATACGACTCGATGATGCTCTCGTCCGTGTTCTTCAACGATCGCTATCTGTACAACCTTATGTTCTGTTTTTACGACGCCTTTTGGGCGGCGGCGATGGCGCTCTGCTCGTATGCCGTTTCCCTTTATGTGCGCAAGGGAAGGGTGCTTGTGCTTGGATGCCCTACAATCGTATTTCTCCTGTTCAGCGCTCTTTTGCCTTCAGCGGTGAACCCCGGAACCTACGTTGGGCTATCCGTGAGCTGGGGTGTTGAGGGAAGCCTCCCGTTCTTTGTCCTGAGCCCTCTCGTCGTTGCCACAGGTGCGGTTGCAGCCATTGCGCTATCCCTTATCTTGAAAAGGGACGTCCTGTTATGAGCGGGAAAAAAGCTCAGGGGATGCTTACGGGGCTGGGCGTTCTCCTGGTCCTATCGGCAATCAGGGTGCTTCAGCTTCTGACGCTCCATGCCGAGTCTTTTTCCCCGCTTGGGGTTCTCCCCAGCGATTTTTCCCGGACAACCGATGCGAGCATCTCGACTTTTGCGTTGCTGCCTCTTTGGACGCTCTTCTCCTGGGATATCGTTGAGAACGCCCTCTCCGTTCAGGTTGCGTTGAGGCGGGGAATGCGGACGAGATGCGTCCTCCATGCCCTTGCAAGGCTTTCGATAAGAGCCGTGATATTCTCCCTAGCGATTGTGTTGTCTGGGCTTCTCATCGTTCTCGCCCGATCAGATCACAGCTATACCCTTGGAGGCTGGGTCTCCTTTTTCTCCCTTGAGCTTGCGCTCCTCTCGCTGTTCCACCTTGTATGTGCCGAAGTGCTCCTGTTCTGCTGGCTTGTCAGCCGCTCTGTCGTGGGGTCGGTTGTGGCTGCGCTCGCGTACGGTTCGTTTGACTACCTCCTGAGCTTCTTTCTCAAGGATGAGGGCATGACCTTCTTCATCGGATGGCGTCTTGCGGATATCAGCGGTCTTACGGGCAAGGGCTCGCTTGCAGCTGCTGCCTTGAGGCTTCTCGCGCTTGTCGTGGCAGGTGCGCTTCTGGGCTGCGAGGCGGCGAGACGGGCCGATTTTCTTGGTAACGAGGCTGCTTGAGATGAGGAAACAAACGACCAAGAACCTCGCCCTTCCGCGCCTGCCGATCAGGAGGGACTGGCTGCTTCGCAGCCTAGGGTGCGCGGCTGTTCAGGTGCTTCTCGTCGTCTTCATGAGCTCGGGAGGGATGACGACGCTGCTCTTTATTGTTGCCGGAAGCGTGTTCGTACCCCAAGCGCATCCTTCCTTTTTATCGATGCTGATGTCGCTGCTTCCCTTGGCCTCATGGTGTCTTGCCATGGCCGGCTGTCTCGGCGAGGTTCTCCACGAGGAGGGGCCGCTTGTAGCATATCGCTGCACCTCCAAGGAATCCTGGCTGCTTTTTAGGCTTCTCCACCTCGCGCTGCTCTCGATTGCGTTTGTCTGGATGGGAAACCTGTCGAGCAGCGCGGTGCTTGCCGTGCTGTCCGATGCAGTGCATCTGGGCGTTGCATTCATGGTGTCGCTCTGGTCTTCTCTCGTGGAAGGGCTGCTTGTGGCAGTGCTCGCCCTGCTCATCAATCTGCTTGCGCTGAAAGCGGGGGAGGTCGGTGCTTTCTCCATCGTTTTCGGCGCGCATGCCGCCACGCTCGCGGCACTGGGAAACGCCCCTATCGAACTGGCTGCGACGTTGTCCATGTTCCTTCCCTCAACGCAGGGGATTCTTGCATGGCATGCGTGCCAAGGGCTCTCGGAAACGCTTGCCGGCTTTGCGGGCGGTCCCACGCTCTGGTGGTCTTTTCTCTACCTCGCAGTCGTGCTTGCCGTAATCCTTGCCTTCTCGGCAAGAGCATTGCGAACAGTCGAGATTCTCTAGGAGGCAGACGTGAATGATACGATCCTCGTGAGCGATGCAACGAAGGTGATCAAGAATCGCGTTGTGCTCGACGCTGTCTCCGTGAGCCTCGATCGAGGAGGTATATACGGATTCCTCGGCGTGAACGGCTCGGGAAAGACCATGCTCTTCAGGGCCATTTCGGGGTTGATTCACCTGACGTCGGGGTTCATCGAGGTGTTTGGGAAGCGGATTGGGGCCGACGTCGATTTTGCTCCGGGGCTTGGCCTTTGTCTTGAGCCCATCGGTTTTTGGGATGACCTTACGGGATTCGATAATCTGATGGCTCTTGCATCGATCAGGCACCTCGTGGGAGAAGAGGAAGTGCGAGGCTCTTTGCAAAGAGTGGGCCTTGATCCTGCTGATACACGTCCCTTTGGCTCATATAGCCTCGGCATGCGTCAAAGATTGAACATCGCCCAGGCAATCATGGAAAAGCCCGAGCTGCTCGTCCTCGACGAGCCCACCAATTCGTTGGATGTCGAGGGGATGGGGCGAGTTCGTTCCATCATCCTCGAGGAGCGCGAGGGCGGCTGCACGGTGCTCGTCGCCTGTCACAACGAGCCTGATTTGGAGGCGCTGTTCGACCGTACCTTCCTGATGGAGAGCGGTCGGCTGAGGGAGGCAATCTGAGATGGCCGACCGTCGTAGACGAGTAGAGGTGCCGCGTTGGCCGTTGCCGGCTTTCTGTTCGCTTTTGCTGGTCGGCTGTGTTGCCCTTGGGCTTGCCTTCAGGGCGAGTCTGACCAACTACGGAGGACTTGATTCCGGGTTGCTGGATAGCGTTATGTTTTCGGCTGCATGCTGCCAGCCAGAGAGGCTCGCTATAGTGGGTGACGCCGAGATCGAGGCAGCGGCAAGCGAGCTCTATGGCGACGGCAATGTTACGCTTGCACCTTCGGATGTGGGAGAGCTTCTGGGCATTACCCGCTCGGCGTTCCTAACCGATCACGATCTCGTGGTGACGGGTTTCTATACGGGCGAATCATTCTATGCTTACCAGGCCTTTGTCTGCCAGTTTGAGATAACCGCCGTGATTTGCGGCTCAGCTGAGGCAGGCGTTTTTCCAGGAGATGTCATTTCGGTTTACGAGGGGCTGGCTATCGTCGAGCCAGAGAACTACACGGGTAAGGGGCAGTTCTTATCCGAGCGGATGGTGATACCCATGGGGTCGGGTCCAAGCTCGCTGGGTCTCGCGCCGTTCGAGGCGAGGCGCGGGTATCTGCTGGTGCTTGATTCGAAGAGTTATCCGTCCACGGTAGACGAGGATTCCCGGGAACAACGTTGGGGCCTTGCGAACAGCGTCTACGCGCGCGTGGCGCTCGATGCTCCCGCCCACCCTGAACGCATTTGGGTCAATGACGGTGCTTCTACGACAAGGGTGAGGATGCCTCTTTCGGAAGCGAGGACATACGATGTCTTTGTCTTGAGTCAGGACGATATGGGCAGGTATCTCGCGGGATGCGAGGAGGTTCTCTCATCTGCGGGACTTTAGATCATGCGCTGCTGCGGGAATGCCTTGGCGATGGGCCATCGTCAACGGTGAGTACTTTCCCTGTGCAGAAGAATGCAAATTTGTGGCAGATTTTTAAAAGATCTGCGCAGACTCCTTGGCTAGGGCTAGCCAGATGGGCGCAGGCAGAAAAAGGACCCCTCTCATTGCTTGAACGTGGAAAATGAGAGGGGCGCTCGACGCGCAAATCAAGGGGGTTCTTCTGATGCTCTAGCCTGCCATCTGGGCTTGGACGGCGGTTATGGCGATGACGCCCACGATGTCGTCGGCGGAGCAGCCGCGCGAAAGGTCGTTGACGGGCTTGGCGATGCCCTGGAGGATGGGTCCGTATGCGTCGGCGTGCGCGAAGCGCTCCACCAGCTTGTAGCCGATATTGCCGGACTCGAGGTTGGGGAAGACGAGCACATTGGCCCTGCCCGCGACGGGGGAGTCGGGTGCCTTCAGGTCGGCGACCTTCTGGACGATCGCGGCATCGAGCTGGAGGTCGCCGTCGAGGGCGAGCCCGGGGGCCTTCTCGCGGGCGATGCGCGTTGCCTCTTGGACCTTCTCGGCGGTGGTCCCTCCGGCGGAACCCATGGTGGAGTAGGAGAGCATGGCGACACGGGCCTTGCTGTTCATGAAGAATTCCCATGATGCGGCAGATGCGATGGCTATCTCCGAGAGGTCGTCGGCATCGGGATCGATGTTGAGGCCGCAGTCGGCGAAGATGAGCGTGCCCTCCTGTCCGAACTCGGTGACGGGATCGCACATGATGAAGAACGCCGAGACGAGCTTGGTGCCGGGCGCGGTCTTCAGGATCCGGAGTGCCGGGCGCAGGGTGGTGGCGGTGGAGTGGCAGGCCCCGGAAACGAGGCCGTCGGCATCGCCCATCTTGACCATCATGGTGGCGTAGTACGTGGAATCGGCCATCTGCTCGTAGGCCTGCTCGGGTGTGACGCCCTTGGCCTTGCGCAGCTCATAGAAGGCGTCGGCGTATGCTTGGCGCTTGTCGGAGGCGGCGGGATCGATGACGGTGGTGCCGGCGACGTCGATCTGGGAGGGATCGCCGAGGATGATGAGCTTGGCAAGACCCTCCGCCACAACCTGCTTGGCGGCGGTGATGGTGCGCCGATCCTCGCCTTCGGGCAATACGATGGTCTTGACGTCGGCCTTGGCCTGCGCCTTCATCCTGTCGAGAAAATCGCTCATGACATCCTCCAAAAACGGGTTTTTCCTGTGCAATTCATGGACTCAGAGGCGGAGCGCTGCGGAATCGCCCTGAGCCGATTTCAAAACACCTACCATTATACTGTCGAGTGATAGAATCGTTTCTGCTCATTAGGCACGCTTTTCGAAAAGGGGATGCACAGATGGGTATTCAAGACGGTCTTCCCGAGGACTTCTCTCCCGATGCATACGATGCCATCATCGTCGGCGCCGGTTATGCCGGTGCCGTCTGCGCGCGCCGTCTCGCGGAGGCCTGCGGCTTCAAGATCTGCGTCCTCGAACGCAGGCACCATATCGCCGGCAACGCCTACGATCGCTATGACGAAGCCGGAATCCTCATCCACCAATATGGCCCGCATATCTACCACACCACCAACGAGCGCGTGCACCAGTTCCTCACGCGCTTCACGGAATGGGCCCCCTATCAGCACAAGGTACTCGCCAACATCAAGGGTACCCTCATGCCCGTGCCCTTCAACCACACGTCCCTCAAGCTCGCCTTCGGCGAGGAGCGGGGCGAGGAGCTCTACCGAAAGCTTGTCCTGACCTTCGGTGAGAACAAGAAGGTCCCCATCATGGAGCTGCGCGAGCAGAACGATGCGGATCTCACCGAGGTTGCCGACTTCGTGTATGAGAACGTCTTCCTGTACTACACCATGAAGCAGTGGGGCAAGACACCCGACCAGATCGATCCATCCATCACGGGCCGCGTCCCCGTCTTCGTGGGCGACGACGATCGCTACTTCCCCACGGCGCCGTATCAGGGCATGCCTGCGGCGAGCTACACCGATCTTTTCGAGCACATGCTCAACCACGATCTCATCTCCGTGTTCTTGGATGTCGATGCGCGCGATATCATCGAGGTGGGGGAGACGAGTGTTTCCATCTGCGGAAACGCTTATGGCGGCGAGATCGTCTACACGGGTCCGCTCGACGAGCTGTTCTCCTACGATCTCGGAGCCCTGCCGTACCGCACGCTCGATATGGACTTCGAGACCCTCGATGTCGACCGCTTCCAGCCCGCCGCCACGGTCAACTACACCACGAGCGAGGATTTCACCCGCATCACGGAGTTCAAGAACATGACCGGCCAGGTCATGCCCGGCAAGACCACCATCATGCGCGAATACTCCAAGGCCTACGAGCCCGGCAGCGGCCAGACGCCGTATTATGCCATCATCGAGGACGAGAACCTCGACCTTTACAGGCGCTATCGCGAGCGCGTGTCGTCGCTTGTCAACTTCCACTGCGTGGGAAGGCTCGCCGAATACCGTTACTACGATATGGACGGTGTGGTTGCCTCGGCACTTGATTTGACGGACGAGATCGTCGCGCAGCATTAGGAACATTCAGGGAGATTACAGATGGACAAGATCTTGAGCGTGGGGATCCCATGCTTCAATTCTGCGGAATATATGGATACCTGCATCATGTCGCTTCTCGAGGGCTCAGGCTATGCCGAGGACCTCGAGATCATCATCGTCGATGATGGATCTCAGAACGACGATACGCCTGCCAAGGCTGATACGTGGCAGAAACGCTATCCATCCATCATCAAGGCGGTCCACCAGGAGAATGGGGGCCATGGCATCGCGGTCATGAAGGCGCTCTCCCATGCGAGCGGCCTCTATTTCAAGAACGTCGATTCCGACGATTGGGTGGATGGGGGCGCGTTTGCCGCACTCCTCGCGCAGCTCCGCAGCTTCGTATCATCGGGCGAGCTGGCCGATCTCGTGATCACCAATTTCGTGTACGAGCACGTTGAGGATGATACCCAGCACAGGACCACGTATCATCACAAGCTGCCGGTCGGCCGCATGTTCGGCTGGGATGACATCAAGCGCTTCAACAAATCGCAGTATCTGCTCATGCATGCTATCACGTATCGCACTGAGGTCGTCCGCGCTGCGAACCTCGATATGCCGCCCCACACCTTCTATGTGGACAATATCTACGCCTACGTGCCGTTCCCCAAGTGCGAGAAGCTCTTCTATCTTGACGTCGACCTCTACCGCTATTTCATCGGCCGCGACGATCAGTCCGTGAACGAGAAGGTCTTGACCGGTCGCATCGACCATTACTGGCGCGTGGCCCGCGTGATGATGCGCGCCTACCATCTCTATGATGATGTCGAGTCCGTGCTGCTCTGCGACTACATGATGGGTTACTTCACCATCATCATGGCCATCTGCTCGGTCTTCTCGCGCTTCTCGGATCGCGAGGATGCCGCCGATCAGCTCGATGCGCTTTGGGAGGAGCTCAAAGCCTACGATCCCCACATGTACCGTCGTGCGCGTCACGGGGTTATCGGCATGGCCACGAACCTTCCCGGCAAACTCGGTACGGGCATCATCCGCAACGTTTACCGCGTCGTCCAGAAGATCGTCAAATTCAACTGACGGGCGTGAGCGGGGGAGTGTCCCCTCTGCTTAGTCCGCAGCAGAACCCCTATCGACTGTACAGCCGATAGGGGTTTTCTGGGAAAATGCCTTTTCAGAACCCAGCATCCCCGGGCCTTCCAGCGTGTTTTCCCAGCAGAGCACGCAGTGACTGCGCAGTCGCTGGGGACTCAGCTGCAGGAATGGGGATCGGCGAACATGGAGGGGGCACCCTTCCATCCGGTCCTTCCTCCTAGCGCAGATCGCATGCCGCCTTGAGGCCGTAGGCGCTTCGGGCGCTCCGGGCGGCATCGGCGATGGCGCGCTCCAGCGCATGTGTCGCGAGCGCACCCACCGCATCGACCATGCTGTCCACCTCTCCCGTCGCCATCACGAAGACGGCATCCCCGTCGTTGGTGGTGTGGGTAGGGGAGATGGCATGCGCATAGGCATCGGAGCATATCTGGGCGACCTTGGCAGCCTCCGCCTTGGTAAGCCTGGCGTTGGTGACGACGCAGCTGATCGTGGTGTTCTGGCGCGGGAGGGGCATCGAGGCCTGTGCAGCGCGCAGCAGCGCCGCCGAGGTGGCCGCCAGCCTGCCCGCTTCATCGAGAACGCCGGCGATAGGCTCATGCGTCTCGGGATCGAGTATATCTCCCACCGCATTGACGGCTGCGACGGCACCGCAGACGAGGTTGCCCGAACGCTGGACATCCTCGCCGAGCCCCGATTTCATGCTGCGCGCCGGCCCGGCGATCTTGCCCACGCTGGCACCGGTGCCCGCTCCCACGTTGCCGCGCGCGAGGGGGACGCCCGGGTTGTCGAGGGCCTCCATCGTGGCCTCGATGCCATCCACCGAGGTGGGACGCACCTTCGCATTTCCTACCGAAAGATCGAAGAGGCAAGCTCCGGAGACGATGGGGACCACGCCGACGCCTACATCGATGCCGAATCCCCGGCGTTCGAGCTCCTCCGCCACGCCGCAGGGCGCTGAGAGGCCGTAGGCGCTGCCGCCCGACAGGACGACGGCATGGAGCACGGATACCGTCTCCTCGGGGCGCAGGAGATCCGTCTCACGGGTGGCGGGGGCCCCTCCCCGCACATCGACCCCGCCGGTCGCGCCTGCGGGGCAGACGATGACGGTCACGCCGGTGCCCGCAGCATCATCCGTGCAGTGCCCGGCGTAGATGCCGGGAATCTGGGTGATCGAGGTGATCTCCTGTGCCATCTTATCCCCCTAGTATCTGGGTGATCGAGGTGATCTCCTGTGCCATCTTATCCCCCTAGTGCATCGAGAACGAAATCATGGGTACCATCGTAGACGACATCGAGCTCGTGAACGAGGCGGGAGAGCGGTAGGCCTACCACGTTGCCATAGTCGCCGCGAATGGATCTGACGAGGACGGCACCCCGGCCTTGGATGGCGTACGCCCCTGCTTTGTCGAGGGGCTCTCCCGATGCCACATAGGCTCTGAGCTGCGCATCGTCGAGCATATGGAAGCTCACCTCGGTCGTCTCATGGAAGGTATGCTCGCGGGTGGCGGTGCCAACGATGCGGATGATGCTCACGCCCGTGGTCACGGAGTGCGTGCGGCCCGAGAGGAGCGTGAGCATGCGCAGGGCATCCTGCGCATCGGCGGGTTTGCCGAGCATGCCGAGATCGGGCGTCCAGACGATGGTATCCGCCGCGATGATAAGATCATCGCCCAGCTTGCGCGCAAAGGGAACGGTGGCATGGCCCTTGGTGCGCGCCAAGCGCTCGACCATCTGGGGAGGGGTCTCGCGATCGAGGGGCGTCTCATCGATCTCGGCGGCATGGACCGCGAACGAGAAGCCCGCATGTTCGAGGATCTCCTTGCGGCGCGGCGATTGTGAGGCGAGGATCATGGGGCACCTTACCTATGAAGAGGGAGCCGGCATAGGCCGACTCCCCTCATTCTAGACTATGTTTATGATGCTACTCGACTTCGATGGCGGAAACGGGGCAGCCATCGGCGGCATCCTGGACGTCGCCCTCGAGATCCTCGGGAACATCCTCCTCGATGGCGTGGGCCAGACCATCGTCGCCCATCGCGAAGACGTCGGGGCAGGAGCCCTCGCACAAACCGCAGCCGATGCAATCCTCGTTAACAAAAGCCTTCATATGAATTCCTCTCTCAAAACACCCTTGGGCCCCTTTAACCCAAGTCCAACACTTTTGTACCCTTTTTCGGAGAGGGACGCAACCACAATATCCAAATCCGAGCGTAGAGAAGCGTGCGGGCGGTTCTCCCTCTCCCGTACCTGTGGGCAAATCGGAGTTGTAGGAAGATTTGGGCGCGGATACCGTCCGGAAAGGCATCGGCACCCGCAAAACCCAGTTGGCGCGGAGGCGCGGGCAAGGGCACCCCGCAGAATCTTCCTACAACTCCGATTTGCCCACAGGCACCCCGTTCCCGAGCGGGCCATGAGGGTCGGAACCCTCCTCGGAGGACATCTCCAAGGGTCCGGGAAAGCCGCCGTATCCAACAAGAGACTGCACCGCGAGAGGGGGATTATGCGGGATCTGCGTCGACGCTCCATACCCGCCTCGCATATACGGCGACGAGTATCGCCATGACACCGACCACCGCCTCGACGAGGATCGCTGGCATGCCGCTGCCGGAAAGCACGACCGCCACGGCATCCACCGCGAGATGGATGAGGATCGCCAGAGGATACAGATGCCGTCTACCTCGATGCTTCGCCGCGAACCAGACCAGCACGGATAACGATAGCTGCAGCATCACGGCGAAGATGCGCTCCACGCCGCCCAAGAGGAACTGATACGACGGTGCCGTGATCAGCCCTTGGATCGCCGCCTCGACCTGCGCAAGCTGGCCAGCGGGAAGCGATCCGGTCAGCGCAGCCGCGTTCCCGCTGTTGATCATGAAGGAATACGCAAGATTGTTGATCATGGAGATGCCGAGGAGCGCGGCGGCCTCGAATCCACCGTGGCCCGCTCCGTACATAAGTGCATTGGCATCCTTGGCCTGCCGATTCCTCAGAACGGTCTTGAATGCGATGAACCTCCCGGTCTCCTCGAAGAGCCCGGCCATGACGCCTCCGTACAGGGCGTACAACCAGATATTGCCCCGGATCGCCGCTCCGAGGGCAGACGACAGCACGACGCGGTGGACCGCCGATTCAAGGATCAGAGCGAAGACCAGCATGACCGCGCAGCCGATGAAGAACGGGAAGATGTCGGCGCCCTTCTTCCTACGGAAGTAGACGAACAGCACTGCCGGGATGGCGAATCCGATCAAACAGGAAACCGCCATGGATACGATGGATGAGGTTGGAACCGTTCCCGTCATGTCCTGCCTACTCTCTTACAGCTGGTATCATCTTTTCCCGATCGGATAAAGGGCGATGCGCTATAACGTAAGTATGCGCCACTTTCCTGAAAAGCCTTCCTGTATTGTGCGCTTCATCCCGTCGCCGTGCGCGGGCATGGGATTGAATGGCTTAAACGGCTCGTGTGGGGGAAGTGGGGGAGTTCTTACTGCTCGCGTAGGGGAATTCAGAAAGATGGCGGATGGAGATCCGGGAAGCTCGAGAAGGGAAGTGGAAATGATCTACCTGAATATAGGAAGCATCCTGCTTGGAGCGATAGCATGGATGCTCCCCATTGCGGATCTTGCAGGGCATGGCAAATCCGGGCCTGGAGACCGGGCCGTCTTTTCCATCATGAGCCCCATCGCGTGCTCCCTGTCGCTGTTCTGTGTGATCGTCTATCTGGATCATCTGGTGAAGATAGAGGATTGGTCGGCAATCATGGACACGTCGGGCGCGTTCGTTCTCGCATCGACGGTGCTTATCGCAGGTACCGTAGCGCTGAATGCGGTCACGTTATCGAGGCGTCGTGGCGTCAAAGGGGTGGGTAGCAAGGCGATGTAGGCCACATCGGCAACATCGTCTGTTCTGGATGGAGAGGGCGACCTCAGCGAGTCCGCCGGCATCCTACGGGCTTCTGTGCAATGCATCAGCTATCCTACATCATAGTTAAAAAGAAGCTTTATGCAGCCTCCCTCTCTTTTAGAGAAAATCAGGCTGCTTTTTTGGAAAACTTGGGCATCAACTTTCATGCATAAAGATTATGAAATTTATTTTACATGTTAGAAGGATGCGTGGATGGATAAGGCGTTTCCTAGAAGTTTTTTGCCTCTGAT
Source organism: Coriobacteriales bacterium OH1046 (assembly GCA_004010535.1). Lineage (GTDB taxonomy): Bacteria > Actinomycetota > Coriobacteriia > Coriobacteriales > Atopobiaceae > RUG721. Next base: position 294,823 of record RQYE01000001.1, on the reverse strand, counting down.
GGTAGTTGGAGGGTATATCGCAGCAATTATTTTCAAGAACAGCACTATGCCCTTCCCTGGTTCGAGCCAGATTGGCTTTGAAAATCTTTACGAGTCACTAAGAAGCGTTTGTCTTGCTTACCACTAATATAATTAAGTATCTAGCTGTAAACTCTTGGAGGTAAGGATGAAAAAATCTGGAATAACTGGCTAAAAGAGAGTGTATTTATCTACAGCATTATCTATACGATCACAACGATTGTTAACAGCGTTGTCTATCTGATTCAGGGAATCAGAGACGATCCAAGTGGAAATTGGCATGAACTTACGAGAGCAATGATCGTTCTCATTGGTGTCCTCGCGTATGAATTGGCAAGACATCTTCCTATAAAAAATATATTTTTCAGAACACTAGTTGTATATATAGTTACTTTGGCGTGCGCCTTTTTAACTGTATGGTCAACTCAGTTCATCGAGCCGTTGGCGAAAGATGCCTACAAAGATATTTTTATAAACTACACAGGTTTGTTTATTGTTGTTGCTATCATCCTAGTGATAGTTCAAAGAATAAGGCGCAAACAATGAATGCGACGTATATCTGCTTTTCAGGGGCGGTATCGATGGGGGCTGTTGTAGTGGCCTTGATCATGTCCAGACCCCTGGTATCGCACTTGCGAAGCATATGAAGAATATATGCCGTACTTCTGCAATCTGGGCTATGTCATGTTCGGCGTTCTCGGCGTGCCGCTTTTCCGCGGGCATACATGCTTCGAGGATGGCGATTTCTGTGTTCAAAAGCATGATAGGCTGCGATATCTGGAGCGGCTCATACAAAACCGTGTTTTCTAAGGAGCACTGTGAGGGCAACGCAAAAGCGGAGGGCGTATCCAATGTGCGGTTTGAGGAAGGCAATGCGGCGAAGCTTCCGTTCCCGGACGAGAGCTTCGATGCGGTGATGAGCAACTATGTTTATCACAATATCGCAGGACATGATAAACAAAAGCTCGTGCTGGAGACGCTGCGTGTGCTGAAAAAAGCGGAGTATTCGCCATTCATGATCTGATGGGCAAGCCGCGCTACGGTGATATGGATGCATCTATCCAAAAACTGAGGGCAGAAGGCTATGAGGATGTGCGCCTGATCGATATCACGGACGGAATGTCCATGGGTCATAAAGAGGCTGTATGGCTCGGACTTGCAGGCTCGGCCCTGCTTGTCGGAAGGAAATGAGGAGCAAACGTGATTGTAAAGAGAACCACGATTTTACCGGCGTCACGCGCTGCTGTTTTTCAAAAGCTGCACCAGCGGGAAACGCTTCAATATATCGCAAAGCCATTTGCCACCTTTGAGCCGGTGGGTGAGTCTGTTCAAGAGTGGACTGCAGGGAGTACGTCGGCCTATCGCTTCCGTCTCTTCGGCGCTATCCCCTTCTGCACTCATACGATCCACATCGTTCGATTCGATCAGGACGGCATCAGCAGCCGGGAGGAAAACGAGCATGTTCCCGTGTGGAACCATGAGATAAAGATGATAGAGCTGGATGGCAGTCGCACGGAATATACCGACAGAGTGGAAATCAAGGCGGGGTGGAAAACGATATTTATCTGGCTGTGGGCAAAAGCATTTTATGCGCACAGGCAACGCAAGTGGGTCAAATTATTGCAGGAATAGGGAGCAGGGCTGGATGAAACCATGATCGTATTGGAATTAGCCTTGTACTGCCTTTTATTCACGATAATGGTGAGATATGCTGTGAGAGGCGGGGCGATCGATGGGCTGTATTTTTATCCGAAGGCTGTACGGGATCGAGCCGTTGCAATAGGCTTGACCACAGAAGAAGCGATGCAGCGCAAACAGAAGATCTTCATGACTGAATTCTACATTGTCATGTTGACTGCGCTTGTGCTTATAATCGGCATGTTGCATAGAGTATCGGATTTCAAGACAGCTTATCTGCTGGCACTGTTGTTTTTAGAGGTTATGAACTGGTATGACGGCATCGTGATTGACAAACTATGGGTGGGACACAGCAAGTTTTGGATACTGCCAGGAGGCGGAGGACTGCCATTTGTCCAGACTTGGAAGCAGGTGTTGAAAAAGCGGGGCTTTCTTACACTGATCTGGTTTGCCGGTGCAACCATTGTCGCCGAAATCGTCGTGTTGGTTTTTTAGCATATCCCGAAACGTTCGCATTGTCTGGCTGAATATGGTGATTTGAGAAGCAGTGAATCAAAAGGTACTTGACAAAACGCTTCCTGAGCTGATGTGACAGGGCGGTATTTACAGGAACTTTGTGCAGGAGCGCAGGAAAGTCGTTTCCTGGAAGCGTGCGTAAATAAAGCGCCAATCCTATAGAGCCGATGATCGGCAGTCGAAAGACTGCGGTCACCGACTCATTTTTCTGTAAATTGGATCACCTGCTTCATTTCCTGGGTAGTTCGGGAAAGTTGGCGATAGCGTCGAGAAAGCACTGTTCATATCCCCTGTGCTCGACATGGTTTGGCGGGATGCTGTCGTGGGAATACCTGCGTTTTGTCAGGGAGCATCCGATAACGTGGGATATTCCCACGGAAATCCTCTATGGCGGGGGCGACGGTCTCGTACCTCGCCAAACGGTTGATCGTTTCGTCCATGACCACAGAGCCGGCCTCACCATAATGGAGGAGGGTGGGCACTGGTTTCATACCGATGAGCAGGTCGCCTTTCTAGGCGATTGGATGCGTGCGGCGATCCTCGCATAACTAGCAAACGATGGTACCATCACGCCGCGCTCTTCTGCGCCACGGCCCTTTTGTGCTCCCGAACTGCGAGGGCGATGGCCGCGATGGGCATGATCAGCATATATACAGCCATGAAGGCGAGGTTCGCGGCTGGCAGGGTCCTCGGTATCATGGGGATGAATGTGCCGTAGACGTTCGACAGGGCGTGCAGCACGATTGCCGGCAGAAGGCTGCCGCTTTCGACGGTGACATGGCCCCACACGAGCCCGAGGACGAAGGTGTACAGCATCTGGGCCAGCCCTAGAGAGAACGCATGCGGAAGGGCGAAGAGAAGCGCCGAGCAGATGATTGCGGGGCGTGCGCCGAGCACCATGAGCCTCCCCAGGATCAGCTTCCTGAAAAGCAGTTCCTCGAGAAGGGGATTGAAGACGAGGAGCAAGATGGTGTAGAACGGCAGGTTGCCGAGGATCTCTCCGCTGCTCAGGCCCGTGATCTGCCCGCCGAGCATCATGGTTGCGATGTTCGTTATCACGATCACCGGGAAGCTCAGCCCCGACTGGATCACGAAGTATCTTCCGATCGCGGCCGGCGATACGCCCATCGCGCCCTCCGAAGGGGTTCTCGCCTCCATGCTGCGGACGATCAGATAGAACACGCCCAACCCGATGGTGTAGGGGACGATCATGGAAGCGAGCACCATGCGCGGCAGACGGGGCACGGCACCCTCCAGAAACGGGTCCGCGAACACGCTGTACGCCCTTTGTAGGGCGAACCATACGGCGGTTGCGAAAAGCAGCCTCACGACGATGAGAGCGCGCTTTCTCGAATCCATGTCATCATCCCCCGCATCGCAGAGAGCTGCGATCCATCAAGGCCGCAGCTCCGTTCATGCTTCCCGCCTAGCTTTCACGGCGGCCACAAGAACCCCCGCCACGATGAAGCACGCCATCACGGCCGTCCATATGAGCCACAGGCTGTCCGTCGATCCTCCGCCCGCATCGACCCCGCGGCTATGGAAAAGAAGCCCCGCTCCGAATCCCGCAGCATACCCGATCGCGGTGAATGTGGAGACGATGGCGCGGTCGAGGAGTATCGAGATGCACGATATCGCCATCGCGGCGGCGACGAGGACGAGCGGCCACTGCCGCATCCCGTGAAGATGGAAGAGCGGATAGCGGAACAGGCAGAAAGCCGCAACCAACGCCAGCAGCGGTACGATATTTGCAGCCTTTCTTCCCATGCTTTCCACCTCCTGGATCCTCAAGGCACGTGCAGCATCGTCCAACAGCGCGTTCCGTACGATATCCGACAGCCTAGGCGCTCGATCATCTGCCATCTATCGTATCTCTGGGCAAGAAGCGAGGGTCTGTCAATATGCGGTCTTTCCCATATCCGAGTCCCTAGACACTTCGATCAGCACATCGGCGATGCCCTTCGCCCATATTCCGGAGACAGCCGTGCTCCTGATGCGGCTGATGCTCTCGATCGGGCACTCGGGCAATACCCTTTTCAGAGGAGCTTCGATTTCATCGTAGTGTCGGCTTCGCGTTTCCCTATGTTCGACAAGGAATATGGGGGCAGCCTCCATAATTCCTCCGAGATCATTTCCGATGACTCCCTTTCCGCTTCCATGCCGTTCCGTATCATCCGGTTTCAGTCGCTAAATTATCATTTGAATTTCTCCTCCATGGCTTTTCTGGGTGGAAGACCTTCTTTCACAGCTTCCCTGAGCAGGAATTGCGGTAATTCAGCCCAGTATATCCACTGCCCTGTTTGCGTTTGCCGCTTTTCCAATTGAAGTTGGATGACTGATCTGGGACAACGACCAAAATCATATTCCAACTGCACTTCCCGGAAGCGTATCTCTTCTTTTTCAACGTAACTACCTGAAAAAGCAACAGCAAGTCCCTTGGATTTCCCGCCCTTGTTGATCGCGCTGATAATGCTATCCTTCCCAATCTCGCATGGCATTGAACCGTATGTTCGAATAGCGAGCCTGGGCGGCTCTGATTTTGAAGCCGATTCGGGAAGCGCGTAATAAATAGTTCGCACTCCTTTTATAAATTCTTCGGGAATAAAATCATCGCAGAACCGCGCCTGCCCGCGCTTTAGTCCCAGCAGTGGCTCAAGACTGTCCAAGGCATCCTCGGCAAAAATGTATTTTCGGCTGAGCACAGCTTTCCACTGAGCAATATCGGAAACAAGACCATTCCACCTCGCAGGTGTTGAACGCACTTTGAGTCCGGGATAGCTGCCTATTTTTGCCCAAGCAACAACGTCAAGCTTTCTGTTTATCCTATTTAACAACAGGTAGTCGCTATCAAAACATGAAACTGCCACTACATCAGTGGAAAGCCTATCAGAAAGCGGATTGCAGATTCTCTGAACCGATTTCTCTGTATAGAAATCAAGGCCGTCCGAACAGACGGAAAACCATTTCCCGCTTGCATCATAGATTGAAACTGATAAGTCGGCTTCATCCGAGTTATCAACAAGCTGGAAACCCTGCGTATTCAATACCTCTGTTAGGACAGACTGAAGAGTATCAGCATCCAGTTCAGCCGTTCTTTGAATATGAAGATTTGAATAGAACCAACCCATTTATATTCTCGCGTATTCTGTGCGGTAATAATAGGATTTCCAGAGCTTACCTATTCTGTTGCCTCAACCCCGGCGCGCGACATCAACGCAACCGTCTCCACATGGAAGGTCTGCGGGAAGAGATCGTGCGGCACGACGGAGATGGGGGAGAAGACGCCCCGCTCCTCGAAGCGGGCGAGATCGCGAGCGAGCGTTGCGGGATCGCAGCTCACGTAGGCGATGGTGCGGGCGGGCTGCGACGAGAGCTTATCGATGACGGACTTGCCGAGTCCGGCACGCGGGGGATCGACCACGATCACATCCGCACCGGTAGAGGGGAATTCGAGGCCCGCATCGCCGCCGATGGCGTCCACGTTGCCGATGCCCGCTTGCTCGAGGTTGCGTCGCAGATCCCGCACGGCGGGGCCGTAGGATTCCACGGCCGAGACGAAGCCCGCGCGGCGGGCAAGCGGCAGCGTGAAGGTGCCCGCACCGCAGTAGAGGTCCATCGCCTCATCATCTTCCGCTACGGCAAGGCCCGAGAGCACGCATTCGACGAGTTTCTCGGCACCACGGGTATTGACCTGGAAGAACGAGGGAGCCGAGAGGTGCATGGCCTCGTCGAGGATGCGCTCGGTCCAATGGCCCTTGCCCGAGAGGCGCTCCACGCCGGCGATCCTGCGCGCGGCCTTGGGCCCTTTGCCCATGACCCGCACGAGCGAAGTTGCGGGGAGGGCGTCGCCGATGATCTTGGCAACGTGCGCACGCGGGAAAGGGCCCGTCTCGGTCCAGAGCGCGATCTCGGTATCGCCCGTGCGCTTCGAGGCCCTGATGCCCACGCGTTCCACGCGCAGGCCCTGCGAGCCCGAGAGATACCCCAATGCTCCCGAGAGGGCACGTAGGGCCTTCTTCGAAGGCGCGTCGAACAGCGGGCAGGAATCGACCTTGATGATGCTATCGGAGTGGGCGGCATGCATGCCGATGGCGGCTTTGCCGCCCTGCTGGGCAACAGCGAGCTCGATTTTATTGCGATAGCCCACCGCAGGCCCCACGTCGACGGTGGGGGAGACGAGCGTCCGAGCACGCTCCTCGCCCACGCGTCCGATACGAGCCAGGGCATCGATCACGAGCTGGCGCTTGGCTTTGAGCTGGTAATCGCGTGATACGCTCGCCCAGGGGCAGCCGCCGCAGACGCCCGCATATGCGCAGTGCGGTTGGACGCGCTGTGCGGATGGCTCGAGCGTCTCCTCGATGCGACCGCGCGAGAAGCGCTCGTGCTCCTCGATGATCGAGATGCGCACGGTATCGCCCGGAACGCCGCCCGGGACGAATACGGTCTTGCCATCGTCCAGATGCGCGATGCTATCCGCTCCGTAGCTCAAGCGCTCTATTGAGACCTCGTATGCAGGCGTACGGTGTTCCATGGCCCTCCTCGCAGCTGCATTATATCGCCGTATGACATTCTCAGCGCACTGCGGTATTGTTTTACTGTCCGTGCGAACCAGTTGGGAGGGTGCATGTCCTTCACGTTCAACGTATTCTCTGAAATCGATCCCTTGCGCACGGTCCTGGTCCACCGCCCTGGAGAAGAACTCCTCTCGCTCTCACCCCACAACCTCGAGCGCCTGCTCTTCGATGACATCCCCTATCTCGAGGTGGCCCAGGACGAGCACGACGCCTTCACCCGGATGCTCGCGGACGAGGGGGTCGAGGTTCGCTACCTCACCGATCTGGTGGTGGAGGCCCTCGAGGCGGATGCAGATGCCAAGGCGGCCTTCATCCAGCGCTATCTCGACGAGAGCGGCATCTTCGGCGAGAGCATCAAGGAACTCGCCTCCGCCCATCTCAACTCGATCGCCGACACGAGGGCATTGGTCGAGAGGTGCATAGCGGGTATACGCCTCCATGACATCGACCTCGATGCCGTCGATTCCCGCTCGCTTGCCGATGCGGATTCGATCGACCACTGCAGGAGAAGCGGCATCGTGGTCGACCCCATCCCCAACCTCTATTTCACGCGCGATACCTTCTCGGTTATCGGCCATGGCGTCTCGCTCAACAGCATGCGCACTAAAACGCGCCGCCGCGAGTCGCTCTTCTGCGATACTATCTTCGCCAGACATCCCGCCTACAAGGATGCCGTGCGGTTCTCCGAGAGCAAAAACGGCGCTTCGATCGAGGGCGGAGACATACTGGTGCTCTCTAGGGACACGCTCGCCATCGGCATCTCGGAGCGCACCCAGGCGGCTGCTATCGACAAGCTCGCCAAGCGCCTGCTGCTCTCGGACGACGCGCAGGATTTCAAGCACGTCCTCGCATTCATGCTGCCCCATAGACGCGCCTTCATGCATCTCGACACGGTCTTCACCCAAGCTGACCGCGATATCTTCACTGTCCACCCCGGCATCCTCGGCACGCTCGAGGTCTATGAGATCCGACGCGGTGCGAAGGGCGTCCTTTCGATCTCCCACCTCGAGGATTCGCTCGACGCCATCCTCGCCCGCGGTCTCGGCCTCGCTGCCGTCCGCCTTATCAAATGCGGTGGCGACGATCCCATCAGCTCCGATCGCGAGCAGTGGAACGACGGGGCCAACACGCTTGCCGTGCGTCCCGGTACCGTCTTCGTCTACCAGCGCAACCGCGTGACCAACGAGATCCTCTGCAAAGCTGGCCTCACTCTGCTCGAGATCCCCTCGTCGGAGCTCTCGCGCGGCCGTGGCGGACCGCACTGCATGAGCATGGCATTCTGGCGCGACAGCGCAACGGATTAGAAAGGATTCTTTTATGGCCGTCTCGCTTTCCGGACGCAGCTTCCTGAAACTCCTCGACTATTCGCGCGAGGAGATCGAATATCTGCTCGACCTCTCGGTACGGCTCAAGGCCGAGAAGCATGCGCACACCCCGCATCGCCATCTCGAGGGCAGGAATATCGTCCTGCTCTTCGAGAAGACCTCGACGCGTACGCGCTGCGCCTTCGAGGTTGCCGGCCGCGATCTGGGTATGGGCGTGACCTATCTCGATCCCGGCAGCTCTCAGATGGGCAAGAAGGAGTCGATCGAGGATACCGCCCGTGTGCTGGGGCGCATGTACGATGGCATCGAGTACCGGGGCTTCGCACAAAAGATCGTCGAGACCCTTGCCGCGTATGCGGGCGTGCCCGTGTGGAACGGCCTTACCACCGAGTTCCATCCCACGCAGATGCTCGCCGATATCCTCACCATGCGCGAGGAGTTCGGCCAGGATCTCTCGGGCCGCAAGCTCGCCTTCATGGGCGATGCGCGCAACAACGTCGCCAACTCGCTCATGGTCATCTGCTCCAAGCTCGGCATCGATTTCTGTGCATGCGGTCCCGCCGAGCAGATGCCCGAATCGTCGCTCGTCGAGACCTGCCGTGCCCTCGCGGAGAAGAACGGCTCCTCCATCGCCTTGACCGATGATATCGCCGAGGGCGCAAGCGGTGCCGACGTGATCTACACCGACATCTGGGTCTCGATGGGCGAGCCCGATGATATCTGGGAGCAGCGCATCAAGCTCCTCTCTCCGTATCAGGTGAACGCACGTGTGATGGGGCGTGCCAAGCCTTCCGCCATCTTCATGCACTGCCTTCCCAGCTTCCACGATACTAAGACGACCATTGGAGCCGCTATCGCGGAGAAATTCGGGCTTCCCGAGATGGAGGTCGCTAACGAGGTCTTCGAGGGGCCGCAGAGCCGCGTCTTTGACGAGGCGGAGAACCGCATGCACACCATCAAGGCCGTCATGCTCGCCACGCTGGGCTAGGCAAGGCCATGCCGTCGCGCCGTTCCTTCATATCGATGGGGTTAGGAACGGGCCTTATGATGCTGTCCGGTCTTTTCGGGTGCAGTTTACGATGGGGCGCGAAGGATGGTCGCGAGCAGGTGCACGGGCTGGGACAGGGGAACGGGCCGTGCACCGCACCCGCACCCGTGCTCACCGATCCCTCATGGGGATGCGAGGGCGACGCGGACGATGGCTGTGCAGGATTTGGCAGGCAACCGGGCGCTTTCTGCCACGGAGGGCGCTTATTCCGCAGGTTTTGGATGCTGTTTGCCCATCGAGGCGATAAACGCCCTTCACTGAGCTGTGCAAACGCGAGTTGGATCTCCGCCCGATGACGCTTCGGCACCCAAAACCTGCGGAATAAGCGCCCTCCGTGGCAGATTCGGGCGGTTCCCGCGCCACTGATGCCATGCTCGCTTGAAGCTGCCCTGCGGCGTTCAGCCCGCCTGCCGGCTAATACACCATGCCCATGGCCTCGCGCACCTCGGCGAGGGTCTGGTCGGCGACCTCATTGGCGCGGCGGTTGCCGTCGGCGAGAACATCCTTGATGTAGTCCCTGTCCTGCTCGAGCTCCGCGCGACGTGCGCGGATGGGTTCGAAGTAGCTGTTCACCGCATCGGTCACATAGCGTTTGAGCGCGCCGGCACCCGCATCCCCGATCTCATCCGCGATCTCCTCGGGATCGCGGCCGGCGCAGATGCCGGCAGTGGTGAGCAGTGCCGAGACACCGGGACGCGCCTCGGGATCGAAGGTGATCGTGCGCTCGGAGTCGGTCCTGCTCTTCCGGATGAGCTTAGCCGTCTCCTCGGCGCTCATGGAGATATCGATGGCATTGCCATAGGACTTGCTCATCTTGCGCCCGTCGAGTCCAGGGAGGAGCGGTGTTGAGGTGAGGAGGCCGACGACCTCGGGGAAGACGCGGCCGTAGCGTTCGTTGAAGCGGCGTGCGATCTGGCGGGTCTGCTCGATGTGGGGCAGCTGGTCACGACCCACGGGGACGATGTTGCCCTTGCAGAAGAGGATGTCGCAGGCCTGATGGACCGGATAGGTGAGGAGCAGGCCCGTGAGTGCGTGCCCCGACGCCTCCTGCTCGGCCTTGACCGTGGGGTTGCGCTGGAGCTCCGCCTCTGAGACGAGCGAGAGGAACGGGAGCATGAGCTGGTTCAGCGCGGGGACGGCGGAATGCGTGAAGATCATCGTCTTGGCGGGGTCGAGGCCGCAGGCAAGGTAGTCGATGACCATATTGCAGACGTTGTCGGCGATGTGCTCGGTGGTATCGCGATCGGTGATGACCTGGTAATCGGCGATGATGACGTTCGTCTTGATACCCATGTCCTGCATGCGCACGCGGTCGACGAGCGTGCCGAAGTAATGGCCGAGATGCAGGCGCCCGGTGGGGCGATCGCCCGTGAGCATGGTGTACTTCTCGGGATGGACCGGCAGATCGGCGTGGATCTCGTCGCTGCGCTTGAGTGCGGCTTCGTAGCTTCCCTCGTTAGGCATAGTCACTCCAAACCGTGGATGTTCAACCCTATCATCCTACTCGAATACCGTCTTAGACAAAAGCAGGGGCCTCGAGGAGCTTGCGTATGCTCTTCCAATCCGGGTAGAAATGATCCATGAGCGCATGGAAGCGGGCGTTGTGCGAAGGCTCGTGCAGATGGCAGAGCTCGTGGCAGACCACATAGCCGAGACAGCGCCTGTCGTAGTGGGCGAGCTGCGCGTTGATGGTGATCGAGCGTTTCGCCACTTGGCACGACCCCCAGCGCGAACCCATGGAGCGCACGCGCCAAGTTGAGGCGGAGGCTTCCGTCAGAGCCTCCATGCGGGCGATGACGCCCTCGTCGAGCATGCGTCTGACCTCGGACGCGAGGAAGGCGGCGCATGCCTTCTGGAGCCCTTCCGCAGTATGATTCTCAGGCTGGAGGGGCACGATGAGCTCTCCACCCGATACGGACGGTGCCGCGGGGCGCTTCGCGGCCGCCTCGACGCGGATGGTACAGGGGTTTCCCCATAGCATGAAGCGCCCTCCATCGTGCACGTGAGCAATCGCATGCAATGCAGCCGCCTTCTTCTGCGCACGCAGGATCCACGCTTCATTCTGGATGACGAACGACTCGATATGGGATGCGGACGCGGCTAGCGGTGCGGAGAGCTTGATCGTGCCGTCGGATGCGAGCCGCATGCGCAACGTCTTGATATCCTTACGCGTCACCTCGATGTCGGTGCCGTCCATGCGTAAGAAATACGTTTTTCTCGCTCCGTCCATTCATACTCCGCGATACGCTACAGTAGATACGGTTTAAGGAGGATACCATGGCAAGCTCCCACGGTCAGGATGCATCGAAGACCTCGATCCGCAGTCTTTACCTTATCATGCGCAAGAACGTTCCCGTGCGCACGAAGGATAAGGCGGATGCGGCGATCCGAAGGCGTCTCGAAGAGCTTGACTTGTGGAAACATGCCCACCTTGTCCTGAGTTTCGTCTCATACCGCGATGAGATCGATACCCGCTCCATCATAGAGGATGCCCTCGCGCAGGGTAAGAAGGTCGCCGCGCCCCTTTGCGATCCCGCGACGCGCTCCATGTCCTTCCACTATATCGAATCGCTCGATGAGCTTGTTCCCGGTATCCACTCCATCCCCGAACCGCTGCCTACCGCCCCTGCTGTCGAGCTGCCCGCTATGCTCGGCTCCATCTGCCTGGTTCCCGGCCTCGTGTTCGATGGCGACGGCCATCGCATCGGATACGGCGGGGGATACTACGATCGCTTCCTCGCGTTCTATCCGGGCGATAAGATCGCGCTCGCCCATACCATGCAGCTGAGCTCGAACCCGCTGCCTGCGGCGGCGACCGATGTCCCCGTCGATATGATCGTGAGCGATACGGGCCTGTGGCGCTGCGGCTGCGCGAGGATGGACACGCTCTGATCGTCCCCTTTCCCGCTCACGCTCTGCAGCGACGGCGATTCGGTATAGGCCGCGCCGGCCCGCCCCGATGCGCGCCGACCGCGATCTCCGCACATCTAGCCGCCTGTCAAAAGTGCGGTATTCGCGATCACCGCGCATCGGGGCGGGCCGGCGCGGCCTTCGGTATGACAGAACCCCCTATCTAGATGTCCAGATGGTCGGCGAGCAGCTCGATGGCCTCCCGGTATCCCTCGACGCCGTGTCCCGAGATCGTGGCTATGCAGGCCTCGCGCACATACGACACCTTGCGGGACTCCTCCCGTGCATCCACATCCGAGATATGGACCTCGACTGCGGGGATCTGCACCGCCTTGAGGGCATCGAGCAGGGCGATCGAGGTGTGGGTGTACGCAGCCGGGTTGATCACGATGGCATCATGGACGCCGCGGGCCTGCTGGATGCAGTCGATGAGATCACCCTCATGGTTGGATTGCATGCAGGTGCACGAATCAAAGCCGGCATCCCGCGCCGCCTCCTCGCACAGCCCGAGGAGCCTCTGATAGGATTCGCTGCCGTAGAGCTCGGGCTCGCGGATGCCGAGCATGTTGATGTTGGGGCCGTTGATGACGAGCAGCGATGTTTTCGGGGGATCTTTGTCCTCTGCAGCGCGTAGCAGCTCCCCGAGATCATCCTCGATGCCTTTGTCAGGCTCATCGCCGAGCGGGGCCTTCTCTCCAATGGCTTTGGAGGTATTGATGCGGATGCTGAGGCCCTCCTGAGCAGGAGGGGCATTGAATTGGGCGAGCTCCTCCACGGAGGATCGGATTCCGGTAAGCTCGAAGAGGGCCTCCGACACGCCGATCACCAGACGAGGACCCAAGACCAGCTCGATGCCGCAGCGTCCTTTCTTGAAGATGCCGAGTATGCCGCGGATATCCATAAGCGCATCGAGCTCGACCGACGACATGTCTCGGACGATGATCCTCAGACGTGTGGCGCAGATTCCGCAGGCTCTGATATTGCCGTGCCCACCTAGGGCAGACGTGATCGCTTCTGCAATCTCGCGGTTGCTCATCGAGGCGCCTTTCTATGACATGCGAAGTCCCCCCCACCAGCCTACGCTTTCCTGCAAGCCTTCGGAGAGGGAAACCCTCCGAACGGGCGCGTATCGTCTTCCGATAGGCTTATCGCTGTTCTCCGCAATTTCGCTTTCATCTCATAGCGGTCTTACCGCCTGCAGAGGCTTTCATCCCATCTGGATATGCGTTTTCAGACACAAGAGCACCGGTCTTTGTCTTGAAACGCATACCCAGATGAATCAGGCGAGTCGTTTTCTGTGGCAATTTCGCGGAGGCTGCCCTAGAGGCCGAGGAGTTCCCGTATCGCCTCGGCGTCGCCTTCTGCAGAACCCGTGCAGCTGAGCGTGGCGTCGGCCCATGAGCGATAGCGGGGCAGGCGATCCTGCGCGAGCGCATCAACGATTGTGGTTTCTTTGGTCGAGATAGGACAACATCGCGATAGAAAAGCACACGAACGCTGCTGCTATGAACATTCCTGTTATTCCCGAATAAACTCCAGAGATCCGATGTTAGAGACAGGTCATTGGTCTGGCACCGAAACTGCTCGCAATTATAGCGCCAGCTGTATATGTCTCATCATGGTGTGGTTGATAATCAACCAAAAATACGGTTTTTTGAATAAAGAAATCTATTTATAGTGATGTCAGCATCAGGATGCGCATCCAATGCTTCTATCACATGAATGATGCTATGAAAGGAGGCTGGTATGGCTATCAATTGCACGGGTGTTCTCTGCTCATTCGGTTGTGCTGGAGGATGTGCGATTATCTGTGCTGCTTCTGGAGGTGTTGCTACAGCAGTCTGTGCCCTCGGTGGTACCTTTGGTGGATCTGGTACAGCAATTGCACTCAATTCCTGATCGGATTGTTATGGCACTAAATCCATAAGGCTTCTCAGATTGTTAGTCAGCGGCAGCGTCTGACTTGTCGTGGCGCTGCCGCAATAATAGTAGGGTCCTGCCGGATGTTGCTAGAATCCCCTAGCTATCTATCAGGGGAGGCGATGTTTGCGTTCCTCCTTCGTGTGTAAGTATCGAAAGGAGTAATTAGATGCGTCCCTTTGTAGAATCATTCGAAACGCGAGACAAGCATAAATATATCTATGACGTTGAAACCGGAACTGTAGTTCCTGATAATGATGTGCTCTCCCTAGTTATTAAAAAGATTGGCGAAGATAAAAAAGATCCAGAAATTAGTAATGAACTGAACAGGGATTTCCCAAAAACAATCGTTGAGGCTACGCTTAAATTCGTCCGTCGTTGGCAGGCAGCATATGGTGGCTTTTTAAGAAATACTAGCGTGCTCGGTCACTCACACGCTGTTTCGGAAGCAGCGGTTTACCAAGAGTATGATATGGGTGCAACATATCTGATGGTCCTGAATTTGACAGAAAACTGTAATTTCAGATGTAAATATTGCTATCTTTCGGAAGAGTATCGATTCACCAGAAACCGAACAGAAAGCAAGATGAATTTTGAAACAGCTAAAGAGGCGATCGACAGATATTTTTCGTACCTGGAGCGAATCAAAAAGAAGATTCCTAATAAAAAGGCAGGGATAACATTTTATGGAGGTGAACCGCTACTCGAATTCCCACTAATCAAAATGATCGTCAATTATTGTAGGGAAAAGGAGCCTGTTCCGATTGTTTTCAATATGACTTCCAATGGATATCTTCTGAACGATGAGATCAGCAAGTTTATTGTGCAGAACAATATTCATTTGGCGATCAGTCTCGATGGCAGTAAAGCGAACCATGATCGTAATCGGGTCATGCCGCATGGTATCGGAAGCTTTGAAACCGTCTTAAAAAATATCCGTAAATTTATGCAAGCATATCCAGATTATCACGATATTGGAATTATCTCCGTATTTGATGTCCGCACGGATTTAAGAGAAAATGTCCGCTTCTTCGAGGAAAACAAGCTCCCAAGAATTTTCTTTATCAGTGAAGTCGCTTCATCTAATACAGACTACTATGATCGGTTTAGCCGCGAAGACTTCGATAAGTACAATCAGACGTATGAGGAACTTCTTGAAGAATACATCAGAGCTAAACAATCTGGAGAAAGGATCTCGAACTATCTGGAAATGTTCTTCGAAGCCCCGTTGTCTATGACGATTATTCGTTTGCGGGCAAAAGATGCAAAATCAAAGCTGGTTCCCTACACAAATACGTGTGTACCTGGAATGAAGATAAGCGTCCGTGCAGATGGAACTTATGATATCTGCGAGCGGATTAATGCAACATTTCCAGTTGGAGATGTCGAGCACGGGATCAACACAAAAGCAGTCTGCGAAGTGATTGATGAGTACAACAAAGCTGTAACTAAAGACTGTAAGAACTGCACAGCTGTGAAAAACTGCCCGCTCTGCTTCGCCTATACCAATGGGGATCGTTGCTTTTCAATTCCAGACAATTTCTGCAAGAGATGGCGAAAACAGCAATTAATGAAACTATCTGCAATCTATACGATTCTGGAGAAAAATTCGCATGCTTTTGATCTTCTTCAGAACAGCTTGGAGAACAGTTTTGCATTCAATGCATAAAAGAGGTTTTTATGAGCCATTTTAGATTATTCCCTGATGTCATATTGATTGAAGGAAGCTGCAAGGGCGCCTTGTACTTTTTGACAGAAGGACGTGTGATCCAGCTGGGAGAGCTGGAAAGTAGGATAATGTCTCAGTTAAGAATCGCAAGTATTGAGAGCGCATGTAATGACTTCGACCAGATAGCCGTTAATAAGCTTATCCAATCGCTGGTAGAGGACGCCCTAGGAACAATATACTCAGAAGATGTTTATTCGGAGTCATATATTCCAAATATGCCTTTTGAGTTAAGAGGATATTTGGAACCCATATTGATTATTGAAGAACTTTCCATCGAACTCTATCCGACAGATCCGTACAAGATCTGGACGACGAATCCGAAAGTGGTTTTCCAAGGCTGCAATTCCTGCATTCCGACTGAAAACCCTGTAAAAAAAGATTTTTTGGATACAGAAAGACTTTGTTCGGAAATACAGAGTACAGCAGAGCTGGAAATAAAAAATGCGACGCTGCATATAGGCGATCTTCGGAATCATGAGAATGACATCGTTTCAGTGATAGAAATACTGAGAAAAGCACACCCTGAAATTGATGTGGGAATTACTACATACCCTGAAGAAATAAGTGATAAAACCATCTCTCTTCTCAAGAAGATTCCTAACCTGCAGGTTACAATTTCTTTTAATGCTGAAGTGGTTGAGATCCTCTCCGTTCTTACTCAAACTTGCAACTCTTTAAGCAACGCGGGTATCCCTGTTACACTTGACGCTATATTTCCTCATCAGGATGATGTGAACCGTTATTCTGTCGTGAAAGATTTCGCCACCAACTTTGGCTATCAACTGCGAACTACAGAAATAATACACAGTTCAACCGAGTATATATATTCAATCGACCGGGGAAAATCGAGAATTGAGAAGACGGATAGTGATGCATTCTATGCAAAGCAAAGGTACTCGATTTGCCAGTATGGGAAATTAGCGATTAATGCATACGGGGAGATTGGATGCTGTCTTTTTGGAAAGAAAACAGGGAGTCTTGAACGGGGAATCTACGATTGGCTGAGCAACAATGAGCATAGAAAAGGATGGGAATCGCCAAAGAGGTGTGCTGGTGTTTGTGAGTCCTGCGAGAATCGTTTCGCGTGTGTCGATTGTGCACTGATTGAGCAGATCTCAAAAACAGAACCGGATTTTCTCAAGACGATCTGCGCCTATAATCCGTTCTCCGGGATCTGGGAGATGTAAATGCCGATACAAAGAGGAAGCAAGATGGAGCACATTGTAAATGTGAATCACGTTACGAAAACATATGGTGCCAAATACGCTCTGAACGACGTCACGTTCTTCGTTGACGAGGGCGATGCGCTCGCATATCTCGGACCGAATGGTTCTGGGAAAACAACCACCTTGAAGAGCATCCTCGGATTGATAGAGATCCAAGCCGGTAACATCCGAGTTCTCGGTGCCGATGTGCAGAGGCAGTACACATCCCTGTATGGAGCGGTAACATCGCTTTTCGATGAGAACGGTTTGTATGAGAGATTGACGGCTCGGGAAAATCTCTCTTTTTACCTCGGGGCTTTTCAGCGGAAAGGGGAGTTGGCTTCTGCGCTCCACTTGATGGAAGAATTGGATATGGGTGATGAGATCGATCATGCAGTCAACACCTATTCGAAAGGCATGAAAAGGAAGCTTGCGCTCATTCGCAGCCTGTCTGCGCATCCAAAACTGCTGTTCATGGATGAGCCGTTCGACGGCATCGATATAGAAAACAGGGCGAAGATCATCAGGGTAATGAAAGAGCATCGGGAGAAATACGGGATAACCATGATGCTCACCTCTCATGTCATGGCGGATATAGAGGACCTTGCTTCAAGGATCATCGTCATTAAGAAAGGCAGGCTTCTGGTCGATGAGTCGCTAGATAGATTCGGTCTGCGCGTGGGCAAAGATATGACGGGCAAATATCTTAGGGTGGTCGAAGATGAATAGAAATTGGCGAGCAGTATTCAAGGCATTTGTCAAAAAAGAGCTCCTGGAGACGTTCAAGTCGATGAAAGTGATCATGCTGCTCTCTGTCATCACGACGAACCTTCTGCAATTTATGACGATGGAGGAGGTGATGAAACTGGGCCTCGATCCAGATGGCACGGCCATACAGCTTGGGAGCATATCCATGTACATGTCGGTGATCCTGATTCTTTTTGTCGGGCATACGTTGGTCAACAGATACATCTACGATGAGAGGAAAAACAAAGCGGTGCAGGTCATGTTGGCTTCTGGAGCGGATAAAACGGCGATCTGGCTTGCGAAGATGGCAGTCGCGATTTTGATCAGCATCGTGCTGCTGCTGCTGACAATAGGCTTGAACGCAGTGTTTGTAAGCATTTATTACCACCTGGACATCCGGTACACGGCCTTATCGGCCGCGCTTACCTTTGTGGCAATGCCCGTGCTTTGCTTCGGTATGCTGTCATTGATATCGGTTGCATACTGGTATTTCAAAAACATGAACGTGTTCGGAATGATATTTCCAATCGTCGCTTATATAGGAATCTGGAATCTTTCCCTATTGCTGGCCGGGAGTCTTGTTCCGGGCTACTTGGTGGCCGTATCGTTGGCAATCGGCGTGGGTCTGTTTATATTCTCTTACTTCCTCGTTTCAAGGATCAAGAAAGAGAGAATCGTATCGTTTGAGGTATGACTATGAAGTTCACAGCACCGGATCATACAGTGGAAATCGAGTACGACGATAACATCTGGAAGGCTGTCGAGAATTTTCAAGGCAGCGTGGTGACCTTCTGGGCATCAGGGGGTGGTGAGGGTGGATCCACTCCTACGCTCAGCGTGTTCGAATATCCAAAGAATTCGATTCCGATAGGGCAGGTCTTGAAAAACACGGTCGAGCAGATATCCATGATTTTGGATGATCTTCGCTACGAAGTGCTGGGCCAGGATGGGGCAGAAGCCGAATTCACTTATGAGGGCTTTGCCAATGGAATCAAGCTGAAATTCTATCAGAGGATAGAAAAGAGGGGAGGACGAATCTACTCGGTGACCTACGGGTGCGATCCTGTCCGATATGAGCGCCATAAGAAACAGTTCGCTAGCTTGTTGGACAGTATCACGTATGAGTGGCAGGTAGGGTGAACATGAAGAAGATCGACTGGAAAAAGATAGTGCTCTGCATCGCTATGTCCATAATTGCTGCGTTCATGGTGGTGCTGATCATAAAAAGTCTTGGGCTGGTCGGGACGGATCCCGGCGGTTCGCCAAGCGAGGATGTCATCGTGTGGTCGATTTTGAATTGGTGAAAAGGAGGGATAGCGTGGTTGAGGAGAAGTATTGTCCGGAATGCGGAGAGTATTACGTTACCAACAAGAGGAAGTGCCCGGCATGCGGAGCCCTGCTGAAGAGCGAGGATGACGACAACGACTGTAATCAATATAACGATGCGGATGATGTCATCACGATCATCAATGCGATGATGAACATGTGAGAATCTGGGCTTTAAGAATGCTCGCACGACTGCTTATATATTCTGAGTAATAACCTCCTGCGGTACCGCCAATCACCTGGCTTGGTACCGCCAGTCAGCAAATGACGGTACCGCGAGTAAGCTGTTTCTGGTACCGCTAGCCAGCCTGCTTCTTCTTCGCGAAGTGCTCGCGCACGTCTGGGCCGTCTATGTCGACGTACCTGGCCACTTTGGCAGTCCTGCTCAAGATGGAGTCGGCCATCAGCTCGCCCTCGATGCGCAGGCACCACTCGTTGGGCTCCAGCTGGGAGGCTATGACGGTGGCCGCCAGGTTCTCCCTCGCCTCGGGTATCTCGAACAGGCCGATGGCGTTCTGGGTAGGTATCGGCGTGGTCATGAAGTCGTCGATGATGAGTAGCGGGACGGTCTTGAACTCGCTCATCGCCTCGAAGTAGCTCCCGTCGGCCGCCGCGCACCCGTCCCTCGACTACGACACGCCGGACTCGTGGTACCATTCGGGACTGATGGCAGCGTAGCCGTCACAACACAGGGAAAGGGTTCACTTTCAGATTCGATTTCCCTGTCCAATCTCGCGTGCCACATCACGTTTCTCGTGCACGGTGCGCCGTCTGCCGCGATCGGCTCGCACGCAACCGCAGGCATCTCAGCGGAAACCATGCTGTATTACCTCGAGAGGGGAGAGCGACCGCAATGAGGGGAGCGATCCTGAGAGATGCCCTGGTCTTGCATAAGAGATATCTGCGCGGGGCTTCGGTTGGGGTGCTGATAGCAGGCGTTGCGGGCACCCTTCTGATGAAGTTCGTCATGAGCAGCATCATAAGCGTCGCCCTTCCCATGTGCATCGCTGCTCTGTCTGCAAACCTGTTCGCGGGGGATGAGAAGGACGGCTGGGCCGATTACTTGAAGACCATGCCCATATCCAACTCTAGAATCATCGGGGCCAGGTACATCGTCTTCATGGGGGCCATAGCCCTCTGCACCTGCTATGGCCTTGCCTTGAACCTCCTTGCGTATCTGCTGTTTGGCGAACAGGCACTTCAGTTCTACGTTATCCTGTCGGGGATCGGACTCGCCGTTGCCGTTCTCAATGCGCTGCTTCTTCTGCCGGCTTGCTATGCATTCGGCACCAGCGGCGCCAATGCCGTTTCCCTAGGCATCTTGTTGGCAGTTGGGGCAATCGTTTCCGCGACCAGCGTATCGATGCGGAGCATTGGATGGGCGTGCTTGCATCGACACCGCAGCACATCTTCTGGGCGGGGGGCTATCGCCTTGCTGGTCGTGCTCGGCATAGCCTCTTTTTTCTCTCGAAGCTCTTTTTCGACAGGAGGCGAGTTTAGTGAAGGAGGTGATGATGATGGGCTATCCGTTCATTCTGAGGATCATAAGCGTGGCTCTCGCAATCGTTGCGCTTATCCTCTTAGCCTGGTTGTGGACGCACAACCAGAGGGATCTCTCGTTTATTCCGTTCCTCCTGATCGTGCTCGCCTTGTTTTTCCAGTGCCTTTACAGTAGCAAATCCTAAGATGCAAGGAGACGAAATGAAAAGCATCGGGCTACATTCACCCGCGTGGATCATCTACTGGTGGCATAGAGGCGTAAGTCGCCCCCTATCTCGTTAGGAGCTTTCTATTGGTTTGAGCCGTGCGAACGATTAGGCGGGGCAGCAGTGCTCTCTCACGATGAAACTTGTCGAGTCAAACCATAACACTGTCATCTGCGGCATGTATGTTATCGAGCTTACGTACGCTATTCCTATAGGCACGCTAATTGTCAATAGATTGAAGGTGTGCAGGCCGTTAAGAGGCTACTCTTCATCGGGAACATAATCGAGCAAATCTCCGGGCTTACATCCGAGCTCTCTGCAAAGACTGTCTAGCGTTGAAAAACGTATCGCCCGAATGCGTCCCGTCTTTATTCTAGAGAGATTATTCTCAGATAAGTCGATCCTGTTAGCCAAGTCCTTTGACTGTATCTTCTTATCGAATAGGAGTCTGTCGAGATTAACCACGATCATAGGTTGCCCATCTTGTTCATACGGTATCGTCTGAGACGCATTGGAGCAGGTACCCATAACGGAATACAGCGGAAATGGTCAGGAAAGTAATCGAGCACAACAGGACGCCAAAATTGATCGGTATCGGCTGGCACCGAAGAAGCTCAACCCCTAGATATAGCGGTCCTAAGCAAAAACTAATCACGGCGGCATCATAAGGAACGAGTTCAATTAGTGTATGTAATAGAAGCAAAATGCTGATTATGCAGAAGCGAACAGGTTGTTTGGCGGAGAACGGATGATCGTTTGCAATGTCGCTGAAAACTCGATGAAGAAGCCATAGGGCGCCCGCCAGCAGAAAACTTTGGATTGCCAGCACAACGAAGGCGGTCGGCGATCCGTCATAGGAGAATGGTGTGGAAATAAAGGGAAGGTCAATCAATGCAGCAGGCAACAGCATGAAGGGGAGGCCGGCTATTATGGAAAGAACCGTAAAGAGGGAAGAGGAAAGGCAGCATATCCTCGATAATCGCCGCATAAAGCGCTCCAAGTACCGAGCGGTAATTTCCTCTTCCATCTTTCCTCCCCAGCCATTGCAAATCTTTATTGCTACGCGCCTATTCTAATGCAGAAAACATTTGCGATACCGACAGTACTGCAGATATACATGCTCGTGCCATTAAAGATAAACAGCATAATCGTCCTCCCTCCTACGAAGATAGCGTCTGTAATGACGAGCGGAAAAATATACTCAGCAAGATACAATATGGATCGATTTCATCGATGGAGCCCCTAGAGGAATAGGCTCTCGCCCGACACCCTCCTCCGCATAGATAACCGAATTCACAGGAACCGCAGCGTCGGTTATTATCGACGCTATAGTTGAGAAGGCTTCTGTTCTCCGAGGATAAAGCCGATGGGTCATACCACTCCTTTGTCAGGGCGTTGCCCATTTTAAAGGCTGGCGAATGGAGCATATGGCAAGGGAAGACGTCCCCATTGGCGGCAACGCTCAGTTGTTTGATTCCAGCTCGACAGCTCCTTTTCGCCACGAGGGCAGGGGGATGCCCCGTTTGTTTTATGGCTGTGATAAGGGTGCCGGCAAGACGTATAAGAGATGCTTCATCAAAGGCATAGCTTCCAAGTTCCTTATTGCAGGATGAACAGGATAATATGCTGAAATTGATCCTAACACCCAGTTTCTTAGAGAGGTCTACATACCGAGGAATGTCTTCAATATTATGCGCGTGGATGGTCGGCAAAAGGCATACATCGGCACCTTGATCGATCATTCTGTTAACGTTGTCTATAACTCGCTGGTAAAGGTTGGGTCCCTTGATCGAGTTCCGATCGTTTTCGCTACAACTTCCCAAAGAGACAAAAACCGTGTCGACATTTGAGGCGAGGGCGCTCACGGTTTGAGCATTATAGATCGTCCCGTTGGTTATGGCATCCACACATTCGAAGCCCACGTGTCTCGCGTGGTTAACGATGAGGGCTATATCATTGCGCAACAGGGGTTCTCCGCCGGAAATATGCATGGTTGTCGCACCCATGGCGAAAAGGAATTCCATCATTCTCTGTATTGCGGAAAGCTCTGGGTCTGGTACTACAAAGTCCTGCCTCGAATAACATCCCGTACAAGAAAGGTTGCAGCGTTGCGTTACATGGATATAGGCAGTCATGGGAAGAGAGGCGACCTCGGACGAGCCAAGGAAACCATGGTCCTTTAAGGCAGAAAAAAGAACCGGATCCTGCTTGGAAAAGGATGCGTCATCAAGCAGCTGGTTTTCATATGACTCACAAAGCTTTCTGCCGGTGTTGCTCAATCCAATGAGGCAGCCATTCTCGCAGTTGCCTATCATATCGATATTCTCACAAGTGAAGAGAACGGTGCTCTTTGAAAACCGTCTCATAAGCGCCCCCCTCTACCGTCATGAGAAAGCAATGGGCAAAGATGGCCAAGATAGTATCAAGACATATCCATAATACATTACAACATGAATAATCAATGTATATCATTAATGATTCATTATATAATGATGATTGACATAGCGAGGATCGGGGGCAATGCCGATGAACATCTCTCAGCTCGAGTACTATGTTGCAGCGATCAACGAAGGCAGTTTTGCAAGGGCGGGACAAAAGCTGCACGTGACTACGCAAGCCATTTCCAAATCGATAAGAGATCTGGAAAATGAGTTCAACGTTTCACTTATGGTGCGTGACGGGCGGGGTGTTAAGCCTACCTCTCTCGGTTTAATCGTTGCGAATCAGGCAAGGATCGTTTTGGAGGAGTGTCGGAATCTGAAGATCGGCATGGCGGCTAGAAAAGAGATTGAAGAGCTGCGGAACGGCCTTTCCATTGCTGTTTGCACTGCCGAGTGCCGCGGCGACCTCTTCCCAGGGCGTTTTTTCAGCTCACTGAAAAGAGATAACCCAAAGCTTCGTTTAAACATATCCTATGGACTAAATGAGGGCTGCTTTGAGTTGGTTAGAAGCGGCTCCGCAGACATGGCGTTGGTGTTGGGCGATCCTTCGGATGCCGAAGGTATCATCGCCCGCTACATTGCCGCATTCGAGCCGCGATTCGCGGTCTCGCCCAACCACTCGCTGGCTCGCAAGGGTGCGCTGCGTTTATCGGAATTGGAGGAGGCTACCATCGCCCTGCCCCTTGATATCCGATGCTGTCTTTTGCAGCTTAAGAACTATTTGGTCGCGGGAGAGGTTAAAGTGCGCTTCGAATCGGTAAGACTTACTTCAGAAGCACATGAAAGCTTTTTGAATAGGGACGGTGTCATCATGGTTTTGAACGATGATCCGTCTGTTTTGCCGGGCATCGATCGGACGATCCTTTCACAGGCAGGTAAATCGCGATTGCGCTTTCCGGTTCATCTGTGTGCCAGCATGAAAACCAGTCAAGCGCTGTATAACGGGTTCTACCGCATCATGAGGAAAGAGATGGCCAAGCAAGGTTACAGGTCAACAATATAGGCAGAGAAACCCTAGAGGCCGAGGAGTTCCCGTATCGCCTCGGCGTCGCTTTCTGCAGAACCCGTGCAGCTGAGCGTGGCGTCGGCCCATGAGCGATAGCGGGGCAGGCGATCCTGCGCGAGCACATCGATGCCTTGTGCCTGCGAGAGGGGGCGTCCTGCGCAGGAGAGCTCTTCAAGGGGGCGATCGAGGAACACGATGGTCGAGTTCTGATGGAGGAGCGGGTAGTTGCATGCGCGCGTGACGACGCCGCCGCCTGTCGCGATGACAAGCCCCGATTGCCCCGCATGCTCCCGGCAGATCTCAGTCTCGAGCTCCCTGAATGCCGCCTCTCCCCGGTTTGCTATGACCTCTTCCGGTGTGCTGCCGATACGAGCTGTGAAAGCATCGTCGAGGTCGACGAAGGCGCGGGAGGCCATGCGTGCGAGGCATCTCCCGGCAGAGGTCTTGCCGCTTCCGGGCATGCCGATGAGGGCGATGTTGGCGTTTCGCCGGTCGATCTTCTCGATGATCGCGGCAGCGCGGGATTCGTCGGGCTCTCGGCCGAGGAAGAGCCCGCTCGCATAGACCGCCTGCCATACGAGCATGGGAAGCCCTGTCATCCAGGGGATGCCTTTCGCCTCCGCTTCGAGGCAGAGGCCGGTGATGCGAGGGTTGTAGATGATATCGATGACGCCTCGAAGATCCGGGAGGCGATCGATCGTTCCGGGCCAAAGCGGGCTAGCCGGGCAGTCCGGGTACATGCCCACGGGCGTTGCGTTGACGATGAGGGACGCATCGCCTCCGCTCTCGCAGATGGTCTCGTAATTCACCGCGCCCGAGCGTGAGACGGTTAGGGGGCGCGCATCTACGATATGTCCGAGGGCATGCGATACGGCCTGGGCGGCCCCGCCCATCCCGAGGACGAGCACCTTCTCGCCCGCAAACGCATCTCGTGCCGTCCGTCCGAGCTTCGCGCGTGAGAACTCCTCGAGCAGGGCCACGAAACCGAGGACATCGGTATTGTCGGCGAAGATCGCCCCGTCATCTCGCCGCACGAGGGTGTTCGCGGCCCCGAGGGCCTCCACGCGCGCGCTCCTGATATCGGCGAGCTCCGCCGCGCGCTTCTTGTAGGGCACCGTGACGTTGACGCCGTCCCACCTGCCGTCCCGGATGAAGGCCTCCACCGCACCGGGCGCGATCTCGAAGAGCTCATAGGGAGACGAGCCCAGCAGCGCATGGATCTGGGGCGAGTAGCTGTGCCCGAGATGCTTGCCGAGAAGCCCGTAGCGTGCCATGCGATCCCCTAGACGATCTCGCTGTAGGAGCCGAGGTAGCGGACTTCCTGCACGACCGAGCCGATCGTCTGCATGAGCGTGTCGAAGGCGGGCGCATGCACGGGGCATTCGAGGTCGAAGTAGAACATGAACTCGAAGTCTCGTCCGGGGATAGGGCGGCTCTCGAGCTTCAGGATGTTGATGTCGAGCGCATAGAACTTGGCGAGGACCTTGTAGAGGGAGCCGGGCTCATGGGCGAGGACCAGCATGAGGGAGGTCCTATCGGCGCCGGGGTAGATGGCGGGATCCTTGGCGATGCAGGCGAAGCGCGTGTAATTGTCATCGCGATCCTGCACGGAGGGCAGGATGACATCGAGGCCGTAGAGCTCCGCGCACGGGCGCGATGCGAGCGCCGCGAGATCGCTGCGGCCGGATTCCGCGACGATGCGGGCCGCGACGGCCGTGTTCTCGCAGATATGGGCATTGATGCCCGGGTGCGCCTCGAAGAAGGCGGAGCACTGCGAGATCGCCTGCTCGTGGCTGTAGACATCGGCGATGCCAGCGAGCGCCGACCCGGGAAGCGCCATGAGGTTGTGGTCAATCTTGATGCGGGTGGTGCGGACGATGTGAAAATCGTGCTCCATCATGAGGTCGAAGACCTTGTTCACCGATCCGGCCGCAGAATTCTCGACCGGCAGCACGCCCACGTTGCAGAAGCCCTGCTCGACCGCTTTGAATACAGCTTCGAAGGTCGACATGAAGCTGATCTGGGGACGCCTGAAGAAGCGCTCGGCCGCAGCCTGGGAGTTGGCCCCCTCGATGCCCTGGCAGGCGACGAAGGCATCGGGGGGAAAGCACACGGGCGCGGCATCGCGTGCCGCCTTGATGTCCGTGTACATCTTCGGGAGCGCCATCTCGCGCGCCGCCTGGCGCTTTCTGGAGGACTCCATGAGGAGCTCCATCAGGATCTGGCCCTGGGTCTTGAGATCGTCGGGCACGCGTGCCTGCGCCTCGAGGATCTTGGCGCGCTCGCGGATGGGATCGAGAATGCGCCGACCCTCCGCGCGCTTCACCGCGCCGATCTTATCCGAGATATCGGCGCGCAGCGAGAAGAGCTCGAAGATCCTCGCGTCGATGTCGTCGATCTGGGTCCTGAGGGCATCGAGTCCTTCCATCTCACACCTCTATCAGATCGTCTCCGAGCAGCGCATCGAGGATGACGAGCGCGCTCACCGCTTCGATGATGGGAACCGCGCGGACCGCCGCGCATACGTCATGGCGTCCGCGTACCGTGAGCTTAGTCGCCTCGCCCGAGACGAGATCGACGGAGTCCTGCTCGCGGGGGATGCTCGAGATGGGTTTGAAGGCAAGCGAGAAGCGCAGCGGGGCACCCGTGGACAGTCCGCCGAGGATGCCGCCGGCATGGTTGGTCACCGTCGCCACCCTGCCATCGCGCATCTCGTAGGGGTCGTTGTCCTCGCTGCCCTTGAGGCGCGCCGCAGCGAATCCCGCACCGAACTCGAGCCCCTTGGTCGCGGGGATCCCGAACAGCGCGCGGGCGAGCTGCGATTCGAGCCCATCGAAGAGGGGTGAGCCCGCTCCAACGGGAAGACCCGTGATAACGCACTCGCAGACGCCACCCACGCTGTCGAGGTCCGCCTTCGCAGCGAGGATGCGCTCCTTCATGATCTCGCCCTGCGCCGTATCGATAACGGGGAAATCGCGTCCATCGGCCAGCATATCCATCTCGGCGCGGAGGGCCGAAAGCCCGCTGCATGAGGAATCTGATGTCGTGAAGGCCGCATCCCGCACCCCATCGATCTCGAGGATATGGGCGGAGGCGCGTATGCCCGCCGCCTCGAGGATCTGGAGCGCGATGCCGCCTGCTGCCGTGAGCGGTGCCATGATACGCGCCGAGAAGTGCCCGCCGCCGGAGATGTCGTTGCGACCGCTCCATTTGACCCATGCGGGGAAGTCGGCGTGGCCGGGGCGGGGGACGTAGCGCAGGTTCTCGTAGTCGCGGGAACGGGCGTCGGTGTTCTCGATGAGGATACACAACGGAGCCCCGCAGATCGTTCCCGCCGCGTTCAAACCGGAGACGATGCGGATCTCGTCCTCTTCCCGGCGGCGGGTATCCCAGGGGAACCTTCCCGGCGACCTGCGCTCCACGAACGTCCCGAGAGCCTCCAGATTGGGGGTGAACCCAATAGGGAGCCCTTCCACCAGAGCTCCGATGATCGTCCCATGGGATTGGCCGAAGAGGCTCACGCGCAGCTTGCTCCCGAACGAAGAGCCCATCTCATACCTCCCATTCCATATGGCCGCCGAGAGCGGCGAAGTCCTCGAAGAAGCCCGGATAGGATTTGGCCGTGCATTCTGCGCCGTGTATCAGCACGGGACCGTCTGCCCGCGTCGCGGCGAGGGCGGCCATCATGGCGATGCGATGGTCGGCCGCAGCGTCGACCTCGCCGCCATGGAGACGGTCCACGCCCTCGAAGACGAGCATATCATCGATAATGCTCGCCCGTGCCCCGAGCGCGTTCAGGGTGCCCGAGATGCTCGCCAGGCGATCAGACTCCTTGAGGCGCAGGCGCGCGGCCCCTGCGATGACGGTCCTGCCCTCGGCAAGCGCTGCGAGCGGCGCGATGGCGGGGACGAGGTCCGGGCAGCTCGAGACGTCGATGCGCGCTCCACGAAGCCCATCATGCGCGGTGGAGGCGCTGTGCGCCGTGCGCATCACACGGGCACCGAAGAGCGAGAGCGCACCCAGGATCGCGCGATCCGCCTGCTTAGACGAGAGCGAGAGCCCTTCCACGCAAACGCCCGTGCCCGAAAGCGCGCCCGCAGCGAGCCAGAACGCCGCGTTCGACCAATCGCCGCCCACCTCGAAGCTGCCGGGGCTGCGATATGCAGCCTGCGCACGCAGCGTGTAGCTGGTGCAGCCATCCTCATGGATAATCTCGGCATTGATGCCGAAGGTATGGAGCACCTCGAGGGTGAGCGCTATATAGGGCTTCGATTCGACGGGCTCCGCAACGCGGATCACCGTCGTCCCGTCGAGGAGCGGCGCCGCAAGGAGCAAGCCCGTGACGTATTGGGACGAGATGTTGCCGGGGAGCGCGAAGGTCCCTGCGGAGAGCCGCCCGGATACCGTGAGGGGAAGCTCGCCATCGGTATCTATTGCAACGCCATGTTCCCGCAGGGCGCGGATGAGCGGCAGGAGAGGGCGTTCTGAAAGACGCGGGGCCCCTTGGAAGCATGCCCCGCCGAGGGCTGCGGCCACCGGAAGGAGGAAGCGCAGGGTCGACCCGGACTCATGGCAATCGAGTGGTCCGGCAACCCTGACGCCACACCCGATGGGAAGGACCGTATAGATGCCCTCATCGATCCCGATGCGGGCACCCAGTGCAGCGAGGCAGGACAGCGTCGCATCGATGTCCTGCGATGATGTCCGGCAGCTGATGCACGTCGGTGCATCGGAAAGCGCCGCGCAGACGAGTGCGCGGTGCGCCTCCGATTTGGAGGGGATGGCGGGGATGGTCCCGCCGAGGGCCACCGGTTCGATACGCGCGATCATAGGGCACCTGTTCCGAGCGCGATGATGTGCGCGAACTCCTCGAAGCCGACATGCCTCAATGAGGCGAACCCGATGCATTCGGGTACGGCGAGCGTGATGCCCTCCCTATCGCATTTCTTATCGAGGCGTGCATAGCCAATGAGCTCGTCGGCCGAGAAGGGGCTGGATGTCGGGAGATGGTGGCGTTTGAGGACGGTCTCGATCGCGGCGGCCGAACCCGCTTCCGCCCATCCGAGCCGCTCCGCCGCCCTGGTGATCGAGCAGAGCCCGATGGAGATGGCGTGGCCGTGCCCGAGCGCATACCCCGAGGCGGCTTCGACCGCATGTCCGATGCTGTGACCCAGGTTGAGGAGCTTGCGCGGCCCCTGCTCGCGCTCATCGGATTCGACGAAACCGCGCTTGATGTCGATGTTGCGCGCTATGACGGAGACGAGGCGTTCGCGGGGATCGTCCAAGGAGAGGGGTTTCGCGGCGAGATCCCCGAAGAGCACGGGATCGGCGAGTATCGCATGCTTGATCACCTCGGCACAGCCATCGGAGAACACCCCGTCATCGAGGGTCGCGAGAGTGCCGGTATCGGCCACGACGAGGCTGGGCTGCAGGAAGGCGCCTGCAAGGTTCTTCCCGGCGGCAAGGTCGACGGCGCATTTGCCGCCCACGGAGGAATCGACCATGGAAAGGAGCGTTGTGGGAACCTGCACATAGGCGATGCCGCGCATGTAGAGCGCGGCGGCGAGGCCGGCCATGTCTCCGGTGACGCCTCCGCCGAGCGCGATCACCGTGCCCGTGCGTCCCAGCTGCGCCTTCGCCATTTCCTCGAGGAGACCGCCGAGCGTGGGAAGATTCTTGTGAGCCTCGCCGGCAGGGAAGACGGCGCTGCCGGCGGTGAAGCCCGCAATTTCGAGCGCGGTGCGGGCGCGCTCGAGGTACAGGGAGGCGACGGTGGAATCCGCGATGACGAGGGTCTCCCGGGAAGGGGAGCGGGGAGCGAGCAAACTGCCCAGATCATCGAGGAGCCCTTCTCCAACGAGCACGTCGTAGGCGCCCGATGGCGGCGCGACATGGACGGTCGTCCTGCTCATCGGCCCTCAGCCTCCCGTTTCAGACGGTCGCCCTCGGCCAGCAATCCATGGAGCCTGCCGGCGTCGCCCGCATCGAGGGCATCCTTGTAGGCGGAGAGGCTCTCGATGAGCAGCCCGATCTCATCGGAGAGGAAGTCGGCGTTATCGAGGAAGAGCTCCGTCCACATCGCGGCGTTGAGGCGCGCCACGCGCGTGAGATCCCGATAGGATCCTGCGGAGTATCCCTTATGCTTCCGCGCGGTCGGGCTCTTGACGTAGGCGTTGGAGACCACGTGCGCGAGCTGCGAGGTGTAGGCGATCATGCGATCGTGCTCCTCGGCGCTCGCAAGCGTGAAGCTGCCGAAACGGCAGGGATCGAGCAGGTCCTTCAAACGCTCGAGCACCTCGAGCCTCTCGAAGTCGTCGATATCCGGCGGCACGACGACGAGCGGGGCGTTGTGGAACATGCTCGCACGGGAGTGCGCGAAGCCGGAATACTGGGTGCCCGCCATGGGATGGCAGCCCACGAAGGCGAAGGGGCGGTCCCGCGCGATGGCGGAGCAGGCCGCGACGATGGCGCGTTTGACGCCCACGGCATCGATGACGATGGCGCCCTCGGAGATGAGCGGGGCCTTCTCGCGGAGCCATTCGATGCTCGCCGCCGGGTATCCTGCGAGGATGATGAGCTCGCAGGTGGGGATCAGCCCATCGGTGAGCTCGTCCTCGACGGTCTCGATCATCGCCAGCTCGAGCGTGGAGCGCGTGCGGTTCCACGCGAAGACCTCCCAGCCGGCAGCCGCATAGGCCCGTGCGAACGAGCCGCCGATCAGGCCGAGGCCGACGATGCCGATGCGTTTCTCGATGAACGTGCGCGCCATCTAGACCTCCGCGGTGATCGCCTCGCGGATACGGGCGATGCGCCTCATCGCGTCCCCGAACATCTCCGGAGTGAGCGCCTGGGCGCCGTCCGACCATGCCTCGCTCGGGCGGTTGTGGACCTCGATCTCGAGGCCGTCGACGCCCGCTGCGGTTGCCGCATAGGCCACGGGGCGCACGTAGCGGGTATAGCCCGTGGCATGGCTCGGATCGCCGATGACGGGCAGATGCGTGAGGTTCTTGAGCACGGGCACGGCGTTCACATCGAAGGTGTTGCGCGTACGGGTCTCGAAGGTGCGGATGCCGCGCTCGCAGAGCATGACCTTCTCGTTTCCCTCGCTCATGATGTACTCGGCGGCCATGAGGAGCTCGTCGATGGTGCCGGCGATGCCGCGCTTCAGAAGGACGGGGATGTCGGTCTTGCCGACCTCCCTGAGCAGGGGGAAGTTCTGGGCATTGCGAGCGCCTATCTGGATGATGTCGATCTTGCGGTCGATGAAGGCCTGGGTATCGCGCGGATCCATAAGCTCGGTGATAATGGGCATGCCGAGCTCCGCGCGTGCCTCGCAGAGCAGCTCGAGGCCCTGCTCGCCCATCCCTTGGCTGGCATAGGGCGAGGTGCGGGGTTTGTAGGCACCCCCGCGCAGGATCGTCGCCCCGGCGGCCTTGACCGCACGGGCGATCGCGATGAGGTTCGCGCCCTCGACGGAGCAGGGACCGGCCATGACCTGGAAGTTGCCCCCGCCTATGAGGATGCCGTGGCCGCAGTCGATGACGGTGTCCTCGGGATGGAATTTGCGGTTGGCCTTCTTGAACGGTTCGCTCACGCGCTGGACGCGATCGATGATGTCCATGCTCTCGAGCAGGAACGGATCGATCAGGCTCGTATCGCCGATGATGCCGACGATGGTCTCGGCCTCGCCTTGGGAGACGTGGGTCTTGAAGCCGCGGCCCTCGATCCACGCGATGAAATGCTGCAGCTGCTCAGGAGTGGCTGATTGCTTGACTACTGCGATCATGGAGGTGCCTTTCGAAACCCGTGTCGGCGTACCGTGCCGTCTTGGATGCCGTGATGGTAGCATGTTGCGAAAAGGGCCCCCTCCATGTCTCCTATCCGTGTAATCAAATGGTTTCTAAAAAACAAGGGGCCGAAGCTGGGCTATACTAGGCTTCGCCGTGCCCCCATAGCTCAGTGGATAGAGCGTTCGCCTCCGGAGCGAAAGGTCGTGGGTTCGATTCCCCCTGGGGGCACCATTTCCGCAGCGCCGGCTCGCCTCGGGTGCCTGCGTGATTCGCGAACACCGCAGTCGGGGTCTCTGTCGGCACAGAACAGCATGTCTTCTACCTGTGTGTTCACGATTCCCGCAGTTTTCCTTGCGCTTGGAAGTTGCGGTATTCGCGTATACCGCAGTTCTGGAAGGGGCTCGCAGGGTTTTTGGACCATGATCGGGCTGCAGGTCAAAACACAGTCACACATGCCGCGCTGAAGAAGACCTGGCGAACCGGCATGTTATCCTATAAGAGAGCTACGCTCTGCTGGGATCATCGGTTGATCCGCTGGATGGGGGAGGGCATATGCCGTCGGCGATGCGCAGGTTTCCGGGGAACGCATGTGGGGTGCTGCTCGTCTCCTTTTTCCTGCTCGCGCCGCTTGCGATGGCCGTGCCGGCCGCCGATGAGCCTGAGCCGTCGGCCGGCATCGAGCGTTTCTACAGCATCTCCTTCGATGATCCCCAGTGGAAGACCTTCGAGACGACTGGGGATATGAGGGATGCCGTTGCGCTGGACGAGGGCAGATTCGATGACGTTCCCACCGAAGAGGTGCTCAGAGCGGTTTTGGAATATCCCCTGATCGGCGACATCTTCGCCTTCGGTACGACTGGGCTGGGGATCGAGAGGGTTTCAGAACATTGCACTGCGCTGCGGGTCTTCTTGGAACGAGACGATGCTTGCGACGTCCTGAGCCGGGCGATTTCGAATACCGAGCAGGCGGCATCGAGCGTCCAGGCACCCGCTATCGCGAAGATGGGCATTCCGTTCATCTTGCGCGAGTTGCACGCGTATCTCGAGTCGGCAGAGGGTGGCGGTGGAATGCCGGGGCGCGCCTTGTCATAACCGCCTCTGCAAACGTCTGGCGCGCGCTTCCGTGTCCAGTTCGCGTGAATCCATCCGTTTTGAGGTATGATGCCAGCGGTTCATAGCGTATGGAGTCCACACGGATCATGGAAGAGACCGCCCGAGATACCATCCGAGGATTGAGTGCGTCCGAGGTCGCCGACCGTGTTGCCCACGGCAAGGTCAACACGAATACCGACGTGCAGACCAAGACCGTGGGACAGATCGTCTCCGAGCATACCTTCACGCTGTTCAACGGCATCAACCTCTTCATGTTCATCCTCGTCCTCTTCACAGCCGAGCTGCGCAACGCCCTGTTCATGGGGGTCGTGCTCTCGAATCTCGCCATCGGCGTCTTCCAGGAGATCCGCGCCAAGCGCATGGTCGACAAGCTCTCCATCCTCACGGCCAAGACGGTGCGCGTGCGCCGCGGCGATGCGACCGTCGAGCTCGCGTTCGAGGATCTTGTGCTCGATGACGTGGTCCTGCTCGCACGCGGCGACCAGATCCCCGCCGACGCCGTCGTCATCTCGGGATCGGCCTTCGTTGACGAGAGCCTGCTCACAGGCGAGGGCAACTCCATCGAGAAGAGCGCGGGCTCCGAGCTCTTCTCGGGAAGCTTCGTTGATGCGGGTTCGGTGTGGGCCCGCCTCACGCGCGTGGGCGCCGATTCCTACGCCGCCAGGATCAACGCGGGTGCCAAGTACATAAAACCCGTCCATTCGGAGATCCTCGATACCCTGCGCATCATCATCGAGGTGGCCACGGTGCTCATCTTCCCGCTGGGGATCGGCCTGTTCCTGCGCACGTTCCTTATGGATGGCTCGGGTCTGAATGCGGCCATCCTCTCCACGGTCGCCGCCGTCATCGGCATGATCCCGCAGGGTCTGGTGCTCCTCACCTCCACGGTGTTGGCAATCGCCACGACGCGTCTCGCCGCAAGGAAGGTGCTCGTCCAGCAGAGCCACTGCGTCGAGACCCTCGCCCGCGTGGACGTGCTCTGCCTCGACAAGACCGGTACCATCACCACGGGCCGCATGCTCGTCTCGGGGATGACGGGGATCGAGGGGGGAGCGCCCGGGAAGGGGGCCGTCGAGGCCGCCCGGGCGTTCGTGACCGTCGCCGACGCGAACGCCGCCGATGCGAACGACACCGCCCGCGCCATCCTCGCCTACGGTCTCGAGAGGGGCATCGAGGCAGGCGCGTGCGTGCGGGCCGTGCCGTTCGATTCCGCATATAAATATTCGGGTTGCGTGACGCGGGATGGGCGCGCGCTCATCATGGGCGCCCCGCGCTTCATCCTCCCCGAAGGCGATCCTGCGCTCCGGATGCTCGGGCGATTCGATCCCGTCGAGCGCGTGCTCGTCTCCTGCGAGGCCGATGGCTTCGACGCGCGGGGCAGGATCCAGGGAAAGATCCGCCCGCTCGGATTCGTCTCGATACGCGATGAGATCCGCGCCTCCGCTCCCGATACCATACGCTTCTTCGCCGAACAGGGCGTCGAGCTGCGCGTCATCTCCGGTGACGATCCGAGAACCGTCTCCGCCATAGCAGCTTCGGTGGGTATCGAGCACGCCGAGCGGGCCGTCGATGCCTCGCGGCTCAAGACAGACGGGGAGTTGCGTGCGGCTGCGCGCGATGCGCGCGTCTTCGGGCGCGTGACACCCGATCAGAAGCGCTCGCTCATCAAATACCTGCAGGCGGGCAAACATGTCGTCGCCATGACGGGAGATGGCGTGAACGACGTGCTGGCCCTCAAGGAGGCCGATTGCTCCATCTCGATGGCCTCCGCCTCTGCCGCTGCGCGCAACGTATCGGAGCTCGTGCTCGCCGACAACGATTTCGCCCATATCCCCGAGATCGTCGCCGAGGGGCGTCGCTCGATCAACAACCTGCAGCGCTCCGCGTCGCTGTTCCTCATGAAGACGGTCTATTCGATGCTCCTCGCCTTCGCGTGCATCGTCATGCCGCCCTATCCCTTCATCCCCATCCAGATGTCGCTCATCTCGACGGCCGTTATCGGCATCCCGTCGTTCGTCCTCGCGCTCGAGCCCAATCGCGATCGCGTGGAGGGGAGCTTCATCGCGAACGTCTTCATGCGCTCGCTGCCCGCCTCGGCGAGCATCGTCGCGGCGCTCTTCACGGCCATCGTCTCCGGGCGCATCCTCGGCATGTCGTTTTCCGAGATCTCGACGCTCTGCATGGTGCTCACCGCCCTTGTGGGCATCGCGCTCATCGTGTCCATCTCGCGTCCGCTCACGGTGCTGCGCGGCGCGCTCATCGTCGTCGTGGGCGCGATCATGATCACCGGCTGCTTCTTCTTCAGCGATTTCTTCCATACCGCCCTCGATCGTGTTGCAGTTTGGGTTCTAGCCGTCGTCGTGGGCTCTGCTTCGGTCATACTGTTCATATGCCTCTTCAAGAGGGCCGAGCGCGACCTTGCCCAAGGGGGCGTGTCGTCGCGCGGGCTCGCGCGGATTAAGGATCGGTATGCAACTCGAAAGAAACGCTTTCTCGGACGCTGTCGCGTCGGCACGGGGAGGCTCTTCCTTAAGCATCGGAAACATACGCCGTAGGCTCGTCCGCATCTCCGGCATCCCGGGTGTCGATAAGCTCCCCTTCGCGCTTTGCGTGCTGCTCGAGAATGCCGTGCGCTGCGCCGGGACCGATGAGGAGGCCGCGCGGATGGCGGCGGGCATCGTCGAGGCGGGTCTTTCCGGGCAGCCCGGCGATGAGATCTCCTACCTGCCGAGCCGCGTGCTCTTCCAGGATCTCACCGGCGTCCCCGTCTTCGTCGATTTCGCGGCCATGCGCGATGCCTGCGCGGCCCGTGGCGTCGATCCGCTCGCGGTGAACCCGCTCATCCCCGCCACACTCGTCGTCGACCACTCCGTTATCGCCGATGAGGCTGGCTGTCCGTCTGCGCAGCATACCAACGAGACCCTCGAGGCCGAGCGCAACCGCGAGCGCTTCGCCTTCCTCAAATGGGCGGGCGAATCGTTCGACAACGTCCAGATCGTCCCGCCTGGCGGCGGCATCTGCCACCAGCTGAACATGGAGCGCTTCGCCACGGTCGTCGGCACGGATGCGCTCTATAGGGGCGAGGGCGAGCGCGCCTGCTACGACACGCTCGTAGGCACCGACTCCCATACGACGACCGTCAACGGCATCGGCGTGCTTGCCTGGGGCGTCGGCGGCATCGAAGCCGAGGCCGCCGCGCTCGGCCAGCCCATTTCCCTGCTCGTGCCCCCCGTGGTCGAGCTCAGGCTCACGGGACGGCTCGGATCGCTCGCCTCGGGCATGGATGCCGCGCTCGCCGTCTGCGAGCTTCTCCGCGAAGAGGGGGTCGTGGGCGCGCTCGTCGAGGCGACGGGGGAAGGCGTCGGCGCCCTTTCCGCCACCCAGCGGGCCTGCATCGCCAATATGACGCCCGAGTACGGTGCGACGACGACGCTCTTCCCCGTTGACGGCATCACCTTGGACTATCTGCGCCTGACCGGGCGCGATGAGGATGAGATAGCCTTCTGCGAGGCATACCACAAGGTCCAGGGAACGTTTGGGGTGAGGGAGGGGGCCGTCTACTCCAAGACCATCGAGCTTGATCTCTCAACGGTCGAGCCGTCCCTTTCGGGTCCGTCACGTCCGCACAACCGCGTGGGTATCCCCGATCTTCCCGCGCGCTTCGAGGCGCATTGCTCCCATCCGCTCGACGAGGGAGCCTTCGTAACCGATTTCGACGGTGCGTCCGTTTCGATCGGCGACGGCACGGTCGCCCTCGCCGCCATCACGAGCTGCACGACCGCGACCGACCCTGCCATGATGATCGCCGCGGGCCTTCTCGCCAAGCACGTGCGCGCAGCGGGCCTCACGGCCGCCCCGTGGGTCAAATGCGTCCTCGCGCCGGGAAGCCATGCCGCCGAGCTTCTGCTCGAGGATGCGGGGCTTCTCGGGCCGCTCCAGGAACTCGGATTCTTCACCTGCGGCTTCGGCTGCATGACCTGCATCGGGAATACCGGGGAGATCAAGGATGCCCTCAAGTCCCACGCGGGAGCCCTCGATTATGCGAGCGTGCTCTCGGGCAACCGCAATTTCGACGGGCGCATCTCACCCGACGTCGCTCAGAACTTCCTCGCCGCGCCGGCCCTCGTGGTGGCCTACGCCATCGCGGGCAGCGTCCGCGTGGATCTCTCGTCGGAGCCGCTCGGTTTTCGCAGCGATGGGACCCCTGTCATGCTCGCCGATGTCATGCCCTCCTCAGCCGAGATAGACGGGGTGCTCGCATCCGTGCTCGAGCGCTCCCTCTACGAGCGAGGCTCCGCACGCCTCATGGAGGGTTCTGCCGCATGGCAGGCTATCGAGGTTCCGGGGGACGCGACGTTTGCGTGGGATCCATCGTCGACCTACGTCCGCCGCGCCCCGTATTTCGAGATCGCCGCGAGGCGCCCGAGCTTCTCCATCGGCGATGCCCGCATGCTGTGCCTGCTCGGCGACTTCGTGACCACCGACCACATCTCTCCCGCAGGTTCCATCGCGCGCGACTCCGCCGCCGCAGACTATCTGCGCGGGCACGGTGTCGTCGAGGCGGATTTCAACACCTATGGGACGCGCCGCGGCAACCATGAGGTGATGATGCGCGGCACCTTCGGCAACATCAGGCTCGAAAACCTCCTTGCCAAGGGAGAGCGGGGCCCTCTCACCTTCCAGTACGATCGCGGCGAGCCGATGCGCATCTTCGATGCTTCCGAGGCCTATCGCGCCGACGGACGTGAGCTCGTGATCTGCGCCGGTGCTCTGTACGGATCCGGCTCGAGCCGCGATTGGGCTGCCAAAGGCCCGCTCCTCTTGGGCGTCAAGGCAGTCATCGCCGAGAGCTTCGAGCGCATCCACCGCTCCAACCTCGTGCAGATGGGCGTCATCCCGTTCCAGTTCAG
Source organism: Coriobacteriales bacterium OH1046 (assembly GCA_004010535.1). Classification (GTDB taxonomy): domain Bacteria; phylum Actinomycetota; class Coriobacteriia; order Coriobacteriales; family Atopobiaceae; genus RUG721. The sequence goes on along the minus strand of RQYE01000001.1, from coordinate 256,901 downwards.
GGAGGGGGAGGGCGCGGCCGCCCTCGGCCTCGACGGCAGCGAGACCGTGAGCGTCCAGGCTTTCCCAACCGATGCCTCCCGTGCTCCCAAGGAGGTGGAGGCACGGTTCGTGTCGGCAGGCGGGTCGGTCAAAAGGGCCCTCCTCAAGGTCCGCGTGGATACGCCCCAGGAGTGGCGCTACATAGCAGCCGGAGGAATCCTGCCGTTCGTGCTGGATATGCTCATCGGACAGGCCCGGGGTGCGCTATCATAGCTCCAACCGAAGTTGAAACGAAGACAGGTGGAGTTGAGCGAATGATATGTCCGGATTGCGGAGCGCGCCTCTCCGATGGGACCCTGACGTGTCCGATATGCAGGCGCGATCTGGGTGGGACGCACAGGATCCCCCGTGCGGAGGGCATATGGTGCCCCTCGTGCGGGGCCCTCATACCCGAGGGCGATGGGACCTGCCCCAAGTGCGATCTCCCCGCGCCGGGCGCCCGTCCGGCCCGCCCCGTGCGCGCCATCCGCCTGCCCAAGATCACCGATGCCGATAGCACCTCGGAATTCAGCGCCATCCAGATTCCCGGGCCCGATGAGGAGCCTGTCGTCGAGGCGAGGAGCGCGATCCCTCCCCAGCGCGGCAATGAGGATCTGACGCTCGGCTACGACCATATGGCGCGCGTACGCCTCATGGTGATCGCGGCGCTCGCATCGCTGCTCGTGGTGGGCGGTGCGATCCTGTTCATCACGCACCCCTTCGATCCCGGGAAGTACGACCAGCGCGCCCGCGAGGAGGCCGACACCTCGATGGTGGGCTCCCCCGGTCGTCTCGACAGCCTTTCGGGTCAGGACATGCGCGGGTCGGCACCGGATTACGATGTATCCGCAGCGACGTACGATCTGCTCCACGATTCCTATAACGAGCTGGCAGAGCTCGCCCAACGACTCGATGAGGAGGAGGCGTACTTCCTCGAGAATTACCTTTCCGAAGATGAGGAGGTGCGCCGGAAGGGCTACGATTCGGTCGAGCAGCTCTCGCTCGATATCTCGAATCTGATCGACTCGGTGAGCCAGCTCGGCCCCTCATCCGACTATGCCGAGGATATCGACAACATGATCAGCTTGGGCAATTGGCTGAGGAACCGTTCGGATGTGCTCCTGGCATCTTGGGAGATCGATCTCGGCTACCTAGCACCGGCGCTGGTCCAGGACGTCATCGACGAGACCTACTACTCGGATAAGGACGACGAGGGCGTGAGCAGCTACAAGCTGCTCTTCGATGAGAATTACGCTGCGTGGGAGCCTAAGGAGGCCCGATAAGCACTCTTTGCCGAAAATGTGTGCATACCAAATACCTGCTAGAATTATCCAACGTCGCAAACGCTCCAGATCAGCGAGAAAGGCAGCATGGCATGGGCTTCATCTCCAATCCGCTCTATGCGCCAAGTTATTCGGTCGAAGGTGACGAGGTGGCGCATATCCTCACCTCGAAGGGCGGGATCACCGTCTCGCTCGATGGCCCGGGCGCGCCCATCCACGTGGCGAATTTCTGCGAACTCGCCGAAGCGGGCTTCTATGATGGCCTCAAATTCCATCGCTATGTTCCCGGTTTCGTCATCCAAGGAGGCTGCCCCCATACGCGTGCCATGACCCCCGAGGACGTTGCCGCAGGCAAGGCGGGCAAAGATGGCCGGCCCGGCACGGGAGGCCCCGGCTACCGCATCCATGAGGAGTTCACCACCAACCCGCGCAACCTCCACGATGACGGTGCGCTCGCCATGGCGCGCAGCCAGGACCCCAATTCGGCCGGATCCCAGTTCTACCTGTGCCTGGGGCCGCAGCACCAGCTCGATTCAGGCTATACCGTCTTCGGCCGGACCATAGACGGCCTCAACGTCATCGAAGCGCTCCGCGCCGGCGATACCATCCAGTCCATTCGCATCGAGCATGCTGCCAAGAGCTAAGCTCACCGGGAGGGATATGCAGTGAACACCCAAGCATTCGAAGCCGGCAAGAAGGCATACCAGTCGGGGGACTGGTTCGCCGCCGTCACCTATCTCGCCGATGCGAAGGATCCCGGCACGGTCGATGGGTCCATCGATCACATGATCGGCAATGCCTACATGAAGCTCGGTCAGTACGATTCCGCAGCCTCCTCCTATGCCGATGCCCTCGGGGATGGCGCCTACGGTAAGGTCGGGGCGCTCTCCTGCAACATGGGCCGCGCCCTCCTCGCAGCCGGCCGTCCCAAGGATGCCATCGCGGTGCTGCTGCGGGCCACGCAGGACGATTCCTACGCCACGCCCTACAAGGCCTATCTTGCCTTGGGCACCGCCTACGAGGGTATCGATGACATCCGCAACGCCGGCATCGCCTACCGCAACGCCGCCATCGATGAGACCAACCCCAGCCCGGCTGCTGCGCTCTCCTCGCTCGGATCCTGCTTCATGAAGCTCAACCGCCCCATCGATGCCGTCGAGGCGCTGCGCACGGCCCTCGATTTCTCGGCGGGTTCCGCCGATCAGAACGGGATCTACCGCGATCTCGGCCTCGCGTATGTCGCCTCGAACCGCATGCCCGAGGCCATCGATGCCTTCGAGAAGGCGACCGCCGATGGCACCCTCTCGCTTTCCGCTGATGCGCAGGCTGCGTTCGATGCTGCGCGCAAGGCTGCGAGCACCCAGGCTTCCAAGCGGCCCCTCTCCGATACCGATGCCTTCCTCGCCTCGGCAGGCTACGGATCGGCTGGTATCGACCCGCTCGATCCCATGGGACAGTCCGGCGAGCTCATGCCGTCTCCCGAGGACACGGGGTTCTTCTCGGTCATCGAGGAAGATCTGGTCGCCCTCGATAAGCAGAACCGCAAGATCCGCCGCAAGCACCGCCATACAGGGGTGAAGGTCGTCTTGACGATCCTCATCCTTCTCCTGCTCCTTGCCGGCGGTGCAGGCTACGCGTATTATCGTGGCTACGGCTGGCCCACCCAGCAGGCGGTCGTCGAAAGCCTCTTCGCCGCCAAGACCGATGGGGGGGACGGCGCGGATGTCTTTGCCGAGGGGGTGACCCCTGAGGCGCGCGCCTCCTTCCTCACCCTGCTCCCCTCCGGCGCCACGGTCGATGTCACCGGTGCCGATCAGGAGATGACCGAATCCACCGTGTTCGCCACCGCGCAGCTGCGCGAGGGTGGCGAGCAGAACTACACCATCGGCCTTGTGCGCGACGGCTTGGGCTGGAAGATCGTCGACGTCTCGCCCGCCTACATCTCTCAGTCCGGCCAGACGCCCACGGTGAGCACCACCGGCTTCGTTCCGACCGGAACCGAATCCGAGCAGGGTGCCGAGGGCGAGGGCGGTGCCGAAGGCGGGGAGACGGCCGAGGGGGAGGCCGAATCTTCCGAAGAGGGCTCGGCCAACTAGCGCATATCGGCTCATTCGTTCGAAGACGGGAAAGGGTGCAATGTCATTTCTCGATACATTGTTCGGTGAGACCGGCGGGGACCTCGCCATCGACTTGGGTACCGCCAATACCCTCGTCGCGGTGCGTGGGCAGGGCATCGTCTTGAACGAACCCTCCGTCGTCGCCATCGACCGCAACGAGAACCGCGTCCTCGCGGTGGGCTCCGATGCCAAGCGCATGATCGGCCGCACACCCGGTTCGATCATCGCGGAACGTCCGCTCAAGGACGGCGTCATCGCCGATTTCGATGTGACCGAGGTCATGCTCCATTATTTCATCGAGAAGGCCCGCGAACGCCGCTATCCGTGGTCGCCGCGCCCCCGCGTCGTCGTGTGCGTTCCTTCGGGCGTGACCTCTGTCGAGAAGCGCGCCGTCTTCGAGGCGACCATCCAAGCCGGCGCGCGCCAGGCGTACCTCATCGAGGAGCCGATGGCCGCAGCCATCGGTGCGGATCTGCCCATCGAGGATCCAACCGGTTCGATGGTCGTCGATATCGGCGGCGGCACCACCGAGGTGGCCGTCATCGCCATGGGCGGCATCGTCGTGTCGCAATCCATCCGCACTGCAGGCGATGAGTTCGATCAGACGATCCTCCAGCATGTGCGCGACGCCTACAACCTCTCGATCGGCGAACGCACCGCCGAGGATATCAAGATCAAGGTCGGTTCTGCGGCACCCCTTGCCGAGGAGCTCGACGTCGAGGTCAATGGCCGCGATGTCATGAGCGGTCTTCCCAAGACCGTGCGCATCGAATCCGAGGAGATCCGCCGGGCGCTCAACAGGCCGCTCGACGAGGTCACCAAGGCTGTCAAAGATGCCCTCGACGCAACACCTCCCGACCTCGCAAGCGATCTCATGTACTACGGCATCCTGCTCACGGGAGGTGGCGGCCTGTTGCGCGGCCTCGATCAGAGGCTCCGCGAGGAAACGGGGGTTCCCGTCAACGTCAGCCCCACCGCCCTCGAGAATGTCGTCGTCGGCTGCGCAAAGGTCTTGGAGGCCAACGCGCTTTCCGGAGGCTTCGTCCAAAGCACCGGGCAGTAAACAGGTGGGTTTATGGCTACCGGCCGTGTAACAGGCTCGGGTCTGTCGGGCACCACCCCCTCGACGGGGGGCCGCGCCCTGATCATCCTCGTCGCGGTCTCGCTCTCCCTCTTCACGGCAAGCGTCCGAAGCGGCGATACGGGCGTCCTCGGTGCGCTCAGGGGAGGATTCAGCGCGATCGCGATGCCCTTCAGGGTGGCGGGCTCCGTCCTCACCGCACCTATCTACGGGCTTGGCAACATCTTCGCGAATCTCACCGCCGATCAAGCCACGCTCTCGGAGCTCCGTGCCGAGAACGAGGCGCTCCGCCAGCGCAACATCGAGCTCGAGGAGAAGGCCCTGCTTGCCGATCGGCTTGCCGAGTTGATGGAGATCCAATCCACCTACAACCTCCAGTCCATCGCTGCCAAGGTCATCTCGGGCTCGACCGATTCATGGACCTCGACCATCACCATCGATAAGGGGTCGTCCGCCGGCCTCTCCGTGGGCATGCCCGTCGTCGACGCCTCGGGCGTCATCGGCCAGATCATCTCGGTGTCCCCGACCACCTCGGTCGTGCGCCTCGCCTACGACGAGAACTCGTCGATTCCCGCGATGATCCAATCGAACAGGGCCCAGGGCATCCTGAGCGGATCGGCGAGCGGCGGGCTCTCGCTCGACCTCGTGCGCTCCGACCTTACCGTCAACGTCGATGACGTCGTAGTTACGAGCGGGCTCGGCGGCGTCTATCCCAAGGGGCTTCCCATCGGCCGCGTCACCAGCGTCGAGCGCAGCGCAGGCGCCCTCTACCTAGAGGTCGCCGTCGAGGCGTTCTCGCGAGTCCAAGCGCTCGAGGAGGTTATCGTCATCACATCGCTCACCGATGAGCAGCATGCGAGCGCCGAGGATATCGAAGAGGCCGATGCCCAGGAGATGAGTGCCGTCGACAACGTCCCCGAGGTCCAGACGCTCGCCCAGCCGTCCGATGGGGACGGGGGGTGATCATCGTGCCGTCGATCGATAAGAATACCAAGCGGCGCCTTACCGTGATCCTTGCCGCCACCTGCGCCGTCCTGCAGCTCGCCATCGCGCCCAACCTCCCCCTCTTCGGCGGGCGCGCCAATTTCATGCTCATCCTCGCCGCCCTGCTCGCGCAGCTCTTCGGCGGGCGCTACGGCACCGTTTCCGGCTTCCTCTGCGGCTTGTTCTTCGATTTCTGCTCGACGAGCCCGCTCGGCCTCATGGCATTTTTCCTGACCGTGTGCTCCTATGTGCTCGGCATGGAGGTGCGCAACAAGCTTGCCGACGATACGAGCATCTCGCTGACGCAGTTCTCCGTCGCCGCGTTCGCCGTATCGAATGCCTATGCGCTCGCACTCGTGCTGCTCGGCGGGGCGGGATTCTTCGAAGCGCTCTTCGCGCGCGCGCTCCCCACGGCCGCCATCACCATCGCCTGTTACCTTCCCTTCGTCATGATCCTCTCCCGTAATCGCCAGGGATTCACCCTCTCATCCCGTCGCGGCTCCCCATCCCGCCCGGGCAGGCTCCGCTAGGGCCGATGATATGGATCTCTTCCTCGCGATCGTCATAGGCGCGCTCGTCCTTGCGGCGGTTCTGATCGGCGCCTACCTCTATTTCGGCCGTTCGGAGTCGAGCTTCTCGTTCGATATCGGCGGGGGGGCGCCGAAGGCGTCGGGCGGATCCGACACCTCTGCGGGGAAGACCTTCTCGGGACGTCTCAAAGGCCTGCTCGTCTACGTATCCGCGATCTTCGCAACGCTGCTCGCACGCCTGTGGTCCATGCAGCTCGTCTCGAGCGACGAGTATGCGCGCCTCTCCGAGCTCAACCGCACCCGCACGATCCGCACCGCCGCTCCGCGCGGCCGCATCCTCGACCGCAACGGCAACGAGATCGTGACCAATCGCCCGAGCCTCACGGTCGTCGCCGGTCCCGATGTGGTCCAAGATGTCGTCGAGGTGCAGCTGCTCTCCAATCTCTGCGGCATGCCCTATATGGCGACGCGCCGCAAGATCCGCGATGAATCGGAAGGCGCCCAGAGCAAGAGAACCGTCTCGGTCGATGTGTCGAGGCGCGTCGTCGCCTTCATAGCGGCCCACCCCGAGGTCTTCCCCGACGTCGATATCGAGGAGCGTTCCGAGCGCTTCTATCCGTATGGCTCCCTTGCCGCCCACGTCGTGGGCTATACGGGGACCGTCACGGCCGAGCAGCTCGAGAGCAATTCGGACGAATCCGGCGCCATCACCTACCATTCGGGTGACATCGTCGGCCAAGCTGGTGTCGAGTACCAATACGAATCGGTGCTGCAGGGTATCAGCGGGGAGCAGACCGTCTACGTCGACTCGGGGGGTACCGTGCTCGACTATGTTGCCAATGTCGATGCGCAATCGGGCTCGGATCTCGTACTCACCATCGATGCCAAGATCCAGGAGGCGGCCGAGCGCTCGCTCGTCAACGTCACCAATTACATCCGTTCGGAGCAGGGCTTCCCCGCGAGCTCGGGCTGCGCCGTCGCTATCGATTGCGCATCGGGCGAGGTCATCTGCATGGCAAGCTTCCCGACGTATGCGCCGAGCATGTTCGTCGGGGGCATCTCGAATTCGGATTGGGATACCCTCACCGATGAGAAGAACAACTATCCGCTGTTCAACCGCGCCATCTCCGGCCAATATCCCGCCGGATCGACGATCAAGACCCTCTCCTCGCTCGCAGCCCTCGAATACGGCCTCGCCGACGGGGAGAAGACCTGGAATTGCACCGGATGGTGGACGGGCTTCGGCGAGGAGTACGGCATGTACTGCTACCTCAAGACCGGTCACGGGACGATCGACCTGCAGCATGGCATCACGATGTCCTGCGACGTCGTCTTCTACGAGATCGGCAAGGGATTCTACTATTCATCCGATCCCGAGGGCCTCCAGAAGACCTACCGGAAGTTCGGCTTGGGTTCCTATACCGGTATCGACCTGCCCAGCGAGGAGTTGGGCCGCGTCCCCGACGCCGAGTGGAAGTGGAACTACTTCAGCGATGCCCCCGACGATTCGCGTCGCTGGCAGGGTGGGGATTGCTGCAATATCGCCATCGGGCAGGGCGATATGCTCGTCACCACGTTGCAGATGGTATGCGCGTATTGCGGCATCGCCAACAACGGGCATATCATGAAGCCCCATGTGCTGAAGAGCGTCCGCGCTGCAACGGGCGAGGGGAGCGTCATCGATTACAAACCCGAGATGATCCACGAGTGCCCCGAGCCCGAGGAAAACCTCGATATCGTCACCAAGGGCCTCGAAGGCGTCGTCTACGAGGAGTCGTGGTCGCAGACCGTCCACTGGAACTCCCTCGACGTGAAGGTCATGGGCAAGACCGGAACCGGTCAGATGGCGGGCGAGTACCCCATCGGCTGGTTCGTCGGCATCGCACCCGCCGATAAGCCGCGCTACGTGGTCGGGGCGAGCATCGACGAGGTCCTCGAGGGCGCTCAGTCGGGCATGTACGTCGTGCGCGACATCATGGGCGCGATCTACGACCAACCCGACACCCTGTTCACCTACAACGTTCCCGGTGCGGACGCAAGCGACGGATCGTACCTTTGGTAGGATAGATTGGAATATGGACGGCAGCGTGAGACATAGCGCCCGAATCCCTGTTGTGGGAGATCGCCTGAGGAGGGGGCAGAGCATCCTCTCGGCGGTCTTCCTGCCGCAGCTGGTGCCCGCACTGCTCCTGATCCTCTACGGTGCGGTCGTCATCTGGTCCGCATCGCTCACCAATCCCGATGCGGTCTTCTCGCGCCATATCCTCGGCATCGCGCTCGGCCTCGTCGCCGCAGCGCTCATCTGGCGTTTCGATTGCCGTGCCCTTGCGAATATGTCGACGGCCCTGCTCGTCATCGACGCCCTCCTGCTCATCTCGCCGCGCATCCCCGGCCTCTCGTGGTCTACCAGGGGCCTGACCGGCTGGGTGAGGATCCCCTTCATCCACATGACGGTCCAACCCTCCGAGCCGGCCAAGCTCGTGACCATCGTCCTCATGGCCGCGCTCTGCGCCCAGTACAATGGCAGGATCGAGAACCTCAAGGACTACGTGCGCCTCTGCGCCGTGCTCTGCATCCCCTTCGGCCTCATCCTCCTGCAGCCCGACCTCGGCACGGGGCTCATCATCCTCGTGACCGGCGCCATCATCATCATCTGCGCGGGCCCCAAGCCGCCGTGGGTCATGGTGACCATAGGCATCATCGTGGTCGGCGCCGCTCTCGTCATCATCGAGTCCAGCATCGAGGGGATCCCGCACATCCTCAAGACCTACCAGCTCAATCGTTTGATCGTCTTCATCGATCCATCGGTCGACCCCTCCGGCAACGGGTACAACCTCCAGCAGGCCAAGATCGCCGTGGGATCGGGCGGGCTCTTCGGGAAGGGGCTCGGCAATGCCACGCAGGCTGCGGGAGGTTTCCTGCCCGAGTCGCACACGGATTTCGTCTTCGCCCTGCTTGCCGAGGAGTTCGGTTTCCTCGGGTCCATCATCCTGCTCGGTCTCTTCGCGTGGATGATCATCTCGACGATCCTGCTCGCCCTGCGCATCGAGGCGCCGTTCTCGAAGCTCGTGCTGGTGGGGTGTGCAGCTATGTGGTCGTTCCAGGTTCTCGAGAACGTGGGGATGTGCATCGGCATCATGCCGATCACGGGCATCCCGCTGCCTTTCATCAGCTTCGGCTCCTCATCGATGGTCTCGCAGATCATGGCCGTCGGTATGGTCCAATCCATATGGCGGCATCGCCAGAAGTCCGGCTAGCACGGCAGACGTCCGAGAGGGATGCGAAATGGCACCCAAGATCCCCTACACCAGCATCTTCGATGTGCTCAAGGCCGGCAGGGATGCAGGCAGGAGCGTGGATGAGACGGTCTTTGTCCTCATCCTCTTGGGCGATGATGCCGATCGCTCCCATATCGATACGTTGCGCGGCGCATTCCTTGCCGAGCGGGCCGGCGGTCTCGTGAGCGTGCGCCCGCTCGCCGACCCCACGGTGCCCGACGCCCCCTACGATATCGCCGTCATCGTACCCGGCGCCGATACCGACGATCTCATGCGCGCGGTCGAGCAGCTTGCGGGACGTGGGATCCCGTGCGCCATCCTCGTCAGCTCATCGGTATGCGGTTACGATTTCTCCCATCTCGGATATCAGGATTACGAGCCCGAGGTCATCGCGGCGGCCGATGGCGAGACCCTGCTCGATAAGCTCGCCTCGTGGATCATCGCTGCGAGCGGGAAGGGCCGCGCATTCGCCGCGAACTTCCCCTTCGTGCGCCCCGCCGAGATCAATGCCCTCATCACCGCCTGCGCGGTCCAGAACGCCACGGTGGGCGCCATCAATCTGATCCCCGGCTCCGACCTGCCCATCATGACCGCCAACCAGGCTAAGCTCGCGCTCGATATAGCCGCTGCATACGGAAAGGGCCTCACGCTCTCGCGCATTCCCGAGGTCGCGGGCGTCATAGGGGCTGGATTCGCCTACCGCGCCCTCGCGCGTGCCCTCGTGGGCCTCATCCCCGGGGTGGGCTGGGCGCTGCGCGCCGGCCTCGGTTACGCCGGGACGGTCGCTACGGGCAACGCCGTCAAGGCGCGCTTCGAAGCCGAGGCCCGCCCCAAGCATGCGGGCGAGACGGTCCTCGCCGCACTTCCGCGGAACAGCGGCTCGCCGGCAGGCGTTCCCAAGCGTAGGGGATGAGCCATGCGTGCCGAGCGGAAAGATTGCTTCCACCTCATCGAACCCCTGCTCCCGCTCGTGGAGAAGCCCTCGCGCTATATCGACCACGAGTGGGGCGTCTGCGAGGAGCAGGCCGGACCGTTCCACGTGTGCATGGTCTATGCCGATGTCTATGAGATCGGTCAAGCCAACTTGGGTATCGCCATCCTCTACAACGAGATCAACCGCCTCGAGGGCATCTCGTGCGAGCGCGCCTACCTGCCTTGGATCGATATGATCGCGCTGCTGCGCGAGCGCGGCATCCCGCTGCTCTCGCTCGAATCCGCAGCCCCCTTGGCATCCTTCGATGTCGTGGGGTTCACGCTCGCCCACGAGCTCATCATGACGAACGTCCTCGAGGTGCTCGATCTCGCGGGCATTCCCCAGCTGGGGAGGGAGCGGGCGGAGGGCGATCCCATCGTCATCGCAGGAGGTCCTTCCGCTTGGAATGCCGAGCCCATGGCCGCCGCGTTCGATGCGGTCCTGCTCGGCGATGGCGAGACGAGCATCAAGGATGCCTGCATGCGTATCCGCGACCTGCGCGCCTCCGGTACCTCCCGCGCCGAGATCCTGCGCGCGCTCGCGGCCATCCCGGGCGTGTACGTGCCCTCGCTGTACAAGGAGGTCGTCGACGCGGGCTCCACCCGGTGGGGTTATGCGGTTCCGGGCGAGCCGGGAACTGCTCCCGAGGTGGTCTACAAGCGCTGCGAGGCGGATCTTTCCGCCACCGAGCCCGTCGCCGCCACGATCGTTCCCTACCTCGAGACGGTGCACGACCGCCTTTCCATCGAGGTCCTGCGCGGATGCACCCGCGGGTGCCGGTTCTGCCAAGCGGGCATGACATACCGTCCGGTCCGCGAACGGCCCCTCGGACAGATCGTCGAGGCTGCCTCACGGGCCCTTGCCGCCTGCGGTTACGACGAGGTCTCGCTCTCGTCGCTCTCCACGACCGATCACTCGCAGTGCACGGAGATGCTGCGCGAGCTCTCGAAGCTGGTCGACGATGCGGGCATCCGCGTCTCATTGCCATCCCAGCGCCTCGATTCGTTCGGCGTCGATATGGCCGCTGCAGCCTCGGCAGGACGCAGGAGCTCGCTCACGTTCGCTCCCGAGGCCGGCACCCAGCGCCTGCGCGATGTCATCAACAAGAACGTGACCGAGGAGGATATCGAGCATGCGGCCAGCACTGCATTCCAGAACGGCTGGCGCAAGATCAAGCTCTACTACATGATGGGGCTTCCCACCGAGACCGACGAGGATATCATCGCCATTGCCGAGACCGCCAACCGCATGCTCGAGATCGGGCGCGAGGTGGTGGGGAGGGGGCGCAGGAGCGGCGTCTCCATCTCGGTATCCGTCGCCGTGCTCGTCCCGAAGGCCTATACCGCGTTCCAGTGGTGCGGGCAGCTTCCCCCCGATGAGGTGAGGCGCCGCCAGCAGCTCCTGCTCGCATGCGCGCCGCGCGATCGCGCTATCCGCATATCCTGCCACGATGCGCATTCCTCGCTTGTAGAGGCGGCGCTTTCGAAGATGGGCCGCGCTGGTTTCGGGCTCATCCGCGAAGCATGGAGGCGGGGGTGCCGTTTCGATGCCTGGACATCGCAGTTCTCCTATGGGACCTGGGTCGAGGCGGCCCGTGCCGTCGGCCTCGATCTGGAGGACATCGCCACCGAGCGCTTCGATCTCGATGCACGCCTGCCGTGGGAGCATACCTCGCCTGCGGTATCCAAGGGCTTCCTCCAGCGTGAATGGCGTCGCGCATGCGCGGGGATCACGACCGGGGACTGCACCATGGCGTCATGCGAGGGGTGCGGGGTCTGTCCTATCTTGGGCGTTGCGAACGTCATCCAAGGGGTGAGATCGTGAAGTCCGATCTCTACCGCCTCCGCTTCGCCTATCCGAAGAGCTCGCGCTTGGCGTTCCTCAGCCACCTCGAGCTGTCCTCCACCATCGGGCGCTCGATCAGGCGCGCGGGGCTCCCCTTCGCGGTGTCCCAGGGTTTCGCACGGCGCATGCGCATCCAATTCACCTCCGCCCTTCCCGTGGGCGTTTCCTCCAAAGCGGAGTATTTCGACCTTTTCCTCTCCGATCGTCTCGATGCGGGCGTTGCTCTCGAGCGGCTCTCCCGCACCGCGCCGGCCGCATTGCGCCCCTTCGAGGCGCGCTATGTGGAAGGCTCGCTGCCCGCCCTCGAGGCGTGGCTCGACCGGTCATCCTGGCTTCTCGATCTCGGGCCCGGACTCGACGGCAACGTGGTCGATGAAGCCATCGCCGCGCTCTGCGAGCAGGGGTCGTTCACCTCTATGCGCGGGGAGAAGGAGAAGATGGTCGACGTCCGCGCAGGATACGTCGCGCACGGGACGGCGCGCGAGGATGAAAGCCTCATGCTCGGCCTCGAGACGCTCCTCGGGCCGAACGGCGCGCTGCGGCCCGAGGCCTTCATCCGCGCCGCCTTCGCCTGCATCGGGCATGCCGATGCGCTTCCCCGCTACCTGCGCTGCGAGCGCACCGCCCAACACCATCTCGATGACGGCACGCTCGTGGATCCGTTCCAACTTTCATCGACGCAATTCGTTGACTAGCTGCACAATCGCTGATATTATATCGTCTGTTGCACATAAACCAGCAATGAAAGGCATGTCATGTACGCAATCGTAGCAACTGGCGGCAAGCAGTATAAGGTTGCCAAGGGCGACATCGTCTCGGTCGAGAAGCTCGATGCGCAGCCTGGTGATAACGTGGATCTCGATGTCCTGTTCCTGAACGATGGCAAGAACACCATCTCCGATCCCGGTGCCCTTGGTTCCAAGAAGGTCACCGCCGAGGTGCTCGAGCAATACAAGGACGAGAAGGTGCTCGTGTTCAAGATGAAGAAGCGCAAGCGCTACCATCGTCTCAACGGCCATCGCCAGAACCTCACCAAGCTCCTCATCACCGCCCTTCCCACCTCGCGCGCCGCAGCCAAGGCTGCCAGCTCCGAGGATGCTGCTGAAGCGGCCGAGTAAGACAGACGAACGGTAAAGGCAGGTAGAGAAACATGGCACATAAAAAAGGTCTCGGCTCGTCACGGAACGGACGCGATTCGCAGGCTCAGCGTCTCGGCACCAAGCGCTATGGCGGGCAGCTCGTGAAGGCCGGCGAGATCCTCGTCCGCCAGCGCGGCACCCGCATCGCCCCCGGCGATAACGTGGGCGTCGGCAAGGACGACACCCTCTTCGCGCTGGAGGCCGGCGTCGTCGAGTTCACGAGGGGCGCGAAGCACCGCGTGCACGTCCGCGCTGTGTAGAGAACGTATTACAAGTTCGAAGGCCCCGGCCATGCGCCGGGGCTTTTTTGTATCCTAATATCAGCAGGATGTCAGGCCCATGGGAGGGAACGCGTGTCCTCTTTCACCGATTTCTCACATATCAGCGTGCGCGGCGGCGATGGCGGTGCGGGATGCATGTCGTTCAGGCGAGAAGCCCATGTCCCCAAAGGCGGACCCGATGGGGGAGACGGCGGCGATGGCGGCAGCATCTACTGCAGAGCGGATGCCCAGCTCTCATCCCTCATCGACTACCGCTATAAGCATCATTTCCACGCGGAGCGCGGCACGCATGGGCAGGGCTCCCGCAAGCACGGGAAGGACGGGGACGATCTCTTCCTCAACGTTCCGCTGGGTACCGTCATCCGCGAGCTCGATCCCACGACCATGGAGCCGCTCTACGAGATCGCCGACCTCACGCAGCCCGGCGAGCTGGCCTGCGTGGCCCCGGGCGGCGTGGGAGGCCGTGGCAACATCCACTTCGTGACCTCCGTGCGCCGCGCCCCCGCCTTCGCCGAGAAGGGCGAGCCCGCGATCGAGCATTGGATCGAGCTCGAGATGAAGCTCATGGCCGATGCGGCCCTCGTGGGCCTGCCCTCGGTCGGGAAGAGCTCGATCATCGCGCGCATCAGCGCCGCCCGCCCCAAGATCGCGGACTATCCCTTCACCACGCTCACCCCCAACCTCGGCGTTGCCCGCACGCCCGATGGGCGCTCCTTCGTCGTCGCCGATGTGCCGGGCCTCATCGAGGGCGCCAGCGAGGGGAAGGGCCTCGGCCACGAGTTCCTGCGCCATATCGAGCGCACGGCGCTCATCCTCCACGTGATCGACCTCACGGGCGGTTTCGAGGGCAGGGATGCCATCGACGACTACGAGACGATCAACGGCGAGCTCGAGGCCTACGCTCCCGAGCTCTTCGAGCGTCCCCAGATCGTGGTCGGCAACAAGTACGACATGCCCGGCACCGAGAAGGCGCGCCGCGCCCTCGAGGCGCGCGCCGAAGCCGATGGGCATCCGTTCTTCGCCGTGTCTGCCGTCACGGGAGAGGGTCTCGACAAGCTCGTGCCCGCCTGCGCGGAGATGGTCTCCGACGTGCGGGGCTCCGTCGAGCCATCGCAGCCCGTTGCCAGCATCAACGAGGCATGGGAGCGTTCCCGCGCCAAGCGCGACCAATCGATCGTCATCGTGCGCGAGGGAGCCCGCGCGTGGCGCATCTCCGGCGGCCGGGTCGAGCGCATGGTGGTCCAGACCGATTGGGACAACGATGAGGCCATCGCCTATCTCCAGCATCGCTTCGACCGCATGGGCATCGACGATAGGCTCGCCAAGATGGGCTGCGCGAACGGTGACGAGGTCCGGATCCTCGGCTATGCCTTCAGCTTCGAGGGCGCCCGCGACGTAGATCGCGATTCCGCAGGCGGCTTCGGGGAGAACGGGGGATGAGGATATGACGTCGCCCGATCTCATCGTGGTCAAGATAGGATCCTCGACGCTCGTCGATGGCGGGGGAGGACTCGACTGCGGGTTCATCGATGCGCTCTGCACCCAGATAGCGGAGCTCCGCGCACGTGGCACGCGCATCATCGTCGTCTCATCGGGCGCTGCGGCGGCGGGACGCGAGGTGCTCGGTTTCGCCTCCCCTCCGACCGACATCCCCACGCTCCAGGCATGCGCTGCCGCCGGGCAAGCCAAGCTCATCGAATCCTACGAGAAGGCGCTTGCGGGTCATGGCCTCTCGTGCGGGCAGATGCTGCTCACGCGCCGTGACGTGATCGATCGTGCGGGCTATCTCAATGCGCGCAACACGGTGGAGCGCCTGCTCGAGCTCGGCGTCGTCCCCATCGTCAACGAGAACGATACGGTCTCGGTCGCCGAGTTCACCTTCGGCGACAACGACATGCTCGGGGCGATCGTCTCCGCGCTTGTGAGCGCCGACCTCTACGTGATCCTCTCGGATGTCGCAGGCCTCTATACCTCGGATCCCTCCCGCGATGCCACTGCGCGCCTCATATCCCGCGTCGACCATATCGACAAGGAGCTCTTCCGCATCGCCGGCTCTCCCTCCTCCCCGTACGGCACGGGCGGGATGTTCTCCAAGGTCTCCGCTGCGCGCATGATGATGGCTGCGGGCATCCCCACCTTCATCTGCCATGGCCGCATGCCGAACTGCCTCATCGCCTGCGTCGACGGGACGGCGCGCGGCACCCTCTTCAAGCAGAACGGTTCGATCGCCCACGAGAATCCGCGCAAGCTCTGGATCGGCCTCGCCGAGATCCCGCAGGGCACGATCACCCTCGATGCGGGGGCGATGCAGGCCGTCCTCTCCCAAGGCGCCTCGATCCTGCCCGTGGGTGTGACGGCCTGCGCGGGATCGTTCAGGGCGGGCGATGTGGTCGATGTCGACTCGTCCGACGGCCTCCTCATCGGCCGTGGAACGATCGCATACGACGCCTCGGACTTGGGGCGCTTCAAAGGCCTCAAGCTCGATGTCATCGCCCGCTTTGCGGGCGAAGCGGGTGCTCTGCCGGCAATACACCGCGATGACCTGTTCATCTTCTAGCAAGGGGGTAGCAATGGCACTGGCACTCATGGCGGCGCAGGCGGCGAAGAAGGCGAGCGTGCGCGTCGCTCGGGCGAGCGACGCGCTGCGCAGGAGGGCGCTTCTTGCCGCAGCGGACCGCATCCTCGCAGATTCCGAGGCCATCCTCGCGGCGAATGCGCGCGATATGGAACGCGCCCGCCAAGGTGGCATGAGCGCAGCGCTCCTCGATCGCCTCGCGCTGGACGATGGGCGGATCGAAGATATGGCCTCGTCGCTCAGGGAGATCGCCGGCCAGGCCGATCCGCTCCACCGCATCGTCTCGGGCCATACGCTCGAGTCGGGGCTCCGCATGGAGCAGGTGACCGTTCCCATGGGCGTCGTCGCCATGATCTACGAGGCGCGTCCCAACGTGACGGTGGACTCCTTCGCGCTCTGCCTCCGCTCGGGCAATGCCTGCGTGCTCAAGGGCGGCTCTGCGGCCCGCGAATCCTGCGTGGCGCTGGCCAGCTCCTGCTGCGCTGCGCTCGAGGAGGCGGGGCTCCCCTCCGACGCCCTCTGCTACGTCGATTCCACCGACCATGCCGAGACCGAGGAGCTTATGCGCACCCATGGATACGTCGATGTGCTCATCCCGCGCGGCGGCGCCTCGCTCATCAGGGCATGCGTGGATAGCGCCACCGTCCCCACCATCGAGACCGGCACGGGCAACTGCCATGTGTACCTCGATGCCGCGGCAGATCCGGCCAAGATCGTCCCCATCGTCATCAATGCCAAGACCTCGCGCCCCGGCACGTGCAACTCGATCGAGTCCCTGCTCGTCGATGCCTCCGCAGCCGAGCAGCTTCTTTGCGACGTGCTCCCTGCCCTCCATGCGGCCGGCGTGGAGCTCTGCGGGGACGAGCGGGTCCGCGCTATCGCGTGCGGGCTCGGCGTGCCGATGGAGGCGGCGACCGAGGAGGACTACGCTACCGAGTACCTCGCGCTCAAGATGAGCGTCTGCTGCGTCTCGGGCGTCGGCGAGGCGGTGGAGCATATCAACCGCTACGGGACCGGCCACTCCGAGGCCGTCATCACCGAGGATTACGCTGTGGCGGAAGCCTTCGTCGCGGGCGTCGATGCCGCCGCCGTTTACGTGAACGCCTCCACACGGTTCACCGATGGCGGCGTGTTCGGCCTCGGAGGCGAGATCGGCATCTCGACGCAGAAGCTGCATGCGCGCGGCCCCATGGGCGCCGCTGCGCTGACCACCACGAAGTACATCCTCCGCGGAGAGGGGCAGGTCCGCTGATGGATACCGGAACCGATACAGCCTTCGAGATGTTCGACCTCCCGCATCTGGGGAGGGATCCCGCCCGCACCTACCGTCTCGGGATCATGGGCGGCACCTTCGACCCCATCCACAACGGCCACCTCGTCGCGGCAGAGCAGGCGTTCGATGAGCTCGGCCTCGACCTCGTCGCCTTCATGCCTGCCGGCAACCCCGCCTTCAAGCAGGATAAGAAGGTCACCTCAGGCGAGGATCGCTACGCCATGACACTGCTCGCGACTTCCGACAACCCCCATTTCATCGCCTCGCGCTTCGAGATCGATCGCGATGGCGTGACCTACACGGCCGATACGCTGCGCTTGCTTCATGGCCTCTACCCGGATAACGTCTCCTTCTTCTTCATCACGGGCGCAGACGCCATCGCCGATATCGTGACATGGCGCGATGCCGGCGATATCGCCCGCCTCGCCCGCCTCGTCGCTGCGACCCGCCCCGGTTACGATCTCTCGCATGCCCGACGCGTCATCGAGGATTCCGAATTCGATTTCGACGTGACCTACCTCGAGATCCCCGCGCTCGCCATCTCCTCGACGGATCTCCGCATGCGTGCCGAACTCGGCCAGAGCCTGCGCTACCTCACCCCCGATTCCGTGATAGGCTATATCCGCAAGCACGGTCTCTACGATGTGGGCGACGCCTTCCAGTCCCCCCGCACCGAGAGGTGGAGCCAAGATGGGTAGGGCCCCGTACGATAGGGGCGAGCTGCTCGGACGCATCGAAGCCGATATCGCAGGCCAGCTCGGGAAGAGGCCGCATCGCCTCGAGCATTCCCGGCGTGTCGCCGAGACCGCAGTCGAGCTCGCGCGGACGTATGGCGTCGATCAGTTCGATGCACGCGTTGCCGGCCTGCTCCATGACTACGCCAAGGCGTATTCCGGCAGGGAGCAGCTCGAGAAGGCGCACGCATTCGGCCTCGACTTCGGCTGCGATCTCTCGCTCGTGCTTCCCATCCTCCATGGTCCCATCGCGGCGCGCGAGCTCAGGGGCGTCTATCCGGAACTCGATGCGGCGGTTTTCGAGGCGATCGAGCATCATACCGTGGCATCTCCCGCGATGTCTGCCCTCGACATGGTCATCTACATCGCCGACGGCATCGAGCCCGGCCGCTCCTCGACGCCGCGCGTTGAGCGGCAGCGAGCCCTGGTCGGGGCGGTCGGCCTCGAGGAGCTCTTCCTCGAGACGTTCGCAGGCAGCATCTCCTACGTGCTCGAGACCAAGCGTTTCCTGTGGCCCGGAACCGTCGAGACGTATAATCACTATGTCCTGCAGAGAACCCGCTGAAAGGAACTCCATGGTTTGCACCCCGCTCGAACTTGCGAAAGCCGCAGCATTCGCCGCCGATGCCAAGAAGGCCGTCGATATCGAGGTGCTGGATCTGAGTAAGCTGAGCGACGTGTGCGACTACTTCCTGATCTGCTCGGCTTCCAATGCGCGCCAAGCCGATTCCCTAGTCGACGAGATCGAGGAGAAGGTCTCCAAGAACTGCTCGGTGAAGCCGATCTCGATCGAGGGCAGGGCAGGCCTCTCGTGGGTGCTCATGGATTACGGATCCGTCGTCGTCCACGTGTTCCTTCCCGAAGCGCGCGACTTCTACCGCCTCGGGAACCTGTGGGGCGAGGCTCCGCGCATCGCGCTCGCATTCAATGAGCGGCCTGCCGGAGCTTAGGGGGAATCCGCCTTCCCCAAAGGGGCGGTATTCGAGACGCGTTCGGCAAATCGCAGGTCGCGCCCATAGCGTATGGCGTCGTCCCCGAAACGCTCCTTGACGAGGTCGGTCGCTTTCGAGAGCTTGCCGAGCCGCGCGTTGCGTCCATCGAAGAGGCATGGTGCAGACCCTTGGCCCGCGAGGTGCGAGATGCCCACACCGATGAGCCTGACGGGCTGTCCTTCCTCCCAGACGCGCGGGAGAAGATCCTTGGCGTAGGTCCCGAAGAGATGCTCGTCATCGCTTGGGGTCGGAAGGTGCATCTGGGCCGTATGCAGGCTGGTGGGGGAGTGCTTGATCTTGAGCGTGACCGTGCTTCCCTTGAGCCCCTTCTTCCTCAGGCGTCTGCCTGTCAGGGCGGCAACATGCATGATGGCCGCCTCGATCTCGCCCGCATCGTAGAGATCGGCCTCGAAGGTCCTCTCGCATGAGACCGATTTGGGGGCATCGTCTGCGAATACCGAGGCGACGGCGCTCTCATCCATGCCGAGGGAGCGCATCCTCATGGCCTTCGCCGAGCTGCCGAACACCCGCATGAGATCGGCATCGCTTGCGCGGGCGAGTTGGCCCAAGGTCTTGATGCCCAGAGCGGAGAGGGCCTTCTCCGCTCTGGGTCCGATGCCGCTTAGGGAGCGGATGGGAAGCGGTGCCAGAAAACCCTGCTCCGAGCCGGGGAATACGATGGTGAGCCCGCGGGGCTTGTCGCGCTCCGAGGCGATCTTGGCGATGCTCTTCGTCGTGCCGACCCCGACCGAGCAGCTTATGCCGAGCTCTGATACGCGTGCTTGGATGCGGGTGCAGATCTCGTAGGGTTCCTCGCGGGAATACCTTCCGGGCGTGATGTCGAAGAAGGCCTCGTCGATGGAGACCTGCTCGACGAGCGGCGTCTCGTCGATGAGGATGGCCATGACCTTGGCGCTCATCTCGCGATATCGTCTGAAGTTGCCGCTCGTCCAGATGGCGTCGGGGCAGAGACGCTCTGCCGTGGCGGAGGCCATGGCGGAATGCACGCCATAGCGGCGCGCCTCATAGGATGCCGTGGATACGACGCCGCGCTTGGAGGGGGAACCGCCTACGATGACGGGGAGGCCACGCCATGCGGGATGGTCGAGCTGTTCGATCGAGGCGAAGAACGCATCGAGATCGAGCAGGCCGATCGCTTTGCCGACCCAATGCAGCGGCGTCTCCTGTGATATGCCATCGAACATGTGTTCATTATACACGCAGCACACCGAATAATCAAAAAAGAGAATCACGAGCTTGCGACAATGCCGGTATGTCGTAGAATATATGAATTGCAAGTTGGTTTGCGGTGCGCTTCCCGCCAGTATCCGATGCACCGCCTGTCCAGAGGAGTTTTCGTTGGCTGTCAAGATCCGTTTGGCCCGTCATGGCGCGAAGAAGCGTCCATACTATCGTGTCGTCGTCGCAGATTCCCGCATGCCCCGCGACGGCCGCTACATCGAAGAGGTGGGCAAGTACAATCCCATCGCCTCCCCGAAGATCATCGACCTCGATCTCGAGAATATCGACGCATGGATCGCCAAGGGCGCTCAGCCCACCGAGAGCGTCGCGGCCCTCATCAAGCTCGCCCGCGAGGGTGTCCCCGCCAAGGACAAGAAGGTGAAGCCCTCCAAGAAGGCCCTCGCCGCTGCACGAGAAGCTGCCGAGTAAGCAGGATGCGTATGGACACAGCTGAGACCATCGGGACCGATCAGGCTGCATCCTCGATGCCTTCGGACAAGGTCGCCGACCTTGTGGAATACATCGTCTGCGGCTTGGTCGACGATGAGGATGCGGTTGCGCTCGATGTCACCGACAGCGCATCGGATACCCTGATCGAAGTGAGCTGCGCAGAGCAGGATGCGGGCAGGATCATCGGTCGCCACGGCCGCACCATCAAGGCTATCCGCACCTTGGCCCGCGCCCTGGGGCAGCGCGTGGGCACCGCCGTCGAAGTCGAGGTTCTGGGCTAGGCCTGCCGTGCGGACCCGCTGGAAGACGATCGCGCACGTCGTCAAAGCACGCGCAACATCGGGGGAGGTCGTGGTCGGCTCCGTCCACGGCCTTCCTCCTCTTCTGGCCGAGGGCATGGAGGTCGCCCTCGTCCCCCCTGCGCTTAAGGCACCCCGTTTCCTTACGGTCTCCCGCACGGGCGCATCGGACGGCATCTCCCAGCTGATCTCATTCGAGGGCGTCGATACGCTTTCCGCTGCGAAGGAGCTCGTCGGCAGGACCATACTCGCGCGCGCAGGCGAGCTCCCCCATGGGATCGAGGCCATCGGCAGGGATGCGTTGGTCGGTGCGCGCGTGGAAGATCTCGCGCTGGGATACCTCGGCGTCATCGAGGAGATCCTCATAGGCCGTGGGCAGGATGTCTTCGTGCTCGCCGCTGCCGATTGCAAACGGCTCATCCCCGTGCGCGGCGAGTTCTTCAAAGGGCGTTCCAACGATGGCAGCATCATCCTCGATCTTCCCGAAGGCTCCATACTCACGGAAGGGGAGTGAATCCTCATGCGACGAATCGAGACGCTCTCGGTCTTCCCGGAGTTCTTCGAGCCCTACCTGTCCTCCTCCATCATGGGACGCGCCCGCGCCAAGGGCCTGTTCGAATTCCAGGCGCACGATCTGCGCGATTGGACCCACGACAGGCATGGCACGGTGGATGACGCCCCGTTCGGCGGCGGCCAGGGCATGCTCATGAAGCCCGAGCCCATCTTCGAGGCCGTCGAGGATATCCGAAGCCGTTGCGAGCCGCCCGTCCACGTCGTATTCTTCTCGCCGATAGGGATCCCGTTCACCCAAGCCGATGCCGAGCGCCTGCGCGATGAGGAGCGCATACTGCTCGTCTGCGGACGTTACGAGGGCATGGACGAGCGCGTCTACACGCTCGCCGATGAGATCATCTCCCTCGGCGATTTCGTGCTCACGGGCGGCGAGCTCTGCGCGTTGTGCGTGATCGATGCCCTCGTCCGCCTCATCCCCGGCGCTCTGGGCGATGAGATGAGCGCGCGGGACGAGTCCTTCTCGTCGGGCCTCCTCGAGTACGAGCAGTACACGCGACCCGCCGAATTCAGGGGCATGAGGGTCCCCGAGGTCCTGCTCTCGGGGGATCATGGGGCCGTCGATGCATGGCGTCGCGCATCGGCGCTCGAGCGCACGAGGCGATTCCGCCCCGACCTGTACGAGGCGTTCCTGAAGGGAGGCGGACGTGGCCAGACCTGCGCACCTTAAGGATGGGAAGGGCTTTGACGCGGCCGGATCCGCCGCAGCGGCCCCCGAGGGACGCGATGCGGGCCTTCTCCCCACGCTGCTGCTCGCGCTCGTCCTCGCCGTTCTCGTGCGGACCTTCGTCATAGAGCCCTACAAGATCCCCACGGGATCCATGGAGCAGACCATACAGGTCGGCGATCGCGTCATCGGGGAGAAGGTCAGCTACCGCTTCCGCGACCCGCAACCCGGCGAGATCGTCACCTTCCTGCGGGAGCAGGATGGGCATACCGATACGCTCATCAAGCGCGTCATCGCGGTCGGAGGCCAGACCGTCGATCTGCGCGATGGCGCCGTCTACGTCGACGGGGTCGCGCTTGACGAGCCCTATGTGGGCGGCCAGCCCACCCTTCCGCTCCAAGGCGGCGACCTGCCCATCGCCTACCCCTATACGGTCCCCGAAGGCTACCTCTGGGTGATGGGGGACAACAGGACCAACTCCCGTGATTCCCGCGCCATCGGACCCATCAGGGTCGAGGATGTGACCTCGCATGCGGTCGTCATCTTCTGGCCGCCCGAAGATATTGCTACGATATAGCCCGTCGCAGGGGCAACGAAAGGGTATCCATGAATGCTGACGCTCTGACATTCCAGGACATGATCCTCGCTTTGGAGAAGTACTGGGCATCCCAAGGATGCACGGTGATGCAGCCGTATGATTCCGAAGTCGGCGCCGGCACCTTCCATACGGCCACGGCCCTGCGCAGCCTCGGCCCTGCAGCGTGGCGCACCTGCTATCCGCAGCCGTGCCGCCGCCCGGCCGACGGCCGTTACGGCGAGAACCCCAACCGCATGCAGCATTACTACCAGTTCCAGGTCATCCTGAAGCCCTGCCCGGAAGATTCCCAGGATCTCTACCTCGGCTCGCTCTCCGCCATCGGCCTCGATCCCGCCGAGCACGACGTGCGTTTCGTCGAGGACGACTGGGAGAGCCCCACGCTCGGTGCCTGGGGCTTGGGCTGGGAAGTGTGGCTCGATGGCATGGAGGTGACCCAGTACACCTACTTCCAGCAGGTGGGCGGTATCGAGGTCGATCCCGTCCCCGTCGAGATCACCTACGGCCTCGAGCGCATCGCCATGTATATCCAAGGCGTCGATTCGGTCTACGACCTCATATGGTCCTATCTGCCCGATGGCACGCCCATGACCTATGGGGACGTTTTCCTCGAGAACGAGCGCGAATTCTCCGCATACAACTTCGAGGTCGCCAACGTGGAGATGCTGCGCGGCAAATTCGACGATTACGAGGCGGAGGTCCGCTCCTGCCTCGATGCGCGCCTGCCGCTTCCCGCATACGATTGCGTCATGAAGTGCAGCCATGCGTTCAACCTGCTCGATGCGCGCGGCGCCATCTCGGCTACCGAGCGCGCCAATTACATCCTGCGCGTCCGCACGATCGCCAAAGCCTGCTGCGAGGCCTATCTGGAGCTGGTCGCGGCACGTGGAGATGTGCGGGAAGGGGAGGTGGCCTAGATGGCGGAAATCCTCGACTTCCTCCTCGAGATCGGTGCCGAGGAGATGCCCTCCGCTCCGCTCATGAACGCTCAGAAGCAGCTCGAGGCCTTGTTCGAGCGCGGCCTCGCAGAGGCCGGCCTTGCGCATGGCGCGATCAGGACCCTTTCCACGCCGAGGCGCCTCGCCGTCCTCGTCGACGGGTGCGCGGCGGCGACCGAGGAGGTCCGCGCCATCAAACGCGGGCCTGCAGCAGAGATCGCCTTCGACGCGCAGGGCGCTCCCTCCAAGGCCGCGCTCGGCTTCGCCCGCAAATGCGGTATCGAGGTTGCCCAGCTCGTATGCCGTACCGATACCGATGGCCGCGCGTACGTCTTCGCCGAGAAGATCGTTCCCCCGGCCCCTGCGCTACCGTTGCTCTCGGCGCTCTGCGAGCGCACGATCTCCTCGCTCGAGTGGCCCAACTACCGCAGCCAGCGGTGGGGGAACGAGCATGCGACGTTCGTACGTCCGATCCGCTGGATCTGCGCGCTGCTCGGCGGCAGGGTCGTTCCCGTCTCCTATGCCGGCGTCGAAAGCGGAGCGACCACCCGCGGCCACCGCGTCCTCGCCCCGGGCGAGCACCCCGTGCCTTCCCCCTCCGCATACGAGCGGGTGCTCGAGGAGGCCTTCGTGCTCGGCGAGCGACGGCGCGCTGAGGTCATCCGTGCGGGGATCGCGTCTGTCGAACAGGCACGCGGCGGTGCGCATGTCGATACCCCGAAGCGTATCTTCGACGAGGTCGTGAACCTCTGCGAGTGGCCGACGGTGCTCGTCGGCAGCTTCGATGAGGAATTCCTCGCCGTTCCGCACGAGATCATCTGCGAGTCGATGCTCTCGAACCAGCGTTACTTCCCCGTGTATGCCGCAGACGGCAGCCTCACCCGCGAATTCGTCGTCATCTCGAATGCCGCTCCCGAGGTGGGCGCCACCGTCATCGACGGCAACGAGCGCGTCGTCCGCGCGCGCCTCTACGACGCCAAGTTCTTCTACGACGAGGATCTCAAGGTCCCGCTCGACGAGTATGTCGAGCGCCTTGCGGCCGTCACCTTCCAGGAGAGGCTCGGCAGCATGCGGGGCAAGGTCGCCCGCATGGAGGTGCTCGCCGGCTCCGTTGCGGAGCTTTCCGGAGCCGATGCCGCTACCCGGCGCGAAGCCGTGCGCGCCGCCCATCTTGCGAAGGGCGACCTGGTGAGCCAGGCGGTCGTCGAGTTCACCAACCAGCAGGGCGTCATGGGCGGCTATTACGCAGCCGCCATGGGAGAGCCCGAGGCCGTCTCATGCGCGATCCGCGAGCATTACCGTCCGCGGTTCGCCGGCGACGAGCTCCCCTCCGGCCTCGTAGGCAAGGCGGCCGCCATCGCCGACAAGCTCGATACCATCTGCGGCATCTTCGCCGCAGGCGAGGCTCCCACCGGATCCTCGGACCCGTATGCGGTCCGCCGCGCAACCATCGGCGTCATCTCCCTGCTCAAGTCCCTGCCCTCCGTCTCGCTCGAGGCGCTCATCTCCACCGCGCTCGAATCCTATGCGGATCAGGGCCTCGCGTTTCGCGTCGATCAGGTCGCGGAGAAGATCCGCGCCTTCTTCAGGGGCCGGCTCTCGGCGATGGCGAAAGACGAGGGGATCGCAAGCGATATCATCGAGGCCATCTCGGCCATCTCGATCATCGATCCCGCCGAGTTCTTCGCCCGCGCCCGCGCCCTCTCGGATGCGCGCAGCAACAGCCCCGAGCTCTTCGAGGATCTTTCGGTTGCCTATACGCGGGCGGCGCACCTCGGGGAAACCCGTCTCGGCATCGATTGCGACCCCGCGCTCCTCACCGAACCCGAGCGGGCCCTGCTCGATGCGATCGAGAAGGGCGAGCGGGCGGTTTCCGATTCCCTCGTCTCGAAGGACTTCCCGGGCGTCTTCTCCGCACTTGCCGAACTAAGGGAGCCCATTGACCGTTTCTTTATGGAAGTACTTGTCATGGACGGGGACACTAGGTTACAGGAGAACCGCCTGAAGCTCCTCAACAGGTTTTCCGGCATCTTCGCCGATGTCGCCGACATCGGATGCCTGTCAAAGAAGTAGTATGGTCTCATAGTCCGTCGATCAGAAAAGGGCACACGATGGCAGACAAACTCGACGATATCTTCGCCATGGATACCCCCATCCTCTACATCCTCTCCGACTCGCGCGGCGAGACGGCCAAGACCGTCGTGCATGCCGCTGCGGCGCAGTTCAGCGAGGATTCGGTCGAGATCGTGCGCGTTTCCAATATCCACGATCTCGATGCGGTCACCGAGTACTTCGATGAGAACTACGATTCCGCACGGCCGTGCGCCGTCTTCCACACGTTCGCAGACGGGACGCTGCGCCGTGAGATCCGCCGCGAGCTCGATCGCAGGGGGATCCCCTCCATCGACCTGCTCGGCCCCGCCGTGACGGTCATCTCAACGCTCACGGGCGAGTCCCCTTCCCACGCTATCGGAGCCGTGTACCGCGAGAAGTAAGCTTTTGCTGTATTCGGTTCCCTTTATGCCGGAGACAAGCTAATTGAGGGCCCTCACGAGGCCTCCATGCTTTAGAATACCTAGGGGTGGGAACGATTCCCGTTTCCCGCCGTCTTTCATGTACCTGTTCGACCGTGTTTGATGTTAGAAAAGGGAGAAACCATGGCAGAAAAACACGTCTATCGGTTCGGCTTCGACGAGAACGGCAACAACGTCACCGAGGTTGCCGGCGCATCCGTCGGGGAGGCCAAATGGATCACGGGCGGCAAGGGCGCCAACCTCGCCGAGATGGCCAACATCGGCCTTCCCGTCCCCTCCGGCTTCACCATCACCTGCCAGACCTGCGTCGCCTACTCCAGCGCCGGCAACGTCTGGCCCGAGGGCGTCCTCGACGAGATCGACGAGTACCGCAAGGATCTCGAGAAGCGCATGGGCAAGAAGCTCGGCGACTCCGAGGACCCGCTGCTCGTCTCCGTCCGCTCCGGCGCCCCGTTCTCGATGCCCGGCATGATGGACACCGTCCTCAACCTCGGCCTCAACGACGATTCCGTCCAGGGCCTCATCAAGCAGACGGGCAACCCCCGCTTCGCGTACGACTCCTACCGCCGCTTCGTGCAGATGTTCTCCGATGTCGTGATGGGTGTTTCCGGGCAGCTCTTCGAGGATGCCCTCTCGGCCAAGAAGGCCGAGAAAGGCGTCAAGCTCGACACCGACCTCGATGCCGATGACCTCAAGGACGTCGTCGCGACCTTCAAGCAGATCTTCGCCGAGAATGTCGATGTCGCGAAGTACCCCGAGGTCGTCATCGATGGCAAGGTCACCTTCCCGCACGACCCCCTGCTCCAGCTCCGTCTTGCCGAGCAGGCCGTCTTCGGCTCCTGGAACACCGATCGCGCCATCCTGTACCGCAAGCAGAACAAGATCGACGACTCCCTCGGCACCGCCGTCAACGTCCAGGTCATGGCCTTCGGCAACAAGGGCGACACCTCTGCGACCGGCGTCGCCTTCACCCGCAATCCGGCCGATGGCGCCAACGAGCGCTACGGCGACTTCCTGGTGAACGCCCAGGGCGAGGATGTCGTCGCGGGTATCCGCAACACCGAGCCCATCGCCGACCTGCCCAAGGTTCCCGGCCTCGAGGCCGCCGGCACCGAGCTCTTCCGCGTCTTCGAGATCCTCGAAGACCATTATGCCGATATGATGGACGTCGAGTTCACCATCGAGCAGGGCAAGCTCTACATGCTCCAGACCCGCGTGGGGAAGCGTACCGCCCTGTCCGCGCTCAAGGTTGCCATCCAGATGTACGAGGAGGGGCGCATCACCAAGGAGGAGGCGGTCATGCGCGTGGCCCCCGAGCAGCTCGACCAGCTCCTCCACCCGCAGTTCGACGCCGTCGACATCAAGGGCCGTGCCGTGCTCGCCCAAGGCCTCAACGCGTCCCCCGGCGCTGCCGTGGGTGCCGTCGTCTTCTCCTCCGCCGATGCCGAGGCGTTCGCCAAGGCGGGCAAGCCCTGCATCCTCGTGCGCTGGGAGACCACGCCCGACGACCTGCACGGCATGGTCGCAGCCGAGGGTATCCTGACCTCCCATGGCGGAAAGACCTCCCATGCGGCCGTCATCGCCCGCGGCATGGGCGCCCCCTGCGTCTGCGGCGTCGAGGCGCTCCAGATCGATGCCCCCAACAAGGTCTGCGCCGTCGCCGGCACCGATACGATCCTCCATGAGGGCGATATCATCTCCATCGACGGCACCACGGGCAACGTGTATATGGGCGAGGCCAAGCTCGTCCGCCCCGAGCTCGGCGGCGACCTCCAAACCATCCTCGAGTGGGCCGACGAGATCCGCCTCAACCCCGAGCGCGGCCGCGTCATGGGCGTCCGCGCCAACGCCGATAACCCCGAGGACGCCTCCCTCTCGCTCGAGAACGGTGCCGAGGGTATCGGCCTCTGCCGTACCGAGCACATGTTCCTCGGCGAGCGCAAGGATCTCATCCAGTCCTTCATCCTCGCCAAGGACGAGGCGACCAAGGCCGAGGCCCTTGCCAAGCTGGGCGCCGCCCAGAAGGGCGATTACCTCCAGATGTTCAAGGTCATGGCGGGACTGCCCGTCATCGTCCGCCTGCTCGACCCCCCGCTGCACGAGTTCCTCGATTCCCCGCGCGAGCTCGAGGTCGAGATCGCCAAGGAGGAGGCGGTCGGCAAGGATTGCACCGGCAAGCGCGCGTTCCTCAAGCGCCTCGACTCCTTCCAGGAGGCCAACCCCATGCTCGGTACCCGCGGCTGCCGCCTCGGCATGATCTATCCCGAGCTCAACCACATGCAGTTCAAGGCCATCGCCTCTGCGGCCGCCGAGCTCATCAAGGAGGGCGTCGATGCCAAGCCCGAGATCATGATCCCGCTCGTCGCCTTCGTCGAGGAGCTCAGCCACCTGCGCGGGCTCTGCGAGGCTGACATCGCCGAGGTTTCCAAGGAGTATGGCGTCGACCTCGACATCGAGATCGGCACCATGATCGAGCTCCCGCGCGCCTGTGTCGTCTCCGACGAGATCGCCCAGTATGCGGACTTCTTCTCCTTCGGCACCAACGACCTCACCCAGACCGTCCTCGGTTTCTCCCGCGACGATGTCGAGGCCTCGTTCATGCCCCTCTATCTCGATACGAAGATCGTCAAGACCAATCCGTTCGCGACGATCGATCCCGGCGTCGCCAAGTTCGTCAAGATGTCCGTCGACGGCGGCCGTTCCACCAAGCCCGAGCTTACCGTCGGTGTCTGCGGCGAGACCGGCGGCGATCCCGAGTCCATCGACACGTATTACAACTTCGGTCTCACCTATGTGTCCTGCTCGCCGTTCCGCGTGCCCATCGCCCGCCTCGCGGCTGCCCAGGCCAAGATCAAGGCCAACGGGGGTCCCGCCAAGATCTAGGCTTCTTCGCCCGTGTATGAAGCCGCCGCAGGGGAGGGGAGCGACGGGCTTCCCTCCCCTTGCCGTAGATGGAGCGACGATGCACGAGATTCGCAGATCGGAGTTAGAGGCGCGCGAGCGCAGGCGGCTCTCATCCGGGGCATGCTGCTCCGCCGATTCCCTCGGCCGCGCCCGTGAGGAGGTTCCCGATCCCTACCGCACGGCGTTCCAGTGCGACCGCGACAGGATCCTGCATTGCAAGAGCTTCAGGCGTCTTGCCCATAAGACGCAGGTCTTCCTCGCGCCGGAGGGGGACCATTACCGCACGCGCCTCATGCATACGCTCGAGGTCTCCCAGATCGCCCGCTCCATCGCCCGTTCCCTCGCCTTGAACGAGGACCTCACCGAGGCGATCGCCCTCGGCCACGATCTCGGCCACACCCCGTTCGGGCATTGCGGAGAGAAGGCGCTCTCGGAGTCCATGGCTGCTTGGCGCGCACGCGAGTTCGGCATCGATCCGCCCTCCGATCTTTTCAGGCATAACCTCCAGAGCGTCCGCATCGTCGAGCTCCTTGAGCGGGAGGGTGCCGGGCTCAACCTGAGCCGCGAGGTCGTCGACGGCATCCGATGCCATACCGGGGATAGGGACGCCGATACCGCCGAGGGCCGCGTCGTAGCGCTTTCCGACCGTATCGCCTACGTCGTGCACGATATCGATGATGCCGAGCGCGCCCAGCTGCTTTCCGAGGATATGCTCCCGCCCGCTTTCACCGAGGTGCTCGGGACCACCTCCTCCGAACGCATCGAGACGATGGTCCACGACGTCATCGCCCAGAGTGCGGGCATGGGCGAGATCGCCATGAGCGTCCGCGTGCACGAGGCCATGCTCGGCACGCGCCGCTTCCTCTTCGAGAACCTCTACACCCATGGGGATGCAAAATACGAGGAGCCCAAGGCGCGGGCCCTGATCTCGGAGCTTTTCGATTACTTCATCGACCATCAGGACGAGGTCCCGCGCGAATACACGACCCACGATGCGGATCATCCTGATATCCAAGTTGCCGACTTCGTCTCGGGCATGACCGATAGATACGCGGTGCGCCTGTTCGACGAGCTCAGAATCCCCCGATCATGGAAGCGATAAGCCTATGGACCGAGCTGCAAGCATCGTGAGGACACTCATCGGGCTCATCGTGAGCGTTGCGCTCGTCGGTATCGGGATCCTCGCCATCCGCTATGCCTTGGATATGGGCTCCGGTGTGCCGGAGCACGAAAGCGATGGGGAAACCGGGGCCGATGAGGACGACGGCTCCCTGGAGGCGAGATCCTTCTCCGAATACTCGTGGGAGGAGCTCGCCGCCATCGCCGATCTGATCGAAGCGGCTCCCGATGATGATGCGGGCCGTGCGATCGCGGCCCGGTGGGGCTTGATCGATGGGGAAGGGCGTCTCACCGCGCAGACGCATGCGCTTGAGCTCGAGAACGGCCTGACCGTCGACGTGCGCCTCATCGGCATCCTCCACGACACCGTATCGGATGGAGGGAAGAAGGCGGGTCTCACGTTCATGACGAGCCCGATCGAGGTGCGCGGCGTCAATGGGAGCGCGAGCAGCCAAGGCGGCTGGGAGGGATCCGAGCTCAGGGCATGGCTCGCCTCAGAGGGCCTCGCGCGATTCCCCGATGGCCTCGCAGGCAGGATCGTGCCTGTTGCAAAGCTCACCAACAACACGGGCAAGAGCGATGCCGTTGCATCCGTCACCGAAACCAGCGACACCCTGTGGCTCCTCTCATGCAGGGAGGTGTGCGGCCAGATCAGCTGGCTCGAGGACGAGTTCGGCTACCTCTCCGATGGCGCCGACGATCTCTTGAACGCCGAGGGCACCCAATACGAGGCGTTCGTCCAGGCGGGAGTCGATCAGGGCAGCGATGATGCGAGCTATCTCATCATGTTCTACCGGGGGGCTCCCGTCGCCTGGTGGTACCGGACTCCCTACGCGTTCGAATACCTCGCCACCACCGACGACACCTTCTACCAGGTGAGTCCCTCGGGGTATGCGAGCACCGCGAATCTTGCGGATACCCAGGCGGGCGTAGTCGTGGGTTTCTGCCTCTGAGGGGCGAACTCATCCTTGTCTTACCATGTCGCTATGCGTATAATGCTAATCCGTGTGCAAGGCTATGTGCCGATCGTGCATCCCGCAACGGCACCTCTAGAGACGAGGAACAGAGAAGATGGACTACATCCGTGCTATCGAGCGCCAGCAGATCAGGGATGATATCCCCGAGGTCAAGGTCGGCGACAACGTCAAGGTTCACTACAAGATCAAGGAGGGCGACCGCCAGCGCGAGCAGGTCTTCCAAGGCGATGTCATCCGCATGAGCGGCGGCAGCTCCCGCGAGACCTTCACCGTCCGCAAGATCAGCTTCGGCGTGGGCGTCGAGCGCACCTTCCCCCTGCATAGCCCCAAGATCGCCAAGCTCGAGGTCGTCCGCCATGGCGATATCCATCGTGCCAAGCTCTATTACCTGCGCAATCGTATCGGCAAGGCCGCCCGCATCCGCGAGAAGCGCAGCTAGCAGGCGTCTCGGTACATACCGTGCAGGGATCGCCCTCCCTGCCGCCCTCTGCAAGGAGGGCGGCTCGAGGTAGGTTTGCCAGCTGAAAAGGATTGCATATGAAATCGGTGCGGCCGCTTCGGTCGCACCGATTTTGGGTTCTACGGACTAAAGCCCGAGGAAGAGGAAGGGGGCGCTTCCTTGCGAAACGCCCCCTTCGGGGCAGCCTCTCGTTGCAGCGAAGCCCTTCGCGACTGTACAGTCATCAAGGGTTTTGCTGGGGGAGCATGTCGAAGAAGGGCCTGCGTGCGGGCCTCGGAGAGCATGTGTCCAGACGGGACCTTGGCGACTGTACAGTCATCGGAGACCTTGCTAGGATGGGAGCATGGCATCCTCCGCACGCGACATAGCCTCCCGCATCGCATCGGCCTCGGCAGAGGAGCTCGATGCCCTTCTCGAGCGGTATCGGGATGATCCCCGCAAGCAGGTCGCGCATGCCTTGGAGCGCGCTCTCGAAGCCCGCGCGTCCCTGCGTGCGGAGGAGCTGCGCGTCGCACGCCTATACGATTTCCAGCGCGAGAGGGGCGGGACGGGCATCGTGCTCGGCGTCGACGAGGTGGGGCGCGGCGCGGTCGCGGGTCCGCTCACCGTCTGCGCCGTCGCGCTCCCGTCCGAGCCGCACATCCTCGGCATCGACGATTCCAAGCGGCTCACGCCGAAACGGCGCGGCGAGATCGCCGCCCGCATAGAAGGCCATGCGTCGGCGCTGGGGATCTGCCATATCCCGCCGGAGGTTATCGACAGGATCGGGATGTCCCGCGCGTTGAGGGAGGCGATGGCGGACGCCATCGGCCGGACCGGCGTAGAGCCCGATCACGTGCTCATAGATGGGAACCCCGTGCATGTCCATCCGAGGGAGACCTGCATCGTCAAAGGCGATTCCAAGGTCGCGGCCATCGCTGCCGCCTCGATCGTCGCAAAGGTCGCGCGCGATGCCCTGATGGACGAGCTCGACGCCGTCTACCCTGGATACGCCTTTGCGAAGTCCAAGGGCTACGCCTCGCGCGAGCACATAGACGCCATCAGGAGAAAGGGCCTGACTCCCGTCCATCGCGCCACGTTCTGTGGAAATTTCATCGAGGGGCCCCGTCTTTTCTAGAACGCCGTCTCAGCACGTCTCCCTGCTCCGACAATCGGCCATCCGTCCCGACCCGTGCATGGGCCGCCTCCGTCTCCCGCGTGAAAACCGGATGACAGCCACGCGAACAGTCCGGGCACGGGTCCGGTTAGGATGAGCTGCCACACTGATGCTCCGACCATCATCCATGCGGAGGAGGACCAATGGCAGAATTCGAGAACATGACCGAAACCATCGTCGACGTCACGCGTCCCGCATTCGAGGGCATCGAGGGCCTGGCCGCCAGGGAAGTGGGCGCGATGGGGGAGGCGCTCGCGGCGAGCTTTCTCGAAGACCGCGGTTACGAGCTGGTGGACCGTAATTGGGAGACGCCCTTCGGGGAGGCCGATATCATAGCCAGAAACGAGGACGGCCTCATCTTCGTCGAGGTGAAGAGCAGGCGGCTCCTCGGCTTCCCGTACGACGAAGCCCCTGAGGCGGCGGTCGGCAAAGACAAGTTCACCCGCTACGCGAAGATGGCCGAGTTCTTCAAGACGACGCATGGGGAGGTCGGATCCATCCGCTTCGACGTGGTCGGGATCACCTTCCTGAGCAATCGGATCGCACACATCGCCCATCTCTCAGGCGGATATTGGTGGGATGAATGATGCCTGCCGATACCTGCTCCATACAGACCGCCCAGCTGCGCGGTGCCACGGCCCTTCCCATCACCGTCGAGGTCGGCATAACGGCCGGCATTCCCGCGATCACCATCGTGGGATGTCCGGATCCGGCGGTGCTCGAATCGAGGCTGCGCGTGCGCGCCGCCTTGAAATCGTGCGGGTTCACCTTGCCCCGCGTCCACATCACGATCAATCTCTCTCCTGCGGAGATCAGGAAGACGGGCACCGCATACGATCTTCCCATCGCGTTGGCAATACTTGCGAGCACGGGCCAGATACCCAAGGAGGGGCTCGATCGGAGCCTGTTCGTCGGCGAGCTCGCGTTGAACGGGGACATCGCGACCACCAGGGGAACCGTCGCCTACGCGCGTCTTGCCCACGAGCTCGGGCTCTCGCTCGTCTTCGGGGGAGAACGGGGACTCCTCCCCATCGAGGACGGCCTGGTGTGCCCGAACATCTCCGCCATGAAGGCGGGCGTCGATGCGTGCCGTCCTTTCGCCCCCCTACGGGAGCTGCGGCGGGACGAGCCATCGGATGCGCCGTGCGATGCGCTCGATTTCGCCGATGTCATCGACCAGGACGTTGCCAAGCGCGCATTCCTTATCGCTGCGGTCGGGGGCCATGGACTCATGATGGTGGGTCCGCCAGGAGCCGGCAAGACCATGCTCGCGAAGCGCCTGCCCTCGATACTCCCGCGCATGGATGACCGGGAGATCAACGAGGCGCTCCTCATCCATTCCGTGGCAGGCCAGGACACGCGGGGCATCGTCTCGGGAATCCGCCCCTTCCGCGCGCCGCATCACTCGGTATCGCTCGGCGGCCTGATCGGGGGAGGGCGTCCCGTCATGCCGGGGGAGATATCCCTCGCGCATCAGGGCGTCCTGTTCCTCGATGAGATGCCCGAGTTCGCTTCCAACGTCCTCCAGTCGCTCAGGCAGCCGATCGAGGACCATGAGGTGCGTCTCGTGCGCGTCGACGGCGTCTACAGCTTCCCCTGCAAGTTCCAGCTCATCGCAGCTTCGAATCCGTGCCCCTGCGGCCACCTCGGGGATCCGGGACACGAGTGCAGCTGCTCGCCCGCGCGGATAGCAGCATACCAGGCGAGGATCGGAGGGCCCCTGATGGACAGGATCGATGTCGTGGTCGATGTCGCCCGTCCCGATTCCCAAAAGATCATCGCGGGGGACGTCGGCCTCTCGTCCCATGACATGCGCGCGCTCTTGGATACCGCGCTCGAATTCAAGTCGTGGCGCGAGAAGAGCGGGCAAGACGTGCGGGGACGCGGTATGGGAACCTATGCGTTCTCTCTGGAGGCCCAGTCGACCTTCGAGACGGTATCCGAGCGTCTCGCGCTCGGCGGCCGCGCCATCGCACGCGTCTCGCGCGTCGCGCGTTCCATCGCCGATCTCGAACTGCATGAAGAGGTCTCATCCGAGAATGTCTTGGAGGCCTGCGCATTCAGGTCCCGGGAACATGGTTAGGCGGCAGCGCATGGACAAGGACAGGTATCTTATCCGCCCCTCCGACACGTGCTATCCGGAGCTGCTGAAGGATCTCGAGCGGGCACCCGAGCTCTATGTCCTCGGAGATCCGGATATCCTCGGAACCGAGACGATCTCCATCGTAGGTGCGCGCCGCGCAACGCCCTACGGGCTTGCCGTGAGCGAGATGGCAGCACGGATCAGCGCCGAGTGCTCCCTCACCGTCGTGTCGGGCGGGGCGCGCGGATGCGATCACGCGGCTTCGCGGTCTGCGCTCGATGCCGGCGGCAGGACGATCATCGTCTCGGGAGTGGGGGCGGATCTCGTCTATCCTCCCGACTCGGCCGATATCTTCTTCGATGCGGTCGAACGGGGCGGTGCGATCGTATCGCTCGAACGATGGGGGACCGACGTGCGCCGCCACCAGTTCCCCAAGCGCAACCGAATCATCGCGGCCCTATCCAGGAGCCTGTTCGTTGCGGAGGCGGGGCTGAGGTCGGGAACGATGTCGACTGCGGAGGCCGCAGCGGAGCTCTGCCGCAGGCTCTATGCGGTTCCCGGGTCGATATTCTCGCCCGCTTCGAGCGGATCGAACAGCCTTATCCGCAGCGGCGCGGACATCATCTGCGACGAGCGCGATCTCGAGCAGGTGATCTCCAGCGATTATGGCGTGTTGAGATGCGTCGCGCACCGTACGGGAAGGCCGTGCGGAGACGTGCTCTCCGCGCTGCTCGCCTCGCCCCTGCGCCCGCAGGAATTGGCCGAGCGCCTCAACAAGGATGTCCTGACCCTCATCAAGACGCTATCCGAGTACGAGGTGCTCGGAATGGTCGTCAAGCTTCCCGATGGGAGATACGCGCCCTCCAAGGACGCCTATTTGTCGCACAATAGAGGGGGTGGTATCCGTGATTCCTGAGGAGGTGCATGCGGATGCGCGTCAAAGTCATCGGGGGCGGCCTCGCCGGCTCGGAATGCTCGCTGCAGCTCGCCGGACGCGGCATCGGCGTCGATTTGTACGAGCAGCGCCCCACCTGCGCCTCGCCTGCCCACAAGACTGCGGACCTCGCCGAGCTGGTCTGCTCGAACTCCCTGAAATCGACCAAGGAGGATTCGGCGGCGGGACTTCTCAAAACCGAGCTCGCGCTCTACGGGTCCAAGCTCCTCGAGATCGCCTATAGGACGCGTGTCGCCGCAGGAGGAGCGCTCGCCGTCGACCGCGCGCGCTTCTCGGAGGAGGTGACGCGGGCGATCGAGACGGACCCTCTCATCAAGGTCCATCGCCAAGAGGTAGGCGAGCTGCCCGAGGGTCCCGCCGTCATCGCTGCAGGCCCGCTCTGCTCGGATACGCTCTTCTCGGCCCTCGGTGCCCGCATCGGCGCGGGACGCCTCTCGTTCTTCGACGCTGCCGCCCCGATCGTCGATGCCCAGACCATCGACATGGACCGGGCGTTCCTCGCATCGCGCTATAGGGCAGATGGGCTCGGCGATTATCTGAACTGCCCACTCGAGCGCACCGGATACGAGGCGCTCGTCGCCGAGCTGGTGTCGGCGAAGCGCGTGCTTGCGCGCGACTTCGAGACGAAGGACCTCTTCCAAGCGTGCCAGCCTGTCGAGGAGGTTGCCCGGACCGGCCTCATGTCGCTTGCGTTCGGCGCGCTCAAACCCGTCGGCCTCATCGATCCCCATACGGGCAGACGACCCTTCGCGGTCGTCCAGCTCAGGGCGGAGAACGCGAGCCTCTCATCGTACAACATGGTCGGATTCCAAACCAATCTGACGTTTTCCGAGCAGGCACGGGTGTTCCGCATGATTCCCGGGCTCGAACATGCCGAGTTCTTCAGGTACGGCGTCATGCACCGCAACTCCTTCGTCGACAGCCCCCACGTGCTCGATCCATCGTTCGCCATTCCCGGGACCGCCGTCTTCTTGGCCGGCCAGATCACGGGGACGGAAGGCTATGTGGAGGCCATCGCCTCGGGTCTTTTCGCCGCGCTCAACGTGTATGCGCGCATCAAGGGGTATCCGCGACCCGAACTGCCCCCCACCACGGCATTCGGCTCGCTCGTCGCATATGCGACCGATCCTTTGACAACGGACTACCAGCCCATGCACGTGAATTTCGGCATCTTCCCCCCGCTCGGCGAGCATATCCGCTCCAAGGCTGATCGAAGGGCCGCCCATGCCGCGCGCGGGAGGGCCGACGCCGAGCGCTTCGCGGCTTCACGGCCCGACCTGTTCTGCGAGGACATGCGATGAACCCTATCCCGCCATCGACCGAAGAGCGCCTCGGCGCGACCGCCCTGTTCCGCTCATGGGCCGATCGCTTCATCGGCTATCTCGAGGATGTGAGGGGCCTTTCTCCGCATACGGTCCGCGCCTATGCGGGCGATCTTGCCTCGTTCATCTCATGGGCAGAGCGCGAGGGCGTCGACCCGGCGTCGATCTCGCACCGGGAGCTACGCTCATATCTTGCCGATCTTTCGCGCGCCCGTTACTCCGAGACGACCATCAACAGGCATCTCTCGGCCATCCGCTCCCTGTATCGCTGGCTTGTCCACGAGGATATCGTCAAGCAGGACTCCGCCGCTGCGATTGCAAGCCCCAAGCTCCCGAAGACACTCCCCAAAACGATGAGCGATGCCGACGTATCCGCTATCCTCTCATCCATCGATGCATCCGATCGCGTCGGCCTGCGCGACCGCGCGTTTCTCGAGCTCCTCTACGCCTCGGGTGCGCGTATCGCAGAGATGGCCCGCCTCACCGTGGATGATGTCGATTTCGCCGAGGCCCAGGTCAAACTCTTCGGCAAGGGGGGCAAGGAACGGATCGTCCCCCTATACGCCCATGCCCTCGGCGCTGTGAGGGCGTATCTCCAACAGGGTCGTCCGCAGCTTGCGAGCGCGACGAAGCCCACGCGGGCGTTCTTCCTCTCGACCAGATCGAACCCCATGTCGACCGATGCGCTGCGCACCGTGTTCGAGAGGCGCATCCGCGCTGCCGGGAAGGATGCGGCGCTCACGCCCCATGCGATGCGCCACACCTTCGCAACCGAGCTGCTCGGCGGGGGAGCGGATCTCAGGACCGTGCAGGAGCTCTTGGGCCATGAGTCCCTCTCGACGACCCAGATCTACACGCATGTCTCCATCGATAGGCTCAAAGATGCGACACGGCAGGCGCATCCCCGCTCGGAATAGCGAGGATGCCGGTTTTATCCAAATTCACGTCTGGGAGCAGACAGAGGCATGATAAGATGATTAATTGCTGCGCATCGGGCGCAGCTCGCCGCAGCGGCGGCGCAGACTTCACACGTGCGACTACCCGAGCACCGGGGTGCCCATCTACGTCAGCCAGCGTATGGGTGGTGTGCGGGGACGACATCGTACGGAGGGACAACCTGAGGAGGTTTCATATGGCTGCTCAGATCACCATCCAGACATTGCTCGACGCCGGTTGCCATTACGGCCACCAGACGAGGCGTTGGAACCCGAAGATGAAGCCCTACATCTTCGGCGAGCGCAACGGCATCTACATCCTCGACCTCAAGAAGACCATGCTCGGCGCCGATGCCGCCTACACCTTCTTGAAGGATCTCTCCGCCCGCGGCGGCAAGGTGCTCTTCGTCGGAACCAAGAAGCAGGCCCAGGAGCCCATCGCCGCCCAGGCGGAGCGCTCCGGCCAGCCCTACATCAACCAGCGCTGGCTCGGCGGCATGCTCACCAACTTCGTCACCATGCGCTCCCGCATCGATCGCATGGAGGAGCTCGAGGCGTGGGTCGAGGACGGCACCATGGCCACGTTGCCCAAGAAGGAGCAGGCGCTTCTCACCAAGGAGCTTGAGAAACTCCAACGCAACCTCGGGGGCGTCCGCACCATGACCGCTCTTCCCCAGGCCCTCTTCGTGGTCGACACCAAGCGCGAGGAGATCGCCATCAAGGAGGCCAACCGCCTCCACATCCCCGTCATCGGCCTTCTCGACACCAACTCCGACCCCGACGTCGTCGAATACGGCATCCCCGCCAACGATGATGCCATCCGCTCAGTCGCGCTCATGTGCGAGCTCGCCGCCGATGCCGTCCTCTCGGGAGGCGGCCAGGCCCAGATCTCCGCTGCGGAGATGGGCGGTGCCCCCGTTGAAGCCGCAGCATCTGCTGGAGCCGCACCCGCCCCCGAGGCACCCGCTCCCGCCGCCGAGGCTCCCGTTTCCGAGTAGGCCCACGTTACCCGTAAGGAGTGATGAGCTATGGCTCAGATTACCGCAGCACTGGTCAAGCAGCTGCGCGAGATGACCGATTCTCCCATGATGGAGTGCAAGAAGGCGCTCGTCGAGGCCGATGGCGATATCGAGAAGGCCGTCGACGTCCTGCGCACCATGGGTCTCGCCAAGGCCGTCAAACGCGCCGGCCGCGATACCAACGAAGGCACCATCGCCGCCTCCATCTCCGATGACGGCAAGGCAGGCGCCCTCGTCGAACTCACCTGCGAGACCGACTTCGTCGGCACCAATGCCAAATTCAAGGCGTTCGCCCTCGAGCTGGCCAAGGTCGTTGTCGCATGCGCCCCCGCCGATCTCGACGCCTTCCTCGCCTGCCCGATGAACGGCACCACCGTCGATGCGGAGCTCAAGGAGAACATCCACGTCTTCGGCGAGAACCAGAAGATCAACCGCTTCTGCCGCATCGAGACCGACGGTGCGCTCGTGAGCTACATCCACCACGACGGCAAGCATGCCGATATCGTCGAGTTCGCGATCGGCAACGCCGCCACCGTCTCCTCGGATGCCTTCAAATCCTTCGGCCGCGATGTCGCCATGCAGTGCATCGCCATGAGCCCCGTTGCCGCCAAACGCGGGGATGTCCCCGCCGATGTCGTCGCCCACGAGCTCGAGATCGCCCGTGCACAGGCTGCCAATTCCGGCAAACCCGAGGCGATCCAGGAGAAGATGGCCCTCGGCAAGCTCGAGAAGTACTACAAGGAGAACGTCCTCTCCGAGCAGGTCTTCGTGAAGGACAGCTCCCTCACGGTGTCCCAGCTCGCCGCCAAGGTCTCCAAGGAGCTCGGCGATACGATCGAGCTCGTCTCCTTCGTGCGCTACAACTTCGGCGAGTAGCGCCCTGCCTCTCCATGCCGTAGCTTCCAAGCGCCCTGCGCCCTGCAGGGCGCTTGGTCTTTCGTCGCCGTGCGGGACGGGCGCAGCCGTGTAGTGTACTATTTACAGGATAGCCCGTCTCCGATCAAGAGGGAGGCCTGCGTGCCCGATTACAAATACACCCGCGTGCTTCTGAAGCTCTCGGGCGAGGCGCTCATGGGCGAGCGCCCCTACGGCATCGATCCTGCCGTCGTGCAGCATATCGCCCATGAGATCAAACCCGTCTACGATGACGGCGTCCAAGTGGGCGTGGTCGTGGGCGGCGGCAACATCTTCCGCGGGGTGCAGGGAGCCGCCGCCGGCATGGATCGTGCCCAAGGCGATTATATGGGCATGCTCGCAACGGTCATCAATTGCCTCTCCCTGCAGGACTGTTTCGAGAAGATGGGCATGGTCAGCCGTGTCATGACCGCCATCGAGATGCATCAGATCGCGGAGACCTATATCAGGCGCCGTGCGATCAGGCACCTCGAGAAGGGGCGGGTCACCATCTTCGCGGCAGGCACCGGCAACCCCTACTTCACCACCGATACCGCAGCCGCCCTGCGCGCCTGCGAGATCGGCGCAGATGTCCTGCTCAAGGCGACGAAGGTCGACGGCATCTACGATTCCGACCCGGTGGAGAATCCCGGCGCGGTCAAGTTCGACACCATCACCTATATGGATGTGCTCACCAAAAAGCTCAAGGTGATGGATGCCACGGCGACCGCGCTCTGCCATGATAACCATATGCCGATGATCGTTTTCAGCGTCGAGGAAAAGGACGCCTTCAGGCGCGCCCTCAGGGGCGAGCGCATCGGAACAACAGTCGTCGATGAGGAGAGATAGCAATGAGCGAGTACAGCGGCAAATGCAAGGATCGCATGTCCAAGTGCATCGATGCGCTCAAGGCGAATTTCGCGCGCGTCCGCACGGGCCGTGCCAACCCGCATATCCTCGATAGCATCATGGTCGATTACTATGGCCAGCCCACGCCCATCGTGCAGCTTGCCGGCGTGAAGGTGCCGGAGGCCTCGATGCTGCTCGTCGAGCCATGGGATAAGACCTCCCTGCGCTCGATCGAGCGCGCCATCATGGACTCCGACCTCGGCATCACCCCATCCAATGACGGCATCACCATCCGCCTCCCGTTCCCCAAGCCCACCGAGGAGCGCAGGCGCGAGCTCGTCAAGGAATGCAATGCGCTCGCCGAGGAGGCCCGTATCTCCGTGCGCAATGTCCGCCGCGACTTCAACGGCAAGATCGAGCGCGACGAGGAGCTGACCGAAGACGATGAGTCCCGCGAGAAGAAGTCCATCCAGAAGCTCACCGACTTCCATATCGAGGAGATCGATGCCCTTCTGAAAGCCAAGACAGCGGAAGTCATGGAGATTTAAATGCGTCCCGACCTTCAGGAGCTCTCCGCATACTACGCGGCCGCCCCAGGCGATATCGCCCTCGGCGATATCGACGTGGCGCGCATTCCCGCGCATGTCTCCATCATCATGGACGGCAACGGCCGCTGGGCTGCCAAGCGCGGCCTCGATCGTGCGCGGGGCCACGTTGCGGGCGTCGATGCGCTGCGCGAGGCCGTCACTGCGGGCGTCCGGCTCGGATTCGACGTGCTCTCCGCCTATGCATTCTCAACCGAGAATTGGAGGCGTCCCAAGCTCGAGGTCGATCTGCTCATGAGCCTGTTCGCGAAGACGCTCGTCGCCGAGCTCCCCCTGTTCCATCAGGAGAATGTGCGCCTCTTGTTCCTCGGTGATCTCAAGGCGCTCCCCTCCGAGACGTACCGCGTCTTCATGCGCGGCCTCGACGAGACGGCGGATCATGATGGGATGACCTTCGCGCTTGCAGTCAACTACGGCTCCCGCGCCGAGATCGTCCATGCAGCGCACGAGCTCGCCCGTCTCGTGCGATCCGGCGAGATCGACCCCGACGATATCGATCAGGACCTCTTCTCCGCGCATCTCTATACTGCGGGGCTTCCCGATCCCGACCTGCTCATCCGAACCTCCGGCGAGCTCCGCCTCTCGAACTACCTCCTCTATCAGCTTGCCTACACCGAGTTCCATGCGACCGATACGCTCTGGCCCGATTTCACGCGGTGGGACATGCTGCGTGCCATCCGCGCCTTCCAGAGCCGCTCGCGGCGTTTTGGCGGTGTATAGCACCGTGTCGGATGAGGGGAATCGCACGGGAAAGCGCGTGGAACGCCAGAGCACCGGCATCGACAAGCTCGTCGACCGCATGGAGCGCAGGCGCGCGCGCATCTCCGACGCGTTCGAGGCCAACCAGCTCCGCGGCCAGCGCGCGCGCGGTTTCACCGAGAAACTCCTCACGCGCACCGCCTACGGCGTCATCTACGGCGTGCTGACCGCAGGGTGCCTCTTCGCGGGCAGGACGCCCACCGCCATCATCGTCTCGCTGTACGCATGGCTCTGCTGCTCGGAGTTCTTCCGGATGTGCCGCAGGGGCGGTAGGATGCCCAACGAGGTGCTCGGGCTCACAGCCGCAGCGTCGTTCCCCCTCGTCGCGCGCTTCTTCGGCCTGCGCGCGATGGTGTTCACGGCCTTCTTCCTGCTCATCTGCGTCGGCGTGTGGTACGTCCTCACGCCGCGCGCCAACATCGCCGACGTTGCCGTGACCGTCTTCGGACC
This sequence comes from Coriobacteriales bacterium OH1046, assembly GCA_004010535.1. Classification (GTDB taxonomy): domain Bacteria; phylum Actinomycetota; class Coriobacteriia; order Coriobacteriales; family Atopobiaceae; genus RUG721. The sequence continues at coordinate 214,015 of RQYE01000001.1, read as the reverse complement.
CATCTACACCTCGCTCGCCTTCTCCTGCGTCGTCTTGATAAGGAACAGCGACCCGGGGCTCGAGGGCGCATTCCTCACCCTCGGCGTCGTGCTGGCCATCTGGGCCAACGACGCCATAGCCTATCTCGTGGGCTCGCGTATCGGGATCCATAAGATGGCCCCCCGCATCTCGCCCAACAAGAGCTGGGAGGGCTTCTGGGCGGGCATGATGGGCTCGGTTGCCGTGTGGGTCGCAATCGGCCTCCTCCACCTCAAGGGCCTGCCGCTTCCCCTTGCCATCGCCATCGGCGTGGTCGAGGGGTTCCTGTCCGTCATCGGCGACCTTTTCGAATCGCGGATCAAACGGGGCGTCGGCGTCAAGGACTCGGGTGCCATCATGCCCGGCCATGGCGGGCTCCTCGATAGATCGGATTCCATGATCTTCGGATGCATGGCGGCCTACATTCTCCTCGTCATGGGAGGGATCATCTTCTGATGCAGAATATCGCGCTTTTGGGGGCATCCGGCTCCATCGGCAGGCAAGCGATCGACGTATGCAGGAAGCATGCCGATAAGGTCAAGCTCGTCGCGATCGCCGTGAAGAGCTCCCTCGAATTCGCCATCGCCTGCGCCCACGAGTTCGACCTCGCCTACGTCGTCATAAGCGATCCCGAACTCGAGAAAAGCGTCTCCGCAGATGCATTCCCCGCTCATACGAAAGTCCTCTTCGGAACAGGACGCCTTTCCGAGCTCTGCGAGCTCGATGAGATCGATTGCGTCGTCAACGCCCTCGTGGGGGCTGTGGGCATCTCTGCAGGCTACGCCGCGCTCTCCTGCGGCAAGCGCCTCGCCTACGCCAACAAGGAGTCCATCGTCATCGGCGGCGACCTGCTCATGCCCCTCGCCGCCCCCGGGCAGCTCATCCCGGTCGATTCCGAGCACAGCGCCATCTTCCAGTGCCTTATCGGCGAGCCGCACGAGGCCATCTTCAAGATCTGGCTCACCTGCTCGGGCGGCCCGTTCTTCGGCATGACGCGCGCCGAGCTCGCCCGCATCACGGCAGCCGATGCCCTCGCGCACCCCACCTGGCTCATGGGGGACAAGATCACCATCGATTCCGCCACGCTCATGAACAAGGGGCTCGAGGTCATCGAGGCGCACCATCTCTTCGATGTGCCCATCTATAGCATCGAGGTCCTCATCCACCGCCAGAGCAAGATCCATTCTATGGTCGAATTCACGGATGGCTCGGTCAAGGCGAACCTCTGCGCTGCGGATATGCGCATGCCCATCCAGTATGCGCTCTCGTATCCCGACCGTTGGGAGGCTTCCTGCGCGCATCTCGATTGGCACGCGGAGGCTCCGCTCGCATTCGCACGGGTCGATGCCGAGGCGTTCGGGTGCCTCGCGCTCGCGCAGCAGGCCGGTCGCACGGGCGGCACCGCCCCCTGCATCCTGAACGCCGCCAACGAGGTCGCCAACGAGGCCTTCAGGGCGGGGCGCTGCACGTTCCTGGATATCGAGCGCATCGTCGCCCATGTCCTCGAGCACATGGAGGCTTTCCCCGTCGAGAGCCTCGAACACCTCGCATCCGTCGACACGGAAGCCCGCAGCCTCGCGGCGCGGCAGCTCGAAAGGTAGCTATGGAGTTTGCTGGGAACACGCTTTCAGCGGTCTTCTGGGGCCTGCTCGTCCTCTCGCTGCTCGTGGCTGTCCATGAGGGAGGGCATTTCCTCGTAGCGCGCCTCTGCTCGGTCCGCGTCACGGAATTCTTCCTCGGCATGCCGTCGCGCTTCAAGCTCTCTCGGAAAAGCAGGCGGTTCGGCACCGAATTCGGCATCACGCCGATCCTGTTCGGCGGCTATAACCGCATCTGCGGCATGGAGTCCTGCGATGACGAGCTCCTCGCCGACGTCCTCATGCATATCTACCGTACCGGCAGCGTGCGGGTCGCCGATATCTGCCAGGCCTTCCCGGTCGATGGCGACCGGGCCCATGCGATCCTCACGACCCTCGCCGACTGGGCCTCCATCCGCATGGTCGAGGGAGAGGATAAGGACGACCCCGCCTTCAACACCATCCCGCGCGATGCGGCGCTGCTCTGCGAGTACGATGCGGGCCATGATGGCGCCGCCATCTCCGCCCATGCCGATGGCGACGCCTACGAGCTCCCCGTCTCGGCGGACGAGTTCCTCGAATCCGAGCGGCGCCATGTCTATCAGGGCATCCGCTTTCCCAAGCGCCTCGCCATGCTCGTCTTCGGCCCGCTCGTGAACATCCTCTTCGCCCTCCTCGTCGTGGTCTTCGCGCTCTCGGCCGTAGGGGTGGATACGGGTTCGACCGAGCCCGTCATCGGCAGCGTGCATGCCGGCTCCCTTGCCGAGCAGGTCGGCGTCCTGCCCGGCGATATCTTCGTGAGGGTGGGGGAGTACGGGATCTCCGATTGGCACGACATCTCGGACGCCCTCGACGTCCTGCTCGCGGCAGGGGAGGACTTCGACATCGAGGTCTCGCGCGATGGCGCGGGCCTGACCCTCCATGTCGATATTCCCGAGGGCGAGGCCGTCGATCTCATCGGCATAACGAATACCGTCTCCAAGGTCCGGCTCCCTGTGGGAGAGGCGCTTTCGGCCGCATTCCACTACGCCGGCCAGGTCGCCCGATTCGCCCTGCGCCTCATCGATCCCGCACACACCCTGGAGACCATCGGGCAGTCCTCGTCCATCGTGGGCATGTCGGTCATAGCCTCCCAAGCAGCCTCGACGGGTTTGTTCGACCTGCTCTTGGTGATGGCTGCGATCTCCATGTCGCTCGGGTTCATGAACCTCCTGCCTATCCCGCCCTTGGATGGTGGGAAGATCCTCTTCGAGGTCATCCAGCTTGCCATGGGCAGGCCCGTTTCGATAAAGGTGCAGAACATCGTCTCCTACATCGGGCTGGCCCTTCTGCTCGCCCTCTTCGTCTTCGTGCTCCGCAACGATCTCATCCGCTACGTCATGTGAAGGACCCGCCATGGATGCCCCGAAGCGCTCGAAAACCAGGCAGGTGCTCTGCGGCTCCGTCGCCATCGGCGGCGATGCTCCCGTGAGCGTGCAGTCCATGACGACGACGAGGACCGAGGATGCCTCAGCCACCCTCGCCCAGATACACGAGCTTGCCGATGCGGGGTGCGAGATCATCCGCTGCGCCGTCCCATCGGCCCGCGCCCTCGACGGCTTCGAGGCTATCTGCTCCGCCTCCCCGCTGCCGGTCGTCGCCGATATCCATTTCGATTACAAGCTCGCGATAGAGGCTGCGCGTCGCGGTGCCGCTGCGCTCCGCATCAATCCGGGCAACATCGGCTCATCCGATCGGGTCGATGCGGTCATCGATGCCGCGAAAGCGGCCGAGATCCCCATACGCATCGGCGTCAACGCCGGCTCGCTCGACAAAGCCGTCGACCAGCTGCGCGATCTCGAGCTCTCGGAGAAGCTCGTGCGCTCGTGCGCATCCTTCGCCGCCCATTTCCAGGAGCGCGGATTCCACGACATCGTGCTCTCGGCAAAGGCACACGACGTCCCCACCACGCTCGCCACCTATCGCGCCCTCGCCGCGCTTCTTCCCGAGATCCCCCTCCACGTGGGGGTCACCGAGGCGGGAACGCTGCGCCAGGGAACGGTCAAGAATGCCTGCGGCGTGGGCATCCTGCTCGAGGAGGGGATCGGCAACACCATGAGGCTCTCGCTCACCGCAGATCCCATCGAGGAGGTCAAGGTGGCGTGGGATCTGCTCTCGGCGCTCGGCATGCGTCGCCGCAGCCCCGAGCTCGTGAGCTGTCCCACCTGCGGCCGCTGCCATGTCGACCTCATCCCCATCGCCGAAGAGGTCTCCAGACGCCTTGAGAGCCTGCCTGCGCCCATATCCGTCGCGGTCATGGGCTGCATAGTGAACGGGCCCGGAGAAGCCCGTACAGCCGATATCGGCCTCGCGTCGGGCAGGGGGGAGGCCGTGCTCTTCGCGCACGGCGAGATCATCCGCACCGTGGAGGAGAGCCGCATGGTCGACGAGCTCATCTCCGAGATCGAAGTGCGTTTCCGCTAAGCCTTTCCAGTACGCGAACGAGAGGAACCACCCGTGGCACGTTATGAATTGATGAGCAGGACCTATGCCCCCACCCTCAAGGAGGATCCCGCCGAGGCCGAGCTTGCGAGCCACCGGCTGCTCCTCCGCGCCGGCATGATCCGGAAAGTTGCAGCGGGCCTCTACAGCTACCTCCCCTTGGCATGGCGCTCCATCCTCAAGATCGAGTCCATCATCCGCGACGAGATGGCGGGCATCGGCGCCCAGGAGATGCTCGTCCCCATCATGACGCCGGCAGAGCTCTGGCACGATTCGGGGCGTTGGGAGAAGTACGGCCCCGAGCTCATGCGCCTGAGCGATCGCCACGAGCGCCCCTTCGCGCTCGGACCCACCCACGAGGAGACCTTCACCGATCTCGTCAAGAACGAGCTCAGGAGCTACAAGCAGCTCCCCGTGACGCTCTACCAGATCCAAGACAAGTTCAGAGACGAGATGAGGCCCCGTTTCGGCCTCATGCGCGGGCGCGAATTCATCATGAAGGACGCCTATTCCTTCGATGCCACGGCCGAGGGCATGCAGAAGTCCTACGAGGACCAGAAGGGCGCCTATGCGCGCATCTGCGAGCGCTGCGGCCTGAGGGCGCTCCCCGTCGCCGCCGATTCCGGTCAGATCGGGGGCGACACCTCCGTGGAGTTCATGGCGCTCGCCGAGGCGGGCGAGGCCGGGCTCGTCTGGTGCGATTGCGGTTTCGCAGCCGACATCGAGGCCGCCCGCGCCCGCATCGGCTTCGAGGAGTACGCCGTCGGCGCGACGGAGACCATCGAGACGCCCTGCGAGGGCACCATCGCCTCACTTGCCGCGTTCCTCGGCATAGCGGAACAGGCGTGTCGCAAGAGCTTCGCCATCATCGCCGAGGACGGCACGCCGACGCTCTGCCTGCTTCCCGGCGACCACGAGCTCAACGAGGTGAAGGCCGAGCACGCCTTCGGCCACTACGACCTCATGGATGATGAGGCCCTCGAGGCCTACGGCCTTGCGAAGGGCTATATGGGCCCCATCGGCGCAGATCCGCGCGTCCGCATCGTCGCCGACTCCTCGCTCCGCGATGCGCGGAGCTGGCTTGTCGGGGCGAATAGGGTGGGCTACCACATCAGGGGCGCCCGTGCGGGCCGCGACTTCACGGTCGATGCATGGCTCGACCTCGCCAGCGCCCAAGCAGGCGACGGCTGCCCGCGCTGCGGAGAGCCGCTCCATGCGGCGCGCGGCATCGAGGTCAGCCAGGTCTTCCAGCTCGGCACCAAGTACTCCGAGGCCATGGGCGCCTATTTCGCCGACGAGAACGGGCGGGACACGCCCTTCCACATGGGCTGCTACGGCATCGGGGTCTCGCGCACGCTCGCCGCCGTCGTGGAGCAGCACAACGACGGGCAGGGCATCGTCTGGCCCGTCTCGGTTGCTCCGTACGAGGTGGAGATCGTTCCCCTCAATGTGGGCGACGATCTCGTATGGCCGGCCGCGCTGCAGCTTGCGGGCGAGCTCTCCCAGGCCGGGCTCGAGCTCATCGTCGACGACCGTGATGAGCGTGCGGGGGTCAAATTCGCCGATGCCGATCTCTACGGCTTCCCCTACCAGGTCATCCTCGGCAAGCGCAGCGTCGCCAACGGCGATGCGGAAGTCAAGTGCAGGGCGAGCGGCGAGCGCTTCGCCGTGCCCTTCCCCGAGCTTGCGGCCTTCCTTCTCGAGAGGATCGTCCCCAGCAGGGCTTAGCCGAGCATGACATCGAGCGTCATCATCAGCGTGAAACCGAACGCGAACGCGAGCGCGCCGGTATTCGAATGGTGCTCCACCGTCATCTCGGGCACCAGCTCCTCGACGACGACATACATCATGGCTCCCGCCGCGAAGCTCAAGAGATAGGGCATGGCCGGGACGACCGCTGCGGCCACGAGGATGGTGATAACCGTCCCGATCGGCTCGACGATGCCCGAGAGCGCTCCGTTGGCGAACGCCTTCGCTTTGCTTGCCCCGTTCGCATACAGGGGCATGGAGATGATCGCCCCTTCGGGGAAGTTCTGGATCGCGATGCCGAGTGCGAGGGCGAGCCCTGCCGCCGCGCTGATCCCGCCCGCTCCGGAAAGCCATCCGGCCAGCACAACGCCCACGGCCATCCCCTCGGGGATGTTGTGCAGCGTCACGGCGAGGATCATGAGCGTGGTTTTCTGAAAGCCGCTCTCGGGTCCCTCGGCGTCGTTCGTCGCGGCGTGCAGGTGGGGGATGATGTTGTCGAGCAGAAGAAGGAAGAGGGTCCCCGCCCAGAAGCCTATGGCGGCGGGGGCGAACGCGAGGGTGCCTTTATCGGCGCTCGCTTCGAGCGCGGGGATGAGCAGGCTCCACACGGATGCGGCGACCATGACGCCCGCCGCAAACCCGGACAAAGCCCGCAGGAGCCGGGAACTGAGCTGGCCGCGCATGAAGAACACGCAGGCGGAACCCAGCACCGTTCCCGCAAAGGGAATGAGGATTCCCTGCAGGATCTCCGGATGGATGAGGATGTTCATGGACAAGGTCAAACACGCTCCAATTCCCTCGTGACGGTTCGTGCAGAGAACGCGGCCACACCGTTGTTGGCGCCGAGGAGTGCGAGATAGGAGATCGTGGGGTAGGGTGCCTGCGCGACGTACGAGAGCGCGGCACCGGCGAGGCAGAGGATGCCGAGGACAAGGGCAGGAGGTGCGAAGCCCTTGACCGTGGAGGGGACGTTCGCCTTGCGCGCCCCCGTGGCGCCCATGGCGGTGCTGAGAGCGCTCGCCACGACGAGGCCTGCATCGGTGATGTCGAAGCCCAGCACGCATTGGATGATGCCCACAACGGTCAGGACGAGGCCGAGGATCATGAGCAGCAGGCTCGCCTTCTTGAAGTTCTTGACGGATGGGCTCATAGGGATTCCTTTCGCGCGATGGGCGGTGCTTGGGTGCTCCTGCATATTTTAGCCTTAATCGAACTTTCTTCTTGACCAGTTGCGGAACTTTGGTATAGTAATTGAGCGCGTTCGTTTGGGGATATAGCTCAGCTGGGAGAGCGCATGACTGGCAGTCATGAGGTCAGGGGTTCGATCCCCCTTATCTCCACCAGAGATTCGAGGCGGCGGACAACCTCCGTCGCCTTTCTTGTAGAACGGGCCCATGGCGCAGCGGTCAGCGCAGAGGACTCATAATCCTTTGGTCGTAGGTTCGAATCCTACTGGGCCCACCATTTTCCCCATCTCCTCACATATACCTATGCTCATTTCTCTTGGAAGCTGCGGAGTTTGGAGTCGGCTGCACGGAAGCCTGCATTGCCGTACCGCTTGAAGCCCCAAGCGCAGCAGGCGCGCTCCTTGACGAGTGCGAGCAGAAACTGGAGATCATTACGGACAACCCAAAACTCCTCGGGGTTGATCTCTATGCAAGCGAGGCGGTAAACAGGCAGGTGCGCAGATGCTCGGTGAAGCGTTGTAGGGTTTATTATTTGGTGGATGACGAGCATAATACCGCGTACGTTGTCACAGTATGCACGATCTATGGGATATCCCGAGCATGCTTCAAAAGCGTGACGGCTAGGTGATCACCTACTCATTGAAGTCCCTGATGCCAAGAGATTGCACCGGTTCTGGCACATCTGCGATAATGTCTCCTGTGGCCGAATCATTCGCGGAGAGCACGCACGGCATCGGGCAAACAGGCGCCCGAGACCAGCCCAGTTCTTGGAGCCGTAGAAATCAGGATGATCCTGAGGCAATGAATCGGAGTTTGAATGAGGCGCATGAGATGAGAAAGGTGATCTTCTGCTTCAGCGGCACCGGAAACAGCCTGAGAGCTGCGAGGATCATCGCTTCCCAGCTCGACGGCGCAACGATCGTCTCCGTTAAGGAAGGCGTTTGCAGCGATCTTGCGGCGGATGCCGATATGGTCGGGTTCATCTGCCCGGTCTATGAATGGGATATTCCGGAACCGATGAAGTGTTTTGCAGAGGGCCTGACCGTCAGCAGCAAGGCGTATGTATTCATGGTGGCGACCTTTGCCGCCGTGCATGGCCGATGCTTCGAGACAATGGATGCGATCCTGAGGGAAAAGGGGACGCGTCTCCATTACGGGAGGCCGCTACGGTGCGTCGCAAGCCAATGTGTTGCCTACGAGCCTTTCCCCGCACCTCGTTTCATGGTTCCGTATTCCGAAAGGCGCGCGAAAGCGCTTGGGAAGGAAATCGCCGCCCGAAAGCATAGCAAGTTTCCGCCGATGTCTATCGTGACCAGAAAGTTGTTCGACAGAATGATGGCGCCCTTCCTCAATATTCAGCATGAGTATGACAAAGGCTTCTACACCACAGACCGATGCACCGGCTGCGGCCTATGCAGTAGGATCTGCCCGTGCAAGAACATCAGCCTTTCCAACCGACATCCGACATGGAATCATAGGTGCGTCGGGTGCAATGCCTGCGTCGTGTATTGCCCCTCGAAGGCGATCATGTTCAAAACGCCGGAAGCGTATCGGCAGCTTGATAACATGATCACCCGGCGTCTCGGGCTGCCTGATAAGAGGACGAGATATCACAACCCATATATCACCGCCAAAGACATGATCTCCGACGGAGAGGTAATAGAGGCTTGATGCCGGGAATCGGCATCTGATGCATGGGAATTCGCAGGCAGTCTATATGAAAAACTTTGAACGAGACAATCAGTTGCTATCTTTATGCGGATTGAACTGCGGGTTATGTCCAATGCGTTTGGGGAAACATTGCGGCGGGTGTGGTAAGGGCAACCAATCGTGTGCCATTGCCCGGTGCAGCTTGGGGCATGCAGGCATAGAATACTGCTACCTGTGCGATGATTATCCCTGCAAGAAGTATAAAAGCATCGATGATCTCGATTCTTTCATTACGCACAGACGACAACTGCGCGATCTGGAAAAAGCGAAGAGGATGGGCATCGCCGAGTATAATCTCGAGCAGGAAGAGAAAGTACGAATCCTTGATTATCTACTCTCCAACTACAATGATGGTCGGAGAAAAACTTTCTTTTGCGTTACGGTCAATCTCTTAGAACTCTCAGAACTTCAAGAAGCAATAGATCAGATCGGGTCAAATGCTGAGTTATCTGCGGTGCCTAGCAAGGAAAAAAGCTCTTATGTGGCAAGGGTGTTTCAAAGTATCGCCGATAGAAGAGGCGTGCAGCTAAAGCTCAATAAAAAGAACTGAGTAGGCGAATTCCAACTTGTCGGAGCATCGAAAGCCTCTGACGCTATATCTATGATCCGCATGATTATCGCGGCAAGGTTCGTCTGCAGCCGCCGTGGTACGGGAGGGCATCTATCCACGGAATAATGGCACGGCATCGCCTCTGTCCACAGGATTTTCGTGGATAGAGGCCCTCTGGCGGCCGGAACGTGTGGACGGGGGCGTTCTCGTGCCATGCCCTGAAACGCGAGCATGTGACAGGCGGTTCCCGCGTCTTTATCACCAGCAGGACCTCCAGCGACTGTACAGCCACCAGGGGTCCTGCTGGGCAAATGCTCTTCTGGGCCCCGTACGCAGGACCTTATCGGCGCGTTTTCCCAGCAAGGCTGCCATCGACTGTGCAGTCAACAGGGGTCCTGCCGGGGAAAGAGAAAGCCGGAGAACAGCGTCTCCGGCCTCGTATCTCCTGGTGGGCGATGCTGGATTCGAACCAGCGACCCCATCCGTGTGAAGGATGTGCTCTACCCCTGAGCCAATCGCCCCTGGCGAGAGTCATTCTACCAAAAGACGGCACGTCATGGCACGAGAAACCTATCTTCCTACAATCGCCTCCCTGAGCATGAGGACGTACGCTTCGGCTCCCTCCGGGCGCAGATGGGTGCCGTCGTCCCAGAAGTACTCGTCGTGGCCGGCGCTCGTGCCGTACCAGTCGACGACCTCGCAGTTGTCGTATTGGGCGGCGATCTCGTAGAAGAGCTCGTTGTTCATATCCTGGAGGGCGAGCGGCACACGGCAGGTCACAAGGTAGACCCGGCGTTGACCGCACATCTCGATGAGCTTGCGCACGTCCTCCTCGTATGCGACGCCGTTGTTGCCGAGCGACCAGACGATGATATCGCCATCGGTGCCCTGTGCCCATATGCTCTCGAGGATCTCGGGTCCCGTATAGAGCTGGCGGCTCACCTGCGCATCCATGTAGCCGTAGGGGAACATCTCGTTGAACTGCGTCTCGGCCCCGAGCGGCACGGAATCGCCGACGAGGATAACCGGGGCGTTGGTCGCACCCGACTCGTCGACCTCGTAGTTCGAGAATCCGTTGATGCGCGAAATCGCCGCTTCGAAGGACGTCCCTTTGAAAATCGTTCCCTCGATGGGAAAGAGGGTGCGCTCGCGGGCAGGGGAGAGCCCATCCGCCATATCATCCCCCGTCTGGGCATTCCCGGTCTCCGGCTCGGCCTCCGGAACCGGGACGGGGGCATCCGACTGCTCCGCATTGATGGGGACGGCGAAGAGCGCGAGGGCGCACACGATGCCGATGATGCTCAGGGCGCGGGAAACCGCAGGGTAGCCGAGGACCGTCGCCTCCGCGTTCCCGCGCCTGCGGGCGTCTGCGCGCATGACCGTGCGGGAGGCCTCGAAGATACGGTAGGAGAGCTCGGAGATGACCAGGATGACGGCGAGCTGCAGGGCATACTCCCAAGGCTCGACCGCACTCGTCCTCGTCGCAGGGTTCATGATGAGCAGGAGCGGATAGTGCCAGAGATAGAGCGAGAAGGAGCGCTTGCCCAGAACCGCGAGGGGCGCGAGCGAGAAGAGCATCGAGAAGACGGACGTCTCGCGGATGATGGCGAGCACGATCACGGCAGAGCAGGCCGCGAGGAGGAGGAACCCGCCGTAGTAGGGGAAGGGGCTGTAGCCGTTGACCCTGAAGGAGAAGATGACGATGATCGCAAGCGCGATGAAAGCGGAGATGGTCAGGGCTGCATCGGACACCAGCGGAGCGCCGCCATGCTCAGAAGAGCCCCTGCGCGCCCTCCTGCCCTCAGCTTTCCTGCGATACGAGAGGATGGGTGCCGCCTCGGCGGCGAGCGCGCCCATGATCATCTCCCCCGCGCGCGTATCGAGGCCGTAGTAGATGCGGTTGGTATCTGCCTGGGGATCGTAGAGGATCGCCATCGCGACCTGCGACGCCGCTGCGAGCACAAGGCACAGGATCACCCGGTGCCTGCGCTTGACGTGAAGCTTGTCGAGGATGATGAGGACGGGCGGCCAGACGATATAGAACTGCATGATGATCGCAAGGTACCAGAAGTGCGTGAGCGGCGAGGGAAGGCCGGCGGCCGCGAAATAGGAGATGTTGCGGACGATGTAGTACCAATTCTCCGCGAAGAGCAGGGCGGGGATCACGTCATCCTTCATCTTGGGCAGAAGCGGGCGCGCGAAGATGATCGAGACGATGGCGATGACACCCACGACGGCGAGCATGGGAGGCAGAAGGCGCACGATCCTGCGCTTCAGGTATTCGAAATAGGAGAAGGAGCCCTTCTCGGCGAGCGCACGGTCGATGCTCAAGGTCAGAAGGTAGCCTGAGATGACGAAGAAAACCGTCACACCGGAATAGCCTCCCGGAAGCCACGAGGAGTTGGCATGGAAGGCGACGACAGCGAGGATGGCGAAGAGCCTCAATCCGTCGAGCCCCGCGATACGGTTCTTCTGAGAAGCCACTGATGTTTCCTTTTGCAGCGTGTCCCCATAAACAGGTACCACGATACCTCATTCCCCAGTGCACGCGGGCAGCCAGATGCGATATTTTGCCGAGCATATCGAATGCGCTCCCCCTACAATGGATACGTTTCGCCAAACCACGTTCTAAGGACCCATTCCTTGATCGCCCTCGCAGATAAGATTTCCAAGTCGTTCGGTGCCCAGACCCTCTATACAGGCGCGACCCTGCAACTCAACGCCGGAGAGCGCTGGGCGCTTGTCGGACCCAACGGCGCGGGCAAGACCACGCTCCTGAAGATCCTCATGGGCGAGGAGAGCGCCGACGAGGGCAGCGTGAGCTTCGCACGCGATGCCACGATCGGCTACCTCGAGCAGGAGACCCGGATATCAGCCGATACGACAGCGCTTCAAGAGGTTATCGACTCGGCTTACGAGCTCAAGCAGACCGGATATCTTCTGACCGAGCTCGAGCGCAAGATCTCCGTCGAGGATGACGAGCGCGAGCGCGATGCCCTCCTCGAGCGCTACGGGCATGCCCGCGAGCGCTTCGAGCGCTTGGGCGGATACGAGATCGAGGCGCGGGCGCGGGCCATCCTCGGCGGCCTCGGCTTCCCCGTCTCCGATTTCGATAAAGCCGCCTCCGAGTTCTCGGGAGGCTGGCAGATGCGCATCGCCCTCGCGAAGCTCCTCTTGCGCCATCCTGACCTGCTTCTGCTCGACGAGCCCACGAACCATCTCGACTTCGAGAGCGTCCTCTGGTTCGAGCAGTTCCTCTCGTCCTACGACGGATCCGTCCTCATCGTGAGCCACGACCGCGCCTTCATGGATGCCTGCGTCACCCACGTCGCATCGCTCGAGAACAGGATGCTCGTCACCTACACCGGCACCTATTCCTCCTACCTCAGGCAACGTGAGGACAACCTCGAGCAGCTCAAGGCGAAGCGAGCTGCCCAAGAGCGCGATATCGCCCATATGGAGGTCTTCATCGACCGCTTCAGGTACAAGCCCACCAAGGCCAAGCAGGTCCAGGAACGCATCAGGCGCGTCGAGAAGATCAGGGGAGAGCTCGTGATCCTGCCCGAGCAGAACAAGCGCGTGCGCTTCTCCTTCCCCGCGCCTCCGCGCACCGGCGACAGCGTCGTGAGCCTCGAGCAGGTCTCGAAGAGCTATGGCGACAACCTCGTGTACGAGGATGTCGACCTCACCCTCTACCGTGGTGACCACGTGGCGCTGATCGGTCCGAACGGGTCCGGTAAATCAACGCTCATGAAGCTCATCGCCAAGCGGATCGAACCCACAAGCGGCCGTGTGGAATACGGGCAGAACGTGAGCTGCGCCTACTATGCCCAGCACCAGCTCGAGAACCTCGATGCCGCCAACACGGTGCTCGGCGAGATCGATACGGTCGCGCCGGGATGGACCGGCGCGGAAGAGCGGCGGCTCCTCGGAGCATTCCTCTTCCACGGCGATGCGGTCGAGAAGCACGTGGGCGTGCTCTCCGGCGGCGAACGAGCCCGCCTCGCCCTTGCCAAGATGCTGGTCTCGCCCGACCCGCTGCTGCTCCTCGACGAGCCCACGAACCATCTTGATATCGACTCGGTCGATATCCTCGAGCGCGCCCTTGGGGAATTCGACGGCACGATCGTGCTTATCAGCCACGACGAGCACCTGATCCGTTCCATCGCTACCAAGATCATCGACGTGCGCGATCACACGGTAACCCTCTACGATGGCGATTACGAATACTACCGCTTCAAGCGTGCGCAGCTCGAGGCGGGACCAGCCCCCTCGGAGCCGGTGCGGGGGGATGAGGGGGCCGCCTCCTGCAACAGGTCCGAGGCAGCCGGCTCCGCGAATCGGTCGGCGGGGGGCGGCCGGAATATCAAGACGCGCGAGCAGCGGCGCCTTGAGGCGGAGGAGCGGCAGCGGCATGCCCGCGCCTCCAAGCAGACGCGCCACCGCCTCAAGACCGTCGAAGCGGCCCTCGAACCCGCTCAGAAGCGCTATGACGAGCTCATGCAGCTCATGGCCGCCGAGGAGCTGTACAACGATTCGAAGCGCTTCGATGCGTGCATGGCCGAGTACACCGCGCTTTCGAAGAAGATCGAGCTCCTCGAGGCGGAATGGCTCGAGCTTTCGGAAGCTCTCGAGAACATCCCTTAGGGAGATGCCGGATAAAACGATCCGCTGGGCATCGCCGCAGCGCGCATGAGCCCCGCCTGCCGCAGGTGCCCGGACCCCGCCCTTCGGTCGGACAGGGGAAATCCCCGGCGAGGGGCGCTAGTGCGTGAGCTCGAGATAGAGCCAGCGGTACTGCTGCGCGGAGTTGGCCCACGAGACGTCCTTCTCCATGTCGCGCCGGACCATCTGGTCCCAATCATCGCGATCCTCGAAATAGAGCGTCTTCGCCCTGTTGATGGCGTCGTAGAGCAAACCCGCCTCGTAGCGGTCGAAGGTGAAGCCGTTGCCGTCGTTCTCGTACCTGTTGTAGGGCTGGACCGTGTCCTTGAGCCCGCCCGTCTCGCGTACCACGGGGACGGTGCCGTAGCGCATGGCGATGAGCTGCGTGAGGCCGCAGGGCTCGAATTTGGAAGGCACCAGCAGCGCGTCGCTGCCAGCGTAGATCCTGTGGGCGCGTTCCTCGTCGTACATGATGTTCGCGCAGACCTGGCCCCGGTACCCGTTCTCGTAGGAGCGGAAGGAGTTCTCGTACTCGGCATCGCCGGTGCCCAGCACCACGATGTGGGTGTTCCCGTCGATGAGGCCCGGCACGATGGCGCTCACCAGGTCGAGCCCCTTCTGGTTGGTGAGGCGCGAGATGAGGCCGATGACGAACTTGCCCTCATCCTGCTCGAGGCCGAGCTCCCCTTGGAGGGCAAGCTTGTTGGCCCGCTTCCGCTCGATGACGTTGGAGCTGTCGTACGGGGCCTCGAGCAGCTGGTCGGTGGCGGGGTCCCACATGCCGTAATCGATGCCGTTGACGATGCCGCGCAGCTTGTGGGCGTGGTGCCTGAGGTGCGCGTCGAGGCCCTCGCCGTACTCGGCGGTCTGGATCTCCGCAGCATAGGTGCCGCTGACCGTGGTGATCATGTCGGCGTAGCTGAGGCCGCCCTTGAGCATGTTGGCCTCGGTCCATGCCTGCTGCAGCGCCCCCATGTTGAAGACCTCGTGGGGAAGGTTCGACCAGTACCGGATGGTGGGGATGTTATAGACGCCTTGGAAGCGCAGGTTGTGGATGGTGATGACGGTCTTGGAGCGTGCGAGGGGCGTCTCGGCGAACATGGTGCGCAGGTAGATGGGAACGAGGCCCGCCTGCCAATCGTGGCAGTGGATGATGTCGGGGATCCAGTCCATATAGTTCAAGGCCGCGAGCGCCGCCTTGCCGAAGAAGCAGAACGTGGGAATGTCGTCGATCAGGTTGGTGTAGGGGTTGCCCTTGGAGAAGAACTCCTCGTTGTCGATGAAGTCGTATACTACGCCATCCCACACGTATTCCATGATGCCCACGTAGAACCTGCGCCCGTCGGAGCAGAGGTCCATATCGAATGCGCCGCGGTAGACCATCTTGTCCTTATATTCCTGCGCGATGCAGGCATACTTGGGGAGGATGACCTTGATGTCGCAGTTGAGCGCTGCGAGGGCCTTGGGCAGCGCGTACATGACATCGCCCAAGCCGCCGGTCTTGACGAACGGATAGCATTCGGAACCGATGAAGGCGATGCTGCGCCTGGGTTGGGGGAGCTCGGGTTCCGATGCGGGCGTGGGATCAGGCGCGGGTGCAGCCTTGGATCCGGGCTTCGGGCCCACCTTCGATGGCGCCGCAGTCTTGGCTTCGAGCGCTTCCCTGGGTTTCGATACGGCCGCCGATTCGGTCTTGGGGGCGGTTTCGGGCTTACGGGCTGCCTCCGCCTCCGGTGCGGCATTCGATGTAAGCTCGGTTACGGATACGGCCGTGGTTGCGGGCTTCTGGCCGGCGGTCTTTTTCTCGGTCTTCCCAGCTGCTCTGGCGGTCGACTTCTTGGCCTGTTTCGCTGACATTCCCTCCTCCTTTTGCCGGAATTCATTTTTAGAAGGCCGTCGGGATATATGTATCGCATCTGGGGAAGCACCACGAGCATCCATCGGTGAACACCGGGATGCGCCGCATGAGCGCGAGGCCGCATCACCCCGGCGGGCGTCGACAGCCCTTCTGCCGAGTATGAGGAATTATGCATAAGCCGATACGCAAAGCGACACGCCAGCGCTATGATGGAGAGGTTGTTCATCCGACCTCGCCGCTTTTCGAGCCGCGAGAGGGGAGTGGCATTGACCGGCATACTGACGGGTCCATCTGGACGATACCTTCTCATGGCGATCAGCGTCGTGCTCGTCGCGCTCTCCGCCTCGATCCACGAATTCGCACATGGCTGGATGGCGCTCAGATGCGGGGATCCCACTGCTAAAGAGGCCGGGCGCCTCACCCTGAATCCGCTCGCGCACCTCGATCCGTTCGGCTCGTTCGTGCTGCCCCTGCTCATGGCCATCTCGGGCATGCCCGTCTTCGCTGCGGCAAAGCCGGTGCCCTTCAATCCGCGCAGGCTCAGGAACCCCGCCCGCGATGAGGCGCTCGTCGCGCTCGCGGGGCCCGTCAGCAACATCCTCCAAGCGCTTGCCGGAACGCTTCTGCTCTATATCGAGATCACGTTCCTCCAACCGTTCGCACTCGAGGGGACCATGGGCTACGAGGTCTTCTACGCCATCGTCATCGTCACGAACACCTATCTCTACGTCAATTTGGGCCTCGCCTTCTTCAACCTCATACCCATCCCGCCGCTTGATGGGTCCAAGCTCTTCTCGCCGTTCCTCAAGGGTAAGGGCAGGCGCATCTACAACCTGCTCCAGGCATACTCCCTGCCCATCCTGATGGTGGCGCTCTACGTCGTGCCGACGGTCTTGCACCTCGATCCTCTGGGCTGGTATTTTCGGCTGACCGTCGAGAATGCCTACAGCCTGCTGACCTTCTGGTGGTAGTCGTGTCGTATCGTGTGAGCGCCCAAGCGTTCTCGGGTCCCTTCGACCTGCTCCTCCATCTGGTGGGGAGGCAGAAGGTGGCCATCGGCTCGATCTCGATCGCGGAAGTCGCCGACCAGTACCTTGGAGAGGTCGAGCGCATGAGGGAGATCGATCTCGACGTCGCAAGCGATTTCGTGCTCGTCGCCTCGACCCTCCTCGATATCAAGGCGGCATCGCTCCTCCCAAAACGGGACCCCCATCCCTCATCCGCCGATCCCGAGGACGAGGATGGGTTCGCCGACCTCGCGCCCGAGGAGGCCCGCGAGGTCCTCATCGCGCGGCTCATCGCCTACAAGCAGTTCAGGAACGTGAGCGCATCGCTGGCCGCGCGCATGGAGGCCGAGGCGCGCATGGTGCCGCGTTCCGTCGGACCGGATCCCGCCTTCCTCGGCCTCATGCCCGACTTCCTCGCCGGTATCTCGCTCAGGAGCCTGGCTGTCATCTGCGCGGATCTCGACAGCAGGCGCGAGAGCCTGCTCCTCGAGGCCGAGCACATCGCCCCGCGCCGCATCCCCGTCGCCCTCACCGTGGTGTCCGCCGATCGCCAGCTCCGCGAACGAGGCCGCATGAGCTTCGCCGAGCTGCTCGATGGCCGCAGCGATCCCGAGGCGGTCGTCGTCACCTTCCTCGCCATGCTCGAGCTCTTCAAACGCGGCTTGGTCGACGTGCGCCAATCCGAGGTGTTCGGCGAGATCGACATAGAGCATGTCGAAGGCGCTGAGGCATTCCGCATCGAGGACGGCGATTTCGATTACGAGTCGAGTGGGGAGTGAGATCATGCAGCGTCTGAACGGTCTTTCGGGTGATACGCTCAAAGGTGCCCTCGAGGCCCTGCTCCTGGTCTCGAGCGAGTCCGTCGCCGCGACCGACCTCGCCGCCGTGCTCGGCGCCGATCCCGGCGATACGGCAGCAGCTCTCGCCGAACTCGCCGCCGAATACCTCGATTGCAACCGCGGCTTCCAGCTCCGCGAGGTCGCCGGGGGATGGCGCCTCTTCACCCATCCCGCCTTCCACGAGCAGGTCGAGGACTATGTGCTCTCCTGGGATACGCGCAAACTCTCCCAGGCGGCGCTCGAGACCCTTGCCGTCATCGCCTACCACCAACCGGTCGCGCGCGAGGGCATCCGCGCCATCCGCGGCGTCAATTCAGACGGCGTCGTCAACTCGCTGCGCGAGAAGGGGCTCGTGCGCGAAGTCGGCCGCGAATCGGATCGCGGCCAGGCCATCCTATATGGAACGACGCAGCTGTTCCTCGAGCATTTCGGTTTGAAATCGCTCCGCGAGCTGCCCCAGCTCGAGGATTTCGCACCCGATGAGGAGTCCAGGCGCTTCATCCGCGAGCGCCTCTCGGGCACGTCCTTCGCCTCGACGCTCGAGGATGCCGCCGAAGATCTCGATGAGGAGCGCGCGCTTGCCGAGGACTTCGACGACGACGGTGATGATTACGCCGATCTCGAGGACCTCCTCGATGATGTCGAGGTCTCCTTCGATGACTAATCCGTCCGACAGCTATCCCATGCGCCTCCAGCGCTTCCTCGCACGTGCCGGCGTCTCGAGCAGGCGCGGCTCCGAACGCCTCATGACCGAGGGGCGCGTACGCGTCAACGGCACGGTCGTGACCGAGCTCGGGAGCAAGATCGACCCGCTTCGCGATGAGGTGAGCGTGGATGGAAAGGTCTGCACCTTGGCGGATCGCCATTGCTACCTCCTCCTCAACAAGCCGGCCGGCTATCTCACCACCATGAGCGACCCCTATGGCAGGCCGACCGTCGCCGACCTCGTCCCGGTCGATGAGTATCCGGGTCTCTACCCGGTGGGACGCCTCGATGCGGATACGACGGGATGCCTGCTCTTCACGACAGATGGGCGTGTGGGCCAGAACCTGCTCCACCCCTCCCATAACGTCGACAAGACCTACATCGCCTGCATCTCGGGTTCGCTCTCCGAGACCGAGATCTCCGCGCTCGAGCACGGCGTCGAGATGGACGGCTGCACTGCAGCGCCCGCACGGGTCGAGGTGATCGAGGCGGGCGACCGACGCCTCGTTCCCGTGCGCCCCGATGGGCTGCGAGAGCGCGAGCAGGTCGTCTCGCTTACCGTCCACGAGGGGAGGAAGCATCAGGTCAAGCGCATGTTTTTCGCCGTGGGGCATCTGGTCAAGTCGCTTCACCGCGCACGCTTCGGGCCGCTCGAAGCCGGCTCGATCCCCGAGGGATCCTGGCGTCTGTGCACGGACGCCGAGATCGACGCCCTCTTCTCCGCAGCCGGTCTCGAACGGGGCGGATGACAGGCGCGGCCCCGTTCCAGCCATGGTAAGGCTCGCCCCGGAAGGAGTGATCGTCATATGATCGTCGCCATCGATGGTCCCGCAGGTTCGGGCAAGTCGACCGTCGCCAAAGCGATAGCGAGGCGCTGCGGTCTCACGTTGCTCGATACGGGCGCCATGTACCGCTCGTGCGCGCTCTTGGCCGTCCAAGCGGGTTTGGACGTCTACGACCCCGCCAACACCGATGCCATCGTCGCCATCGCCCGCGCCGCCGAGATCGGCTTCGAGCAGCGCGATGAGGGGCAGGGCGTCTTCGCGAACCGGCAGGATGTCACCGTGCAGATCAGAACCCCCGAGATCGACATCGCCGTATCGCCCGTCTCCGCCATCGCCGGGGTGCGCGAGGCCATGGTCGCCCGGCAACGCGCTATCGCCGGGAACTGCAACGTCGTCGCCGAGGGCCGCGATATCGGGACCGTTGTGTTCCCGAACGCCGATGTGAAGGTCTTCCTTACGGCAGATCCGCAGGCTCGGGCGCTCCGCCGTGCGGTCCAACGCGCCGGCGGGGATGCGGCCAAGGATACGGGCGCGACGGCCGACCAAGCCTCCATCGACGAGATCCTCGCGGATATCAAGCGTCGCGACGCGTACGATTCGACCCGCAAGGTCGCACCGCTCAAGCCGGCCGACGATGCCGTGCACATCGATTCCTCGATCCTGTCGATCGACGAGGTCGTCGAGAGGATCCTCTCGCTCGATGAGGGACTCAGAGCGCTCGATGCAAAGGCCGGGCCTTCGGATGACGTCTTTGGGATGAAGGGGCCTGCGGGGACGTCTGGGCGCACGAAGCCCGCGAAATCAGGTACGCGTGCGGAGAAGGATGGGGGCATCCCCGGACGCCTGCGCGCCTTCGGGAACAACAGCTTCGATGACTATTACGATCATTCCATGGGCGATTACCCGCTTCCCGCGAAAGCGTTCCTGGGCCTCGTCGTCATCATCGTCGGCGGTGTGACCAAGATGCTCTGGCCCTGGTCGATCGAGGATGCCGGAAAGCTTGCCGACAAGTCTGCGGGGCGCATGATCATCATGAACCACGGCTCGCTCCTCGATCCGATCCCGATCGTCGTCTCGTGCTGGATGCGCGGAGTCTCCGTGCGTCCGGTCTTCAAGAGCGAGTTCAATCTGAACAAGCTCACCACCTGGTTCTTCTCACGGGTCGGCGGTATCCCCGTCAATCGCGGTACCGCGGACATGAAGGCGGTCCGACGAACCAAAGCCGCGCTCGAACGGGGCGAGAACATCCTCATCTTCCCCGAGGGCACCCGCATCAAGTCCGATGATGAGCCCGCGAAGATACACGGCGGCTTCGCCTTGATGGCACAGCTCGCCAAGGCATCCGTCGTCCCCGTGGCCATCGTGGGCGCACGCGATCTGCGCCCCAAGGGCGCGTCCATCCCCCAGTTCTTCAAGCGGGTGTATCTCAAGGCCGGCGATGCGATCAGCTTCGATTCCCTCAACGTCAAAGGCAAGAAGCAGCAGGCCAAGGCCATGGAGGAGCTTGCAATGAAGAAGGTCGTCGAGCTGCGGGATCATCTGCGCGCCAAACACCCGGGGAAGATGTAGGCCATGGCCCGGATCAAGATTGCCGATAAGGCCGGAGCCTGCTACGGCGTCGAGCGGGCCCTCGAGCTCGCGTGGACTGCCGTCTCCGGCACCAGCGATGATGTCTTCACGTTGGGTCCCCTCATCCACAACCCGCGCGTCGTCTCGAGCCTCGATGCCATGGGTGCCCACGAGGCCTCCGCGGTCGATGAGGCTGCCGGTGCGACCATCATCCTGCGCACGCATGGCGTGACACCCCAGGAGGAGGAGCGGGCCCGCGCTATCTGCGCCCACGTCATCGACGCAACCTGCCCGTTCGTGAAGAAGGTCCACGTTGCCGTCGAGAAGCTCATGGAAGAGGGCTATCAGGTCCTCGTCGTGGGCGAATCCGGCCATCCCGAGGTCGAGGCCACGCTCGCGCACGCGCCGGGGGCGCTGGCCGTCTGCTCTGCCGAGGAAGCTCGGGCGCTCGACCTCGGCCCGCGCGTCGGCATCGTGGTCCAGACCACCCAGTCCCTTGCCACGCTCGAATCCGTCCTCAAGGCTATCGATGATGGGGCGCGCGAGGTCAAGCTCGTCAACACGATCTGCGAGGCGACCTCGTCGCGCCAGGAAGCTGCGGCGCAGTTGGCATCCGAGGTGGGCGCCATGGTCGTCATCGGCGGGCGCAATTCCGCCAACACCACGCGCCTCGCGGAGATCTGCAGGTCGATCTGCGGGAGGACCTTCCATATCGAGCAACCCGAGGAACTCCAAAGATCATGGTTCGAGGGCGTTGAATCGATCGGCATCACCGCAGGAGCCTCGACGCCGTCCTCGCAGATAGCCTCGGTTGTCTCGACGCTCGAGGCGCTGACCCGGAGGGAATGCCGGTGAGCGAGCGGGCGGATTATGCACCGACCGGCGCTCCCGAGATCGGGGCGTGGATCGCTTCGGTCGAGGAGGGGAGCCCGGCGGACTATGCGGGGCTCGAGCCCGGCATGCGTATCGTCAGCGTGAATGGGGAAGAGCTCCCCGATCTCATCGCCTGGCGTTGGGAGACCGACGGCCCCTCGTGCGTACTCAAGGTACTCGATCCTCGCGACGGGCTCCTCTACGAGGCCGAGCTGTTCCGCGAGTGTGGCCAGGATTGGGGCATCGAATTCACGGACGTCCTCTTCGATGGCGTTCGCACCTGCGTGAATGCCTGCGCCTTCTGCTTCATGGGCATGCTCCCACCCGATGCCCGCGCATCGCTCACCCTGCGTGACGACGATTACCGCCTCTCGTTTTTGCAGGGAAACTTCGTCACCCTCACCAACCTCTCGGATGAGGATGTCGAGCGCATCATCAACTGCCGCCTCGAACCTATGAACGTCTCGCTCCATGCCATCTCGCCCGACGTGCGCCGTCGCCTCATAGGCACGCATGCCGCACGAGGCATCGAGGTCCTCGAGCAGCTCATGGCCGCAGGCGTCGAGATCCATGCCCAAATCGTCCTCTGCCCCGGCCTGAATGACGGCGACGAGCTTACCCGCACGCTCGACTACATCGAGTCTCATCCTGCGATCACCTCGGCGGCGCTCGTCCCCGTGGGCTACACGAAATACCAGAAGCGCTTCACGAGCTCCTATGCATCCGATCGCGTTGCGGCGCTCAAGGTCGTCGAGCAGCTGCGCCCCTACCAGGAGCGCTCGCGAAGCGCACACGGCACGACGCGTTTCCAGCTCTCGGACGAGTTCTATCTTGCTGCGGGCGTCGAGGTCCCTCCCGCCGCGTTCTACGATGGCTATCCGCAGTTCTACGATGGCATCGGGATGCTCAGGAGCTTTCTCGACGAGGTCGCGGAATGCAGCTCGGAGCGGATGGGGGACCTCGCCCGCATCGCTGCATATCTGGATGTGGCCGACAAGAAGCTCTTGCTTATCTGCGGCGAGGCGGCGCGTGCGGCCATGCGGTGCTTTGCCGCGATCTTTCCCTCCGGGCACGTCTATGTCCAAGCCGTCAGAAACGATTATTTCGGCGGGGATGTCAATGTCACCGGCCTTATCGTGGCATGCGATCTGCTCGGCCAGCTTCCACGCGATCTCGCATCGACTGTCGTGGTCGTCCCCGAGGTGATGTTCAATTCGGATATGCTCACCTTGGATGGCGGCTCGTTTACGTGCATCGCCGGCGAGATCTCGGCACGCGGGGGCGAGGCGCTCCTTGTCCGCACCACGCCGCATCGCATGCTCGACGCCCTCCTTCGGTGGACGGGAGATCGCTGAGACCCGGCCTTCTGCTATCATGGAGACGCCAACCGTATAATGCCGAGGAGAACCATGCCCAAACCCATCGTAGCTATCGTCGGGCGACCTAACGTGGGTAAGTCCACGCTGGTGAATCGTTTAGCCGAGGCAAGGGAGGCTATCGTCCACGAGTCCCGCGGCGTCACCCGGGATCGCTCGTACCATACCGCCGATTGGAACGGGCGCCCCTTCGTGCTCGTCGATACCGGCGGCATCGAGTCGGCCAGATCGACCGACGGCTTCGCACCCCATATCCGCGAGCAGGCGCTTGCCGCCTGCGATGAGGCCGATGCCATCGTCTTCGTGGTCGACGGCACGGTCGGCGTCACCGATGAGGACGAGGAGGTGGCGCGCATCTGCCGCAAGGCCGCGAAGCCCGTCTTCCTCGTCGTCAACAAATGCGATGACCCTTCCAACGAGGACGAGAAGCTCTGGGGGTTCTACGCGCTCGGCATCGGCGAGCCCCTGCCGCTCTCCTCGCTCCATGGCCATGGCACGGGAGATTTGCTCGACGCCATCGTGGCAGCCCTTCCCGATCCGCCGGATGAGGACGAGGCGGGGGAGGATCTCTCCATCGCCATCATCGGCAGGCCCAATGTGGGCAAATCCTCGCTCGCCAACAGGCTTGTGGGGGCGAAGCGCTCCATCGTCTCCGACATCGCGGGCACCACGCGCGATGCCATCGACTCCCTGATCGACCATGAGGGTACTCTCATCAGGTTGGTCGATACCGCCGGCATCCGCAAGAAGGCGCAGGTCCATGAGGATGTCGAATACTACAGCTACGTCCGCGGCCTCATGGCCATGGACAGGGCGGACGTGTGCCTGCTCGTGGTCGATTCCTCTATCGGCGTTACCGAGCAGGACCAGAAGCTTGCGAATCTCGCCGTCGATCGGGGCTGCGCCCTGATCATACTCCTCAACAAGTGGGATCTCGTCGATGATGCCCAGAAGCAGGCCGAGCTGTTCCAAAGCCTGTCCCAGCGCATGGCGTTCGCCCCATGGGCTCCCACGTTGAACATCTCGGCGCTCACCGGACGCTCGGTGGGGAAGGTCTTCGACGCCTGCCTCTCTGCCGCAATGGCCCGCAGCAGCTCGATCAAGACCTCGGATCTCAACGATTTCCTTGCTGCTCTGCGCGAGGGCGGCCATACGGTGGGCGACAAGGGGCGCCGTCTCAAGCTTATGTATGCCACCCAGACAGGTTCCGAGCCCCCCGTGCTCACCTTCTTCTGCAACCATCCCGATCTCGTCGATGGCAATTTCGAACGCTATCTCGAGAACCGCATCCGCGAGCGCTTCGACCTCGTCGGCACGCCCATCCGCTTGCGCTTCAGAAGCAAGGGGGCGTGATGCCCGTGGACCTTTTGCATGCGGCCATCCTGCCCACCGTCTTGTGCTGCGGTCTGTCCTATCTTCTCTGCGGCATCCCCTTCGGGCTGCTCATCGCCCGCCTGAGGGGCGTCGATGTGCGCAAGGTGGGCTCGGGCAACATCGGCACGACCAATGTCGCGCGCTCGGTCGGTGCCGCCGCATCGGCCCTCACCCTCATCCTCGATGCGGGCAAGGGATTCGTCTCCCTGGAGCTTGCACGCCATCTCATCCCATGGATGGCGGAGCGTGAATTCAAGGTATTCGATCTCGACCAGACGGCGGGCGTCGCCATCGCCATCGTCTACGTCGCCTGCATTTGCGGCCATATCTTCTCGCCGTATCTCGGTCTCAAAGGCGGCAAGGGCATCGCCGTGGGCTTCGGAGCCGCCCTCTCGCTCGACTGGCGCATCGCCCTCGGCCTGCTCGTCGTCTTCATCCTCGTGGCCGTCCCCACGCGCTACGTCTCGCTCGCCTCGTGCTCCGCCGCCCTGTCATTGCCGCCTTTGGCGCTCGCCTTCGGGTCCGCCCCCGTTTCGATGATCCCGCTTACGCTCGTCGCCGCCCTCGTCATCTGGGCGCATCGCTCCAACATCAAAAAGCTTCTCGATCACGAAGAGAAGCGCTTCGCATTCCATGCGCCCGATAGGAAGATGTGAGGCGCATGCGCCGCATCTCAATCATAGGGTCGGGATCGTGGGGCACGGGTATCACCGCTCTCGTGGCACCCCATGCGGATACCGTCTGCCTGTGGTCACGTGACGAGCATATCGCCGCGTCGATCAACGAAGCGCATAAAAACCCCGTCTATCTCAAGGATTGCCTGCTCGCGCTCAATGTGGTCGCCACGACGTCCATGGAGGAGGCTGCCTGCGGATCCGATGCCCTCATCCTCGCCTCGCCCTCGGCCTATCTCCGGACGACGATCCGCCGGCTCGCCCCCTTCGTCCCACCGACGGCTCCCGTGCTCGTCCTCACCAAGGGCATCGAGACGGGATCGCATAAACTCATGCACGAGGTTGTCGCCGATCAACTCGGCGCTCCCGCGCGCATCGCCGTGCTCGCCGGTCCCAACCATGCCGAGGAGATCGCCGCAGGAGCGGTATCAGCCGCCGTCATCGCCTCCGGCAACGCCGAGATCGCCCTTTTCTTCCAGAACCTCCTCGCCTCGAGCGTGTTCCGCGCCTACACCTCCGACGACGTCGTGGGCGTGGAGGTCTGCAGCGCCGTGAAGAATGTCATCGCCATCGCATGCGGCATCGCTGCGGGAAAAGGGGCCGGCGATAACACCCTCGCCGCACTCATGACACGCGGGCTCGCCGAGATCGGCCGCATGGTCTCGATCCTCGGCGGGAACCCGCTCACGGCCATGGGCCTCGCCGGCATGGGAGATCTGGTCGTGACGTGCTCCTCACGCCATTCCCGCAACAGGGCCTTCGGCGAGGCGCTGGTGGCGGGGGAGAGCCTGGAAGCGTATCAGGGGCGGACGCGCATGGTGGTCGAGGGTGCCCGTGCCTGCGTGAGCGTATGCGAGCTCGCTGATGAGCATCATATCGAAGTGCCTATCTCGCGTGTCGTCTATGCAGTGCTCTATCAGGGCCTTTCTATCGATGATGCGATCGAATCGCTTCTAGGACGCGTCCCGAACGAGGAGTTCTACGGCTATTCGCTGAGAAACGAGGTAGCGCCATGACGAACCAGGTGAATATCGTCCCCTCCATCCTGTCGGCAGACTTCATGCGCCTCGGTGCCGAGCTCGAAGACATCGGAGAGGCCGATTTGCTCCACTACGATGTCATGGACGGGCATTTCGTACCCAATCTCTCCTTCGGTCCCGGCATTCTGAAGCAGGTCAGGGCGCATACGCACCTCCCCCTCGATGTCCATCTCATGGTCACGAACCCCGAAGGGGTCTTCGATTCCTACATAGGGGCGGGAGCCGATATCGTGACCTTCCATGTGGAGGCAGCCGAGAACCCCGACGAGCTCATCGAGCGCATACGCGCCCAGGGCGTCTCCGCAGGAATCTCCCTCAGCCCCGACACACCCGCAGAAGCCGTCCTCCCATACCTCGAGAAGGTCGACCTCGTCCTCGTGATGACGGTCTATCCGGGTTTCGGGGGCCAGAAGCTCATCGAAGCCACGTTGCCCAAGATCAAGACGATCAGCGGAGCATGCCTCGCCTTGGGCCGATCCCCCATGATCGAGGTCGATGGCGGCATCGCCCCCGATACCATCGCCCGCGTATCCGAGGCGGGGGCCGATACCTTCGTCGCCGGCAGCGCGATCTTCGATGCGGTAGACAGGGGCGCGCGCATGGCCGAGCTCAGGCGTTTGGCCGAGGGGATCTGAACCGTTGGCCATCTACCTTGATCATGCGGCATCCTCCCCGCTCAGACCTGAGGCCGCAGAGGCGCTCGCTGTGTATGCGTGCGCCTCGTATGCGGGTGCCAACCCCAATTCCCTCCATACTCCGGGCAGGGAGGCTGCACGCGCGCTCGAAGGGGCCCGCAAGGAGATCTCCCAGCTCTTGGGCGGCTCCGCCCGCCCTTCCGAGCTCATCTTCACCTCGGGGGGCACCGAGGCCGACAACCTCGCCGTCATCGGCCTTTCAGAAGCCGTGCGGATGCAGCGCGGCGCACGTGATGCCGTCGTCATATCGGCTATCGAGCACGAGGCGGTCCTCGCATGCGCTCCCGAGCTCAGGCGACGCGGATTCGAGGTCCGTATCGCGGCGTCCTCGTGCAGGGGGATCATCGAGCCTGCAGCGCTTGAATCCACGCTCGATGAGCGCTGCGCGCTTGTCTCGATCATGACCGCGAACAACGAGACGGGCATGGTCCAACCCATAGCCGAGCTCGCCGCCGCCGCCCATGCGCATGGGGCCCTCTTCCATACCGATGCCGTCCAGGCGTTCACGCGCATCCCGCTCTCTGCGGGTCCCGTCGATGCCCTGAGCATCAGCGCCCACAAGGTCGGCGGACCGGTGGGTATCGGGGCGCTCTACCTCAAAACCGGGATCCGCCTGCAGCCGCTCCTCCATGGCGGAGGACAGGAGCGGGGACTCAGGCCGGGTACCCAGAATGTCTCGGGAGCCCTTGCCTTCGCCGCAGCCGCGCAGGCGTCAGCATGCGCCCATAGGGTTCATGCCGACGCTCTTCGGGTCCGTTCGAGCATGCTCGTCGAGAAGCTCGTCTTGGCGGATCTGGGGATATGCCCTACGGTCGACGCGGCATACGATGGAGGCAGGCTCCCGGGAACCGTCCATATCGCCGTGAGCGGCATCGAGGCGGGGGCGGTGCTCTTACGGCTCGACGCGGCAGGTTTCGCCATCTCATCGGGCTCCGCCTGCTCAGCGGGTTCGCGCGATTCCAGCCATGTCCTCTCCGCCATGGGAGTCCCACGCGAGCGTTCCCTCGGCGCGTTGCGCATCTCGTTCGATGAGCGCGTCTCCGATAGCGAGCTTTCGGCGTTCGCCGACGCCCTCATCGGATGTGTCGGAAGCCTCCGCAGATAAGGTGGGAATGATGAACGACGAAGCATCCGCCCTGCTCGAACTCCAGAAGATCGATCTCGATCTCATGCGCGCGCATGCGCAGCTCGGGGCGATGCCCCAGACCGAGCGGCTCGCAGCTGTCGCGCAGGCAAAGAAGAAGCTCTCGGCAGAGCTCAAACACGTCATCGGGCTGCGCAAGGATATCGAGACCGATATCGCCGAGATGCGGGAGCTGCATGCCGGATATGAGCAGGAGCAGCGTGCTGTCAGGTCCTCCATTACCGAGCATGGCCGTTCCTATAAGGAAGTCCAAGCCCTCGATGCCAAGCTCTCGCTTCTGGCGAAGCAGCTCGAGAAGCTCGAATTCAAGCGGGGCCCGCTGCTCGAGAAGCTCGCCAAGGCGGAGGAAGCCGAGAAGAAGCTCAAGGCCCTCGGTTCCAAGCTCCTTGCGGACGAGGAGGCGCTGCGCCGTTCGTTCGACCAGGATAGCGCGGAGATCCAAGCATCGATCGGGAGGCTCGGCGATGATCGCGCGGACGTCATCTCCCGCATCTCAGACGATGTCTGCAAGCGTTACGCCATCGCCTTCAAGCGCTTCTCCGGCTTGGCAGTCGAGCGCCTGGCGGGCAATGTCCCGAGCGCCTGCCGGGTCAAGCTCCAAGCCGACGCGTATCGCGACCTCGAGCGCGGCCCCGTGATCTCCGAATGCCCCTATTGCCACCGCATGCTCGTACGTGAGGAGCCCTAAGATGAGAAAGCATGTCCTGCTCGCCGTGAGCGGCGGTATCGCCGCCTATAAATCCTGCGACATCGTCCGGAGGCTTCAGGACGCCGGGTGCGAGGTACGCGTCTGCATGACTCCCGATGCCTGCGAGTTCGTGAGCCCCATCACCTTCGAGGCGCTCTCGCACTACCCGGTCCTGACCGACCTCTTCGACTTCCCCGAATCGCCCAACCCCCATATCATGCTCGGCGCGTGGGCCGACGTCTGCCTCGTCTGCCCTGCGACCGCCGACATCATGGCCAAGATCGCCTCGGGTATCGCCGATGAGTGCGTGTCCACCACCATCCTCGCGCTCCAGGCGCCTGCGCTCCTCGCACCCGCCATGAATGTGCATATGTGGAAGGATGAGGCGACGCAGGCAAACGTCGCCCTGCTCCAGAAGCGCGGATACGGCTTCATCATGCCCTCAAGCGGGCTTCTCGCCTGCGGCGATGTGGGCGAGGGCAAGCTCGCCGCCGTATCCGATATCGTTGCCGACGTGCTCTCCCATCTCAAGGTCGTGCGCGATCTCGCGGGCCTCAGGCTCCTCGTCAATGCGGGACCGACCCATGAGGCCATCGATGCGGTACGCTACATCGCGAACGCATCGTCCGGCAAGATGGGCTTTTCCATCGCGCAGGCGGCCCTCGATCGCGGTGCGGCCGTCACGCTCGTCGCCGGGCCCTGCGCGCTGGCCACGCCGGAGGGCGCCGAGCGTATCGACGTTATCAGCGCACGCGCTATGCATGAGGCGTGCATGAGCGCTTTCGAGCATGCCGATGCGGCGATCTGCTCCGCCGCCGTGGCCGACTACACGCCTCGGGTCACAGCGGATCGCAAGCTCAAGAAGTCCGACGAGCCGATCGTATCCATCGAGCTCGTCCCAACCAAGGATATCCTCGCCGATCTCTGCCGCGTCAAGGACAGGCGCGTGGTATGCGGTTTCGCTGCGGAGACGGATGACCTCATCGAGAACGCGATCGCGAAGCTCACCCGAAAGCATGCCGACATGATCGTGGCGAATGACGTATCGAGACCCGATTCCACGTTCGGCTCCGACACCGACCGCGTATCGTTCGTCACGGCTGGCGGCGTGGAGAAGCTGCCCACGCTTCCCAAGGCCGAGGTTGCCAACGCCATCCTCGATCGCGTCGCGCGCCTCGTCGCGGAGCGCAGATGATGGCATGCCCGCTCGCGCTGGGCTGCCATCTCTCAACCACGGGCGGATACCGCGCCATGGGAGAGACGGCGCTCTCCATCGGCGCCACGACCTTCGCCTTCTTCACGCGCAACCCGCGCGGAGGCACCGCCAAGGCCGTCGATCCGGATGATGCCCGCGAGCTTCGGGAGCTCATGGCCGCCAACGGTTTCGGCCGCCTCGTGGCGCATGCGCCGTACACGATGAACCTTTGCTCGGCCAAGCCCGCCGCCCTCGACTTCGCGCGACGCGCCTTGGCAGATGACCTCGCACGCATGGAGTCGCTTCCGGGCAACTTCTACAATCTCCATCCGGGTTCGCATGTGGGGCAGGGCACGGACGAGGGCATCCGCCTCATCGTCGAGGGGTTGAACGAGGCCCTTGTCAAAGGCCAGTCCACGACGGTTCTGCTCGAGACCATGGTCGGCAAGGGATCCGAGATCGGACGCAGCTTCGAGGAGCTCGCACGCATCATCGACGGCGTGCGCGAGAAACAGCTTCTGGGAGTCTGCCTCGATACCTGCCATGTATGGGACGGCGGCTACGATGTCCGCGACGGCCTCGACGGCGTCCTCGACGAGTTCGACCGCCTCATCGGCCTCGGCCTCCTGCGCGCCCTCCATCTCAACGACTCGAAGCATGCGCGCGGTTCGCGCAAGGACCGTCACGAGCGCATCGGACAGGGCGCGATCGGACTCGGCGCCTTCGCCGCCCTCGTGTCGAACCAGCGGCTCGCCGCAGTGCCGATGATCCTCGAGACGCCCAACGACCTTGCAGGCTATGCTGCGGAGATCTCCCTGCTCAGAAGGCTTGCAGAGGATCGGATGGACGTATCCCGTCCTTTTTGCGGGGAGGTTGGGTAGGTGGGCATCCTCATCGGACTCGACAAGGTCTCGCATGAGTGGCCTGGGAAGAAGGTGCTCGCAGATGTCAGCATCGGGATCAACGAGGGCGATCGCATCGGCATCGTCGGCCGCAACGGAGATGGCAAATCCACCCTGCTCGCCTGCATCGCGAAATCCTTCGAGCCCGACAGCGGCACGGTCACGTGGCGGAATACCATCTCCGTCGGCTTTATAGGGCAATCCGACGCGCTCGATGACGAGACGACTGTTGGGAAGGCCGTGCTCGGCGACCGCGCGGAGTTCGAATGGGCTTCGGACGGCAGGATCCGCTCCATCATCGCCGAGCTTCTCCGCGCCATCCCGCTCGACGCCCTCGTGGGAACGCTCTCGGGCGGCGAACGGAAACGCTGCGATCTCGCCCGCGTCCTCATCGGCACCTGGGATGTGCTGCTCCTCGACGAGCCCACGAACCATCTCGATATGCATGCCATCGCCTGGCTTGCGGCCCATCTTGCATCACGCTGGCCGGAGGGGGAGGGGGCGCTGCTCGCCGTCACGCACGACCGCTGGTTCCTCGATGAGGTATGCCGGCGGATGTGGGAGGTCCACCATCGCTCCATAGGTTCCTTCGAAGGCGGATACTCCGCCTACATCCAGCAACGCGTCGAGCGCGACCGTTCGGCTGCGCTCCTCGAGGAGCGCAGACGGAACACGCTGCGCAAGGAGCTCAATTGGCTCTCCCATGGGGCGCGGGCGCGCACCTCCAAGCCCAAGTTCAGGATCGAGGCCGCGCGCGCCCTGCTCGCCGATGATCCTCCTATACGCAACAGCGTCGAACTCAAGCGCCTTGCGGTCGCACGCTTGGGCAAACAGGTCATCGAGCTCGAGAGTGTGAGCCTCTCGTTCGGCGATACGGTCGTTCTGGAGGATATCGATTGGATCATCGGGCCGGGAGAGCGTATCTCGATCCTCGGCGCGAACGGTGCGGGCAAGACGAGCCTGCTGCGCATCATGACCGGCCTCCTCGCCCCCACGGGGGGAAGCGTCAAGATCGGCCGCTCGGTCAGATTCGGATGGCTCTCCCAACAGCTCGATAATCTTCAAGGGAAGGGCGACTGGCGCGTGCTCGACCTGCTCGCCCGCTATAAGCAGCACCTCATCGTCGAGGACAGGCCCACCTCGCCCGCAAAGCTCCTCGAGCGCCTGGGGTTCGATGCGTCCGATATGACCGAACGCATCTCCGAGCTCTCCGGCGGGCAGAGGCGCCGCTTGGCGCTCCTGTGCGTGCTCATCGACGAGCCCAACGTGCTCGTGCTCGACGAGCCGGGCAACGATCTCGACACCGATATGCTCGCCGAGCTCGAGTCCCTGCTCGATACCTGGCCGGGCACGCTTCTGCTCGTAACCCACGACCGCTATCTGGCGGAACGTGTTGCAGACAACCAGTACGCGCTTATCAACGGGCACCTCCGCCATGTCCCGGACGGCATCGATGGCTATCTGCATCTTCTCGACGAGTGCATGTCGGGGGGAGCCTCCCCGGACATACACCCTTCGTCCCGAAGCGCAGCAGAGAGGTCCGTGAGCCCCCATGCAGAACGCCGGGAACGTAAGAAACGCCTCGATGCGATCGAGCGCAAACTCGAGAAGCTCCGCCATGAACCCGCGCGGCTCGAGGCGGAGCTGCATGCCCTCGACCAAACCGACTATGAGGCGCTCCTTGCAAAGCAGGCCGAGCTCGAGGATACGAGGACGCAGATCGACGAGCTTGAAAGCGAATGGCTTATCCTTATCGATATGATCCGGTAGGTATGGGGGAGCTGCGATGGATGCATTCGATGTCGTGATCATAGGGGCCGGTGTCTCAGGTGCCGCCTGCGCGCGCGAGCTTTCCAAGCGGAAGCTGCGCATCGGCGTCCTGGAGCGTGAGGAAGACGTCTGCTGCGGCACATCCAAGGCCAATTCGGCCATCGTGCACGCGGGCTTCGATGCAGAGCCGGGAACCCTCATGGCCGAGCTCGACGTCCGCGGCGTTGAGCTCATGGGCGGGCTCTGCGCAGACCTCGACGTCGACCTCGACAATATAGGCTCGCTCGTCGTCTGCACGGCCGAGGAGGATCTTCCCAAGCTCGAAGAGCTTCTCGCGCGCGGTCGGAAGAACGGCGTCGAGCCCTTGACCATCATATACGGAGATGAGCTGCGCGCCCTCGAGCCGAACATCGCCGATGGGGCCCGCGCCGCGCTCTGGGCTCCTTCCGCCTGTATCGTCAATCCCTTCCAGCTCACCTGGGCGCTTGCCGAGAACGCCCGTGTGAACGGCGTCGAGTTCTTCTTCAACACCGAGGTCATCGGCATCGCGCAAGACGATGGGCTCTGGACGATCTCCACCACCAGAGGCGGTTTCGCAGCGCGCGCCGTGGTCAATGCGGCCGGCGTCTATGCCGATGCCCTGCACAACATGGTCTCTGCCGACACGCTCGAGATCATCCCGCGCCGCGGCCAGTACCTCGTCCTCGATACCGCCGCCGGCCGCCACGTCTCCCACACGGTCTTCCAACTGCCCACAAAGTACGGCAAGGGCGTCCTCGTCACGCCCACCACGGCGGGCAACCTCCTCGTCGGACCGACCGCCGAGGACATAGCGGACAAGGAGGCCACCGACACGACGGCGGCCGGCCTTGCGGAGGTGCTCGCCAAGTCGGTCCTGAGCGTCAAGGATATCCCGTTTCACGAGACCATCACCTCGTTCTCGGGCCTCCGCGCCCATCGCAAGGAGCATGACTTTCTCATCGGGGAGCTTCCGGACGCGCCCGGTTTCGTGGATTGCGCCGCCATTGAATCTCCCGGCCTCACCGCCGCGCCCGCGATCGGGGAGATGGTCGCCGGCATCGTCGACGGCATCCTCGGTCCCGAGATGCGCGGCGATTTCGTCCCCGCCCGCAGGGGCATCCCCGCCGTCGAATGGGCATGCGATGAGGATTGGGAGGCCCTTATCGCAGAGGATGCCGCTTACGGCCACGTGGTCTGCCGCTGCAGGAAGGTCACCGAGGCGCAGATCGTGGCTGCAATCCGTAGCCCCTTGGGTGCCCGCTCGCTCGACGGCATCAAGCGGCGGACCGAAGCCTGCATGGGACGCTGCCAGGCGGGTTTCTGCACGTCCAAGATCATGGATATCCTCGATCGCGAGCTGGCCGATCTCGCGTATGCCGAGATCACGAAGGCGGGCCCAGGATCGGAGCTCCTCGTGGGCAGGGATAAGGAGCTCGGAGGAGGTGGCCTCCTGTGACCAACGGCTATGACATCCTGATCATCGGAGGCGGGCCCGCCGGTCTGGCAGCGGCGATCGCGGCGCGGGATGCGGGATGCGCGTCCATCCTCGTCGTCGAGCGCGACTGCGAGCTGGGCGGCATCCTCAACCAGTGCATCCACAACGGCTTCGGCCTCATCACCTTCGATGAGGAGCTCACCGGTCCCGAATATGCCGCCCGGTTCGAGGAGCTTGCACGGGCGGGCGGCATAGACTTCATGCTCGATACCATGGTCATCGACATCTCGGCGGACAAGGTCGTCACAGCCGTCAGCCGGACGTCGGGTATGGTGCGCATCCGGGCAAAGGCCATCATCCTCGCCATGGGCTGCCGCGAGCGCCCGCGCGGGTCGCTCAACATCCCCGGCTACCGTCCTGCGGGTATCTATAGCGCAGGCACGGCCCAACGCCTGGTGAACATCGAGGGGTTCATGCCCGGACGCGAGGTCGTCATCCTCGGTTCGGGCGACATCGGCCTCATCATGGCCCGCCGCATGACCCTCGAGGGTGCCCATGTGGCCTGCGTTGCCGAGCTCATGCCGTATTCGGGAGGCCTCAAACGCAACATCGTCCAGTGCCTCGACGACTTCGGCATCCCGCTCCTGCTCTCTCATACCGTTGTGCGCATCGAGGGGAAGAAGCGCGTGGAGGCCGTGATCATCGCCGAAGTCGATGGCCGTGGAAAGCCCATCCCCGGTACCGAGACCGCCTATCCCTGCGATACGCTGCTGCTCTCAGTCGGCCTCATCCCCGAGAACGAGCTCTCGCTCTCTGCGGGCATCGGTCTCTCTCCCGTCACGCGCGGCCCTGTGGTGAACGAGGTCCTCGAGACCTCGGTCGAGGGCATCTTCGCGGCGGGCAATGTCCTCCACGTCCATGATCTGGTCGACTACGTCTCGCAGGAAGCTGCGGCTGCTGGTCGCAATGCAGCTGCCTATGCTCGGGGCGTGCTCGCTGGGAGTGCCGGAGCGGTGCCGCTCACCGCAGAGGATGGCATCCGCTACACGGTGCCCCAGACCATCGATCCTGTCCGCATGCCCGAAGAGCTTATCGTGCGTTTTCGTGTGGACAATGTCTACGAGGACCGCTCTGTATCCGTCTATTTCGATGGAAAGCGCATGCAGCACCGCAAGCGCTCGATTCTGGCGCCGGGCGAGATGGAGCAGGTCAAACTCAAGAAGGGCGATCTCGTTGCTTCGCCCGACCTCAAGGAGATCGTCTTCAAGCTCGAGGAGGCATGACGGCCATGGAGCAGATCCATCTCACCTGCATCAGGTGCCCGCGCGGCTGCCAGCTCGACGTCAAGATCGAAGGCGGCGGAGTCCTCTCGGTTGTGGGAAACGCGTGCAAGCGGGGGGAGACCTACGCGCAGGCCGAGGCCACCAACCCCCTGCGCGTTGCGACGTCATCGGTTCCCGTCACGGGGAGCAAGCTGGCACGCATGGTCTCCGTCAAGACGGCAGGCGATATCCCCAAGGCGAAGGTCCTCGAGGCCGTCGAATCGCTTCGCGGTGTCACGGTCGAGGCCCCCATCGCCATCGGCGATGTCATCGTGCGCGATGCTGCGGGTACCGGCGTCGACTTCATAGCGACCAGAAGGGCCTAGGCTTCCCAGCTGCAGTCTTGCATATCGACGTGCGCCTCGTCCCTGAACGAGACGCACTCATCGAGGAGCATCTCCTTCTGTATCCCAGGACCTCCGAAGGCGAAGCCCGCAGCGAGGGAGCCGTCTTTGAAGACCACGCGATGGCAGGGAACGCCGTCCTCCATACCGGGGCTCGCATGCAGGGCGAATCCAACGAAACGGGCTTTCCGCGGCGCTCCGACGAGACGGGCGACCTGTCCGTAGGAGGCGACGCGGCCTGCGGGAATCTGCCGCACGACCTCGTAGACCCGTTCGAAAAAAGAATCCATGGCGTTCCTTCCCGTTCAAGGGTATACCTGTGACAGTAGCATATCCGAGAGGGAAGGGGAGAGGATGCATATCGAGAAGGATCGCACCGCGCTCATCGTCATCGACGCGATCGGCCCCATCGGGGATGACGGACGGCGCGAGGACGGAGTTTACGATCCGAGCAGTTTCATGGATGTCTACCGCAGAAATGTCGGCATCGTCGTGGATCTGTGCCATGAAGCCGGCTTGCCCGTGCTCTTCTTGAACGACCAGCACATCCCCGGCCTCGACAGGGAGCTCGAGTTGTGGGGAGAGCATGGCATCAAGGACAGGATGGCCATCATTCCCGAGGTCAAGGTCTGGGAAGGCGACCTCATCATCCCCAAACGCCGGTATTCGGGCTTCTTCCAAACCGACTTGGATCTGACGCTGCGCGAGCTGGGCATCGACACCCTGATCGCCGTCGGTGCGGATACCAACATCTGCGTGCTCCATACCCTTGCCGACGCCTATTTCAACAACTACAGGACCGTCGTCGTGGAGGATGCGACCACCACATTCCTCTGCGGA
Source organism: Coriobacteriales bacterium OH1046 (assembly GCA_004010535.1). Lineage (GTDB taxonomy): Bacteria > Actinomycetota > Coriobacteriia > Coriobacteriales > Atopobiaceae > RUG721. The sequence goes on along the minus strand of RQYE01000001.1, from coordinate 177,621 downwards.
ACGCAGGAGGCCGGCATCGAGCACTTCGTGAAATGCTTTGGATCCAGCATTGTTTCTGTAGAAGAGTTGAAGTCCTCGCTTGCATAGCCTGCCGCGAACGGTATAATCTTCTGTGCTTTCGGGTGGTGGCGCAGTTTGGTAGCGCACTTGACTGGGGGTCAAGGGGTCGCTGGTTCGAATCCAGTCCACCCGACCAGGAACTTCGAGGCCGGGGCATATGCCCTGGCCTTTTTGCACCAAGGAATCCCGATTCTGCACCGTGCATCAAACTCTGGGTCGCTCCTGCATCAAAATGCGATTCGGCAAGCGGCAGCCGGTTTGGCGGGTTTGCATTTCTGGCATCGCTCGTTCATAAGGCTGCAGTACTTCAGCACCAGTGTCCCTAATCCGCGATCTGCTTCATGAGCTCTTCTGATGTCTCATGAAGCTGGAACCCGTCACTCAACCACCAGGACAAGCTCCATCTCGTCCTCGTCCTCGCATCCGGTTGCGGAGAAGCCCCTGCCCTCATACAGCCCCCTTGCAACGGGATTGCGCTTGTTGCAGGTCAGGGCGATTCTATCCGATCCGCCGAAGGGTTTCGTCCTGATGTATTCGATGACCCGATCGAGGGCATCGCCGCCATAACCGCGCCCTTGCTCCGCCTCGTCGACCATCATGTGCCAGATGTCGTACTCGGGAACGTCGTAGTCATAGATCACCATGACGTACCCGACCATCCTCCCCGCCGCGTAGATGCCGAACGGCTGGCACTGGTCCCTGTAGACATACGCCTGCGCGAGGCTCCGCATGGGGTGAGAGACGTACTCCTCCTGTCCCGGCGCGAGCCTGAGGTTGAATGCGTCGATGAGGTTCCCCTCCGTTATCGGCCTGAGCTCGACCATCGATACCTCCGTACATGCAGATTCATGTCCGCACAGTATCATATCCGAGACATCGGAACATAGGAAACATCAACTCGTAATCCCGATCTCCACTGCGTGACCTGCGGGTGCAGTCGTATGGTCACGAACGATGAGGTCGACGACCGTGGCATAGAAGTGCGTGCCAGTCGCCCGCTCATGGTCTCACATCAAGAACGGCTTCATAACGAACGGGGTAGCGCCGCTCCGCGACTAGTTTGACGGGATCGCTGCGGAGCACGACTAGGGTCGAGGAATATGCTTTCGAACTGCATTCGCCCTGTTGTCATCAAATAGGTAATGTGTTACATTAAAATATGTAATACATTACTTTTTATTATGAGCGCATGAATCGAGGATGGGACTTATGAATTATGACGAGGCGGTGGGCAAAAGCTCGGTCGAATTTGGCGACATGGCGCCGCAAGCCTTTCTATTGGGATTGCTGAGTGCATTCGACAATCGATATCAGGCACGTGCCGATGCCCTTTTCAGGGAGATTACCTGGAAGCAGTTTTTTGCAATCATCTGCATCAACCTCTGCAAAGAACCTCCGACTCTAAACGAATTGTCGGATGTCCTGGGCACTTCCCATCAAAATGTGAGGCAGATCTTGCTTAAGCTCGAGAAAAAAGGCTTTATCGCGATGATGGCGGATGAGAAAGACAGAAGGAAGCAAAGAATACTGGTTACTGAAAAATGCCGGGATTTTTGCGAAAAGAACGACAGTCAGAGCAAGGAAGTCATTGCCTGCATCTTTAGGGGCGTCGATGAGGAAAGTTTGATGCTTACGATACACACGATTATGAAAATGGAAAGGAACCTGAGCGAATTATGAAAACTTTGATTATCTATACTTCCCAAACCGGATTCACAAAGAAATACGCCGGATGGATCGCGGGCAGAATGAAAGCCGATCTCATTGAACTCAAAGATGCGCGAAAGAAGGATGCCGCTTTTTTCGACGAGTATCAAGCGATAGCTTATGGCGGATGGGCGATAGCCGGAAAAGTGGCCAAGGTGAAGTGGTTTTTGGATAAAGCGGCCGACTGGAGAGGCAAACGTCTGGCGGTCTTCTGTGTTGGCGCAAGCCCCAATGAGAGTCCCGTTATCGAGGAGGCTCTTCATAACATGCTCTCAGTTGAGCAAAGAGCGTATATTAGGGCATTTTATTGCCAGGGAGGTTTGAACTACGAAAAAATGAAGCTGCCATCCAAACTGGCGATGAAGATGTTTGCCTCGATCATGAAGAGAAAGAAGAAAGTCACCGAGGACGAGAAGAACATGGCGGAAATGATATCCGCTTCCTATGACATTTCGGATTTCGAATATATAGAGCCTATCGTGCTATATCTTGAGAACGAAGGTTAGTGCTGGATCAACATCCGGGCCCTTGCGCGATCATCCCGCAGGTGTTCATGAACACCTGCGGGATGATCGCGTTTCGATGGGGATGTTCGTGCAGGCGCGCATCTCTGTGAACCGCACGGTTCGCGCCGAAACTAGGTCTGCCGCAAGAGCTGCTCGACACTATCCCAGAAGGCCGCATCTATGGAATAGATCCCCTGGTAGGGTATCTCCAAGTACAGGGTCCCCTTGTACTGCAAACCTCTTTGGTCGAAATAGGCGAATACCGTGATGCTCTCCGAATCCGACACCACGAGCCTGATCCTCACGGCGCCTCCGACGGCAGGGCTGTCGTTCACGCTTTCCCGACCCGTATCCTCGGCGGCGCTCATCTCATGGATAAGCGCCGCCATGATGTCCGGATCATCGATCACGGCAGCCATGTTGCCCTGCGTGATCTCCACCTCGCGTACCGTATCGGCAACTGGAAGCTTCATGGCTTCGCCTGAATCCCCATCACAGCGGGCAATCAGGAAGCCTATGGCGAGCAGGGCAAGCACTATGAGCGGAATAGCCCTCCTCATCATCCCTCTGCCCACGGAACCACCCTTCAGAAGACATGGCGATGCCGCCAGTATCGCAGACTCCCGTATCCCGCGCAATCATTGTTGTCTCCTCAGAGGCCCCTACGGGGATCGGTCTGGAGACGATGTTGACGGGGAACCCGCCAGAGCATCTATACTTAGCTCATCCAGAGAGAGGGGCCGCCCATGGAAGACTTCATCATTTTGGCACACGACCGCTATTCCTGCCGCCGATTCTCCGATAAATCCGTCGAGAGTTGGAAGATCGACCGTATCATCGAGGCCGCGATCGCCGCTCCCACGGCGTCCAACAGGCAGGCATGGTACGTATGGGCCGTAACCGATGAGATATCGCAGGCAGTCGTGCGCGCCGCGACGCCCTACCATTTCGATGCCCCGGTCCTGCTCGTCCTCGGCGTACGTCCCGAGGATGCGGGCATGAGCCGCATGAGCGGCATCAACTTCGCCGATATCGACGGCGGTATCGTGGGAGCCCATATGCTGCTCGAGGCGCACGATCTCGGCCTCGGCTCGCTCTGGGTGGGCGACTTCCATGCCGATGCCATCCAGGAGGCGTTTACCGAGACGGACGGATATCGTCTGGTGGGAATCTTCCCCCTCGGTTATCCCGCAGATGATGCGGAGCCTCACAAGCTGCACTTCATCCGCAAGGCAACCTCCGAGATCAGCATGCAGATCTAGGCATGGCATATCCTGAGACCCTATACCGCCTCTATGGCCACGAGGACGAGTACCCGGCGCTCGACGCCGAGGGAGCTTTCTCGCGGCTTGCCAAAGCTCTCGCTTTCAGGACGGTAAGCGGCGATGACGCCGACGGGGCCTCCTTCGCCGCCCTTCAGGATCATATCCGGGCCTCGTTTCCGCTCATCATGGGGCGATCCTCGTTCGAGGTGTTCGGACGCAGCGTTCTCATCACCCTCGGGGGCGCGGATCCCGCCCTCGAGCCCATCATCCTGCTCGCGCATCAGGATGTCGTCCCCGCGGATGAGGCCGCTTGGACCCATCCGCCCTTCTCCGGATATATGGGCGACGAGTATATCTGGGGGAGGGGTGCGCTCGATATCAAGGGCATGATGTTCGCCGAGCTCGAAGCCGTAGAACTCGCGCTTCTCGAGGGCCTCGAGCCCCGGCGCGGCATCATCTTCGCATTCGGCGATGACGAGGAGACGGTGAGCGCCGGTGCCACGCGCCTTGCGGCGGTGCTTGCCGAAAGGGGGGTGCATGCCGCTTTTCTCCTCGATGAGGGGGTCGCATCCCCCATCGATGGCTCGCTCTTCGGCGCGGATGGCCGACAGATCCAAGGGCTCTGCCTCTCCCAGAAGGGCTTCTTGAACCTCCGCCTCACAGCGCGAGGCAAAGGAGGGCATTCATCCAACCCATTCGGAACGACATCCCTCGAGAAACTCGCCCACGCCATCGCGTCGATCAGGGACGCCATGCCCGAACCCATGCTCACGCCGCTCCTGCGCAGAGCGCTGGAAGAGCTCGGCATCGACGCCGACGAGGATCTCCTCATGCAGCTCGCGCGGTCCGAGGAGGGCTACCCTTACGTAGCCGATACCATGGCCGTCACCCAGATCGAAGGCTCCGCGCCATCCGCGAACGTCCTTCCCTTCGATGCGATCGCCACGATCAACTTCCGTCTGCTGCCGGGACATGGCATCGATCCGTTCCTCGATCTCATCAGGAGGGCCGCAGGGGAGGACGTTGTGGTCGAGGTGCTCCACAGGACCCCCTCGGCACGTCAGGATGATCCCGGCGGCACGCTCTACGATGCTCTCAGGCAATCCCTCGAGCACTTCTATCCCGGCGCATCCTTCGTTCCCCTGTTCATGTGCGGCGGCTGCGATGCCATCCGCTACGAGAGGATCTCGCGCCAGAGCGTGCGCATTCTTCCTTACCTGGTCGCACCCGAGGATGGTTCGCGCATCCATGCGGTCGACGAGCGCCTATCCAAGCGGAGTTACCTTCATGCGATCCGCGTTCTCAGGCATTTCCTTGACTCGTGTTGTTTCTCCTGATGGCATTGGCATGTCTGTTTGCACGACTCCCTCATAAACTGTTAGCTTCATGAAACAATATTCATCTTTGATGAATCGATGTCATTTTTGACACATTAAACCTGCATATTTGTTACGAGTCAGATAACGCCATGGAATCTGATATGCCCATCCATATCATAGGGGCTGCCGAAGTACGTTAATCGGGCGTGTTTGGGCGCCCAACGGGGGAAGGATGGTGTTCGGCACATGGAGAAGCTCACTACGAGTAGGCGCAACTTCCTGATGGGCGCATCTGCGGCCGCCTCGATTCTCGCCCTCGCCGGCTGCGGCGGTAACGGTGTCGAGCAAGGCAGCTCTGAAACCGGCGGGGAGAGTGGTTCCGAGCACCCCAATATCCTCAACGTTGGCCAGACCTCCGTGGCCATAGGTCCCAACATTTGGTATCAAAACGATCTCAATTCCGCCACTATCATGTACCTTGTATGCCCGCCCCCCATCGAGTTCGATGAAAACGGCACCAAGTTCGGCTTCCTCACCGAAGATCCCATAGTGAACGACGATGCAACCGAGTGGACCATTACCCTCAAGGAGGGATTGTGCTGGAACGACGGAACACCGCTTACCGCTGAGGATGTTGTCTTCGGTGCCAAATACGGTACGGACAACCACATCGGTTTTTACGATTCCTATTACAGCGTTGTAGACTTCGACAAGACTGAGATCATCGATGAGCACACTGTCAAGTTCGTGCTCTCATCTGCCAATGTCAACTTCTGGAACGGTGCCGGCTACTGGGAACCCTTCATGCGTAAAAGCATCTGGGAGAATGTCGCCGATCCCTCTACATTCAGCCTTGAGTATCCCGGCGACGGCTACGGTCCCTACTACATCAAGGAGTGGAAAGACGGCGAGTACGTCGATCTCGTGAAGAACGAGCACTATACCCAGAACAACGGCGCCGGGGCCAATATCGACGAGATCATCTTCCGCTTCTATACCGATGAGAACGCAGCCGTCCTCGCCCTCCAGAACGGCGAGATCGATGTCATCGCCAACTACATCACCGATCAGTCCGCCTCGCAGCTGGCCACCGATCCCAAGTATCAGATCGAGTCCATCGATGCTCTCGGCTATGCCCTAATCTCTTTCTCGCAGGGTATCCCAGCCCTCCAAGACAAGGAAGTCCGCCAGGCCTTTGCGAAGTGCATTGACCGCGATGCCATTTGCAATGTCGCCTGGGCAGGCGCTGCCACCCCGATGTACACCCCGATCTCGCCGGTCTATGCGGACCTCGTGCAGTCCAACATCACTCAACCCGCTTTCAGCGTCGAGGATGCCGCCGCTCAACTCGAGGCTGCCGGCTACATCGACTCCGGCGATGGTGTGCGCGCTAATGGCGACAAGCGCCTCGAGTTCACGCTCACCTATAGATCGACCCTCCCCAACGTCGACGGAGTCATGTCCATTATCGTAGATGACCTCAGAAAAGCCGGCATCAAAATCAACAAGGAACCCGTCGATGCCGCCACCTTCTCCGAGAAAGTCACCCAGGGCCACAAGTACGAGCTGTCATACAGCTCTTGGGGCGTTATCGATGACGTCGACACAACGCTTCTGACCTGTTTCGGTATCGGTCAAACCTTGAACTTCATGGAGTTCAATGATCAAACTCAGGAGGACCTGCTCCGCGCCATGCAAGCCGAAGTCGACTACGACAAGCGCAAGGGGCTTCTCGACCAGTGGCAAACCTGGTTCGTCGAGAATCTGCCTTGCGTTCACCTGTTCGTTCCCTCCAGTACCTATGTTGCCTCCACAGAGCACTTCGACGGTTGGAAGCTCGTCTATGGCAACTCCGGATACTTCTATTGCAAACCCTTCCAGAACGTCAAGCTCAAGTAAACGTTTCGTCGTGCAGAGGCCAAAGGGGAGGGTGCTATCCGGTGCCCTCCCCTTTACCGAATGGAGTTTCCGTGAAATTCGCTCAGCGTTCCGCCTACAAGGGCTACAGATCCTTCTCCTACCTCGTGCCGGAAAAGGATTACAAGGTTGTAGATTGGGCCGATTGGAACTGGGCCGGCTACCATATGGTCGAGTGCACACTTGAAGAAGAAGCCCGCGTGGCCGAAATTCTCAAGACCAATCCGTATGTGAGCGTCCACGAGCATGCCGACTTCTGCACTCGTGACATGAGCGGCAAAGCTCCCTACTTCGACGCCATGCGACAGGGTCGCGATGCCTGCGCTTACGAGGCGCTCTCATACTCCAACATCGACTGCGTCTTCGACAACATGATGGACGGCACGAACGTCATCTCGAGCCCAGCGGGCTGGAAGTGGATCGATATCGTCCACGACCTCGGCATGCGCCTCTGCGACCTTGCCCATCAGGACTTCCTTGTCCACTGCACCAAGGCCGACGATATCTTCAGCGCCAAGCGCGAGGGAAAGATAGCTTGGGTAGCCGCAGAAGAAGGTGCAGCCATGATCGAGAACGAGGTCGACCGCATCGACATCCTCTACGGCCTCGGCGTCCGCCAGCTCGGCATTACCTACTCAGAGAGCAACGCGCTCGGTAGCGGCTGCCGCGAGGATGCCGACGGCGGGCTCACCAGATTCGGACGGGAGTGCGTGGAGCGCATGAACAAGGTGGGCATGCTCATCGACGTCAGCCACTGCGGCACCCAGACCGCCTATGATGCCGTCACCGTCTCCTCTAAGCCCATCATCATGAGCCACACGGGTGCCAAGGCCATTTGGAATATCAAACGCCTTGCTGCCGACGAGCTCCTGCAGGCGGTGGCCGAGAGGGGCGGCGTCATCGGCATCGAGGCGGCCCCGCACACCACGATGTCCCACACTAAGAGCACGCACGACATAGACTCGTTTATGGAGCATTTCGAGTACTGCGGTCCCCTTCGTCTGGGGCCTCGAGAACTGCACCGAGGCCAGCTGGAACATCCCGCGCTGGCTCGTCAAGCACGGCTACTCCGACGAGGACATCGCCAAGGTCATCGGCGGCAATGCGATCCGCGTGCTGCGCGAGGTCTGGGCATAGGGAAAATCTGCGCACTGAGGAGAGAGGCGTCATGAAGCTGCTATATATGATTGCGAGTAACAGGTACGACGTGGGCGGAGCTGTCGGGGTCATCACGAGAGAGCGCTCCACATCCACAAGCGGAATCCTGTAATCGATGGAATTATCCGCTCGTTCATTAATGGGAGAGAGGACCCAACATGGAATTCGCACAGAAAAGCGCATATAACGGCTATAAAGCATACAGCTATCTCGAAGAGGGCAAGGACTGGCCCCAGATCGAGTGGGCAAAGTGGGACTGGGCCGGCCGCCACGTTGTCGATTGCTCAGCCGAGGATGAGGCGCGCGTAGCTGAAATCCTCGCCAAGCATCCCTATGTGAGCCTACATGATCACCCTACATTCTATCCCAAAGACATGTCGACGCTCGATAATATCTGGGATTCCATGCGGCAGGGACGTGCGGTATGCGCTTACGAGGCGCTCTCGTACTCCAACATCGACTGCGTCTTCGACAACATGATGGACGGTGTCAACATCATCTCCAGTCCCGGCGGGTGGAAGTGGATCGATATCGTCCACGACCTCGGCATGCGCCTCTGCGACCTTGCCCATCAGGATTTGCTCGTACATGCAAAGACCGTGGACGACATCTACGCCGCCAAGGCTGCCGGCAAGATCGCATGGGTCGGCGCCATCGAAGGAGCGGCATGCATCGAAAACGAGGTCGACCGCATCGACATCCTCTACGGCCTCGGCGTCCGCCAGCTCGGCATTACCTACTCAGAGAGCAACGCGCTCGGCAACGGCCTCAAGGAAGACAAGGACGGCGGGCTCACCAGATTCGGACGGGAGTGCGTGGAGCGCATGAACAAGGTGGGCATGCTCATCGACGTCAGCCACTGCGGCACCCAGACCGCCTATGATGCCGTCACCGTCTCCTCTAAGCCCATCATCATGAGCCATTGCGGCGCTAAGGCTGTCTGGAATATCCGCCGTATGGCTGCCGACGAGCTCCTGCAGGCGGTGGCCGAGAGGGGCGGCGTCATCGGCATCGAGGCGGCCCCGCACACCACGATGAGCAAGACCAATGGTCCCCTTCGTCTGGGGCCTCGAGAACTGCACCGAGGCCAGCTGGAACATCCCGCGCTGGCTCGTCAAGCACGGCTACTCCGACGAGGACATCGCCAAGGTCATCGGCGGCAATGCGATCCGCGTGCTGCGCGAGGTCTGGGCATAGCGCCGGTATCCGCCCGTCAAGACATCGTGGGATCTTAGGAGAGGAGACCTTCCTACATGCCTTTGGTCGAGTTTCACAACTACAGCATGGGCTTCAAAGACGATGATGGCAACGTGTCGAACCTTATCGACAACCTGAGTTTCTCCATCGACGAAGGCAAGGCCCTCGGAGTAGTGGGGGAATCCGGATGCGGCAAGTCGATGACATCGCTGTCTCTTATGCGCCTTCTACCCGATGCGGCGGTCGTACAGAGCGGAAAAATCCTGTTCGACGGCAAGAATGTGCTCGAGATGAGTGAGAAGGAGATGGAAGTCATCCGCGGAAATCGCCTCTCGATGATCTTCCAAGAACCCATGACTTCACTGAATCCGGTTCTTACTATCGGCAACCAGATCGGCGAATGCCTTTTACTCCACCATCCCGATCTTGCGCCCGATGAAATCCGAGCGCGTACTATCCGGTCACTCGAATCCGTCGGTATCAACAACGCCGAAGCGCGCCTTTCCCAGTATCCGCACGAGTTCTCAGGTGGGATGCGCCAGCGTGTCATGATCGCCATGGCCATCATCAATCATCCGGCGCTGCTCATCGCCGACGAACCGACGACTGCGCTTGACGTGACCATCCAAGCACAGATCCTCGACATCATGAAAGGGCTCAAGGGTGATTCCGGCGGTCTCATGATGGTCACGCACAATCTCGGCGTCGTCGCCGAGATCTGCGAAGAGGTTGTCGTCATGTATGCCGGGCGTGCCGTCGAGCGCGGTACGCTCAAAGCCATTTTCGACGAGCCGTTGCACCCATATACGATCGGCCTTATGTCGTCAATCCCCACAATGACCTCTGACAAGTCCGAGCTGCCTGCCATACCGGGATCGGTCCCCACGATATACGACTTCGGCAAGGGCTGCCGTTTTGCAGACCGCTGCTCCAAATGCATGGAACGATGCATGAGAGAGGTTCCCAAGTCGCTGCTCGTGGGAAAGGATCACATCGTGGCGTGCTGGCTTTATCCGGAAGGGGAGGTGGTCTAGCATGGAAAAGGGGGGGCCGCTCCTCAAGGTCGAGCACTTGACCAAGCTCTTCCCCGTCAAGAAGACCCGATTCTTCGAGGAGCAGCGCCACGTGCATGCCGTAGAGGACGTGAGCTTCGAGCTCTATGAGGGAGAAACGCTCGGCATCGTGGGCGAGTCAGGTTCGGGCAAGTCGACGCTCGCCCGCGCCATCCTCGCGCTCACCAAGGTCACCTCGGGAACGGTCATCTACAGGGGCGAGGATATCACTGATTTCAGAGTCCCGCCCGCAAAGCGCAAGCTCCTCCATTCCGAGCTGCAGATGATCTTCCAAGATCCTTATGCATCGCTCAACCCCAAGATCAAGATCGGCGAAGCCATCTGCGAGCCCATGCTCGCCAACGGCCAAGCCAGGAACCATGACGAAGCCGTCAAGAAAACCAGGCACCTACTCGAGATCGTAGGCCTCCGGGCGGAATGCTTCGACCGCTTCCCGCACGAGTTCTCGGGTGGGCAGCGCCAGCGCATCGGCATTGTCCGTGCACTCGCGGTGAATCCTCGCGTGCTCTTCTGCGACGAATCCGTCTCGGCACTCGATGTGTCGGTTCAAGCGCAAGTCCTGAACCTCTTCAATGCGCTTAAGAAGGAATTCAACCTCACCTACGTCTTCATCGGCCATGACCTCGCGGTCATCCGCTACATCTCCGATCGCATCCTCGTCATGTACCTCGGCAAGGTCATGGAGATCGCGCGCTATGACCAGCTCTTTTCCGACCGGGCGCATCCCTATACCAAGGCGCTCGTCTCGGCCATCCCCGAGCCGTCGACCGCAGCGCGCAAGGAGCGTATCATTCTAGAGGGCGATATCCCAAGCGCGGTCAACCCACCGGAAGGCTGCCGGTTTTGCCAGCGCTGTTTCATGGCCCGTCCCGAATGCTTTGAGGTAGAGCCCGACTTCTACGAAGTTGAGCCCGGCCATTTCGTGCGCTGTCCCTATATGAAGGGGGGCGAGTGATGTCGCGCTACATCCTGCGCCGCCTCGGCCGCGGCGTCCTCACGATCTTCGTCTCGGTCACGCTCGTGTTCTTCATCGTGCGCGCCATGCCATCCGATCCGGTCGCACTCATGATCAGCCCGCAGATGAGCCAAGAGCAGATCGACACGCTCATGCATACCTACGGTCTCGATCAGCCACTTATGACGCAGTATTTCCTCTACATGAAGGAGCTGCTCATGGGCAATATGGGCATGTCGTTTGCGAAGCGCATCCCCGTAGGAGAGTACATCATGAGCCGTCTGCCGTGGACTCTCATGCTCCTCGCTGCGGTTATGCTCATCGTCTGCATCATCGGCATTCCCATAGGCCTGTATGCCGCCTCTCGCAAGGGCAAGTTATCCGATCGCATCATCTCGATTATCGTCACCATGGGCATCTCGATCTTCATTCCGTTCATGGCATTCCTGCTGCTTTACATTTTCTCGTTCCGATTGAAGATCTTGCCGACGGGAGGCGCTTACACGCCACCCACACCCGAGGGCTTCGAACTGGTGAAACAGGTCGCCTGCCATATCATCCTTCCTGCCATAGCGCTCTCGATCACCAACCTTGCAAACGCGGTCCTTTATACGCGCAACTCCATGATAGACGTCCTGCACGAGGACTATATCCGCACAGCCTACGCCAAGGGTAACGACCGCAAGCGCGTCATACGCCGTCATGCTATGAAGAACGCGCTCATCCCCACGGTCACGGTCATCGGCATGCAGATCGGCATCATGGTCGGCGGAGCCACCATCACCGAGACCGTCTTCTCATGGCCCGGCATCGGCCGCCTTGTCTATGATTCCGTGAACGCTCTCGACTATCCCACGCTCCAGGGCGCCTTCCTGATTATGGCCGTAGCCGTCGTTATCATGAGTTTCATTACCGACCTCGTCGTCGCTTGGCTCGATCCGCGTATTAAGCTGGGTGATTAACATGAAGGAACGCAAAGGATTCCTCTACTGCTTCGTTCGCAATCGTAATGGCATGATCGGCTTCATAGGCGTTATGGCGATCGTCCTCATAGGCTTCGTCGGACCCATGATTATCGGGAAGCCCTCGGGGTACACTACCGACATACTGCTCCCACCCTGCATGGAGCACCCGCTCGGCACCGACAATATCGGCCTTGATATCCTCTCCGAGCTTATCTGGGGTGCTCGGACCTCGCTCTATGTCTCGCTGCTTGCAATGGCCATCTCAGGCGCTATCGGCATCCCACTCGGTCTCATCTGCGGCTATACGCGCGGAATCCTCGCCGATATCATCGATGCGGCGATTGACATCTTCATGACGCTGCCGATGCTGCCCCTTATGATCATCATGGCGGCCGTTATGGGAACCTCCATCATCAACGTCGCGCTCATCCTCGGCATCTTCTCATGGCCGCAGCTCGCGCGTGTCACTAAGAACTCCACGCTTAAGATTCGCGAGATGCAGTACATCGAGGCGGCCTCCTGCCTGGGCCTTTCTCAGCTTCGAATTCTTTTCAAGCACGTGCTCCTGAACGCATCCGGGCCCGTCTTCGTCAACATGACCCTCGTCATGGCGTCAGCCGTCCTTACCGAGGCGAGCCTCTCGTTCCTCGGCCTCGGAGACCCCGACAGCTGGAGCTGGGGGACTATCCTGAAACGCGCGTGGCAGCAGAACGCCGTCATTTCGAGTCCCAATCCCTGGTGGTGGTGGCTCATGCCGTCGCTGTGTGTCGTCGTGTACGTCGTGTGCTTCAACCTGCTCGGAACCGCTCTGAACGACTGCCTCAATCCTAAGGGCAGGGAATAAGCTAGATTCATACCCGTACTCAAGAGAGCGAGGTAAGATTCTATGTACGATCTGGTTATCAAGAACGGTATGGTCGTCGACGGCACGGGCAAACCCGCCTTCCGCGGCGATGTGGGTATTATCGGCGACACGATCGTCGCCATAGGCGATATCCAGGAGGAATCTGCCGATGTCTACGACGCTGTAGGCAAATACGTCATTCCGGGGCTCATCGATCCACATGTGCATGAGGAATGGACGATGTTCGATGACGGTCTCTACGAGAACTACATCCGCGAGGGCGTGACCACGCTTGTATCGGGCAACTGCTCGCACTCGATCGTGCCCGGCCATAAGAAGGAGATGCTCGACTACTATTTGGGCAACGGCCTTATCAGCCTCTCCCAGCATAAGCGCTATCTCGAGGAATGGCCTGATTGGCATGATTTCGAGGGCTATGCCAAGGCTGCTCAGGAATCGGGTGGCAACTGCAACCAGGCCGTCCTCATGGGCCACGGTTCTATCCGCCAATATGTCATGCACGGCGCGTGGAACCGCCATCCTGATGAGATTGAGCAACCCCAGATCGAGCGCATCATCCGTCATAACATGGACCAAGGTATGTGGGGCATCTCATTCGGCCTCGACTACGTCCCCAGCCGCTATGCCTCCGCCGACGAGCTTTGCGAGGTCGTGAGCTTCATCAAGGACTACGATGCCGTTGCCGCGGCGCATCTGCGGCACAAGATCGGCATCCCCGAGTCCGTTGCCGAGTTCTGCGAGGTCGGCCACCGCACCGATGCCAAGATCCAGCTCTCGCACCTTGCCACTGCTCCTCATGCCCGCGGCCCCGAGGCCTACGATGTCGCTTTGAGAGCCATCGAAGAGGACGGTGTCCATGCCCGTATCGATGTCATCCCATCGTCCGTCGGCCACTGCACGGGCAAAGAGAGGATGCTCCTCTTCACGATGGCGCTCTCCGACGAGCTTTTCTCCGAGGGCATCGAGGGCGTCAAACGTGCGCTCAACGACCCCGCAGGTCGTGAGATGATCAAGCGGGACAACTACACCTTCGCTGGATCCAAGGACAAGGTCTATATCGTCATGTCCGACAACCCTTCCTATGAGAATCGCTCCGTGCGCGACATCGCAGCAGAGCTTGGGATTGACGAAGACGAGTGCATGCTCGATCTTATGGCCGATGACAAGAACTATGTGTTCTGGCTCAATGCTCCCGCTGCCGGTTGTCCGTCGAATTTCATTGACCATTGCGATTCGATCGTGGAGAATCCCTACGTCTCCGTGGGTTCCGACACCATCATGGGCGATTTTTTCGATCCTTACGACTGGTACGAGATCCGCAGGCGCGGAAGCCATGCCATCTTCACGCAGATGTATCTCGATAAGGGCGTTGCCTACGAGGAGATCGTACGTCGTAACACCAGTCTGGTAGCCGATCATTTCGGCATTCTCCGCCGTGGCCGCCTCGCCGAGGGTGCCTACGCCGATGTGGCTGTAATCGATCTGCCCAACTACCGCTATCCCGAGATGGATCAGATGCAGTACAAGACCCCGCGCATGAACGCCACGGGCTGCGACCTTCTGCTCTGCAACGGTATCATAGAGCTCCGCGATACCGAGATCTTCAATAGGTTCGGAGGGCGTATTCTCAAGAAAAACGACCAATAGATGGCGAGTATCGATCGTTTCTGGCCGATACTCGCCATCCTTACATGCTTGTCATGAATGACCCTGGCGCACATGCGCGCATGTGCAGATGGGGTACAATCTCTACTCGGGTAAACATATTCGGGGCAGAGGAAGAGCGTGGACGAGCAGAAGAGCGTATCAGAGCAGATCAAGCGCGCCGTCGACCCCGAGACGGCCCAGCGGCAGCTGGCGGGGGAGATCGGAAGCCCGACTGGAACTGCTGATAATCCTTCTGATGAGCTCTTCACGCTCGCCAACTTCATAACGCTCTGCCGTTTTATCCTCACCCTCTTCTTCCTGTTCCTCTTCCCCCGCGCCGACGCCCGCCCGATCGCGCTTGCCTGCTACATCATCGCAGCCGCCACCGATTTCCTCGACGGGCAGGTTGCACGCCGTACGCATACGGTCAGTTGGGCAGGCAAGGTCATGGACCCCATCATGGACCGCGTCCTGCTCTTCACAGGCGTCATCGGCCTCGTCATGACCGATGAGCTGCCCCTCTGGATCGCGCTGGTCATCGTCGGCCGCGATATCTGCCTCGCAGGCGGCGCCATCGTCCTCCAGCAGTACCAACGCCGTCCAGTCGATGTCATCTTCATCGGCAAGCTTGCAACCGCCCTCCTCATGTTCGGCTTCGGCGATACGCTGATCGGGCGGCCTGTCATCGGCGGGCTCTCCCTCGTCGTCGTATCCTGGCTTCCCGGCCTCAATTCGCAGCCGGCGGTCCTCGGCATCTTCTTCATCTATGCCGGCCTCGCCTTCTCGCTGCTCGCTGCCGTCGTCTACTTCGTCAAGGGCATCCGCATCATCCGCGAGAAGAGCGCCGATGAGGGTTAGCGCCTTCATCTTCGCGCTGATCGCGGGTATCAACTTGCTTGCGCAGCCTGCCCTGGCATTCGATACCGCCCCCGAGATCTCCGAGGCCCAAGCCGCCATCGTCTGCGACTCCTCGGGGAATGTCCTTTGGAGCAGCAATGCCGACGAGGAGATGGGCATGGCCTCGATCACCAAGGTCATGACCGCCATCGTGGCGCTCGATAACGGCATGGACCTCGATGCGCCCTGCACGATCGATCCGGTGGATCTGGGTCCGTATTCCCAGACGGCGGGTTTCGTCTCGACCGATACGCCGACCCTGCGCGAGCTTCTCCAGGTCATGCTCGTCTATTCGGGGAACGACGCCGCCTGCTATGTCGCTCAGAACGTGGCGGGCTCCCTTGACGCTTTCGTCATCTTGATGAACGAGAAGGCCCAGGAGCTCGGTCTGGAGCACACCCATTTCGAGAATCCCCACGGCCTCGAGGAGGACGGTCACTACTCGACGGCAGGGGATCTGGCGATCTTGGGCCGCTATGCGCTCGAGAACTACCCCTTCATAGCCAGCACGGTGCGCCTCGGATACACCGAGGCATACGCCGACGGCATGCCCCAGACCTTCGATTCGACCGATTACCTGCTCGATGCCTACGAGGGTGCCCTCGGCATCAAGACCGGCTCCGAGAAAGCGGGATACTGCTTCCTCGGAGCCGCCCGCAGAAACGGCGCCACGATCTATACCTGCGTCCTCGGCTGCGAGAGCGACTGGGGAAGATGGTCCGACACGATCGAGTTGCTCGACTGGGGCTACTCGGTAAGGAGCTCGCGGCGCATCGCCTCCTCATCCTGGCTCATCGACGTCCGCACCTTCGCCTACGATTTCCGCTTCCAGTGCCCTGCCTATCCGCGCGGCACCACCGACATCGGCTTCTACCAGACGGGGGAGGAGCTCGTGTTCGAGTCCACCATGCTGCGCGACGCGATCCTCGCCGAGCCGAATCAGGTAGTCGGTGCCGTGAGCTGGACGCAGGGGACGCACGGGATCGGCACGGTGCTTATCGAGGCATCGCCCGAGCTCGACCGGATCCCTGCGATGAACATCTTCGTGCTGCCTTTGTTCGGGGAGGGGATCTGACCATGGCAGGGCCCCTTGCGCAGGAGCACGGCTATCTGGGTGCCTCGATCGAGGATGGCCGCGTGATCTCCTATCCCGATGAGATCCCCCTTGAGGAGGCGCTTCGGGGTGCGGTGCTTTACGACCTCACGGGGGCCTTATACCGTTTCGTGTCCGGAGACCGCTCCGGCAGCTTCGTGGAGGCGCTCTCGGCCTCGAAACGCCTCGCCGTCGGTTCCTGCACGTTTTCCGCCGTCCTCGCCGGCGATGGGACCCTCGTCTCGATTCCCCTCATCATCAGGGGAGGGGAGCAGGAGTACGTGCTCGTCGATGCCGCCGGGCGCCGCGAGGTCCTAAGGAGTTGGATGGACGTCATCGCCGGCATGGAAGCGGGAGGCATTCCCGTTTTCTCGGGCGTCACCGTAGAGGAGGCGGATCCGCTGCTCGTCCCGCTGCTCCTCTGCGGCGCACGCGCCCGCGAGCTTATCTCGGACTACAGCGCGGATCAGCCGCTTCCCAGCCCAGGTTCGGTCGCGGCCATAGCGTTCGATGGCGTCCCCTGCGTCCTCGCGCATCTCGACCTTCTCCCCTGCGACTCCTTCCTCGTCTTCGTCCCGCCCACCTTCTCGGCACGTTTGTTCAGGAGCTTCCTCTCGTTCGGCTATACCAGCCCGCAAGGCCACGCATCCCTTTCCCAAGCGATCTCGAAGCTTCCTTGGGCCGATCTGCTTGTGCGGGAGGACAGGGTGCGGGTCGATGCCCGGACCCTCGCATCGTGGGGTCTGCTGCGCCCGGAGGCCGATTTTATCGGCGCACGCGGCCTGAAGGATATACGATGATGCACCGCAAGCGATATGCTGGGGCTGTGCTCGGCCAATCGAGCCGGAAAGGATCGTGATCGCACATGGAGCATGATTTCACCACATTGCCCGATCGCCGCGGAACCGGCTCATCAAAATGGGAGGCCATGCTCGCCGATAACCCCGATGTCGCGGACGATGTCATACCGTTGAGCGTGGCCGATATGGAATTCCTCACTCCCACGCCCATCAAGGCGGCACTGCATAGGCTTATCGATGCGACCGCGCTCGGATATACCGACCCTACAGATGGTTTCTACGATGCCTGCATCTCATGGCAGGAACGCCGTCACGGATGGAAACCGGAGAAGGAGTGGGTCGTCACGTCGCCGGGAGTCGTCCCCGCCCTGTACACGGCCGTCAGGGCCTGCACCAATCCGGGCGATGGCATAATCATCCAGCCGCCCGTCTACTATCCCTTCTCCACGGCCATCGAGAAGACCGGCCGCATGCTTGTGGAGAATCCGCTCGTCTGCGACGGGACATCTTGGCGCATGGATTTCGAGGGCCTCGAGACGCTCGCCCATGATGCGCGCACCAAGGCGATCATCGTCTGCAGCCCCCATAATCCTGTCGGACGCGTATGGACGGAAGAGGAGCTCGCGCGCCTTATCGCCATCTGCTCCGATGCCGGCATCTACCTCCTCTGCGACGAGATCCACAACGATCTCATCATGCCCGGGCACATGCACCGCACGCTGCTTTCCCTTGCAAGCACGGACCAAGCGCGGCATATCATCGTGTTCACATCCTGCTCCAAGACGTTCAGCCTTGCGGGAACCCAGGGATCGGTCGCATACATCCCCGGAGACGGCCTGAGGTCGGCATACAAGGCCGCCTACGAGGCGCAGGGGCTCTTCCAACTCAACGCATTCGCCTATCCGGCGCTCATAGCCGCCTACAACGAATGCGAGGGGTGGCTCGATGAGCTCATCGGCATCCTCATGCGCAATTACACCCTGCTCGAGGATCGCCTCGACGGCAG
This sequence comes from Coriobacteriales bacterium OH1046, assembly GCA_004010535.1. Classification (GTDB taxonomy): domain Bacteria; phylum Actinomycetota; class Coriobacteriia; order Coriobacteriales; family Atopobiaceae; genus RUG721. The sequence continues at coordinate 159,191 of RQYE01000001.1, read as the reverse complement.
GCTCGGCGGGCTTTCCGTCCACCCACTCGAGGGCACCTACCTTGCATGGGTTGACTTCTCAGCTTGGGGGATGGACTGCAGGCTCCGCGAGCGCCTCCTCCGCACGCATGCCCAACTCTATCTTGACAGCGGCGCCCTGTTCGGCACGGGGGGCGCATCGTTCGAGCGCTTCAACATCGCATGCCCGACCTGGGCGCTCGAAGCTGCGCTTGCACGTTTGGAAGGCGCCTACGGCACCGACGCCTTCGAGGAGGCGCGGAAGGGGAGGAACGGCTCATGAAATATGCGATCAACGCGCGCAAGGCTCCCGAGGCCATCGGTCCTTATTCGCAGGGCACCACCGCCGGACGCCTCGTCTTCGCCTCGGGGCAGCTCCCCATCTCGGCGGAAAACGATTATAGGCTCGTGGAAGGCGGTATCGCCGAACAGACGGCGCGCGTCATCGACATCATCGAGGCGATCCTCGCCGAAGTCGATTGCACGCTCGACGATGTCGCCCAGACCACGATCTACCTTGCCGATCTCGATGACTTGGAGATCGTGAACGACATCTATGCCGCCCGGTTCATCATGCCCGCCCCGGCACGCAATGTCGTGGGCGTTTCAGCCCTCCCGATGGGCGCGCTCATCGAGATGGACTGCATAGCCTGTCGTTAGCGTTATCATTAGGGGGACGGCGTTTTTCAAGGAGAAAGCCATGCAGCCTTCAAACAGCACCACCCCGAACGATAAGACCGAGATCTTCCGCATGCCCTCTGCGGATGCCACCGTTCCCGACCTGATGGGCACTCCCAAGCCCACCTATCCCACGCTCACCATCGTGAAAGGCCCGCATCTGGGCGATTCCTTCGATTTGGATTCGGATGTCATCACACTCGGCCGCGATCCCTCCAACAGCGTGTTCCTGAACGACATGACCGTATCGCGGCACCATGCCCGCATGGATCTTTCCGATATGGAGCGGGGACATGCCACGATCGAGGACCTCTCATCCCTGAACGGCACCTGGGTCGATGGCGCCATCGTCTCCGAGGCCGATCTCAAGGATGGCTCGACCATCCAGATCGGCACGTTCAGAATGGTCTTCCACACCAACAGGCGCCAGCGCGCCCCTCAAACGGAGAGCTAGACGATCATGTCCGACTTCGAGTACCTCACCATCGGCAAGCTCGTTCAGAAGCTCCAGCCCGCCTATCCCGACCTCACGGTTTCCAAGGTGCGCTATCTCGAGGACGAAGGGCTCCTGCACCCGCTGCGCTCCACAGGCGGCTACCGGAAGTACTCGCCCAAAGACGTCGCGCGCCTCGAATCCATCCTCTATATGCAGAAGCACCGCTTCTATCCTCTTGCGGTCATCAAGGAGCAGCTCGAGCGCCAGGAGCGGGAGCCCGGCAGGAAGGTCGCGTCCTCCGACGATGCCGAGGTGGTCGCCGCCATCGATTCCCGGGAGATGATCGAGAAGCTCCATCCCATCGATCGCATGCCCGAGATCTGCGGCACCACGGTCAGCTTCGTGCGCTCCCTCGAGGAGGCGGGCCTTATCCGGTTCAAGAAGTCCCCGCAGGGCCGCGATCTCGTCGAGGGGCGCGACCTCGCGCTCATCCGCATCTGCGATGAGCTGCGCACCTTCGGTATCGGTCCGAAGAACCTCCGCCAGTACGTCATGGCCGCCAACCGCGAGTCCGCCATGTTCGAGCAGGCGCTCGTCGTCTACACGGCAAAAGCCGGCGGCGTGGAGATGGAGCGTTCCGAAGAGGCGCGCGAGCGCGCCGACAAGGCCTTCGACCGCATGCTCGCGCTGACCAACTCGCTCCGCTCATCCCTTATCAAGCGGCTCGTCCGCAGCACGCGCTCCTCGAACTAGCCCTGCATGTCGTCATCCATGGAAAGGAAGCTCCGTGTCCGACTCCGACTTCGATTTCGAGAGCATCGTCATCAGCATCCCCGACTATCCCGAGCCCGGGGTCGTCTTCAAAGATGTCACGCCGCTCTTCCAAGATCCGTCCGCTTTCAGGGCGCTCGTCGATGCCATCGCCGATCACTTCTCCACCCGAGGCATCACCAAGGTCGTCGGTGCCGAGGCGCGCGGCTTCCTCATAGGCCCTCCTGTCGCCTACAGGCTCGGCGCCGGCTTCGTTCCCGCACGTAAGCCGGGCAAATTGCCGCGCGAGGTCTACACCGAGTCATATTCGCTCGAATACGGCACGGACGAGCTCCAAATCCATAGGGATGCCCTCGACGGGAACGATAGGGTCCTCATCGTCGACGATCTCATCGCCACGGGCGGCACGGCCGTCGCGGCCGCCCGGCTCGCCCGGAAGAGCGGGGCCGAGGTCGTGGGCTTCTCGTTCATCCTCGAGCTCGCATTCCTGAACCCGCGCGAGGCCATAGCGAAAGATTTTGGAAATCAGGAGATCTTCACGCTCGTACCGGTACAATAGCGTTGTTGCGGCTACACGCTACGGCCATACACGTGGCCATAGTGTGGACGTTCGGGATTCGCCCAGAATCGCGGTTAAAATAATTATTCGAACGTCGAAAGGAACACGTCATGGTGTTGAGGAGATCGATCGCTTCGGTGGTGCTCGCTGCGCTGCTTGCGGCAACGGGCGTGGCTCTCATGCCGGCAACGGCCGATGCGGTGCCGTCGCAGGCCGATCTCGAAGCAGCGCAGGCCCGCGTCGACGAGCTCGGGACCCAGCTCATCGCATTCCAATCAGAGCTCGATGAGGCCGAGGCCGACCTTGTCCGCACCGACAACGACATCGAGGCCACCCAAGGCCAGATCGAGGATACCCAAGCCGAGCTCGCCGATGCGCGCGCCCTGCTCGGTCGCCATATGAGGAGCGGCTATAAGACCGGCCCCGTCAACTTCCTCGACGTGCTCTTCAGCTCGACCAGCATCGAGGATTTCGCGAATCGCATCTACTACATGGATAAGGTCAACGAGCAGGACGCCGCGACCATAGACCGCATCAACGAGCTCGAGCGGCAGCTCCAAGAGCAGATGGGCGAGCTCGAGGCCCAGAAGGCGACCCAGGAGCAGCGCGTAGCCGAGGTCGAGGAGAGGGTAGGGGAGTTCGAGGCGCTCGTCGCGGAGGCCCAGGAATACTACAACCAGCTCGACTCCGAGATCCAGGCAGAGCTCGCCCGCCAAGCCGAGGAGGAGGCCGCACGCCAAAATGCCGCAGCAGCCGTCATCGAGGCCGCCGGCGGGAGCGCTTCGGGCGCAGGCTCCTCGGATGGCGGCTCTTCGGGTGGCGACGCGGGTGCGGGCAACAACGCAGGCTCCACCGATCCGGGCGGCTCGGAAGTCACGGATAATCCCAACACCGGTTCTGACGGACCGTATCCCGGCAGTGGGGTCGCGTCCGCCTATTCATGTCTCGGCTGGCCCTACGTATGGGGTGGCTATAACACGGCGACGGGCGGCTTCGACTGCTCGGGCCTCGTCAGCTACTGCTATGGCGATGGCACGTGGAGGAGGGGAGCAGAGCCCCTCGGCCTTGCGATCATCAACGCGGGTCTTTGGAAGACGAGCCTCGACCAGCTCGTTCCGGGCGATCTCGTCTTCACGCGTTCCGAGTTCGAGCACGTGGGCATCTACATCGGCGGCGGCATGATGATCCATGCGCCGAGGCCGGGTATGGTTGTCTGTGTCGCCGAAGTCTACGCCTTCTACGGCGGCGGTCCTTTCGTACGCCCCTTCTAGTATGTGCAAGGAGTTCGAGCCGTGCTGATCAGAAACAGAATCCACTCCTCGGCCTGCGTCCTTCTTCTCGTGCTCACGAGCTTGCTCGCATTGAGCACGCCCTCGTACGCTGCACCTACCCAAGCCGACCTCGACGCAGCGCGCGCACGTCTCGAGGAGATCGGGCAGGAGATGGGTGCCATCCAGTCCAATCTCATGGAGGCGGAAGGCGCGCTCGAGGCGACGCGCAACAGGATCGATGAGACCAATGCGTCCATCGAGAAAACGCAGGCTGAGCTTACCGAGCGCCGCATTGTCCTGGGAAAACGCATGAAAAGCTCGTATAAGAGCGGGTCGGGCACCATCCTCGACCTGCTCTTAGGCGCGCGCGATTTCGAGGATATCGTCAACGTGATCTACTACATAGACAAGGTGTCGGAATCCGATGCCCGCGCCATCGATGAGATCCAGCAACTCGAGAAACAGCTCGAAGAGCAGAAGGCCGAGCTCGAGGCGACCCAGAAGGAGCAGGAGGGGCAGATCACCGAGATAGAGGCCGAGCTGCAGGAATACGATGCTAAGCTTGCCGAGGCGCAAGCTTACTACGACCAGCTCGACGCCGAGATCCAGGCAGAGCTCGCCCGCCAAGCCGAGGAGGAGGCGCGCAGGCAAGCGGAGCAGGCCACTGCTCCGCAAAGCTCCGGGCTCTCCACGGTCGTCGATGCCCTCGATGCCGGAGGGGGAGGCGCAACCGATTCAGGTTATCCAGATGAATCCGCGAGCTCGAGCGGCTCAGACGAGGCGGACGCTCCGAGCGGAGATTCGGGCAATTCCATCGTCGCCTCGTCGGACGTGATCTCGAATGCCTACCAGCTCGTCGGCATGCCCTATAAAACATGGTGGAGCGGTCGTAACTACGGCCCAGACGCCGATGGCTATGATTGCTGCGGTCTCGTGGCAACCTCGTATCAGATGGCCGGCTACAGCACGCCCTATGCGACCTCGGTCTCAGGTCTCATGAGCTGGGTGCAGGGACGGGGTAATTGGAAGAGCTGCGACCTCTCGAACTACCAGGAGGTTTTGAATCCAGGCGACATCATCTTCTGCTCGTACGGCCACGTCGCGATCTATCTCGGAGGGGAGTATATGATCCACGCTCCCTATCCGGGCCAATATGTCTGCGTCGCCTGGGTCTACGATTGCATCGGCGGCGGCTTCGGAGGTTGACGGAAAACGGTTCGCTACCGTATCGGAGCATATATTCCAAGGAGAAGAGGGCAATGCACGCCCTCTTTTTCTCTTACGGCTGCGCCAACCCGTCCCTCAGGCTCCGCGGTATTCGCGATCCCCGCGCTTTTCTCAGAGAAGACGAACTGCGGTAACCGTACATGCGCAGGTAGAAGGCTTGGTGGGACTCTTCGGCGGGGGAGCTGGCTGCGGGGATCGCGAATACCGCAGGTTTCCTCGATAGGGATCTTGAATCTTCGCGATCATTAATTTACATAAGATATATTATCACGGATTAGTCTGAAAAGACAGGGCGGCGATCCATCCGGGAATCTGAAGATGCTGGAGCACTCTCATCGATCCTGGTGCGCGACGCTTCAAGCAAACCGTCTCCGCGCACCTCGTATAGAGACGGATCCTCTCTATACGTACGGTATGCCGACGCCGATCATTCCCTGAGCAATCCCGTCTCCTGTCCCGTCGCATCGATCACCTGGCTCCTCGCCGCAGCACGCCTGGATCACCAAGCCCATGGTTTGATCCAAGCATGCGCATCGACCCTGCCGGTTCCGCAGCCCGCATTACCTATAGCGAGCCGCCCCGATGCGGTCGCGCATCCCGAGGCGGCTCGGATTTCTAAATAAATTCAAAAATACACTGCGCTTATATCACGGCATCTGCAGATGGGCAATCAGCCCTCAATGGGTTGGCCGAGGAAGGCGGCGGCGCTTGTCGCCGCGATCGCACCGTCTGCCGCAGCAGTGATGATCTGACGAAGCGACTTCCGGCGCATATCCCCCGCGCAGAAGAGCCCCGGCGTCCTCGTCTCCATGCGTTCGTTCGTGATGGCGTAGCCGTGCTCGTCGAGATCGGCAAGATCTGCCACCAGCGCCGTCTCGGGATTGCGTCCGACGAACACGAAAATGCCGAACGAGCCCTCGTCGAACTCCTCGGTATGGATCTCGCCCGTCCCGTTGTCGCGGAACGTGATGCTCTTGAGCAGCTTGTCGCCCCCGACGGAAACGATGCTCGTAAGGTAGCGGATATCGACCTTCTCGTTCTCCTCGAGCTCCTTGGCGACGACGGCCTGAGCACGGAGGTGATCCTTGCGCACGATCAGGGTAACCTGTGAGGCGAAACGCGTGAGGAACAGGGCTTCCTCGCACGCCGAATTGCCGCCGCCGATGACGAAGACGCGCTTTCCGCGGTAGAACATGCCATCGCAGGTGGCGCAGTATGAAACGCCCCTGCCCGAGAAGGCGCCCTCGCCCTCGAATCCGGCGAGACGCGGCGTTGCGCCGCCCGAGACGATAACGGTCTTGGAGAGAAAGCGGCCCGCACCCGCCGTGAGCGTGAAGAGGCCCGTCTCGGATGAGTGCTCGATAGATGCGACATCATCGAGGGTGAGCGTGGCGCCGAACTCCTCCGCCTGCGACCTCATGAGCTCGCTCAGCGTATATCCGTCGGTATGGGGAACACCAGGATAATTATCGATCTCGGAGGTCAGGATGATCTGCCCGCCGATCGATTCCTTCTCGAACAAGCGCGTGGAGAGCATGGCGCGCCGAGCATAGAGGGCCGCAGACAGTCCCGCAGGGCCGCCACCGACGATGATGAGATCGAGAACATCTTGATTTTCCATAGCAGACTCCCCCTTCGGGATCGATGTTCCATCAGTATAGCATATAGATCGTGCACGATATATCTCTACACAAAATAGTTAGATGAGTCTGGAAGATCACCCTAATCGACGCCGCTCGAACCGAAACCACCGCTTCCCCGATCGGTTTCATCGAGCTCCTCGACTTCGACGAGCTCGACAGCAGGGACTTTCTGGATGACGAGCTGGGCGATGCGCTCTCCCCTCTCGATATGGATGGGGTTCTCGTCATCGAGATTGACGGCAACGACCTTGAGCTCGCCGCGATAGTGGGCATCGATGAGTCCAGGCGTGTTGGCCATCGAGAGCCCGCGTTTCAGGGCCATGCCGCTCCGGGGCTGGACGAAGCCCGCATACCCCTCGGGAATCGCAACGGCAAGGCCTGTGGAGATGAGCCTGCGCTCATGCGGCGCAAGGGTAAGCTCCTCGTTTGCCCGAAGATCGAGGCCCGCATCGCCGAGATAGGCATAGGAGGGCAGCTCGACGGAAGGATCGAGGCGCTTGACGGCGAGCTTGATACGATCTTCCGTCATGAGAGGCTCCTCAGCGTCCGGCTGAATTCGTCGATATCCTTGAAATCACGGTACACGGAGGCGAAGCGGATGTAGGCGACCAGATCGAGATCCTTGAGCTTCAAAAGCACGTTGTTGCCAAGATCGCCGGAGCCCACCTCGGTAGTGCCCTTGTCTCTGAGCTCATCTTCGATCGAGGAGATGAGATTGTCGAGCTTGGTGACGGGGATGTTGCGCTTCACGGTGGCGGCAAGCAAGCCGCGCATGAGCTTCTGGCGATCGAACGGCTCCCTATGGCCGTCTTTCTTGATGACGACGAGCGGCATCTCCTCGCGGCGTTCGTAGGTGGTGAAGCGAAAACCGCATTCCTCGCATTCGCGGCGCCGTCTGATCGCATCGATGCTCTCGGAGGGACGGGAATCGACCACCTTGAGATTCTCGCACCCGCATTTAGGACAACGCATACCCCTCCCTCTGTCTACATGTATAAGCACCATAACACAACATGGTGTAGGTGCATACCAGTTTGCATACAGGGGATTCGGCGCGATTGCTATCCTTGGCTGGCAGGCACCACGAGAACCTGGCCGGCATGGATGAGCGCGGTATCGAGGCCGTTTTTCTCCCTGATCCAACGGATGGCGGAATCCGTGCCCATGCCCTCCGGTGCATGCGCTTCGGCGAGTTCCCAAAGGGAGTCCCCGCTGTGGACGGTAATCGACGTGGACGGCATGGCATCGAGCTGGCTTTGGAACCGCGCGGCGGCGCTGAGGGAACCCAGGCGGAGCACGAGGCCCAGCGCGGCCAGCACGAGACCGATGATGAGAGCCGTCTCGAACTTCTGGAAAAGGGATAGCCGGGTCTGCGGGGATGCCTCGGGGCGCGCTCTGCGCTGCCGGATGCGCGCCCCCTCGTATACGGCGAAGGCGCATTCCCTCGCCTTGAGGGCTGCCGTGCCGTTTGCCTGGTATGCGATGCTATTGCCGTGTGCCATATGCAGCTCTCCCTATCTGCCGCCTCTTCGATTCAGGTATACGCCACGCGCCGGACATAAACTGAAACAGAACACATGTTTTGCGAACGTGTGTTGTATAGTAGGGGAAACACCTGTTCGTGTCAATGCTGATTTAGAACATTTGTTTGCGTGATTCCTCGAGGTGGTGTACAATCGTCCCAACGATCGAGGAGGTCATCAATGGCACACGGAAAGCTCAGCAAACGCCAGGCTGCTATCTACGATTACATCCGCTCGTATACCGAGATGCACGGCTATCCCCCCTCGGTCCGCGAGATAGGGTCCGCCGTGGGTCTGAAGTCCCCTTCCACGGTCCACATGCATCTCAAGGCCCTCGAAGAGCTCTCCCTCATCAGGAGGGATCCTAAAAAGCCGCGTACGATCGATGTCACCAAGCCCCAAGGCTCAGATCCCAAGCTCGGCACGATAACCCAAGATCTCGCTAACAACAGCATCTCGCTCCCCCTTGTCGGCCGGGTTGCGGCGGGCATGCCCGTTCTCGCCGAGCAGAACATCGAGGAGAACCTCGTCCTGCCCACCTCGCTTGTGGGCGACGCGAGTTCCTTCGTCCTGCGCGTCCGCGGCAATTCTATGGTCAATGCCGGCATCTTCGATGGCGACTATATCGTCGTCAAGGAGCAGCAGGATGCCCATAACGGCGAGATCGTGGTGGCCCTGGTCGGCGATTCCGCAACGGTGAAGACCTTCTACCGCGAGAAGGATCGCATCCGCCTCCAGCCCGAGAACGACTCGATGGAGCCCATCTACGCCAGAGACCCCCTTATCCTGGGCAAGGTCACCGCCCTCATCCGTTCCATGTCGTAGGCCATGGGCGAGCAGATCGTCCAAACAACACCATCCTCGAACGCAGGCTATCGGCGCATTCGTCTCTTCGACACGCTGCGCGGCGCTTCCGTGCTCTCGATGATGCTCTTCCATCTCGCTTACGATATGGTGTTCTTCTACGGCATCGGATCGGATGCATGGTTTTCCTCGCCCCTCATCCCCTTCTGGCGCTCCTCCATTTCGTGGTCATTCCTCGCCATCGCCGGTGCCATGTGCACGTTTTCCCGGAGCAATTTCAAACGGGCCGCGCTCTACCTGGGCGTCGCCCTCGCCATCTATGCCGCCACATCGCTCATCGATGCCGGCATGGCGATATCCTTCGGCATCATCTACTGCATGGGAGCCTGCACGCTCGCCGTCGCCATCCTCTCGTGCTTGGGGTTTGCGCCGAAAGGATACGGATGGGCGGCATCTTTCCTCATCGCCTTCCTCATGCTCCTCACCTTGCCGCAAGGAAGGATCTCGCTCTTCAGCATCACGCTCCTCGAGCTGCCGGGGTCGCTGTATCACACGGGCGCCTTATCGTGGCTCGGCATCCCCGGTGTCGATTTCGTCTCCGCCGACTATTATCCGTTGCTTCCCTACCTGTTCCTGTTCCTCGCGGGATGGTCATGCGGCCTTGTGTGGAAGGAAGGGGGCTATGCGGATCCCCTATGGGATTTCTCCATCAAGCCCTTCGATTTCCTCGGGCGTCACGCGCTTCCCATCTACGTCATGCATCAGCCGCTTCTATTGCTGGTCTGCCAGCTCGTCTCCGGAGCGATAGGGCGCTAAGGTCGCCGCCATGCGCCCCGATGCCCTGATCGTCGCGATGACGCCCGTCTCCTCATACGACTCGTGGATAAGCTGGCAGCGCTCGCGGATCATCTTGATGAGGAGCCCCTTGCTATAGGGGATGCGCACGGTTATCGTCTCGTCGCCATCCGATGCCTCGCAGGCGATGCGGTGGAGCAGGCCCCTCAGTCCTTTGGCGGTGCGCGCTGAGATGAATTGCGCGCTCGGATGGTCCCGCTCGAGGACGGTGCGGGAATCGTCATCTAGAAGATCGCATTTGTTGAAGACGCAGACGCGGGGGGCCTCCGATGCCCCGATATCGGAGAGCACCTGTTCGACCGCAGCGATCTGGAGCTTGAGATTGGGATCGGATGCATCGCATATGAGCAGGATCAAATCGGCGGCCCGCGCCTCCGCGAGCGTCGACTTGAAGGCCTCGACGAGCATGGTGGGCAGCTTCTGGATGAAGCCGACGGTATCGGTCAACGTGACCTTGCGGCCCTCTTCGAGGTCGAGCGCGCGCGTCGTGGGATCGAGCGTGGCGAAGAGCTCGTCTTCTGCGTAGATGCCCGCGTCAGTGAGCGCATTCAAGAGCGTCGATTTGCCGGCATTCGTGTATCCCACGAGCGCCACGCGGTATACGCCCGACTCCCACCGGGCCTTGCTCTGCACCTCGCGGCGCGTCTCGAGCATCTTCAGCTCGTTTCTGAGCGTCGAGATGCGCTTCCTGATAAGCCTGCGGTCGACCTCGAGCTGGCTTTCTCCCTGCCCGAAGCGGCTTCCGATACCGCCGCGTGTCTGCTCGCCCACAAGATGGCTCCACATGCCGCGCAAACGCGGCAGAACGTAGGTGAGTTGGGCTAGCTGCACCTGAAGACGTCCCGCGCGAGTCGTGGCATGCTGGCCGAATATATCGAGGATGAGCGCCGTGCGATCGATGATCTTGATGGGCTCGCCCACGGCCTTCTCAAGATTCGTCTGCTGGGAGGGCGTGAGCTCGTCATCGAAGATGACGATATCGGCATCGAGCGCACGGACTGCGGAGACGACCTCCTCGACCTTGCCTTTTCCGATGAAGGACTTGGGGATGGGGGCATCGAGCTTCTGAGTGAGCACGCCGACGACCTCGGCACCATCGGTCTCGGCGAGACGGGCCAACTCGGCAAGCGAGTCATCGAGCGACCAATCGGACGCGCCGAGATCGACACCGACAAGGATGGCGCGTTCGGGAACGAATGCTGTGGAATGGAACTTAAAACGCGCCATTCATACGCTCCGATGCGATCAGACGTGCAGCTGCCTCTGTGTCATGTGTACCCATATCGATCCACCGCACGCGCCCATCATGCCTGAACCATGAGATCTGACGTTTCGCGTAACGACGCGTGGCGGACTTGATCGCCGCACGCGCCTCATCGAGCGTGATGAGGCCGTCCAACGCCTCGAGCATCTCCTTATAGCCGATCGCCTGACCGGCCGTCGTCGCTGGAGAAAGGCCCTCGCCCCGCATGCGGACGACCTCTTCGACGAGTCCGAGGGAGAACATGCCATCGACGCGCCTATCGATACGCTCGTAGAGCAGCTCGCGTGGCAGATCGAGCCCGAAGATCAGCGTCTGATAATGCGGAGCGCGTTTATGGAGCGTCCTCAGCGAATCGGCATAGCTGATCCCCTCATCGCAGAGCTCGAGCGCGCGGATAACCCGGCGGGTGTTATGGGGGTGGATCGCCGCCGCGCTCTCGGGATCGCGCTCGGCGAGAAGGGCATGCAGGTGGTCGGCACCTGCGCGGCAGGCGAGCTCCTCATAGGCAGCCCGACGTTCGTCTCCCCGGTAGCCCGGTGCGAAATCCATCTCGTCGATGACGGCATTGAGGTAGAGCCCCGTCCCACCGCAGAGCACGGGGATGATGCCTGCGGCGCAGAGGTCGTCGATGCATGAGCGGGCGTCCGCTTGGAAGCGTTCGACGGAGTAGTTCTCGGTGACGGGGCAGACATCGACCATATGCAGGGGATGCCTGCGCCTGCATGGGGGGATCTTGGCCGTTCCAATATCCATACCGCGATAGACCTGCATGGCATCGATCGAGACCACCTCTCCCGAGACGAGATCGGCGACGCGTTCCGCAACGGCGCTCTTGCCCGAGGCGGTCGGACCCACGATGCAGGGGAGGCGGCCCGCATACATCATCGGGCCTCCCCTACCATGGTGCCCGAAAGATACCATGTGCGCGCCCGATCGATCTCGACCGTGACGATCTTCCCCACGAGATCGGAGGCGCAGGCGTGCTCGGGAAGGGTGAAATGGACCGTCTGGTTCTTGGGGCTGTGGCCGACCATGACGCTGTCGAAGCGCTTGGAAGTGGACTCGACGAGCACCTCCACCCGGCGGGCAAGATCCGCTTGGTTCGCTTCCCAGCTGAGATCCTCGACGAGATGGGCGAGGCGATCGAAACGTCCTTGGATGACCTCGGCAGGCGTGGGATCGTCGATCAGCGCGGCCGGGGTGCCGGGGCGCTTCGAGTAGATGAAGGTGAAGGCACCCGCGAACCGCGCTTCCTCGAAAAGCGAGAGCGTTTCGAGGAAGTCCTCCTCGGTCTCGCCGGGAAAACCGACGATGGCATCGGTGGTGAGGGCGAGATCGGGCAGAGCGGCCTTGAGACGCCGCACGAGGTCGAGGTACTGCTCGCGGGTATAGGAGCGGTTCATGGCTTTCAAGATGCGTGTGGAGCCGCTTTGGACGGCGAGATGGAGATGGGGCATCACAGCAGCTGTCCTAGCCATTGCCGCGATGACGCCATCGTCCAGATCCTTAGGGTTTGACGAGGTGAAACGGAGGCGCTCGATGCCCGTCGCCCCTATCGCCCGGATAAGCTCGGAGAAGCGCGGCGAACCGTATAGGTCGCGACCGTATGAATTGACATTCTGGCCGAGAAGGCAGATCTCGCGGACCCCCTCATCCACAAGCCGCGCGCACTCCGAGACGACCGTCTCGAAGATGCGGCTCCGCTCGCGCCCGCGCACATGGGGGACGATGCAGTACGTGCAGAAGTTGTTGCAACCGTACATGATGGGAACCCACGCGTGGAACGATCGGGCGCGACGCGAGGGGAGATCGGTCGAGAACGAGGTGCCCGGCTCGTCGGTATTCGCGATGATCCGGTGCACGTCGGATGCGAATGCTTCCTCGAGGAGCCGGGGAAGCTTATCGAGCGCGCTGGTGCCGAACACGACATCGCAGGAGGGAACGGTATGCGCGAGAAACTCCCCGTCGCGTTGGGCGATGCAGCCGCCGATGGCGACGACGCGTTTTCCCGAAGGAGGCGCGGGGGTGCTGACGAGCGCGGAAGCTTGGCCATAGAGGCGCTGATCGGCATTCTCGCGCACGCAGCAGGTCATGAAGACGACGATATCGGCCTCCTCGAAACTGCCGACCTCGTTGCATCCGCACGCCTCGAGGAGACCCGAGACACGCTCGGAATCATGGAGATTCATCTGGCAGCCGAAGGTTCTGACGAGGTAGGTCTTACCGACAAGCGAGGGGCTCGTCATCTAGGCATACACCTCGAATGCGGTATCCGCAGGTTCGGTGGAACGCGACTGCGGGACAAGACGATGCACATATACCGCGAAACGGATAGCGGTGCGGCTCTCGCCACCGATCTCGATATCGGAGAAGGTGGGCGCGCAGGAGATATCGACGCCCGTGGGAATGAGGAAGCCGCGTGCAATCGCCATGGCCTTGACCGCTTGGTTCACGGCACCCGCACCGACACATTGGATGTTGACGGGAACCTCATCCTTGACCAAGCCTGCTATGGCTCCGGCAACGGATGCGGGCGAGGATTTGGATGACACCTTCAGATAATCCATGCTGCATCTCCTGCGTGTTTCCTGATACCGCGCTCTGCATTTCAGGACCATGTGTTCTGCATACCCATACATAGTAGTCGTTCGGGCACCGTTTGAAAAGCCGGGGCCCATTATGTACCTGCATATACGCTAATCGATGTCCTCGACATCGAAGGTGACGGTTATCTTGTTTGCCGAGACGTGCACCTTGGGATCTCGGGAAAGGCGCACGTAATACCGGGAAGAGACGAACGAGAAGGCTTTCTCCATCTCGCGCGAGAAGGCATCCTTATCGCTCTTGGCCATTTTCAGGCCCTTGTGAGCTCGTAGGAGATCTATCTCAGGTTGAACTTGAGATCGGGGTGCGACGGAGAGCAGGTGCGCTATGACGTTGCGCAGGGGCTTGATCTGCCCGGAGATGACGCGATGGGCCGTACGCTCGGATATCTCGAGTCCCAGGGCACGGGCCTGCTCGAGAAGCTCCGTTGCATCGGCGGCGACACGCAGGCGCGCGAGGACATCGAGCTCGGAGAGATCGTCGATGAAGAGCAGGTCGGTATCGGATCGGATACATGATGCCCGTGCATGGGCCGTTGCAACGATCTCAGCGGCGGAGCCGAGGAAGACCTCGCACGTCTCCCGCTCCTCGAGCGCGAACTCGGCGCAGGTGCGGATGATATTGTGCGGGCCACGCACGCAGACCTCGTCTCCATGCTCGTCTCGTGAGACGAGCGGCCAGGTAGACTGGTCGGCCCGCTCGGAAAGCTTGTCCACGTTCGAGACAACCTTGATGGCGGATCCTTTGCCGGGAGCCGAGGAGACGACTGTAGCGGATTCGACGTTCTCCTTTATCGAGAAGAGCGCCATCCCGCGGCCATGGACGCCCCAGCGGTCGATATGGACGCTCTCGAGTTTCGAGGTGACGCGCGCCTCGAAGACCATATCGTGCATACCCTGCGGGATGCCCGCGCCGTCATCGAGCATGACGATGGTCCGGGCATCGCCTTCACGGGAGCTGGCGACATAGATATGCCGGGCACCCGCATCGCGAGCGTTCCTCAGCATCTCGATGACGACATCCTCTATGCATCGGATATCATGCTTCGCCTGACGACGCTCTGCCTCGGCGACGCGGAGCCTGACATATCCGGCACCGAGATTCTCCTCGATACGAAGGGCGCTGCCCCCGCAGGTGGATTCGACAAAACCCATGAGATCCGCAGAGGCGCTTCCCATGGGTCACTTCGCCACGTCGACGGCGCGGGACTCGCGGATGACGACGACGCGTACCTGGCCGGGATACTCCATCTCGTCCTCGATCTGCTTGGCGATATCGTGGGCGAGCACCGTAGCCTGGGCATCGGAGATCTTCTCGGGCTCTACCATGACATGCAGCTCGCGGCCCGCCTGCATGGCATAGGTGCGCTCGACGCCATCGTGGGAATTCGAGATCTCCTCGAGTTTCTCGAGGCGCTTGATGTAGGTCTCGGCAGACTCGCGGCGCGCACCGGGGCGGGCGGCGGAGATGGCATCGGCGGCCATCACCAGAACATCGAGGACGGCATCGGGCTCGACATCGGCGTGGTGCGCCTCGATCGCATGGATGATGTTGGCCTTCTCGCCATAGCGGCGCGCGAGATCGGCTCCGATGACGGCATGGGGACCCTCGACCTCATGGTCGATAGCCTTGCCGAGGTCATGGAGAAGGCCCGCCCGTTTGGCGGGAGCTTCGTCGAGACCGAGTTCCGACGCCATGATGCCGCAGAGCGTGGATACCTGGATGGAGTGCTGGAGTACGTTCTGGCCGAACGAGGTGCGGTAGCGCAGGGCTCCGAGCGTCTTGATGAGCTCGGGGTGCAGGTCGTGGATACCGGCATCGAAAGCAGCCTGCTCGCCCGCCTCGCGGACGCGCTCGTTGACCAGAT
This sequence comes from Coriobacteriales bacterium OH1046, assembly GCA_004010535.1. GTDB lineage: Bacteria > Actinomycetota > Coriobacteriia > Coriobacteriales > Atopobiaceae > RUG721. The sequence goes on along the minus strand of RQYE01000001.1, from coordinate 143,692 downwards.
CCTCCGCTTTCTTATAGAGCTCTTCGATGCGGGCGGGATGGATACGGCCGTCGGCGATGAGGTTCTCGAGGGCCACGCGCGCCGTCTCACGGCGAACCGGATCGAAACTCGAGAGGATGACCGTCTCGGGCGTGTCGTCGATGACGAGATTGACACCCGAAACCTGCTCGAAGGTGCGGATGTTGCGGCCCTCGCGGCCGATGATACGGCCCTTGAGATCGTCGGAGGGTATATGGACCGAGGTGACGGTTATCTCGCCCGCCTGGTCTGCGGCGCAGCGTTGGATAGCGGTTGAGATGATCTCGCGCGCCGTCTTGTCGGCTTGATCGCGGACACGCATCTCGGCCTCGCGCAGGATCTGCGCTTCCTCCCGAACCGACTCGGTGCGGACACGGGTGAGCAGCTCCTCATGCGCCTCCTCCTTGGTAAGGCCCGCGATGCGCTCGAGCTCGGCAGCTTGCTTGGTGCTGAGATTCTCGATATCGCGTTCCCGCTTGTCGAGCTGACCTTGGAGGCTGGAGAGCTGATGCTCGCGTTTGTCGAGCGATTCGTTGCGATGGTCGAGGGTCTCCTCGCGCTGCATGATGCGGTTCTCGAGGTTCTGAAGCTCCTGCTTGCGCTTCTTCTCCTCGGACTCCGACGTTGCCTTGAGCGCGAGGATCTCCTCCTTCGCCTCGAGGATGGCCTCTTTCTTGGAGGTCTCGGCTTGACGCATCGCCTCGCCGTGTATCTTCTCGGCCTGGCGCTGCGCCTCGGCGATCTGATTCTGGGCGGACTTGACATCGGATGCGTTGCGGGAAGAGATGATGGCTGCCGTTATCCCGGCACCGATTGCCAAGCAGATCAGCCCGACGGCAACAATGAGAATATCCATGGCCACTCCTCAGATAACGTGCGTTTCATATGTTTGTTCAGGAGACCCATGCGCGGCACGGGAACCCGCCCTGAGGGGTATGCATATCTTACATGCTCAATCTACGGGCACGGGCCCGCACACCATATGAAAGAAACGTCTTGCATAGGAGCAGCAGACGGGATACGCCTCAAGGCATTTCCTATCGTAGGGTGAGGATCTCGCAAAGTCAATCGCCCCATAGAAAGACCGCAGAGCGGGCGCGGATGCTAGGTTCGGTCTCTTTCCGAACCGCCAAGCTCGTGCGCGACACGGTACGCCACGGATGATGGGAAGCCCCTCGCCGTGAGGAGCCTCATCAGCTTCTGGAAGTCGTTCTTGCCATTCAAATGCTTTCGCGCGGCAAGGGCACGGGCCCGATCATAGTCATCCTCGTCGGAGAAAAAATCATCGGGCCAGCCGGGAACCGACGAGGGTGGGATGCCCTTGAGCTCGAGTTCGCGTTGGATGCGCAGCCTTCCCCACCCCGCATCGATTTTACGGCGTGCGAAAAACTCTCCGAACCGCCCGTCATCGATAAGATGGCAGGATCGTGCGCGTTCGAGGGTGGTGCAGCGGATACCCTCCTCATATCCATCGGCCTTGAGTTTTCCGTCGGCCTCCTTGGAAGAGTAATCACGCGCCTCGATAAGGCCGAGAAGACGCTTCCAGGCGCATTCGAGCGCTATGCGTTCGAGCAGCTCCATGAAGGCGGGGATCGATGGAACCTTGAGATCGCCCTTCTGTTGAAGCTTGTCCAGGATCCGCGCGACGGCAACGGGAACCGCGACCTTTTGGGAACCTTCCCCTGATCCTAGAGTGACCGAGCCCTTGGGTTTGCTCCCGCCAAAGGCTTGGCGGCGTTTCCCCGGCAACTCGATCGCGATGGCGAGGATGCCTTCCACAGCCTATGCTCCGGGAACATCGATATCTTGATCGAGCGCGAGGGGGGAACCGACCTCGGAATCGTCGAATTCGAGGCCCGTGCGCTGGCGGACCTTATCCTCGATTTCCCCAAGCAGGCGGGGGTTGATGCGCAGGTATTCCTTGGCGGCCTCGCGTCCTTGGCCGAGACGCTCCTCGCCGCAGGTGTACCAAGAGCCCATCTTGTCGATGATGCCGCAATCGACCGCCATGTCGAGGACGTTGCCTTCCTTCGAGATGCCGGTGCCGTACATGATGTCGAACTCCGCTTGCTTGAACGGAGGGGCGACCTTGTTCTTGACGACCTTCACGCGAACGCGGTTGCCGATGACCTCGCCATCCTTCTTGATGCTGTCGACGCGCCGGATCTCCATGCGGACCGACGCGAAGAAACGCAGGGCGCGGCCGCCCGGCGTGGTCTCGGGATTGCCGTAGAAGACGCCGATCTTCTCACGGATCTGGTTGATGAAGATGCAGGTGGTATTGGACTTGGAGAGCGAGCCGGCGAGCTTGCGGAGCGCTTGGCTCATGAGGCGCGCCTGGGCACCGACCGTGGCATCCCCGATCTCGCCCTCGATCTCGGCGCGCGGCACGAGGGCGGCGACCGAGTCGATGACGACGACGTCGATGGCACCGGATTTGACGAGCATATCGCAGATCTCGAGCGCCTGCTCGCCGGAATCGGGTTGGGAGATGAGCACCTCGTCGATATCGACGCCTACCCGGGCCGCATAGCCGGGATCGAGGGCATGCTCGGCATCGATGAAGGCGACCACGCCGCCGAGCGCCTGCGCCTCGGCGAGGATCTCGAGGGACAGGGTGGTCTTCCCCGATGATTCGGGCCCGTAGATCTCGATGATGCGTCCGCGGGGGACTCCCCCGATGCCGAGCGCGACATCGAGTCCGAGTGATCCGGTGGGGATCGCCTCGATCTCGAGCGTGGCATCGTTGTCGCCGAAGCGCATGATGGCGCCGACACCGTATTTGCCCTCGATCTCCTTCTTGGCCGCCGCGATGGCCTCATCGCGCTCTTCGGTATCGGTAATGGGCCTGACCGACTGGATGGTTTGCTTGGTGGACTTTGCCATGATCTCTCCTGCCTTCCGACGAATCAGATGATATGCGAACAACCGTTCGGAGTCAATAGCTCTTCGAAAAGGATACGCGACGGTTCTTCCGCTTATCAGACCCGAGGCTATCGCCTATCTGTCGGAAGGCATGCGCATCCCCCGATCGCATCAAGAGACGCAGCGGATTCGATGGTTCGGAAGGCGGCCGTGTCCGGATGGGTCGCTATGCGGACGGGGGATAATCCGCAAGATGTCCATAGAGCAGCGAGAGCGCATGCATGAGCGCCTGCTCGCGGACCTCGGCACGGTCTCCTGAGAAGCGCATCGTATCCGTCTCCGTGCCCGCAGGCGTCCTGCAGGCGAACCAGACGGTCCCCACGGGCTTTCCGGGTTCCTCCCCGCCGGGGCCGGCGATACCCGTCACGGAAACCGTCAGATCAGCCGAGAAGAGCTCGGAGGCACCGAGGGCCATGGCCCCGGCGCACTCGGACGACACTGCGCCGATCTCGGAAGCATGCAGGATGGATGGTTCGACGCCGAGGATATGCTCCTTGGCGTCGAGCGCATAGCTCACGACGCCGCCCGCGAAGACATCGGACGAGCCGGGCACCTCGGTGAGAGCGGCGGCGACGAGGCCCCCCGTGCACGATTCGGCGCATGCAAGGCGGATCCCCTTCTTGCGGGCCGCTGCCAGCACCGAGCCGGCAAGCCGGTAGATCTCGGCTGAGAAGGCCATGGTCAGCCCATCTTGGAGACGGCCGGCCAGGACTTCACGAGGTAATCGATACCAGACCACGCCGTGAGGAGCATGGCGGCGACCATGAGCGCGAGAAAGATCGTATGGAGCACCTGCGCGAAGCCGCCTGCGGGAAGTGCGGCGAGGAAGAGGTAGCCGCTGATGGCGACCATGGTCGTCGCGGTCTTGGCCTTCCCGAGACCCGACGCAGCGATGACCGTGCCCTGGGCTGCCACAACCATACGCAGCCCCGATACCATGAACTCGCGGGCAACGACGAGGAGGAGCACCCAGGAGGAGCAGAGGCCGCGCTCGAGCAGGAACGCGAGCGCAACGACGACCACGAGCTTGTCTGCGATGGGATCGAGGAACTTGCCGAACGTCGTGATCTCGTTGCGGCTGCGTGCGAGGTAGCCGTCGAGCTTATCGGTGAGGGAGAGCGCGACGAAGAGCAGGAAGACGAGGAAGGCGCCCCATGAGAACGAGCTGCCGTCCGAAGGGGGAAACGCCTCGGCGATGGCAAGCCATGCGGGCACGAGGACCATGCGGGCGACGGTCACCAGGTTCGCGGGCGTCATGATGGAAGATCGTGCGTGTGCCATGGGGGCTCCCCTACTCCCGGATCTCGACGATGCGTCCGACCATCTCGTAGCAGAATGCATCGACCAGCTCGACCGATACGATGTCGCCAACCGCCGCCTCGCCCTGCTCGATATGGACGGCGCCATCCGAATCAGGGGCTTGGAACCAGGCGTGGCCGATAAGCTCGCAGCCGTCATCGGTCTGCTCGATGCCGTCGATGATGACGGCGCAGACCTCCCCGATATGCGACGCGGTGGCGGAAAAGCCCTGCCTCTCGGCGATGTCGACCAAGCGCTGCGTGCGCTCGAGCTTGGTATCCTCGGGAACCTGGCCATCCATCCGAGCGGCGCGCGTGCCCTCTTCTGCGGAGAACGAGAAGACCGAGCAATAATCGAAGCCTTCGTCGCGCACGAATGAGGCGAGCTCATCCGCCTCGTCGTCCGTTTCGCCCGGGAAGCCCGCCATGGCCGTCGTGCGCAAGACCATGCCGGGGATCTCGGTGCGGAGCCGCTTGAAAAGATCATGGAGGCTGGCTGCGGAACCGGAGCGGTTCATGGCCTCGAGCACCCGCGCGGAACAATGCTGGATGGGGATATCGATGTAGGGAAGCACGCATTCGAGATCGCGGATGGCTGCGATCAGATCGTCGGTCATCCCCTCGGGCTGCAGGTAGAGCACGCGAATCCAGGCATGGTAGGGTTGGGCGAGCGCATCCAGCTCGCGGAGCAGATCGGCGAGCGAGAGCCCGGGCGCGCAATCGCTTCCCCAGATGCCGGTATCCTGCCCGATGAGCACGAGCTCGCGTACGCCCCCTTCGAGCAGTGCCCGTGCCTCGTCGAGCAGATCGCCGAGCGCACGGGAATGGTAGCGTCCCCTGATGTAGGGGATCGCGCAGAATGCGCAGAAGCGATCGCAGCCCTCGGATATCTTGAGGTAGGCGCTTGGGCCTTCGATGGTGCGCAGCACCGTTCGGGGCATATAGGGCGCGGGGTCGATGCCGAGCACGCGGCGGACGACCTCGACGATACCGTCCTCCTCGTCGTGCCTCACGAACGCGGAGACCTCGGGCAGCTCCTCGGCAAGACCCTCCGCATAACGCGAGGGGACGCAGCCGCACATGATGATGGGGACCGTGCGGATTCCCCGTGCCGCCTCGGCGGCGAGCATGAGCGTTGTCTCGATGGATTCCGCCGTTGCAGCCTCCAGGAACGAGCAGGTATTGACCAAAGCGATGTCAGCCTCGGAAACCTGCCGGGCCTCCTCGAAACCGGCCGCGCCGAGCAGGGCCCGCATGCGGTCGGTATCGACCTCGTTCTTGGCGCAGCCCAAGGTGATGTAGAGGACGCGCATGGAAATCCTAGCGGTAGTTGGCGAACTGGAGGGGCTGACCGTAATCCTGATCGCGCAGGAAGGCGATGACGGACTGGAGGGCATCCTTGGACGATGCGCTCACACGGAGCTTCCCGCCCTCTATGACGGGCTTGACCTTGAGCTTGGTACCGCGGATATCCTTGGAGATGCGCTTGGCGATGTCGGGATCGATGCCCTGGACCATACGGCCGGTCTGACGGACCGACATGCCGGCGGCGGGCTGGGGCCTGTCCATGCGCAGCGCCTTCAGGTCGATACCGCGTTTGGCGAGCTTGGAACCGAGCACATCGACGACTTGGCCCGCGACGAACTCGGAGGGGGCCGTGATGAGGAACGACCCCTCCCTGCGGGAGAATTCGATCGCGGCTCCCGCGCCCTTGAGGTCATAGCGCTGCGCGAGCTCGCGCACGGTCTGCTGGAAGGCGTTATCGACCTCCTGCATATCCACATCGGAGACGATATCGAAACTTGCATCCTTGGGCATCGGCGGGATCTCCTTGCTGTTAGCCTTCATAGGGGGTGCCGTCGGCGGGGTTGAGCTTCGCGCCCGTGGCGGGATCGATGCAGTAGAGGTTGCCATTGCGGTGATCTTTGTAGATGTCATACCCATTGTAGGTGTACTGGTACTCATCGCCATCGACGTTCGCGGCAGCAGGCTCCTCACCGCCGGCATCTTCCGAATCCTGGCTTTGATCCTGCGTCTGATCCTGAACCTGGACCTGACCTTGACCTTGACCTTGACCCATCGACGTTTCACCCTCCTCGCCCTCCTTGGCAGTAGCGGGGGGTCCGTCGACCGTGATGGTGCCGACGCCGGAAGATTTCATCTCGAATTGCTGCTGCTCGCCGTTGACGAAGACGCTCACGGCCGAGATGTCGCCGGCGCGGACGATGAGCTGCGTCTTGACATCATAGGTCTGCTCCCATGGACCGTTGACGGTATCTGCGATGGAGCTCTCTCCATCCGCTTGGATCTCGAGCCAGGAAACCTGTCCCTCGGCAACGCTCACCTTGACCATGACGACCGACGGCTCCTCGGGCTTCGCGATCTCGGGAATCGTCTGCTCGCCCGCATCCCCGGCGTCGGTCTTGCCGTCGGCGTCCTTCACCTCGTCCGCCGTGGATTGGGCGGGCGTCACGCCGACCGTGCGGGTGGAGCTTGCCTCGGTGCCCACGCCCGAGACGCAGCTTTTGATCGAGAAGATGGCGATGAATGTGAGGATGAGGCCGAGTGCGATGACGACTGCGGCAAGCGCATGGCGCGAGTCCCTGAACCAATCGAAGACGAGGCCGACGAGGCCGCCGGAAGGCCCCCTGCGGCTTGATTCGGTATAGATATCCCGGCTGCGGGCGCCGCGCTGCGCGACATTGGGCCGCTCTATCCGTGCGATATTATGCGACGAACGTCGACCCCGCTCCGTGGAAGCCGCCTCGTAAGGCTCGACCTCGTCATCGAACGAGCGATCATCCCGGTATTGGCTGCGGGAGACGCGGCGCGTGCGGATGTCCTCGCGATGATACGAGCGCGCACGTGCTGACGAGCGGGCGGTGTCGCCATCGTAGCGCCTGCGCGCCATCGACGCCCGAGCCGGTTTCCCTGCGTCGGACGCCGCGTTATACGCATGGCCCGTGGCGTATTCTGAGTGCGAATACGACCCGCCCGGAGAACCCATGTTGGAAGGGACGACGGCACCGGTTGCCCGCGAATGGACCCCCGAGGTCGTCGCGAAGGCACCGTAGTCGCCCATCGGGCCTCCCGCCGTGGGAAGGTAGGATCTGAGCTCCACGTAGGCCTTCGGTCGCGATTCGGACTCGTTGGGGACATCGTAGCCGTCGATGATGCGGCCCGAGCGTGTATCGCGCGTCCGCCTGCGCAGATCATGCGATGACTGCCCATGGGTGTATTCGTAGAGCTCCTCGGAATACACGTCGACGAGCTCGCGGGGCGAGAGCCCCAGATACCGCGCATAGGAGGCGAGCATCCCCTGGGCATAGCCGCTCTTGGGCATGTCCTCGAAATTGCCTTCCTCGAATGCGACGAGGACCTGCTCCTTCAACTTGAGGACCGATGACGCCTGAGCGATCGTCAGGCCCAGCTCGTGGCGTTTGTTCTTGAGCGTCTCGGAAAACCGTAAACGGGCCATGCTACCCCACCTCCCGATACTGCGCCTCGGTCTGGCGGAGCTCCTCCAAACCATCGGCATCGAGCAGGACATCCCGGGGCTTGGAGCCGTTAGGGGGACCGACGACACCCTTGACCTCGAGCATATCCATGATGCGTCCCGCTCTAGCGTACCCTACTGCAAGCTGCCGTTGCAGCCCCGATGTGGAACCCAACTGGGATTCCACGACAATCTTGGCGGCCTCCCATATGAGCGGATCGTCATCGCGGTCGGTAGGATCGCCTGCGGTCCCAGGCTGGCTGGAAGCCACGAGCGACAGGATGTCCTCGTGGTAGTCGGCCTTGGCCTGGGTGCGGATGAACTCGACGGTCTTCTCGATCTCCTCATCGGAGACGAAGCAGCCTTGGGCGCGCTTGGGCCTGCGGCCACGCAGCTTGATAAGCATATCCCCATTGCCGAGGAGGCGCTCGGCACCGGTCTGGTCGAGGATGATGCGGGAGTTCATGCCGTTATCGACCGAGAGGGCGATGCGGTTGTCGATGTTCGCCTTGATGAGGCCGGTGACGACATCGGCCGATGGACGCTGGGTGGCGACGATGAGATGGATGCCTGCCGCACGGCCGAGCTGGGCGATGCGGACGATCGAGCTCTCCACATCCTTTCCCGCGACCATCATGAGGTCGGCGAGCTCGTCGATGACGATGACGAAGTACGGCATGTGGACGGGTTTGCTCTCGGCGGCATCGTATTTCGGGCTCTGGATGATCTTGTTATAGGACTTGATGTCGCGCACCTTGTAATGCTCGAAGACCTTGAGGCGCCGCTCCATCTCGGTGACGCCCCACTGCAGCGCGCTCGCAGCCTGGCGCGGTTCGGTCACGACCGGCACGTAGAGGTGCGGCAGTCCGGTATAGCCCGTGAACTCGACGCGCTTGGGATCGACCATGATGAGGCGTACCTGCTCGGGCGTGGCGCGCATGAGGATGGACATGACGATGGAGTTGAGCATGACCGACTTGCCCGATCCGGTGGTGCCGGCGACGAGCAGGTGCGGGAGCGTGGCGAGATCGACCACGATGGGCTTGCCCTCGGAGTCGCGTCCGAACGCCGCCTCGAGCGGGCCGTCCTGAGCATAGGGAAGGACATCGGCAAGATACACGGAGTTGCGCGTCTCGTTGGGGATCTCGATACCGACTTGGGAGGTTCCGGGAATGGGGGCGAAGATGCGGACCGACTTGGCCGCGAGCGAGAGGGCGATATCATCCTCGAGGTTGGTGATCTTGCTCACGCGCTCGCCCTCGCCCGGCGATATCTTGAACGTGGTGACGGATGGGCCCGCAGTCCAACCGATGACTTTGGAAGCCAGGCCGAACTCCTCGAGGGTCGACTGGAGCTTGCGCGCGACGGCGGCGAGCTCGTCATCGGTGCTGGCGGAAAGCGCTGATGCCGGGTTGGAGGCCAAGATCGAGAGGGGGGGCAGCCGATAGGATTCATCGCCATCGCCCGGCCGGCTGACGGAGACGGGCTTGCCCGCAAGGAAGGCGGGCAGCCCGGCCTGCTTCGATCCGCCCTTGGGCTTGGACCTCCTCTTGGGGTCGATCCTGACCGTCTCGGCCTGATCGGCCTGGCCGACCTGCTGGGCAGGCTCCGCAGAGCCGATGATACCGTCATCGTAGGGAAGCTCCCCCACGACGGGCTCCGCTGCAAGGAGATGGGCCTGCCTGCGCTTGAGCACGCTCGTCGTGCGCTCGCCGATGAACGAGGCCTTCATCTCGCCCGATTCGCCGAAGAGCGCCGCTTGCTGGGCCTGGGCGCGGGCACGCTGCTCGGCAGCACGCTCCGCGCGCTCCTCCCTGCGCTGCATGAGGCGCTCGCGTGCGGCCTCGCCCGCCTCCGATGCGTTGGCGCGCAGCTTCGAGACGGCACCCGATATCGAGAACCCGCACACCACGATGCCGGCGATGATCATCCCGGCGAGCAGGACGTTCCCGATGGTGCGGCCCACGAGCTTGAGCAGAAGCCAGGCGATGCCGCCGCCCACATACCCGCCGCCCCCCTCGAGGATGCCGGGCGTGATGACCGCGTCGGGCGCGAGCTCGGCCTCGGGGAGGTTGATGGAGAGGAGCGCGAGGACGGCGAGGACGATGAGCAGGAGGCCGATAGCGACGCGTCCTGAGATGGGCCCTTCCCCATCGATGAAGAAGGTCAGGGCGAAGACGAAGAGCGCGAGGGGGAAGAGCAGGGCCCCGGAGCCGAAGCAGCTGACGAGGGAGTGCGACATGGCACGCGTCACGATGGCCGAAGACGGGCTTATGAGGGCGATGAACAGGGCGACCGCGAGCACGGCGACGACGACGCCCACGATGTCGTTGCGGGTGGAATCCCAAGCGGGATCATGGGCGATGGCGCGGCCCGCCCGCTTGGGCGCGGGCTGCTTGGATCTCGGTGCCTTGGATGCCGTGTTCGATCTGCGCCTCTGTGCCATGGATCCTTAAACCTCCATCACGACCGGGATGACCATGGGCCGGGTATGGGTGCGCGACCATAGGAAACCCGAGAGCGCGCTGCGCACGTCCTTGCGCAGCGATTCGAGCGAGGAGTTCTTCTGGGCGGCAAGGCGGGAGATGGTGTTCTCCACCAGCTTGCGCGCCTCGGCCATGAGCTCGTCATCGGTCGCGAACGAGACGCCGCGGCTGCCGATCTCGATGACATCGATCCTGCGTTTCTTGCCGGTGAGTGCGACGACGCAGGTGACGATACCGTCCTGCGCGAGCTTCTGGCGGTCGCGCAGGACGACGGGGTTGGCATCGGTGACGGAGAGGCCGTCCACGTAGACGACGCCCGAGTCGATCCCCGCACCGCGGCTGACCTTATGGGCGCGCATCTCGAGCGAATCGCCGTTGTCCATGACGAAGATGTTCTCGGATGGGATGCCCATCTGCTCGGCGAGCTTCGCGTGGGCGCGCAGATGCATGGCCTCGCCATGGATCGGCATGAAGTAGGTGGGCTTGGTCATGGCCATGATGAGCTTGAGCTCCTCTTGGCTGCCGTGGCCCGAGACGTGGACGAGGCCGTTCGACTTGTCGTGGATATCGCATCCCACCTTGGAAAGCGAGTTGATGATCGATGTCACGCTCTTCTCGTTGCCGGGGACGGGCGTGGCGGAGATGATCACGGTGTCGGACGAGCGGATGGAAAGCGACTTATGCTCGCCGTTCGCCATGCGCGAAAGGGCCGAGAGCGGCTCTCCCTGGCTGCCCGTGCATAAGACGACGATACGGTCGTCGGGGATGCGGTCGACATCGTATGCGTCGATGATGTCGCGATCGGAGATCTTGAGATAGCCCAGCTCTCGGGCGATCTTGGTATTGGTGATCATGGAGCGGCCCGTGACGACCACCTTGCGGCCCACGGAGACGCTGGCGTCGCAGATCTGCTGGAGGCGGTGGATGTGGCTCGAGAAGGAAGCCACGAAGACGCGTCCGGGCGCATTCTTGATGATGTGGCGCAGCGTGGGGCCGACCGCAGCCTCCGAACCGGTGAAGCCGGGGCGCGTGGCGTTGGTGGAGTCCGAGAGCAGAAGGTCGACGCCTCCGGCGCCGAAAGCGTTGATGGCGTTGTAGCTGGGCGTGATGCCATCGATGGGCGTCTGGTCGAGCTTGAAATCGCCCGTATGCATCACGGTGCCGGCAGGGGTCCTGAAGAAGACGCCGAAGGCGGCGGGGATGGAATGGGTCATCGAGAAGAACGTGAGCTCGAGGCTTCCGAGCTTGACGGAATCCCCATCGCCGACCGCGCGGAAGGGGACGTTTTTGATATTGTGCTCGGAGAGCTTGCCCTCGATGAAACCGAGGGTGAGCTTGGATGAGTAGATGGGTACCGTGGCATTGAGATCCATGAGGAGGTACGGGAGGGCGCCGGTATGATCCTCGTGGCCGTGCGTGATGACGATGCCGCGGAGCTTATGCTCGTTCTCGAGCACGTAGGTGTAGTCGGGGAGGACGAGGTCGATACCCGGCTGCTCGTCATCGGGAAACATCAGGCCCGCATCGAGCAGGACCATATCGTTGCCGTACTCGAAGACGGTCATGTTCTTGCCGATGCCGTCGAGTCCGCCGAGCGGGATGATTTTCAGGGGGGGCTGCTTCCTAGCCATGGGCGGCTTGATTCCTTTCAGTGCGACGTTTAAGCACGTGGTGTGGTTCGTTATATCTTTGGAAAAGTATATATGAAACGCAGATCGAACTCCATATCGGGCTCCGTTTCCATGAATGCGGCAGAGTCCTTGCGCGTGCCGGCCGCGCGGAGTCTCCCCACAGTTCGACCACAGGTGTGGACATGCCGTGTATACGTTGCGCAGGGACTGTGTTATTTGGGTATTCACGCATGCGCGCGGAGGCGGGAGGATGAATACTGGAATCGACGGTCCGCACAGCCGTACAGAACTGCTTGGAAGAGAGCCGGCCCCTTGATTGGGGCCGGCCCTCTGTTTATATACCGACGGGCCTTCCCGGACTGCGAACCTCTCCTTGTTTCCCCAGCAAGGTCCTTACCGACTGCACAGTCGCTGGGGATCATGCAGGGCAAACGTGCCGAGAGGAGCGTCCGGAAGGCCCGCAGGGGGGTGTTTCCCCGGCAACACCTACGGTGACTGTACAGTCGCCAGAGGCTTTGCTGGGCAAACACCGTGCCGTGGCAAGCAGCCCGTCTCCTGTTTATGTCAGACGTTATGGCGGCGACGCGGACGGGGATCGTCCGACTTGCCGCTCCTATCGTTTCCACGGTTCGCTCCCCTGCCGGGGCGGGCGGCGGAGGCAGGGGCCTCGGGTTTGTCGAGGCGATCGAGCGAGATCTTGCCCTTCTCGTCGACATCGAGGACCTTGACCCTGACCTCGTCGCCGATATTCAGGATGTCCTCGACCTTATCGACGCGGCCTTGGGCGATACGGGAGATGTGCAGCAGGCCGTCCTTCCCCGGAAGCAGCTCGATGAACGCACCGAAGGGCTGGATGGACACGACACGACCCGTATACTCCTCGCCCGGCTCAGGTACCTTGACGATGAGGCGGATACGCTCGGCGGCATCCTCGCCTGCCCCGCCCGTGCCTGCGATGAAGATGGTGCCGTCCTCCTGGACGTCGATGGTGGCACCGGTCTCCTCCTGGATGGATCGGATGACCTTGCCGCCGGATCCGATGACGTCGCGGATCTTGTCCACGGGGATGGAGAGCGAGATGATCTGGGGTGCGGTCGCCTTGGTGGCCTCGCGCGGCGCGGGAATCTCGGAGAGCATCTTATCGAGGATGTGCATGCGGCCCTCGTGGGACTGGGCGAAGGCCTGGCGGAAGATCTCCGCGGTGAGTCCGGTGGCCTTATTATCCATCTGCATGGCCGTGATGCCCTTGGCCGTTCCGCATACCTTGAAATCCATATCGCCGAGGAAGTCCTCGAGGCCTTGGATGTCGGTCAGGACGACCGTCTTGCCCTCCTCCTGGATGAGGCCCATGGCGACGCCCGAAACGGGGCGCGCCAACGGCACGCCGGCATCCATGAGTGCGAGCGTGGAACCGCAGGTGGAAGCCATCGAGCTGGAGCCGTTGGACTCCATGACCTCGGATACCACACGGATGGTATAGGGGAAATCATCCTCGGAGGGGATGACGGGGAGCAGGGCGCGCTCCGCGAGGGCGCCATGGCCGATCTCGCGGCGCTTGGGGCTTCCCATGCGGCCGGTCTCGCCCGTGCAGTAGGGCGGGAAGTTGTAATGGTGGATGTAGCGCTTGCCATCGGTAGGCTCGATGGTGTCGAGACGCTGCCACTCGTTGAGCATGCCGAGGGTGCAGACGGAAAGCACCTGGGTCTGACCGCGCTGGAAAAGGCCCGAGCCATGCACGAGCGGCAGATAATCGGGCTTGACCATGATCGGGCGGATCTCGGTAGGGGTGCGGCCGTCGACGCGCTCGCCGCACTCGACCACCATCTTGCGCATGGCATGCTTCTCGAGCCCCTTGAGCTCGACCGCGATCGCACGGCTCCATACGGCGGACTCCTCCTCGCTGAACTCGGAGCGGATCCGCTCGAAGAGAGCCTCGACCTTGCCGATGCGGCTCTGCTTGTCGGCATCCTTGAGGGCCGCGCTCATCTCGTCGTAATGGGCGAAGATGCGGTCATGCACCTCGGGCAGGGGCTCGTCGAGGATGTAGGCACGAGACTCGACCTTGCCGTTTGCCGCCTCGAACTTCTCCATGAAGATGCGCTGCTGCTCGCAGAACGCGGCGATGGCCTCCTGGCCGAACTCCATGGCGGCGAGCATGTCGTCCTCGGAGATCTCCTCGGCACCCGCCTCGAGCATGGAGATGAACGTGGATGAGCCGCCGAGCTCGAGGTCGAGGTCGGAGTTCTCGCGTTCCTCGTAGGTGGGGTTGACGATGAGCTCATGGGTATCGCGATCGCGGCCGATGCGCACGCAGGCAAGCGGCCCCTCGAAGGGCACGCCCCCCACCATGAGGGCCGCCGAGGCGCCCATGATGCAGATGGTGTCGACGGAATTCTCCTGATCGGCGACGAGCGGCATGGCGACGACGTGCACCTCGTTGCGGAAGCCGTCGGGGAACGACGGGCGCAGCGGGCGGTCGATCATGCGGGCCGTAAGGGTGGCCTTCTCGCTGGGACGCGCCTCGCGCTTGAGATAGCCACCGGGGATGCGGCCCACGGCGTACATCTTCTCGATGAAATCGACGGTCAGGGGGAAGAAGTCGTAATCCTTGCGCTCCTTGGAGACCACGACGGTCAGGAGCACCTGCGACTGACCGCAGGACACGACGCATGCGCCGGTGGCCTGCTTGGCGAGTTCGCCGGAGCCGAGCGTGTAATGCTTGCCGTACAGGTCGAACTCGTGGGTAACCTTTGCCATCTCTACATTTCCCTTCAACTCCGCCTGCCCCTTTGCAGGCGGGACACAAAATGAGAGGGCGTCTTCCCGACGCCCTCCGAACTACCTTGCTTACTGGATGTTATCGCGGATGCCGAGGCTCTTGATGAGGGTACGGTAGGCCTCCACGTCCCCGCCCTTGATATAGGAGAGCAGGCGGCGGCGCTTGCCGACGAGCATGAGCAGGCCGCGACGGGTGTGGAAATCCTTCGGATGGGACTTCATGTGCTCGGTGAGCTGGCGGATGCGGTCGGTGAGGAGGGCCACCTGCACGCTCGCAGAACCGGAATCCTTCTCGTCCCTGCCGTACTGGGCGATGAGCTCCGCCTTACGCTCTTTCGAAATTGCCATGGTATCACCTTTCTCCATAGATGCGCCCCGAACCGAGATGGCCGTCAGGTGCAGGCGGGCCTCCAGGTACGGGGTATATGACGTGACGAGAATAGCACACGCGGGCCGAAGATAGCGCGAGGGAGGCGAAATCGCCCCGCCCGGGCGGTCGTTCTCCACGGCGAGCACACGAAGGGCGCAGCGGTATCGGGCCCGGGATGAAGATCCATCCCGGACCCGGCGCCGTAACTCACAGCACTGCGCCCACATCACCGAGCGGCGGCGCTCCCATGGGCCTCGGATGTCTCCCCGCACTCCCTCGCATAGGTCAGGGCAACCCAGATGGTCAGCGTGAGCAGGATGATGGGGACCAGGAGCGAGAGGGGCTCGGGGATGAGCGGCACCGCAAGGTACACGATGAGCGTGCAGCTCACGAGCAGATAAAGCCACGCAAGAGCCGCAGCGGCCAGCACCCTGCGAAGGATCCAGGTGTCCCCCAGCACCTCCATCACGAGGAAGAAGAGGTACGCGCAGAGGATCCGCTGCATGAGCTCGCAGAGCGGCACGAGCCCCTCGTAGGTGGTCCAGGGAATACCGGATAGGGCCTGATGAAGACCCGAACCCATCCGAAATCCCGTCGCGACCATCGCGTACAGGTGAATCAGCAGCCCCGCAGCCAGCGGGATAAAACCCTTCAGCCTGCGCATGTCCCGCACCCCCCTATGCGCCAGCATACATCACAGTGCAAACGCCTGCGGCATCCGGCATCAACCGAGCTTCCTGCCTCCATACCAGCCCCATCTGGCGGGCACCCAGCCGTTATAGCTCGCCACCCAATCCTCGACCTTCCAGAGACGCACCGAGCCGCTCGAGTCGAGCAGGAAGCCATCGCCCACGTAGATGCCGATGTGACCGTAGATCCTGCCGCCGGACGTACCGGGATGGCGCGAGACGGCGACGATCATGCCGGTCCTGAGCGTGGCGGGATCGGAGCTCGTGCAGAAGTTGTCGTAGAGGTCGTCAGCATTCCCATAGACGCCGGGGAACGAGCCATAGGCATCGAAGACGTTATGGACCCACATGGCGCACCAGCCCGAAGGCGTCGTCGGCTCATTCCAGGCAAGCTCTGCGAGCCGCTTCTGAGCTGCGCTCGCGCAGGCATTGCTCTGCCCGTAACCCTGCTGCTCGTAGAGCCTGAAACCCGTGGGGACGTCCCCCTCTTGCGCGAGCGTGATCGCAGACCCGTTCGAAGCGCCCTGCACGAGGAGCGCACCCGTGCCCCCTTCGGTTGCGGCGCCGATGGTGAACGTGCCGTTCTCGGGGTGATAGGAGAAGGTCCAATCCTGGCTTGCACTCGAGGATGCGCCGAGCTGGGCCACGGTGCCGTTCGCGGTGAGCGAGAGGTATTTGCCCGAGGAGATGTTCCTGAGCCTCACGGTACCATCCGACTGGACGCTCGCGCGCCACTGCTGGTTGCCGCCGCCGTTGAACGACCATGCGGTGATGGCCGCATCATCGGCTCCGGAGCAGCCGTTGACATCGACGACCGTATCCGTCGCATCGGGAAGGGCGATCGAAATGACCGTCCCGTGCTCGATGAGGCGGGCGGCCGTGAGCGTGAAACGCTGGTTGGCGCCGCCGTTGCCCGCCCACACCCCCACGCGCGCCCCGGCGCTCGCAGACTGGCCGATGACATCGAGCACCTTGGACGTGGCCTCGTTCTCGAAGATCCACCCGCCTACCGAGGGCTTGGCATGCCACAGCTGCGCGGCATCGCCATGGTCCTGCGCAGCAAGCGCGACGGACGATCCCCGGGCGCTCATGGCAAGGCCCGAGTCGGCGGCGATCAGGAGGAAGGTGTTGTCGGCATCGTCGACGTTGCTGAGGTACCACTTCTGGTTGAGCCCGCCATACCAGATACCCAAATCGACTGATGATCCGCTCCCCGCCATGGTGCCTCTGGTCTCGACATAGCGGTGGGACGCGTGGTTGGGCGCGATGTAGAAGGAGCCGTCATCGATGAAGGAACGGATGCGCTCGAAATCGAAAGCGCAGCCCACGGCGGACGAACATACGTTGGAACCCGAGGCTCCCGATCCTGAGCCGAGGTACAGCCCGTTCGCAACATTGCGCAGCAGGTACCTGCCATCGGCGTTGCGCTCGAGGGCATACCGATGGGAATCGGGTCCCGGAACGGAGCGCTGGGTCACGTCGGAGCCTGGGATGGGGTCGGCGCCGGTTGTGGACACGAAGCCGCCCGTGCCCGTCTCGATCGTCACGTAACCGTTCTCGAAATCGATGTAGAACGCTTGGTTGATACCGGTATTGGAGGTCCAGAGCTCGATATTCGCGCCGTTTCCCGAAGAGCAGCCGGCGACATCCAGAACGACGCCATCGGAGGCCTCGATGCGGTACCAGCCGTCCGGGACCTCTGCGCCCGGATCGACCTCGGTCTCGGCGGAGACGAGCTCCCAGAGCTGGTTTCCGCCTCCATGGGGGGACCAGACGATGACATTGCCGCCGTCCTTCTTCGAGGCGCCCGAGACATCGAGGCAGAGATCCTCGGAGAGCGCCGAGACGATCATGAGCCCGCCTTCGGCATCCATGAAACGCCATCTCTGATTATCCCCGCCGTTGCCCTTCCACTGGATGACGTTCGCGCCCGCCTCCTCGGATGCTCCGGAAACGTCGAGGTATTTGCCGGAGAGCACGGATCTGAGGGTGTAGGTGCCATCCTCCCGACGCGTGACGTCCCATTTCTGGTTCGCACCGCCGTTCGATGACCAGATCTCGGCATTGGCACCATCCTCCGAGGAGCACCCGGTCACATCGAGGACCTGCCGCTCGGCATTCTGGGAGCGGATCACATAGGTGCCGTCGGGGACGATGCGATCGGGAACAGGATCGGAGCCGTCGGGAAGACTCCCAGGCTCCCGCATCTCCCCGCCAGGAACCTCATCTGCCGGGATGTCGGCGCCATCGGACGGATCGGCTCCATCCGGCATGAGGGCCTCCTCGACCGGAGAGCCCTCTTCCGAGGACTCCGCCGCAGGAGGCGGCGCCGAGGGACGCCCGCCGGTATCCGGTCCCTCGCCTACGTGGGGGGACTGCTCCTCCCCTGTGTCCGACGATGATGGGCTGTCGGGTACGGGAGCATCGGACGGGCTCTCCGAGGGCAGCTCCCCGGCGGCGGGAATGCCCGGCGGATCGGTCGGGACCGCGTCATCTGCCAGCGCAGGCATGGGGAACAGCAGCACCGCCGCCGCGAAGAAGGCAATGAGCATCCGTTTCATACGACACACCTCGCAATCGGCGCATGAGCCGCCTGCCGCGTGATTCGCAATCGGTTCATTCTATCAGAGGCGCAGTGAGAACTCCAATGCTTTCAGGCGAACCGAGAGCCGCGCCGCAGCCCATCCGTGCGCCATCCCGAGCAGGAAGAGCGCCATCCCGGGATCGATGCCGGCGGAGAGGAGCTCGTCGAACGTCAGGGCGATGCACGATCTCAGCCATGCGATCTGCGTGGGCGAGACGGCTTCCGCATCGGGAAGGGTCGGGGCGCAGCTTCCGCAGACCAGGCCCCCGGCGCCGATGGAGATGAAGAGCGGATCCCCATCTCCGCAGACCGTGCACTCCCCCAGCTCGGGCCTCCAGCCGCCATGGGCGAGCACCTTGAACGCATATGCCGCGACGACAAGATCGAGGTGCTCCCGGTCGCAAGCCTGCTCGAGCGCTTTGAGCGCACGCGAGAGGATGGGATAGAGGAAGGGGTCCGCGCTCTCCTCGAACGACGTCAAGGCGGCGAGCTCGCAGAGCGCTGCGGCGGCGGAGATCTTCTCGGGCGAGGCGACGAGGCCGCGATGGGGGTCTATGGATGCGGCATCCGAGATGATATCGAGCTTCTTTCCCTCGTAGACGAGGAAGTCCGATTCGCAGAAGAAGTCGCAACGGGCAGAGAGCTTGCTCCGGGCTTTGCGCACGCCCTTCGCGATGGCTCTCAGCTGCTCGCCCGTCTGGGCGAGCAACGTGAGGATGAGGTCATGCTCCCCCAACACGGTCCTATCGAGGACGATGGCCTTGGTCCTGAAGCTCTTGCGGGAACCCATCGTCAATCCTCGGAGCTGTATCCGAGGCGGCGGATCGCGCGGGCGTCGCGCCGCCACAGGGGGGCGACCTTGACGTTGAGGTCGAGATACACCTTGCAGCCGAGCATGCGCTCGATATCCCTGCGCGCCTCGATGCCCACGCTCTTGATCATCGATCCCCCGGAGCCGACCACGATGCCCTTCTGCCCCGCGCGCTCGACGATGACCGTGGCCGCGATGGAGGCATGGCCATCGTCGGCGTAATCGATCTCGTCGCAGGTGACGGCGATGGAATGGGGCACTTCCTGACGCAGGCGCAGCAGCAGCTTCTCGCGGACGAGATCGGCGACGATATCCTCGTCGCTCGCATCGCTGCCCATATCATCGGGAAACCATCGGGGTCCTTCGGGAAGGTGGTCGAGGATGAGCCTGAGGAAGAGGTCGACGTTGAAGCCCTCCTTCGCCGAGATGACGAGCGCATCGTCGAAGCGCGCCAGCCCGCGCGCTTTCTCAAGCTGGACTGCAGCCTCATCCTGAGAGACGAGGTCGGCCTTCGTGATCACGAGGAGCTTGTAGGGAGCATCGGAGCCCTCCACATGGCGCGCCACCCAGGCATCCCCCGTTCCGGCCGGAGCCGTGGCGTCGACGAGATAGGCCACGACATCGGCATCGGCCAGCTCGCCGAGGGCGGTCTTGTTGAGCTCCTTGCCGAGCGTATCCTTGGGCTTATGGAGCCCCGGGGTGTCGACGATGACGATCTGCCCCCCCTCGGCGTTCACGACGGCGCGCAACCTTCTGCGCGTGGTCTGGGCGACGGGACTCGTGATGGCGATCTTTCCGCCGACGCACGCATTGACCAAGGTGGATTTGCCCGCGTTGGGCCTTCCCACGAGAGCGCAGAAACCGCTCCTGAATGCTACGGTGCTCCCTTGCATGCGCACGGCCTTTCCCACGGGTCCCCTCTAGTCGAGCAGGGCGTTGATATAGATGCAGAGCCCCGCCGCTGCGGAGCAGAGCGATATGATCCAAACGGCCGCGGCGGCGATATCCTTCGCCTTGCCCGCAAGCGGATGGAACTCGGGCGAGACGAGGTCGACCACCGTCTCGACAGCGGTGTTCAAAAGCTCCGCCGCCACAACGGCACCGCAGCAGAGCAGCACGATGGCCCACTCGATCAGATCGAGCCCGATGATGAGGCTCGCGATGATCGCCAGGACGCCGATGGCCGTGATGATCTTGATGTTGCGCTCGGTCTCGAATGCGCTCCTCAACCCATGGCGCGCGTAGTGGAACGCTTTCCTGAGAGTCGGATGGCGCGGGCCCTTGCCGGGAATCATGCGCCATCACCATCCCCATCGTGGCGGGTGAACTCCACGGCGAGCGCTGGGGCGTCGGTCCCGATCAGCGCGAGGATCCCGTTCTCGGCAGACTCCATGAGCTCGGCCTCGTCGTCGTCGAGATGGTCGTAGCCCAGAAGGTGGAGCACACCGTGCACGAGCATGATGCGGAACTCGTCGGAGGGCGTGGTGCCGAAGCCGGTCGATTGGCGCTCGATATAAGCGGGCGCGAGGACGATGTCGCCGAGCGCGCATGGCTCGTCCGCAGCAAGATCGGGGTCATCGGGACGCTCGCACTCGAGCGAGACCACATCGGTGGGCGCATCGATGCCGCGCCACGTGGCGTTCAGGGAGCGCATCTCCTCATCGGTCGCGATCGAGACCGAGACGAAGCAGGGGCGGCCGACCCCCTCGTGCGCAAGGGCGGTCTCCAAGATGGATTGCATCTCGGCTTGGCTTATCGGAGCGTCCGCAGCTTCGTCCAAGCGCCAATCAATCGTGAGCGGCACCGCCCCCACCTCCCTCGCTGCGGGCGAAGGCGTCCACGATTCGTGCGACCAGCGAATGGCGCACGATATCGTTGCGATCGAAATCGATGAATCTGATGCCCTCGACGCCGCCGAGCACCTCGCGCGCCCGGTCGAGACCGCTCTGACCGAGCAGATCGCGCTGCGAGGCGTCCCCCGTGACCACGAACTTGGACGAGAACCCAAGGCGCGTGAGGAACATCTTCATCTGGTCGGGCGTGGTGTTCTGGGCCTCATCGAGGATGACGAACGCATCGTTCAAGGTGCGGCCGCGCATGAAGGCGAGCGGCGCGATCTCGATGATGCCCTGCTCGATGAGGGCATTGCCCTTCTCCCTATCGGTCATATCGAAAAGGGCGTCGTAGAGCGGGCGCACGTAGGGATCGAGCTTCTCTTGGAGGGTGCCGGGGAGGAAGCCGAGCGATTCCCCCGCCTCGACCACGGGACGGCAGAGCACGATGCGACCGACCTCGCGGCGTTTGAGGGCGGCGACGGCGCACGCCATGGCAAGGTAGGTCTTGCCCGTGCCGGCGGGGCCGACGCCGAAGGTGATGGTGTTTGCGCGGATGGAATCGATGTAGCGCTTCTGGCCTGCGGTCTTGGGACGGATGGTGCGGCCCCGATAGGTGAGCAGCACATCGTCGGAGAGCATCTCGTGCGCAGTGCCCCCTTGCTTGACCTGCTCGATGACGATATCGACGTCATCCGCCGCAGGCGTCTCGCCGAGCTCGACCAGGCGGATGAGGCGGGAGAAGACCGTGCTCACCTGCTCGGCGACCTCGATGGAGCCCGAGACCGAGATGGTGTTGCCGCGGACGACGACCATGGCGTCGAATGCGCGCTCGATACGGCGGAGCAGGCAGTCGGCAGGACCCATGAGACGGGTCGGATCGACCGAATCGGGAATCGTGAGGCGAATATGAGTTGGCTCCATGCTCCTCCAAATGAAGCGATCTGATGCGCCATGCGCCGCGTATGGGACCATGATACCGCGAGCTGCAGATAACTTAGAGCACAACGGCACCGAGCGTCGCATCTTCTGCCGCACGGGCGATGCGCACAGGGACGAGGACGCCGGATTCGACCGGCCGGTCGAGCGTGCACGCGAAGAGGCCCCCCGTGACGCCCTTCCCCGCAGCCTGGGTGACCACGAGATCGCGTGCCCCCACGAGGGAGCGTGCCCGGTCGCGACGCATCCGATCACTGAGCAAGCGGATGATCCCGCTGCGCTCGGCGCTTATCGCAGGAGGAATCTGACCGGGCATCTCCGCTGCGCGCGTACCGGGGCGCTTGGAGTAGCGGAAGGTATGGATGTGCGAGAAGCGCATGCGCTCGCAGAAGGCGCGCGACTCCTCGAACTCCGCGTCCGTCTCGCCGGGAAACGCCACGATGAGGTCCGTCTCGACGGCGAGATGGTCGATGGCGGCGTATGCATGCTCGATACGGCTCGCGAACTCATCCGATGTGTAGACGCGCGCCATGCGCCGGAGCACCGAATCGGAGCCCGACTGGAGGCACACGTGGAGGTAGGGGGCGATGCGGCCTCGGGATGCAGCCATGAGCTCGACGAGGCGCCCATCGACGTCTTGCGGCTCGATGGACGAGAGCCTCAAGCGCCCCACGCAGGTGCGCTCGAGAAGGGCCTCGAGCAGGTCGGGCAGGCGCCTGCCCTCATGCTCGTAGCAGCCCAGGTTGATACCGGTCAGCACCACCTCGCGGGCATTGTCGGCCACGGCGCCCTCGACCTGCGCGACAACCTGCTCGAGGGGCACCGAGGCGGAAGCGCCGCGGGCCCTCCAGACGATGCAGTAGCTGCAGCGCAGGTCGCAGCCATCCTGCACCTTGATGCCGGGGCGCGTCCTGCCGGTGGGCGTGGGGGCGCTGCGCGATGGGAGCGAAGCACCCGCGCACGGTCCGCCGAGCGCGGCCATCGCAGAGCGTGCGACCTCGTCCTTCGATGCCACGATGTGCACGTTCGGCGCAAGGCCCGCAAGGGAATCGGCGAAGAGGCTGGCTGCGCAGCCGGTTGCTATGACCAGCGGATGCTGCGGCATCCGCGCCGCCCTGCGGATCGCTTTCCGGGTCTTCGCCTCGGCCTCGCCCGTCACGGCGCAGGTGTTGACGATCACGACATCGGCAAGCGTCTGGGGTCCGATCGTGAAACCGGCGTCCTCGAGCTCGCGGGCCATGAGATCGCATTCGACGCGATTGACACGGCATCCTAAGTTGATCAGGGAGAAGCGGGGCGATCGGTTCTTTCCCGCCTCATATCGAGTATCTATCGCAACTCCCATCCCGCCGCATCGTACCAGAGAAAGCCGTTTTCCAGGCAATAGGCGTCGATTTCCTTCGAGAGCTCCCCATCCGCCCCGTATTCCAGGAGATAGACGGATAATCCATAGTCCTTCGCGCGGGCAAGGTATGCCCGATAATAAGCCGATGCCTCTTCCGTCTGCCGTCCGCAGGTCCCGTTCTCAAAGTCGATGCTGGTGAATACCGCCTCCTGATTGATCCCGTCGAACAGGGACAGGGCGGTGCCCTCTTCCATGCAGCGTACGACGAAGGAATCGCCGCCGTTTATGATGAGCGGGATGCCATAGGTTCTCAGCCCTTGCAGAATCGCGCAGAGCCCCTGGAATATATCCTCCGTCGGATACAGGTGGTAGACATCGGCGTTGTCTAGAAAGAGGCCGTCGAGCCCCATGCCGGCATACCGCCTTCCCAGCTCATCAACGATAAAGCTCTGATACGGGGAAGAACTCACATCGACCCACCGCTCGTCAGGCCAATCCTCGTAGACGTCGAGAGCGAGATCCTGAAAGCGGCCATGATACGGGCGGTATTCCTCAAGGGCGCCGATGTTGAGATAGCCGTACACCGTCGTTCCGGCACTATGCAACTCCGCGACCTGCGCCGCCGAAAACTCCGAGGGCTCGATCACGACCAGGCGGTAATCGTCCAATCTATCCGCCCGATCCGCGCCGATGCCGAGGAACACCCCGTACTCCCGCGCCGGTTCACCCGCGCATCCCGTGGCGAACGCAGGGATGCAGAAAATGGCGAGAAAAACGGCCGGGAGCAGCGCTCGTCTCGTACCCCGCATCTCAGTCAACCTCGGCTTTCAAATCCCGATCCCAATCCCGCGCCCTTCTCTTAAGCATAGCCATCCCCCACGGCAAGGCGGCGGGAATGCGGGCCGCTTATCCGCCTTTCACGAAAAGGGCTTGCCCCACCGGCACGGCAGATGATCAGGGGCGCTTTTTCCTCGGCCTGCCCTTCTTTGCGGAACGGGGGGATTTCCTCGCGGAGCCCGACCCTTCTACATGGATCTTCGAGAGGGCGTGCGCCGCGACGATGCGCTCGATCTCGGCGAGATCGCTACCCCCGAGATCGGTCGGCGTGATGATCTGGATAAGGGCGATGAGATCGCCGCGCAGGCCCGTGGAGACGTTCGGCATGCCATGCCCGTGGCAGATGATGCGCTCGCCGAACTGCGTGCCAGGCGAGATGTCCACAGCGACATCCTCGCCGTCCATGATGCCCGCGACGCTCGCGCACGTCCCGACGATCGCCTCGAGCGCATCGATCGAAACGGTGCAGATAAGGTTGTCGCCCTGACGCTCGAAGCGCTCATGGGGGACCACCTCGATGCTCGCGACGAGATCACCCGCGCCGTCCCCGCGGACGCCGGCCTCGCCCATACCCGTCACGCTGACGGTCTGACCCGTGCGCACGCCTGCGGGGATGCGCAGCTCGACGGTCTCCTTCTCGGGAGCCCGGCCCGAACCGCCGCAGGTCTCGCAGGGATGGTCGACCGTGTGGCCGGCCCCATGGCAGACGGGGCAGGTGGTCTGGCTCTGCATCTGCCCGAAGATGGTGCGCTGGACCTCGACGACACGGCCCGTGCCGTGGCAACGTTCGCAGGTGCGGACAGAGCCCCCCTCGGCGACACCGCTGCCGCCGCAATCGTCGCACGGGGCCAGGCGATCGTAGGAGATGGTCTTCGAGCAGCCGGAGGCGGCCTCCTCGAGCGTGATGGAGAGGCGGATGCCCATATCGCGACCACGGGTACGCACGCTCGATCCCGCGCGAGACGAACCCATGCCGCCGAAGAAGCTGTCGAAGATATCGTTGATGCCGAAGCCCCCGCCGAAGAAATCGGACATGTCGGCGTAATCGCCACCGAAACCCGCAGGACCATCGGGATTGCCGTAGCGATCGTAGTTCGAGCGCTTGCGCTCATCGGAGAGGACCGAGTAAGCTTCGTTGACCTCCTTGAACCTCTCCTCGGCATCGGGTGCATCGTTGACATCGGGATGCAGGGTGCGTGCGAGCCTCAGGAACGCCCGCTTGACCGTCTTCTGATCGGCGTCGCGCGCAACGCCCAGAACCTCGTAATAATCGCGCTTCGGCTCCAACGAAAACCACCTGCCCGCTTATCGACGCAGCCCGTAGCCGAAGCTACAGGTGAACAACATGAACATGAACGCCGCGAATACAAGACCGCTCGACGCTCCCCGCGCAAGGGCGCGCACGGCATTGCGCCACCAGCCGAAATCATGGAGGATGCCATCGCGGAAGGCATTGAAGAGGCCGTAGAGGCCGATCACGATGGTGAAGAAACCGACCTGATAGGTTGAGCCCGCGAGAACCGATACGAGGATGAACGGGAGCACGAAGCCGACCATCTCGAAACCGCGGGCCTGATAGGGCGACAGGCGTTCGGCCCTCACGCCCACGCGGCAGACGAGATCGCCCGCCTCGGAGCCGTTGGTACCCGCATTGCCCATGCCCTTGACGCGGATCTCGTCGCCATCGTGGCTGTGCGCGGGCACGTCCACGACGACCTCGTCGGCAGTGAGGATACGGCCCGAGCCGCCGCAGACCTCGCAGGGATCGGCGACGACCTTGCCGGAGCCCTCGCACTCGGGGCACTCCACCTCGAAGACGCCGATGCCGAAGATGCCCGACATGTCGATCGACATGCGGCCGCGCCCGCCGCAGGTGGGGCAGGTCTCGGCGTGCTCGGAGCGGACCGAGCCCGTGCCGTGGCAATGCTCGCAGGCCACATAGCGCTGGAAGGTGACGCCGCGCTTGGTGCCGTTCTTGGCCTTCTCGGCATCGAGCTCGAGATCGAAGGCCACATCGGAACCCGCATGGGGGTTGTAGGCACGCGAGCGGGACGAACTGCGCCTGCTTGCGGTCCCGAAGGGGAAATCCCACATGTCGAACGGCATGCCCGCGAAGGGATCGGATCTCCCCCGGCCGCGCGTGCTCCCATACCCGCCCGCCGAGCCATAGCCTCCCCCGAAGGGGATGCCCGCGCGCATGGCATCGTAGCGCCTGCGCTTATCGGCATCCGAGAGCACCGCGTACGCCTCGGAGATCTCCTTGAACTTCTCCTCGGCGCCGGGATCCTTGTTGATGTCGGGGTGATAGGTGCGGGCGAGCTTCTGGAAGCTCTTGCGGATATCATCGGCGGTGGCATCGGCCGGCACGCCGAGGATCGCGTAATAGTCCTTGTCGTTCATAGAAGGCATGCAGGAAACTCCCGGGCAGACGTGATCCAACGTAATGGATTATATCCACAAGCTCGCCATCTGTTTCAAAGATGAGTGTAATGAGCATGTTAATTGTGAATACCATGGTAGGCGATGCGGACACCGCTTCGCCATACTTTCAAAGACGAATCCTTGATGCGAGGTGTCCTGTGGAATCACTGATCCTGCCCCAGCCGTATAGCTCCGAGCTCAGCCTGCACGAGACCCAGATCGCCATCAAGCGGATCAAGGACTTCTTCCAGCTCCGCCTGGCAGAGCGCCTGAACCTCCTGCGCGTCTCGGCGCCGCTGTTCGTCGATCCCGCATCGGGCCTGAACGACAACCTGAACGGGATCGAGCGCCCCGTCTCCTTCGACATCCCCGCGCTCGGCGGACGCGAAGGCGAGGTCGTCCAGTCGCTCGCCAAATGGAAGCGCTACGCGCTCGGGCGTTATGAATTCGCGATCGGCGAGGGCCTCTACACCGACATGAACGCCATCCGCCGCGACGAGGAGACCGACAACCTCCATTCCATCTTCGTGGACCAGTGGGACTGGGAGAAGGTCATCGCACCCGAAGACCGCACCCTTGCCACGCTTATCAGCCATGCCGAGCGGATCTACGAGGTCATCCGCAAGACCGAGGGATACATGGACCAGTGCTATTCCTACGTCGAGCCGATCCTTCCCGAGAAGATCTATACCATCAGTACCCAAGAGCTGCTCGACCGCTACCCCGATCTCGGCCCCAAGGAGCGCGAGCTCGCCATCGTCCGCGAGAAGGGCGCGGTGTGCCTCACCAAGATCGGCGGAGTCCTCTCGAACGGCGAGCGCCATGACGGACGGGCGCCCGACTATGACGATTGGTCGCTGAACTGCGACATCATCGTGCACTATCCCGTGCTCGACTGCGCGCTCGAGCTCACTTCGATGGGCATCCGCGTGGATGCGGAGGCGCTCGCAAAGCAGCTCGAGAAGGCCGGCTGCGTGGAGCGCGCAGAGCTTGCCTTCCAGAGATCCATCCTTGCCGGGGAGCTCCCCCAGACCATCGGCGGCGGTATCGGCCAGTCGCGTCTTTGCATGCTCTTCCTGCGCAAGGCCCATATCGGCGAGGTGCAGAGCTCGCTGTGGCCGCACGAGGTGCTCGAGAGCTGCGCTGCACACGGCATCGCGCTGCTCTAGGCGTGCGCGGGCAACGCTGCGTCCTACCACCGCATATCCAATGCGGTGAGACGCTTAACAAACGTCCGAGCCGCGAAAAGAGAGATACGCCCCGTAACCCGCCCGGCTTACGGGGCAGGCCATCCCGCGAGCGCTGAGTATCCACACGGAAGATGGGGGGCGTCCACCTTGGTCGCGCCCTTCTCTCAGCCCGAGGAAAGCTCCCAAAGTCTGCCGTAGAGCTCGTTGCCCAGAAGCCAGCCCCTGCGGGTGGGTGCGAGCGATTCCACGAGGTAGCCGTCGGCGATGAGGCCGGAGAGGCAGTCGTCGAGCTGCGCCCCCATGACATCCCGTGCCCGGGAGACGAGCGTCGGCGAGATACCGCAGGACATGCGGGTTCCCAGCATGAGATCCTCGGCGAGCGATTCTCTCAGACTCAAGTACTCCACCTCGAAGCTCTGCTCGGAAAGGGCCGGATGGGCTGCCAGATAGGTACGGTCGGTCGTGCAGGAAAGGCGTATCCGCGCCGCATCCGCAGGCGGCATGCCAAGTTGCGGGAACGCGCATGCAAGAGCCGGGAAATCCTCGCGGCCGAACATGCTCGCCGCCCCCGTCCCCAAGCCCAGGTAGGAGATGCCCGTCCAATAGGCCCGGTTATGGAGGCAGTTGTGCCCCTCCTTGGCATAGCTCGCGACCTCGTAGCGTGCAAAACCATACGACGAGAGCACCGCCTCGGCCTCCTCCATGCGCAGGGCCTCGTCGCCATCATCGGGCGCAACCTGCTCGCCCGCCTCGACCGCGCGTGCGAAGGCAGTCCCCTCCTCTATCATGAGCGGATAGACGCTCACGTGGGAAACACCCGTCGCGAGCACGCCCTCCAGAGTGTCCAGCCAGCTCGAGGACGTCTGGAGAGGGATAGCGCACATGAGGTCGGCGGAGACGTCGAAGCCCAGTTCGACAGCGCGATTCAAAGCCTGGCGGGCCGTCTTCGCATCGTGAGCGCGGCCCAAGGCCGACAGCTCGGCATCATCGAGGCTCTGCACCCCGATGGACAGCCGCGAAACGCCGGATTCCCTAAGCATCATGCTCAAGTCGAACGTCAGGGATTCGGGATTCGCTTCGAGCGTGAGCTCGGAAAGAGACCCCAAGGAAGCCGTCCGACTGGCAAGCCCGACGATGCTCTCTCCCGCATACGAAGGGGTCCCGCCGCCGATGTAGGCGGTCGCCGGAGCTTCGAGCAGCCCCGCTTCCGCAGCCTCGCCGATCTGAAACGCGAGTGAGTTGATATAGGCCTCCATGAGCGGATCATCCCGTCGCGTTGCGAACGAGACGAAATCGCAGTAGGGGCATTTGCTCTTGCAGAAGGGGACGTGCAGGTAGAGGGCATGAGCGCTCATGAGAATCGCTGCCTGGCGTTTGCGATGAGCGAGAGGTAGTCCTCGAGCGTGGTGCAGGCCATGCCGCGTGCCCTGAGCTCGGCGGCATGCGGCAGCCCCCTCATGTACCAGCCGAAGAGGCTCCGCGCACGAGCGAGATGGGCACCCGTGGCCACGAGGAGCTCGATATGCTCCTCGAGCACATCGAGCCGCTCCCCAGCGTCATGCTCGGTCGCGGCTCGGCCTCCGAGCAGCGCCTTGGCATCCTCGAATATCCACGGGTTGCCATAGCTCCCCCGCGCGACCATCACAGCCGGGACACGACCCTCGGTGAGGACGCGGGCCACCGTGGCGGCATCGAGCAGGTCGCCTGATCCGATCACGGGGATATCCACGGCATCTGCGACGCGTTCCACGCACGACCAGTCTGCCGCGCCTCGATAGAGTTGGCTCGCAAAACGTCCGTGCACGGCGATAGCGGCTGCACCGGCATCCTCTATGACCTGCGCAAACGCAGGCGCGAGCTCGTGTTTGGCCGTATGGCCGCGACGGATCTTGACCGTCACGTCGACCGTGTCGCCAACACCTCGCCGTACTGCCCGCACGATCTGCGCAGCGCGGACGGGATCGTCCATCAGGGCAGATCCCTCACCCTTACGTATAACCTTAGGAACCGGACATGCCATGTTGATGTCGATGCAGGCGAGCTTCTCCCCTACCCGCTCTGCAACCTGGGCTGCGGCCTCCTCGAACTGATCGGGCGATGACCCGAACAGCTGGACGGCGATATCGGGTTCGTCCGCATGGGGCATCACGAGCTCCCAGGTCTTCTCGCTCCGGTAATGGATGCCCGCCACGGAGACCATCTCGGTATACGCAAGGTCGGCTCCGTGGCTGCGCGCAACCATCCGATAGGCGGCATCGGTCACGCCCGCCATCGGCGCGAGAAAGATCGTTTTAGATGAGAGTCGCTCGGTAAAGCGCATTATCCGTCGTCCACCTTGAGCACGGCGAGAAAGGCCTCCTGCGGCACCTCGACCGAGCCGATCTGCTTCATGCGCTTCTTGCCCTCCTTTTGCTTCTCGAGCAGCTTGCGCTTGCGGGAGATGTCGCCGCCATAGCACTTGGCCAGCACATCCTTGCGCACCGCCCTGACCGTGGAGCGGCTGATGATCTTGTTGCCGATAGCTCCTTGGATGGGCACCTCGAACTGCTGCCGGGGGATGATCTCCTTGAGCTTGTCGCAAAGGCCGCGGGCAAGCGCGTAGGCCTTCTCTCTGTGCACGATGAACGAGAGCGCATCGACCAGCTCGCCGGCGAGCAGGACATCGAGTTTGACGAGATCGGAGACGCGGTAGTCGCAGAACTCGTAGTCGAGCGAGGCATACCCCTTCGTGCGGCTCTTGAGCTGGTCGAAGAAGTCCAAGATGAGCTCGGCAAGCGGGATGTGGAAGGTAATCTCGACGGAATTGTCCGAGAGGTAGACCATGTTGTCCTGGATGCCGCGATGCTCGATGATGAGCTGGATGACGGCTCCCATGTATTCGGGCGGAACGATGACCGTAGCCTTGAGGTAGGGTTCCTCGATGCGGTCGATCTTCTCGGGTGCCGGCAGATCCTGCGGGCTCTTGATATCGAGCAGCTCTCCCGCCGTGGTGAAGACGTGGTAGTCGACGGAGGGCGATGTGCCGATGAGGTCGAGATCGAATTCGCGCTCG
Organism: Coriobacteriales bacterium OH1046; assembly: GCA_004010535.1. Lineage (GTDB taxonomy): Bacteria > Actinomycetota > Coriobacteriia > Coriobacteriales > Atopobiaceae > RUG721. The sequence continues at coordinate 112,990 of RQYE01000001.1, read as the reverse complement.
AGACGCTCCTTCACGACCTCCATGTGGAGGAGTCCCAGAAAGCCCACGCGGAAGCCGAAGCCGAGCGCGACGGAGGTCTCGGGCGCCCACGTGAGCGACGGGTCGTTCACGCGGAGCTTCTCGAGGGCGTCGCGCAGGCTCTCGTACTCCTTGTTGTCTATGGGGAACAGTCCGGTGAAGACCATGGGCTTCGCCTCGCGGTAACCCGGCAGCGGCTCGGCCGTCCGCCGCCCGGCCCCGGTGAGGGTGTCGCCCACATGAACGGCAGCCGAGTCCTTGAGGCCGGTCACCACATAGCCCACCTCGCCCACGGAGAGCTGCTCCACGGGCGTCTCGAGCGGACGTCTCACGCCCACGCCGTCAACGAGGAAATCGATGCCCGCCTGCATCATATGCAGCGTATCCCCTGCACGAATGGAACCGTCGAAGACGCGCACGGTGGCGACCACGCCGCGGTAGGCGTCGAAATAGGAATCGAGGATGAGCGCCTTGAGCGGGGCGTCCGCGTCGCCGGAAGGGGGAGAGATCAGAAAGACGATGCTCTCCAGCAGCTCATGGATGCCCGCGCCGGTCTTGCCGGAGACGCACACCGCATCCTCGGCGGGGATGGCGAGCGCCTCCTCTATCTCGGCCCTCACGGCCTCGGGCTCGGCGCTCGGCAGGTCGATCTTGTTGATGGCGGGCACGATATCGAGCCCCGCGTTCATGGCGAGCATCGCGTTCGAGACGGTCTGGGCCTCGACGCCCTGGGTGGCATCGACCACGAGCACGGCTCCCTCGCAGGCCGCGAGCGAGCGCGAGACCTCGTAGGTGAAGTCCACATGGCCGGGGGTATCGATGAGGTTGAACTGGTAGGTCTCGCCATCATCGGCATCGTACATGATGCGCACGGCGTTGCTCTTGATGGTGATGCCGCGCTCGCGCTCGATATCCATGGTATCGAGCATCTGGGAATCGAGGTCGCGCTCCTCCACGGTGTGGGTGAGCTCGAGCACGCGGTCGGAGATGGTCGATTTGCCATGATCGATGTGCGCGACTATCGAGAAATTGCGGATATGTGAGGTATCGTTCTTAGGCATACAGAAGATGATAGCGTTTTTTCATCGAACACGTGCTACAATCATGCAGTTGACCTCGCCGTGTCTCAAACGTTAGAGGCCTCGGATATTTGAAAGACTCGAAAGGAACGCACGTGGCAAACATCAAGTCTCAGAAGAAGCGCATCCTGACCGCCGAGAAGGCCCGCATGCGCAACAAGGCCGTCAAGAGCGAGCTCAAAACCGCTGTCAAGGCGGTCCGCTCCGCCGTCGAGGCTGGCGACAAGGACGCCGCTCAGCTTGCCGCCAGCAAGGCAGGACGCCTGCTCGACAAGGCCGCTTCCAAAGGCATCATCCACAAGAACCAGGCCGCACAGCGCAAGAGCGGCGTGGCCAAGCTTGCGAACACGCTTCAGTAGCCATACCCCACATTTTCCATGCGCGTTGAAAGGCCCGAGGTGCTGCTCGGGCCTTTTCTCATGCGCAACGAGGGGACGAGGCGGATCCGCGCCCTTGCCTCACAGGGCATACGCGCCATGGCGCATTCCGCACATATTAAGTTCACTGGATATCGTAGTCGGATAACTGCTATCGTCTTCTTGCTCCCCAACGACCGCCGCTGGGGAGCCGAGACCTCGCGGAGGATGCTGCATGATAGATACAGGTGCTTTTTGGAGGGATGTACTCGGCAAAAATGAGGAAGGGCTGCCGAATTATTTTTGCAAGGATGCCCGTATCCGCTGGCATTGCAGTAACAAGCTGTTTACCGTATCGGAGTATGTTCGGGCAAACTGCGCGTATCCTGGACAGTGGGATGGGGAAATCGAACGTATCGAGGAGACGGGCACTACCGTTATAACGGCAGTGAGGGTTTTCCCAAGAGATGGGAGCACGTCTTTCCATGTAGTCAGCTTTTGCAGAATCGATAATGGCCTGATTGCCGAGATGGACGAGTACTGGTCTGATGATGGGGCGGCTCCCGAATGGAGACGCACGATGAATATCGGCAGGCCGATCCGGTGAATTGAAAGTATAACGATGGGGTGCTCATGGATATTCTCCAAATGTTATTCGACATGCAGGATAAGGAATACGCTTCCTTCCAATCAAGGCTCGTACCCGGCATCGCTCCGGAACGGTTCATCGGAGTCCGCGTGCCCGAAGCGCGGAAGCTGGCCAAAGCCCTTGCGAAGCAGGTCGACTATAGCGGTTTCCTCAGACAAGTGCCCCATGAATACTACGACGAGGATATGCTGCATGGGCTGCTCGTTTCCGAGATCAAAGACTACGAGACGTGTATATCCGAGGTGGAGCTGTTCCTGCCGTATGTGGATAACTGGGCCGTGTGCGATATCATGTCACCCAAAGCATTCAAGAGCAATAGGAATCGGCTCATTGAAAAGATTAAAGCATGGTCTGCATCCGATCATACCTACACCTGCAGATTCGGTCTGGAAATGCTGATGTCCCATTTTCTCGATGATGATTTCAGGCCCGAGTATCTTGAGATCCCTGCTTCGGTTCGCTCAGATGAATACTACGTCAACATGATGGTCGCCTGGTTTTTCGCAACAGCCCTCACGAAGCGATGGGGCGATGCTTTGCCGTATCTGGAGCATGGCCGGCTTGAGATCTGGACGCATAATAAGACGATACAGAAAGCACGGGAGAGTTTCCGGATCACGCGAGAACAGAAAGAGCAGCTCAAGCTCTTGAAACGATAGCGGATATCGAACCGGATGCTGGAACTGCGAGGACGATCATGGACCATAAGGGAACGATGAGGATCGAGACGGAGCGGCTGATTCTTCGGCCGTTCACCGCAGATGATATCGCACCCGCGTTCCGCAACTGGTTATGCGACGAGCAGGTCACGAGATATCTGAGATGGCAGACCTATCAGAGCATCGACGATGCCCGAAACGTGATCGGCCAATGGATCCTTTCCTACTCCGATGCCTCGTTCTACCAATGGGCGATCGAGCTGAGAGAGCTGCACGAACCGATCGGCACCATTTCCGTTGTAGCGCAGGATGAGCGGACGGATATGGTCCATGTCGGCTACTGCATCGGCAGCGCATGGTGGCATCTCGGCATCACGAGCGAAGCGCTCGGCACCATCATCCCCTTCTTCTTCAACGAGGTCCACGTCAACAGGATCGAGTCCCAGCACGATCCTGCCAATCAATACTCCGGCGCTGTGATGAGGAAATGCGGGATGAGCTACGAGGGGACGCTGAGGAAAGCGGATTGGAGCAATCGGGGCATCGTCGACACCTGCATGTACAGCCTGCTCCGCAGCGAATGGGCGGCGGAGCGGAGGCAGGCCGTATGACGTGGCAAGGACATGACAGGGGACAGGTAGCTTGTCACGCGCGTGACAAGGGGGCAAGGTCGCTTGTCACGTCCCGGTATCGCTCAGCCCCTCCGCAAAAGCCCCATCTTGAAAGCGCGTATCCTCTGAGCATACCTGCTCGTCATGATAACGCCGACGACGACCATCCCGAAAGAGACGCCCAGGCACATTCCCTGCGTGAAATCGGACAGCGCGGATGGGTTCTCCGGTTCGAGGAACAGTGCAAGGAGGTAGAACGCGGAGAAACACAGCCCGGCGACGAAGAGCCTGTGCAGCTGTTTCGTGATCCTCAGCTTCTCCTCAGTGCTGTAATCGGCGACTTTCAAGACGGTTTCCTTGGTTTCGGTGTCCGCATGCTCGCCTTTCCTCTCTCCATCGAGCAGCTCCCTGACGTCGACCCCGTAGTAATCGGCCATATCGATGAGGACGGCGAGGTCCGGCATATTGCTTCCCGTCTCCCATCGCGAGACCGTCCTCCGGGATACGCGCATCACCTCGGCAAGCTGCTCCTGGGTGACATCCTTTTCCTTGCGGAGCTCCTTCAGGAAAGCGCCGATCTTTCTCTGATCCATCGGCGCACCTCCTTTCGGATACAGAGTAGTCCGGACCTATCTGGAAGAACAGGACGCAAAGCGAGCAAATGTCCTGTTCGCCCGCATGAGACATGAGACGTCCCATTATGATCCGCGTGACAAGTGACCTGTCCCCTTGTCACGTCTCTTGTCATATCCTCCTCCATCCCATGAATCCGATGATAAATATTGTCCTCTCCCCTAGGGAAGCGGACGAAGAGGACAACGAGCACGTATATAGGGTTCATCACGCTTCCCCTTATCGCTGCCACGCTGCCCTTCCTCGTCCTCACCGGCCTCGGCTCCGCCTTCCTGCCGCTCATGTCGCAGACCATGGAGGATCCCGGTTACGACGGTCTATTCCGCCCCGCTCTGACGCTCCACAACATGGCGGAGGGAGCCTCAGCCCTCGTCATCGCCCTCAAGACGAAGAACGTGGAGCTGAAGTCGACATGCTATTCCACCGGTGTCGGCGGCATCGTCGCCGGTGTGAGCGAGCCCGCCATCTTCGGCCTCGACCTGCCCTACAAGACGCCTCTGTACGCAGTCATGATCGGCGGTACCGTCGGGGGAATCGTCGCCAGCATCCTGAGGGTCAAGGCATACGTCATGGGCTACTCGACCATACTTGCCCTCCCCATTTATGAGGACACTATCGTCGGCATGGCAATTGCCATAGCGGTTACCATCGTCGTCTCAGCCATCGCCTCGTTCATTCTCTGGGATGACAGGCGTTTGGAAAAGATGTCCTGACGCTCCGGCCTCTCGGTCACTCCAGATCGCTTCCTCTCCGACTGGCGTGGGAGCAGTGTGGCATATGTTCATGTACTGGTTGTTTTCGAAGGGAAAGGATGCAGATCATGATGAAGTTCGGGCTTCTCACAGCGATTCTCGAGGGAACGACCTTCGAGGGGGCACATGGGCGAGGTCATGTCCACCAAATATGCGGTCGATGTCGCCCATCGTGTGCGCAATATCTATCTCGACACCTCCATCTGCTCCTACAATGCGGTGAAGAGGGCCGTAACCGCTTGTCTTGACAAGACCTTCATGGGCTGCGACTACCCCTTCTACAAATTCGAGATGGAGATCCAGAAACAGCGCTTGGTCGCCGACGATCTCGATGTCCACCAAGAGATCGCCGACATCATGGGTGGTAATTTCGCCCGCGCCTTCGATATCGACGGGAACAACAACATCCAGCATCGTCCGTTCTCGTGAGACCTGCTCGATGTGACGGTGGGGCAGATCGCTTGTCACGAATGAAAACGACCCCGGTTTCTGCTTGCACAGATCCGACAGCCGCCAAACACTCTGGGCTAATAGATCTTCCCAAGACATGAAAGCGTTGGCGTAAATGGCCGATTCAGCAGGCTCGGAGGGGAGCTTCCGGCTACTTTGCGTCGCTGACCCCGGCCAAGACGATGACGAAGAGGGTGGCAGCCAAGGCGGTCCTCAGCCCGGTCTTACGCGTGAAGACAGCCAATTCCAGGGTGTCGGTCTTCTTGTCCACATAGAGTGACGAATCCGTGGGCACGTAATTCAGGTGTGCGGCGCTGGAATCCCTCTTCTTGTCCGCCGCTTTTTTGAGCATGGCTGCGACGAAGGGGTCCTCCTTCTGCAGCGTCACAATCAAGGCGATGATTGCGGCCACTGCGCCTGCTGCTAGCGCGAAGAGCACGACCCCTGGGAAGTGATCATTATAGTAGCTACTTCCGATGAAGAAACCCCCGAAGAGGATCACCGCGACGAAGACGCCGATCAGTGCACCGACCCCGCAGACGATGGCATAGCTGATCCGCTTCTTGCGGATGCAGTCGCTGCAGACGGCACAGGAGGCCATCCCGGTAAGGGACTCAGTGGTGGTAGTCGTGGTAGTCCGTCCGGAGGTGATGGAGCTGGAATTCACATTCACAGTCAGAAAAGAATAGCCTTTCAAGGCGTCTTTTTCTCCGCATTTGATGCACTTGTCCTTGTCCACGATACACTCCTCCTTGCTTTTATGTTTCTTCGTTGCCCTGTTCCAAGCGTCCCGCCACCTGCACCGCTGGGCGGGCGGCGGGCGGGACCCCTCCCCCTCACTCCACGAACTTCCGCTTGAACCTCACGGCTACGGTGCCACCCGGGACCGCCTCGAAGCGGTAGACGCTCTTGAAGGCCACCCCGTACTGATCCGTGACGAACATGGTGTTCCAGCGATTGCTGGTCTGCAGGGTGATCGTGTTCCCGTTCTTCACGGCCCCGCAGTTGACCCCGTTCAGGTAGACGACCTGCGCCACCAAGGCCCCCACGAAACTGGAGACGCGGGTGAAGCTGATGGTGCAGGGGGTGGCGAGGATGTCCTCCTGCTGCGCCGCAAGCGGGAACGACTGGAATTTGTGCTTGCAGTTCTTGCAGGTATAAGTGAGCGGAACGGTCTCTACGTTCTTGGAAGCGCTGTTGCTTACCGCCAAATTGGCGATCGCGCCGCCGAGAAAGACGCCGGCGATCTCCTTGCCCATGCTCCCGGCCTTTCCATTCACGTCCAAGTCCTCCGAGCCGCATTGCGGGCATCTCAGCCCCTTCAATGTCGCAACCGTATCCATCATGACGATCCCCTTTCTGCACGCTCTGCGAAAACACCTCGTGCACAGCATAGGCCGAAAGATTCCGCAGCTTGTATGCTCGGAGCATACAAACGCGGGGTTTCTTGGAGGGCCGGGGCTGGGCGCGGCGGATCGGTTTCAAGCAGAGGACAGCATACGCTGTCACGGAAATTGCCCGGATCTGCCACGAAGGGCACTTATTCCGCAGGATTCGGGTGCGATTCGTCCATCGGGGCCATACGCAGCCTCCGTTGAGCTGGGCAAACGCGAGTCAAGTCTCCGCCCCATGGCGCTTTGCCACCAAAAAGCTGCGGAATAAGTGCCCTTCGTGGCAGAAAGAGCCCGATCGCGTGCCATAAGCCCCGTCGCGCCGCCTTGGATAGGGCGACGCCTGCTGGACAGGCTTGATAAAGAAAGCCGCACATAATCGCGTGCTTCGCATCTCAACACCTCAACTAGCCGACTTCCTTCTCCTGGCCTTGATAAAGCTCACGAGCGACACCCGGAGCATCGCGCCGTACGCCCCATTGATCACGACTGATGAGGTTGAACAGGGAAGCTGGCAGCATATTGTACGTAGCCTTGCTTGCGAGTAACAACCCCCGCGCTGGCAAGGCATAGGAGAAGAACAGCGTGAGGGGCGGAGACGCGATGATGACGTCCTTGACGATATGGCGCTTCATGCCCCAACCTCCCGCAATGCGCTGCAGTGGCCGCCCATCATCGCGATCCTCCTCCAGGGCATATCTGCGATCACCCCATCCAGTTCCCGATACCGTCCCACACGCTCTCGAGGTTCCGCGCCATGCCGGGGTTCTGCCGCGCGAAGAGACCATGCGCTTGCCGCATCAGGTCCATGCCGCCCGCCTCGTCGAGCAGCATCCCGATGGCCCGGACGTCGACCGCCTCGTCCCGCGGGAAGCCGCCCGGAACCTGCCGGTACAGCGCGAGCAGGCGCTCCACGCTCTTCTGGAGGTAGATCTCCTTCTTATCGACCGCAGGGGCGGCAGGGGCGGGGGCGGCCTGCTGCGGCTTATCGGCTGCGGGAGCAGGACGCTGCTGCTGCGCTGCGGCCTCCTTCCACACGCTCGCCAGGCCGTTCGCGCACCATCCGCCGGGGCCTTCGATCGCGCCGTTCCGTATGACGCCATCCATCACCAGAGGCTCGCTTGTGCTGCCGACGAGCTGCGTGAGCGGAATAGCGCCGCAAGCCCGGATCTCCCCGCTTGCCAAGATCAGCGGTTCTATCTTCTCTTTCAGGATGGAGCTATCGCCAGACGCGATGGCGACGATGCAAACATACTCGCGCCCGGCAAGCGTCGCCGCTGAATCGCCATCGCTCACGACCATCCCCTCCAGAAGCGACGCGGGGACGGCCCGACCGATCAGCCTCCCGGATTGGAAGCCATAAGGGCCGCTCAACTCGTTCAGCCGGTCGATGCTGAAGCGGACCAAAAGGATGCCCGGAGCCGTTCTCTGGACAGCGGCGGCAGGAACGGGAGCGGGAGCCGAAACCGGCTGCTGGCTGAAGACCGGCTGGGAATAGGTTCGGTAGACCGAGCCGCCGGTCTGGATGGGCAGGGAGGCACCCTCGGAGGAGGTCTCCACCAGAGCCTTCGCCAAAAACAGGAGACTCAGCGGCCAGATCACGTAATTCATGCCATAAAGGACGTCCGCAGGAGTAAACCATTCGCTTGCCAGATCAGAGATGAAGAAGAGCGCGCCCACCGCCAGATTCAGCCCGGCGGGCAGGTACGCAAGACCTTTGAGCAAAGGTTTTTTGAGCCCGAGCTCCGGGATCACGGAGGCCATGGCGATCAGGCATAGGACGGCCCAGATCGCGGTGTACAGCAGACTCTCGATACTGAAGTCAGCAAATAGCTCAACGACAAACAGCAGCGGATAAAGCGCAACCGGGATCAGGATCCCCACGCTCTTCCTCCCGATGAAGAGCAGGATCACGAGGGAGAGTCGGATGAAGAGCGACAGCCACCAGAACACATCCATGTATGGGAGCGCCCCTCCGTAAGCGACGGATACAAAGCCGAACAGATTACCCCACAACAGCAGGATCGCCGCAGGAATGCGCTGGGGTCCCAGCATTCCCACCGGCGAGCTTGAGCGATTGTCATCCATGAGATCTCCTCCTTCTAAGCTTAGCGCGCGGCACGTTCGGCTCCTGTCCCGCGTTACTCCGCGAACATGTGGATGCAGTCCGTGCAGACGGCGCTGCCCGCCGAGGAATCGCGCCTCTGCATCATCTCGATCTGCCGATCGACATCGGCACCCATACGGGCGAACATCGCGCCACTCACCCGCCGGAAATGCTCGCGCCATTCCGGCGAACCGTAGAAGACGGGATTGGGCACGATATATGCGCTCTGCCCGGACAAAGGCTTGTTGCACACATCGCAGACGCCGGAGCCCGCGTAGAGCTTCAGAGAGCGGAAGGAGAGCTTGCGGAAGGCTCCGGGGAGATGCGCGGGTCGTTCCGCCGACACGGCGCGTGCAGCCGCCGGGGCATATGCCTGTGCCGCCTGTCCACCGTCTGCGGGCAATGCGGCCTGCTGCGGTGGGTAGGCTTGGTAGGTGGGCACGCCGTTCACCGCCCCTTGGTCGATCGCCCGGTAGGAGGTTTCGGAACTTGTCGGCCTGCAGAGCATCACGATGAGCACGATGGCACCTGCGATCGGCAGAAATGCCCAGAACAGATTCGCCCAGGATCGGCCCGCATCGCGCAGCCGCCGCACGGCGATGGCCAAGGAGGGCGGCAAGCAGATCAGCCAAAAGGCGGTCAGGAAGGAAACGACAACATGTTGATTGTTGCTCAAGCCGCCCACCAGGCCCACAAGGAAGGAAAGGGGGAGGGTCACGAGGAAGTGCGCCAGCACCGCCCACCAGTAGCCTCCGACGCTCGTCCTGCCCGTGAAGTCGATGTATCCCTTCCAGTACTCCTTATACGCCTTGATCATGGTTTCCTCCTATCGATGAGAAAGCCCGACACCCCACCGCACGAGCCCTCCCGTACGTTCCGCATCGGGCCGTGATCCTCACCCACAGCATAAGATGAAAGGAAGCGCAGCTTGTATGCGCGGAGCATACAAGCCGGAGTTTTTTGCGAGACCGGGAATAGCGAAAGGCGGCGGGCCCGAGAATCCGCTCCGCCGCCTCCGCATGCATCTTCGATGGGCAGAGATCGGAATGCCCGATGCGCGATTCCCGAAGTCCGATAAACCGCTCGCGCCTCCCGACCGGTTAGCCGTCGGATACCTCTACGCCCAGCTCCTGCAAGGCGATGTCTTCAGGCACGGCGAACAGAAGGCAGAAACCCTCCTGCTCCTCGTTCGTGGATAAACCAGAAGTGGAATCGAACTCGATACCCCATATGATGTAAAGGAGCGGCTCGAAACGATCCCCCGAGGAAGCCCTGAGATGGACTGTCCCCACAGTTTGCTCTGTAATATCCTCTTCGCTGATCCCTTCCCCAGCGCTCAGCAGCCGGGCTACGACATACCTGCTCCCGGAAGGTGGCGAGGCAAGCTGGGTGCTGAAGGAATCGGAGAACACCTCCCTCCCGCTCAGCGGCCCGATCAGAAGGGTTCCGCTACCTGAGGAAAAGACGACATCCTGGAAACTCTCCGTGTGCTCCATCTCCCTCAGCTCGGCTATGGTCAGACGATAGGAGAGCCAGTCCACATCCGCGCCCTCCCCTTTCACCCCGCAGCCTGCCAGAATGAAGAGCAGCGCCGTGGCCAGAACCGCCAGCAGGGAAAGCGTCCTCTTCCCACAACGATCCTCCCTTGTGCGCGATACCATGTCTACCTCATCCTCCTTCAGCTTCGAATGCCCAGCACTACATGAGAGACGATGATGGTTGGGGGACCGTTGGCGGGGAATCGCCCGCAACGGAACCCGCACGGAGTCATTGCCCCGCCCTCCGATACGCCGGCATATGGTCGTATGGGAACCAGTACTTCCCAGATCGGATGTAGCATTGCGTGATATGGAGCTCCAGCTTCGCTGCCGTCATGCTTTCCGACCGGTTCCTGTCATCTGTGCGCGACAACCGGTCCGTATAGGTGATGACCGCCGACAGCTCCCGCAGACTGGGAAGCAGCTCCTCGTCACGGGTGATCGCGCACGTCTTATCCGGGCCGGATTCGCTCCAGCCGCCTTCCCTCGGCGCGGAGGCGGATTCATCGGCGGCTGCGGCCATCGAAAAACGAAGGGCATCGACGTAGCGTCCAAAGGCCGATTCGTCATACGCCATATCCTTTGGAAGGAGCCGTCGCATCGTGGACACGGCATACGGCAGCTTGCCGAAGCGCTCCCCAACCTCATCATCTCCCAGAATCGACACCATCCACGCCCAACGGAACGCATCGGCGGGTTTGGTCTTCTGTGCCGAGCGCAGCAGCTTGCCGAGGCTGGAGAAGCCGAAGATCACAGAGGCGGGCGCCGCGAGATACGCTGCGCCGTATCCGAAGAACAGCACACCGGGGCCGGCAAACCTCTCTATTACCCAGCGTCCGAACAAGAACATGGCAACGCCGGCGATCGTCCCGATGAGGAACCACTTGACCGCCTCCTTGACCTCCGCTCCACCCGGCAAGGTCCTTCCGTACGGCAGGCTCGACAGCCTCCCGAGCTCCGCCTGATCCGGCCTCCTGCCCTGGATTTGGAAAACCACTGTGCGTAGAGCACCATCCATAGCTGCCCCCGTTTCCGCCGCAGATCTTCTGCGGCTTCTCCCCTACGTGCTTCCCGTCGTCTCGTTCACAAGGCGGCCATCGATGTAGAAGCGGGCGGTATACTCGCCAGAACAGGGCACGTCCTCGCCCGTATCGATAGACGCGCTGATCCCGCTGTCGCCGGAGGGGAGCGAGGCGCATCAACAGGCACGGATACGAGCTCGCCCTGCGCAGGTTTGCCGATCGTGCCGGATACGGCGATGATCCCCTCGACGGCTTCGATCTTCTCCGCACATCCTGGAAACGAGGAGAGGCAGACTACCATCATGAGGGTGATCGGGAATGCCCTTGTCGTCGGTTTCATCGCGTCTCACCCTTCTGCTGCACGCATCCCTCGCGTCCCAGGCGATCGCCCGAGACCCCTTCTCCTGTCTCCCGCGATCCTAGCCACAGCATAAGCTGAAAGATCCCGCAGCTTGTATGCTCTGAGCATACATGCGAAGCTTCTCCCTAAACCAAGGGTATGGAGGCGCACGGACTGGGCGCTGCGGGCAGCTTCAAGCAGAGGCGGCATGCGCTGGCAGGGAAACCTCCCGAATCTGCCACAAAGAGCACGTATTCCGCGCTTTTTCGGTGCCGAACCGCCATCGGGCGGGAACTTGGCCCGCGTTTGCCCAGCTCGGCGGAGATCGTGTATGGCCCCGATGGGCGAACCGCACCCGAATCCTGCGGAATAAGTGCCCTCCGTGGCAAAAAGGGTCCCGCCGCCCGCCACTGCTACGGAAACCCCCGCCGCGCCACCTTGGACGCGGCGGCGCTCGCGGTCGGGCTCACATCCATCCCTCGATGCCGGCAAGCTGCGTTGATCGGGAAACGCCTGCCTGCAGCCAGCGCATGGCCGAGGATGTCCTCAGCTGGGGTCTTGATTGCGCGCATCGTGCGCTTCCCCAGACAGCGCCTGCCCTTCCTCCGGAAGCGGGGTTATCGGGATATCCTGCGAGAAGCAGAACAGCGCGGCGTATTCGCCGTTTTCCGCCTGCTTCTCATGGAAATAGCCATCCTTCATATCGCCAGCCGTCAGCGAGACATCCCCCATCGTCCTCCATTGCCGGAGCGCCTTGGCTAGCGTGCCGTCATCGCTGGTATCGAAATTCCACAGGCAGCGCTGGATCGGAAGATGCTCCGCCACCACCGTCTGATACAGATGCCTGAATTCCCCGTTATCCGAAAGCCTCCCCCGCATCTCGGCCACGATATCCTCCGGCGACAGGACGCTGTTCCTGTTCCGCGCGATGAAAATACGCAGACCCTTGCCCTGCTCGGCGGGAAAGGGATCGAGCGCCTGGATATCCTGCTTCTTGACGAGCAGGAGCCCGAGTTCCTTCAGCAACGGTGCCGCAAGCGCCTCCATAACCGTGGCGACGATCGCACCGAAAATGATGTTGCCCGTCTTCCTCCAGATGAGCCACCCGATAAAGACCGGGATGATCCTGCCGATAAGATCGATGAGCTTGCGCATTGCCTCAATCTCCTTTCATCTTTTGCGATCCTAGTCACAGCATAGGATGAAAGGAGGCGCGGTTTGTATGCTCCGCGCATACAAACCGCGCCTATCTCTGAGGGGTCGGGACGGACAGCGAGCCCGAGCTCGGCCTGCCTCCTCATGCGGATCCGGGAGGCTCCCGGCGACGGCCCGTCGATCCCGGCACGGTATTCATGAGATCCGTGCGTTATCCGCGCCGCTTATGCGGACACGCCACAGCGCACCGCCATCATCCCCGTTGCGGTAGAAGATCCACTGGCCGGCGACGTTGAAGGAATCGGTGCGGGTGGGCACGACAGTATAGCGTGTTCTGCCGTCCAAGGACATCCACTCCAGCGTCCTGCCGCCTCCGGAGATATAGAAGATGCCGCCGTCCGATGCGTTGGGGGAATACGCGGGCAGCACCGACAGCATCTCCGGGCTACCCCCGTTCAGGTCCATGCGGATAAGCCCGTCTCCGGTGGCAGCGTAGATCCTGTCACGGTAGACGCAGAAGCTCTCATAGGAACCGCTGCTGATAAGGCCTGCATTCCCGCCGTCGAGATCGCAGCTGAAGATGCTGCCGCCCCTGTTGGGGTCGATATAATAGAGCCTGCCATCCACGACGTTCAGGCAGCGGTATTCCATCGCCCCGTTGAGCTGCGTCATCGCCCGTGTGCCGGGATCGATCCGGTAGAGGTATCCGGTGCCGACGCTGTCATAGAGATAGAAGCCGTCATCGAATATGTAGAGTTGTCCTCCGCGAGAGTCGCAGAAGACCTCCTTCTCCGCTGTTGCGGGATCGACGCGGACGATCTCCTCACCCGTGCAGCAATAGAGCCAGCCGTCATGATAGTGCAGGCCGTAGGCCCCGGCATCCGACGCAAGGACCTGCGCCTCGGCTGTATAGGGGTCCATCCGGAGGATGCTTCCGTCCAGCAGGAAGAACACATCGTCCCCGCTCCAAGCTGCAATCGCGCCACCCTCTGCGGCCATGTTCCCCGAGAGATTCCCGTTCCGAGGGTCGAAAGGCGCTCCGGAGAGGCCGATTCCCGGAGCATCGGAGAAGCCCTGCTCGTAGCCATCGGCATAACCCGATCCGAAGGCATCCGCCTCTCCAACCGCACTGCCGCGCGATGCCCCCTCCTGCCACAAGAAGAAGAGGGAACCCGCGATCAGGAAGGTCCCGGCCGTTGCAAGAGATGCAAAGAGCGCCTTCCTCCATGCCCTCTTCTCGTGTCGGATGGCCTCCAGCAGATCTTCGATATCCCGGAAGCGCTCCTCCGGATCGAAGGCCGTGCAACGCTCGATCAGCGCGAGAAGGGGGCGGTTGCTTATAACGGCATCCTCCTCTGCCTTCCGTTCCTGCCCCGTAGCCATGTACAGCATGAGCATGCCCACCGCGTATACCCACGCGGCAGGCGCGACCAGACCAGCCGGACCCAGCTCAGGCGGAAGATAGGCATCCATGACGGAGAGAGGGAGGCTCCGATCCTCCAGCCGGACATCCCCGTCCACGCTCACCATGACGGTGTCCGGATGGATGCATACCCGCCGCCCACCAGCATCCTCCGAATCCCGGTTCCCAAGCAGACGGCACAGCTGCTCGACGATAGGGAGGATATCGTTGGAGCGCAGGACCCCATCATCGCCTACGATCTCGGATATGGGGCGCTCCGCCCTCTCCCCCCACTTGAACCTCGGCTTTCCCTGCACGGACATCACCCCCCAGACGTCACCGGATGGTCGTTCGCCCCATCGAGCCGGACGCACCATAGCCTGCCGGCGTCTTCCTCATTGTGATAGAAGACCCAGTTCCCCGCGATATTGAAGTCCCGTGCGCGGTTTCCGGATATCCGCTCGCGGATACGGCCATCGAGGGAGCACCGGTAGATCGTCCCATCCGATGCGTCGAGAAAGCAGATACCGCCGCCTGCGGCGGCGAGCATCGACGCCCGCACTTCCAAAAGCACCGTCGTCTCGCCGGTATCGCCGCTTATCCTGATCAGCTCTCCCCTGCCGTCGCCATCGATGGAGCAGAACAGGTCGTTGCCCACGAGGCAGGCGCTGAGGCAGCTCCCCCCTGCGAGCTTTGCCGTATCCCCCCCGGACACGGTGCTGCGATACAGGCCGCCATCGCCGCCGATAAAATACAGATTATCGCCTTCCATCTGCAGGGCTTCGCATCCGACAAGATCGCCCAAAGCGGTCGTTTCCCCGGTTCCCGCATCGAACCGGTACAGCCCATCCTCCGCACAGATATAGAAGCGCCCTCCTACGACATAGAGCTCGCCGGGAAGCCCGTACAGCACATCGGTCTCGAGGGTGTAGATGTTGGTCTGCACGACCCGGTCGCCGGAGGAGTAGTACAGCCAACCGTTATAGCAGCTCAACGATCGTGCACGCCCATCTCGTACCAGAAGCTCCGGATCCGTGCCGTTTGCGGACATGCGCCGGATATCCCCGTCCTGGATATAGAAGATGGATCCCTCGCCCGAAGCCGCGAACGAGCCTGAGGGAGCGGTCATATTCCCGAAATCGGTGCCCCCTTCGGCGATGGCCGCATCGCCCCGATAGAAGACGGGTGCGGCATCGTAGCCGTCCGTATAGCCCACCTCATAGCCCTGTCCATAGCCGCGCTTCTCAGCGGCATCCCGCTCCATGGCGAACCCCAGGCCGTACGAGAGCGCGGACAGGCAGACGGCGACGGCAAGCAGCCCGCCCGCCACCGCGAATCCCCGCTTCCGCTCCGGCGCATGCTGGCCCGAGCCATGCAGGAGGTACGCGCGGATCTCCTCCGCGCTTCGGATGCGCGCCTTCGGGCTGAAGACGATGCACTGCTCGATCAGGTTCCTGAGACGGTTGTTCACGATCTGAGCTTCCAAGCCGGAGCGGGCCGTATGCCCGGTGGCCAGGAACAACAGAACCACGCCGAAGGAGTAGATGTCGGACAGGGGCGTCGTCTGCTCGAAGCCGTACTGCTCCGGCGAGGCATAGTCCAGCGTCAGGATCACGGAGGTATCCTGACGACGCGCCTCCTTATGGACTCGGGCGATGCCGAAATCGATGAGGTGGATGCTCCCATCCCTCCCCACGATGATATTCTGCGGCTTGATATCGCGATGGATGACCGGCGGTATCTGCGCATGCAGGTAGATCAGGATATCCGCGAGCTTCAACGCGATACCGAGGATATCCCGTGCACCGAGGGTCCCGCCTGTGGACACGATCTCGTACAGGGTTCGGCCCTCGATGTATTCCCTGATAAGGTAGCGCTTCCCACCCTGCTCGTAGGAGGCATATGCCTTCGGGATGCCCGGATGGTCGAGCCTCCGGAGCAGCTCCGCCTCCTCGAGGGCATCCTCCTCGGGATAATCCTTCGTGATGCGGAGCAGCACCCTTGCACCATCCGTTTTCCGGCGGAGCAGGTACAGCTCCTTCCTGCCATCCGAATCCTTTCTGAGACAGCTTTCGAAGGCATAGGCCGACAGCAGCTCCTCCGGCATATCCTCCTCCGGAAGCGAGGCTTGGAGCGTATCCCGGTAATCAGCTAGGAAACGCTCCACATCGCTGCCTGCCGGACCGGCAGCCTCTTCCTCATCTATGATGAGGGGCACGGGGATCCCTCCTCCGCCGTCTGGGCGGGACGGCACCAGCGTGCCCTCCCGACCTGTTCCTCTCCTTCGTCCCAAGCCTCCCCCCTCCTCGTTTCCCACCATCGCAGATGTCCTCCTAAAACCAGAGAAGAGCTGCGGCGTCAGCAAGACGGGGACGAACACGGCACAGAACAGGATATAGCCGTAGGTGAACGCCGTCACCGGCTCGAGACCCCTTCGCGTGAGCAGGAAGATACCCCGGTCGAGACAGAGGAAGGCGATCGCAAGGAACGGGGGGTTCCTCCGAATATAGCGGAGGAGGAGCCCCATGCCCTCCGCGAAGCTGTATCCCAGCTGATCAACGTTGGTGGAGGGAAAGGGCGTCCTATCCTCCCTCAGCTTGTTCGCCAGATACCGGCACGCCCCCGCAAGGAAGGAGAAGGAGTGCCCCACGAATGAGATGGCGATGATGAGCGTATAGGGTAGCTTCCCCGCATCCTCACCGGAAAGATGGTGGCTCACCGCGAAACCTCTCAGGAGGGGAAGGATGATGAAGCAGAGCATGCAGATGAGGAAGCCCGCCCATAGAAGGTGGATATTCCCGAAATAGCACTCGAAAAGCACGGTGGGAAGCAGCAGCACCTGGTTGACCACGGAGAAGAAGTACAACACCATGAAGAAGGAGTCGCACCCGCGCATCTTGCCCGGCGCAACGGTCCCATCGAAGATCATCTCGAACAGGCCGTAGGCGTATCGGCGCTGCTTTCCGGTTTCCTCGGTGAAGGTCCTGCTGGCGTATTCGGTAAATTCCAATCCCTTCAGCTGGGCATATTTTCCGTGATAGCCCATGCTGTAGAAGCAGAGGGCCTTATCGTAATCCTCGGAGACCCGGTTCTCCGACCAAAGCCCGCTCTTCTCCAGATGGCTTTTGCGGAGGAATACATTGTGGCCGACGAGCGGCACGAAAAAGCCCTGCAGAGCTTTGCACGGCCAGATGTTATGGAACAGATTGTTGATCTGGTGGCCGATGGCATAGGCATAGTAGTTCTCATGCAGGTTGCCCGCGTTGGTGGCGCATTGCACATAGGCGAGCTTCCCATCGGTCGCGAACTCCGGGATGACGGCCTCGATGATCTTCTCCTTCACCCCCGAGTCCTTATCGAGGAGCAGGATGATCTCATGGGTGGTGATATCCCCCTCCGCGTATGCGCCCGCGAAGGGGCCGTCCTCCCGCAGGAGGCTGTCCAACGGGGCTCCGCCGGAAACCGCATTGCCGAGCCGCAGGGTATGGTTCAGATTGGAGCCCTTTTTGAACAGCCCCGCGCGCCCTGCCTGCGGACGGGCGACGAAGGAGATCCCGTGCTCCCGGTAGAACAGGATGCGCTCCGCCGCCTTCCTCTCCTGCCGCGTCAACGCAGAGGCATCCCTCTTCAACATCCGGACCAGACGTTCGGCCTGCTCCCCGGTGCACCTGCCCTCGAGGAGCGGTGCCAGCCCGTCATCCGATACGACCACGTTCGCATCCTTGCCGCTGACCTCGCGGTAGCGCTTGACCGCCGCAAGGCTTTCCCGCAGCGTCCTGAAGATGACCTCGTTGCCCTCCAGGTAGACGGGCACGCTGACCGTGACGGGCAGGAGCGCCCCCCGGAGTACCTCTTTCCGCACCGTATTCATGTAGTATTTCCGGTTGATCGGGATCTTCCCCGATAGGATGCCGTAGACGGACGGCCGGAGCGACCACAGGGTGTCCGCCACATAATACAGGGGGTAGACGAAGAAGATGGACGAGAAGAGCAGGCGGAAGAGGATCTGCGGGCTCGCCCCGTAGGCAAAGAAGAGCGTGATGTGCACGAAGGCATCGAGGATGAGCGCGAGGACATAGGGCCAGACGCCGCACACCCGGTTCCCCAGCGCTTCGGGGATCCTCCGCTTCTGCCGCGCACGTATTCCCCGCGCGATCATTTCCTACCCCGAAACCCGCTCGAACGGATTCCTGCCCATCTGCGCGAAGGCGAGCCAGCCCGTTGCGCTGACGCTCTGCGTGTTGTTGTATTCCCAGAGCACATCGGACCCGACGATGACGAAGCCGGTCGAGACGCCATCCCTATCGGCAGCGGGAATGCTGCCGTCCTCGGCAACCTGCGTCTCCAGATACGCTAGGACGGCCTCGCGCTTCCCGGCGCTTCCCACTATGCCGTAGCAGATCGCCATCTGCACCGTTCCCTCGTTCCAGATGCCATCAAGATCGCCGGCGCTGAAATCGAAACCTGCACCCACGGCCATACGCTTCTCGATGAAGGAGACCGTATCGTACGCATCGCCCATCTCGTTCCCGAGGGCGAGGATGGCGAGCGTGTTCGCATCCAAGGGGATGACGCCATCGCTGACCGTCTCCCCATCCGATACCGTCCCCGTATAGAAGCAGTGAAGATCCCCGTCATACATGGAGAGGACGAATTCCTTGGCATGCTCCGCCGCATCGTCGTATAGTGCGGCCTGTGCCGGGTCGCTCTCCGCAACGGCATCCGCAAGGACGGAGAACGCGCAGTAGAGGTCGATGTTGTGCTCCGTGGATTTATAGGTGGCTTTGGCCTGCGCGTCATCCCAGCCCTCGTAGCCCGCGGTGAACCCGCCGCTCTCGGACTCCAGGGTGAGGACGAAATCTGCTGCGAGCTGGGCCGCCTCGAGGTACTCCGCCCGCTTCCCATCCGATGCATGCTCCGCAACCGCGCACAGCGCCAGCATCGTCCAAGCCATGTTCCCCGTGGAGGTGGAGACGGTGTAGGAATCCTCCTGCCAACGCCCGTCCTTCCAGAAACCCGGCAGGCTCACCGTCACCCTGCCGGCTGCGATGGAGTGCCCGGAATCGCTTCTGGGATCGCCGCTGATATAGGCGTTCCGAAGCCTCCCGTCTTGGAAAGCGCGATCATGCGCTTGGGCGAAGACGATCGCATCCGCGATCATCTCCGCATGCTGCTGCGCCCCCGCATACGATAGCGCGATGGCAGCCACCGCATTGTCGTACAGATAGGCGTAATCGGAAGCCCGCTCCCCTTGATCGGCACCGGCTATGAAGCCCCCGCTTTCCTCCGCCTTTGCAGCAAGGAAGCCCGCTGCCGGCGAAAGCTCGGATAGCTCCTCGGCCGACGGGGCGATCGCCCCGTTCCGGCCGCAGCCTGAGAACAGCAGCGCAAGGATGATGAGCAGGGAGAGCATGGCCCGTGCCGGATCTGTCCGTTCAGTCATCCCAACCTCCGTGTGGCTCTCGGATCTCTTCTCCCCCGACTTCCCATCCCCGCATAAGCTGCCCCCCGCCTGTCCGGTTGAACGGTACCATACGAGAAGAAGGGCATGGTATGCTCGGAGCATACAAACTGCGCTACCCGTTGTCCGCACCGTCATCCAAGGGGGGCAATCCGAGGGAGCACATGAGTTCGAAGGCTTTGAAGGTGTCGTACCGGTGATTGATGGCGAAGATCACGGCGGCATCGCGCTTGATGAGAGGGTGCAGGGCGCCGCATTGCGTGACCGACAGCATCCGCTGCGTCATCGTGAGATCCAACGACATGGCCAGCGCGATCAGGAGATAGTAATCGCGCTTTCCCCGCCTCCGTCCATCCATGAGCTGGTAACCGTACGCGCGGGGGAGGTTCGCCTTGCGGATGATCTCGCTCTTCCTCTGGCCGGTCTCATCGAGCAGCGTATCGAAGAACGATCGGACATCGTCATCTAGGAACTCTTCCCCATCCTGCGGAAAGCGATCCCCTTTCAACCTCTCCTGCATATGCCTCGTGTCGAGGGGCTTTCCGCTCGATGCGCCTTTCGCGTTGGCCATGTTCCGCTCTCCCGTTCCCCTCCGCGCTTCGATCGGCCGGCCTTCAGATGCCCTCGGAAATCGCCTGCGAGCCGACGGAACGCCGATCGCAGATCGAGAGGATCAGATCGATCATGACCTGATCGGCATTCCCGCCCCGCTTGAGGGCTGCGTCGCTTGACGCGCAGGCGCGCAGGGCCCGTTCCAGCTCCCCCGCCTTGAAGGCGCGCGCCCATCTGGGATGGCTGCGCACCTGCCAGTCGGCCTTTCCCAGCTCCCGGGCGAGCAGCGAGGCCGTTTCGCGCTCCTCCATCGACCGGGCGCAGATGAGCTCCCGGATTCGGGCGGCTAGAAGCGAGAGGATGCGGATGGCTTGGTCCCCGCCCAGGAGACGATACTGCGCCAAGGCGCCGGAGGCATCGCGAGACGAGAGCGCATCCAGAAACGGCCATGGCTTGACCTCCGCCGTACGTGCGATGTGCTCCTCGACATCCGCTTTGCGGATGGTACCGGAATCCCTGCAAAACCCGGCAAGGGCGGCGATCTGGGTATCGAGCATGGTGGTCGTATCGCCCACGCGCGCGATGAGCTCCTGGGCGGCGGGGACATCGATGGCGATGCCATGGGCTTGGGCGAGCTTCTTGACGTGGCCCGGCAGATCGCGCGCCTCGATGGGAGAGCAATCGATGACCGCCTGCTTGCCGAGTGCGGCCACGGCTTTGTAGAGGCGCATGTTCTTGGCGAGCCTGTCGGCGACGAGCGCGAGCGTGCAGGAGGGATTCGGTTTCCCGAGATAGCCTATGAGGGCCTCCGAGGCCTCTTTGGAAAGCTTATCCGCCGCATGCACGATGACGAGCCGCAAAGGCCCCACCGGGGCCGTATAGAGCGACGCCAAGAGCTCGCCTGCGTCGAGGTCGGCAGCGGCGCTGCGCTCGTCGAGGTTGAACGCCTCGAGGCCGGCGTCGAGGCGGGATCTGAGGCGCGTCAAGGTGGCCCTGCGCTTGAGCTCGTCGGTGCCCACGATGAGATAGCCCCTCAGGAGCTCCTGCTTCGCCACGCTCACAACCTCCCGGATCGCTCATGCCGTGCGGATGCGTACCCTTGATTGTACGCTATCTGCACCGATTCGGCCGCGCGCCTTCGGCTGTGGGAACCATCTCGATATCCCCAGCGTCCTTCGTGCATGAAAACAGGGCGCCCGAATCCACGAGGATGCCCACGCAGCGATCGGCGGGATGCCCGAATGGGTTGTCTTCCCCCGCGCTCGCAAGCGCGTAGAGGGGGCCGAGCCGCTCGGCCTGCTCCGCTGTGATGCTCCCCTCCGATCCATGATGGCCGACCTTGAGGATGTCGACGCCTGCCATATCCGTGCGCTCGAGGACATCCGCCAGCTCCCCGCTCTCCCCGTCGCCCGTGAGAAGCGCGCTCATGCTCCTTTCCCCGTCATCGTAGGAGAGCAGCAAGAACATCGAGTCCTCGTTCTCCAAGCCATCCACCTCCTCAGTCGGGGCGACAACCGTGAGCAGGAAATGACCGAATCGGACCTCATCGAGGTACGAGAGCTCTCCGAAAGGGTGGGCGCCGAGACCTTGGGCGGCCGCCACGAGCCCGCCGGGGGCAGATGGCCCCGAACCAGCCGCAACGAGGATCGCGTCGCAGGGGATGGCCCCCACCACATCGGCGATCCCCCCGTAATGATCGTCGTGAAAATGCGAGAGGATGGTCGCATCCAGATGGAAGACGGCATTGCGCAGCAACGCCTCCACGAGGGCGCCTTCCGGCCCGGCGTCCACGAGGACCGCATGGGGCCCCTCCTGGATGAGGATCGCGTCGCCCTGCCCCACGTCGAGCACGCAAATGCGCGCGGGGGCGAAGTAACGATTGCCCGCATACCAGATCCCCGCAAAGGCGATCAGGCAGCAGAGCGGAGAGGCGATATGCCCGCGTTTGAGCTCGGGCGAGGCCCAGGCAAGGGCGAGGAAGAGCACGAGGACGGCGATGCTCGCAGGGCGCACGAAGCCGAAGACGGGCAGGGCCGCCCACCAGGGGCGCGCGAGGGCCGAGAGCAACGCCATGAGCAGCTGGGCGATCGGTTCGGCCGCGGCAAGGAGGAGCCTCTGCGCGGCAGGCGCGGGCAGCAGCGCGCACGAGGCGAGCCCCAGCACCGTGAGCAGGGCTATCGGCGGAGCGGCGATCAGGTTCGCGAACGGTGCGATGATCGAGAGCTCCGAAAACGCCCCGGACGTTATGGGAAGCGTCACCGCCTGCGCCGTCAGGCTCAAGGCGAGCAGATCGCGCGCACCCCGCTCGAGTGCGTGCAGCCGCCGCGCGATGGGTGCCAGAGGCCCTGCATGGAAGTTTTTGCGCGCGCAGAGCGTATCCAGGATGTAGCGCATATAGGGGTTCACGATATAGATGCCGAGTACCGCTGCGATCGAGAGCTGATAGGCGAGCTGCCCGGTAATACCCGGATCCAGGAGCGCCATGGCGAGCGCAGCCGCGCACAGGGATGAGACGCCATGGTTCCTTCTGCCTGCAAGCCGGGATGCCGCATGGAGGAGAAGCATGAGCCATGCCCTCACAGCGGATGATGGAGCGCCGCAGAGCAGCACGAATACGGCGGTAGCGCAGACAAGCAGGACGATACGCGGGCATATGCCCAGACGCAGACGCTCGAGCAACGACGAGCAGGCGCCTGCGACCAGCGCAAGATGCGTTCCCGAGACGGCTATCAGATGGGATATGCCGCAGCGTCTCAAGACCCCGTCGACCTCCAAGGCATCGAAACCTGTCCTGTCGCCCACCGTGCAGGCTGCCAAGAACGCGCGCGCGATGCTCGAACTCGGGGAGAGGGCCTCGATGAGCCTGAGCCTCATATCGTCGAGGCATCCGAGCGGCCCGGTCCTGCGCGAGCGTAGCCTCACATCCAGGAGGGAGACGGCGGCATTGACGCCCTGCGCACGTGATACCGCCGCCCAGGGGCCATCGCCCAGATCCTGCAGGCGCCCGACACCCTCGACCGTCATCCCAAGGTAGAGGCGCTCGCCGCAGTAGAGCCAGACGTCTGTGGATGCCGCGCCGTCCTTACGCGCCTGCGCGCGCATGCGGAAGCGCCCGTTCTGCAGCCGCGCGTCGCCTGTCACGTAGAACGACCACGACGAGATGGGGGTCTCGGAAAGGGATGCCGCCGCCGATCGGCCCGTCTCGACGCCCAAACCCGCTGCGGATACGCCCACGCCAGCGCATACGGCGAGAAGAACGGCGAAGCGTGCCTGCTCCGCGTATCCCCGGATCGCCAGGATGCATCCGAATGCCGCGGCGATCATCAGGATAGCGGCTGCGATCCCGACGCATGGATCGAGCCCGAACGAGCACCGCAGGACGATCTGCTCCGCCAGGATGACCACGAGGAGCGCCCACATCGCCGGGGGGATCGAGGGCCTGGCGGGACGCCTCGGCTCGTCAGATGCAGACATAGGGACGGATCTTATCGAGCTTCTTCTCCCCTATGCCGCTCACCCGCATGAGATCATCGACGCTGGAGAACGGGCCGAGCTCATCCCTGCTGGCGCAGATGGCCCGCGCGGTCTGCTCGCCCACGCCGGGCAGCTCCATCAGCTCTTGGACACCCGCGCTGTTGAGGTTGACGGGGGTTGCGGAAATACCGCCTCCCCCGGCATCCGAGCTGATCGCCTGCTCTCCCGCGATGGGAATATGTATCTTCATCCCATCGCCTACAGGCTGGGCCAGATTGACCGGGGATGTGTCGGCGTCGGGCGTGAGCCCTCCCGCCGCCTCGACGGCATCGCAGACCCGGACAGCTGTGCCGGAGAGGCTGTAGACCCCCGGACAGGCGACCGCCCCGTCGATATGGATCACGACCTCCTGCAGCAGGAGGGGCTCCCCGGGATCCGGATTCTGCCGCTGCAGAGCCTCTTCCGACTCCCCTGCAGCGGGATCGGCTGCTCGCGAGACGCATAGCCCGCTTGTGTCCATGCCGAACGCGCCGACCATGCCGAGTGTTACGATCGCGATGATTCCACCTAGGGCAACTGCCTTGCGCGCACGGAAACCGGCGCGTCTGTGAGCGTACTCGCGGGTCTGCTGGGCCACGGGGAGCCTCCCTCCTGTCATCTCCATCATGGGGGAAGGCACTGTTGAAGACGCACGGCAATCTCGCGGACGCCGTCCGCACGCTGTCGGCTCGTCATCAGATGGTTTGCATGCCCGTCTCAGACGCGGCGATCAGCTGCTGTTTCAAGAATGATTCCCGAGCTTTGGTCGATACTCCGCCGGCAAAAGCTCGGTATGGCGCGAGCGCAGGCCCTTGGGCGGATGGTAGCTCGGGCAACAGTCGAAATCGCGGTACTCCATGAGCCTGAGCAGGTCGTCGACCATGGCGGCCTTATCGAAGAGCGCTTCCGCCTCGAGGACGGACGAGAGGCGCGCATGGGTCTCCGGACGCTTGGGCATGAAAAGCGTGCAGCAATCGGGCGCGCTCTGCGAGGAGATCTCGGCGGTACCGATCTGCTCGGCCCGCGCCATGATCTCCATCTTATCGGAGCCGATAAGCGGGCGGAGGATGGGAAGGCCCACGGCCTCATCCACGGCAGCGATATTATCGAGCGTCTGGGATGCGACCTGACCCAGGGACTCTCCGGTCACGATCGCCTTCGCGCCCTCGATGGCGGCAAGGCGCTCCGCCACGGATAGCATCACGCGACGATACATGATCACGCGCAGCTCCTGCGGAACCGCCAAGGCTATCTCGCGCTGCTGCTCGCCGAAAGGCACCACGTAGAGCCTGCCGATGCATCCTGCGGGGGCAAGGGCGCAGCAGATATCCTGAGCAAGGTATTCGCTGGTATCGGCGGTCATGGGACGCCCCGAGAAGTGAACGGGGATGCAGGTCGCGCCACGGCGGCCCACCATCCATGTGGCGACGGGCGAGTCGAAGCCGCTCGAGAGCAAGGTCACGACCTTGCCTGCGGTCCCCACGGGGAGGCCGCCCACACCGCGTATGCCGCCTGCGTATACATAGGCATTCCCCTGCACGGCATGGACCACGACCTGCAGGTCGGGATGGTGCATCTCGACCTTCTTCTCGGGGAACGCCTCGCACAGCGCGGAGCCGACAATCCGATTCATCTCGAGGGTGTGGATGGGATAGGCGGTGGAGGAACGTCGGGCATGCACCTTGAAGGTGTAGAAATCGCCCGCCGCGCGCATCACGTCGACTGCGGCACGGCAGTACTCATCCGCATCGAGATTGCATCGATAGGCAAGCGAGACGCGCGCCACACCGGGAACCTTGGCGATGGAGCAGGCGAGCTCTGATGTTGCACGGCCATCCTCGGTCTCGACGACGATGTAACCTGAGATACGTGCGATACGGGAAACCCCCGTCCCCCTCATCGCGCGGTTGAGATTGCGCACGAGCTGGTTCTCGAAGGTCGAGCGGTTCTTACCCTTAAGACCTATCTCGTGATAGTGCACCAAGCACAGACGGTCGCCCATAGTAGAGGCGAACCAACCTAGGCGATGCCGATATTCTGAGCCTTGAGGTCGTTGTCGAAATCCTCTTTCACGAAGCTCAGCGTACCCGACTCGATCTCTTCCATGGCAATGGACACGGTATCCTTGCCGGAGATGATCGTGGTGATGTCATCGAAATCTTGGATAGCCGTCACGCGATGATGCTGGCCGCGGATCATGTTGTTGATATCGCACGCACGCTTTGAAGCGAGGGCGCAGAGCAGGAACGGATTGTGCTCGGTCTGCTCTAGAAGATCATCGATCTCAGGTTTCGTCACCGACATCGTGGATTGGACCTCCATCCATCTCATAACTCTCGATCAAAGCGTCCAGCTCGGAAAGCGCCCGTTCGAGGTCGTCATTGACAATCGTGGCATCGTAGGAATCCATCAGCTCCATCTCCCGTTCGGCGGTGTCCAAGCGGATGGAGATGGATCCGTCATCCTCGGTCCCACGCTCATGCAAACGCTGCACGAGCTCCTCGGTGGAAGGAGGAGCGATGAAGATGAGCACGACGCCCTCGAACGCATTCCTCACGTTGAGCCCGCCCTGCACGTCGATCTCGAGGACGAGCGAGCGGCCTTGGGCGAGATTGCGTTCGACCTCGGATTTGAGGGTACCGTAACGATACCCGTGCACACAAGCCCACTCGAGGAACTCCCCCGCCTCGACCTTGGCGGAAAACTCCTCCTCGGAGATGAAGTAGTAGGATTCCCCTTCCACCTCCCCCGTACGGGGCATGCGCGTGGTAGCGGAGACCGTCAAGCCCAGGCTCGGACGCTTCTCGCGCAAACGCACGACGAGCGTCCCCTTGCCTACGCCTGACGGTCCGGAAACTACGAAAACTCGAGCAGAACGACCCACTACTTGGTAAGGACTGCGAGGAGCTGCTCGCGCTGGCGAGCGCCGAGACCCTTGACGCGGCGGGTATCGGAGATGCCGAGCTCGCCCATGATCTTCGCTGCTTTGGCCTTGCCGTATCCGGGTAGGGACTCGATGAGGGCGGAGACCTTCAGGCGCTGGGCGATGGGATCGTCGGAGGCGAGAACGCTCTCGACGGTGGCTGCACCGGATTTGATATCCTCGCGAAGCTGGGCACGGGCGTGACGGGCCACGGCAGCCTTCTCGAGTGCGGCCTTGCGCTGGTCATCGGAAAGGATAGGTAGAGCCATTGTTCCTCCAAACATCGATCAATCTATGCATTACAGCATGGCGGGCATGCTATGCCTGCGGGCAACGCAACTTGAGTAAGTTTGCCATTCGAGCAGCACATTTACAAGTGTTTTCTCGCAAAACTTCGTTTCTGAGCGCCATTAACACATCTTACGCACTCAAAAGTTCATGATGGATGGCATCAAGGGCTACCCGGGGATCGCTCGCGTGGGTTATGGGCCTGCCGATAACCAACTTGGATGATCCTGCGGCTATGGCAGCGGAAGGCGACGAGATGCGCACTTGATCGCCCGCGTCGGATCCGGCGGGGCGGATGCCCGGCGTGACGATGAGGGCATCCGGGCCGAGAAGGGCGCGTAAACCGGCGGCTTCCCGAGGCGAGCAGACGACGCCATCGGCACCTGCGGCGCACGACAGCGAGGCGAGGCGGGAGACCTCATCCTCGACGCTACCGCCGATGCCCACCTCCGCGAGCGATGCGGGGTCCATCGATGTGAGGATCGAGATCGCGACGAGGCGGATCCTGTCGCGGCCGGTGGTCTCCGCCGCCTCATCCGCCCCCTCGCGTGCGGCGGCGATCATGGCCGATGAACCCAGGCCGTGGATCGAGATGATATCCGCCCCCGTCAGGGCTGCGGAGCACACGGCGCCTTTCACCTGGAAGGGGATGTCGTGTACCTTGAGGTCGAGGAAGACGCGCAGGCCATGGGCGCGCATCTCGTCGACGATCGAGGGCCCGTAGCGGTAGAAGAGCGTCATGCCCACCTTCACCCAACGCGCCTTCCCTTCGAGCAGGCCCGCCAATTCGAGGGCCCGTTCGCGATCGCAGTCGAGCGCGACGATGACGGCGTCGCGTGCTTGGGACTCGCTCAGCATTCGAATGCACCTACCAGTTCGTTGATGCCGGATACTCCCTGCTCGGATGCCCATGCCTCAAGTTCCCCGAGGATGCGCGGAGCTGCGGTGGGATCGGGGAGGTTCTGCGTGCCCACCGTGACGGCCGTCGCCCCGGCGAGGATCATCTCGGCCGCATCGGCACCGCTCGAGATCCCCCCTATGCCGTTGATGGGGATGCTCACGGCCTGCGCGGCCTCCCACACCATGCGCACGGCGATCGGGTGGATGGCAGGGCCCGAGAGCCCCCCCGTGGGTTTGGAGAGGCGGCTCCTCCGGGTACGGACGTCGATTGACATCGCGTTGATCGTGTTGATGAGCGAGAGCGCATCGGCCCCCGCACCCTCGCAGGCCCTCGCGATCTCGGGGACGCGCACGGGTGCCATCTTCACGAGCAGCGGACGGGAGACGAGCGGGCGCACGGCACGCACGACCTCGGCGGCATCCTCGGGAGTACCGCCCACGAGCTTGCCGCCGCGCGCGATGTTGGGGCAGCTGATATTGAGCTCGATACCCGAGACGAAGGGGGCGAGCTCTTCGATGAGACGGACGGCCGAGCGATACTCCTCGATCGTGTGGCCCACCGCCTGCATGATGACACGGCATCCGCGCCGCTCGAGCTCGGCGAGGTAGGCGCCGCTCTTCTCGATGACCCCCGCGACACCGGGGTTGGCGAGCCCGATGGTGTTCATGATGCCCGAAGAGACCTCGCACAGGCGCGGTGCGGGGTTGCCGGGCCACGGCTCTGCGGAGGTGCCCTTTGCAGTGATGGCGCCAAGCGTCGACACGTCGTAGAAGCCCTCGAGCTGCCAGCCGAAGCCGAAGGTGCCCGACGCCGTGTTGATGGGGTTCCTCATTTTGACGCCGCCGAGATCGACGGCCATGCCCACGCCGCTCACCATGCCACCGCCTTTGCATCGAAGACGGGGCCGTCCATGCAGCATGAGGCGTAGCCGCCCGATATGAGCGGCACGTTGCAACCCCCGCAGGCCCCGAAACCGCAGCCCATCATGCGTTCCAGCGAAGCTTGGCAGGCAATCCGCCCGCGTGCCGCGATGGCTGCGATGCCGCGCATCATGATCTCGGGACCGCAGGTATAGACGCAGCCGTATGCATGCTCGGATACGAGCCGCTCCATCACCGTGGTGGTGAAGCCCTTGGAACCGCTGCTCCCATCGTCGGTTGCAACCACGACGCGGCAATCATCGGCAACGAGGCGCTCGAGATCATGGATGAGCGGGAATACCAGCTTGGCCTCGGTCTGGGCACCCACGATCGCATCGAAGCGCACGCCTGCGCGGGCGAGCATCTCGGCTGCTGCGAAGATGGGCGGCAGCCCGATGCCCCCTGCGACGAGCAGGCAGCGGGCGGCGGGCTCATCGGGAAGTCTCCAACCCTTGCCGCAGGGCCCCACGGCCGTGGAGACAGCGCCCGCGCGCATCGCGGAGAGCCTGCGGGTGCCCTCCCCCACGATCGCATAGAAGAGCTCGACGCACGCATTCGCAGGGTCGGTGCGCGAGAACGACAGGGGGATGCGCAGTATATGGGACGCATCGCCCGGGACGGCAACGTTGATGAACTGGCCGGCCTCGAGTCCCTGCGATACGCTGCTCGAGATCTCGAGGCGGTACGCATCCCTGGCAACCTCCTCGTTCGCCATGACGATGAACTCGTGGAGCCCAACGGTTCCGCGCGGACCGGCTGGAGCCCGGGGGCTCATGCCACCACGCCATCGATGAGGGTGCGCTTGCCGTCGACGAAGACGTCGGTGGCGGCACCGGCCAGGGTCTCGCCCAAGAAGGCCGAGTTCTTGGATTTGCCCTGGAACCAATCCTCGGTAACCTCGACAGCCTTCTCGGGATCGACGAGCGTGAGGTCGGCTGCGGAGCCGGCGGCGATGGTGACGGGCGCAAGGCGCAGCACCTTGCGCGGGTTCACGGCCATGACCTCGGCGAGGCGGCTCCAAGACATCTCGCCCGTACGCACGAGCTTGGTGAGCATGAGGGGAAGCGCGGTCTCGAGGCCGATGGTGCCGAAGAAGGCGATCTCCCACTCGCAGTCCTTCTCGTGGATGGCATGGGGAGCATGATCGGTGACGAGGCAATCGATGGTGCCGTCGATGATGCCCCGGCGCAGGGCGGCGGCGTCGGAGGGAAGCCGTAGCGGCGGGTTCATCTTGAGGTTGGTGTTGTAGGCATCGGTGATGTCGTCCTCATCGAGGAAGAGGTGGTGGGGGGTGGCCTCGCAGGTCACGGGCAGGCCCGCAGCCTTGGCAGCCTTCACCAGCCCGAGGCCGCGCTCGGTGGAGATATGGGCGATGTGCAGGGCGCACCCGGTGAGCTTGCAGAGCTCGATATCGCGCATGATCTCGAGCTCCTCGCCCAAGGCAGGCCAGCCGAACATGCCGAGGCGCGTGGAGGCGCGGCCCTCGTTGATCGTGCCGTTGGCGGTGAGGGACTCGACCTCGCAGTGCGCGATGGCGACCTTGTCGAACTGGGAGACATAGGCCATGCAGGTGCGCATCATGCCCGCGCTCTGCACGCCGTGGCCGTCATCGGAGAAGGCGCAGGCACCCTCCATGACCATATCGCCGATCTCGGAGAGGGCCTCGCCCTTCTCGCCGCGGGTGAGCGCTCCGATGGGACGGATATGGACGAGCCCGGCGGAACGGCCGTGATCGATCTGGTAGCGGACCTCGGCACCCGTATCGGTCACCGGGTCGGTGTTGGGCATGGTCGCGACATCGGTGAAGCCGCCATGGGCTGCCGCGCGCGAACCGGTCGCGATAGTCTCCTTGTACTCGAAGCCGGGATCGCGGAAATGGACGTGCATATCGACGAGGCCGGGAAGCAGGTACTTGCCGGCGCCATCGATGACGGTGGCGTCGGCGGGCACCTCGATCTTGGCCGCGACCTGGGCGATCGTAGCGCCCTCGATCAGGACGTCGAGGGTCTCGTCGAGCCCACGCTGCGGGTCGACGACGTGGGCTCCCTTAATCAGATACGGCATTGCTCTCTCCTCCCAGCAGCAGGTACATCTCGGCCATACGCGTGAGCACGCCGGCGTTGACCTGATCGAGGATGCGCGAGCGCGCGCAGTCGGCCACATCGGCGTTGATCTCCATGCCCCGGTTCATGGGGCCGGGATGGCAGATGATGGCATGCTCCTTCATGCGGTCGACGCGGGCCATGTCGAGGCCGTAGAGGCGGTTGTACTCGCGACGGCTCGGGATGGCGGCGCCCTCCATGCGCTCGAGCTGGACGCGCAGCATGTAGACGACGTCCATATCCTCGATGATCTCATCGAGGCTGGAGGACTGCGGGCAACCGAACCAGTCGGGGTCGTCGATTTGGAAGGTCGGGGGGCCGACGAGGGTTACGTCGGCGCCCATGGTCTTGAGGGCGGGTGCCAGCGAGCCGCAGACGCGGGAATGCGCGAGATCGCCCACGATGGCCACCTTGAGGTCGTCGAGATGGCCGAAGTGTTCGCGGATGGTATAGAGGTCGAGCATGGCCTGCGTGGGATGCTGGTGCTTGCCATCTCCCGCATTGATCACGATGGCATCGGTGTTCTCGGTGATCTTCTGGGGCGTGCCCGCGAGTTTGGCACGGCAGATGAACATGTCGACGTTCATGGCATCGATGGTCTGGATGGTATCGGCAAGGCTCTCGCCCTTCACGACCGAGGAGGTCGAGCCGCCCATGGAGATGGAGTCGGCGGAGAGGCGCTTCTCGGCGAGCTCGAAGGAGCTCTTGGTGCGCGTGGAGGGCTCGAGGAACAGGTTCACGATGGTGCGTCCGCGCAGCGCGGGGACCTTCTTGATGACGCGGGCGTTATTGACCGCCGCGAACGACTTGGCGGTGTCGAGGATCTGCGTGATGTCATCTGCGGTGAGGCTGTAGGTGTCGATGAGGTGTTTGACCGAGAGCATTCAGCACGCACCCCCCTCGTTTTGGACCTTCTCCCAGATCTCGATGACGTTCGCGTCGTCGTTCGGGATGATCTGCATGCGCACGTCCTCGTCGCGCGAGGACGGCACGTTCTTGCCCACATAGTCTGCGCGGATGGGAAGCTCGCGGTGTCCCCGGTCGATCATGACTGCCAGCTGGACCGTCTTGGGGCGACCGTAGTCCATGAGGGCATCGAGGGCGGCGCGGATGGTGCGTCCGGTGTAGAGCACGTCATCCACGAGGATGACGTCTCTTCCCTCGATATCGAAGGGGATGTCGGTGGCGTGGAGCACGGGCGCGATGTTGCGCATGAAGTCATCGCGGTAGAAGCTGATGTCGAGGGTGCCTATCGGCGGCTTCGCCCCCTCGATCTTCTCGATCTCGCCCGCAAGGAGGTTGGCGAGGGGAACACCCCTGGTCACGATGCCGACGAGCGCGATGTTCCCCGAGCCCTCGTTCTTCTCGAGGATCTCGTGGGCGATACGGGTCGCGGCACGTTTCATGGCAGATTCGTCCATGATGGTCGCTTTGAGCTTGTAGCCGTCCATGCACTTCCTTTCTCACGAAAAAACACCGCTCTGCGCATGGCATGCGGTGTTATCGCTCGGCAGGAAGTGCAGCAGGGGCTCTCTATGTTGCCTTGCGGGCATCGCAGTACCACGCTTAAAGGTCAAGGGGAACTATACCACATATCGTTCGTGTGCGGAGCTGCGGACCGCACAAGATTATGCCCGGCTGATCGCGGGCCGTGGTACGGGAGGGGTCTGTTCCACCGGGATCCGGCACCGGAGGGCGCTGTTCCATGGAATAGGGCCTCCCGGCGGCTCGGATCGGCCGGAAGCCGGTGGACGAAGGCGTTTCGGCACCAGGGGCTTTTCGGCATGGAGAAGGGAGCTTTCGAAACCTTGCCATTCGGCGACACGGAGGGATTGCGGGGCCTGGGCACGGCATCTTTCGCAAGCTGAAAGGCATCCGTCGGATTTCGGCCAAGCTGTTCGGGAGAAGAGCAGGCTGATGTGTGTTATCAACACCGATTGCTGCTATCCTGCCCACACCATGATCGTCGTCTGCGACATATCGGCGCTGCGCATCAACGACCGCTTCCCTCGGTCGCTTCTACCGTGCTCCTCGAACGATCCCATCGTGCCGACGCTCACGGAACAGGACCTTACCATACTCGATCTGGCCTCATTCAACCGATCCGTCGGCGATCTGCATGCCATCGTCCCATCGAAATGCGAGCGCAGACATCCGCGCGGCATCATCTCCCATGTCTGCTCGACGCCGCTGCCGCCCTCATCGATCGAGACCGTCAAACCTGCAGTGGGAGTCGCCTCGATTGCGCTGACCGCAGTGCTCATGTCGCGTACGATGGACGACTACAGCCTCATCCGCTTCCTCTACGAGCTGTGCGCGACACATCGCGTCGAGGACTACCGCACCCGGCATAAGCCCTTGGCCAGCGTCGATATGTTAAAGTCGGAGCTCGGACGGCTCGGCTGCATACGGGGATCGAAACGTATCCTCGAACTGCTCGATTTCGTTGCCGACAACTCCGCATCCCCACGCGAGACGGATCTCGCCATGCTTGCATGGCTTCCCCACCATCTTGGAGGGTACGGCCTGCCCATGGGAGAGATGAATCGCACAATAGGTGTCGGAGGCTCCGATAGACGATGCGACTTGCTCTTTCGCAAGCAGAAGGTGGGGGTGGAATACGATTCCGATGAAGCACATGCGGGTAGGGAGAACATCGCGCGCGATTCTGCGCGGAGAAAGGTCCTCGAGAATGGTGGCTATCGGGTCGTTCCCATCACCAACGGGGAATTCAGCGATCGCGAGCTTTCGTTCGAAGCGATGCGCCTTGTCGGGAAGTGTCTCGGGTCGAGGGTCCGCAAACCGCGTGGAGCGGGGGCCGTTGCGCGGGAGCGGCTCTTCCGCTTCGTCTGCTCGATGCATGTTCCGTTCTTCTAGCGAGCTATCGCCTGCGCAGGTCCGTGGCCCCGAAACGCCTTCGTCCACCGGCTTCCGGCCGATCCGAGCCGCCGGGAGGCCCTATTCCGTGGAACAGCGCCCTCCGGTGCCGGATCCCGGTGGAACAGGCCCCTCCCGTACCATAGGGTCTCGGCGAGAGGCGCAGCGTGTGCCGCTAAGGCTGCAGCTTGAGATAGCGCTTCCAGAACCCCAGGCCCGTGAGATGGGGCCGGGCGGACTTCCACGCAGCGCGGACCGCACGGCCACGGGAGCGGTGGTCGGCCATGAGCGCGCGGTAGCGATCCTTGAGGTCCTGCCAGCGAATACGGTCGAGGCGGCGGATATTGCCCCTGGTCGCATCCATGTTGAGGGCGACGAGGGTATCGCGCGCCGCAGTCGCGCGGGCAGGATAGGCACCTCGGCAGTAGTAGATGGCCGCCGGTTCATGGATGAGGAGCCGATCGGGAAGCAGATGCCGATCGTGCGGGATCTGCTCGATGAGCTTGCGTGGGATCGAGCGCTCGAGGAATTCGCCGAAGTAGCGCAGGTCGGGTTTGATCTTGGCCATGATGCTCTGATCGAGCTCCGCCACAGGCACGAGGGGCTCGTTGCGCGCGCGGTTATCCATGAAGATCTGCTCGCCGCTTGCATTGGCCAGGAAATCGGGACCCTTCATGTAGTCCTCAAAGCCCTGGAGCATGAGGTCGCAGAACCAGTAGTTCATCGAACGCAGGTAGATGTTGAAGGTACGCGAGAAGCGCGCGACGAATGCGCGCTCGAAAGGCAGATCATCCGAAGCGTTCATGATGAGGAAGTTGCGGATGTACTGGTAGCCGTCGACCGAGGCGGACGCGCGGCCCGCGAACTGCTCGTGCCAGACGCAGATACCCGACATCGTCATGTAGGTGGGCATGGTGCGCATGCCGAACTCGACATCGTCGCAGCGCACGAATAGCGGCAGCGGCAGGCCGGCGGCACGGATGGCCGAGGTGGGGATGCACGAGTACCACCACGCTCCGTAGGCGCGCTTGACCTCGACATCGATCGACTCGTTCCTGGCAAGGTCGGAAACGGTATCGACCGAGAAGTTGGGCTTGACGCGGTCGTAGGTACCGTCCATCTTGACGAAAGCCACGTCCTCGAACTGCACGTTGGGACGCTCGATGTTGAGCATGGCGCCGTTCAGGAAGGCGCCCTCGTAGGCATCGTTGCGAAGCGTCAGCACGCCGAGCGTGCGGAAGATCGATTCGGGCAGGATGCGCACGTCGTCATCCATGAGCAGCACATGCGTGGCCCCGCGCTCGAGGGCCTCGATCATGCCGCGCGCGAAGCCGCCGGCACCGCCCACGTTGTCGTTGCCGATCACGGTGACGCCACCGCCCGAAAGCGCCTCGGCATCGAGCGTGCGGCCATTGTCGACCACGAGCATCTGGAATCGGCCGGCGATGGAATCGGGCCCGCCGAGCAGCGCCGCGCGCACATTGCGGATATTCTCGGTGATGTAGTGCTCCTTCTTGAAGGTCGTCGTTGAGAGGAGGAGCTTCACATCCCGGACCTCGTCGTCGGCGACCTTGGAGAAGTACGAGGCGCGCAAGATAGCGCACGCGCCTTTGGGGAAGATCTCGACGCCTGCGATGAGGCAGTCTGCAGGAACATCGAGGACGATATCGAAGGATTGGGCGGCTTCGCTCGGCCCAACGCTTGCGATGGGCCGCTCGGAACGTCGGGCAATGGCATCGCCCTCGTAAATCATGCTCAGGTAGATATCCGCGCCGGCACCCGCGAGCTCGATATGGAGATAGGGTACGTCCACGCAGGTATAGCGCCTCCACTTGGCAATGGAGAGGCCGTTCAGATAGGTCGCGAAGTCGACGGGACCGGCAAGCTCCAGCGCGCCCTTCGCGGCGTTCCAGATAGGCGTACCCTGCGAGCAACGATAGAGGAGCTCGGGATGATCGGGCGCGAAATCGGGAGGCACCAGAAGCAGGTGCGCCAGCGTGTAATCTCTCATGCAGCCTCTCCTCGCAAGCTAGTTCTGATAATGCTTGTAGGCCTCGCAGACCTCGGCGCAGGGGCCGAGCATCCTGAGATCGCCCTTCTCGATCCACGCGACGCGATCGCACATGCGCTCCACGAGCTCGATGGAATGGCTCACGAGCAGCACGGTCACATTCTCGGAGGCGATGAGCTCGTTGATGCGCCGCTCGCATTTCTGCTGGAAGAGGAAGTCGCCCACCGAGAGCGTCTCGTCGACGATGAGGATATCGGGCTCGGTGATGGTGGCGATGGCGAAGGCGATGCGCGCGACCATGCCGCTGGAGTAGTTCTTGAGCGGCATGTCCATGAAGTCGGCGAGCTCGGCGAAGTCGACGATGTCGTCGAAGCGCTCGTCGATGAACTCCTTGCGGTATCCGAGCAGGGCTCCATTGAGATAGATGTTCTCGCGCGCGGTGAGCTCGGGGTCGAAGCCGGCGCCGAGCTCGATGAGCGGGGCGATCGTGCCGGTGACCGTGCAGCTGCCCTCGGAGGCATCGAGCACGCCGGCGATGATCTTGAGCATGGTCGATTTGCCCGAGCCGTTGGTACCCACGAGGCCGAACGCCTCCCCCCTCTTGACCTCGAAGGAGATGTTCTTGAGAGCTCGGAACTCCTTGAAGCGCAACTCGTGCCTCATGAAGGCGATGAAGTACTCCTTGAGGGAGTTGAAGCGCTCGGAAGCGATGTTGAAGATCATCGTGACATCGTCCGCGACGATGACCGCCTCGCGCCCGTCCTTCTCGCCCATATGCACCTCCCTATCCTAGATGTAGAGGATGAACTTGCTCTCGTGCCTGCGGAAAACCACGTAGCCCACGATGAGCATGCCGAACGCGAACGCCGCGCAGCCCAAGGTGAGCTCGAGGCTGGGCGCCTGCTGGAAGAGCAGCGCGTCGCGGAGATAGGTCACGTACAGGTACATGGGGTTGAACATCTCGAGGGCCTGCATCCACTCGGGCAGGATCTTGATGGAGTAGAAGAGCGGCGTGACGTAGGTCCATGCCGTGAGGAAGACGCTCCAGAGATGGATGACGTCGCGGAAGAAGACTGCCGCGCACGAGAGGAAGAGCGACAGCCCGATGCAGAAGAGCGCGAGGAAGAAGAGGCCCGGGATCACGTAGAGCGCGTAGACCGATGGCGCGAACCGGAAGAAGATCATGACCGCGATGACCGCGATGAGGGAGAACGCATAGTTCACGACCGAGAAGAGCACCTTCTGGACCGGGAAGACCCAGCGGTTGATCTTGACCTTCTTCAGAAGCGGCGATGCGTCGATGATGGACATGAGGCCTTTGGATGTGGCGTCGCTCATGAGGTTGAACGCGGTGTTGCCGATGATGATGTAGAGCGGGAAATTGGGGATGGACTCATCGGCGCGGCCCATCATGCGCGTGAAGACCGCAGCCATGATGATCATCATCATGAGCGGGTTGAGGACGCTCCACGCGATGCCCAGCACGCTCCTGCGATACTTGAGCTTGAAGTCCTTGGTGACGAGCTGGCGCAGGATGAAGCCATCCCGTTTGCCCTCGGGATACCAGGCGTCCTTACCGGAGGTCGTCGTGCGCGTGATAGCCCCTGACCTGTCTGCAGTGCTTGTAGGCTCCAACATCCCTCCAAAGAAGACCGCCTGCGGCCTTGGACATACAGGAGTATCCTACCATAGCACCCTTTCCCCGGTAACACGGGGTTGTCGAAACACATCCGCTCCAAGGGAGTGCCATTCCGTCAGCGTTACCTGATTGCGGACGTTGCCGGCATTGCTGCAATCATCGCAAGGGAACGGTGGGCTGAATCCACCTTACGGACGTGGAGCTTCCGCGTGCGGACCATACGAATCGTTTGTGTTCAACCCGATTTCAGGGGAACTTGGCAGAATATACAGGGAAACGATGGCAGTCCCACCAGACATCTTCTTGCCGAGTTCGGCGGATCCTCCCTTCCGATCATCCCACCTGCTTGATAATCCGCCTGGACTATTTCATCTGGTGAACCAAGGCCTGCCGTCAGTCATTTTCCTTCTCATCTTGGGAGAGAAACATAGCGGGTCAAATCGTGGATCAGAACCAAATTTGCCTGCCTGGCCCAGCCCCTCAGATCAAAACAGCGTTCCCTTGAGGCATACCGTCGGGCGCATGGCGTCGTAGTCCCAGCCGTGGTGGGCGTCCCCACGGCAGAAGCGCACGTGCTCGCATGCGCGGCATTCGGTGCGGGAATCGGAGAGGTCGCGCCTGAACAGCTCGAAGCGATGCTCCCACACAGCGCGCAGGCGCTCGTGGCGGATGTTTCCCTGGATGGTCTCGAGACGGCGCTCAATGCCGAGGCACGCGCCGATATCGCCGTTGGCCATGATTCATAGCTGCATGCAGGAGATGCCGCACATGCTCCGGAACCTGGTTGGGAGGCGCGTGCATGCGGGGCTTCGGGGAGCGTTTTCCCAGCATACCCTTTGGCAACTGTACCGTCACCGCACGTCTTACTGGGCAAACGTACCAGGACGCGTTCCCGAGAAGACAGCAATCCGACGTTTCCCCAGCACGCCCTCTGGTGGCTGTACAGTCGATAGAGGCCTCGCCGGCCAAACGCGCATCCCCGCCGCGTCCCCTCACGAACATCCCCATCGGAACACGATCATCCCCGGGATGTTCGCGAACACCTGCGGTATGTCCGCATTCAGACCAGGATGTTCGTGAAAGGGCCGTCGCGCGCTTCTTTGCACGCGGCGATCGATGCGCTCGTCTCGGGCCGAAACGTCCGGTGTCCAATGGATGGCCCCTTTACGGAAACAGGTCAGCCGATACGTGGCTGACCTGCTGAGATTCTGGCTCCCCCGGCTGGATTTGAACCAGCGACACACGGATTAACAGTCCGCCGCGCTACCGCTGCGCCACGGGGGAATCTTCGGTGCGGTTACAGAGTATACGTCTTATGCACGCCGGTTGCAACGCTGTTTTTCAGTCCTCCATGTAGTCCTTCAGCTTGCTCGAGCGGCTGGGATGGCGGAGCTTCGCGAGCGTCTTGCTCTCGATCTGGCGGATGCGCTCGCGCGTGACGCCGAACTCGCGGCCGACTTCCTCGAGGGTGCGCGGATGGCCGTCCTCGAGGCCGAAACGGAACTTGATGACCTTGCGCTCGCGGTCGGCAAGGCTGTCGAGCACTTGATCGAGCTGCTCGCGCAGCATCGAATCAGAGGCGGCATCGGGGGGTGCCACGGCAGACGAGTCCTCGATGAAGTCGCCCAGCTGGGAATCCTCTTCCTCGCCGATGGGCGTCTCGAGCGACACGGGCTCCTGGCTGATCTTC
Source organism: Coriobacteriales bacterium OH1046 (assembly GCA_004010535.1). Taxonomy (GTDB): domain Bacteria; phylum Actinomycetota; class Coriobacteriia; order Coriobacteriales; family Atopobiaceae; genus RUG721. Next base: position 73,951 of record RQYE01000001.1, on the reverse strand, counting down.
TGGATCTCGCGCACGCGATCGGGGCTCATGCCCATCTCCTCGCCGATCTCCTCGGGGGTCGGATCGCGACCCAGATCCTGCAGAAGCTGGCGCTGGATGCGGATGAGCTTGTTGATGGTCTCGACCATATGGACGGGGATGCGGATGGTGCGCGCCTGGTCGGCGATGGCGCGCGTGATGGCCTGGCGGATCCACCACGTGGCGTACGTGGAGAACTTGAAGCCCTTGGTGTAGTCGAACTTCTCGACGGCGCGGATCAGGCCGAGGTTGCCCTCTTGGATAAGATCGAGGAACAGCATGCCGCGCCCCACATAGCGCTTTGCGATGGAGACGACAAGGCGCAGGTTCGCGCTGATGAGGGCCTGCTTGGCCTCGAGGCCGACCTGCTCGATGCGCACGAGGCGGCGCATCTCCGCACGCGTGAGCTCGATCTCGCCCATCTCGGCGGCCTCGAGCTTATCGGCGGCATCGGTACCGGCTTCGATCTTCATGGCAAGGTGGACCTCTTCCTGAGCGGTCAGAAGATCGACTTTGCCGATCTCCTTGAGGTACATGCGCACCGGATCGCCGGTCAGCATGACGGTGGAGGTGTCTTGGCGGCGGGCGCGGGCACGGCTCGAGCGCTTGGGCTTGGACGTCTTGGCTTTGGGAACCGAGCGCAAGGCCTCCTTGACGGCCTTAGCCTCGTTCGCGGCGTCGTACTCGTCATCGTCCTCGTCGCCGTCGTAATCGTCATCATCGCCCATGAAGCCGCCATCATCGTCGAGATCATCCTCGAAATCGTCATCGTCGGCGAAGGCGCCCGCAGCCGCAGCAGGAAGGCTCGCCTCGCCCGATGCGGTGATATCGATGCCGTGGGCCCTGATGGAATCGTAGAGATCCGACAGCTCGTCGCCGTCGACGTCGATATCCTTGATGGCCACCTGGATATCGTCTTCCGTGAGCATGCCGGTCTTAGACGATGCGGAAACGAGGCTCTCGACCACACCATTCAGCTCGGATGACAGCTTGACGTCGTTCTTTGCCTTCTTCGCGGACACTAGGCATCCCTCTCTCGCTCGTGAAACCTTATTATCTTACCCAATAATCACCGGATCGACGCACGCGAAATGAGCTCAGAGAGCTCGTTGATGCGTTTCTGCAGGCGCGTCGCCTCCTCGAAGAGCGCCGTGAGCTCCGCATCGCCTAGTGCGGAGCTGCCATGGAGCTTTCCGCGCACCTCCTTGAGCCTGCGCTTGTCGGATGAGAGCTCGAGTGCATCGAGCAGCGAGGCGGCGCGCTGCGCGGCCTCGGATGGCGATGAGACCGCCTCCCCTGCCGAGAGGATCCGCGCCGCCTGCGGCTCAACCGAGAGCGCTGCGGCCACCGCATCCTTGGGAGCGGTCTTCTCGGGTGTGGAGAGCATCGCCCACAGCATCGCCTCGTGGCGAGCATCAGCCCAGATGATCGAGGTCATCCGAGGCGCGGATGAGCGCAGCTCGTCGGGATAGCGGGCGACGAGCGAGAGCACCTCGCGCTCGAGCTTGAGCTGGCGGCGCTCGGAAACCGAGAGGGAATCGAAGCTCGGTGCCGGGTCCGCCGCAGGGATGCGGTCGGGCTTCTCCCGCAGGAGCGCGTCGGCAGCTCGCGGCACGGCCTTATCGCGGACGGCGGTCTTGACTGCGGTAGCTTCGATGCCGGGCAGACGATAGGCCACCTTGGTCGCAAGCTCGTCGATGAGGACCGAGCGTTTGAGCGGGGCGAGCACCTCGGCGACATCGTCGAGCGCCTTGACGCGGCGGCCGGGCGTCGAGAGGTCGTACTTGTCGAGACGCGCCTCGATGACGAAGTCGACAAGGGACCGTGCGGAATCGAGCTGGGCTTGGAGTTCGGACGGACTGTGGCTGCCGAGGAACTCGGCAGGATCCTGCCCATCGGGAAGGACGACGCAGCGCAAATCGGCCTCGGTCTTGTCGATGTATTGGACCGTGCGCTCGGCGGCACGCTGGCCGGCGGCATCACCATCGAAGAGGCAGATGATCTCGCGCACACGGTAGCGCGAGAGCATGCGGATGTGGTCGAGCGTGAGCGCGGTTCCGAGCGCTGCGACGGCATTCGCGAAGCCTGCCTCGTGCAGCGCGATGACATCCGTGTAGCCTTCGCACAGAATGGCCGTCGCCGTTGCCGTGATCCGATCCTTGGCACGGTCGAGCGCGTAGAGGTTCTTCGATTTATGGAATACGGGCGTCTCACTCGAGTTGAGGTATTTCGGCTCCCCCTTCCCCAGCACGCGGCCGCCGAAGGCGATGGCCCTGCCCTGCTCATCGTGGATGGGGAACATCACGCGCTCGTAGAAACGATCGGAGGTGCGTCCGGAACGGTCCACGCTCAGATTCGCGGCATGGAGCTCGGCTGCCGAGAAGCCCTTCCCGCGCAGATGCGCGACGAGCGCACCCCGACCGGGTGCATAGCCGAGGCACCAGCGCCTGCAGATCTCGGAACCGAAACCGCGCGATGAGAGATAGGAGCGGGCGGAGGCGGCGCCGTGGCTTTTGCCGCGCATCAGCTGGACGTGGTAGAAGCGCTCGGCCTCGACGAGCGCCTCGATGAGGCGGTTGCGCCTCGGTCCCCGGGGCCCGCGCGCGGCATCTTCGGATATCTCGATGCCTGCCTTATCCGCCAAGGCGCGCACCGCATCGGCGAACTCGAGGTTGTCGCGCTTGCGGATATACGAGATGGCATCGCCGCCCTCCTGGCATGCGCCGAAGCAATGCCAGAGGCCGGTGGCGGGGTTCACATGGAACGAGGGCGTCTTCTCGTTATGGAAGGGGCAGCAGCCCCAGAACTCCTGGCCGCGCTGCTTGAGCACGACGGTTTCGGAGACGAGGTCGACGATGTTGGTTGCCTGGCGGACGCGTTGGATATCGTCATCGCTGATCACGCGCCCACCTCCTGGTATCTAAGCAGACTGCCTCTTGTTGTACCCACATTCGCAGATGGCTATCATCCGATTCGGGGACCGGTGCCATGAAGACGACCGAGCAGCTCCGTGTTGCGGGCACCGCCCTGCACATGCGCACGCCAGCCCTGCATACCGCAGCATCGAGATCGATCACCGCCGCGTGAGCCGTATTTGCGGAGGCGATGAAGCACGCATATGCCCCCGTCTCCGGCATGCACGAGCGCGTATCGAAGGAGAGGGTCGCGCCCTCCCGTCCCATCTGCGCGGAGGCGCGCATCATGTAGGGACGCCCGAGCAGCTCCCGCGCCTCCGCCAGCCGCCCCGCCTTGATAAGGCCGCGTATACGCGTGGAGGATACCGATGCCCCGTCCTTCTCGATGAGCTCATGGCCGAAGGCCGAGAAGCCGCAGGCCGCGCCGAGGCGGGCGATATCGGCGGGGGATCCTGCGCCATCGGCGCCGAAGGTGAAGTCCGCACCCACATGGATCGAGGCGAGTCCCACGATCGATCCCAGCACGTCGAGCGTGAAGGTCTCATAGCTGTTGCGCGAGAAATCCCAGGTGAAGTCGAAGGCGACGATGAGATCGGGATCGACGAGGGAAAGCGCCACGATACGATCGTCGTCGCAGCTCAGACGCTCGGGATTGCGTTTGGAGAGCACTTCCGAGGGATCGGGCACGAACGTCACGACCGCGAGCGGAAGCCGACGGGCATCCGCCTCCTTCCGCGCCGCATCGATAAGGGCGCGATGGCCGATATGCAGGCCGTCGAAGGCGCCGATCGCGCACGCGAACGGCCTATCGGCACCGACGACGACGCCCTCCCGCGCATAGAGCGTGGCTCCCGGGACGACGATCGCCGGAGGGAGCGCCGCATGGAGCAGCAGCGCCTCCTCCAGCGCGAAAGCGGCATCCTCCATCACAGCCGCACCCCCTCGATACCCTGGGGGAAGGTGCTCAGGGAGACGAGATGGGACCCCCTGCGCTCCCAGATCCCCCAAAGGCGTCCCGCGCGCACGAGGCACACGATGCCATCCCCGGCCAAGCACGCACGCTCGGATCCACGCAGGCGGATGGGCCTGCCGTTGAGAACGTCGGCGTGCTCGTCCGAGGTGAGCGGCCTATGCGGATACGGGAGCACCCTGAGCGGGTCGAGCGCGCGGGCGAGCGCCAGCTCGAGACCGCCCTCATCGAGCTGCCCGAGGCCGATGCAATCATCGATCCCCACGGTGCCGGAGGCGGTGCGCTCAAGGCCGCTGAGATATGCGGCGCTGCCGAGCCGCCTGCCCAGATCGCGGGCGAGCGAGCGGATATAGGTGCCCTTGGAGACATGGAACTCGCAGGTCCAGGTCACGATGCCGGCGCAGATTCCGATCGAGGCGAGGGAGGCCCCGTGGATCGTGATGGGACGGGGCGCGAGCTCGGGCTCCTCGCCCTTGCGGGCGAGCGCGTAGGCCCTCGTCCCCTCTACCGAGATAGCCGAGAAGGCAGGCGGCACCTGCTCGTGCGTACCCTCGAGCGCTGCCAGCGCCGCACGTGCGTAACCCTCATCGAAGAGCTCGTCGCCGACGGGGGCCGTGCGGATGACAGCTCCCTCGGCATCGTCCGTGGCCGTCTCCGACCCGAAGGCGATACGGGCGCGATAGCGCTTATCGTCGAGCGTGATGATGCCGAGCAGGCGCGTCGCCTGGCCGACCCCCATGAGAAGGACGCCTGAAGCCGCAGGATCGAGCGTGCCCGCATGGCCGACCCTGCTCTCCCCTATGGAGCGCCGTACCTGAGCCACCGCGCCGTGGCTGGAAAGGCCCACGGGCTTATCCACTCCCAAAAGGAAGCTATGTCCGCACGAGATACGCTTCAATGCAACCTTACGCCGTTTCCCCTGAATCTAAGAGCGCGCGGATCTTGGGCAACGCAGCGGAAAGAGCTTCGTCGATATCGCCATCGAAGGTGAAGCCCGAGGCGGCCTTGTGGCCGCCGCCGCCCATCTCGTGCGCGATGCGGGAGATGTCCCAATCCACCTTGGCCCGCAGGTTGCCGCGTACCTGGGTTGGCGAGATCTGCTTCAGGAACAGCACGATCTCCGCACCGGCAACGCGGCGGACCACATCGACAAGGCCGTCGCATTCGTTCACATCGACGCCGGCATCGCCGATGTCGGCGAGGGTCGCGTAGCTGTACGCGATCTTGCCATCCGCGAAGGTGGAGATGCGCCCCATGACCTTTGCCTCGAGGTGGAGGTACGACAGCCTGTCGCTCTGGTAGACCGCAAGCGCCACATCGGAGGGAGAGGCTCCCGCCTCGACAAGCCTCGCCGTCACGCAGAATGACTCGGCATCCGCATTCTGGTACTGGAAGCGGCCCGTATCGGTCATGATGGCGCAGAACAGGCACGTGGCCATCTCGGCATCCAACCCGATACCGAGGTACTCGATGAATTCCTCCACGATGATACCTGCGGCGGCGGCATCCGAGCGCACCACGCCCGCATCCCAGAACACGTCCGTGCTGGGATGGTGGTCGAAGACCGCCGTGCGGCGGGCACGGAGGCGGATCGGCTCGGCGTCGGCCAAACGGCCGGATAAGGAGAGGTCAACGCAGATGAAGAGATCGGGCGTGCCCGCATAACCCGCCGCGCGCACGAAGCCATCGGAACCCGGCAGGAACCGGTAGATGGCGGGAATATCCTTGTCATCTGCGAGAAGGTTCACGACAACCTTATCGGGCCAGCGTTTCGAGATGGCCCTCGAGAGGCCGAGGGCGCTTCCCAGGGCATCGCCGTCGGGAGCGGTATGGGCGCAGAGGGCGATCTCATGCGCATGCTCGATCAGCACGGCGACCTCCGCGAAACTGCGATCCTGCCCGGCACGCCGGGCGATATCGAGGCTCATGGCCGCCCGCCCCCGTCTCCCTGCGCCCGATCGAGGGGGTATCCTTCCTCATCCTTGGGGATATCCAAGGTGGGGGGCACGTCCTTGAGAGCACGTACGATGGTCTCGGCCTCATCGGCGGTCGTATCGATGCGGAAGGAGAGCTCGGGCGTCACACGCCATCCCAACGAATGGCCGAGCAGGGAGCGGATCCTTCCCTTGGCGCGCTCGAGCGCGGCGCCCACGCGCTCGTAGCGCTCCTTGTCGCAGCTGATGTACGCGCGGCACACGCTTTTGTCGATGGAGACCTCGACGCCGGTGAGCGTGATGAGCTCGAGCTCGGGATCGGACAGCTCGAAGAGCAGGATGTTGCCCAGCTTCTCGCGCGCCATCTGATTGATGCGGCGCGAGTTCTGATTCTGTTTCATGGTCCGCAGCCCTCCTACTCGGTACGGGCGACCTCGTCGATGCGGTAGCCCTCGATGATGTCCCCAGGATGGATGTCCTGGAAATTCTCGAGGCCGACACCGCACTCGAAACCGGCGCGCACGCTCTTGACATCGTCCTTGAAGCGCCTGAGGGAGGCGATCCTGCCATCGTAGACGACGATGCCATCGCGCACGAGACGGACGCGGTCGTCGCGGCCGAGCTCGCCCTCCTCGACCATGCAGCCTGCGGCGATGCCGACCTTGGGCACCTTGAAGGTATCGCGGACCTCGGCCGTGCCCGTCGGGACCTCGACCTCGGTGGGGCTCAGCATGCCCACGCGAGCCGCCTCGATATCCTCCATGGCCTTGTAGATGATGCTGTAGGTGCGGATCTCGACGCCTTCGCGCTCGGCAGCGGCCTTGGCTTTGGCCTCGGGGCGCACGCCGAATCCGATGATGATGGCATTGGATGCGTCGGCGAGGATGACGTCGGTCTCGGAGATCGCACCGACGGCGGAATGGATGACGTTGATGCGCACCTCGGATTGGTCCATCTTCCCGAGCGAGTCCCGCAGGGCCTCGATGGAACCTTGGACATCCGCCTTGATGATGAGGTTGAGTTCTTTGACCTCGGCGTCTTCCATCGTGGCGAACAGGTTCTCGAGGGTGACGTGCTTCATGCGGTTCTGTTCCTCGATGCGGGCCTTGAGCGCGCGCTCGTCGGCCAAGCTGCGGGCATCGCGCTCGTCTTGGAACACGCGGAACTCGTCTCCGGCCATGGGAACGCTCTGGAGGCCCAGGATCTCGGCCGCATCGGATGGACCCGCCTCGCCGATCGGGCGACCCCTCCAATCGAGCATGGCGCGGACGCGGCCGAACGACATGCCCGCCACGAGGGCATCTCCCACATGCAGGGTACCGCGGTTGACGAGCACCGTTGCGACCGAGCCGCGGCCGCGGTCGAGCTTGGCCTCGAGGACGTAGCCGGAGGCGAACGTGTCGGGATTGGCTTTGAGCTCGAGGACGTCTGCTTGGAGCAGGACCGTCTCGAGCAGCTCGTCGATGCCGATCCCCTTCTTGGCGGAGATGTTGCAGAACATGTTCTGCCCGCCCCATTCCTCGGGGATGATTCCGTATTCGGTGAGCTCCTGGCGGACACGCTCCGGATTGGCGCCGTCCTTGTCGATCTTGTTGACCGCCACGACGATGGGGACTCCTGCTGCCTTCGCATGGTTGATCGACTCGATGGTCTGGGGCATGACGCCATCGTCGGCAGCGACGACCAGGATGACGATGTCGGTCACCTTGGCGCCTCGGGCGCGCATGGCCGTGAAGGTCTCATGGCCCGGGGTATCGACGAAGGTTATCGTGCGGTTGTTGATCGTGACCTGCGAGGCGCCGATCGCCTGCGTGATGCCGCCGGCCTCGCCCGCCGCGACGCCCGTGTGGCGGATGGCATCCAGAAGCGACGTCTTGCCATGGTCGACATGGCCCATGACGGTGACGACCGGCGAGCGGTCCTTGAGGGCTGCGGGATCGTCGTAGAAGGTGAAGGAGTTCTCCTCCTCCTTGGTCATGATCTTGACGTTGCGCTCGAGATCATCGGCGACGAGCTCGATGAGATCGTCCGACATGGACTCGGTGAGGGTGAGCGGCGTGCCGAGCAGAAACAGGCGCTTGATGATATCGTTCGCGGGGACGCCGAGGAGTTCCGCGAGATCGTTGACGCTGGAGCCTTGGGGGACGCGGACGATGTCGAGCTGGGAGAGGTCCTGGTCGTTGGCAAGCGCCTCCTCGATACGCCGTTCCTCGGCCGCCTCGGCCGCCTGCTTCACGCGGCGCTCCTTGCGGCGCTTGCGGCGGCCGGTGGATTCGCGCGTGGCCTCCTCGATCGCCTCGCGGGCCTCGTCGAGGACGCGGCTGCGGTTGTAGGCCTCCGCCTCCCGTGCCATGCGGCTGTACCGGTCCTCGCCGCCCTCTCCGCTGCGACGGTCCTTCTTGCGCCCCTTGCCGCGGCCGCGGCCCTCCTCCGAGGGCGGGGCGGCTTTCTGAGCCTCGACGTCGCGCTGCGGCGGGACATGCCTGGGCTCGCGGTAGGCGCCGTCATCCTTCTCCCTGCGCGGGCGCGGCGCAGGCTCCTCCCGCTTCTTCTCCTTGGCGGCCTCGGCAGCCTGGCGCTTGAGCATCTCCTCCTGCTGGGCGATCTGGTCGAGCAGGCTGGAATAGGATGTCTTCGCCTTGGGGGCGGTATCGCGCACGCGGTTCTTCTCCGCCTGCTCGGCGGCGATGCGCTCCGCTTCCTTGCGGGCGGCCTCCTCCGCCGCGCGACGGGCCTCCTCGGCAACACGGCGCGCCTCTTCTGCGGCGCGCTCGGCCTCGCGGCGGGCTTCCGCCTCGAGACGCTCCTTCTCAGCTGCCTCTGCAGCGAGGCGCGCCTGCTCGGCGGCAGCCTGCTCCTCGGCTTTGCGCGCCGCCTCGATCTCGGCGGCGCGGGCCTTGAGGATGGGCTCGAGCTTCTTGCGCACGATGGGCAGATAGGCATCCTCGATGGTGGACGAGGTCGATTTAGCGGGGATCTTCATCGAGACGATATGCTCGAACATCTCTTTGCCGGTCATGCCATATTCTTTTGCGAGCTCGCTGATTCGCGTCTTGCCCATGGGCAAACCTCCTTCTCTAGCTGAGTCTGACTGAACCTAGCCGAGCTAGATCAGGGAATCGGGGTCATTGGATACGGCGACGTCGGCGAATTCCGCCATGGCCTCGTGGAGGCCGCAGAACCTGGAGCCGGGGCGGGCCATATTGCGGCACTGCATGCCGTTCTCGCCTACGTACTCGCAGCGATGCCCGCCCTCTTCCTCCTTCTCGAACTCGACGATCGGGAGTTCGCGCAGCACATCGGCGGCGAGCGTCTCGTTCTTGATGTCGATATGGAGGCCGGTGAGCCGCGCGGCGAGGCGGGCGTTCTGGCCCTCCTTGCCGATGGCGAGCGAGAGCTGGTCGTCGGGCACGATGACCGTGGCGTAACCGGTCTCGGAATCCACCACGACGCGGGAGACCTTCGCCGGGGAGAGGGCATTGGCCACGAACTTGCCGGGGTCCTCATCCCAGAGGATGACGTCGACGCGCTCGCCGCGCAGCTCCGTCACGACGGCGCGCACGCGGCTGCCCTTGGGGCCGACGCAGGCGCCCACGGGATCGAGGCGGGGATCGAGCGATGAGACGGCGACCTTGGAGCGCACGCCGGGATCTCGCGCGATGGCATGGATCTCGACGCTGCCCTCGTAGATCTCGGGGACCTCCTGCTCGAAGAGGCGGGCAAGGAGCTCGATGCTGGTGCGGCTGATGACGATGGGCGGGCGGGAGCGGTCGCCGCGGACGGGGGCGGAAGTGCCGTTGGGATCGCGGACATCGATGATGATGGCCTTGATGCGCTGGTTATGGGCATAGCGCTCGCCGGCAGGCCGTTCGTTGCGCTCCTCGGCATTGCGGCGCTGATCGAAGTAGGGAAGCTCCGCCTCGACGCCCTCGCGGATCTTGACGATGGCGAACTCGGGCGTGACCTGGAGCACCGTGCCGGTGATCATATCGCCGAGGCGGTCGGAGAACTCCTCGTAGATCTGGGCGCGGGCGGCGGTGCGCACGAGGTTGTTGATCTCGGTCTTGGCGTGCTGGGCGGCGATGCGGCTGGTGTCAGCGGGGGTGACGTCCACCTCGTCGAACTCGGTGTACTCGCCGGTCTCCTCGTCGAAGGATTCCTCCTTGGGCACCAGCTTGTAGACGTAGACCTTGCCCGTCTCGCGGGAGATGGTCACGCGTGCGCCGAAATCAAGGTGCATGATGTCCGCATAGCTCTTCGCGAGCGACTGCTCGAGGCGGTCGAGGAGGACCAGCTCGTCGATATGCTTCTCTTGGCAGAGCAGCGTCAGGGCTTCGATCATTTCGGATGCCATGGGTATCGTGTTCCTTTCCTATCCACGCGTATCGGATGCAGCGGAGAAGTCGTAGACCGGTTTGATGGTGCAGCTCTTGATATCTGCAAGGTCGAAGGAGAAGGCCCCATCGTCGCAGGCGAGCGAGACGGTCGTGCCCTCGATCCCCTCCAGGGCACCCGTGTACGTGCGACGGCCGGAGAACCCGTTCGTACGAAGGACGACGGTGCTTCCGGCGAAGCGCTCGAAATCGCGCGCTTTGCGCAGCGGCCTTGCCATGCCGGGCGACGAGACTTCCAAAGTGTATGCGCCGGGAAACGGGTCCATCTCGTCGATGCATGCCCCGATCCAGCCGTTCTGGGCAGCGATCTCATCGAGCGTGATCGCAGGCATATCCTCGTCCGCATGGTCGATGCGGATGTCGAGCACGGGGAGCTTGAAAGCGCCTGCGATCTGGACGTCGACGATGTCGATGCCGTGATCCGCGCTTTTCTCCTCGAGCGCCGCGATGAGGCGCGCGCGGAGCATATCCTCTGCCATGCCCTCCCCTCCTTCCATACAAAAAGGGCGCGGAGCCAGACGTGCGCTCCACAACCCTCGAAGAGACGAAACCTATTACGTTAGCTACTATAGCAGTTTATCTGCGCAGGTCAAGAACACGGAACGACCACATAAGTTCTGCGATTTTGTGCTAGCATGGCCATGCTTGAAGCCCAGCGGCAGGAAGCCGCAGATCCACAAGCTTAACAAAGGTAATCGCGTCTTCGAGGGAGCCTATCCGATGCGTTGCCGATCCTACCGGGGCCTTGGGCGGCACTATGCCTACATCATCGTCCTCTGCTGCATCATCATCACGAACATCCCCCTCGGGCTCCTCTATGGTTGCTCGGGTCTCTTCTTCACCCCGGTCGCCGACTACCTCGGCGTGCCCACCGCATCGTTCACCGCATATTTCTCCATCTCCAACCTCGCCATCCTCATGGCGCTCCCCATCATGGGAAGGTTCGTCGACCGCTTCGATATCCGCTTCGTGATCGTGATCAGCTCGGCCGCGCTCGCCGCCTCGTTCTTCGGGATGTCCCTCTCGAGCAGGCTCTGGCAGTTCTACCTCTGCGGCGCCCTCATGGGCGTCTCGGCGATTCCCCACCTGTACTTCGTGGTGCCCATACTCGTGAACGCTTGGTTCGAGGTGCGCACTGCGTTCTTCACCGGCCTCTCGTTCTCGTTCATGGGCGTCTCGGGCATCGTGTTCTCACCCATCCTGAATTCGATCATCGTCTCGGCGCCCGAGGGCTGGAGAAGCGCATACGTCCTCGTCGCAGTCATCGTCTTCATCGCCACGGTCCCGCTCGCCGCACTCGTCGTGAAGCCCGATCCGGCCAGCCTCGGCCTTGCGCCCTTGGGTGCCGATGAGGAAGAGGGACCCGCCCGACGCGACGTCGGAGGGGGCGCGACGCTTTCCGAGGCTGCACGCTGCACATCGTTCTGGGAACTTGTCGCCTTCAACGGCATCGTCATGGCGGCGAATACCATCATGCAGTTCATTCCCAGCTACACGCAGTCGTTCGCCCGAAGCGCACCCCAGATTGCAGCGCTCACGGGCACCGTGGCGTCAATGGCCCTTCTGGGTCAGACGCTCGGCATGCTCTTCCTCGGAACCGTCTGCGATCGCTCGATAAAGCTGGGCACGGGGCTGGGATGCGCCTTCGGTGCGATGGGCATGCTCGTCATGTGGCGCTTCCCCTCATCTTCCGCTCTGCTCTTCGCAGGCGCCTTCCTCTTCGGTGCGGGCTACGCCTCGGCCGGCGTCGCCAATCCGCTGCTTCCCCGCGCGGTCTTCGGCTCACGCGATTATAATTCCATCTATGCGCGCATATCGATGGGAGGGGCCGTGGTATCGGTCTTCGCCTCGGTGCTCTGGGGCATCGTCGTCGATATGCCGGATGGCTTCTCCCTCATGTTCGCCATCGGCATCTCGTGCCTTGTGCTCGCCACCGCAGCGGCGTGGTTCGCCTTGGCGCACAAGTGGAGGAGCATCGGTTGAGCGCTGCACGCGGGGACGGTCCTCTCTGTGCATCAGCCGGTCGCGAAAGCACGTGAAATCGCCGATCTTCCGATACCCGTCAAACGCGATGCTTGAGTTGCGCTGATACCCGCATCACGGAGCTCCTTGAGAGTCTCGTCGCGAGCCGCTTTGGGGACGCCTTTCAACGAATTGCCCCGTTTCCCAAGCACAGCGCGCATCATCTCCGCAGCGGCCCCATCCGTCAGCTTCGATCCGCTCGCGGGCATGGGATCGTATGCAGTGTTCGGCAAGGCCATGAACTCGGCGAATCCTTCGACCCCGTCGAGCATCCCAAAGAACACGATCGGCACGCTCCAATACCTGTTGTGGAAAACGGGGCCTGTGCGTCCGGTCGTGTTGTTGTGGCGCATGGCAAACGTCGTCCCCGACTTGCACATGAATGTGGCGAGCACCTGATTCGCATCGAGAAGGAGCATGTGGATATGATTGCTCATGAGGCGATAGGCCAGCACCACGATGCCCGTCTCGAGCCAGTGCTTCCCGAGGAGGAAGACGAACGCACGGTAATCGGCTCCGGATCCGAATAACAGCTGTCCGCCAGCTCCTTTTAGAACGATATGGTAATAGCCAGACGCACTGTCCTTGCGAGGGGCCTTGACATAAGGAACGCTCACCGAGCGGACGGGGGACGGGCATGTCGAGTTTGTATTCTGCGGAGCGCTAAGTACAAACTCGACATGCCCGTCCCCCACCCCAACTGGGCGGACGAGGCAGAAAGGATGGTCGAGTTTGTACTTTTCGCAAGACGGGACGCGATGGGGCACAAACTTGAGGTCCCGATCAGGCCCACGAGGCGCGATGCAGATGAGGCTTTGAAAGCAGCGAGGCCCCTTGCACGCAGGGGCCTCAGGATACGTCTGCAATCGCAATGGGAAAGGCAGGCTACGCTCCATCCTACACGGCGACGATGTTCACCAGACGGCCGGGAACGGTGATGATCTTCTTGATGTCCTTGCCGACGAGCTGGGCTGCGACGGCGGCCTTGGCAGCCTCCTCGAGCTCGCCGTCCGTGGCGTCGACCGCGACCATCGCACGGCCGCGCACCTTGCCCTTGATCTGGACGACGATCTCCACCATGGAGCTCTTGGCCTGCTCGGCATCGAACGCGGGCCACGGCTCGTCGTAGAGCGAGGCGGTGGCACCGAGCGCCTCGTGGAAGAGCTCCTCGCCCCAGTGCGGGCAGATGGGGCTGAGCATGGCCACGATATCGTGGGCGACGCGGGCGCAGAGGGCACCATCGCGCCGCTCGGCGGGGACATCCTGCACGTACTTGCTCGCGTCGTTCACGAGTTCCATGACGGCGGAGATGGCGGTGTTGAACTGGCCGCGATCGAAGTCGGCCGTGCACTTGAGGCCCAGCTCGTTGAGGCGGCGCCACAGCTCCGCCGATACCGCATCGAGCGACGGCACGTCGAGCTCGCGCGCGCCATCCGCGCTGCCGGCAAGACCCCATACGGTGCGCCACGCGCGCTTGATGAAGCGGTTGGCGCCCGCCACAGCCTCCTCATCCCAGTTGAAATCCTTCTCGGTGGGGGCGATGAAGAGGATGGCGAGGCGCATGGTATCGGCACCGTAAGGCTCGATGACACTCGACGGCGGCACGACGTTGCCACGGGACTTGGACATGGTGCCGCCGTTGGCGTCCTTGACCATACCCTGGCAGAGTAGATTCTCGAAGGGCTCATCGCAATCGATCATACCCAGATCGCGCATGACCTTGGTCCAGAAGCGCGAATAGAGCAGATGGAGAATGGCGTGCTCGATGCCGCCGATGTAGTTGTCCACCGGCATCCAACGGTCGGCGGCGTCCTTCGAGAAGGGCAGCTCGTCATTGCGCGGGTCGCAATAGCGCAGGTAGTACCAGCTCGAGCAGGTGAAGGTGTCCATGGTATCGGTGATGCGCCTGGCGGGCCTGCCGCAGGCGGGACAGGTCGTCTCGTAGAACGGCGCGTACTCGGCCAGCGTCTCCCCGGCACCGAGATCGAGGGCCTCGGGCAGGAGCACGGGCAGCTGGTCATAGGGCACGGGCACGTCGCCACAGCAATCGCAGTGAATCATGGGGATGGGGTTTCCCCAGTAGCGCTGGCGGCTGATGAGCCAGTCACGCAGACGGAACTGCACGGTCTTGCGGCCGAGGCCGCGCTCGCTCAGATACTCGATGATGGCGTCGACGGCGGGGCTATGCTTGCCGCCGAGCAAGCCGGTGAAGGGACCCGACTGGATGAGGTAACCCTCGGCATCCATGGCATGATCCCAATCGACCTCCGCCACGACCATGTCCTGCACATCTTTGAGCTGCTCGTAGAGCGGGTCGTCCCTCTGCGCGATGATCGGCGGGATAGGCAGGCCAAAGGTGCGGGCGAACTCGAAATCGCGCTGGTCGCCGCAGGGGACGCCCATGACGGCGCCGGTGCCGTAGTCGAGCAGGATGTAGTCGGCCACCCAGATGGGCAGCGGCCTGCCCGTAAGCGGGTTGATGACGTAACGGCCGGTGAAGACGCCGTGCTTCTCGCGCCCGGAACCCTGGCGATCGACCGAGGAGACCTGTTCCACCGACCTTTTGAGCTCGAGGTAGGCAGATTCGGCAGGAGTGCCGGCAACGAGCTCTGCGGCAAGCGCGCTCTCGGGGGGCAGCAGGAAGAACGTCGTACCGTAGATAGTATCGGGACGCGTGGTGAAGACGGTGATCAGGCGGTCGGTGGGCGTGACGCCATCCTCGTCCGCCAAGGCGAAATCGATCTCGGCGCCCTCGGAGCGGCCGATCCAGTTGCGCTGCATGGCCTTCACGCGCTCGGGCCAGCCATCGAGCGCATCGATACCATCGAGCAGCTCCTGGGCATAATCGGTGATCTTGAGGTACCACTGCGAGAGCTCGCGCTTCTCGGGCACGGAGCCGCAGCGCCAGCACCTGCCGTCGACGACCTGCTCGTTGGCGAGCACCGTGTTGCAGCTGGGGCACCAGTTCACGGGCGAGGTGGCGCGATACGCGAGGCCCTTCTCCCACATCTTGAGGAAGGCCCACTGGCCCCACATGTAGTACTCGGGGTCGCAGGTGCGCACGAGACGATCGTAGTCATAGGAGAACCCCATGCGCTTCATGGTCTTGATGGCGGTATCCATATTGGCGTACGTCCACGCGCCGGCTGGGACGCCGTGCTTGATAGCGGCATTCTCGGCTGGCAGACCGAAGGCGTCGAAGCCCATGGGGTGCAGGACCTCGAAGCCGCGCATACGGGCTTGCCGCGCCATGGCGTCGCCGATGGTGTAATTGCGGGCGTGGCCCATGTGGAGGTCGCCCGAGGGATAGGGAAACATCTCGAGGACGTATTTCTTGGGACGCGCGGAGTCGTCGCGCGCTTTGAAGGTATCCTCGCTCTCCCAGATCCTCTGCCATTTGGTCTCTATCGCCTCGGCGTCGTATGCCGGGATGGTCTTCTCGTCAGCCATGGAAATCCCTTCGACACTCCCCTTTCACGAACGTTCGTAATTGTAGCCAATCGGCATGGCGATGCCATAGAGAAGCACGGCAGGTGAAAGAAGGCCGCAATGTAACGGCGCATCCGGAGAAGGCAACCGGCGCGAACGCCTTCGCGGATGCTCCCGCGCACCCCGGATGCCGCCGGTGCCTTGGCGCGCTTGATGGAGCGGTGCGATCCGCCGGGAGGGCTATGGGAGGGGCCGATGCATCCCGATGCGGGCGATCGCGACGAGCGATACCGCCAAGCCGGCAACGGCTGCGGCTGCGGCGACACCCAACGTGGCCGCCGTCCCCAATCCCTGGAACAGCGCGCCGCCCACGAACGAGGAGAAGACCGCAGAGAGGGTTGTGACCAGCGTGAATGCGGTCTGGGCTTTCACGAGGTCGCACTCCTCGGTGACGAGCGGCGCATAGGCGACCGTCGCGGGCGTGAACACGGCGAACGAGACGAGCTGGAGCGAGAATGCCCCCATGAGCATCCCCACGCTCGAAGCCATCCAGATGGCAAGCGCCTTCACGGCGAACATGGCGATCGAGATCATCACGAGCGCCTGGATGCGGAAGCGCTTGGAGATACGCGAGAAGAGCATCATCGCGGGCAGTTCGCATAGGGCGGCGAGGGCGATCAGGATGCCCATATCCGAGCTGTCTCCGCCGACATGCTCGACCAGGAGTATCGAGAAGTTGTTGGCAAGCGTATGGTGCAGGTAGACGAGGCTTATGCCGATGAGGAGCGCCATAAGCCAGCCGTTGTCGCGCGCGAAAGCGCCCCATGTGCGAGCATCCCCGCACGCACCGGGGCTCGGCGCAAGGGCCGCGCTCCCCTCCCGCTCGGCATGCTTCCCGCACAAGGAGAGCAGCACGAGCAGAATCGCTGCGGCTGCCGATGCGAACAGGGGGACCACGCACGGCCCGAGCCGCTCGACGGCAAAGCCGAGGGGAATCGATACGAGCGCCCAGGAAAGCGATCCGATCGCGCGGCAGACGCCGAAGTCGATCTCCTCGTCGGGTGCGAGCTGGAACTTGATGGAGGTTACGAACGCGCACGAGGAGATCACGCACACTGCGGAGAACGTGCATAATGCGAGCAGCGCAGCACCCTGCGGCATGAAAGCCGCCTGGACGAGCGAGCTCAGCAGGATCGCCGCCATGAGGCCCGCCACCACACGCAGCGGCGAGAAGCGCGCATCGGCGTCGGCGCGTTCCGAGAGCACCGGCTGGACGATGAGCGAGATGATGTTGCCGACGGCGAGGACGGCGCCGATGTGCGTGCTCTCGTATCCGAGCCCCAGCAGATAGGGCGCCACATAGCCCACGATCGGGCAGTAGCACATCCAGTAGAGTCCCTGCACGGCGGCATACATGATAGTGAGCTTCGTCCGACGGCCCATGCTCGAGGCCATCCCCCCTGCGCGGGATCCGCGCAGGATCATACCCTCCTGATGGCCCATGCTACGAACGGAAGTTGATGCTCTGGTCGGTGTCCTTGAGCACGACATCGTGCGCACCGCCCTCGACGAGCGAGGTGGCGGAGACGAGCGTGATCTTCGCCTTATCGCGCAGCTCGCAGAGGGTGCGCGCTCCGCAGTTGCACATCGTGGAGCGGACTTTGAGGAGCGACCCCTGCACGTTCTCCTTGAGCGGGCCGGCATAGGGCACGTAGGAATCGACACCCTCGACGAAGGAGAGGCCCTTCTTGCTCCCGCCCAGATCGTAGCGCTGCCAGTTGCGGGCACGCGCGGAGCCCTCGCCCCAGTACTCCTTCATATAGGAGCCGTTGACGTTGACGCGGCGCGTGGGGCTCTCGTCGAAGCGGGCGAAATAGCGCCCGAGCATCATGAAATCGGCGCCCATCGCGAGCGCGAGGGTCATGTGGTAATCGTAGACGATGCCGCCGTCGGAGCAGACCGGCACGTAGACGCCCGTCTCCTCGAAATACGCGTCGCGCGCATCGCACACGTCGATGAGCGCTGAGGCCTGGCCCCGGCCGATGCCCTTCTGCTCGCGGGTGATGCAGATCGATCCGCCGCCGATGCCCACCTTGATGAAATCCGCGCCGGCATCGGCCAGGAAGCGGAACCCCTCGGCGTCCACCACATTGCCGGCACCCACCTTGACGGTATCGCCATAGCGCTCGCGGATCCATGCGAGGGTGATCTTCTGCCACTCCGTGAAGCCCTCGGAGGAGTCGATGCAGAGTACGTCCGCACCGGCCTCGACGAGCGCGGGGACACGTGCGGCGAAGTCGCGGGTGTTGATGCCCGCACCCACCACGTAGCGCTTATGCGTGTCGAGCAGCTCGTCGGGATTGGATTTGTGGGAATCGTAATCCTTGCGGAACACCAGGTGCATGAGGTTGCCCATGCGGTCGACGATCGGGAGCGTGTTGAGCTTGTGCTCCCAGATGATATCGTTGGCCTCTTTGAGGGTGGTGCCCTCCTCGCCCACGATCAGCTTCTCGAGCGGCGTCATGAACTCGGCGACCCTGGTGGCGCGATCATCGCGCGAGAGGCGGTAATCGCGGCTCGTGACGATGCCGCAGAGCTTGCCATGGGCGCCGCCATCCTCGGTGACGGGCATGGTCGAATGGCCCGTTCGCTCGAGCAGCTCGATCACATCCTGAAGGGTATTCTCGGGCGTGAGCGTGGAATCTGAGACGACGAAACCGGCTTTGTAGGATTTGACCTCGGCGACCATGGCCGCCTCATCCTCGACGGGCTGCGAACCGTAGATGAACGAGACGCCGCCCTCCTGGGCGAGCGCGACGGCCATGCGCGGTCCCGAGACCGACTGCATGATGGCCGATACCATCGGGATGTTGAGGGAGAGCGGCGGCTCCGCACCGCGTTTGAATTTGACGAGCGGGGTCTTCAGGGAGACATTGGCAGGGATGTTATCGGTGGAAGAATATCCGGGAACCAGCAGATACTCTGAGAACGTATGGGATTCCCCCGCGAAAAACGTTGCCATGATGCTCCTTATCCTCGGACGCCTCGTCCCATTCTAGCGTCTTGCACGGATGATTCGGGTTGAAGGGAAAAAAGCACATCCCGCTCATAGCAACCGCGGATACGGATCGAGGGGATCGCGGACGAGGGCCCCGCGCCGCCGAAACGGGGAGGGAGGCGGCTACGCACGCGGCGCACCCATGCCGATCCGTTCGAGGATGCGCTCCCCCTCGGCCGTGCGGCCCATCGAGCGCGATGATAGCGAGGCGAGCGTAGAGGAGAGGTCGGCAGGCAGCGGATCGGCGAGGGCGATGCGCTCGCCTGTCATGGGATGATCGAAGGCAACGCTCCACGAATGCAGGAACTGCCGCGTGAGCCCGAGATTCTGCCTCTCCGTACCCTTGCCGTAGAGCTGGTCGCCCACGAGCGGATGCGCGCCGTGGCGCATATGCACCCTGATCTGATGGGTGCGCCCCGTATAGAGATGGCATTCGAGCAGGCTGTAACCCTCATCTGCGCCCCCCGCCTCGAAGCGTTCGAGCGTCCGGTAGGTCGTGATGGCCTCGCGGGCATCGCCATCATTCGAGACGCACATACGCAGGGGGTCGCGCCTCGAGCGGGCGATGCCCGTCTGGATGGTGCCGGAGTCCATTGCCATGAAGCCATGCACCAAGGTGAGGTAGCGCCGGTCGAGCACGCGCAGGCGGATGAGGTCCTGGAGCGCCTGCTGGCACGCATCGGTTTTGGCACAGAGCAGAAGCCCCGAGGTATCGCGATCGAGGCGATGCACGATGCCGGGCCTGTCTTCTCCCTGCAGCATGCCCAAGTGCCCGTACCCGCAATGGGCGACCAGGGCGTTGGCGAGGGTATCGTCGAGGTGGCCGGGGCTGGGATGGCAGACGAGCCCGGCCTGCTTGGATATGACGAGCAGGCAGTCGTCCTCGTAGCGGATATCGAGCGGGATATCGAAATTGGGCGCGAGGAGGCCCGTCCCCGCAGGCGCGGAAGGGACGTCGAGCTCGACGGTATCGCCCAAGGCGACGCGCTCGCTCTTATCGGCGGCGAGCGTGGAATTGATGGTGCACGCCCCCCGCTCGATGAGCTTCGCGCAGGCGGAGCGCGAGGGAGCCCCCTCGAGCGTGGCGAGGAAGGCATCGAGGCGCATGCCGTCGCGCGCGAGATCGACCATCGAGATCAGGTGCGGCATCAGGCGCGCCCCTGCTTGGATGACGCGGAGTCGAAGCGCGCGAGGAGGATGAAGGTCACCGCCAAGCCGCAGGTCACGAAGATATCCGCCACGTTGAAGACGGCGAAGTCGATGAAGGTGGTGCAGAAGAAATCGGTCACGGCGCCGCTGATGATGCGGTCGATCATGTTGCCGAGGCCCCCTCCGGCCACGCAGCCCATCGATATGGCGAGGGACAGGGGAACATCCGAGGCGCGCCAGACGAAGACGGCCGTCAGGACGAGCACGATGATGGCGAGGACGATGAAGATGGGGCTCGCACCCCGGCCGATGGAGAAGGCCGCGCCCGTGTTGTACACGAGGCGCAGCTCCATGACATGCGGGATGAACTCCCGCGTGGCCCCTTCGACCTGGAGGAGCTGCCGCACGACCGCTTTGGTGGCCTGATCGAGAAGCGTCACCAGCATAACCGCCAGCCAGAATGCCACGACCCGCGCACCGCGGCATGCCGATGAGCCTGGACGCGCCACGTCAGCCGCCTACCCTATCCGGGCGGACCGGTACGCGCGCACGGCGTCGGAGCAGCGCGCGCAGAGGCCATCCGCGCCCAGCGTGCGCCAGTTCCAGCAGCGCGGGCACTTCTCGCCGTGGGCGGGAAGGACCGTGCAGGCGAGCTCCCCGTCCTGCTCGATGGCGACCTCGGAGCAGACGAAGACCTCCGCAAGGTCGCAGGCGTGGTCTCCTGCAAGCTGCGCATAGAGCTCCGAGGGCACCGTGAGCTCGGCGCGTGCGGCTTGGGAGGATTTCTCGGGCAGGGAATCCACCGCAAGCTCATAGGCTTTGGTAAAGGCGGCGCGCGCCTCGGCAAGGGCATTGTAGGCGGGCAGGTAGCCCTCATAGGCGGCAGGGGCGAGCGGGGCCTCGTACCAATCGAGCAGCGCGGCATAGATCTGGCCCTGGCGCAGCGACGCGGGAAGGTACGCCATGACCTCGTCGGTGGTGTAGACGAGGATGGGCTGCAAGTCGGAGAGCAGCAGCGAGAGCAGCGCCGCCCATACGGTCTGGGCGCTCCTGCGCTCGAAGGAGCTCGCGCCGCCGCAGTACACGCGATCCTTGGTCGCGTTGAGGTAGCCGTGGGAGAGCTCGGTCACGACGAAGTCGTAGAGGGTGCGGTAGACCACGTTGAAGCGGTAGGATCGGTAGGCCTCGGTCACGAGGTCGTGGACCTCGCAGGCGCGCGCGAGCATGAGCTTGTCGAAAGGCAGCAGCTCATCGAAGGGCACGGCATCGGTCGCGGGATCGAACTGGCCCTCGAGCTCGCCGAGCAGGAACTTGAAGTTGTTGCGGAAGCTGCGGTACGCCTCCCCCACGTGATCGAGGATCGCGCTGTCGACGGGCACGTCGACGGACGTGTCGACCGAGGTCACCCACAGGCGCAGGATATCGGCGCCGCGCTTGTCGCACTCGGCATTGGGGTCGATGACGTTGCCCAGGCTCTTGGACATCTTGCGGCCCTGGCCATCCATGGCGAAGCCCTGGGAGATGACGGCCTTGTAGGGGGCGACGCCGTAGGCGCCCACGCTCGTGATGAGCGAGCTCATGAACCAGCCGCGATGCTGGTCGGAGCCCTCGAGGTAGATGTCTGCCGGGAACTTGAGATTGTCGCGGTGGCGGCAGACGGCGGTATGGCTGACGCCGGAATCCCACCACACGTCGAGGATGTCGCGTCCGGGCTTGAGGTGGTGGCCGCCGCATGCGGGGCAGACGCAGGCATCGCCGAGATAGCTCGCGGGATCATCGGTGAACCAGCGGTCGGACCCCTGCTCCCGGAAGAGCTTGATCGTGGCATCGAGCGTCTTGTCATCCATGACGGTCTCGCCGCAGTCCTCGCAGGTGAACGCCGGGATGGGGACGCCCCAGTTGCGCTGGCGCGAGATGCACCAGTCGGGGCGCGCCTCGACCATGGAGCCGATGCGCTTGATGGAGTTGGCGGGATAGAACCTGACCTTCCCGAGCTCGGAGAGCGCCTGATTCCTGAGGCCCGTATCGTCCATCGAGACGAACCACTGGCTCGTGGCGCGGAAGATCACGGGGTTCTTGCAGCGCCAGCAGTGCGGGTAGCTGTGGGAGATATCCTCATGCATGATGAGCGCGCCGCGCTCCTCGAGCCATGCGATGATGGCCGGATTCGCCTCGTTGACCTCCATGCCGGAGAAGGGGCCGCCGGTCCCCATGCCCTCGCCCTTGAAGAAGCGGCTGTCATCATCGACGGGCATGACCACGGGCACGCCGAACCTCATGCCGGCAAGGTAGTCGTCGACGCCATGGCCGGGCGCGGAGTGGACGATGCCGGTTCCATCCTCGAGGGTGACGTAGTCGGCGTAGATGAACACGCCCTCCTCGCCCTGGTCGCCGAAGATGGGCTGCCGGTAGCGGTTCTCGACGAGGTCGGCGCCCGTCGCGCGCCAGACATCGCCATCGGCTCCGACCACCAAGCGCGCGTCCTCCCAGCCGAACGTGGCCGCGCACCTCTCCCAGAGGGCCTCGGCGAAGATATAGGCGGCGCCCTCGTGCTCGACGGCCACGTAGAACGCCTCGGGATGCAGGATGACGGCGTCGTCGGCGGGGAGCGTCCACGGCGTGGTGGTCCAGATGGCCACGTTGAGCCTGCCCTCCCACGCCTCGAGACCGATGGGCGCCGTGGTCATCTCGAAACGCACGAAGATGGCCGGCGACATCTCGTCGGCGTACTCGATCTCGGCCTCGGCGAGCGCCGTGTGGCAATGGCTGCACCAATGCACCGGTTTGCGGCCGCGGTAGATGGCCCCGGAATCGAAGATGGCCTTGAAGATCTCGATATCGGTGGCGTCGTAGTCGTTGGTGTAGGTGAGGTAGGGATTGTCCCACTCGCCGAGCACGCCGAGACGTTTGAAGCCCTCGCGCTGGGTATCGACCTGCTCGACAGCCAGGGCGCGGCACATCTCGCGGATCTTCTCGATGGGGAGCTGGCGGAACCTCTCGGCGCCGACCATATCCTCGACCTTGTGCTCGATGGGAAGCCCGTGGCAATCCCACCCGGGAACATAGGGCGTTTCCTTGCCCTGCATGGCCCAGAAGCGGTTGATGATATCCTTGGAGATCTTGTTCTGGGCGTGGCCGATATGGATGGGCCCGTTGGCGTAGGGGGGGCCGTCGTGGAGCACGAACCGATCGTGCCCCGCATTCTTTTTAAGCAGGAGCTCGTAGACGCCGGCCTTCTCCCACGCCGCAAGACGCTTGGGCTCGTTCTGCGCGAGGTTTCCGCGCATGGGGAAGCCGGTGGTCGGCAAGTTGGTCGTTTCCTTATACTCGTTCGCCACGCTTATCCTCCAATTCCGCAGGCACGAAAAAAGCGCCTGCCCCTATGCTGGGACGAAGCGCTTCGAACGTGCCTCGCTCGAATCACCCAGCGTGCGGGATCCCGCAATACTCGGCCGACCTGTCTCGGCGGTCATTCCGGCGACGTCTACTGGCGCGCGAGCGTGTTCGGGCCGCTGCTCAGGGGTGATACCTTCGGGCGCGCGCATGCGGAATCTCAGCTGCTCCGCTCTCTGTCAAACGCACGGGTCCCGAAGACGCGTCCCCGTCGACGCACTGAGTTGGTATTCTACCATGCGACCATGGGAAGAGCGAGGGTTCTTTCACCATCATGGACTCTGCAGGAGGCCGGCTGGCGACGGTGCCGCCACGAGGACCCATCCTGCGAATTCTTTGCCAAGGGTCTGCCCGGGAAGCTTATTCCAGCGCGTTTGCCCAGCACAGGTGATGGTGACTGTGCAGTCGCTGAAGGCATTGCTGGGAAAATGCAGATTGCAGGCTCTCATTGAAGCCCCTCTCGGCGCGTTTTCCCAGCATGAGCGTTAGCGACTGTACAGCCGCCGGGGACGTTGCCCGGCGATCATGCGCATTCTGTATACTTCTCTAAGACCGGAACGGCCTGTGGAGGCTCCTATGGACGAACGAAGCTATACCGATATCAACGCCGAGGCGATAGGCCGCTGGATCGATGAGGGCTGGGAGTGGGGCAGCCCCATCTCGCACGAAACCTACCTGCACGCATGCGCCGGTGATTGGGAGGTCAAGCTCACTCCCGTCAAGACGGTGCCCCCTGTGTGGTTCGGCGAACTCGACGGCGCGCGGGTGCTGGGGCTCGCTTCGGGCGGCGGCCAGCAGATCCCCATCTTCAAGGCCGCAGGAGCCGAGGTCACCGTGCTCGACTACACGCCCGCGCAGCTCGAAAGCGAGCGCATGGTGGCCGAGCGCGAGGGGTATGAGGTAGATACCGTCCGCGCCGACATGACCGAGCCCCTCCCCTTTCCGGATGGCTGCTTCGATCTCGTGTTCAATCCGGTATCGCTCTGCTATGTGCGCGCTGTCGAGCCGATCTGGCACGAGGTCGCGCGGGTGCTCCGACCTGGTGGAATCCTGCTCACCGGCTTCGATACCATCATCAACTACATCGTCTCGGCCGATGAGAAGCACGTCGTCTTCAGGCAGCCTTTCGACCCCACGGTGAACGAGGACCAAGCGGCGCTGCTCGCGGCCGATGACGCGGGCGTGCAATTCAGCCACAACCTCGACGAGATGCTCGGCGGGCTTCTGCGTGCCGGCTTCACCATCGACGACCTCTACGAGGACACCAACGGCGAGGGGCATCTCCACGACCTCGACATCCAAACCTACCTTGCCGTGCGCGCCATCAAGAAGTGATCGAGAGCCCTCAGACCGCCATCTCCCCGCGCATTTCGTGTCGCTTGCGTAAAGAGAGGGTCCGTGCACGGCCTTCCACGCGATAATGGGGGCGGAACCCCCTGTCTGCTCGAATGGATGAGGTAGAGATGACACCCGACCAGCGCAAATATCTCACGCTCCTCTCCGAGAAGTTCCCCACCATCCAGACCGTCTACACCGAGATCATCAACCTCGAGGCGATCCTCAACCTGCCGCGGGCGACCGAGCATTTCATGAGCGACGTCCATGGCGAGTACGAGGCGTTCAACCACATCCTCAACAACTGCTCCGGCGTCATCCGCGAGCGCGTGGGCCGCATCTTCCGCTACGAGCTCACCCCCGACGAGCAGGCGGATCTCTGCACCCTCATCTACTATCCGCGCGAGAAGCTCGCCCGGCTGCACGCCGAGTGCGGCGGAGGCGACCGTATCCTCGCCATCACCCTCATGCGCCTCATGCGCCTGGCGCGGCACCTGTCCTATGCCTACACCCGTTCCAAGGTGCGCAAGGCCATGCCGGTAGCATACGCATACATCATCGACGAGCTTCTCCATGCCACCCATGACGAGCGCGCCACCCGCCAGATCTACCACAGCCGTATCGTCGACTCCATCATCGATACGGGATCGGCGGAGGATTTCATCGTCTCCGCCTGCACGCTCATCAAGCGCCTCGCCGTCGATCGCCTCCACATGGTGGGCGACTTCTTCGACCGCGGCCCACGCGCCGACACCATCATCGACCGGCTCATCGACTACCATTCCGTCGACATCCAATGGGGCAACCACGATGTGCTCTGGATGGGTGCGGCGGCGGGATCGGAGGCCTGCATAGCCGGCGTCATCCGGACCAACATCCACTACGGCACGCTCGATATCCTCGAGAAGGCCTACGGGGTGAGCCTTCGGGAGCTCTATCTCTTCGCCGAGCGCACCTACACCGCAGACGATGGCATGAGCGCCGTCGAGAAGGCCGTCGACGTCATCCTCTTCAAGCTCGAGGGCGCGCTGATCGGACGCCATCCCGAATGGGGGATGGACGACCGCCTCCTCCTGCATAAGGTCGATCCCGAGCAGGGTGCCGTCGAGATCGGCGGCCGCGTCTACAAGATGCGCACGCGCGAGTTCCCCACCGTCGATCCGGCCGATCCCTACGGGCTCGCTCCCGAGGAGCAGGCCGTCATGTCCGGCATCACCGAGAGCATCCGCTCCTCGCAGCGTCTCGAGAAGCACATCAGATTCCTCTACGATCACGGTTCCGCCTACCTCATCCGCAACGGCAACGTGCTCTTCCACGGCTGCATCCCCATGGAGGAGGACGGCGGTCTCGCCCAGATCGCGTACAAGGGCACGCGTTATGCAGGCCGCGCGTACCTCGACCTCGTCGATCGCATCGCGCGGAGAGCCTGGTCGACACACGATCCCGACGCGCTCGACTGGATGTGGTATCTGTGGTGCGGACGCTACTCGCCTATGTCGGGCCGCATCGTCAAGACCTTCGAGCACGCCTACCTGACCGACCGGAGCACGTGGGGAGAGCCGCAGGACGCCTACTACGAGCTCACCAAGAATCCCGAGGTCTGCGACATGCTCCTCGCCGAGTTCGGCCTGGCAGGCGCCCACAGCCACATCATCAACGGCCATACGCCCATCCACGCGGGGGCAGGCGAGAGCCCCCTCAAGGCAGGGGGGCGCCTCATCGTCATCGACGGGGGCTTCTGCCGCGCCTACCACAAGAGGACGGGCATCGCGGGCTACACGCTCATCTCCGACCCCAATGGCATGCGCATCAAGGCGCACCGGCCCTTCACGAGCGTCGAGGACGCCCTCGACTCCAACGCCGACATCACCTCCGAGGATGACCGCTTCGAGATCGAGGACGAGCCGCTGCAGGTCAAGGACTCCGATACCGGAAACGATATCCGGGCGCAGATCGCCGATCTCCGCAGTCTGCTCGACGCATACCGTTCGGGCGAATTGAAGGAGGGCTCGGTTTAGCCGCCCCCCGGCGAATGAAGGGTGCCCGATTGGGTACACAACTAGAGAACGATTCGAGAGATGCGCGCTGCATGCGCGTCGAAAGGTGAGCGCAACCATGAACGATCAGAAGAAACGCCGCTCGATGCTCCTCTACGTCATCGTGGCCCTCGCAGTCTACCTGTTCTTGAGCAGATCCCTCTTCCCGCAGATCAGGAACGCGACGATCACCACGGTCGACTACAGCCGATTCCTATCCGACGTCGAAGCGGGCAAAGTCGACGAGGTCGAGCTCAATACCGGTTCGAACACCATCCGCTTCGTCGAGAAGGACGGCGAGGATGAGCAGATCTACGAGACCACGCTGTTTCCCAACGATACCCAGCTCGTAACGCTCCTACGCGAGCATAACGTGGACTTCTCGGCCGATATCCCCGACCAGTCGGGCGAACTGTGGCTCTACATGCTGCTCTCCTACGGCCTGCCCCTGCTCATCTTCTTCGGCGGCGGCTGGCTTCTGAACCGCATGCTCAAGAAGCAGATGGGCGACGACTCCCCGTCCATGAACTTCGGCGGGGGCTTCGGCGGCTTCGGCATGGGCGGGCTCGGCCGCTCCAACGTCAAGGAGGTCAAGGGCGAGGAAACCGGCGTGACCTTCCATGATGTGGCCGGTCAGGACGAAGCCAAGGACTCGCTCGTCGAGATCGTCTCGTTCCTCAAGAACCCCGACAAGTACACCGCCATCGGAGCACGCTGCCCGCGCGGCGCCCTGCTCGTAGGCCCCCCGGGAACGGGCAAGACCCTGCTCGCGCGCGCCGTCGCGGGCGAGGCGGGCGTCCCCTTCTTCCAGATCTCGGGATCCGAGTTCGTCGAGATGTTCGTCGGCCGCGGTGCCGCCAAGGTGCGCGACCTGTTCAGGCAGGCCAGCGAGAAGGCCCCCTGCATCGTCTTCATCGACGAGATCGATGCCGTCGGCAAGCGCCGCGACGCCGGCCTCACCTCCAACGACGAGCGAGAGCAGACCCTGAACCAGCTCCTTTCCGAGATGGACGGCTTCGACAACCAGAAGGGCATCGTGGTGCTCGCCGCCACCAACCGTCCCGAGTCGCTCGACCAGGCGCTCCTGCGCCCGGGCCGCTTCGACCGCCGCATCCCCGTCGAGCTTCCCGACCTCGCAGGCCGCGAGGCCATCCTCAAGATCCATGCCGATGACGTGAGGATGGAGCGCGGCATCGATCTGGGCGTCATCGCCCGCTCGACGCCGGGCGCATCGGGTGCCGACCTTGCCAACATCATCAACGAGGCGGCGCTCCGCGCCGTCCGCAACGGCCGCAACCGCGTCAACCAAGAGGATCTCGTCGAATCCGTCGATGTGGTCATCGCGGGAGAGAAGAAGAAGTCCACGGTCCTCTCCGAGCACGAGAAGGAGATCGTCTCCTACCACGAGACCGGCCACGCCATCGTCGCCGCCATGCAGAAGGGCTCCGCCCCCATCACCAAGATCACCATCGTGCCGCGCACCTCGGGAGCCCTCGGCTTCACCATGCAGGTCGATGAGGACGAGCGTTTCCTCACCACACGCAGGGAGGCCAAGGACAAGATCGCCGTCCTCTGCGGGGGACGCGCCGCAGAGGAGCTCATCTTCGATGAGATGACCACCGGTGCCAGCAACGATATCGAGCGGGCCACCCAGATCGCCCGCGCCATGGTCACCCAGTACGGCATGAGCGAGAAGTTCGGCATGGTCGCCCTCGGCCAGCAGCGCAACCGCTATCTGGGCGGCGGTGCCGAACTCACCTGCTCGGAGGGCACGGCCCAGGAGATCGACGCCGAGGTTCAGCGCCTTGTGGAGGAGGGCCATCAGACCGCCCTCAAGATCCTCAAGGAGAACCGCTTCAAGCTCCATGAGATCGCCCATTACCTGCAACGCAAGGAGACCGTCACGGGCGAGGAATTCATGAACATCCTCACCCGCGATGACGGTTTCGCGCCGAAGCTCGCGGCTGCGCAGCCGCAGTAAGCGCCGCCAGTAGAAAACAACGGAAGGGCCCCGTGAATGGGGACCCTTCCGTTTCGAATCGCGGGGGCGCAGGCTATGCCGCGGGATCGAAGGTCTCGATGACGGCGAACGCCATGTCGAGGGCGGCGTCCTCATCTCCCTCGCAGGCGATGTAGTACGTGCGCTCATCTCCTGCGATGGAGAATTGGAACATGTACGTGCCATCGCCCCATTCAGTTGCCACGATGTAGGAATCGAGACCGCATACAAGCATCTGCGTATACGAATCCAGCGCGATGAGATCAGGATCCCCATCGTGGGCCGCGTAGAGGGCCTCGGCAAACGACAGGGCATAGTCGGCGGCGCCGGCGCTGTAGCCCTCTTCGGAGGGGATGATGCCGAGCATCGAGACGATGCCGCTGCCGCCATCGGTATACTGGATCATGTCCGGGTCGACATCGCCCATGTCCTCGAAGACCATCCAAGTGGAAGGGATGTCCATGTAGCCGTTCCTATCGGAGCCGATGCGCATGCTGCCCGCACGGGCATCGCCGGGAACGCCTGCAAGGTACCCGGAAAGCTCGGAGCCGTCGGTGAAGGAGATGCGGTCGATCCCATCGCGAGGTTCGGCGGGATCCATGAACAGAACTGCCAGATAGAGGCCTTCTCCCTCGACGATCTCGAAGACGAGGGCGTTCTGCGAATCACCTGAAGGCATCGTGGACACGTAGATCTTGGTGCCATCACCGAGGACGGGTTCGGTATGGATATCGTTGCCCCTCGCCTCCTCGATCACGCCGAGGATCTCCTCCTCGTTGGCAAGGCCGGGATTATCGAAATAGAAGATGAAGAGCGCGGTATCGTTGGAAGAGGCAAGGTAGCAGCGTTCGAGCCTGCCGCCGATCTCGGCAAACGCATCGAAGCCCTCGAAGGCCTGCATGATCTGGTGGAGCTCTCCCCCGTCGTCGATGAGCGTATATGCGCCATCATCGTTATCGAATACGGCATGGCCCCAGTCTGCTTGGACCGCAGGCGCCTGCGGGGTCTCGACCGCCGTTTCGGAGGTGCCGGTCTTGCCGTCCGCCCCATCTGCCCCCCGCCCGCCTTCGCAGGCAGCCAAGCAGCATGCGAGCACGAGGGCGAGGAATGCGGATAGGAGCGGGCTCTTGCTGGTTCTCATGGTCGAACGCCTCCTTCTCGGGGGAACGGGCATGATTCGAGTATACGGCAGGGCATCGGTTCCGATAGCGGGGTCGCCGAAGGCGCTGCGGGCGAGCGCCTTAGCTACGCGCGAAGAGCTCCCAGAACGCCACCGCAGACGATGCGGCAACGTTGAGCGAATCGACCTTGCGGGACATGGGGATGATGACATGGCGGTCGCATAGATCGAGCACCTCGCGGGTAAGCCCGCCCATCTCGTTGCCGAAGAACAGCGCCCGTTTGGAAGGGTTCTTGAGGTCTCGGTCGGCCAAGCTGGCCGCATCATCCTCCAAGGCGAGCGCATAGCAGGCGAAACCCCGCTCGTGGAGGACATCGATGCATGCGGCAGGCCAAAGCTGCTCCTCGGCCTGCGTCCAACCGATCTTGAAGACGTTTCCCATGGAGACGCGGATGGCGCGGCGCGAGAGCGGGCTCGCGCAGCCAGGCGATAGGATCAGCGCATCCACCCCCAAGGCGGCGGCCGAGCGGAAAAGGGCTCCGATATTGCTCACATCCACCAGATCCTCCGCCACGCAGACATGCGATGCGCCTTCAAGGACCTCTTCGAGACCCAGACTGCGAGGCCGACGGCATGCGGCGAGAACACCGCGGGTGACTTTGAAGCCCACGAGCCTGCTCATGGCATCATGCCCCATCACGTATACGGGCACGTCACCTGCACGCTCGCGCAGATGCGCGCACGCCTCGAGACGCCTCTCGTCGACGAGCATCGACACGCATTCGACGCCCTCGTCGAGGGCGACCTCGAGCGCGATCTTCGATTCGACGATCATGAGGGAGCGCCCGTCCTCGAAACGCGTGCGCAACGGATGATCGGTAAGGTCTTTGTAATCGATCAGGCGCTCGTCATCGAGCGAGCCGACTTTGATGATCGCCATAGATTCCACATGCTTCCCCGCCATCGAATCCCTACAATAGTATAGGTCGGTATGGTCTCCCGCGACAGCGGCACATGGAACGGAAGCGATGCGGCAGGATATGGCAGACGTACCCAAACACGCGCTCATCACCGAGGAACCGCAGGACGGCAGCACACGAAAACCCCGACTCTGGATCATCCCTTTGGCGTTGCTCGCACTCGCGATGGGGGTTTATGGGGCCGGCGTCATCTATTTCAGCACGCATTTCCTACCGAACACCACGGTCGAAGGCGATGATGCGTCGCTCAAGCCCATGACATATCTCTCGGAGCTTGTGACATCCCGCTCGTCCTCCTATCGGGGCACGTTCCAAGGCGAGGGTTTCGAGATCCCCTTCACGGCTTCGGATATCGATTTCACCTACGATGGCGGGGAATACGCGGACGAGGCCATATCACAGCAGAATACCCTGCTTTGGCCGCTTGAATTCAACAGGGAGCACACCCTCACGGCCACACCCGAACCGGTTTACGATGAGGATAAGCTCTGGGGTCTTTTCTCGACGATCATCTCCCAAGGAAAGAAGGCGCAGGACGAGCTCCCCAACCGCGGCATAGCCTTCGACGAGGAGAGCGACCATTACATCGTCTCCGACGAGGCCCGATCCGCGATGCTCGACCGCGCCGCCGTCATCGCGAAGACCGATAAAGCCCTCGATGACCTCGATAGCACCATCGAGATCGACCAAGATTGCTACAGCATCGATCCGGACGCGCAAGCCATCCTCGATGCCGCCAACTTCTACGCAGATGCCAAAGTCCACCTCACGATGAATGGCGTCGATGCCATCGATGTCGACGGCAGGCAGATAAGCCAGTGGCTCACCATCAATGAGGATGGCACCGTCACGCTCGACGAGCAGGCCGTCCTCGATTGGGGCCCGGGGGGACTCTCCGATATCCTCGATACCGTGGGCAAGCCCCGCACCTATACCCGCCCCGATGGCGCGGAGATCACCGTTGCCGGGGGCGGCCCCTACGGCTGGCTCATCAACGGCGCGGAAGCGGCGGGGCTCATCCTCGAGGCCATCAAGACCGGGAAACCCCAGACCGTCGCCGTTCCCACCTATCAGAACGCCGCCAAGGTCGATCCGGGGGGTCAGGATTGGCCCGACAAGTACATCGATGTCGATATCTCCGAACAGCACGCCCGCATGTACGTCGACGGGGAGCTTGTGTGGGAGACCGACATCGTGACCGGCCAGCCCAATCTCAACCGCGACACCCCGCAGGGCGTCTTCTATGTCTCGGAGCACGAGACGGACGTGACCCTGTACAGCCAGGGAACCGTCAGGGAAGGCGAGAGACTCGAAGAGGGCGAGGTCGCCGAGGACGGTTGGATCTCGCATGTCGATTTCTGGATCGCCTACGACCGCGGCGAGCGCGGCTTCCACAATGCCGATTGGCGCTGGGAGTTCGGAGGCGATATCTACACCTGGTGGGGCAGCCATGGGTGCATCAACATGGATTACGAGCCTGCCCGGCAGCTCTACGAGCTCACAGAGCTCGGCGATGCCGTCGTCATCCACGAGTAGGCGTGACAGAGCGTGACAGGGGGACAAGCGTGACAGGGGGACAGGTCATTTGTCACGGCTTCCAGCCGTGACAAATGACCTGTCCCCCTGTCACGCTTGTCCCCCTGTCACGCTAGTACCTGCGGCCGCCCTTGCCGCCCGCCATGCCCTTGAGCATCGACTGCATCTGACGCATGCCCTTCTTGCCGCCGCCGTCGGCGAGGCCGCGCATCTTGCCCATCATCTTGTTCATCTCGCTCCACTGCCTGATGAGCTGGTTGACCTCCTGCACGCTCCGCCCGGAGCCGGCGGCGATACGCTTCCTGCGTTGGCCGTTGATGATCTTGGGGCGATTGCGCTCCTCGCGGGTCATGGAGCGGATCATGGCCTCGATGCGCGCCAGCTGCGTCTCGTCGACATTGCCTCCCTGCTGGGCAAGCGCGCGTTCGGCGCCGGGGATCATGCCGAGGAGCTTGCCGAGGCCGCCCAGCTTGCGGATCTGCTGCATCTGGGCGAGCAGGTCATCCATGGTGAAGCCGGAGCGCAGCATGCGCTCGGCCGCCTCGATGCTCTCCTGGTCGGCGATCTTCTGCGCCTGTTCGATGATGCCGACCACATCGCCCATGCCGAGGATGCGCTTGGCCATGCGATCGGGATGGAAGACCTCGAGCGAGTCGGGCTTCTCGCCCATCGAGACGAATTTGATGGGCTTGCCCGTGACCTCGCGAACCGACAGAGCGCCGCCACCGCGGGCATCGCCATCGAGCTTGGACATGATGACGCCGTCGAAATCGACGCGCTCGGCGAAGGTGGAGACCACATTCACGATATCCTGCCCGCCCATGGCGTCGACGACCATGAGTATCTGATCGGGCCTGACCGCGCGCTTGATATCGACGGCCTCGGCCATCATCTCCTCGTCGATCTGGAGGCGCCCGGCCGTATCGACGATCACGATGTCGCAGAGACGGTCGACGGCCTCCCGGATGGACTCGCGCGCGATCCCAACCGCATCCTTGCCGTCGCCGCGGTACACGGGGACGCCGATCTCGGAACCCAGGGTGGCGAGCTGGTCTGCTGCGGCGGGACGATGCACGTCGCAGGCGGCGAGGAGCGGGTTGCGCCCCTGCCCTTTCAGCAGGTAGGCGAGCTTGGCAGCTGCCGTGGTCTTGCCCGAACCCTGCAGGCCGACGAGCATGATGACGTTGGGCGTGCGGTTCTGCGCCAAGGTGAGCTTGCTCTCGGTCGAGCCGAGGAGCTCAGTGAGCTCGTCGAGGACGATCTTCACGACGTTCTGGGCGGGCGTGAGCGAATCCATGACCTCCGAGGTCAGGCATTTCTCCTTGCAGTCAGCCACGAAGCCTTTGACCACGCGGTAGTTGACGTCCGCTTCGAGCAGGGCCATCCGGATCTGGCGCATGGCGGCGCCGATATCGTCCTCGGTCAGACGGCCCTTACCCTTAAGCTGGGCAAAGGTATCTTGGAGACGATCAGAGAGGCTTTGGAACACTGCCATCGCTACCCATCCTCCCCGACAAGCGCCCGGCAGAACTCGAGCGCGTCGAATAGCTGCAAGTCATCCAGCTTCTCCCCCACGCCGATACGGTAGATGGGGAGCTGCAATCGATGCGATATGGCCAAGGCGATGCCGCCCTTGGCCGTGCCGTCGAGCTTGGTGATGATAAGGCCGTCGACATCGAGCGCATCGTCGAACTCGCGGGCTTGGTTGAGGCCGTTCTGACCGGTCGTGGCATCGATGACGAGCACCACGGTGACGGGCATGGTGGAACGCTTGCGGCAGACGCCCACGACCTTGGCGAGCTCGCGCATGAGCTCGGGGCTGGTATGGAGGCGGCCGGCAGTATCGATGAGCACGAGCTCGGATCCGCGCTTCCCGGCCTCCTCGAGCACCTCGTAGCATACGCTTGCGGGATCGGAGCCGCGCTCACGCGTGATGACATCGATACCCGCGCGTTCTCCCCAGACAGCCAGCTGCTCGATAGCCGCCGCACGGAAGGTATCCGCGCCGCCGATGAGCGTCCTTCTGCCTTCGGCGCGCGCCCGTCCGGCAAGCTTCCCCACCGTGGTGGTCTTACCTGCACCGTTGATACCCACGAAGACCACGCAGGAGGGCACATCCTCGAAAGGATCGCGTTCTGAGGGTGCGAAGACGGCCGCCAAGCGCTCGGAAAGCGCCCTCTTGAGCTGGGAGGCGCGGGTGAGGTTCTCGCGGGCCGCCTGCTCGCGCAGGTCATCGGTCACCTGTGCGGCAACTTCGGCACCCATATCGCCCATGACGAGCGTATCCTCGAGATCCTCCCAAAAATCCTCATCGACCTCGCCGCCCATGTAGAAGATCTCGTTCAGGGCCTCGCGGGAGCGGGCGAGCCCTTGGCGCAGGTTATCGAGAAAACCCATGGCTAGACATCCACCACCTTTCCGCTCGTGCGGTCGAGACGCTGCGAGACCACACGGCTCACACCGTCTGCCTTCATGGACACGCCGTAGAGGACATCCGCCTGCTCCATCGTGCGCCTCTGATGGGAGATGACGATGAGCTGGGTCGTCTCCTTGAGCGTATCGATCGCTCCGAGGAGCTTCGAGAGGTTGGAGTCGTCGAGCGCCGCCTCGACCTCATCGAATACATAGAAGGGGGTCGTGCGGGCCTTGTAGACGGCGAAGAGGAGCGCAAGCGCGGTGAGCGACTTCTCGCCGCCTGAGAGCAGCGTCATCTTGGAAAGGCGCTTGCCCCTCGGCTGGGCCACGACCTCGATGCCCGTCTCATCGAGACGGTCGGGGTCGGTCATCTCGAGATGTGCCGCGCCGCCGGGGAAGAGCGCCGCGAAGATCTCGGAAAAATTGGCGTTGACCTTGTCGAAGACGAGCAGGAACTGCGTGCGCATCTTACGCTCGATCGCGGCGGTGATCTTCTTGAGCGATGCGCGGGCGCGCTCGAGATCGTCCACCTGATCGATGATGTAATCCGCGCGCTGCTTGAGCTTGGCATACTCGTCCATGGCGACTTCGTTCACGGGGCCGATCTCGGCGATCTGGCGCTCGAGGGCGGCTACCCTGCGCTCGCATCCATCGCGATCCTCGGGCGCGGGCAAAAGCAGCGCCTCATCGAGGATGGCACCCGTCTCGACGATGCGCGCGACGGCATTCTCGACCTGGACCTCGAGGCGGCCGAGATCGACTCGCACCTCGTTGGCACGAGCGCGGGATCGATCGAGCTCCTCGCCTGCCCCCGAAACGGACGCACGCGCATCGCCGATGGTCTTCTTGAGCGAATCGGAGTCCGCCTCGGCAAGCAGGGCACGATCCTTGAGGCGGGCTGCCCAGGCGAGCGCACGCTCGTAGATGGCATGGTAGCGTTCGTAGAGAGGATCGACCCTCAGACGCACGACCTCGAGCGAGCGGGATGAGAGCCTCGTGGCATCGATGCGCCGTGCGAGCTCGCGTAGGCGCATGCCCCCATCATGCACACGCTCCTCGAGATGGGTGACGCGCTCGGAGATCATCGCCCGCTGGAGACGGGCGTCGGCCAGCTGCCCGTTCGCCTGATCCTCGCGCTCCACGCAGTCCCTGCGCGCCGTTCGGGCTTCCTCGAGCAGCGCTGAATGGGAAGCCGCCTCCTCGCGGGCCTCGGATGCGGCGCGGCGATGCTCCTCGATGAGGCCGCGCGCTTCCTGAGCGCGGGCGAGCGCCTCGGAGCGGTCCCGCTCGACTTGGGCCTTCTCGGACACTGCATGGTCACGTTGGCTGGCCAGACGGCCCATCTCCGCCGTGATGGAGGCGATCTGGCCGCTGAGCGAGGAGATGTCGCCCCGTATGGCGACGAGGCTCGCCTGCGTCTCGGAAAGCCGTGTCTCGGCAGCATCGAGATCGGCAACGCGCTGGCATCGCTCCTCCTCGAGGGCGCCCATGCCATCCTCGAGGGCACGGATGCGGCGCTTGCGCTCGAGCACCCCCCTCCCCGCATCCTTCACCGTGCCGAGGATGCAGCGGCCATCGGGAAGCACGCAGGCGCCTTGCGCGGTGGCGAAGGTGCGATCGGGATGGATCTCATGGAAACGGAGCGCTTGCCCGACCGTATCGACCAGGCGCACATCGCCGAGGAGGGCTTCTACGAGGGCACGCGATCCTTCCCCGATATCCATGCGGTCCACGAGGGAGCTTCCCGGCATATCCGCATCGTTACGGCATCTCGCGGGCTCCGAACGGGACACGATGGTCGCCTTGCCCTCGGTGCCTGCAAGCGCGCGTGCCTCGTCTGCAAGTCCGCAGGCCGCATCGATATCATGCACCACCAGAGCGGACAGATCGTCGCCCAAAAGACGCTCGATGAGCGCCTCGAGGCCGGGTTCGATGCGGATGAGGTCGCCGAGGCGGCACTCCACGGATTGCGCGCACGCACCCCCGGCAAGCGCGGAGGCCAAGGGGCTCTGGGCCTCGACCTCGGCATCGATGGAACGCAGCGCCGCATAGGTCGCCTGGGCGTTCGAAAGCCGCTCCTGCGCCTCGGCGGCACGGGCACGTGCAGCCGCCACGCCCTCCTCGAGCGCAGGCAGAGATCCCGACAGCGAGCGGGCGCTCTCGCGGGCAACCGCAAGGCTCCCCTCGGCACGCTCCTTGTCGGCAGAGCGCCCATCGAGAGCAGACGAGCAGGTCTTGACCACATCCTCGATCTGGGCGAGACGGCTCGCGTACATCCGATCCTCGACCTCGGCATTGCCCACCTGGTCCTCGAGTTTGGCATAGGAGAGCGTCGCGCGGTCTGCACGGGATTCCGCCTCGCGGACGAGCGCGCCGAGACGGGCCGCCTCGGAACTGGCCTGCTCGCGCGCCGCGCGCGAGGCGCGGGCCGCCTCGGTGAGCCCTGCGACCTTCTCGTCAAGATCCGCGAGACGGACGCGGGCATCGGAGAGCTCATGGATGAGCCGCTCGTGATCGAGGGCGGTATCGGATCTCTGCTTCTCGGTCGAGGAGAGCTGCATCCTCATCTCGGAAAGCCTCGAGACCATGTTCTTGCCCTTCTCCTCGAGAAGGCGCATATCGGATTCCATACGGCCAAGCGCATCCTGCATGCGGCGGCGCTGCTCGTCGAGATCTCCCACGAACAGGCCCTTCTGCTCGAGCAGCGACTGGAGCTTATCGAGCTCGCGGGTCTTCTCCTCAAGGCGGTACTGCGCGAGCTCGACAGCCGCTTCGGCCTCCCTGCCGCGCATCGAGAGGGCTTCGTAGCCCTGCTGGAGACGGCGCAGATCGTCGACGGCGAGGATGGTGGCAAGCTCGGAAAGCTCGGCCTGCAGGTCGCGGGAGCGCATGGCCTTGTCGACTTGGCGCTCCAGCGGTTTGAGCTGACGCATGATCTCGCGCTCGACCACCTTGGCCTTGGCCAGGTTATCGTCCATCGACGCCAGCTTGCGCTCCGAACGCAGCTTGCGGCGGCGATGCTTGGAGATATCGGCGGCCTCCTCGATGAGCGCCCTGCGCTCCTCGGGACGGCTCGAGAGGATCGAGTCGAGCTTGCCTTGGCTGATGATGGAGTGGGTGTCCTTGCCGAGACCCGTATCGTGCAGGATGTCGGTGATATCCATAAGGCGGCTCGGCGCGCCGTTGATAAGGTATTCGCTCTCGCCCGAGCGGTACATGCGACGGGTGAGGGCGACCTCGGAGAAGTCGACGGGCAAGGTATGGTCGCCGTTGTCGAGGACAAGCGTCACCTCGGCGAGACCCACGGCATTGCGCGCGGAGGAGCCCGAGAAGATGACATCCTCCATGGCCTGGCCGCGCAGCTGCTTAGCGCTCTGCTCGCCGAGGACCCAGAGGATGGCATCGGCGACATTGGATTTCCCGCTGCCGTTGGGACCCACGACGACCGTGAGGCCGGGATCGAACACCATGGCGGTCTTATCGGCGAAGGATTTGAATCCCTTCAGCGTGAGCGACTTCAGATACACGGTGGTCGTGCCCCTCCCGACGGTTCCGACGTCCTACGAGACATCGGATCGTTCGTCGTCATCGATTGCAATGTAACCGAGGCGCACCAAGGCATCTTGGGCGGCATGTTCCTCGGACTCCTTCTTGGTCGCACCGCTCCCCGTACCCTCCACCTTGTCGCACACGGATACCTCCGAGGTGAAAAGCGGGTTGTGGGCGGGACCCGATTGGCCGACGAGCTGATAGGCTGGAGCGCACTTGAGATCTTTCTGGGTGCATTGCTGCAGCAGCGACTTGGGGCTCAAGGGACGCTTCGCCAGCTCGGGCGTGACGCGCACGATCAGCGTGCGTTCGACGAACGCGCGGCTCGCCTCGATGCCGCCATCGAGGAAAAGCGCCCCGACGAGGGCCTCGTAGACGTTCTCGAGCGCGGAATGCATGCCGCGCGCACCCGTCCCCCGCTCGGAATCTCCCACGATGATCAAGGGGGCGATACCCAGCTCCTCGGCAACATCGGAGAGCATCCTGCCCGAGACGAGGGAGATCTTGAGACGGGTGAGTCCGCCTTCGTCCATCTCATCGAAATGCCCGTACAGATAGCTCGAAACGAGCGCGCCGAGAATGGCATCGCCTAGGAATTCGAGACGCTCGTACGAGGCCGAGGTCCTCATCCCCTCCACGGCAGAAGGGTGGGTCAAGGCCGATGATACGAGCTCCCGATCTTTGAAATGGTGCCCGCAGATCGCTTCGATCCGGGACAGCCGGCCATGCATGCTCAAGCGTACAACCCCTGCCTACTGCGCATTCTCGATGGCATCGACCGCATCGCGCACGGTGGCGATCTCCTCCAGGGACTCGTCATCGAACGTGAGGTCGAACTCATCCTCCAAGCTGGTCACCAACTCGAGCAGATCGAACGAGTCGGCACCGAGGCTCTTGAAGCTCGTATCCTCGTCGACCTCGGTGTCCTCGCCGATTTCGAGGGTACCGAGCACGATCTCGATGACACGCTCCAGAATAGCGTTGCGATCCATTCCGTCCTCCTTGTCGCGGATATGGGAACCCGAGCACCTGCAACCTGCACGTAGCCTCGGGTCTATTCTACCCTTACAGCGTGCCCATGCAGGCGTCGGCTATCTTTTCACACAGGCCGCCGCGCACTGCCTCGGCGCACGCGAGAACACCGTTCTTGAATGCCTCTGCGCTCGTCGCGCCATGTCCCTTCACAACCGGGGCCTTGAGGCCGAGAAGGATCGCCCCACCCTGCTCATCTCCCGAAAGATCGGACGCGATCTCCTTCAGCGTGGGCTTCAGGAGCAGGGCGCCGAGCGCAACGCGCTTGGAAGCGGCAACGCCCCCCTTGATCCGCGCCGAGATGAACTTGGCCGTGCCCTCGAGGGTCTTCAGGGCCACATTGGCCGTGAAGCCGTCTGAGACGATGACATCGTACGGGCCCGTGAGGATATCGGTTCCCTCGGCATTGCCCGCGAAGTTGATCGTATCGTCTGCCGCAAGCGCCGCATGGTAGGCAAGCGCCAGCTCCGAGCCTTTGGTGTCCTCGGAACCGTTGCAAAGGAGCGCGACCGTGGGATCGTGCGCACCCAACGCGACGCGTGCATAGGCGGAGCCCATGTGGGCGAACTGGACGAGGGATTCTGGTTTGACATCGGCATTGGCCCCAAGATCGAGGAGGATCGTCTTATGGCCATGGAGGCCCGGAAGCGGAGATGAGAGAGCCGGTCGTTTGATACCCTTGATGCGTCCGATGCCGAAGGTCGCAGCCGTGAGGACGGCCCCCGTGGAACCCGCCGAGAAGAGGCCCTGCGCGCTGCCGTCGGAAACCGCCTTGGCAGCCATCACGATGCTCGAGTCCTTCTTCTTCCGGACCGCATCCGCAGGATGCTCGTCCATGGTGATGACGCTTTTCGAGATGAGGGCTTCCACACGGTCGAGCGGGTCGGCGAAGGGCACGACAATCCCCTCGTCGCCCACGACCAGGAGCTCGAGGTCGCTATCCGCAGCCAATGCCTCCGCCAAACCGCTCATGAGTTCGCGGGGGTCCTTATCGCTGCCCATCACATCGACGCAGATCTTGATCATGCCTACTCCTCATCCTCGGGATCCTTACGAAAACCGACCCCGCAGGGTCGGTCGGCCGTGCATATTCGGCATCGCCGCTACTCGGTGACGATGACCTCGCGGTCTTTGTAGTAGCCGCAATTGGGGCACACATGATGCGGGAGTTTGGGGGCGCCGCACTGCGGGCAGATGGAACGGCTCGGAGCAGCGAGCTTGCTGTTAGCCGAACGGCGGGTATGCGTGGCACTGCGGCCCTTCTTCTGTTTAGGTACTGCCATCTTCGGACCTCTCTTGACTCTCACGCCCGTGGGCGGGCGGCCTTGCTCATCGTCTCTGACCGGGATACTATACCACGCTTGGACGCGGCGTGCTTCGGAATCCACCAGATTTACGGGGAAGGCTCCCCCTGCCCATCGAGCTTCAAGGTTGCGAGCACGGAGAACGGGTTGGATGCGGCGCGTCGCTCGGCCGCGAGTCCGGCATGGCCGCAATCATGCTCATTGAGATTCTCGCCGCAGATCGGGCACAGGCCCTTGCAATCCTCGCGGCACAGCACGACGAAGGGCGTCTCCATCAAAAGCGCCGGGAGAAGGGCTTCGGCGAGGTCGATGGTGTTATCGGAGGCCACGAGCGCATAGTCGAGATCATCATCCCCATCCCGTTCCCGCAGGCTGGGTTCCTCGAAAAGATAGTACTCATCGACTTCGGCGGTGATATCCATCTCGGCAGGATCGAGGCAGCGATCGCACACGCCTAGGACGCGAGCATGGAGCATGCCGGTGACGAGGATCCCCTCCCCCGCATTGGTGAGCACCACATCGAAATCGATTCCCGATGGAAGCGAGAACTCGTGGCTGCCGAGACGATAGGAACCGTCGTCTGCATGGCCCGAGAAAGGCAGGGTAGCGCCTGCCTGCTCGAGACGTTCATCGAGCGCGTATGGGAACGGCTTCACTCAGGGACCTACCAAGGAACGTTGTTCGAGGTGTTGCGCGGGCCAGAATTCTCGTCGAGCGTCTGGCGGACGCGGGAGACCGAATTGGTGAGGGATTTCAGGTTATCCTCGAGGTGGGCGAGAACGGTATCGGCGTATTCCTCCGCGTTGTAACGCGTGTCGCGCTCGTATTGCGCCGCCTGATCGCGGACGGCATCGGCCTGCTGCTGGGCAAGGCGCACGATCTCCTGATCGCCGGCGAGGATCATAGCCTGCTGCTGGGCATCGGCGATGATGGAATCGGCCTGCTGCTGGGCACGAGCGATCGTCTCGCCCTCCTCCTTGAGGATGCGGCGCGCATCGGAGAACTCCTGCGGGAACACCCTGCGGATCTCGTCAAGGATCTCGTAGATATCCTGCGCGTCCACGATCTTCTTCTGGCCTCCGCCCGTCAAGGGCGAGCGAGCCTCGCTTACCATCTGCTCGAGCTCGTCGACCAAGCTCTCGATCTCCTCGCCTGGCTGCATCCAGGGCTCCTTTCAATCAACATCCGCACGCAAGCGCCGCGCGATCATGGATAGCCATAATCAGTGTAATAGTATCAGAACTTCCAGCCAGCACGCACAACGTGGAGAAACCCTCTCAAACCCTACCGAAACGGCGAGCGAGCCGTCGCTCGATGCAGGAGGGCACGAGGAACGACACGTCGCGGCCGAGCGCGGCCAGCTCGCGCACG
The DNA here is from genome assembly GCA_004010535.1 of Coriobacteriales bacterium OH1046. Taxonomy (GTDB): domain Bacteria; phylum Actinomycetota; class Coriobacteriia; order Coriobacteriales; family Atopobiaceae; genus RUG721. The sequence continues at coordinate 31,992 of RQYE01000001.1, read as the reverse complement.
ATGGATGACGAGATATACCCGTAATCGCGGCTTCCCATGACGTAGACCGACTCGATATCGGGTGCCATGAGGTTGTTGAGGTCGGCCTGTTGGAGTTCGTACTCGAAGTCGGTCATGGCGCGCAGTCCCTTGACCACGGCGCCCGCGCCGATCTGGTGGCACAGGTCGACGAGCAGGCCCTCGAAGCCGACGACTTCGGTATTCCCCGGGATGCCGCATTCGGCCAGCGCGTCCTCGACCATCTCGATGCGCTCGTCGAGCGAGAAGGCGGGTCCCGTCCCATTCTTGCCGTATGACGCCGCAACGGCAACCGTCACCCGATCGAAGAGGCGGCAGCTGCGCCTGATGACATCGACATGGCCGTACGTCACCGGGTCGAATGTTCCGGGAACGCAGACGTGTCCGACTCGGTCATGACCCATGATGATCTCCCATCCGATAGAAATCGACTGCAGTCCCGCCCAGCTTCCTGCTGCGGATGAGGCGGGCATGGGCGGCGGCGAGGGAAGGCGCGCCGGCTGTGCGCTCGTAGACCGCAAGGGCATCCACGAAGACGCATCCCGCAGCATAGAGCCTATCGACGAGATGAGCGACCTCGACAGCATCCATGGCGTAGGGAGGATCGAGGAAGATGAGGTCGAAGCGCCTTCCCGATGATGCAAGCGAGGGGATCGCCTTACGGCTTTCGGCGCAGATGATCCGATACGATGGGGACGCAGCCCCCAGCGACAGCAGGTTCCGCCCGATGATCCTGATAGCCTGCTTATCGGAATCGATGAACGTGCAGTGCTCGGCGCCGCGCGAGAGCATCTCGATGCCGAACGATCCGGAACCGGCGAAGGCATCGAGGCAGGACATGCCCTCGAGTTCGAGATCGAAGAACGAGAGCACCGATGAGGCGATCGACTCGCGGGTGCGGTCGGTCGTCGGACGCGTGCCGCAGCCCCCCGGCGCATCGATGGACCGGCCCTTCCAGATACCCCCGACCACCCTCATGAGCGCGCCGCCTCGTCGAAGTAGATCGAGAAGCGGCGGCGCATCTCATAGGCGAGCGGACGGTGAACGGCGGCTCCGAGCGCCGGATCGAGGCGCGCGATAGACCGCGCGTCCGCATGCGCGGCTTCGATGAGATCGAGATCGGCGGCGAGGTCCGCGATGGAGAGCGTCACCCCTCCGCTCTGGCGATATCCGAGCACGTCGCCCTCATGGCGCAGCTTGAGGTCGAGATCGGCAAGCTCGGAACCATCTGCGGTCTTCTCGAGCGCCGAAAGGCGCGTGCGCGCCATCGATCCTTTCCGCGCCGCGCTCTCCAAGAAGACCATGCCGGCGTGCATTCCCCTGCCCACGCGTCCACGCAGCTGATGGAGGGTGGCAAGGCCGAAACGGTCGGCATTGTAGACGAGCATGACCGTGGCGTTGGGCACATCGACGCCCACCTCGACGACGGTCGTCGAGACGAGCACATCGATCTCGCCGGCATGGAAGCGGAGCATGGTCTCGTCTTTCTCGGCGGCAGGCATGCGCCCGTTCAAGAGCTCGACCGTGTAATCGGGAAAGACCGAGCGGGCAAGATCATCGCGGGTGGACGCGGCCGCATGGAGGCTCTCCTGGGTGATCGCGCCCTCGACCACGTCATCGAGCTCGGCACCCTCATCGCCCGCGTCGATGACCGGGCAGATCACATAGGCTTGCCGGCCCTGCTCCACGGCAGCGCGGATGGCCGTATAGGCGATATCGAGGTTCTCGGGCGTCAGGACCTTGGTCTCGACACGGGAACCTGCCACGGGGCGCCTCTTGATGCGCGAGACGTCCACGTCGCCGTAGAGCGAGAGGGCGAGCGTGCGCGGTATGGGCGTGGCGGTCATGGTGAGCAGGTCGGCACCCGAGCTCTTCTGGTACAGCAGGGCGCGCTGATTCACGCCGAAACGGTGCTGCTCGTCGATGACGACGAGCGAGAGGTTCGCAAAGGCGATGTCATCGGAGAGGATGGCCGTAGTGCCGAAGACGACGCATACCTCCCCCGCCCCGATGCGCCCGGATGCCGCAGCGCGCTCCTGCGCGGACGTGGATCCCGTGATAAGCGTCCAGCTCACATCCGCCCTATCGAGGAGCGGCCCGACCTTATCGGCATATTGGCGCGCGAGCACCGAGGTGGGGGCCATCACGGCAGCCTGCATGCCCGAATCGGCAACCGCTGCGAGCGCGACGGCGCAGACGGCGGTCTTCCCCGTGCCCACATCGCCGAGGAGCAGGCGGTTCATGATGCGCGGTGCAGCCATATCGGCGAGGATGTCGGAGACGGCATCCTCCTGCTCGCCGGTAAGCTCGAAGGGAAGCGCGGCCAGGAGGGCCGAGAGGTGCCGGCCCTCGGTCGCGTGGCGCTTGGGCTCGTAGCCGCCCACGTCGATGCGGCGACGCGCGAGGAGCGCCAGCTGCAGGCAGAGCAGCTCATCGTAGGCGAGCCTTCTGCGCGCCGCATGGGCGCTCCCGGGATTGCCGGGGTAATGGATCTCGCGAAGCGCGCGGGCACGCGTCATGAGGCCGTGGCGGGCGACGAGCGCGGAGGGGAGGAAATCGCAGAGATCCCCCACATCGGCCAGGGCCGCCGACATGATGCGCCGCATCCACGAGGCGGTGATGCCCTCGCCTGTGGGATGGACCGGGAGGATGCGGGCGTAATCGGACTGTTCCTGGGAACTTTCGAGCTGCTCGATAAACGGCGCCTTCATCTGCTTGAAACCCTTGTAGAAGAGGATCTCGCCCGAGAGGGCGATGATATCGCCTGCGTGGAGCTGCTGGGCAAGCCAAGGCTGGCGGAAGAAGGTCGCGGTGAGCGTGCCCGTGTCATCGAAGACGTCGACCGTCACGATGCTCATGCGCGGACGCGGCTGGCGCTGCGACACCTTGTCCACCGTGCCGACCACCGTGACCTTCTGCCCGACATCGCAGAAGGCGATCTTGGTGGTGTGCGTGAAATCGAGGTAGCGGCGCGGGACATGCAGGAGCAGATCGCAGACGCGCATGATGCCCAGCCGTTCGAGCGCCTCGCCCCGGGCACCGGATACATAGCGGAGTCTCCGCACGCTGTCGGAGCATGAGCAGCTGCAGCTCAGGCGTCCGCCGGCGTCGGGAATGCTGAGGCCGCCCCCCACGGTGCCCGCATCCTATTCGATCGAGAAGATCACCGGATAGAGGGGCTGCTCTCCGCGGTGGGATTCGATATCGAGATCGGGGTAGGCCTCCTCGATGCGCCCGACGAGGGCGGCGAAGTCGGCGTCGGCCATATCCGCACCCGCGAGGATGGTGAGCGTATCGCCCTCCTCCTCGTCCATCATCCTCACGATGAGATCGAGGGCGACCTGATCGACCGAGGACCCGACGACGAGGATGTCGTCGTTCTGGATGCCCATGATATCGCCTGCGTGGATGGGGGTGCCATCGGCGGCGGAGGAATCGCGCACGGCATGGGTGACCTCGCCATCGCGCACATCGCTGAGCGCGTCGGACATGTTCTCGGCATTCTCGGCGGCGGAAGCCTCGAAATCGATGGCGAAGAGCGCGGAGAAGGCCTGGGGCACGGACTTCGTGGGGACCACGATGACATGGCTGGAATCGCACGCGGCGGCCGCAGCCTCGGCCGCCATGCGGATGTTGCCGTTGTTGGGGAGGATGATGACCTCATCCGCATTGACCTGCTCGACTGCGGCGAGGATATCGGCCGTCGAGGGGTTCATGGTCTGGCCGCCCGAGACGCATACGTCGACGCCGAGCGACTCCAGGATCTCCTCCTCGCCGGATCCTGCGGCCACGGCAACGAGGCCGAGCGGTTTGCGGGGGCCCTTCTCGGCTGCGGCCTTATCGGCGGCGATCCGAGCGGTGCGATCCTTGGCCTCGAGATCCATATTATGGATGAAGACCTCGAAGATCTGGCCGCGATGGATCATGTGGCGCAGAACATAGTCGGGACGGTTGGTGTGGACGTGGATCTTGAAGTCGGGGAACGCGCCCACGAGCAGCTCGCAGTCGCCGAGCGAGGAGAGGAAGCGCAGGTTCTCATCGACATCGAAGGATTCATCTGCGGCATGGAAGAGGAACTCGGTGCAGTAGCGGTACTCGGAACCCTCCCAATCGTCGTTGAGCTCGATGGCGACGGCGCTCGCCACCTGGGCCTTGGCATCCTCCGCAGACACCGGCTCGACGGTAGGATCGAAGTCGCGCAGCTCGCCCGCCTTGCCCTCGACCGCGCTGACGAACGCCTCGAAGAAGGTGGCGAAACCGAAGGCGCCGGAGTCGACGACGCCGTTCTCCTTGAGGACGGGGAGCAGATCGGGGGTGCGCGCGACGGACTCGTAGGCCTCGACCACGAGGTCGTCGAGCACATCGAAGACGGACTTCTTGGTTTTTTTGAGGGAGTCGGCCTTGGACGCCATATCGCGGAGCACCGTCAGGATGGTGCCCTCGACGGGTTTGCGCACGGCTTGGAAGGCAACCTCCTGGCTGCGTTTGAACGCATGGGCGATGTCGGCGGGCGTGATCTCGTCGCCCTTGATGTCGCAGAGCCCCTCGGCGATGCCGCGCAGGATCTGGCTGGTGATGACGCCGGAGTTGCCGCGGGCGCCCATGAGCGAGCCATGGGTGATGGCTTTGGCGATATCCTGCATCGAAGCCGATGCAGGGAGCGCCTCGACCTCGGCGACGACGGTGCCCAAAGTGAGCGACATGTTGGTACCGGTGTCTCCGTCGGGCACGGGAAAGACGTTGAGCTTGTTGATCTCCTCCGCACGGTCGGCGACGACGCGAGCGGCAAGGGGGAAGCAGGTGCGGATGGCATTTGCAACAGACATGGGCGGAAATCCCTCTCGGTAGGTTCGAGCGCAGACGACTCGTGGGCTTTACGAAGCGCGCATACCCTCGATATGCACTTTGACCTCGACGTCCTCGAGTTCGGCGATCTGCTTGAGCAGGAATCTGACGGAACTGGTAAGGTTGCTGACAACGGAAGCCATGTTGACGCCCTGCTCGACGATAACGTGCAGGTTCACAATCACATGGCCGCCTTCGGATGAGACGCCGATACCCTTGCGCAGCTTGTTGGCGGGAAGAAGGCGCGCGACGCCCCCCTGTTCGTCGGTGGTGGCCATGCCGATAACGCCGTAGCACTCGAGGGCAGCATAGCCCGCGAGGTCGGCGATGACATCATTCGAGACTCTGAGCTTCCCGGGGATGAGATGTGCCATATCGATCTCCTCTCGACGCTCCAAGCGAGAATCCGAGTTCTGCAACCGCTAAAAGTATAGCGCAGGAAATGCCGGCGCGAGCCTTTAAGCGCTTTTATCGAACTGGGAGTCGTAGAGCTCGGCATAGAGGCCGCCGCGCCGGAGCAGCTCCCCGTGGCTTCCCGAATCGACGATGGCGCCGTCCTCCATCACCAAAATGACATCCGCATCCTTGATCGTGGAGAGGCGATGGGCGATGACGAAGGAGGTGCGCCCGCACATCAGCCGATCCATGGCACGTTGGATAAGCACCTCGGTACGGGTATCGACATTCGAGGTCGCCTCGTCGAGGATGAGGATGGGTTTATCGGCGATGATGGCGCGGGCGATGGTAAGGAGCTGACGCTGGCCTTGGGAAAGATTCGAGGCCGTCTCGCCGATCTCGAAGCCATAGCCGCCGGGCAGCGTGCGGATGAACTGATCGCAGCAGGCTGCCTGCGCTGCGATCCTGACCTCCTCGTCGGTGGCATCGAGCTTGCCGAAGCGGATATTCTCTGCGATGGTGCCCTGGAAGAGCCAGGTCTCCTGCAGGACCATGGAGAAGTTGTTGCGCAGATCAGCGCGGACGAGATCGCGGATATCGTGCTCGCCCACGTAGATGGCGCCATCGTCCACATCCCAGAAGCGCATGAGGAGCTTCACCATCGTCGTCTTGCCCGCGCCCGTGGGTCCCACGATGGCGATACGCTGACCGGGCGAGACGGAGAGGGTGAAGTCGTCGATGACGGTCTTGCCCGGCGTATAGCCGAACCGCACATGCTCGAAACGCACGGCGCCCTCCCCGTCGGCAAGGCAGGCGCCCGCGACGGAGGTGTCGGCCTCGGGGTCTGCCGCAAGGAACGCGAAGATGCGCTCCGCCGAAGCGAGCATCTGCTGGAGCGCGGCGGATGTGCTCGCAAGCGCTTGGACGGGTTGGATGAAATTGCGCACATAGGCCGCGAACGCCTGGATGTCGCCCAAGGCGAGCGAACCCGCCGCCACGAGCGCGCCGCCCACCGCGACGACGGCCGCATATCCGAGATTTCCCACGAACCCCATGAGCGGCATCATGAGGCCCGAGAGGAACTGGCTCTTGAGCGCGGTATCGTAGAGCTCGTTGTTCTTACCCTTGAAATCCTCGACCGCACGGCCTGCGCGATCGAAGGCCTGGATGACCTCCTGGCCGGCGAAATCCTCCTCGATGATGCCGTTCACCGCGCCGAGCGCGGCGGCTTGGGCTGCGAAGTAGCGCTGGGAGAAGCCCGCGATGCGCGTGACGATGACGAGCGAGAGGGGCAGCGTGGCGAGGACCACCAAGGTGAGCGGCGCGGAGATCGAGAGCATCATCGCGAGCACCCCCACGACCTGCACCGCTGAGGCGATGAGCTGGACGGCGCTCTGGTTGAGCGCTTGGGCGACCGTATCGACATCGTTGGTGATGCGCGAGAGCACGTCGCCTCTGGAGTTGCCCTCGTCCGAGAAATACGAGAGCTCGATCACGTTGATCTTCTCGGCGACCTCCTTGCGCATGCGATACGAGAGCTTCTGGGTGATGGTGGCCATCATCCAGGATTGGATCAGGCCGGCGCCTGCGGAGACGAGGTAGACGACCATCAGGCCGATGAGGATCTGGCGGATGCGGGAGAAATCGATTGCGCCCGTGCCGCCGATCGCGGCGGCGGCGCCCTCGAAGAGCACGGTCGTGGCCTCGCCCGCCATCTTGGGCCCGATGACGGAGAGCGTGACCGAGACGACGCTCATGATGGTCGCCAGCGCCAGGGCGAGGCGGTGCTCCCCCAGATATGAGAGGAGCCTGAGGAATGCGCCCCTCATGTTCTTGGGTTTGTCCGCGGCCTGCGTGAAACGCGCTCCCCGTCCTGTTGGCGGCATCAGGCATCGCCTCCTTCCGCAATGGGGAGGTCCCGCTCAGCGAGTCCCAGTTCCTCGGGTGCGAGCTGGGATGTGGCGATTTCGAGGTACTCCGCGCAGCTGCGCAGCAGCTCCTCGTGGGTGCCCATGCCCACCACGCGGCTGCTTTCGAGCACGATGATCGTGTCGGCGCCCATGACCGTGGCGACGCGCTGGGCAACGATCACGACGGCCGTATCGGCCATCTCATGGTCGAGGGCACGGCGCAGCTTGGCATCGGTGGCATAATCGAGAGCGGAGAAGGAATCGTCGAGGACGAGGATCTCGGGATCTGCGGCGATGGCCCGTGCGATGGCGAGCCGCTGGCGCTGGCCACCCGAGAGATTCGAGCCTCCTTGCGCAAGCGCGGTCCCGTCTCCCCCGGGGAGCTTCTCGACGAACTCGGCGGCCTGCGCGACGGCGAGGGCGCGGTCGCGCTCGGCGTCGGTTAGCCCATCGGCCCCGAAGGCGACGTTCCAAGCCACGGTACCCGAGAAGAGCCGCGTGGTCTGGGGAACATAGCCGATGCGCGAGCGCAGGTCGGCAAGGGCCATGCGGCGGACATCGACGCCGTCGACGAGCACAGCACCGCCGGTTACGTCGTAGAGGCGCGGTATGAGCTGGACGAGCGTGGATTTACCCGAACCGGTGGAGCCCACGATACCCAGCACTTCACCTGCATTGAGGACGAAACTCACATGGCTGACGGCATCGTCGTCGGCATCGGGATAACGGAAGGACACGTCTGAGAATTCGAGCTGCCCGCGCGGGCCATCCTCGGCAGGGGCCTGCGGGTCTTCCGGATCGGCGATGGAAAGCGGGCAGGCGAGGACCTCGAGGACGCGATCGGCGGCAACGGTGGCGCGCGGCATCATGATGGCCACCATGGCGATCATGATGAAGCTCATGACGATCTGCAGGGCATACGAGCTGTAGGCCATCACATCGCCCACCTGCATGGCACCCCGGCCCACCAGATCGGCGCCGAGCCACACGATGGCCACGGTGGCGGCGTTCAGGATGATCTGGATGAAGGGGCGCAGCATCGCCATGGCATGGCCCGTGAAGAGCTGGGTCTCCATGAGCTCGATCGACGCCTTGTCGAAGCGGTCCTCCTCGTAGGCTTCGCGGCCGAACGCACGGATGGGCATGACTCCCTCGAGCATCTGGCGGCTCATCAGATTGACGCGGTCGATCAGGGACTGCATGAGCTTGAACTTGGGAACCACCAGTACGAACAAGATGACCGTCGCGCCCGAGAGCGCAAGGACGGCAGCGACGATGATCGTGCCGAGACCGGAGGGCTGCGCAAGCACCTTGGTGATGGCCACCGCACCCATGACGGGTGCGAGGAGCACCATGCGCATGAGCATGACCACGGTCATGGAAACCTGGGACACATCGTTGGTGCAGCGCGTGATGAGGGATGCCTGGCTGAACCGGTTGACCTCCGCAGGAGAGAAACGCATCACCTTGGAGAAGAGCTCCTCGCGTGTATCGCGGCCGATAGTCGCGCCGGTGCGTGCGGCCACGTAGCCGAGAAGCACGGCGGCGGCAAGGGACACCGCGCAGTAGGCGAACATGGCTCCGCTCGTCGAGACGAGATAGTCGCGGCGGATATCATCGAGATCGAAGCCGAGTTCGGCATATTCTGCCCGCACGAAGGCGGTAGCGCGCTGGGGTGCGAGCGCATCGTCCGCAAGGCCGGCCTCCTCGGCAATGGCACGGGAAAGGATCCGCGCGAGCTCGGAATCCGCGTTCCTATCGGCAGGCCTGCCCCTGAAGCTGCGGACGCCGCTTTCGTTGGCGGGCGTATATGCGGCTTCCACGATGGCGGTCTCGTCCGCATCGAGGCCGCTCTCGAGATCGGCGAGCGTCGTCGCCCGCACATGGGCGAAGACCGCGGATGGTATGCCCTGCTGGCCGATGCCGACATCCACGATATCGCTCATCATCTGCGGCAGGGCCAGCTCGGATATGGATTGCACCACGAGGAGCACGCATACGATTGCGAATGCAGGGATATGCCTTCTGAAGAACCTGAGTATGCTCAAATGCCCTCCCATCCCCCATCCGCTCGGAACCTTCCCTATCTTTGCACAAACACGGGACGGATATCGTAGGCGCGCGGGCATTTTATAAGGATTTGCCTTGCAACGTGCGCGGGCTATGCTATATTTACACAGCTAGCGATTTATGTGGCGTTCATTCGTCATGTCCATGGAGGTTCGAGTCATGTCTAAAGTATGCGATATCTGCGGGAAGCACACCGTTGCCGGTCGTTCCATCTCCCACTCTCACCGCACGGTCAACCGCTCCTTCCGCCCCAACATCCAGCGCGTCACGCTGCTCGTCGACGGTCGTCCCCAGAAGAAGAACGTGTGCACGCGCTGCCTCAAGAAGGGCGATCTCGTCCGCGCATAACCCTCCTCGCCCATCGAACGCCAAAGCCCTCCTCGGAGGGCTTTTTGCGTTGGCACTTGTGCGGGGGACTGCGCCCTTCTCCGAAGTTATTCGAACTCGCCATGCAAAAGTCCGAATAGTTTGGATAAAGGGTGCGGTTCTTTCATAGTTCCCGCGTTGAGATGACCGTCAATTCCCCCGCCCTGGCCTCGAACGTGATCGCATAATCATGTCGTCCGAAGCGATCTTGCCTCGACCGTTCCTCAAGACGCTTCCGTGCATCTGCTGAGACGGGTCCGGGCATGAGCGACCAGATGAGATCCTGCCGCGCCTTCGCGAGGGATAAATCCTGCAGCACAGCGCGTTGCACGAGGAGGCTCCGTGAGCCGGAGCGCTCGATCGCTTCGATAATCTGCCCCATCACCCTATCGAGCCCTCCCTTTGCCGCGAGATCTTCCTTGGTCATCGAGAAGACCGAGAGCCCGAGCGACATGAGGTCGCGGTCGCGACGCTTATCCGAGACGATTGCGGCACGTGCATGCTCGAGCGCCTCGTCGAGCTCGCGAACAAGATCTGAATTGCCGGGATCGCGCTCCAGCGCCATAGCAGCCTGCACGACCTCGAAGAGACGGAAATGATCCTCTCCGTCGTAATTGAGACCCACGCCTGTTCCGCAGAACATGATGTCGGGCACGCGCGATTCGGCGTCGCTCAAGGCGCTGAGCCGCTCGCCGAGCTCCTTGCGCGGATTGAGGTCGATCGGCCAGAGGTCATAACCCAATATGCTGAGGGGAAGCATGGCCAGCGCGGCGATGATCGCCTCCATGGGCGACCATGCATTCTCGCTGATGCGGTCGATGGTTTCGAGAGCCTGGGATGCGCCCCTGACCGCGTGTGCCTCGCGCGCATACGCGCGGAGTCGCTCGACGCTGGTCACAGGCTCGATGTCGTAGGCAACCATTCCAAAGCGCGGGTTGTCGGAGGAGCGCGAGAACCGCCCGCAGAGCTCCATGCCGAGGAGCAGGTGAACCACTGGGTCCATTACGCGTACAAGCTCGATGAACATGAGCTCGGGGCAGCTCATGGCAATGCCGTTCCCAAGGTGGACGAACGAGTTCGCAGGGTGCTGGCAGGTACGGAACGAACAGCTGACGCCCTTGAGCCTCAAACGCTGGTTCTTTGCCGGAACCAGTACATCGAGCGGTCGCTTCTCCGAGAACTCCGCCGTATTTCCGAGAAATGCGAGCTCCTCTGCCAATGCCTTTCCCGTCCATCGTCGAACTTGCCCCTTATCCGGGGCAATCAAGTCGCGCCTTCTGGTAAGGCGCATCTTAAGCTTTCCGCAGCGGATGGCCCGTGTGATCCTGAGAGCGGTGAGCGAGTTGAATGTAAGGCGCATGTGCAGTCCTTTTTCAAGATCGAATGAAAGGAAGAGTGCACCCTTCTCAGCATCTATTCGCCCTTCTAAACCAAAAGCCCGAATAGCTTTGGTAAAGGGTACGGTTCTGCGTGACCAACGCTCCTACAGCATCTTCTTCTTCCACAGCCAATAGGCAAGCACGGCGCAGATGACCACCGTCATCAAGAAGATGATCCCGAAACCGTGCGCGGCCAGCGCGAGCGGCATGTACTCGAGGTCCACATTCATGCCGTAGAGGCCGCCGACCACGGTGGGGATGGAGAGGATGAGCGTGATGGACGTGAGCCGCTGCATCACGGTGTTCAAGCGCGCCTCCATAACCTGCGAGAAGAGCTCGCGTGTACCGTCGATGATGTCGTGATAGATCTGTGCCATCTCGATGGCCTGCTGGTTCTCGATAATCGCGTCGTCGAGCAGCTCCTCATCCTCCTCGGTTCCCCGGATGCGCACCGAACGGTCCACGCGGCGCAGCACGTTGGCGTTGCCGCGCAGCGATGTCGAGAGGTAGACCAAGGTGGATTCCAGCTCATGCATCCCGATAAGGTCCGCCTCGCTCGCAGGGGAGCCGATGCGCTCTTCGAAAGCCATGCGCCTCCGATCGATGGATGAGAGGGCTCGCTGGAACATGAGGGCATTCTGGTAGAGGACCTGATAGAGGAAATTGATGGGTCCGGCAGTGTCGAGATCGCGCATGCGGCCTTTCGCGAGCAGCTCGAGCACGGGCAGCTCTGCGGAGCAGACCGTCACGACGCAGCCTCCCGCAAGGATGACGCCGAGCGGTATGGTGGTGTGGGTCTCCACCTCGTTGCGCACGTCTGCCACGGGAACGTCGAACAGAACGAGCGAGTAGCCGTCTTCCACCTGCACGCGGGCCCGCTCCTCGGGATCGGTCGCGGCGGTGAGGTCGTCGAAATCGATGCCGAGAGTATCCGCCACGAAGGCCAGTTCCTCGTCTGCAGGAGCGGTAAGACATGCCCACACGCCCGCTTCGAGGGTCTCTGCAGACACGAGCATCGGTTTTTCCGTACGATAGAGACTGAGCATCTTGGGCCTTCCGCAATCCGACTGCAGCACATGACTATTCTGCCACGTTGCGATCCCGATGAAGCGCTCGCATGATGGTTCTCCCCGTCCGCACTCAGACGAAGCCCGCCAAACGAGCTCCATCCAACGCGGCCTGCCGCCGCCAGCGGAACAATCGGGGCGATTTGCGGGGTTCTTCCATCTCATACACGAAAATCTGCGGCGAATGATCTAATGTGAAATCGTTCTCATATGCTCATGCCAGTACCGTATCGATGCCCATCGCGTGAGAAAGGCCCGACCATGACCATGCTCGTCAAGCTCGACCAGTCGCACAACTGGCGCCTGAGGTACCACCTCCAGATGCCGAGCGGCAACATGACCGATCCCAACGGCCTGTGCCAGTTCAAAGGTACCTACCACGTATTCCACCAGTACGAGCCCCGCTGGCCGCGCGAGATGGGCCATGGCTGGGGCCACTGGTCGAGTCCCGACCTCATCACCTGGTACTGGCACGGCGGCACCATCATGCCCAGCTGCCAGCTCGATAAGAACGGCAGCTACTCTGGCTCGACCGTCGTACGCGACGGCCAGATGTGGTGCTACTACACCGGAAACGAGCTCATGCCCGGCGGGCGCGAAGCAGGCTACGACTATGACTTCAAGGGGCGCAAGGCCAACGAGACGTTGGTCACCAGCGACGACGGCGTGCATTTCACAACCGACGACAAGCGCCTCGTGCTCGGCAACGAGGGCTACCCCGCGTACTGCTCGAATCACGTGCGCGATCCCAAGGTCTGGTGGCAGGACGGCGCCTGGCGCATGCTGCTCGGCTGCCGCACCCTGGAAAGCCGCGGCTGCGTGCTGCTCTACAAGTCGGCCGATGGCCTCGCGTGGGAGATGGAGGGCAGCGCCACCAACACCGGCGGCACCCCGTTCGGCTATATGTGGGAATGCCCCAACGTGGTGCAGCTGGGCGGACGCGAGTTCCTGTTCGTGTGCCCGCAGGGCATCCCCAAGCGCCAGTATCGCTTCCAATGCATCCACAACTCGGGCTACTTCCCCGTGGAAGGTAAGGTCATCGACCTCATGGCACAGGATCCCGGCCTCATGGAAGCCGACGGTCCCTACCGCTGCATTGACGCGGATACCTTCGTCGAGCTGGACTTCGGCTTCGACTTCTACGCCGACCAGCCGTTCGTCGACGAGCAGGGGCGCGCGATCCTCATCGCATGGGCGGGCGTCGCCGACATGGAGTTCGAGTACGACGTGCCCACCACCCGCGAGTGGGCCCACACCCTCACCATGCCGCGCGAGCTCTCCCTCAACGAGGCCGGCAACATCTGCCAATGGCCCGTGGCGGAGATGGAGCAGCTCCGCACCGGCGAGGTCGAATTCAAGCCCGAGCTCGCCCACGGCTCCACCGGCTTCATGGGTTCTTCGACCTACGACAAATTCGACATGACCGGAGCCATCGGCGCTCGTTTCGACGGCATCGGCGAATTCTCGATCGAGGACATCGAGGGCGCGGGCCGCTTCATGCTCAACGGCGACCTCGAGTTCGTCATCAACGACGACGACGCCGAGCTGGTCTTCCACAGCCATGCGGGACGCTATCGCTCCGTGAGGCGCCTGCCGCTCTCGCGCCTCTCCGCCGGTTCGGTGAAGAGCCTGCGCGTGATGGTCGACACCTCGGTGGTCGAGATCTTCGTCAACGGCGGCGAGGTCACCATGACCACGCGCTGGTTCCCGCTCGATATCAAGAACCTCGCCGTGACCTCCACCATCCGAGGTGCCCATAGGGCATGGTCGCTGCGCGGCTACGAGTTCCAGAACATCGCGTAGGAATCCACGGGGAACGGACGACGCCGAAGAAGATGGGACTGCGAGCTGTTGCCTGCGAGCGGCACCGCCGGCCCTCCCCGAACCGCGGAGGGCCGTGTCCATCGTCCCTTGCCTCGACGATTATCGCGCAACGGCTGACCCAACGGATATGGTGGCGTTGGTGTCGCTTTCGATCAGGGGAGACGGCGTGCATGCTACCGAAATAATTCTTGCTCGCACCTTTGCAGCCAGACGGGGCAAGCACCGTCCGACGATGTGCGTCCTCCCTTAGAAGCTCGTCCAGCCGCCATCCACGTTGAGTTGGGCGCCGTTGATGTAGTGCGCCTCGTCGGAGATGAGGAAGAGGATCGCGTTGGCGATGTCGGCAGGCCAGCCCGTCATGTTGTTGCCGTCGTAGTCCTTGCCGAGCGACACCGCGCCGCGCATGTTGTAGAGCTCGTTGCCCTCGAGGTCCATCACGTCGCGATCGGGCCATCTCTCCATGGCGTTGGCGAGGATATCGGTCACGCAGGCACCGGGGTTCACCACGTTGGTGCGCACATTGCGGAAGCGGTAGCTGTGCGCGAGGTTGCGTGCGAGGCCGAGCACCGCGTGCTTGGATGTAATGTAGGCCGCGCCGGCGGAGCTGCCCACCTGCCCGCCCACCGAGCCCACGATGACGATGCTGGCGGGCAGGCCCTCATGGTCCCAGAGCAGCGGCAGGCAGTCGCGGCACATGCGGAAAGCACTGTTCACATTGACGTCCATGACGTAGTCCCACAGCTCGTCATCGGTCTTGTGCGCGGGGCACATGAGGTCGAGCACGCCCGCGATGTAAAGCAGGCTGTCGAGGGTGCCGTACTTCTTCCGCACGATATCGATGGCCGCTTGGCGGACGGGCGCATCGTTCACGTCGCCGCCCACGAAATCGATGGTGCCGGGACCGCCCTCGAGCTTCTCGTCCTCGACGAGCTCCTCCCACGCTTCCTCGTTGAGGTCGAGCACGATGAGCTTGGCTCCTTCGCGATAGAGCCTCGTCACCGTCTCGGCGCCCATCCCGCAGGCACCGCCCACGACGAGGATGGTCCTATCCTTGTTAGTGCTCATGAGCTGCCTCCCTAGCACCACTTGGGCTCGACGACGATGGCGGGGCTGTCGTTGGGACCGATGGTCACACGCGTGCCGACGGGACACTTCTCGGCATCCACCACGCCGAAACCGATGTTGCGATCGACGGTATAGCCGTAGATCATCTGCGTGACGTAGCCGCAAGGCACACCGCGCTTGCGAATGATCTCCTTCTGCGCGATGTCCTCATAGCTCGCGCGCCCGATCTCGAGCCCCACGAAGGCGCGCTTCTCTCCCGCCTCGTGCACGGCGGCGAGCGCGTCCTTACCGAGGAAATCCTTGTCCAGATGCACCGACCAGCCGAGATTGGCCTCGTAAGGCGTAAGGCCCTTGTAGTCCTGCCTGAGTGCCAGCCCCTTCTCCATGGGAAGGGAGCGCACATAGACCTCGAGGGTGGTGAGGCGCGGAGCATCGAACTGCACAGCGGCTGCTGCGATAGCCCCTGCCACGGCGATGGAGTCCTCGCGCCTGCAATAGATCTCATAGCCGAGCTCGCCCGTGAAACCACCGCGATCCACGGCCACCCCGATGTCGTCCACGCGGTTCTCGGCGATCTGGAAACGCTTGAGCCCGTCCACAGGCTCATCGAGCAGGACTTCCATCACCTTCGCGGAATTGGGGCCCTGCACTGCGTACATGTCCCATGCCTGCGTGATGTCCTCATACGTAACGTCATACCCCTCCTTGTGCGCATCGAACCAGCGCACTGCATGCGGCCCGTAGAGCGTGGAGAGCCACCAGGTGCCGCCACCGCGATTGAACGCCACGAGATCGTCGATGATCTCGCCGCGCTCGTCGAGCATGGTGGTGTACTTGCCACGGCCCTCGGGCGTATCGGCGATGCGATTCACGAGCATCCAATCGAGAAAGCCCTCGGCATCCGGCCCCGCCACCTCCACCAGATCGTGCGTCCAGCGATACCAGCCTGCGTTCTCGCGCACGGCCTTGGCTTCAAAACGGGCGACCTCGTCTTCCCTGAACAGCATGTCTACCACTCCCCTCTTAGAGCGCGCGATCGTCGATCTTGCGGCCCACGGTGATGATGAAATCGTCGTCGTCCTCGTCGATCCAGACGCTCCACTCGGGGCTCACGAGCGTATGGCAGGCGCCGTTCCACTGCGCCTCGTACCCCAAGGTGATCTCATCGAGCGGGGCCATCTCGAAGCGGCCGGTGAACGTTTCCTGGTTTACGCGGATCTCGACGCCCTCGCCGTCGAAGGCCTCCCATTCGAAGGGAACCAGCTGGCACCCGAGCACTGCGGAGATGTAGGCGCCCATGACGCGCGGGTCGTCGTCACCGATCTCGCGGGGAATCTCGAGCCAGTTGCGCAGACCTTCGCGTGCGAAGAAATCGATGAAGGAGTTCTTGCCAGCCGTGGCGAAGACGGTCTTCAAGATGCGCTCGAACTCGTCGTCATCCTCGGCCATATCGCGGATGGCGATGAGCGGGAAGCTGACCGACCAGACCCAGCCCATCTGGGCAACCCACCTGTACTGCCACTCAAGCGGGTTCTCCTCGCCGAAGGCCTGCACATACTGGCCGTTGCGCAGACCCTGACCGTGCTTCACGCGCCGCTCGGGCGGCGTATCGTGCACGGGTGCATGCGCTTGCCCGCGATGGTCGAGCCACCCTTGGCGTTCGAGACCGAAATGATCGAGGCGCTCGGCCACCACGCGGCAGTGCGGGTTGCCGCACCCCCGCGCCTCGCACATATTGAGTTGTACGTCGTTGGTGATCTTGCCATGCTCGCCGCCTGCCGCTATATCGAAGTTCGCCGTGAACATGCCCGTGGTCATGTTGCACATCTCGGAGCCGACGATATCCCACGGACACGTGTCGAGCTCTTTCTCGACGCGATGCTCGGTGAACTGGATGACGCGACCGGCCATGTCCTCCGCCTCGTCGCCATAGTCGCCCCAGATGGCTCCGATCCACGCCGATCGTTTAACCAGCTCGGGAATGTTCCAATCGTCGTAGAACGCATTCAGGTACTGGAAGAGCTCGTCCTCTCCTCCTGCGCATGCCGCGCAGTTCATCATGTTGGCGATCTCGGTGATGGCCTCGGTGCGGTCCTCCCAGCTATCGTTTAGGATGCGCATCACCTGGAAGATGTTGGCCGAGAAGGCCGCGATGGTCCTCAGACAGTACGAATAGGCTTCCTTTTCTGGAATGATCTTGCCAAAAGCGGTCTCGACACCGCGATGGGTGCCGACGTGCTCGAGCAGCGCCATATCCCCTCCCTCGTCGTGGCAAATTACCAAAACTGTGCTGCTACCATCCTCATAGTGCTGGAGCATGCTGCCAAGCAGGCACTATGCGGGGAAATACTCCCCCTGCCCCTGCAAGATGAGGGGTGGTGCACCCATGCCGTCCGCCGAGCGACGGCACCCTTCCATGGGCATATATGTGGTAATCCATACTTGGACACGCGTAGTCTGCACATTGGATCAACAGACGCATGGCCCTGTTCGACCTACATTTTTTGGGGGTTGGGATTGAAACTCAACGCGGATATCATCTTCGATAACCTACCCATCAGGTTCGCGGCCCATATGGAGGGGCCTAAGGAGGAGAGGCTCCTGCTCGGCAGGCCCCTTCTCTACGAGGGAATGGAACGTCCCTTCAAAGCCGGAACGCTCACCATCGTACGCGCCGAGCGTCTCCCTCAGCGTGCGCATGCGGAGATAGGTGCCGTCATCATCTGCATCGGATCGTCCTCCCGCCTCAGGCGCTATCGGGAACGTTGCTGCGTCATACAGATTGAAGGGGCCTGCGATCTCTACATGCTTTTCAACACGGTGCAGGGCATCTACGATACCTACGATGCCTGGGAATACGATCTCGCCCATATCCTCGACGATACCGGGGATGTCTCGCGCATGCTCACGCGCTCCGAATCCCTCCTCGATTCCGAGCTCCTCGCGATCGACAAAGACTTCAAGGTCATCGGCTTCTCCGACCACAATACCCTCTTCCCTCCAAGTAATGGGGACCGGAACGGGTTCCAAAATCTGAGCATCGATTCCTTCGACCAATTCCTGAGTCTCCACGACCTCTCGATGGAGAAGCGGGAACCGTTCATCATCGATTTGCTTGGCGAATCGACGCTCAACTACAACCTCTACACGGATGGGGGATACACGGGTTGCGTCACCATACGGTACAGCTCCCGCTCCTACCGCCCGAGCGACAAACCCGTGCTCGAGGTCCTCGGCTCGTTCGTCTTGGGTGCATTCGAGCAGCTTGCCTCCTTCGAGGCGGACGATAAGGGAACCATGCGCCGCGCCGTCCAAGATCTTGTCGAGGGATACCCGCTCGATCCGGTGGGAAAGAGCATCTTCGAGAAGGCTGCAAGCCAGCGCTCCTTCATCTGCATGCGCCTCAAGGTATCGAATCGCCTTGCGAACCTGCCCGTAGGCTATATCCGCAACATGATCGAGGGCGCGTTTCCCAAAAGCCTCACGTTCGAACATCACGGGAACTCGGTCGTGGCATTCATCGATCTTGACGAGCTTGACCGATCCATTCCATATACCGAGGCCATACGGGCAGCGCTCAAGCCGTTCACCAGCACGATGGGTATGTCCGCCGGCCTATCCGATCCAGTCGGCGATCTCCTCCAGGCACGTCTCTACTATCTCGAAGCGAACATCGCCCTCGAAAATGGCCTGCTCTTCGCACCGGACGATCCTCTCCACGTCTTCCAAGATCAGGCCCTCGCGGATATGATCATCGGATCTTTAGGGGAGCTTCCGCTCCAGATGCTCTGCCCTCCCGGACTCGTGCGCCTCATGGAGCATGATACGGGCTCGCCCACGAGCTACATCGAAACCCTGAGGAGCTATCTCGAGAACAATCTGAGCATCACGAAAACGGCATCCGAGCTCTATGTTCACAGAAGCACGCTGCTCGAACGCCTCTCGCGCATCAAACGCACGTTGGAGGTCGATCTCGACGATCCCGATGAGCAGCTGCGCATCCGGATGCTCCTCAAGGCGATGCAGATTTGGGATAAGGTCGCTGTGTAACCGAGCGGATGGGCAGTCGCCTGGAGAGACCGCCCCACCGACAGCTCAGTCTTCGATGGCCCTCAGACGCTCATCGATGGCATCGAGGTTGTCGGCGAGGTCCTTGGCCTGCGGGAAGCTGGCAAGTTTGCGCAGGGTCAGGCCCATGACCATCTTCATCTGGGGATCGGTGGTGAATCCTGGCGAATATTCGGTGATGATCGCAGCCGCCTCGGGGCACTTGGCGAGCTTCTTGCATTTGTCGTCGATGGAATAGCCCATGGTTTCCTCCTTGCTCGGGATCCGACACGTTTTGTGCCGACTCCACTCTCGCAAAAAGATATCATCGGGAGTATCCGGCATCGTGTCGGGCAAAACGCATGGTTACCCCTCAGATCGATCGAGACCATATCGGCCCGTGACAAATGACCTATCCCCTTGTCACGCGGAAGTCGCGGCCACCGACCGTCCCATCGAAGTATACGGGGAGGCCGTCCAGCATGAGCAATCTCACCTCAGAAGGTCTGTCGTAGGCCCTCACCGACGAGTCCTCAGCAAGGGTAGAGTCGATAAAGACGAGCTGGCTGCCGACGAACAGAAGGTCTCCGCATTGGCTTTCTCCCATGTTCCTCACGCGCAGCTCGACCATGACGAGTCTGAGGTCGGTGTCCTCCACCTCGCCGGGTGCGACGTGATGGGAACTCGCCCCATCGCCGTAGACGAGGGCCTGCCGAGCGTAGGACGGCAGGCTGCCATCGCTTTCCGCAAGCGCGGCAACCCCGTCCTCTCGTCACGAAAAACCGTCCCGAGCACCATGGCTCGGGACGGCTCGCTTATGCGCTAGAGCCAGTCGTCCTACGTGAGGTCAGCCATCTGGGCCGTGAGCGTCTTAACGGTCTGCACGAGCTCGTCTTGGCGTCCCCTCTTCTTCTCGATGACATCGGGAGCGGCCTTGGCGATGAAGCCCTCGTTGGCGAGGGTGCGCTGGACGCCCTCGAGCTCCTTCCGCGCTTTCTCGAGCTCCTTTTTAAGACGAGCCGCCTCGGCGGCGAGATCGACAAGATCGCCTACGACCACGAACGCATCGAAGTCGGAACCATGGACCTGGACGGCACCGGAGGGCTCGGCGAACTCCTCGGAAGTCGCCACCACCAGCTCGCTCACGAAACCGACCTTGCGGATGAACTCGTTCTGGGCGCCAAGGGATGCGGCGATCTCCCGAGAAGCGCAGCGGACCTCCACGCGCAGCGCGGTCTTGGGTGAGAGGCGGTAGCGCGCCCTCGTGGAGCGCACCGTGGAGATGAGGCCCTTGGCCAGTTCGAAGTCGTACTCCGCCGACTCGTCGACGTAGCCCTCGAACGCAGCGGGCTCGGGCCATGCGGCAAGCATGAGGAACTCGCTCCCATGGGCCTCGAGGCCGGAGGCGGGAAGGTTGTCCCAGACGCTCTCGGTGACGAAGGGCATCACGGGATGCAGCAGGCGCAGGGCGCAGTCGAGCACGAAGACCAGGTTGCGCTGGACCTGGAGGCGCTCGTCGGGCGAGCCGTCGAGCAGCCTGCCCTTGCAGAGCTCGATATACCAGTCGCATATCTCGTTCCAGAAGAAGACCTGGATATCACGGGCATACTCGCCGAACTCATAGCCCTCGAGCCGGCGCGTGGCCTCGCGCACCGCGCGCGCCAGGCGGGAGAGCATCCACGCGTCCTCGGGGGTCTCGGCCTTGGCGGGACCGGGCGTGTAGCCGGCGAGGTTCATCTGGACGAAGCGGCTCGCATTCCAGATCTTGGTCACGAACGAACGGGCCTGCTCGGTACGGGGGCTGTCGATGAGAACGTGCGTCTCCTTGTCGATGTTGGCATCGAACCTGACATCCTGGTTGTTGGTGATGAGCGTGAGCAGGTTGTAGCGCATGGCATCTGCGCCGTACTTGTCCATAAGCTCGAGCGGGTCGACGCCGTTGCCCTTGGACTTGCTCATGCGGCTGCCGTCCTTGGCGAGGATGGTGGCGTAGATGTAGACGTCCTCGAAGGGTATCTGGCCGGTGAAGTAGAGCGAGCTCATGATCATGCGCGCCACCCACAGGGCGATGATATCGCGGGCGGTGACCAGCACCTTGGTGGGATGATGGCCTTCCATCTGCTCGGGGTGATCGGGCCAGCCCTGCGTGGCGAAGGTCCAGAGCTGCGAGGAGAACCAGGTGTCGAGCACATCCTCGTCCTGGCGGACCTTGGCGCCGCAGCGCGGGCAGGCCTCCGCATCCTCCATGGTCGCATCCATCCAGCCGCACTCATCGCAGTAGAAGACCGGGATGCGGTGCCCCCACCACAGCTGGCGCGAGATGCACCAGTCCTTGAGGTTCTCCATCCATGTGAGGTAGGTATCGGTCCAACGCGCGGGATGGAAGGTGACCTCGCCGGACTCCACGACCTCGATGGCACGCTCTTTAAGCCTGTCCACAGCCACGAACCACTGCTCGGAGAGCCAGGGTTCGAGTGTGGAATCGCAACGGTAGCAATGCATGACGGAATGCTCGTGCTCGTCGATAGAGCCCAAGAGCCCGTGCTCCCCGAACCACGCCACGACTGCGGCGCGGCACTCGTCGCGATCCATGCCGGAGAACGCGCCGTAGCCGTCCACCACCACGGCATGTTCGTCGAAGATGTTGATCTGGGGCAGGTCATGCGCTTGGCCCATGGCGAAATCGTTGGGATCGTGAGCGGGTGTGACCTTGACGAAGCCCGTGCCGAAACCGGCATCGACGTGCCAGTCGGCGAAGATGGGGATCTCGCGGTCCACGATGGGCAGCATAACCGTCTTGCCCACGAACTTGGCCTTGTCGGGATCCTGTGGCGAGACCGCGATGCCCGTATCGCCGAGCATGGTCTCGGGACGGGTGGTGGCGACCTCGATGTATTCCACGCCGTCGACGGGCTCGGTCAGCGGATAGCGCAGGTGCCAGAGATGGCCTTTCTCGTTCTGATACTCGGCCTCGTCGTCGGAGATGGCGGTTGTGCAGCTGGGACACCAGTTGACGATGCGCTTGCCACGGTAGATGAGGCCATCGTGGTACCAGTCGCAGAACACCTTGCGGACCGCCTTGGCGTACTCGGGGCTCATCGTGAATTTCTCATCATCGAAGTCGATCGAGCACCCCATGCGCTTGATCTGCTCGACGATGATACCGCCGTATTCGCGGCGCCAATCCTGGCAGGCCTCGAGGAACCTCTCGCGGCCCAGCTCGAGGCGCGAGATGCCCTGCTCTTTAAGCTTCTTGTCGACCTTGGTCTGGGTGGCGATGCCGGCATGGTCGGTGCCGAGGATCCATCTCGTGGAACGACCGCGCATGCGCATGAAACGGACGAAGGCGTCTTGGATGGTGTCATCCATGGCGTGGCCCATATGCAGCACGCCGGTCACGTTGGGCGGCGGGATGACCACCGTGCAATCGCCCATGCCTTTGGAGCGCTGGTAGGCCCCCGCGCTCATCCAACGTTCGACAAGCGCGGGCTCGGAGGTCTTGGGGTCGTAGGTCTTGGCCATCTCTTCCACGTGCAGCTCAACTCCTCATCAGGAAAATGCATAGCTGAATTAGGATACCACCCAATCGATGAGCTAAAGTAGTGGATGCGGATTAGCAGCAGGAGATTGGAGGTTCTTCATGCTTTTCGCCCTGCTGTCCCTCTTCGTCCTCTTCTTCCTCATACGCCTCATCATAGGAGCCGTCGCCACCTTCTTCGCATGGCTGGGGCGCGGCAAGAAGATCCATGAGCTGGTAGACGAGCATCACGTCGAGGCGGCATACGCCGAGAGCATCCGCTCCTACGTACGGGAGTTGGACGATCGGCGCTCCCTCAAGCGGCTCGGCAAGGAGGTCACCGGCCAGGCACCCAAGCTCACCCGTGAGCAGAAGCGGGCCTTGAGGGCGGCGTCATGGCATGCCCGGGACGCCTACCTCTCCTATCTCAAGCTCAGCTGGTATCAGATCGTCATCATCTTCCTCGTGGGAAGCTTCCTCGGCCTCATCATCGAGGAGATCTGGATGTTCGCGACGGAGGGCCTCACCGAAAGCCGCGTGGGCTTGGTATGGGGACCCTACTCTCCCATCTACGGATTCGGGGCAGTGCTGCTCACGCTCGTATGCTGGAAGCTCCGCAAGCAGGGTGCCCGATCCTGGCAGGTCTTCGTCGTGGGCATGATCGTGGGCGGACTCCTCGAGCAGGCCACCGGTTGGGGTATGGAGACATTCCTCGGGGCTGTATCCTGGGACTATACGAACGTCCCCGGTGCCATCACCAAGTGGGTCGCGTGGCCGTTCCTCTTCTTCTGGGGCGGGCTCGGCTCGGTCTGGAGCAAGGTCATCATGCCCGAGCTGCTCTACCGCATCGGCAATCCCACCACAGTGCGCCAAGTCACGTTCGTGTCATTGCTCGCCCTCTACCTTGCCGCCGATATCTTCATGACCGTCGCCTGTTTCGGGCGCATGGCGGCACGCGATGCGGGCATCCCGCCGGCGAACCTCTTCGAGGAATGGATCGACGAGAACTATACCGACCAGTTCATCGCCGCGCGCTTCCAGAACATGACCATCGGCGGCGGAAAGTAGCGCACTCGAGGCGCCAGCCTCGCGATCGCCGCAATCGGGGTCGCATGCTGGAAGTGCGGTATTCGCGATCACCGCAATCGTAGCTGTGGCTGAGAAGAACCTGCAAGGCCGCTACCTGCGCGTTTAAGAATACCGCAACTCTCGTCACCCCTGAATACTGCGGTATTCCCGAATACCGCAGGCCGCATAACCGTTAAAGTACTGTATGACCGTCGCAACCACGGAGCAGCGCATGGAGACCGCAGCAGACAGATCGAGGCTCATCCTCGGGAACGAGGGCCTCGCCAAGCTCGAAGATGCCGCTGTCATGGTACTCGGACTCGGCGGCGTGGGCTCCGCCTGCGCGGAGGCGCTCGCGCGCGGCGGCGTAGGGCATCTCGTGCTCGTCGATCGCGACGTGGTGACGCCCAGCAATATCAACCGACAGGCGCTCGCCTTCCAAAGCACGGTTGGCCGCGCGAAAACCGAGGTCATGCGCGAGATGGTGTTGGATATCAATCCTGCCTGCGATGTCACGGCCGTCCAGGCCTTCCTCGACAAAGACCGGCTTCCCGAGCAGCTCGGCGCGCTCCCCCGCCCCGATTACGTGGTCGACGCCATCGACACCATCGCCCAGAAGCTCGCGATAGCCCTCTGGTGCCAGGGGATGGACCTGCCGCTCGTCTCGGCCATGGGCGGTGCCAACAAGCTCGATCCTACCCGTCTGCGTTTCTCACGCATCGAGAAAACCTCCATCGACCCCATCGCCCGCATCATGCGCAAGGAATGCCGCAAACGCGGAATCAGAAACCTCACCGTGCTCTACTCGGACGAACAGCCGCTCGAGGTGCTCGGCAAATACGAGGCGATCGACGAGAACGGCTTCGTGCGCGCAGGGGAATCCATCTTGGGGACCATGAGCTATTTCCCACCCATCATGGGCCAGATGCTCGCGAGCAAGGTCATCCGCGATATCGTCGGATTGGAGCAGCCGTGACCTTCGAGCACGCCGACACGCATTGCCATCTCGACCAGTTCGACGACCCCCGCGCCGCCGCCGCCGAGGCTGCACGCGCTCGCACGGCGCTCCTCGCCGTCACCACCACTCCGCAGGATTATCTCGTCGCCCGCGAGCTCCTCGGCGATTGCGCGAACGTGCGCGTGGGAGCGGGATTGCACCCCTGGTGGCTTGCCGATGGACGGTCTGGCGAGGATGGCATCCTGGCTCTTGAGAGCCTCATCCCCACCACGCGTTTCATCGGCGAGATAGGCCTCGACTTCATGGAGAAGCACGCTCCCGTGGGCTCGTGGAAGCTCCAGGAGGCTGCCTTCAGGCGCATCTGCGCTTCCGCCGGGTCGGCTTCCGCACCGGACGCGCCTAAAGTCTTGAGCATCCATGCGGTGCGTTCCACCGAAACCGTGCTCGGCATCCTCCGCGAGACTGATTGCCTCGAGACCTGCATCTGCATCCTCCACTGGTTCAGCGACTCGGCAGATCTCCTCTGGGACGCCATCCACGCAGGCTGCTGGTTCAGCTTGGGCGAACGTTCGCTCAGAACCGGGAAAGGTCGGGAATACCTCAAGCTCATCCCGCGCGATAGGCTCCTCTTCGAAACCGATATGCCCTGGCCCGGCGATGCCGTGTTGGGTTTTGCCGCCATCGCAGGATCCCTCGATCATGCAGAGAGGACAGCTGTGGCGATCATCGGCGAGGACGCCGTTCGGCAGGCTCACGAGAATGCAGCGGGTATACTCTTCTTGTGATGGAACACCTCCACGGGTCGGATATAGTCCATGGAGCCGCCACCATCGGGGAGGTCTCTTTGTAAGGAGGAGGGGATATGCCCTACAACAGCGCGCACATGACCGAGCAGGTACCGAACGTCCTGCTCGCCGGATCAGAGGGAGGCCTCGGCCTTTCCCTCGATGACGTTGTCGTCGTATTCGCCGCAAGCGAGAATTTCGTCCCCTACCTCTCGGTGGCTCTTCAATCCCTGATCGAGCACGCCTCGGCTGAACGCCGCTACGACATCGTTGTCCTGACGCGGGATATCTCGCCGTCGAGCATGATCACGCTCTCACGCCAAGTCAACCGCGATAACATCGGCATCGGTTTTCTCGACGCGGAGACCGCCATCGGCAACCGCAAGCTCCCCCACTACGGCCACTTCCGCTTGGAAACCTATTTCCGCCTGCTCGCGCCGTCGCTGCTGCCGAGTGTGAGAAAGGCCGTCTACCTCGATTCCGATCTCGTGGTCCTCGCCGATATCGCCGAGCTTTGGGATACGGATGTGGAGGGCTATCTTCTCGGCGCCACACGCGACGCCGACACCGTAGGCCAGGTAGACGGGTATGATCAGGGCGTCGGACCCTACCTTAAAAACGATCTGGGGCTCACCGATCCCCATCGGTATTTCCAAGCGGGCGTCCTCCTCATGAACCTCGAGGAGTTCAGACGCCGGACCACCCCCGAGCAGCTCTTGGAACTCGCCACACGCCGCGTGTGGCGCTGGCTCGACCAAGATGTCCTCAACAAGGTGGCCGACGGTGCCTACGTGCGCATCGACATGAGCTGGAACCTCCTCTACGACTGGGTCAACATCAGGAGGAAGTCCATCATCGCGCAAGCTCCGGAGGACTTCCGCGACGAATACGATACCGCGCGCGAGAACAGGCGCATCATCCACTACGCCGGGCCCGATGACCGCCCATGGCTCTATCCCGATTGCGATCTCGGCCACGTCTTCTGGGACTATGCGCGTCGCTCACCCTATCTGGGCACGCTCCGCGAGCGCTTGGAGGAGTCGCGCGTGAAGCCGACGAGCGTGGCCAAACGCGCTCAGTCGGCCCTTGCCCTGCGCGTGGGCATGCCGCTGTTCGACATCATCTTCCCACCCAAATCCATCCGCCGCAAATACACCATCGGCGCCTATATGCGTATGGGCGGCAGCTTGGGCTGAACCGGCATGGCACGTGACAAGGGGACAGGTCGTTTGTCACGGCACGCCGTGACAAACGACCTGTCCCCTTGTCACGTGATGCCCCTTGCCACGCGAAGGACCGTCCCCCTGCGCATCCCCGCTATCCGCGCGCGATCTCGGGTTCCGCCTCGCCCCTCACGCATTCGGGTGTAACGAGGACCTTCTTGATGGAAAGATCATCGGGCATATCGAACATGATGCCCTGGAGCACCTGCTCCATGATGGCGCGCAACCCGCGGGCACCCGTGCCGCGCGCGAGGGCAAGCTCGGCGATGGCGCGCAGCGAATCGTCGGTGAATTCCAGATCGACGCCCTCGATCGCAAACATCTTGCGGTACTGCTTCACCAGTGCATTACGCGGAGCGATAAGGATGTCGACCAGATCGTCCTCGGAAAGCTCGCGCGTTGCCGTGATCACGGGGATGCGGCCCAACAGCTCGGGAATCATACCGAATTTATGCAGGTCCTGAGGCATGACCTGACCCATGAGCGCGCTTTCGTCCTCACCGGCGCTCTTGACGAGCTCGGCGTTGAAGCCGACCCCCTTCCTCCCGATGCGGTCGGCCACGATCTTGTCGAGTCCCACGAACGCGCCGCCGCAGATGAAGAGGATATTGGTGGTATCGATATGGATGAGCTCCTGCTGGGGATGCTTGCGGCCGCCTTGAGGAGGCACCGATGCCTCCGTGCCCTCGAGGATCTTGAGCAGCGCCTGCTGGACTCCCTCGCCCGAAACATCGCGCGTGATGGAAAGATTCTCCGCTTTGCGGGCGATCTTATCGATCTCGTCGATATAGACGATACCGAGCTCGGCGCGTCCCACATCGCCATCGGCGGCATTGATGAGCTTCAGAAGGATGTTCTCGACATCCTCGCCTACATAGCCCGCCTCGGTGAGGGTGGTCGCATCGGCGATGGCGAAGGGCACTTCGAGGAAACGGGCGAGTGTTTGGGCCAAGAGCGTCTTGCCGGTACCCGTAGGACCGAGCAATAGGATATTGCTTTTGGCGATCTCGACATCCTCCGAACCCTCGGGCAGCGCGCCATCGTCTGAGATGATGCGCCGGTAGTGGTTGTAGACGGCCACGCTCATGGCGCGTTTGGCATCCTCCTGGCCCATAACGTATTGGGACAGCTCATCGTAGATCTCATGCGGCGTGGGCAGATGCTTGAGCTCGATCTCGGGCACCGGCGGCCCATCCTCATCGTCGGGCTGGGAATAGGATACGCCGGTGAGCATCTCGGCGGCAGCGGTGATGCACTCGTCGCAGATGCAGACCCCGTTGGGGCCTTGGATGAGCTTATCGACCTGACTGCGGCTCTTGCCGCAGAAGGCGCAGTGCATCTCGTACGGGTTGCCTTGGAAATCGTCGTTCTTCGTCATGGATAGCTGGCTCCAGACTACTCGTCGGACTGCTCGATGCGGGAGCTGATGACCTTATCGACAAGGCCGTACGCGGCGGCCTCGGCAGCGCGCAGGTAGTTATCGCGCTCGGTGTCGGCATTGACCTTCTCGATGGGCTGCCCCGTATATTCGGACAGAAGCTCGTTCAGATGCTGGCGGATCCACTTCGTCTCGTCGGCGACGATCTGGATGTCGGTCTGCTGGCCCTCGACCCCGGAGCTGGGCTGGTGGATGAGGATCATGGCATTGGGGAGCGCGAGGCGCTTGCCCTTGGCGCCGGCGGCCAGCAGCACGGCCGCCATGGAGGCTGCCATGCCCACGCAGATGGTGGAGACCTCGGGTTTGATGAAATTCATCGTATCGAGGATGCCGAGGCCGGCGTAGACCTCGCCGCCGGGGGAGTCGATGTAGAGCGAGATGTCCTTATCGGGATCCTGGCTCTCGAGGTGCAGGAGCTGTGCGATGACGAGGTTGGCGCTTTCGCGGGTGATGGGCTCCCCGAGGAAGACGATGCGATCGTTCAGGAGCCGGGAGTAGATATCGTAGCTGCGCTCGCCACGCGGGGTCTGCTCGATGACATATGGGATGAGCGGGATATTGGTCGGGTTGATCATGTGAGTCCTCCTTTTACTCCCCTAATTGATACCCCGGGCAAGGATTATCTTACCCGGGGCAGAAAAAATGCTCAAAAGGCGCCCTACTCCGCAGGAGGCTCTTCGGGCTGCTCCTTGGAAGAATCCTTCTTCTTGGCGGGTTTCTTCCCGGCAGCCTTCTTGGGGGCCGATTTCTTCTTGGCGGGCTTCTTCCCGGCGGCTGCACGCTCGCCGACCTCGTCGACGATCTCGACCTCGGCATTCTCGACGAGCCAGCTCAAAGCCTTGGTGCGCCTGATGGACTCGCGGATCGCCGGGATACGGCCACCGGAAGTCCACTCATCGATGGCGGCATCGACATCGTCGACCCGGGCTTTCCCGAATTCGGCTCGGACATCGTCATCGGAAACGGCGATATCGAGATGGGAGGCGAGCGCATCGAGGGCGAGCGACTGGCGGGCTCGCTCATCGGCTTGGGCGTGCAGATCGTTGAGGAAGTCCTTGGCCTCCACCCCGCGGGCGCCGAGATAGGTGTCAAGCGTGAGGCCTTGGCGCTGCAACGTCGAGAGGAACTCGTTGGCGAGCTCGTTGAAGATCTGGTTCTTGTAGTTCTCGGGGACCTCTTCGAGATCGAGGAGCTTTCCGACGGCCTCGACGAGACGGTCCTCCTTGAGACCGGGCAACGAGCGGACCTTATCCTGCTCGATCTCCTCCTTGATGGCGGCCTTGAGCTCGTCGACCGTCTCGAAGCCGAAGTTCTTCTTGGCAAGCTCGTCGGTGAGCTCGGGCGTGATGGCCTTCATGATGGAGTTGAGGGTGAGGGTGAGCTTGACGGTGCTGTCGCCCTCTTCCCATGAGACATCCTTGGTCTCGCCGGGGTTCATGCCTACGAGGCCGTTGCGCAGAGCCTCGGGGAGGCTGGCGCCGTCGAGCGAGATCATACGATTCTGCCCGGCATAACGGCCGCCGTTCCCGACATCGTCGATATTGACCGAGATGATGTCGCCTTCCTCGACGGCGCGTTCGAGCTTGGCATCCTCATAGGTGGTCTGATAGGAGAGCAGCTGGTTGATCTGCAGCTCGATCTCGGCATCGGTGGCCTCATCGGGGGGCATGGTGATGGACGGCGCATCGTAGGAGGTGAGCCCGGCGGAAGGACGGACATCCATGTGGCACTCGACCATGTAGTCGATGCCTGCGGAGAGCGTGTCGGGCTCCTCGGGATATTCGAGGCGGCCGATGGGAACGATGTCGAGCTCGTTGAGGACCATGGGTTCGAGATCGTTCAGGATGTCATTGGTCGCCTGCGCGAGAACAGCCTGCTTGCCGAGGATGCCGTCGATGACGGGACGCGGCACATGACCACGGCGGAAGCCCTGGAACTGGTACTTATGGGCGATATCCCTATAGGTCTTGGCAATAGCTGCATCTACATCTGCGGCAGGAACGGTGACCTGCGCAGTCAGGACGCCGTCCTTGGGCTCCTGCGGTTTGACGGTGATGTTCAACGCGTCCTCCATGTGTCTCGCAATCCAGGCGATCTCTCGCCATCCTAACAAAACGGGCTCTTCGATCTCTCGTTTGGTGCGGGCGAAAGGACTCGAACCTTCACGGGCTAGCCCACTGGAACCTAAATCCAGCGCGTCTACCAATTCCGCCACGCCCGCAGAGAAATCGCATAGCCTTGAAATGATAGCAAAGATGCAGGTACTTTACCGTGCGACTATGCAAATTTACGCGATATCCGAACATGGCGCAGCCCATGCGCCGCGCCAAGGGAACGACCGGGATGAACAGAGCCCGGGTTTCCCCGGGCTCCAAAGCAGGCGCATGCCGAAGGGGGCTTACACGATGCCTTGGGCCATCATAGCGTCGGCAACCTTGAGGAAGCCGGCGATATTGGCGCCGAAGACGAGGTTGCCCTCATGGCCGTATGCCTTGGCGGCATCGGCGGCAGAACGATAGATGGAGGCCATGATGTCCTTGAGACGGCTGTCGACCTCTTCGAAGGTCCAGGAGATGTGACCCGCATTCTGGCTCATCTCGAGGCCGGAGGTGGCGACCCCGCCCGCATTGGCGGCTTTTCCCGGGCAGAACGCGACGCCATGCTCGATCAGGTACGCGATAGCCTCGTTGGTGCTGGGCATATTGGCCCCCTCGCCCACAACCTTGCAGCCACCCGCCACGAGTTTCTCGGCATCCTCGAAAAGCAGGGTGTTCTCGCGGGCGCACGGAAGCGCGATAGCGCAGGGAACGCTCCAAACACCCCGACCGTCCTCGGCATGGTATTCGGCATCGGGACGATACGCGGCGTAGGTGGCGAGGCTTGCATCCCGATCGTTGCCGGAGCGCTTGGCAGCATAGATCGCCTCGAGGGCCGCGACATCGAGACCCTCGGCATCGTAGACCCAGCCCTTGGTGTCGGAGCATGCAACGACCTTGGCCCCAAGCTGCTCGGCTTTCTGGATAGCGTAGATGGCCACGTTGCCGGAACCGTGCACGACGACGGTCTTGCCCGCAAAGGAGTCGCCGCGGTCCTCGAGCAGATTCTGGACGAAGTAGACCAAGCCGTATCCGGTAGCTTGGGTTCGGGCGAGCGAACCGCCGAACGCGAGCCCCTTTCCGGTGAGAACGCCCGTGAAATCGTTCTCGAGGCGCTTGTATTGGCCGAACAGGTAGGCCACCTCGCGGGCGCCCACGCCCAGATCACCGGCGGGAACATCGGTGTCGGGGCCGATATGGCGGAAAAGCTCGGTCATGAAGCTTTGGCAAAAGCGCATGATCTCGTTATTGGACTTGCCCTTGGGATCGAAGTCGGAGCCGCCCTTGCCGCCACCCATGGGAAGCGTCGTAAGGGAGTTCTTGAAGATCTGCTCGAAGCCAAGGAACTTGAGCATGCCCACAGTAACGCTGGGGTTGAAGCGCAAGCCACCCTTATAGGGGCCGATGGCGGAGTTGAACTGCACGCGGTACCCGCGGTTGACCTGGACGGCGCCGGAATCGTCGACCCAAGGCACGCGGAAGATGATGATGCGCTCGGGCTCGACGAGGCGCTCGAGCAAGGCCGCCTTCTCATACTCGGGGTGGGCATCGAGGGCAGGCTGAAGCGTGGGCAGGACCTCCTCGATCGCCTGGATGAACTCCTTCTGTTCCGGATAACGCGCTTTGATATCGGCGATGATGCGTTCGGAATAACTCATATCCCCTCCAGACATACGCAATGGAACATGGTTCCGATTGTAAAGAATACAAAAAACATAGCCTCCTCGGAGCATGGGTAACGCTTTCTTTTTTCGAGCGTAATTTTTTCGACACATGCCGGGGGCCGCCGCTTGCGCGCGGCGCGGGTCCTCGCCTATACTAGTCGGGCGACCGGGGTGTGGCGCAGTTTGGTAGCGCATCTGCTTTGGGAGCAGAGGGTCGCTGGTTCGAATCCAGTCACCCCGACCACGCGGGCGTGGT